>NZ_QNUL01000012.1 GCF_003383615.1 Dyadobacter luteus
AGGTACGTACGGTTCGGGGGAGAGTTCTTGGAAACCTACCATAGTCAATATGGCAAGGCGCCGGGTTCTTATCCTACGCATATACGACAGAGCAAACTGAAAAGGTAAAGGTCAAACAGTATGCAAAAAAATATGGGAGCATCAAAAAAGGGATCCAAGTGCTGGCTGGCGAGTTATTGGCTTCGGCCAGGGCATAAAACCTAAAAGATCATGTTAAAAAGAGCAGTTTTTATTCTGATGGTGTGTGCGGCTACGATCGCACCGGCGGGGGAGGCCCGAGCGGCAGCCGGGTGGGCGGCGATCATCAAAGCAGCAATTTCCAGGGTGGTCAAGGCAGTGGATTTACTGATTCAAAGAAGGCAGAATGCGGTGATCAAACTCCAGAATGCGCAAAAGGCGCTGGAGAATACAATGGCCCAGTTAAAACTGGATGAAATTGCTGACTGGGTCAAAAAGCAGCGGGATTTGTACAAGGAGTATTACGATGAGCTAAAGAAAGTGAAGGCAGTGATTGCCTACTACTTTAGAATCAAACAGATCGCAGAAAAACAGGTGCTGTTCATCGATGAGTATCAAAGCACATGGGCGCTTTTTCAAAAGGACAAACACTTTACAGCTGCCGAGCTTTACTATATGCAAAAGGTCTATGAGGGGATGCTGGATGAAACGGCAAAAAATGTGGACCTGCTTACGCTGGTGGTGAAATCTTTCAGTACCCAGATGTCGGATGTCAAACGGATTGAAATTATTGACAGGGTTGCTGCTCAGGTGGATAAGATCTACGACGAGCTTAGTAGCTTCAACCGCGAGAACAAGGTGCTGAGTCTGTCCAGGGCTAACAGCAGGTTTGATGCGCAGGTAGTCAAAGCACTCTACGGAATCGAATAGTGATGAGGATTATGAAAACAATATCTATTGCAATTTTAGTGCTGCTTTGCTCAAATCTTTGCCAGGCTCAGAATTTCAGGGAGTGGTTCAGACAAAACGCCACTCAGAAAGACTATCTTATCGGGCAGATTGCCCAGCTGAAAGTTTATTTGGAGCTGACAGAGAAAGGCTACAAGATTGCCAAAGAGGGCCTGGACATCATTGGTCAGATCAAGGAGGGTGAGTTCAAGCTGCACAAGAACCGTTTTGATTCGCTGCTGATCGTGAACCCGAAGGTCGGCTCATCCTCCAGGCTTCAGCAGATCACAGAACTTCACGGCAGAGTGAACGATACCTGTGAGAAGCTGCCTTCTGAGCTAGATCAGGTGTTTAACCCCGGCCAGATGGCTTATATCGAATGGGTTTTAAAGCTGGTGTATGACGACTGTCAGTCGGTGATCAACAACCTTTTTCTGGTGATCAGAAATGGCAATCTGTCGATGAGCGATGATCAGCGTATAGAGAGGATCGAACTTGGTTTCCGGCAGATGCAGGACAATTACAGTTTTGTGAAAAGTTTCGATCAGAAAACAAAGCTGCTTGCTGCTCAGATCAGAAATGAAAACGCTGAGATCGGGTTAAGAAAAAGTATCCATTCCTTAAACTGATGCGTGTTATGAAAAAACTGCTTCTGCTGTTTTGGCTTCTGATCTCATCGGGCATGGCTCCCGCGCGAGCACAGACGGCCGAAGTCACACAGCTGATTTTGAATATTGAAAAGCTAAACGAGCTCAGAAAGATTCTGCAGGAGCTTAAAGCGGGTTATGAGATTCTTTTTAAAGGCTACAATGTGATCAAGGATTTGTCTGAGGGCAATTTTAAGTTACACGAAGCTTTCCTGGATGGACTTTTGCAGGTGAGCCCTGCGGTGAGAAACTACTCGCGGGTAAAGGATATTATCGCTTCTCAGCTTGCGCTCGCAGATGAGCTGGGCAAGGCGCGCGGAAGGCTTAGGGCTTCAGGTCAGTTCACACAGGATGAGCTTGCCTACATTGGAAAGGTATATAATCAGCTTACATCGGCGAGTCTTAAAAACCTTGATGCGCTGACAATGATTCTGACAGCGAAAAAACTCAGGGCGTCAGATGATGAGCGGCTTTCCGCGATTGATCAGCTTTATGAAGAGATTACCGATCAGCTTTCTTTTCTAAGGCATTTTAACGGCAGCGCTTCGATGCTGGCTGCACAAAGAAAGAATGCCATATCGGATACACAGATGCTGCAGGAGCTCTATGATCTGAAACGCTAAAATCACAACAAATGAAAACAAAGATTTTTACAATCACAGGATTTGTGATGCTGGCAGCGCTATGGCCGCATTTTGTCCAGGCGCAGGGTTTCTCTGAGCAGGTCAGGGGCCTGAACGGTGTACTGGACAGCTTGTACAGTGAGATGCTGCCGCTTTGCGGTAAGCTGATCAGTGTAGGCCGTGGCATAGCAGGGTTTGCAGCGATCTGGTACATCGGCTCGCGGATATGGCGCCATCTGGCCAGCGCGGAACCGATTGATTTTTACCCGCTTTTCCGCCCGTTTGTACTTGGTTTTGCGATCCTGATTTTCCCTTCTGTGATCGCGCTGCTTAACGCGGTGCTCTCTCCGACAGTCAGGGGAACGTCTGGTATGGTGCAGGATTCGGACAAAGCGATTGCGCTGCTTCTAAAAAAGAAAGAGGACGCAGTTAAGTCCTCTGCGTTCTGGGAGATGTATGTAGGCGATGATCAGAAAGGATCGCGTGAAAAGTGGCTGAAATACACCTATGGCGATGGCTACTCGGAAGGTTTTACCGACGGGATATCAAATGATATCAAGTTTTATATGGCCAAGCAGTCTTATAATTTCAGAAACTCAATCAAGGCCGCGCTCAGCGAGGTCCTAAGAGTGGTATTTGAATCGGCGGCTTTGTGTATCAATACGATCCGAACATTTCATTTGATTGTGCTGGCTGTGATAGGGCCAATCGCTTTTGGGATCGCCGTCTTTGACGGGTTTCAGCATACACTCACTGCCTGGATTGCCCGCTACATCAACATTTATCTGTGGCTTCCGGTGGCCAACATCTTCGGTGCGATCATTGGCAAGATCCAGGAAAAAATGATAGCGCTTGACATCCGTCAGGTGCAGCAGAGCGGCGATACTTTTTTCAACGCCCATGATATGGCCTACCTTATTTTTCTGATCATCGGAATAGTGGGCTATTTCTCGGTGCCCTCGGTGGCGGGCTACATTATTCAGGCGGGTGGTCAAAATACGCTACTACAGAAGGTAACGACCCTTTTTGCCAATACGGCCATGGCGAGCGCCAACTCGGCATTTCCGGCATCAGGTGGTTTTGGAAGAATGCCACAGAGGCCTCACAAAGGCCAAGCCAACAGTTAGAACCACTTAAACATAGAAAAACGCCATGTTTCAAAAAGCCAAAAACATTGATACGGCATTCAAGCATATCAGGAATTTCACTTTTGTGGCCGTGATCAGCTCCGCGATCTTTTGCTGCTTTACGGTTTTCAAAAGCTTGAAAAGCATTGAAACGGCTCAGTCCAGGGTCTATATTCTGGAGTCAGGAAAAATTCTTGAAGCTTACGCATCTGAGAGAGGGGAGAATATAGAGGTGGAAGCAAGGGATCATATCGCAAGTTTTCACAGGCTGTTTTTTACGCTTGATCCCGATGATAAAGCGATTCAGTCCGGTGTTGCCAAGGCGCTTTATCTGGCGGATGGTTCGGCGAAAAAGCAGTATGATGATCTGCGTGAATCGGGCTACTATACGGGTATCATTTCCGGAAATATCAGCCAGCAGCTTCAGATTGACAGCATCCGGGTACAGACACAGAGCTATCCCTACAGCTTTCATTGCAGCGCCCGCCAGCGGATCATCCGCCCGACCAGCATCGTTACGCGCAGACTGATCACCGAAGGATCACTTCGGACTGTATCCAGATCTGATAACAATCCACACGGATTTTTGATCGAGAAATGGATCACGGTTGAAAACAAGGATATAGGCGTTCAAAGCCGGTAAGGGGCCAAACCGAATTTATCAATCATTAAAACAAGGCAATCATGTTCTACAAATTCAATGCGCACCGCGTAGCGAAAGCTGATAGCGAAAAAGATAGCACTGCGGCCCGAAGAATCTTTCAAAAGCTAACTGCTTTACAGCGGCGCTGGGCAGGTTTGATGAGCACCGGGGCCGGAAAGCTCACATCAAAAGGACTGAAGGCGGTATGTATCATGCTGTTTTTGGCAGGCAGTGTTTTCTGCGGACGGCTGATTGTGCAAGGTCTGATGCATTCTGGCAAATCAAAAATACACGGTGGTGCTGGAGTGATCCGGAATTTTGCCGATGAAATCCAGAAGCGGCAGCGGGCCGAGTACCAGATCAAAATGTATCTGGACAGTCTGGAAAAGGCGGTGGTAGAAGATAGTTTGAATCAGTTAAACCAAATCAAAAAATAACCATGGAAACAAGAGCACATTCGGCCTTATTTGAGCAGAATAAAAAGTTTTACACCTATCTGCCGCTACTGCTACTGCCTTTTTTGACGCTGGCCTACTGGGCGGTAGGAATTAAAATGATCTACAAGAATCAGGTAGCACAAAATGAGCCTCAGGGGCTGAACACGAGCCTTCCCGATCCAAAACTTAAAGACGAGACCGCTTTCAGTAAGCTTACCTACTATAAAAAGGCGACGGATGATTCTGCCAAGATCCGCGAGCAGTTAAAGAAGGATCCTTACAGGAGCGCAGAATTGGCCAGCCGAGACGAGCTCGCAGAAGGGCTTACGATACAGGGGCTTGGGGCCCCGCAGGATCTGAAGCAGAAAGCAAAAACGGTTTCCTATAAAGGCAAAACCTACGGGCAGGGCAGACAAACAGATATCATCAGTAAACTCAAATCTCTTGATTCGGTGCTGGCACAAAGTACCCAGCCGCAGTTTGCAGAGCCGGCAGAAAGACCACTCAGCTCAGATGATTACCTTGCTAAAAAACAGTCACTGATCAGAAGCCTTGAAATCCAGCAGAACACCGCCCAGGGGGACCCCGAGCTTTTAGAGTTAAACGGTATGCTTGAAAAGATTCTTGACATTCAGCATCCTGACAGAGTTGCTCAAAGAACCAGGCAGCAAAGCGCGCAGCTCCCGTCTTTTGCGGTCACAGCCGCCGCAGACCAGACGCCGGTAGCAGACTTCGGCGCTGATTCTACCGGCGACCCGGTTTCACAGATCAGCTTTCAGGCCAACGGATTTTTTTCTTTGGATGATGCTGTTAGTGGCAGCACGGACAACGCCATCAAAGCAGTGGTGCACGAGCAGCAGACGCTGGTGACGGGTTCTAGCATCAAACTCAGACTTGCTACAGATATCTATGTACAGAGAGTGCTGATCCCCAAAGACAGTTTTGTGTACGGGACAGTGAGCGTTAACGGGGAGCGGCTTATGGTTGATATCTCTTCGATCAGACTGAATAGCTCTCTGTTTCCTGTCAGGCTGTCGGTGTATGATATGGACGGGCAGGCCGGGATTTATATACCGGGATCAATATCAAGAAATGTGGCCAAACAATCTGTCAGCCAGGATATACAAGGATTATCTGTGGGCACTCTCGACCCATCAATCGGTGCTCAGGTGGCAGGGGCAGGTATACAGGCGGCCAAGACGCTACTGGGAAGAAAAGCCAGACTTGTGCAGGTATCTGTGAAGGCGGGCTACCAGATTCTTTTAAAAGATGCTGGTCAGAAAGCGATCTGAATTTAAATCACCGTAAAACAAAATTGAAGATGATTAAAAAGAGCAAATTAAGCGGCATAGTGTGCCTGCTTTGGCTGGCTACAGCAGCCATGGCTTTAGGCCAGGACGTAGAGCTTTATGTGATTGAGCCCTTTCCGCTTCAGATCACCTATAACAAGACAGTGAACGTGATCTTTCCTTACGCGATCAAAAGTGTTGACAGGGGTAGCCGTGATATACTGGCTCAGAAGGCCAAAGGGGTTGAGAATATATTACAGCTGAAAGCGGCAGAAAAAAACATGAAACAGACGAATCTGACCGTAGTGACTGCGGATGGAAAACTGTTCTCTTTTGTGGTCGACTACACAGAGCAGCCCACGCAGTTGAATATAGAGCTGATTAAGGTTTTAGAAAACTCCAGAGGAGCAGATGCGCTTTTGGAAAAAGAGCCCAACCAGCAATATCTGAAACAGAGCGCTGAGCGCGTAGCGGCAGACAGGAACAAAATCAAAAGGATCAGTGACGGCTCGGGTAAGGTTAGGCTTTCTTTGACTGGCGTTTACATCGATAAGGAGGTGGTTTTCTACCGGCTTAGGATTGCTAACCGCTCTAATGTTTCCTACGGAATTGAGAGTTTGAGGTTTTTTATCAGCGATAAAAAGCGTGTAAAAAGAGTAGCTACCCAGCAGACAGAAGTTACCCCCTTGCATGTGCATGCTCAGACGCCAGGCATTGATGCTAGCAACGAGCACGAGATGGTGTTTGCAGTTCCCAAGTTCACAATTCCGGATGCCAAGCAGCTGACGATTCAGTTGATGGAAAAAAATGGAGGGCGTCATCTGCGCTTACAGGTGCAAAACAAGACGATTATCAAGGCCAGACCGGTGCTTTGATCAGTTGATTTTTTAAAAGATTCAAACCAGCAGGGTCATGAACGAGAAAAATTTTGAATATCTAAAAGACCAGATCAAGTTTACAGGATTCGGTCAGGATCTGGAAGCAGCGCTAAAAGCGAACCTTGCCAAAGCACAAAACGAGTTCAGGCTGTCGCATACAGCGCAGCATGGGAAAGACGAGCTAAGCTCATCGCTTCATTTTAAAAAATCTGCCCAGAGTGATATGTACTTTTTTAACAGCTACGATGCTGCGCTGAAAAAGGAAAATGCAGAGCAGGCTATCAAGCAGACCTTTTATATCAACCGGCAAGCAGGAAATATCACGCAGAAGGAAGCCTATAATCTGCTCGACGGCAGGGCTGTGAACAAAGATCTGATCAGTAAAGAGGGGGCTTTGTATAACGCCTGGGTGCAGCTTGATTTTAAGGACACTGCGCAAAACGGAAACTACAAGTTTAAGCAGTTTAGTGAAAAGTACGGTTTTGACCTGGAGAAATCAGTTGCGAAACTGCCCATCAAAGAGCTGTCTGATGTCAATGAGAAAACCAGAGTTTTGGAATCACTTGGGAAGGGTAACCGGCAGGCTGTCACCTTTCAACAGAACGTAAACGAACAAAGGGTTTTTCTTGAAGCCAACCCGCAGTTTAAGACTGTGACTGTGTATGATCAGAATAACCGCCGGCTGACAATCGACGGGCTACGGCAGTCTGAAAGGGAGGGGGCTTCCCAGAAGCAAAACGAGAAGAAAGACGCCAAACAGCAGCAGAAGGCGGATAGCGATCAGACAGCACCTAAAACCAGAAAGGGTAAAAAGGTATCTGTTTAGACAGCCCCACAAGGTATGAAGCAATGAAAGTGAATAACACTTACTGAAAGGAATCGGAATAAATCTATGCAAAACGCAGCAGCACTTTTGAAACGGTTCTTTTCTGATATCGAAAAGGACCCGCGCATTGGAATAAAGCACATCGGGCTTTATACGGCCCTGATTCTTCTTTGGGAGAATCAGGGATCAAATGGCCCGCTTGCAGCGTATTCAAGCCAGGTGATGCTGGCTGCCAAGATTTCAAGCAGCGCTACTTTCGTCAAGCTTCTGCACGAATTAGCTGAGTATAACTACATCCGTTACGAGCCTTCCTACTACAAATTCAAACAGAGCCGGATATTTCTGACCGGTATTTAAAAGTCAGTAGAAACCTTAAAGTAAAGTACTATGCAGATCGAACTGGTTACCAAGGAGGACCTGCAGCTTTTTCGTCAGCAGCTGCTAGGCGATTTAAAGTTGCTGATGAATACATCCGAACCAAAGGCCTCTGAGTGGCTGAAAAGCGCCGAAGTCAGAAAGTTTTTAAAAATTTCGGCGGGTACACTTCAAAATCTGCGGATCGCAGGCGTATTAAAGCCGGTGAAAATTGGCGGATTGCTGTATTACCGAAGCCGGGACATTGAAGATTTGTTGAACAAGAAAGCCTGATATATATGAAAACCGATATGCTTTTACGCGCATTAAGTGAGGCCTCCAAGGACGAGAGACTAAACAACTGGCATCTGGCTATCTACCAGGCTCTTATTATCATGTTTGCAAAGAACAGGTCAGAAGGTGCATTTTCAATATCACGAAGCAAGGTAATGAAGCTTTCCAGAATAAAGGCGGCTGCAACTTACCATAAGTACATTCAGGAGCTAGAGGGCATGGGATACATTCAGTATACACCATCGTATCATCCTAAGAACGGAAGTACAGTCAAGCTGATCACTGTCTGAATTTGTATCTGATTTGCTATTTAAGCATTCGGGCTACTTTACTCAAAGGAAGAAGCAGCATTGCAGGTATGCATTTTATATGCCGGTTACTTTCAGAGCTGATTTCAGTAGATGCTTTCCGTTGAAAATCAGAGATTAAATCATATCGAACGGATTCAGATTAGATGTTTGCCATTGGGTGATGGAGAAAAAGAGGGTATAACAGCTTATCTATCAGGAGCGGTATACTCGCGGTAATAAGGTGACGTAATGTATTTCATTCCATGGAAATCGGTGTCGTTTTTAGGAGAGAAGCTGATTTCAAATGAATAGGTGCTGCTTTTGCTGAATGTATCTTTTGGAAAGTTCAAAGAAATAGCAATGCTTTCTCCGGCAGGCAGATTTGGAACAGTCCCTGATCCTTCGACAAGGTGATGGCCGTTAAGCGCCTTCCATCTAAAAATTGTCCCTTCAATATTTCTAAAACTGAAGTTGTTTGTTACGGTCAGAATGCCCTTCTCTGGGGCTTTGAGCTCTGATTCAATGTGTCTGTAGATTTTCTGTAAGTTGCTTAGCACCTTTCTGTTATTGTTGGAGTTGACAGTGCTGTCACCCAGATAAGTTTCATATTTCAGAGTCAAAACACCTGGTAAATCATTGGCGCCGTAGAAAGTATTTGGATATCTTGCAAAGAACGGAATATCCTGATTTAACTTTTTTACTTTAGATCTGTCATCGCTATTTACGTAAAAAAATATAAGTGATCCGAATTTAATGTTTGGAACGTAACCGCCACTGTTGTGGTCGTCGCTGAATATATCTACGTACTCATTAAAGGATCCACTAGCAGTAGCAGTTGGCAAAAGGCTGTGTTCCATTATTGTGTAAAAACCCAGACTGTCACAAAGAGTCAGCCATGATGTATCTAACCTGTTAACTATTGCTGTGTTGGTATTAGAAGATTTGAGGGCTAATATGTCTCTTATCATTTTCTCTTTGTCGGAAAATGTACTTTTGTATCTGACAGTGTTTAGCCTGACAGGTCTGCCGTTAAGAAACGGCAAGCCGTTACGAACAGTGAATTTTGACAAGCTCTGATAAAACTCATAGTCCTGCTGATCCTTTCTATTGTCAATTATCGGCGTAATTTTACCTAAATACCAGGCAGGACTTTCAGCATTCCAAAGCACGAGTTTTCCGTGAATAAGCTCGTCAGCATGAGCAGTTAATAATTTAGGGGGTAAATCTTCTGGTTTGGCTATGCCAAAGACTTTTTTTGAAGTAAATATAATTACTGTGTCTTTATACTGTTTTCGTATAGATGCTGGATTTAGGGAAATACATACAGTTTCGTTGATGTCTTTTGCACTGTATGTTCCGGACTTCCAAATGTATCCACGGCTGTATGTTGCCAAGTCAATCACATCCTTCGCTGAATCCCAACCGCCGTGTTCCAGAACAAGGGTTGGGTTGATTATTTGAAGTTTAACATTAGCTGTATCATAAAGCTGCGCGACGGATTTATCAAATGTCGTTAACAAAATCAATCCAAGTATAAGTGTAAAAATTCTCATGTGTTGTCTGGATAAGCATACTGAAATTTCAACGCTGATATACGTTTTGTATTATACGTTGTCCTGACACAAGTGGTAGAGCTTCCGTATATTTTGCGAGTCACAATCAACGACGGACAGGTTATCAGAATCCGCATACGTTTTGGGGGTGAAATCAGTATTGTCAAAACTTTATGTTTATTCTCTTGTCTAAGCCGAATTGTGTAGTTACAGAAAACCAGGATGGTTATTGGTAGCGGGTCATTTTGCCTAAGTAGGCAAAGCTTGCTAAACCGGAAGGCAAAAGAAGAAGGATTTCACACCTTTTAGAAGCCGCTGTGGAACAGATAGGAAAGTAAATTGTGTCTCACCTAACTCATGGCAGCTACCAAGATGATACATTGATTTGAGAGGTGACGAATTGATATGCTTTTGAGCCATTCTACAAAATCTGATCGCGTCCGGCGCCTGTCTTTGGAACCGGACGTTACTGACGAAAGTAGTAGGGGACTTGCTGGAAAAATCTGAATAATGACAGTCCTATCAGGATTAGCTGTGGCTAGGTCTGCTTTGTAAAGCGTTCATAGACTGAGGTAATTGATACTTGTTTTACGCCATTTTTTGTGTACAAATACCGTTTATTGACAATAACCAGCCTGCCAGCAGGATCTACGACCACAGACTCGGGTTTTACCCATCGATAAGGATTCTCCTTCTCACCTGGTAGTACATGGAGCAACTTCCGGTCTGAGGAAAAATAGAACTGGCGCGCCGTGCCTTGCCGCACAAAAGACATTTGTAGTGAAGGATGATAATCCAGACCCGGACCACCGGCCCATTCTTCGTTTTCCACTTGAATATACTGCTCTGGCCACGCCTGACTAAATATATATGCTGTTCCGGCAGAAAGGTTACCGACATAAATGCGCACTTCTACGTCAAAATGATAGTTTTTTTCTGAAGGCAGTACATCGATCTCCTCAAACAAGTTAGTGGAAGATACACCGTCCATATTTATATCAACGGCTTCATTACTGACAGAGCTAACGATACCATATTTTCCGTGGAACTGATTTTGGAGCGTGGCAACTTTTTGAGCCTCGATAATTTCGGCATCCAATACAGCCTCATCTTTCTTGCAGCCCAATACTGCCAAAAGGAGAATAGGACAAATAAGAAGAAGTCTTTTCATGATTATGGGTTCTTGTTTGATCGAAATTTATAAAAATTATCCAACGAAAGTACAGTGGAGGTTACATAATAATTTCTTTCCGCAGCCTTCTTTATCAAATTGATCTCCGAGCCAATTTTGTACCAGTCTTTCCGCGACGAAATGCAGAGATGAGTTGATTGTACAAAACGAAGACCTTGGCCCCGGTCAGCCTATCGCCACTTGTTCTGTGTTTTATAGTCTTCCGGAAATTAAGTTCTCGGATAATTATTCCGGGTTTTGTCCTACTCAACCTTTTAGATAGTCAAGATCCTATGCTTTTTTTATTCTTTAAAAAGTTCAAGTACTCGAAAAGAGGGTCCCGAAATGGCCTTCTTAAGTATTCATTTTCTTGCTGTTGACAAATTTACTTAGGATTAAAAACGTAACCAGGAACATTATTGCCTGAATGATAAACACAGGATACAGTAGGTCGGATTCTGCATAACGATAGCTAAAACTAATCATAGATATTGGTAGGGTTATTAATAAACCTAACTCGGACCAATCTCCATGGAAGCGGTCATTGGGATAGATTGAACAGACCGAGAAGGTGCCAAATCCAACATATATTAAGGCGATATAAAATGCTAATTTTCGGTTTAGAAGATAATTCATCATAGTTGTATATCAGGCCTGTATTTCCTGTAAGTCTTGCCTCATTTCCTTGTTTTCAGAGCCTATCCAGTTCACCTGCTCGTCGGAATTCACTTTGTCTTACACCTGCTTGCAGCCAACTCCACGCATACTTGCCATCAATTGCCCCCGATCTTATTTAAGTGTTTTGCTGGTTTCCCCTTACCAAAAGGGTTTTGTGTTGCAAGTACTTGGCAGTTAGTTGGTAGCCTACTTTTGACTCAATACTATTACCAGAATCGTAAAAGTAACTTTTGTAGAATGATGATTAGTTGTTTTCGCTGAAAAGATTTTGCTTGCCTGCAAGGAAATACGGTGGTTTCTGTACCAGGAGACTTACCAGTCTTGGTTCGCTTTTTTGTAAGTGGCTGTATGTTGAAGCATCTTTTTGGATCTGAGCTGAAAGCTTAGATGATATTATAAGGACTAGCAAAATCTATGAAAAAGGAAAACCCGGTAACATTTCTTTACGTTACCGGGTTTTCTTTAAGAAGTATTTTTCACATTAAGCACTCATCTACAAAGGATAGAAACCCTTCGCTAGTCAGTATCAAATGATCTAAAACTTCTATATCCAGAACTTTGCCGGCATCTTTTACGCGCTGAGTAAAATTTCTGTCTGCATGGCTTGCTTTGAGCTGGCCTGAGGGATGATTGTGGGCCAGGATCAGGCACGCTGCATTTGCTTTCAAAGCAGCAATAAAGATCATTCTTATGTCCACTGCAACACCTGTCAAGCCACCCTTGGAAACTTCATAGATACCTAGCACACAGTTGGCGCGGCTTAGAAGTATGATTTTGAAGCTTTCGCGAAGTTCCATTTCATCTTCATTCCAGCTGTCTTTCAATATCCTGTACGCATCTTTTGATGTAGTGATTTTAGGACGGTCTGATGCTTTGATTTGGCTTTTGTATACCAGTTCTACTTCAGCTACCATAAGCATAGATGATTTGTTTTGCGTACTTTCCATAATTTCATGATTTAAAGTGATCAGATTCATTATGGTGCAGCAGTTGCCAAGGGATGCTAAGGAAGACAAAGCAACGGAATAAATGAAGGGCATTTGCGGGCGGCAATGTGTTTATGCCGGAATTTTGACTTTCTTCCAGCAAATCCCGGTGGCTAACTTAGCAGCAGAATTGATGTGTGATTCTCTAACAATATTTGGATTTAGTGTCATTCAGAATTTGCCAAATACACATCTCGGTTCAGGAGCATTTCTTGATTGCTGAAGTTGGAGTGTGGCCAAATGCCGCATTTCGGCTTTGAGTAGTTCGGTTTGTGGTGATGTGTTTCCTTTGACTACACATTTGCTTTTCTGTTGACGAGCTAAATTTGTTTTCCTGTCGCTCTTGGAATGACGATAAGGGGTAGTCTACAGCGCTCTGCAATCTGCTACCGAATTGAAAATCTTTGAAATTCATAATGTAAGCTTTGTTATTGATATCATCCGACATGCTGCATGTGTTCAACTTTGTTGCATCAAACAACAAAAAGAAATCGCATTATGAAAACGCAAAAGACATGGTTTATTACCGGGGCGTCCCGGGGGTTTGGTCTGGAAATCACCAAGGCGGTATTGGCATCCGGTGATAGGGTAGTGGCTACTGTTCGCAGCAGACAGGAAGAACTGCTGACAAGTTTCGACAGAAATGCGGAGCTGCTCGTGGTAACAATGGATGTGACGAATGAACTACAGGTTAGTGAGGCGGTGAAGCAGGCAATTAGCAAGTTTGGAAAGATAGATGTTGTGGTTAACAATGCCGGATACGGGTTGCTCTCAGGTGTGGAGGAGGCCACTAACGAGGAAGTAAAGCAGAACTATGAGGTCAACGTCTTTGGAACACTGAATGTAATCCGTGCAGTACTGCCTTTTATGAGGAAGCAGAGGTCTGGTCACATCATAAACATTTCCTCTATCGGAGGGCTTGGGGCATATGTAGGCTGGGGCCTTTATGGCTCGACCAAATTTGCCATTGAAGGAATTACTGAAGCACTTGCCCTGGAAGTAGCGCCGTTGGGTATTTACGCAACGGTAGTCGCTCCCGGATTTTTCCGCACCAATTTCCTTGATGAATCATCACTTTTCAGCAGTAAGCGGGTTATCGATGATTATGCCGAAACTGTTGGGGCCATGCGCGATTTCGCTGCCAAGGTAAGCTACAAACAGCCGGGTGATCCTCTTAAACTGGCCCAGGCATTTGTGACACTGGCGAATGCGGCAAAACCGCCGGTTCATTTGCCGTTAGGTAACGACACGCTTGAACGCTACCGCTCCAAAACAGCTGCCTTCGAAAGAGATATAGCCGAATGGATTGATGTCATTACAGGAACCGACCATGACGATGTAAGAGAAGACAGTTAATTCTTCGTGTGATTAATAGGGGATAGGCGGAAAAACCAGACCTTCGCTTGTATCCAGGTTAGGGTACAAGTGAAGGTGTATGAACCCGACTTATGAATGAAACATTGATAGTAACAGAAGGCAGTAAACTACTTTAAGTCCTGATTTTGAATAGATTTGTATAAAAGAACTATTGACAACGATGATCAAAACAACCCTGGATGCGAATGTGATCGATACCCTGCGCGATTTGCCGGATATGATCCCTGTTTTTCGAGACTACTACGAAAACTGGATGATCCGGGTTTTTGACAGAGAGCAATATGAATGCAGGAATTACCTGTCGCCCAACCGCAGGGATTTTTATAAAATATTGCTGATCACTAAAGGTACGGGTGTGTTCACAATGGGGCTTAACACCTATTACATTGAAGAGCCGACGTTACTCTACATTCATCCCAACGACATCATTTCCTGGAAGAACTTATCAGAAGAATCCGGAGGCCATTATGTATTGTTCAAAAAGGATTTTATCAACAAACACGGCCAACTCAAATCGGTGATTGACAAGTTTGCACTGTTTTCAGATAAGTCCAGGAGTGTGATCCGGTTACAGGATAATGAAGTCCCGGGTGTCACTAGGTATTTCGGACAAATGCAGCAAGAGGAAGTGGCGGACAGTGACTTCAAGGAAGATGCGATGCAGGCATTTTTGCAGCTACTGATGGTTGAAAGCATGAGGGTGGCAAGATATCCTAGACCCGATCAGGTGACAGCAGACTTTACCCACGTTCATCATTTTTTTGATCTTCTGGAAAAGGAAATTTCAGGTATCAATTACAGCACACCAATCCGTATCAAGACAGCCAAAGAGTTTGCTGGAAGCATGCAAATGCATCCGAATTATCTCAATCAGCTATTGAAAAAACATACAGGGCAAAATGCAAGTACACACATTCAAAACCGCATTTTGGATGAAGCAAAGGCGCTTTTGGTACAAACAGATTGGAGTTTGAATGACATTAGTCACAGTATAGGTTTTGCAGAGCAGCCCGGTTTCAATTTGTTTTTCAAAAAACATACCGGATACACACCTGCTGAGTTCAGAAAAAGCATCTAGCTTCTAATGCTCTGTATACAAAGGTGTAGTTTACTTCCCTAAGTATTTTTTGGCAAGACCTTAAGAGGATACCAGTATGTAAATGTACGCTACACCAAGGAGAGTTTTGGCGAATTACAATATTCCGCTTGTTATAATTTATCTTAAATTTTGTCGGTTTGTATCCCGGATGAATTGGATTTGGAAATTTCTTTGGACACTATTAAATATAATTGTGTTTGTAGCAGTGAGGCATTTTTCTCTTTTGAGTATGTTTTTGTTAGGAATGGGAGCGGCTGACCACTACAAGTACGAGAGTTTTGGTTACCTGCCTGGTACAGCAATACAACTTGTGATTTTACTCATCCTGTCTATTAAATAAAGAGTGAAAAGGATCAAAGGTTGGTATCAGAATCTAATCGTTGCTGCCATTCTGATCTTCTTGTCTATTTCAGGTTTTCTAAGCCTGATTCCCTATTCAGTTATACCCTTTTATTTTCTGATGTCTTCTGCCATTTGAACAAGTTCTGCAGGGCGATCGTCCATTTGAGATTAGTTGATTATATACGTTTTACACAACCCTGCGGTGGGAAGTCCAGCTCTGCGTGCTTCCATAACGGGCAGAGGTCGCCACAATTATGTCTTTCAGATATTAGAGACTGGACGTCTTAACCCTGATTACTTGATATTTAGGCATACTATTAGTCGTTTTCTCAGCAACGATTGTGTTACTGCTCTTGTTGGCAACTCTATGTCTCAAAAATAAAATTCTATGTTAACTAAAACTTTCCTGATGCTATTTAGGCCACGCTGCGTAGAACTGAAATGTGTCCATACATGACCGCATTGTCAGTATCGTCTAATCGTGTGGTTATTCTAAATCAGGTCATTGTTATAATCAATTATCCTAACAAATATTCTTCCATGTTATCGGGAGAAATAATAAAGGTTTTCGCACCGGCGTAATTATCTGTAAACGTTTGCGGAAAGCGTCGTTTTTCTCTTGCGCTCCATTTAAACTCGAACGCTGATAGCTCGTCTCCGTGCTCTTCTATAAGATCTATTTCTTGCTGCTGGGTTGTACGCCAAAAATATGAGTTTACGTCTATATCATTATATTGCATATATTTTATGCGTTCTGAAATAATATAATTTTCCCACAAAGCACCAACATCCGTTCTTGATGTAACAGGCTTGAAATTATTGATAATTGCATTCCGTATTCCGTTATCATAAAAGTAAATTTTTTTACCTTTTTTGATTTCATTGCGAACATTCCTGTTTAACGCAGGAAGACGAAATACAACATAGGCTTTTTCGAGTAAATCAATGTATTTATCAACAGTCTTGCTGTCACTACCTATTGTTTGACCAATTTCCTGATAGCTGACCTCGCTTCCTACCTGTAGGGCAAGTGCTTTTAGCAGCTTTTCCAAAAGTAGGGGCTTCTTGATTTGCTCCAGCATCAATAGATCTTTGTACAGATAACTGCTTGCAAGAAGCTTCAATAGCTCTCTTTCTTCTCCTGTATTAGTTACAATTTCCGGATAACTTCCATAAATCATGCGGTGTTCTAGGAGCCTCTTTTCCTGTATCAGCCCGTTTTGCTGTACCATTTCGGCAAAACTCAATGGATACAGCATAAACTCATATTTCCTTCCCGTAAGTGGCTCATTTACCTTACTTGATAACTCAAAAGCGGATGATCCTGTCGCGATTACCTGTACGTCCTTAATCTGGTCTGTAAATAATTTGAGTGTAAGGCCAATATTGGGTATACGCTGAGCTTCATCGATAAACAGAATCTTTTTATTGCCAACTACCAAGCGTAACTTCGCTGCAGTCGTGCTGGTTAAAATTTCACGGACATCAGAGTCATCTCCATTGAGATACATGAATTCTTTTCCGGCGAGCACCGACTCCACTAAGGTCGATTTGCCAGATTGCCTTGGGCCAAATAGCAGAATAGCTTTTCCCTTAAACAATCTTTGTTCTATGCTAGTATGAAGTGTTCTAATAATCATATCACTGGATTTAAATCCTGAAATTACATAATATTATTGGATTTGAATCCATTTAAATAATTATAATAGAATTGTATATCGTTAAAATATCCTGTAAGAGGCTGCTAGATAACTGCCGGTCACCAACCGATTGCAGTGGGGCAGCTTAGAAAGGCAAACCGAGGATATGGATTGGAGCAATGTGTTAAGCCAGTTTTACGCTGAAATGCTGGCATAAGCTCAACAAGTCATACCTTTCTGAACCATCACGAAACTTACGTATCCCTATCCACTTCGTATCGAAAACATGGTTCAAAAAGTAGGTTCAGTCAAAATTTTGGTTTTATATTTGTGAGACTAACTTTTTGATACCAATGAACAAAGTTTTTGGATATGCTCGTGTTTCTACCGTTGATCAGAGCACAGACACACAGATTGAGGCTCTGGAAAGATATGGATGTGACAAGATATTCCAGGAAAAGATCAGTGGCCTTTCCGTGCAAAGACCTAAGCTTGACGAAATGCTTTCTTTATTAAGACAAGGGGACACGGTTGTTGTATCCAGATTTTTCAGATTGGGTAGGGGCAGGGATCATCTTATTAGCCTGGTTGGAGATTTTGCCAGAAAAGGAATTGTGTTCAAGGCGCTGGATCTGGGGATTGATTCGTCCACTCCGGCAGGCAAGATGGTAATTGGTATTTTTGCATCGTTAGCAGAGTACGATAGGGAAATGATCCTGGAGAAGACCAGAGCGGGACAACTGCTAGCAAAAGCGAAAGGAAAACATGTAGGTAGACCCAGTGGTGTAAACGAGGTTAATTTCTTAAAAGTTAAACGGGGCTTTGAAAAAGGTCTTTCCGTTTCGGAGATTGTAAGTTTGACCGGTATAAGTATATCTAGTGTGAAGCGGTACCGAAAGCAAATTTCCGGGAATGGCTTCTAATTTATTTTGCAAGTGGCACTTGCAAAATTGCCAAAAAATAAAGTCTCCCTATTGATGGTATATTGGCATGAATAGCTGAGAGATTAGGATAGGGTTAAGGTCAGTTAGCATAGTTGAGCTGGACCGTAGTCTAAGCAAACTGAGGTTTATTAAGAATAGCCCTCTCCATTTAATAAAGATTTCACGAATTCATGATCTGAAAGATCTGCATACCACCATTTTCCTGGGAATCTTTTTTCGTCTTCAAATCGACGTAAATAGGCTCTTTTGAAAATATGTAGTAGTAGAATATACCCCTTTTTTAGCTCATCATCTGGTAAATTTATCACCTTGGGTAATCCAATTACTAGCCGGTGAGTGAGCAAAAGCACACAAGGAGTCAATGTCGGTTTCAGAGCACTATCCTGAATAGCTAACTCGACATCAGTATCAATAGGCTTAGATTGCCAGATTAGATCGCGCAGGTGCCACAAAACCATTCGCCTCTCATTTTCTGTTAAATTGGAAAATGGGCTAAGTAAGTCGCCTATTGGCCGAACGGATTGAGCAAACTGGTTGAGAGCTATATCGGCTTCAAGGTATCCGGCCTACCAACTACATATTTGTTAGTTGCTGAACTTTGTTAAAGTTTTGCGGATATAGGTCGGTAATGTTTTTATGATTGATTGTGGAGATGTTCAGCAGGGTGTTTTTTAGCCAATTGTACGGATTGACATTATGTTTTTTGCAGATCGCGAAGAAAGAGTATATCATGGCAGCTCGCTGTGCAGCATCGTGTGATCCGGCAAAAAGATAATTTTTCCGACCTAGGGCCAAGCCACGTAGGGAATTTTCAATTTGATTATTGTCGATCAGCAGATTTCCATCGTATAAATACGCACTGAGCGCATCCCAGCGATTATAACTGTACTGCATCGCCTTTCCAATCTGACTTTTAGGCAATGTGCTTTTAATTTCTTCAAAGATCCATTTTCCCAGCTCATTGAGAACCGGAAGGGATTCGGTCAGCCGTAGCTCTTTGACTTTGTCAGTATCCAACATCTGTTGGCTGGCTTTTCGCTCCACCGCGTATAGTTGCTGGATCATTGATAGCGCTTTTTGCGCTTTGGTTTTGTCATTATCCAGCGCTCGCTCAAATTCTCTGCGGATATGCAAAGCTTTGCATATCCGCAGATATGTAAAGAAGAATAATATGCAAAGTTACCCTTGCAAGATGCTGCTTTTCAGCAAATTACCTTCAGTTAACTTTGCATAATGTTTCACTTACCAAACTCTTTAAGCCACCCCATCAGGTTATTGTTTTTCAGCCAGGAAGGGATATTTTCTGGCTTGACTTCGGAGTAAGCACCTTCTAAGGCTTCACGTTTTTTCCTTGAATCAGCTCTCGCGTATATTTCTGTTGTTTTTACGGAAACGTGACCAAGGATATCCCGTATATATACCAGATTTACTCCAGCTTGCAGTAAGTGCATTGCCTTGCTGTGGCGAATCACATGAGGCGTGACAGCGCCTTTTACCATGTCTTTTACTCTTTGTTGAGCAAGCAACACATATTTTGACAGGATATGGCTGATTCCAGCCCGTGTCAATTTTTCTCTTCTGCTGTTACTGAATAGCGGATGTTGGGCTGCGCGAGGTTCAAGAAGATCATTTTCCGCCATATAATCCCTAAGGAACCCCACCTGCGCGTCCATCAGAGGAACTATTCGTGATTTATTTCCTTTGCCCCGCAACCTTACCGTACACGGGCTGTCAAGACGTACCATGGCTGGCGTCAGGTCAATGATTTCCTGCACCCGGGCACCGGTATCATACATGATCGAGAGTAGTGCCAGATCCCTTCTGCCACGTTTCTGGGATAGATCAGGGCCATCCAGGATAGCCTTTATTGTATCCAGCGCCAGATATGTGACCGTTGGTGATGCCGTCTTTTTCAACGGAATGGAGAGAACCTGACCACATGCGTGTAAATACATCGGATCTTCGTATTGAAGATACTTGAAAAATGAGTGCAGGGCTGTTAACCGTGCATTCCTTGTAGAATCGCTGCACCCTCTTTCTGAGTGGAGCCAATCAAGGAAAGCCAGTATATTGTTCTTGGTTATATCCTTTATTTCAATCCTTTCGGCAGTAATCCCCTTTTCGCTTTTCATAAATGTTATCAGCAACATGAAGGTGTCCTTGTATGATAACACCGTATTGGAACTAACCCCACGCTCTGCGGGGAGATACCTGGTCAGGAAGTCGGTCAGGTATTTGGGAAAGACAGTAGTCTTCATAACATTATTTTTTTAGGGAATACATAGCTGCAAACAGCATTTAAGTCTTGTAAAAGTCCGGGATGCATTTCAGATGTAAGCCTGACATATTGCTCGGTGGCATCCAAGGACCGATGTCCCAGGCAAGCCGACAGTATAGGCAGTGCGTAGTTTAGATCTAGTCCATCGCCGGCCATTGTATCCAGTGCATGGACGCTGTAGGTATGGCGCAGATCATGCACGCGAGGGCCCATTCCCTTTCCCCAATGGGGGATCTCAGACTCACAAAGGATTCTCCTGAACCAATTGTAAACAGACTTTCTGGGGCATACTTCGCCATTGTGCGTACGGAAAAACGTATGTGCTGACGGCTTTGGGTATGCATATAAATCACGATGGATACGGTAGCCTTCGCACACATCAGCAAGCGAAGCCGAAATCGGTATACGGCGGTCACATCCGTTCTTGGCGCCTTTGATAAAAATGGTTTTATCATTTAAGTTTACATCCATATCCCTAAGCGCCAATGCCTCGCCTATACGCATACCGGTACCGTAAAGCACCCTGAAGAGTGCAGGGATGGCGCTAAGGGAGGTTTCATGGCGACTGCATTTTAACATCATCTTCTCGGATACTGCAAAAATCGCTACTATCTGCTGCCTTGAAAATATATAAGGTACATGGCTGCTTTGGACCCTTGGCAGCTTGGGGATATGGGATTTGTATCCCAGCGTACATAGGAACTCACAGAGTTGGGCAACATGTGCAATCCGGACATATCTGGTACGTGGCGATTCATTAGGACGCGGCATCGCCCATTTGTCTGCCAGCTCCTTCGTAATGCCGACCGCAGATACGCTTTCGATCAAGACGAAGCGGTCAAAGAGGGAATAGCTGTATCCCATATCAATGCATTTATAACCAAGTCCCTTTTTCAGGCTGATGTACCGCTCCATAAACGGGGCGAAGATGCTTTGGTAGCTTTTCATAGTTTTTCCTGGTTTTTCTTTACTGAAAAAAAGAAGTCGGTTACCCTATCATAGAATGTGGGAGATACAGGGGGCACCTGTAATGCACAGGGTTCCATTGCCTTGGTGTCGATTCTCAGATAGTGTCGTGTGGAATCCGTCGAGCTGTGTCCCAATGTCCCCGATATCACATGGATTGGGGTCTTTTGGTCGAGCAAATTCGCAACCAGGCTGTGCCGTAGTATGTGCGCCCCATGTTTTCTTGTGGACGTATCTATCCCTGCAAGGGTAAGGTAATCGCTGGTTATGGTGCTTACTGTAACATTGGTCAACTGGCCATATGGCGGAGTTAGACAAAGAAAGACATACGGCTGATGGGATACAGGCCTGCCATGTTTGAGGTAGTCGATGATCGCATCGCCGATTTCTGAGGTTAGGGGTAACTCCAGGTTCCGTCCGGTCTTTTTCTGGTCGAGTACAATCTGACACGACTCCCAACACAGATTAGCAAAAGTAAGACCCAGTATATCCGATGCCCTCAAGCCAAGCCGTGCACCGATCAACATGAGGGCATAATCTCTTTTCCCTTTGGGATTCCCCCGGTCGATAACGGCCAGCAAGGACTGTATTTCCTCCTTGGAATAGACAGATGGTAATTTTGCCTGCCTGATATAATTGACTTTCGGGATAATGGCCGATAAGTCGCGGGTATCCGGATAAATGCTATGCAGATGCTTTAGAAAATTCCTTATCGCTCCGAACATCCCGTATTTAGTAGTTACGCTCGTGTCTTTCTGCGATTCCACGAAGGCCACTAGATCGGCCGGTGTGATTGAACCCGCCATCCCGACTCCGTTCCCTTCTAGGAATACAAGCAAAACATGCAGATAAAGCTTGTTGGAAGCCAAAGTGCTTGGAGAAAACCCCGACTCCTGCCTGGACTTAATAAAGCTTTCCATAAGATTGCCGATATCGCCCGTAAAATGGTGGCCTGGCCTTTTACGCTTCACTTGTACGGAGCCCTTCTCTTGAAACTCGGTAAGGTACTGGATCTTTCTGACAACCGATTTTTCATTACGGCTAAGCCCGGAATACGAAAACTGTCCGTAAAGATGTGCCAGAAAATCTTGCCCTACTTCTTTGTCATAAACTTCCAAACCTGAGGCAGCCATGAATTTGACTAGCTTACTCCATAAGTGGTTGTACTTATCAACCGTACTCGGCGAAAATGCCTGGGCGCGTAGATGCCCATTCGCTGAGATTATCAGCGCGTGAATTTTTAAAATAGCCTCTGACATTGCTGAACTTTTAAATGATATGGGGCAGTATTACCCGAACCAAAACGAAGAGTCCAGTTTATTATGTAAAGAAATTTATAGTTAAATAGCCTTATATCAATAACTTACGAAGCCATACTTTGCATACTATTCTTCTTTACATATCTGCGGGCATGTGCCCAACAAGCCAGGTGAGTAACGTCCTTACCTTTTCCGTGCTTTTCGTATACGGCATACCCATCCGTCTGCAGATAGCCTTTGAAACTTTCTAACATCGTTTTTGCACCTGCCGATCCTCTTGTGGGCTGGTAGTCAAAGAGAACAACGCCATCCAGAGGGCTGTGGTACACCCAATAATAGCCTTGGTGGCAAGCGCCTTTCTTCTCACTTTCCAGTACTTTTATCGGACTCTCATCCACCTGAAGATATCCTTTTGTCTTGATTTCGAAGACCAGTTGTTCGTAGAGCGGTTCGAGCTTGATCAAGGCTTCTTTGGTCCAGCCTTCCAGGGTTGAAGATGCAATCTGGATATCTTCTCTGGCAAAACGCTGTTTTTGTCGGTAAAGCGGAAGATGATCTTGATATTTATCGGTTAAAATACTGGCAAGAAGTCCTGCAGATGGTATTCCTTTATCGATGACCCGCTCCGGGAGCTGGCCAATCTTTACACCTTCCCCGTTTTTGGCAGCGTATTTATAGCGTATATATCTTTTGATTAAAAAGCGGGCTGGCTCATAATCGAGCTCTTCGGTAACCTCCTTGCCGATGCATACCATCGCTGAAAGATCTCCAGCAGGGTAAATTTCAATTTCTTCAACAGGTAAATGCGATGGAAGTGCAGCACGGCCTTTGTGATTAGGCCTGCTACGGACGTAGCTGATCTTTTCTTTCAGGATTTCTTCTTGTGCAGCTATTTGGTCGACGGGCGTTTCAAAAGGGAGTGCAATCTGGGCAGGATCCCCTTCGAATCGTTCTCGTTTTTGACCGAATTGCATCCGCTTGTACATCGCAAGCTGCGATTTGAGATAAGCATTTTCATCTTCCAACTCTGCAATACGCACTTCACTGTAGGACTGCTTTCCCTTGTTTACAAGGGCTATTAGTTCTTCCTTTGAAAGCGATTCCAGAGACATTTCCATGCACTAAAGATACAGCTCCAGAAACATTTCAGCTAATAAAATGTGCCTTTTTTTGCGCCTAAATATGGAATCTTGTCTTCTGTATGCTCTTTTGTATCTGTATGCCCTCTACCATCAGAACCAGCTCAGCCCAACTCAAAGACACATGTCCATCCATTGCTTTGGGTAGAGAAAACGTTCCTTTTTCAAGTCGTTTATAATACAAAACAAAGCCTCCATTTTCCCAATGCAGCAATTTGATATGGGTCCGGGGCCGGTTCAGAAAAACGAATACTTCACCGCTTGTGGGATTACGGTCCAGCTCTGCACTTACAAGTCCACAAAGCCCGTCAAAGCCCTTACGCATGTCACAACGGCCCTGGTAAAGAAAATAGCTATGCGATGAACTCAGACTGAACATCAGTATAGCTTGATTAGCTGGGAAAGCACAACAAGGTCTTTGCCTTGGTAATTTATCTTCACACCATTTGGGTAGACAATCTGGCAAGAATCATTTGATGTGGATTGTTGGCCTGATATCTGAACAAAGCCACCTACCTTTTCGACAGGCAACCGCGCGGCCAACTTTTCTTTCCACGCCCAGTAACCAAATTTGGCTACCGTGATGCCATGTGGCTTGCAAAATTCACTCTGAGTTAGGCCACTTTTACGCCATTCCCTTACTAATTTGAACATCTCTTCCGACTGATCCATTTTGATTGGTTTTTAAGTCAAAAGTAAAAACCACGTTTCTCATAAGAAATATGTGGTTCATAGGATGCTTACGCTTCAAGTGTCATATTCGCAGAGAATGTAAAGTTTAACAAGGTATTAATCCTTCTTGATAAGATAACCTTACCTGGTGCGGATCCGGAACGAAATGGTAGAAGTGAGCTGTACTTGTACAAAACCAAGAACTTTCGCCAATCTGCTGCCAGGCTCTTGTTCTGTGTTTTGTTGTTTAACATAAAATTGGTTGTGAAAACAGCCTTTAGTTTTCATCTAGTCAAGAAAAAAGTTAACGCCAATTCTCAGTGGTGTTCTTGAGTTCCCGTCAGCCAATGGTGAATCTGTTGTTATTTGATGCTGGTACATGGCCTCTATAGCCCATTTGGATTTAAACAACCAGGAAAAGCCTCCTGCTATAGAACTGGTAAATTGTGTTTGCTGCATATCTCTAGCTTTGCTATCCACTCTTTGTTGCATTCCCCAAATCCACTTTGGTCCGGCAGATACATGAATGAATGGCTTTACCTTATAGGATGTAATATAGTACCGTCCGAAAATTTCAGGTGTAAGTGAGTGAAAATGTCGTTTTATTATTTGTGTTGCCATGGCGGAGGGTAATTTGTAATCAAAATGATCTGATCCATATGATATTTGGACTCCGCCAACCAGCCTTTTAGCTACCAGATAACCTAATTGTGCAGTTGTTCCAAATGAATATTGCTTTCTTATCATGCCGCCAGCATACCCTCCAGTTATACTACCTCCTGTCGTCCAGTTACCCCGCTGCATTTTATCCCCTACCGGTGTATCTTCATAATTACCTTCAACAAGGTATGGAGCAGCTGCCCATCCTCGTTTAGATTGTCCCTGAGAATCAGCTGATATAACCATACAACCAGCCATTAAAATAAGCAAACAAAATTCAGTTTTTTTCATATATAAAAGACCAAAGATGATCTGCATCAGAATAATAAAGTCTGATGCAGATTTATTTTATACTTAGAAATTTGTCGTACAGGTACGTATTACACCATTTGCCTGCGCCCTATGAGAATTATTAGAATCTGATACTTCAAATGTACAGTCTACGAATATGCATGATTCAAATGTAAATTCGACTTGCCCCTCGTTATCTTTCCAACCTGAGTCCCAGCTAACTGGAAAATCGGCGACAGGAGGAATAATTCCAGATACGTACTGTGTTATTCTTGCATTGACAGTTAGTGCTAATTTATCAATTTTTTGTCTAAACCATACTCCTGCTGTCCTCCTTTGATGCTTGGTTCTTACACCTGCACCTGAATAGAATTCCAATATACTTGTAATCCAGATTTCACCTTTTACTCTTCTGCGTGCTTGATATTCATTTGAACAGGTTTCTACTCTTGCCAATATTCTACCTGATGAAGTAATAGGGACCAAGCGACTTTCAATAGGGATTGACCCAATCCTTGACTTGTTCTCTGTAATATTTTTCAATAGATCGACATTTTTTAAATCGGTGAAACTTAACTCTTCGAACGAAAACCTATAAGCTCTATCCCCGACAATAACATATCCCCTTTCGTTAACAATAGTAGAGAGAACTGGGTCATCTATCATTCTATCAATTTCAGTTTCACCATCTTTATCCGTAATAATTTTTAGCAGACCATTATACTGGTCAATATTTTGTTCAGTAGTTTTTTCTAAATCTTCGTCGCTTAGTTCATTATACTTCGTCCGCATTGATTTGAAGTTACTGAAGTCGCGCTCCCAGATGTCCAGTTTATCTTGATTTTCTCTGAGATACATAAGTGTTGAATCAAACTCTGCCTTGCTACGAAAATGTAATGCATCTTCAAATAGTCCTATACGTGCACTATTCTGGATATCAGCATTATCAACCGGAACCAAGGGGGTTTCAGATTCAAAACCTGCCCTATTACACGCGATTAGGATTATAAGAAATCCAAATAGAAGAGAGATTGCTTTAAATAGTGTACTCATAATAGTTAGATGATTAGGGTGGACTAATAAAGAATACTATGAAATACCCTCAAATAAGGGAACGATGTAAAAGTATTTGTAATTTTTAAAGATAACTATTGCGAAAAAGCAAGAAATTGTTTAAAATGTAACTCTTTGAACACATATGTTATTTTAAGATATATATGGAGTCACTATTACAGTTAATGAGGAGTCATGTTGATTTCAATGACAGTATAATTTGTGATTTAGCTCAGAAAGTGGTGAAGCGAAAACTAAATCGAAGGAAATTTATACTGACTCCGGACTCTCAGCAAGAGTCATTATTGTTTTTAACTACAGGGATCACCCGAAATTTTTACAGAGCAGATACGAAGGAATGGACAAGCCGATTTTCTCAACCTGGGGATTTTATATTGTCTGTAGATAGTTTCATTTTCGATAAACCATCAAAGGAGTATATTGAGACTTGCACTGCTATTGAATTCTGGGAGATCTCAAAGCTAGACTATCTTGATCTTATAACAAGACATCATGAGCTTCATATTTTGACAAAGAAGCTTTCTGATCATCATTTACAACTAGGTATCAACAGGATGTATAATTGGAGGATGCTTAGCCCACTGCAGCGATATGAGTTGTTTTTAAGTGAAAATCCGAATCTGATAATGCAAGTTCAGGGACAGCATATAGCCAGTTATCTTGGAGTTACTTCGTTTGATCTTTCCAGAATAAGGCGCCGCTTTAAGGAGTTAAAAGCAAGTGTAACCTTCTTTGGTATCATTGACATTTCTGAGATGTACCTAGTTATGAGTGGATTATTTTGAACAAATATCTTGTTTAGGGCAGGTTGTGCAGAGAAGTTAAATTTGCCGTATAATAGTAGTTATTTGCCTTAAAACCGATACGTTAAGCTAGATGGTTTTGTGTACGCAAATACGGTGGTATTTGTGTACTCTCAGTGTCTTCAATTTCCCCCCCCATCTAGTTCTTGAGACTATCTCTCTCGGCGCTTTCAAATTACAGAGTGGTACACCAAAACAAATTACTGTATTCTGAGGGATGACATGTTAAACCGTACTTTTTCAGATAGTGAATGGAGACATAAGGGTATCGAAGACTGAGCAGAATCAGGATCAACAATTTGACTCCTTCAACAAAGCAGGTTGCAAGAAAATATTTCAAAAAAAAATTTCAGGCACTTTCACCCAAAGACAGGAGTATTTAAAAATGATCTCTGAGCTTCGTAAAGGAGATGGCATAGTATTCTGGCGAATTGATAGCACCGGCCGGCCGGAGTCTTGGTAGGACAACTTAGGAATTGATAAAGCTCATGGTCGAGTGGAAAGAGATGGGTGCAGACCCTCGGAGTGTTTGGGAAGGAATTAACACTTCTACAAAGATGGGCCGACTCTGGTATATATTGAGCTGTATTCGCCGAGAACGAACGTGAAATGTATTGATACAATCTAAAAAAATCTATGTGAAGTCTTGTTAGATTTTAAATGATTTAACAGATAAAGATTATCATTCGAGCTGGAGAGGGGATATGCTGCAGAGGCTAGAAACAGATATTTGTAAAAACAGCAATGAGCTAATTTTCACTGCTGTTTTTTAATTAACCGTGTTTAGAATAATTCCGAAGGACTAACCAAAGTGCCTGATTATCTTAATTTTTCTTTTTACACCAGAAGTTGGCAGTATGTCCTGAAATACCATGAAAGTTCTGACATTCTCGTTATTACCTTTCCTTCAACCCTAATGTTTTCATTAGCTCCTTAACTGCTACCGACCCGGCACGGTTTGCGCCAATGGTAGATGCAGACGGGCCATATCCAGATAAATGAATTCGGGGTTCTTTGGCAACCATCGTTGCCAATCGACCGGCCATAACAATGCCGCCACTTTCTTCTCTGGGTAGGACGGAATCCAAGTGGTGAAGTGCTCCCCGAAAACCGGTATTCCATAGAATAATGTCAGCTTTTTCTTCTTTGCCATCTTCCCATTTTATGCCATCCTTGGTGATCTCGCTGAACATTGGTAATCGTTCAAGCACGCCTCTTTCTTTCATTGCTATTACTTCGGGAGAAAGTGGTAAGCCAGTCACTGAAACAACAGACAAAGGCGGCAATCCATTCCTAACTCTTTCTTCTACCATAGCTACCGCATTGTGTCCAGCAACGTCGTCAAACGGCCCTTCTCTAAACACCGGTATCTTGCGGGTAACCCAGGTCGTGGTAGTTACTTTTGAAATCTGATCCAACAGCTGAATGGCTGAGATTCCGGCACCGACTACAATCACATGTTTACCTCTGAAGTAGTCGGCAGTTTTAAAATCCTTTGTGTGTAATTGCTCACCCTGGAAAAGATCAGCTCCTAAATATGTAGGGATGAAAGGGTTTTCCCAAGTCCCGGTTGCATTGATAATGCCAAGGGCAGAAAATAAGGTCTGTGAAGAATCCAGGTGGAACCGATCGTTATGAAGGTATACATGGTCAACCTTAAGAGGGCGGTACACCTTTATATCAAATCGCTTCTCATAAAGATCAAAGTAATGCGGCACGGCAATGCTGGCTTGAACGGTCTGGCTTTCGGTAGTTAAAGTATCTTCAAAAGACATGCCTGGCAGGTCGTGAATTCGGTTCACGGTGCTCAAAGTGAGGGATGGCCACCGGTATTGCCATGCGCCACCTGCTGAGGGCGCCTCGTCAAGCACAATGAAATCAGCGCCAGTTGACAGGCCCATCTTTCTTAAATGATAAGCTGCTGATAATCCCGCTTGTCCTGCACCAATAACTGCTATTTTTGTCTTGTAACGTATTTTTTCTCTCATTAATATACTATTGTTTCGAGTTTACTACGGTTGCTTTTAGAGTCAATATGATTAGTTCTCCGAGATTCAATCCAGGCAGTAACAAAGTTAATGATGAAATGAATAGAGCTATTTAGTCAAGCCCTAGAAAACGACTTCGGTTGGTGTTTATAAAATCCATAGGCAATAACCAAGTATTTTGATGTATATGAAGAGGGATAAGTAATCTTTTCCGATTTGACGATAATCTTTTTGAATTTGTTAAGCTTCCAAAGTAAAATACTGAAAACGCTTTACCTTGGATGAGTGAAGCTGATATTTTGCAAATTCTATTTTGATGGCGGTGCTTCTGTACCTTCTCCCCTGGATGTCCCCTTGGGAGGGGGGATTAAATTATCTAGCGAAAATAGTTCAGGCGGAACCATATATGAAGTGCGAGCGAGGTTACGAGAATTGGTGCGAAAATAGCTACGCCCTTTACAATGTCATTTGATGCGAGTTTTGGATCGGAGCATTATGACTGAGCTAGTTAGGATTAAGATGTGCTGTAAGTATACATCCGGACTACTATATAAGTGAGAACTGGCACCTTTGACGGATCCGGGTAGCCCTTACTTGTGAAGGAGTATAATGAGTCAAAATTCGTCACTTCCAAATCTGCGAGAGGGAAAGCGAACGGAGTAATTTTAGATAAGCAATTGAAAATGATGAACAGCGATCTAAATGTCAGGCACGATTGGATTGTCAACGAAATAGAAGAAGTTTATAATCAGCCATTGCTTGATCTGGTTTATCGTGCGGCTACTGTACACCGGCATTTTCACAAGGCTGGCCAGGTTCAGGTTTGTACGCTACTTTCAATTAAAACAGGAGGGTGTCCCGAGGATTGCTCTTACTGCGGCCAGGCCGCCAGGTATCATACGGGCATATCTGTGAAATCGCTTATGTCCAAAGAGCAGGTGGTTGCTATAGCCAAAAGAGCCAGAGAGGCGGGATCTTCCAGATTTTGCATGGCAGCAGCCTGGCGCTAGGTGCGGGATAACCAGGATTTTGAGACGGTGCTGGGCATGGTGGAAGGGGTTAATGAGCTGGGACTTGAAGTATGTTGCACATTAGGAATACTTTCCCAAAGCCAGGCTGAACGTTTACAGAAAGCAGGTCTATATGCCTACAATCATAATCTGGACACTTCTAAGGATCATAATGATCAGATTATCAGCACGCGGACATTTGATGACAGGTTAAAAACGCTCAGCCATGTACGTAAAGCGGGAATATCTGTATGTTCAGGGGGAATTATCGGTCTTGGCGAGACGCATCAGGACCGGATCAGTATGCTGCATACACTTGCCACGCTGCCTGTTCATCCGGAATCTGTTCCCTTCAACGCGCTGGCCCGCGTTGAAGGGACGCCGCTGGCTGATTTCCCCAAAGTCGACCCATGGGAGATGGTCAGAATGATCGCTACTGCAAGGATCATTATGCCCAAAGCAATGGTCAGACTCAGTGCTGGCCGTGCGGAGATGAGTACAGAAGAGCAGTCGTGGTGTTTCATGGCGGGAGCAAACTCCATTTTTACAAGTGAGAGCGAAAAGCTCCTGGTTACGCCCAATCCACGACTAGCAGATGATCGGAAGATGTTTACGCTTTTGGGGTTGAAACCCATGGTCTTAGAAGATCAGTCAGTCGTCTAAGAAGTGTATATCACATATTATCAGAATGGCCAGTGATAGCTGGCCATTCTGATAAAGTTTGCAGAAAATAGATACAGGTAAAGGTTGCCATATCACAATAGACTGGTCCAAATTATATGTCAGGACTATCGATGTTGCCTTATATACTCAGACGGAGAAATTTCATACAGTTCCTGAAAAGTCTTTCTGAAGTGTTTGATATCTTCAAATCCCACCAGGTTCGCCACCTCTGATACCCTGTATGTCGTTGTAGCCAAAAGCTGTGCGGCACGTTTTATCCGGATGTCACGTATGAACTCGACCACCGACTGACCGGTAATTGATTTGATGTGCCTGTAAAAGGTGGACTGACTCATTCCCATTTCCCTGACAAGAAACTGGACATTAAATTCAGGATTTGCCAGGTTAGACTCAACAATGGACATAGCCTTTTCCAATAGTTCCCTGTCAGAATTCGGAATAACGATATCGGTGGGCTGCATCAATAATTGTTTTTGATAGTACTCTTTTAGCCGTCGTCTTTCTCTGAGCATTACTACCACTTTAGCATAGAGCAAATTGGGATTAAACGGTTTTGCCATGTACTCGTCAGCACCAATCTGTATGCCCTCCAGTTCGTTAGCGGCGGTAGATCTGGCAGTCAGCAGCAATACCTGAATATGTTGTGTTTTAGGATTTTGTTTGATCTTCTGGCAAAGTTCCAGTCCATCACTACGAGGCATCATTACATCACTGACAACAATGTCAGGTACAGTTTCCTGCGTTTTCTCCCAACCATCTATTCCGTCAACGGCGGTGAGCACCGTAAAAGAAGATGAGAACAAATCAACAAGATAATTTCTTACTTCTTCACTATCTTCTACTATCAACAACCGGTAAGCGTTTAACTGAGTAGGATTACTATCCAACTGTTGCAGTTCGACTTTATTCAGATCGAGGATAAGTTCCTGAGCAGGTAGTTCAGATTGGACTTGTTTTTCGATGATTTGCTCATCAGACAAATGTTTCCTTCCAAAAGGTAATCTGATTGTAAATATTGATCCTTCAGATGGCTTGCTTTCGACAGTAATATTGCCATGATGCGCCAGCACAAACTGTTTAACAAGCGACAGTCCAATACCTGTGCCGACCATTCTCAAAGTTTCTGTTTCTGAAGCCTGATAGTAAGGGTCAAAAATTTTCTGCTCATCACCAGGCTGCATACCAATCCCCCAGTCACGCACTGTGATTTGCAGGAAGTTGTCTAACGGAGCTTCTGCCTCAAATAACGCATCTTGACCGGCAGTTCCTGCTATGGATATACAAACTCTTATTTTCCCGCCCTCAGGGGTGAATTTTAAAGCATTTGATAGAAGATTCACAAGAATTATTTCCAGTTTGTTCTGATCAAAATAGACCTCCGGATCAATATCTGGTTTTTGAATGGCGTAGTCAATATGGAGCTCCTGTGCTTTTAGCTTGAAGATCAGGAATACTTCCTCAATAAAACGAACTGCTTTTGATTTTTGTGCTCTGAGCGACACATGTCCTGACTCCAGTTTTCGGAATTCCATTAACTGGTTCACAAGTTCTAGCAGCTTGTGGGTTTGCTTGTGTACCAGCATCATTTTCTCTCTTGAGGTATTCTGATTGTCATTTCCTTCGGAAACAAGTTCCTCCATAGGGCCAAGGATCAGCGTCAGGGGTGTGCGTAGTTCATGAGAAATATTAGTGAAAAACCGAAGCTTGCTGTTGGTCATCTCCTTTTCTTGCTCAACCCTGAAAGTTTCCAATGCCAGCTTACTTTTCAGGGACTGCTTAGCCATTTCGATTCTCCGGTAGATTGCAAAAGCCGTCATCGCAAGGAGGGTATAGAGAAGATAGGCCCACCAGGTTTTCCACCAGGGCGGAGCCACGATGATATGTAGTGATGCAGGCTTTTCAGACCAGATGCCATCATCATTGCTCGCTTTTACCAGAAAAGTATAGCTTCCTGCGGGAAGGTTGGCAAAAGTGGCCATGCGTTGTCCCGCAGTAGTTTTAATCCAATCCCGGTTGTATCCTTCCAATTTGTAGGCGTACTGCTGCTTGGATGGATTGACAAAATTTAAACCTGTGAACTCAATCGAAAAATCATTCTCCTTGGGTTGAATGTGGATATCCTGTAAGTCTGAAAGAGGTTTTTGTAAAAGAACTCGTCCATTAAGTGTATCTCCGATTCCGACTACCTGATTAAGTATTCTGAATTCGGTGAATTGGACTACGGGCGGGAGACTATTGGGTTTAACAAGTTTCGGATCAAAGTAGGTAATGCCATTTGTCCCACCAAAGTAGAGCTTGCCATTGTCTGCCGCGTAAGCAGCCCCAATCTTGAAGGAATTGCTTTGTAGGCCGTCGGATACATCGTAATAGAATACCCGTTTTGTTTCGGGGTTGAATTGGTATAGCCCTGCACCTCCGATCCAGATGTTACCATCCCGATCCTGAAGCAGGCTTTCTATATCAGTTTCAGAAATCCATGGACTGTACCGTTTGATAATTTGATTACCTGATGGTTCTTTTTCCAGTTTATGTAAACCGCCTCCAATGGTCCCGATCCACAGGTTTGATTGTTTATCAAGCAATAGGGGCCAGGTATAATTGGTCTTCAAACTATGAGGATTGCCCGGCTCGTGACTGAATTGTTGGATAAGCTTCAGTTGACGACCGTCAGTCTGCATTTTCAGAAGACCGACGTCACGTGTTGCAGCCCAAAGAATATTTTCTTGGCTGTCATAACACAAGGATGTGAACTGAACTGTGGGAAGCAGTTTGTCATGGCTATTGTACCCACGGATAAATGTTCCGTTTTTATTATAGGAGTAAATCCCGGCATTGAAAGATGCGATCCAGATTGTGCCTTGCTTATCTTCGACGATACTTTCAATACTGATGCTATACCAGGGAGCAAAGTCGGAAGAGGCAGCGATACGTTTCAATGGTGAACTTCCATCACTTTTCATAGTAAACAACCCTCCATAACGTGTGCCTATCCATAACGTTCCGTCAGAAGCTTTGTAGATACAGGATACATCTGTTCCATTGGTGGAACCCGACAACTCTCTGTTGAGGTAGTTCTGGTAAGTTTCTGTTTGTGGATTGTAGCTGGCAAAGCCATTTCTTGTTCCTATCCAAAGCTTGTTGTCAGCCTGGTTATGGTAGATAGCATTGATGTAATTATCTGCTGGAGTGCTCTTCTCTGTGACATGCCGTCTCAAATGGCCGAATGGTTTTGAACGCAGATTGAGGAGGTTAAGCCCGCCGGCAGACGTAGCAAACCAGAGATTATTGAAGCTGTCCTCCTGCACTTCATGCACCCGCACTGAATTAATACTGTATGGATCTGAATCCATGGGCAAGAAAGTGCGTATTTCCTGTTGATTAATAGGGGCATCAGATCCGGTTGGGTTGATACTACTGGCAAGAAGGAGGCCATGTCTGGTGCTGATCCAAAGTCTGTGAAGAGAATCTACGAAAAGATTTTCAATCAGCGCAAATGTTAGTGTGACTGCTTTGGGGGCAATTCTCTCTGCTGCCGGTAGCTCACTTTTGCTTGCACGCAGAATTTGGTTTTCAGCCCCGATCCACAGGTCTCCATGCCGGTCTGCATGCAGGGCTCTGATATCACTGGTGCCCAGAAAGCGGACTTGTCTCGCACCTTGTTTACTCAGATCAGAGCTCTGGTTTTTGTAAAACCACAATCCATTAGCAAGGGTGCCAATCCATATATTTCCTATGTTATCTTTTACAATCTTACTGATGGGGGGATCGCTCGCATTGATGCCCAGACGGATTCGGTTGGCGCCGGTGATTTTTTGTTGACCGTCAAGCTGCAAAACGATTACTCCATGGCGCTGCGTTCCCACCCACAACCGATTATGCTTGTCGGATACTATTGACATTACATTGGTAGAAGAGAGAAAATTAACAATTTCGGGTAACTGGTTTGCACCAGGCATTTGAGCGATAGGCAGGAATCTGTCATGCAGGGCATCATACCAAAACAGACCAGCTCTTTCAACACCTACCCATAGCGCTCCGGAAGAAGCGACATGCATTGAGCGGATTCTGTTAGCAGATATGCCGGTCTGGTCGTCTAGCGATAAGTCATAACGCCTGATCTCGTAGCCATCATATCGGTTAATGCCCTTATTGGTCCCCACCCAGATAAAGCCCGCTTTGTCCTGAATCACGCACATCGCGTCACTGTGAGACAAGCCCTGATCAACCGTAATTTGCTCGAAGCGGAACTGTTCCGGCACACGCTGAGCAGAACTTGTCAGCATGGTAAAAACAAACAGGAACAAACAAAGAAGACTTTCGTATAACTTTTTAAGCATAGAGGATTTTCAACCGGATCCCGAAGCGACAGTAGCAGTGGAATGTTTTGTAATGGTATGACAAATTTATTAAAGATTGTGCTTTTTCTATGTTTCGGACAAGTTTTACATTTAATCTGGTTGAAAGTGCCTAAAATATGTAAAAATGACACTTAATGCTGATTTACCCCCCGCTATTTGGCGGAAAATCCCCCCTCTACTGTGCACACTTCCATCTATTTTTGCACTATTCAAATATTAAATTTCTCTTTTGGGTAGTGATGTGTTCCCCCAATATATATTAAGATCATTCCTTACCCTTACTTAAAACACTGGCAGAAGTGCATGCTCACAGCACACGATTTGCACCTCTATATCCTGAAGCATTTCAGAATACTGATGGCGCTGGGTGGCACTAGAATATGTCCACCAAAACAAAGACAACCAATTATTATTTATCCTTTAACTAACAGCTTTCCTTTATGAAGAGACATCTGCATTTTGTTCAGAGCACTATCATCCCTAGCCGGTGGATAGGGTTTTTCCTGCTCATATTTTATTGTCATTTATCCCTTAGCAGTTTTGGGCAAGCTGGTGGAATCACCGTCACTGGCCGCGTAACTGATACGAAAGGTGAGTCACTGCCTGGTGTGAATATCATGGTCAAAGGCTCTAAGGAAGGAACCTCTTCGAATGTTGAGGGAAATTATACTTTGAAGGTGCCATCTCAGAATTCTATTCTGGTATTTTCATATGTGGGCTATGTGGCTCAGGAAGTAAGTGTGGGCACGCGTAAAAATATTGATCTTACGCTGGCCGAGGACGATAAATCTCTGGATGAAGTGGTTGTGGTAGGTTATAGTTCGATGAGAAAGAAAGACCTTACAGGTTCGATTGTTCAGATTCGTCCCGACAAAATAGCAGATCAAAACCCGAATACTACGCAGGATATTCTCAGAGGAACGCCTGGCGTAACGATCGGTTTCGATCCATCTGCGAAGGGGGGAGGTTCTGTGCAGATTCGCGGGCAACGCTCAGTTTACACAGCCAACGGGCATAATGATCCACTGATCGTTTTGGACGGAATGATCTTCTATGGTGAATTGTCGGAAATTAACCCTGACGATATCAGTCAGATAGATGTATTAAAGGATGCTTCGGCAGCGGCTGTATATGGTGCCAAATCGGCTAACGGTGTTTTAATCATCAGTACTAAAAAAGGTCAGAAAGGTAAACCCAAAATCAATTTCACTTCCAATCTGGGCTTTGTTACCATGGGCGCTAACCGTAATGTTTTTGACGCGGATGGCTACATGAAATACAGACAGGACTGGTATACTGCGCCAACTTATGGGTTGAACACGGCCACAGGAAATTATGAAGCCTATAGATCTGGCTTTGCAACGCAACCGGGGTATCATGTGCAGCCTACAGATGCGAATCTGTCCAAATATGGTGTGAGTCTTGATCAATGGAGAGGTTATACCGGTTCGTCAAACGGATCTGCTAGCGATCAGGAAATATGGGCGAAACGGCTCTTGCTGCAAGGAACTGCACTTGACAACTTCCTGACGGGACAAACATTTGACTGGTACAAACATAGCTTCCGCACAGGGGTAAATCAGGATTACAACCTGAGCGCGTCCGGGGCAACTGACAATATTAACTATTACATGTCATTTGGTTACCTTAATAACGAGGGGGTTGCGAAAGGTAATACTTATAGAGCTATTCGTTCTAATATGAAGGTGGAAGGAAAAATTACAAAATGGCTGGACATTGGAGCCAATGTAAACTTCCAGCATCGTACAGACGGTGACCTGGCTGTAGACTGGGGAACTCAGATTATCAGAAATGCTCCTTATGCCAGTTACAAGGATGCAGATGGAAACCTGCTTGTTCGTCCAATGGGTGATAATATGGTTAACAACTTTGGCTATAACTATGATTTTGACCGGCAGTACAGAGATCTGGATAAAGGATATACGATATTCAATACCATATTAACTTCTAAAGTGAAATTGCCATTTGATATCACCTACTCCTTTAATTTCTCTCCGCGTTACCAGTATTTCCATGACCGTTATTGGGAATCGGCCAGTCATCCAAACTGGAGAACTACGAACGGACTTGTGAACCGCGAACAAACACAACGTTTCGACTGGTCGCTGAACAATACAATCAATTGGGATTATACCTTTGCTGACGTACACCGTGTGAGTGCAACCCTGGTTCAGGAGGCAGAAAACAGACAATCCTGGATGGATCGCGTAGAAGCGAGGAATATCATGCCGAGTGATGCATTGGGATACCATGAAACTTATTACGGGGATAAAAACAGAAGTAGCTTTGATGCCAATGATGTAAAAGAAACAGCGGACGGGATGCTGGCAAGGTTGTTCTACGCGTATGATGACCGATATATGATCACTGGTTCTGTACGTCGCGATGGCTACTCGGCTTTTGGAACTTCGAATCCCAGAGCAACATTCTTTTCGGTAGCTGGTGCCTGGACGTTCAGCAATGAGAAATTCTTCCGCTGGGCGCCACTCAATAATGGTAAACTCAGGCTTTCTTGGGGACAAAATGGTAACAGATCGCTGTCAGATCCTTATCTGGCTCTGGCTAACCTCGGTGCTGGCGTAGGCGCGACTATGGGTTATCTGGATGCAAGCGGCAACCTGATTCAATACCGTTACCTGACAGTAGGCCGTCTTGCAAATCCGAATCTTCACTGGGAGCGCACAGAAGCGTTCAACTTTGGAGCAGATTTAGGCTTTTTCAAAAACAGGATCTCGACGACAATCGATTTTTACAATACGCCTACAGTGGACATGATTATGAACCGTACATTACCTGGGTTTACAGGTTTTGGAAGTATTACCACTAACTTGGGTAAAGTAGAAAACAGAGGTTTTGAGATCAGTATCAACTCACAGAATATCGCTACCAAGTCGTTTACCTGGAATTCAGTATTCGGGTTCTCGAAGTACAAGAATACTATCAAACACCTGTATTACATTTATGACAATGTTTTGGATAGTGATGGTAATATCACAGGTACGAAGGAAAGAGATGATATTTCAAACGGTTGGTTTATCGGACAGCCGATCAGCTCGATCTGGAACTATAACGTGACCGGAATATGGCAGGCTAATGAAGCTACAGAAGCTGCAAAATATGGTCAGCGCCCTGGTGATCCGAAAGTAGCCAATAGTTATACTCAGGACGACAGGGTTGGTGCAGATGGAAGCCGTACACCGGTTTACAACGACAATGACAAACAGTTCTTGGGACAAACTGCCCCGCCAATTATGTGGTCATTGAGAAATGATTTTACTTACAAGAACCTGAATTTCTCTTTCAACCTGTATTCCTACATGGGACATAAGAGTCTGGATTGGTCCTACCTGAATCAAGATAATGGAACGTCTCTGGTGACAAACTTGGCTAATGCCTATCAGAAAGAATACTGGACTTTGGAGAATCCTGTAAATCATGTAGCGCGCTTGGATGCGAAAGGACCATCAGGTGTGAATGCACCCGGAAGGCTTTACAACAGATCTTTTATTCGTCTTGAAAACATATCAATCGGCTACACAGTACCCTCCAAACTATTGTCCAGCTGGCATATTGATAACCTGAGAGTTTTTGGTTCTATCAGAAACGTGGCAGTATGGAAGAAGGATAAAAACTGGGATTACTGGGATATCGAGACCGGGGGAATTGCTCCGCGCATGTTCAATCTTGGGTTAAATGTGTCGTTTTAAAGAATTACAACAATGAAAAGTATATATCAAAAATTAAGATTGAATTTGAAGCCGGGTAAGGTGCTTCTGACCTTGGGCGCTTTGGCAGCCAGCGTTACAGGCTGTAAGGAAGATTATCTCAAACCTGAGCCATTGTCACTTTTTGAACCAGGGCTGACTTTCTCAACAAAAAGTGGATTGGATGCTGCGCTGGCCATCTGTGACAGACATATACGCTCTTACTGGACTTACTTTGAGTATACGGATCTGAGTCTTCCGATAAGTACAGAATACATGTTTTCGGAAATGGCCGTCCATAGCAAAACCGATGACGGAAACATTTTTGCAGATGTTGCTACCCGGTTGACTCCCACCGATTTGCCCGAGAGACTGTCTTATTTTTGGGGAGAGTCGTATAACGGCATTAAATACGCTAATACAATCCTGAGCTTTATAGGAAATGTAGAGGGTTTGAGTGAGGATATCAAAAATGAGTACAGAGGAAGAGCTCTTTTTCACCGCTCGTTCCGTTACATGGCGCTTGCTTTTGAATTTAAGGATGTTCCCCTGATCACTAAAATTCTGGAGGTTCCCAAGTTGAACTATCGGTCAACAAGCAGAGAGGCAATCCTGAAGATGATTACTGCTGATATGGAAAAGGCAGTAGAGTGGGTGCCTAATCAATCGCAAATGGCGCTCACAGGTCTTGTGAATAAAGGAGCTTGTCGCCAGCTACTGATCAAATGTTATCTGGCAACAGGCCAATTTGACAAAGCGATTGAACAGGCCGATTTGCTAATCAATCAATCTGGTTATTCTTTGATGCAGAATAACTTCGGAAACGATATCAGACCCTATGGTGCTACATGGCCTGTAACACGTAACGTGGTTTGGGATCTGCACCGTCCTGAAAACAAGGCGATCGGAACGAATAAAGAAACAATCATGGTGATGCTCAATCGTATCAATACAGATATGGGGATCAAGATGAATACAATGCGAAACTGGCTTCCTTTAATGGACTATTCAGGGACTAAATCTCCGGATGGAAAGCAAGCATTCCGATATTTCCCTTCATCAAATGGCAACTTCAGAATAAATCACGATTATGTACATGCGCTAGGTCGGGGAATTGGGCACATCAGACCCACCTACTTTGCACAGAAGTCACTGTGGTATGTAAACGGCAAAGACGACCCAACTGATTTGAGACATAGCAGCGCGACTGGAAACTGGGTACGTATGGATTCTTTAAAATATAATGATCCCAGCAGCACCTATTATGGAAGGAATGCAAGTTTGAGAACTCCGACGGGAGCAATGGCAACGGATGATACGATCAGATGCTGGTTTGACTGGCCTCATTATAAATACTATATCGAAGATCCGAACGAAACACAAAATGCGAACGAAGCTAATCATAGGGGAGGAGCTGGTGACTGGTATCTGTACCGTCTGGCAGAAACGTACTTGTTACGTGCTGAAGCCAAATTTTACAAAGGAGATATAGCAGGTGCAACAGCCGATGTAAATACGATTCGTCAGCGTGCTAAGTGTACGCAGTTTTACACTGCTGTAACACTTGGAGATATCATGAACGAGCGGGCGCGGGAACTCCATATGGAAGAGTGGCGCTTTACGGAGCTGAGTCGCGTTTCCTATTCTTTGGCTCTTTCCGGAAAAGCGGATGAATGGGGGAATACATATACTGTTAACAACCTCGCTCAAAAAAGTTATTGGTTCCAGAGAATCGAGCATTACAGCGACTTTTACAATAAGAGTAAGGTCACTGTCAGGAACCGCTCCTATACGATGGGAGCCCATAATATTAACTGGCCAATACCACAGTCAGCCATCAATGCTAATTCAGGAAACCGGCTTAACCAGAATCCCGGTTACAGCGGCTACGATCCAAGCGTTGTTCCGTGGCAGACATGGGAAGAGGCAGTTGCTGATGAAGATAAAGTTCAATAATGTTGACATAGCTGTTGAATCGAATTTTGTCAGGATTGATAAATATAGCTTACAGAGCCAACTGCCGTTTCGGTGGTTGGCTTCCTGCCATTTTACTGTTTGCAATACTGAAACCGATTATTCTCTCATTTTCTAACTATATCAATTACAGGTTAATTACTTATGATAACTCATTTTAAAATATACGCTCTGCTTTTGCTATGCGGTTTGTTTTCAATCACTGGTGTCAATGCCCAAAATGCACGGCTGGCGAATTTCAAACCTGGCCAGCTTTGGTATGACGACAAAGGTGAGCTCATCAACGCGCATGGAGGCGGAATTCTTTATGACAAGGGAACATATTACTGGTTTGGCGAAAAGCGCGGCCAACATGCTTCTCAGGGTGTGACTGTATATACATCGAAAGACCTTTATAACTGGACTAACAAGGGATTGGCCTTGGCAAAATCTTCGGATCCGGAAAGTGAGATTGCGGCTGGAGGGATCATGGAGCGTCCGAAGGTAATTTACAATGCGAAGACCAAAAAATATGTGATGTGGTTTCACCTTGAATTGCCCGGCAAAGGGTACAGCGCTGCTCGTGCAGGAGTTGCAATTAGCGATAAGGTAACAGGCCCTTATAAGTATTTGAAGAGTTTCAGACCCAATGGCCATATGTCGCGGGATATGACCTTGTTTGTTGATGAAGACGGATCTGCCTACCATATTTATTCGGCAAGAGAAAATTATGATTTGCGCATAACCAAGCTGAAGGATGACTATCTGAGTGCAACTACAGCTGACACTTTGCTATTTAGCAATCACCGCGAAGCTCCGGCTGTATTTAAAAAGGATGGTAAGTATTTTATGATCACGAGTGGATGCACGGGTTGGGATCCCAATGCCGCTACTTTGCACGTGGCGGAGTCTTTATTTGGTCCCTGGAAACCTTCCGGAGATCCTTTGCGAGGACCTCTTGCAGAGAAAACTTTCGGCGGACAGTCTACTTACATTCAGCCGGTTCAAGGGAAAAAGGATACATTCATTTTTATGGCTGACAAGTGGAATCCCAAAGATCTGATGGACAGTCGCTACATCTGGTTGCCAATCAGTTTTGAGAATGGTAAGCCTTTCGTGGAATGGACAGATGAGTGGAAGTTGTAGCAGCTTGGATAATTAATTAAATGTATCGCTGCCGGACTTCTGTGATAAGTTGGACTCATATTTTAGTGGAGCATTTGATTTGATCAGAAGCTCCACTTTCTGCGTTTTAGCAGCGATGTAATTTCAAATGACAATTCAAGCAACAGAATACTTGTTTTAAATCAGTAATCCCTTTTTTAACAGTTCTATGAGTTGTGAATTTTTGATTTTCAGTGATTTATTGATCCATTCTTTTAGCTGCACGTGGTTTATAGGCTTTGTTTTTGCGGAAGGGGGCATCAATTTCTCATCGGAAATCTTCTCAGCTGTTACTCTCTGTGCCGTCCATGAGACGTTGTCGTGTGGGAGAAACACTTCCAGCATCATTCCGGGGAGTCCGTTAAATGATTCCGGCCCACCCGAGAAATGGATTTCATTGGTATAGAAAGCTACCACATAAATTGAATCCATGATCAGCCCATTTGCCCTGAGGACAAAACCAGTTCTCCGATTCTCAACTTCGCGAACAGTGATGAAGACAGGAAACGGTAATAGAGGAGACAAGTCGCAACATTGAAGACAATCCCGATTTCCAGCGAGAGGATTCCCAATGCATTAGTTCCTCGCCGCATGTTAAAATACCAAATGGGCGCTACACACTTTCTGCCAAGGTCAGAAATACTGCTGGTTTTTCCGACCTTCATATGCATGCCGAAAGTGGTGGAAAGCGAGTTAGGTATAAAGTGAAAAAAGACAATCCACAATGGAAAACTGTAGAATTGAAGAAAATTAAGGTTAATGATGGTGAACTGAAAGTTGGATTTTCCGCTAGAGGGAAAGCCGGTGCTTCTTGCCAGGTTGATGATGTTTCGCTTGTTAAGGAGGAGTGAAGTTTATGTATCGGACCAACTATCCCGCACATTTTGACTGTATTTTCTGTCGAAATGAATGGTTGTATCCCGGCAATTGGTTGAATTTATTAAGCAACAGGTCATATGTCGACATTTTTCTTAGTGACTTCTGGAGCAAATACGGCTTAGTCTCTTCAATACTTAACTCGGGTGGATTAGTAAGAAAATTTTACAACCCTCTGCCGATGTTTACCCATATGCTACTGAAATAGGTTTGGAAAATTTGCGTTGAAAAGATGTCGGAAGCCTACCAAAATCTCTTCCGCCAGAATGTAGCCTAAAGAATATAACTGATTGGTGCTGCATATCCGGATCCGGAGTCGTCCGCGGCTGGGGTAAAATTTCATTCACACTTATACATCCAGGTAGTGTTTGTCTCAGATCCGGAACTCACCGACTTGCTTTTTATCGGGTAGCCAGCATCGTTATACTCGTAGCTCGCAGCATAATCACCGTAGCCATTCCAGAAATTTCTGGTGGTATTGGTACGTTTAGTGAGGTTACCAAGTTCAGAGAAATCCATTCCCTCCCTGATCATTGTGTAATTTCTCCAGTTTCTGCTACTTTTCGGAGACTTTTTGCCGTCAAACTGATGGATTGATCGGATCTCCTCTTTACGGTCAAGCGTTTTCCCATCTATAACTGTTTCCGAGTTCATAGAAAAAGTCATCTTTTTAGAAGTCGTATCAACATCATATGTAATGCGGCTAATATTCTCCAGTTCGAGCATGACCCTTATTTTTTCCAGCTCGGATGATTGAGAATTATACAGTTCCATACCAGCTGCCAGAAAATCATCGAAATCCGGTTTATAAATATTCTTTAATTTATATTTTCCTTCTGAAAAGAAAACGGTCTGGATTAGATGATTGTCTTTGTCGTATTCATGAATATAAATGAAGGTTTTATCATCCATCCCGTAGTCCAATCTGGTTCTGATGTGAACTTTAACATTTCCTCGTTCATCATATTCAATCTGATGAATTAATCTTGGTGCATAGTCGGTGCTTCTTATTTGGTTATTACCACCATAAACTAAGTTAATATCCGGCCATCCTCCCCTGGATTCAATCCTGATAAGTCTTGCCGCATCATCATAATTATAAGTTACAGTATCTGCACTCGATGTTCCATTGCCCAAGTTTTTTACATCAAAAATAGCAGACTGTAATTGGCATCCGTTTTCTATCTGTGGTTCCGGAAGATTTAGTTCTGGCCCCGTTTTACATGCTGACAGAATAACTGTAGTTATAAGAGAAAATATAAGTTGTCTGATCATGCCAATGAGTATGTTCATTTAGACAAAGATATTAAATTGTTTTTTGGACGTACATGATTAGTCTCCGCTAGTTACAGAAAAGGGCATGATAAAGTGTAAAAGATCGTGAAGGGAATGGGGAATGAATTGAATACCAGAACGATAAAAAGTTATATATAATAAATACGGGAATTGCCAGTGAATTTAATAATCTGTATTAAGTTGGAGACAGTACAGGAGTTGTTCACTCAAAAAGAAATCCTTCTGTGGCACTATTGGAGTACGAATTAACGCCCTCTGAATAAAAGGCCTCTTGCTTGCCTTGATCCAGGAACGCCCCGCTCCGTTACGGTTGGCTTACTCGTCTCTGAGCAAACAGCCAATCCAATATTCCGGGTGTGTAATTTAAGCTTGGGTTGAGGTAGTGCCCGACGTCTGCAAACTCTGTGTATCGAGGATGTCCCCCTGCTTGCTGTATAGCTTTGATAACATCCCGCGCTCCATCAACGGGTACGTTCCTGTCTGTTGCTCCATGGAATGCCCAGATAGGGACATCCACCATGTTTTTAGCCAAAGCAGGATCACCGGCTCCACTTAACGGAACAGCAGCGGCAAACAGATCCGGACGTGTTCCAATGAAGTGCCAGGTTCCATAGCCGCCCAGCGAATGGCCGATCGCGTAGATGCGGTCAGGTTCAATGCTAAATTCTGCTTTCAGGGCGCGCAGCAAGTCAAAAACAATCGTATCGCGGGTAACCAGATGTGGCAATCCACCCCAGCTGGTGCCATGGGCGATCTGAGGAGCCAGGATAAAGGCTGGGTATTTTTTTCGATTTTCAGGTTGTGTTAGTTGTTGGATTTCCCAGCCAGCCAGTTGCCGGACATTATCTGTCCCATAACCCGCTCCGCCATGCAGGCTAACCACCAGTGGATAGCGTAGGTTGGGATCATAACCCTCTGGCGTCAGCAGCCGGTAGGAGAGTATGTCCCCATGCCTGCCCTTAAATGTACGGGCCTTAAAAAACCGAGCTTGTGTGACAGCCTCCGGCTGCGGACGGGTAGCTCTTATTCCTTCGCCCATCAGTCTTACACCCAGGAACAGGAACATGGCCAGGCCGAGTAGACGGACTGTGAGGACCAGAGTTGTTTGTCGTGAAGCTTGGGGCGAATCTGAGGACTTTGACTGGACTGCAGAAAGTTGCCGAAAATAGCCGATAAAAAGCAACGGCTGTAAACAGGCGATACAAGACAGGTACAGTTGCCACCTCTCGATCGCTGGTGTACTTCGACCGCCATGCACCTGCATCGACCATATTAGCAGGACCAGGGCAATGCAGGTTATAAAGAAGCTTGATATGCCGGCAGTCTTCAGCCATCCATTTTTTCCCGCGCGCGAAAGTACCAGGCTACCCGCGGCCAGAAGATTGGCAGCAAGGTCTAATATCAAAATTAGGGGATAGTAGCGTTGAAATTCCTTTGTGATTGGAACCAGGATACAATAAACCAACACTACGCGCAGCAAGGTGGTTGAAAAAGCGATTAAACCCGTTACAAAAGCTGCCTTAAAATGCTGATCATAGTAAGACCGTAGTATAAATGCAGTAGTAAACGAAGAAATTACATTAGCCAGTAAAAAGAAACTGGCAAACGAGTTCTGTGTCAGCAGGTCCGTGCCAACTGTGAGATATAGCAGACAGTGGAAGATGCCCATTCCTACAGAAAGACCCAGGAAAAAAATGGCGTGACTATTGAATGTTTTTGTCATGATAAGCATAGGAAAAGCTAAATCCAGCGGCATGCATACCTCACGTTCATTACCTGATGAGCAAAGATCGTGAGCACCTACCCATTAAGGTAAATGTTTAGGTATTTTACTGCATTTTAGGATTGTACCGGGGCCATTTTTCCAAACCTCCTTATACATTGGCAAAGAATATTGACGCAACAAAAACTGCTGAATTAAATGGCAGCTATAGGTCAGACATGAAGTTTACCTAGCTGATTATTTTTTACAAATTCATTGCCTGTTTTTGTCCTATATTGCTTTTCACGCAAAGGATATACGTGCCTGTAGATAGGTTGTATCGCCGATTTTCCCCATTGCACATTGTTTTGGTTCGCGGGATCTCCAAAGTTGTATTAATGATGTGAGACATTCTCCAAATAGCGGCCCACTATTTGGAGCCATACTTATCCAAAGACAACATTGCCTTGCAAACGGCCTGTGGGTAAGGTACATCCCTTTTAACATTGTATTTTTCAAGCTCAGCGATCAGAATTGGCAAATAAATGAACTGTCTGCCTTTGATATAATGATCCTTTAATCTTTCCGCATCTTCTATGTTTCCCAGATTTCTGCCAATAATTACCTCTCCGGCTCTGACAAAATGCTCCGACAAACAGCTTTCCCATTTGGTGTAAGCTTGATTGGACATAGCTTCACGGATGGGTTCGTATAATCGCCTTGTTTTATTGATAAGCTCTAACGGAAGTGCATTGACTGCAGGATTCACAAAAGAATGCCCAAACTCATGTGTGCTAAGTTCGAGTAAATGCTGTTTATTGGAAAAACCCATGTCGGGTTTTACGCTTCCTCTGAATGAAGGCGGGGAGAATGTGCCAAACACATGTACGGCATGTGATTTCAGCTTTGTATTATAATTAATGCCAAAGCCCATACTGGCTGGAATTGTCAGGCTTGGTATCAACACATAAGAATCGAAGTGACCTTGATAAAAAGCTTCCATTTGAGTAATAAATCGGCTGTCGGGAAGGCCAGCATTCACCTGAACAACAGCATTCTGGTAAAGTGGCTTGCTTTGATGAAGGTAGGTGCTGAAATCGACTTCCTGATAAAGTTCATTCATCGCAGTGATGAATGTATCCGCATTTTTTCTGGCTTGCAAAGAATCTTTTTGGGGGGAGAAGCGGACATAGTAGCTCAGGGGAATAGAGTCGTTGAGTTTCGCATTGGGAAAATCTTCGAGCTGTAAAAGCAAAGCAATGAAATAGTCCAACCAAATATGCTCGGCAAATCCTATGGCGAGTGAAAGGTTTTTGCTGTTTTCAAACTTTTTGTAGCGCTGGTAGAGATCCAGTCCATAAGCATAACGAGCTCTGGTTTTTGCGGAATAGTTGAGGTCGGTTTCTGATTGGCGGCCTTCATAGCCCAGAAAATAGACAAATCCCAGCAGCTCCACATTGGTATTGACCTGCACCTGGATACGCTTATCTTCCTGCATTTGAGCAAGGGAAAAGGTGGCGGAAAACGATGGGGAACAACAAATTACAAGTAGGTAAAGGCATGCTGACCGGAACATGACATCGCTGTTTAAGGGTGGCTGATATTTTGACCACAAAGCAATGGTATTTTTGGTCGAAATGCGTCAAGGTACACGCTAGCAGATGTCCAGACTCCTGTTTTCGGACTTATTTCAATAAGTTGTCACTGTTTGCAGTGAGCAGATAGCTTGACGGCAATTTGCCTGTATGCTGTTTGAAAACCTGATTAAAAGTTGACTTTGAGCTGAAGCCAGACTCTAGAGCCAGAGCAAGAATTGTTTTGTGCTGTTGCCCCGGATCCGCTAATTTGGAGATTACCTCCTGTACCCGGTAGGTATTAACAAAAGTGCTAAAATTAGCTTCGCAATAATTATTGATCAGATGCGACACATAACGGACAGGCAAATTCAAACCGGTGGCGAGTTGATCAACTGTAAGCTTAGGTTGCGTGAAAACTTTATCTTTTTCAAATGCAGATTTCAGCCTTTGCATTTCTGTTGCATCATCATACATAGTAAACTCGCTTTTCTCAGGACTGATTCCTGGCAGTTGAGGAAGACGGAAAAAATCAATATCAGCGTAACCAATATATCCGAGTGTAAAGAGACAGGCTGTGATCAGTAATTCAATGCCAGCAAAAACCGGTAGGTGCAGCACTACACCCGCAATCCACAGTACGGTGAGAATAGAAAGGAAGAATAGCAGTCCGTACATTCTGAACAGGCCCTTAGCTCCTAATCTGACTTGTTGCCTGGAAAACCGATAGTGGAGCTTTATAAGGCGTTGTGTATAAACGGACAAAACAACAACCATTCCGATAATTGGCAATAGTTCTGTAAGAAAAAACCAAACCGGGTTTTTGAGTAATGATGGCACGTTACTGTTATAGTTACGCCAATAGAACCGCCAAAATGCGTTGACACTGATCTCTATCAGGACAGGAATGAAAACCAGCCAATTCTTTTTTTCGAATATATAATTATCATAAGTTGTCAACTGCATCAAAAACCATAAAGCCAAAGGCAGCAGAAGGTAACTCTGAAAAATCCAGAAGGCAAAAGCACCAGGTACACTGTGATAATGCACCTGCATTCCCCAGGCATTCAAGAGTTCCATGGACATTACATACAATATGATTCCAAGAAATAGGGCAGGCCTCTTGTTTGAAAATCCTTTGACGATCAATGCGAAAGTCAGCAACATACCCTGACCGGTTGCCAAAAGAAAAAAAGCCGCTTTCCAGTTACCCATTTGTTATAGAACTAAAGTAATACGGATTCCGAGAGCTAAAATGGTATTACGCTCCGAAGAGTGTCCGAAGCAGTTTTCAATTTTGATTAAAAAATCAGCCATAATTGGCTATACTGGGACAAAGTTGAGACCGATGTCTAAATCTGCGAAGGTTTTTTCAAATTACAGCAATTGCCAAATAAACAAACTAATAAATACTACTTGTAACAATATGTAACTATTCCTGACTGCGTTCTTGATTTTCAGTACTTGTATAGTCCATATACTTACAACTGACAATGCCAATAATAATATTGAGATGTTAGAAATTGACAATGGTAGAGGTAGCATTTCTGAAACTGCATCTAAGCGAGATTCATGGTCGGTGTAACTTTGATACATCAATAGCCATAGTCCATGGTAGTAGATATTTGCTAGAAGCGAAAGTAGTGAAATAATCCCTTTGATCTTCATATTAATTTGATGGTAGATTACTTATGATATAGGTTTTTAAGGTATTCTCAACCTATGCCATCCCAGCCACGGTGCTCACAAACTTTCTTTGCTGCTCCCTGAGCGATTGATTGGTCTTCAGCTGGTAAAATTTCTCTTTTGAAATAAGCCCCAGCCAATCTTCTGCTGGTATGATGCCATGGCTGTGAAGTTCTAATCTAACCATTATTTCCATGGGTAGATTTCGAGAATTCTTGACGTAATGGTTTAGCTCTGTTGCACTTGTGTTAATCTCTGAAGCCAAGCTTTTTTGTTTCTTCCCTAAAATCCGGATATATGCTGCCAAGAAAAATCCGACAGTTTTTTCTGAGTCAAAATGATCTCCATTCAAATATTCTTCAATCTGAAAACGTAATTGCATCAGAGTCAGGGTGCGTTCATCTTCGGAGCTAATTATAGCTCTTTTTTGCCTGAGCACTTTCTGTAATGATGCACTGGTTTCCTGTTTTTCCTTTTCAGTTAGGGCAGCAGGGAAAATATGACTTTCTGCAAGCTGCTTTGGATCATGCTGTCTTAAAAGATCATCGAACAATTCATTATCTTCCATAATCATCTAGTAGTTTAATTAACGATCTATCTTCCATAAAAAGACTTTTACCGGCGATTTGAAACCTGTATAGTTGAATGTAGTGTTTAATGAGTATCTATTTTATGAGTGTAGATATGTAGTTTTACGCCGGAATAATGCTCACCGAACTGCTTGCTACATATTGCTAAAACATGCATTTTTTTTGGTCATTTTTTATAAATAGAAAATATTTAAATGTTTAATATACATATCTTTAGTGTTTTTGTGAACCTATTGGACAGAAGTGAAACAGTGTCAAACTAGAGTACGATGTTGTATGTGTGTGCATTAAAAGGCCCTTCATAAAACTGGAACCCATTTATATTTTTTCCTCGTAAGGAGTTTTTTAAAGAAGGTTTTCCCCTCCCAGGGTCAATAATTTTATTTATCTCCTGTTGTGAAAACCAAGATATCTCATATAAGCCTTTATCTTGCTTAGTCAGATTGTCATTTATAACAAAATATAGGTTGGAAGAACTATTGGATTCGATAAATGTAAAAGGGGGCATCGGCTTATCACGTATGTATCCGTACATGTTGTTGTAAAATGTTGTGATTAAGTTATCACCAGATATCGGAGTATTTGATATTTTTTTCTTTAATTGGTTGGAGTTTACATCTTCATTTGGATTCATTTGAATGTAGGAAAACAGTAGCATATCTTCACGAGTCATGCAATTGTTATTTATTTGGTAACTTACTTTTGCAAATTCTCCTAATAATTTACTATTGCAAGGAACATTGAAGTCCACTTTTTTTACCGATGAAGTATTTAGAATAAATAGTTTTTTATTTGATTTATTGAATACTTTTACTTCTAGTAAAGTTTTTCCCGGCAAGCTGTCAACGTATATTTTATTATAATAAATGTCTACTACTGATTCATTATTGCACGACATCAAAATTGTCGTCGTGATCAAGTATATCATAACACTCCATTTATTTCTTATCATTTTGGGGAAATAATTGGTCTTAATAGATATTAAATTATCATCCAAGTTTTCTATGGAATAATCGAGGATAATGAGTATGAAGATAATATTTTTTTATATACATGTTACAATTGGCAAACTATAAGAAAAATATAGTGTTAGGTGTCCTTGTTATCAGCAGCATCATAGAGGCATCGTATTGATTTTCATACCAAAACACAAACAGCACCGGTAGTAGGACTCCGGTGCTGTTTACTAAGCTAAACTAAGCTACTTCAATTTCTCACGAAGCTTCTTCATATCCTCACTCACTTTCACATCCACGATCTTTGCATATTGCTGGGTCGTTTTAAGATTTCTGTGGCCGAGCATTTTTGATACACTCTCCATCGGTACTCCATTGGTCAGCGTAACCGTTGTGGCAAAGGTGTGTCGGGCTAAGTGAAATGTGATTGTTTTGTTGATCCTGCAGAGCACGGCGATTTCTTTCAAGTACGAGTTCATTTTCTGATTGGACAACACTGGTAAAAGCTGTCCTTTGCGCTCACACTGTGGGTGTGTCTCATACTTTTTCAAAATGGATAGAGCTTGCGGTAATAGCGGAATCCGGGATGGCGAATCTGTTTTTTGCCTGTTTATCACAAGCCACTCTTCACCGTCTATCCCGATTATCACTTCCGATCTTCTCAATTTGTATACGTCTATGTAGGCAAGCCCCGTGTAGCAGCAGAAGAGAAATATATCACGGACCTGACTTAACCTCTCATTGTCGAATTTCTTTTTTACAACCCTTGCAAGCTCATCTGCTGTGAGCGCTGTTCTGTCTACCTCTCTTTTGCTCATTTTGAAGGCGTGAAACGGATCTCTTTGCAGCCAGCCGTTCTTCACACAGATGATCACGATCTTTTTGAAAGTAGCCAGGTATTTCATGGCTGTATTATGACTAATGTTCTTCACGCTTTTTAGCCAATACTCGTAGTCTGCAATGAAATCATAATTGAGTTTAAAGATATCCAGATCATCCTTCTTGTATTTATAGCGGATAAAGTCTCTGGTATGTTCCAACATGGTCTTATAGCGAGAAAGTGTTCCGGGCGCGTAATCTTTATTGACAAGCCCGGCGACACGGTCGTTGTGCTCCAGGAATAAAGCGATAATAAATCTTGATTTGGCTGCTGTTCCATTCAGATGGTTGCGGATGATCTCAGCAGTGATCTCTTCGTCTGCTTCGACGAGTCTTCTGTGGATCTCGTAGACCTTTGCCTGTAGGGTATCAAGATATGCGTTCAGCGCCCGTACATCTTCCTTGGTTCCGTTCTTGCGGCCCGCATCAATATTCCATTTCTCTGGTTCGCAGTCACGCTGTGCGGTGAGCTCTACGCGCCTTCCATCAATGGTGATGCGGATGTAGATAGGCAATTTTCCACCGGAATAGTTGCTGCGTTTTTTGAGGTAAAACAGCAGCGAAAAGTTTTTTGTAAGCATATCAATTGTTTTTTAGTGGTTAAAAATACAATTGCGGGCCTTCCAAAATCAAGATGTTTATCCTCTGAACAGGTTGTTAATCAGAAAGTTACAAGCTTTCTGGTGAGCACTTTTGTCTCCGGGGAAAGTGCTCACCGAGGTGCTCACTACATTATGCGAAAACATGCATATTTTGGTCATTTCCGGGAAACAAAAAACCCTGTAAATGTTTAATTTACAGGGTTTTAGCGCTTTTTGTGAGCCTATTGAGCAGAGAGAGAGGGATTCGAACTAATTTAGTAATTGTTTGATAATTAACTTGTTAGTTCGTTATTTTCATTTACCTCCCACGATTCTCCCATGCATCAAAATTCCCATTAAATATGTTCGTAATTTTCTGATTATCAGATAGTAATCAATCCTTTTGCTAACTTAAAAATTTGCTATGTCAATCGCAAGCGTTGCTAGCAAATGTTTAAATAACTTGACAAATAAATGTTTTAAGTACAATTTTGTGACTAGTAAAATTATATTTTCGTAAGTAATACTGGTTTTGTACATTCCAGTAATGTTCTGGAATTTTTTTGGTTTATTATGATAGTATTTTCTAGAGAGTCCAAGTAAGTGGATAATGAATACTAAATCAGCTAATAGCTACCATTGTTCGCTGGCAACAAAAATTCTTCCATGTTATCTGGAGAGATAATATATGTTTTCGAATCATAGTTATCTGTAAAGGTTTGAGGAAAGCGTGGTCTTTCCTTTGAGCTCCATTTGAACTCGAACGCTAATAGCTCGTCCCCATGCTCTTCTATAAGGTCTATCTCCTGCTGTTGGGTTGTACGCCAAAAATAGAAGTTTGCATCTAGACCTCTATATTGCAAATACTTCAGGCGTTCAGAAATGATGCAGTTCTCCCACAAAGCGCCAACATCGGTTCTTGATATAACCGGCTTGAAGTTATTGATAATCGCGTTCCGTATCCCGTTGTCATAAAAGTAAACTTTCTTGCCTTTTTTGATTTCGTTGCGAACATTTCTGTTTAATGCAGGGAGACGAAACACAACATAGGCCTTTTCAAGTAAATCTATATACTTATCGACAGTCTTACTATCACTACCAATTGTCTGACCGATTTCCTGATAACTGATCTCGCTCCCTACCTGTAGGGCAAGTGCCTTTAGCAGCTTTTCAAGTAGTATGGGCTTCTTTATTTGCTCCAGCATCAATAGATCTTTATACAGATAACTACTTGCGAGAAGTTTCAATAGCTCTCTTTCTTCTCCTGTATTAGTTACAATTTCTGGATAACCTCCATAAATTATGCGGTGTTCTATGAGTCTCTTTTCTTGTATCAGCCCATTTTGCTGTACCATTTCGGCAAAACTCAATGGATACAGCATAAACTCATACTTTCTTCCCGTAAGCGGCTCATTTACCTTACTTGATAACTCAAAAGCAGATGATCCTGTCGCGATTACCTGTACGTCCTTAATCTGGTCTGTAAATAATTTGAGTGTGAGGCCAATGTTGGGTATACGCTGAGCTTCATCGATAAACAGGATCTTTTTATTGCCAACTACCAAGCGTAACTTCGCTGCAGTCGTACTGGTTAGAATTTCACGGACATCAGAGTCATCTCCATTGAGATACATGAACTCTTTTCCGGCGAGCACCGACTCCACTAAGGTCGATTTGCCAGATTGTCTTGGACCAAATAGCAGAATAGCTTTCCCCTTAAACAATCTTTGTTCTATGCTAGTATAAGTGTTCTAATAATCATATCCCTGGATTTAAATCCTGAAATTACATAATATTACCGGATTTGGATCCATTTTAATTATTATAATTGGAATGTATCTCATTACCTATCCTGTAAGAGGCTGCTAGATAACTGTCTGTCTCCAACCGATTGCCGTGGGACAGCTTAGAAAGGCAAACCGAGGGTATAGATTGGAGCAACGTGTCAAGCCAGTGTTTACGCTGAAATGCTGGTATAAGCTCAACAAGTCATGCCTTTTTGAGTCTGGAATCTTCATGGACACGGTGATAACAGGGTGTACCAAAATAAACTAATGTTTAAATCGATACACATTTTAGATTTATAAATCATGGAAGAAATCGGCTACACGGCTTATTTTTAATCGATACTTTAAATCGGTACAGTTTCACCTTTTCTATTCGGTAATTTAAAATTCAGGTAGTATTTTAAACGCCTTCTAATATACCCTTCCACCTGAGAGAAACGACACAAGTTGCACCAAGCAGTCTGAACGGCAATCACACTGCCCGATCCATTCGCTTCGCTCCCGTGTTGGTGTTGCCTAATCAGCCTTCCGCTTAGTGCCTGTTTGCATCGTTCTCCAACGGTGGAAGGGCAATTAAAGGGAAAAAATATGAACACTGAACAATTAACCAAAGAGGATCTTGCTGGGTTTACAGGAACTGAGCAATGGTACCGGCACCCCGTCGTAAAAAACACGTTGTATACTGATGGAGTTAAATATGTTGCTCAAAAAGCTGGAGCTTACTGGCTTGTTGATGAAATTACATTTCAGCAGTATCATCCACGGATCAAAAATGAGGAATTTCAGGTTTGGAATCTTAAAGTCGATCTTGAAGGATCTACTGCTGTACTTACTTGTGATGATGGTAACGACCGCATACTATTTACGAAACCAATTGGATACACCGACTTTCCGTTAGAAGAAATTAAAATCTATGTGGTAGGTAATGTGATTTTACTACCAAGTGAATACTGAATTGAAAAGCTGCTTCTTAGGGAGCAGCTTTTCACTATTAGGCTCATATGATAAGCATAGTTGTCGAGCCATCTTATCAAACAAAAATATGTTATGGGAATAAAGATTGTAATGGTTTGCTAACACGCTTTTTCCCTTTCAGGAATTGACACTTTCAGTTATTTATTACATAATTATTACCTCGACTTTCTGCGAAAATATAGGCGAAGCTTATTTCTGAGAACCAGAATTCAAATATTGCCCTATTGCGGCACCTAGGTCATATATAGTTGCTTTGGGCAGGCTCTTTTGCAGGATACTGCTGGCAGCGGCCGAACGATAACCAGATGCACAGTGTACCAAGATCGGTTTATTGGTGGGCACCTCTGAAAGGCGATCGCTTAGGTCTTGCAAAGGGATATGGATGCTGTTCCCGAAAGCGGGATTTTGTTTTACTTCTTTTTCTGTTCTTACATCTAAGATCGTGTAGGAATCATCACTTGCGTTAAATTTATTAGCATCAAAAGGCTCAGACTTGACCCCATCGGTTGCGTCATAAATAAATGCACCTTTTATTCTGGCTTCATACCCGATAGCAGCACACTTCTTTATAGCCATCTCCAGATTTGTCTGATCAGTGCCAGTTACATAGAATTCCGTATCAGGTGCTACCAGTGTCCCAAGCCATGTTTCAAAAGCCCCGGCACCTTGTATGTTTATGGCATTTGGTAAATGGGATGCCTTAAAGTTAGCCGCCAGGCGGGTGTCAATTATCAAATCATGTGGTTTGGGCTGATGGTTTTTTGTGAAATGCTTAATCCTTGACAGGCTGGTCGCCAGCTCCGGTGCACCTTGCATATTCAGCTTTACATCAAAAGGGAAGTATTTGGGGATAAAGGGCTGGTCCGCCAGTAGTAAACTTACAAACTGTTGTTTGGTCCTTTTTTCAAATGCATAGTTATGCTGCTTTTCATAGCCGATTGTTGAGCTGGCAGCTTTCCGGATTGATTTTCCACATAGCGAGCCTGCACCATGCGCAGGATAGACTATCACATTCTCATCGAGTTTGGCAAATTTCTGATGAAGGGTATCGTACATCATTTCAGCGAGCCGCTCACGTTGCGCCTGTACATCCTTAGAAAAATCGCGAAGGTCGGGCCTACCTACATCACCAATAAGCAGCGAGTCGCCGCAGAACACCGCGATGTCTTTGCCTGTATCTACCAGAACAGCTGAAATGTGGTCAGGTGCATGACCGGGTGTATACATGGATCTGAGAGCGACTTGAGGCGTCAATGGTATAAACTTACCGTCATCAAAGGATGTAGCTCTATATTGCGGTTTAGTCAGGCTGCTAGCGTAGATGGGCACATCGAGTTTTTTTTGCATTTCCAGATGTGCACTAACAAAATCTGCATGTGGGTGCGTTTCAATAATTCCCACAATGACAGCATTGTTTTTTATTGCAAAGTTATAGTAAGCCCGCGGGTCCCGTTGCGGATCAATGACAATCATCTTTTTACCCGCTACAACCGCATAAGAATAATGTGCCAGTCCCTTCTCCTCAAACTGCTCAATTGTATAGTTGTCAGAAGCAGCTGTTTGACTGATCATGTTGTAAGGATCAACTCCTGACAGTATTCCTAATCCTGCCAACTTAGCCATAAAGTGTCTACGTTCCATTCTTATTGTTGTTTTTTATTTAGTCCGCCCTGTATACTATTGATTGGAGGGGCATTTCTATGATTTACCTTGGTATGTTACTGACCAGCAACGGTCATACTGGAATTGGTCCTTATGCCGCAAGGAAATCTTCGGTACTTTTTATCTCCGCATAGAAAAATTCTAATGCAGCTAAAAATGCATGGTGCACATCATCCGCTTTCACGGTTTTTCCGTTAATTTCCAAATCCCTTGATGCGCAGGTATCTCCAAGAACCGTGCATTTATAACCAAAGTCAAATGCTGCTCTTGTGGTTGCGTCCACGCACATGTGGGTCATCATTCCCGTAATAATAACTTCGGTTACGTCATTTTCTTTTAAGTACTCCCCAAGCCCGGTTTCTCTAAAACTATTTGGATAATACTTTTGGAAAATTTTTTCTCCGGCAAGTGGTTTCACATTTTCGTGAATTTCTACACCGGATGTTCCCTCTACGAAAATCGGCAAGGCTTCGGGATCAGATGATAAGTGCTGGATGTGTGCAATGGGGAAATTGTTTGCTCTGAAATGGTTAAGAACCTTGCGGGCGTTTAGACTCGCTGTTTCAGGATTTACCAACGGAAGACCTCCGTTTTCAAAATATTCATTCTGAATGTCAATGATAATCAATGCTTGTTTGCTCATAATCATATTTGTTATTCAGCAAAATTAACATCCATTGAAATGACTGATTATACCAAGTTATACGGGAAACATACCATTTTGATAATCTGCTAAAAATTCTGTGGTGGGCATTGCCGTTTAACGCTCAAAAAACGTTGCATTATTTCCGAACGAATTATCAAAATGGTAGCATTGACCATGCACTTGGTAGTATTGTATTTACTGACCGCCTCTAATTTTGCGGGTGTTTACCAGTACAGGCTTTATGCCCGATATTCAGCAGTGCATGAAACAGAAAGATGCCATAGATTTTGGCAAAACAGATATATCCAGGCTATATACTTCCATTTTTATTCCCACCTTATTGGGCCTGATGTCCGGGGCTACGGTCTACCTTGCCGATGGAATATTCGTAGGCCATGGAGTCGGCAGTGATGCCCTTGCTGCGGTCAACATTGCTTCGCCGCTTTTTCTTATTTCTACCGGATTGGCGTTAATGTTCGGCAGTGGTGTTTCGATAGTCGTAGCCATTCATTTGTCACGCGGCAACTATAAGGCAGCCAATATCAATGTAACACAGGCCATAGCCATTTCCATCATGTTAATGCTGCTTGTTTCCGTCCTTGTTATTCTTTTTCCTGGTACAATCGCTTCCTGGTTCGGCAGTTCGCAAAAGCTGATGCCCACTGTGGTTGAGTATTTAGTTTATGTAACTCCCTCCTTTTTAGGAAGTATGATACTCGTGGTGGGAATGTTCATCATACGACTTGACGGCTCACCTAATTTTGCAATGGCATCAAACATCATTGCATCTATTCTTAATATTATTCTCATCTACATTTTTGTTTTTCCGTTGAACATGGGGCTTAAGGGAGCTGCCATAGCAACCTCGATCGCACAGTGGTTAGGTGCAGTTATGGTCATAATCTACATGATATGGTTTTCTAAGACACTGCATCTATATAAACTGAAATTTTCAAAAAAAGCATATCGACTTACAATCAGAAATACGGGCTATGTTGTAAAGCTGGGCGGGTCTGCCTTTATTGGTGAAACAGCAATGGCGTGTACGATGATTATAGGGAATACTTTATTTATGAAGCATCTGCAGGAAGATGGCGTTGCGGCGTTCAGTGTGGCATGCTATATAATGCCTGTTGTTTTTATGTTTGGCAATGCTGTCGCCCAGTCTGCATTGCCCATAATCAGTTACAACTATGGACTTGGAAATGAGTCCAGGATCAGGTACACGTTTCACATATCGTTAAAAATTGCCGTGATATTCGGTCTTGTTGTTACTTTGGCAGGCATCTTCGCTAAACACCAGGTTGTAGCTATTTTTATCAAAAATGGTGAAAATGCCCATAATTTAGCTGCAAATGGATTTATATATTATTCGCTTGGTTTCATTTTTCTTTTGGTGAATTTGGTGCTCATTGGATATTTTCAGAGTCTGGAACGCTTCAAGCCTGCAACGGTATTTATGTTTTTGCGAAGCTATATTTTTGTAATACCCTCTTTCCTGGTTCTACCAATATTTTTTGGTACTGACGGTCTGTGGCTTGCAGTTCCAGCCTCGGAGTTTCTGACATTCACCATAATCATGTTTTGTATGTCAGTTCAGAAAAAAGAGAAAGCTGTCTCATTTAGTAAGTAGTTTATCATTTTGAAAAGCGGAATTTTTGCTGGTAGTAGAAAATATAGCTATGTGACAAAAGTCACTTTGTTGATGGAATGAAAGTGTTTGCTTTGTGAGATTAAAATTCTAAAATGGAAATTCTAGCTTACACGGCGTCAGTTTTTATTGGTATTTCACTTGGTTTGATCGGAGGGGGAGGCTCTATTTTAACAGTCCCCGTTCTTGTGTATATGTTTGGGGTCTCACCACTTTTGTCGACCTCTTATTCCTTGTTTATTGTCGGTTCGACAAGCCTGATAGGCGCGTTTAACAGTTATAAAAAAGGTACAGTCAGTGTACATACAGCACTTCTGTTTGGAGCTTCTTCCATAATGACCGTGTTTGTGACAAGGAAATTTCTGATCCCGCTGATTCCGAAGCAGCTTTTTAAAATAGGGGATTTCCAGGTGACCGAATCGATCCTGACAATGATCTTGTTTGCAATATTGATGATAGCAGCTTCTTTTGGGATGATGATCGATGATACTCAGAAACCACAGGAGGTTGGGAGCGGGAATAATTATGTCAAACTTTTTGTCTTTGGTATCGGTATCGGCCTGACTACGGGCCTGTTGGGAGCTGGGGGTGGTTTTTTATTGATCCCTACGCTTGTTTTACTTTTGAGAATGCCCATGAAAAAGGCTGTCGGTACCTCACTTCTCATCATCGCATTAAACTCTTTGATTGGCTTTGCGGGGGATATCGGGCATTTTGAAATTGACTGGAGGTTCCTTCTGAAAATCACAGGTATTGCCATCGCCGGCGTCGTATTTGGCGGGATGATCGGTAGACATGTTAACTCAGATCAGCTTAAAAAGGGATTTGGCTGGTTCATCCTTGTGATGGGCATTTACATCATTATCCATGAATTCTTAACGCAATAATCCGCAATTGAATGAGAAAAATAAAGGATATCATTTTTGTCAGCGTTCAGATCGGTTTATCGGGCCTATATGCTTTTGTACCGAATTTAATAAGCTTTTCGGCGCACAGGATAATCGAAGTTGCAGGAGCAATACTGGCGTTGGCAGGGCTGCTGGTGATATTGGCAGCGGTGTATCAGCTCAGAAGGAGCCTAACCCCTTTTCCATCACCTGTAAAAAACGGAGAACTTATTACATCTGGACTGTACAGATACATACGTCACCCGATTTATTCAGGTATCATTTTGGCTGCGGTAGGGTATGGTTTGCACGCAGGAGATGCATTTAAGCTCATGATCAGCCTTGCACTTTGGATACTCTTTTATTTCAAATCCAGATACGAAGAGGAAATGCTGTTGGCTTTTTATGACCACTATAAACAATACAGGAGCCGTACTTACCGGTTTTTCCCATTTCTATAAAAATTAATGATAATATGTTAGAATTCATAAGACAACCCTGGCCGTGGTACATCTCGGGCTTTGCCATCAGTCTGATCATGGTCATGCTTTTATATTTTGGAAAATCGTTTGGATTTTCTTCTAATCTCAGAACCATCTGTTCAATTTCGGGGGCGGGTAGCAGAGTTAAATTTTTTGATTTTGACTGGCATAAAGAGATTTGGAACCTGTTGTTTTTAGTCGGATCAATCATCGGTGGATACATTGTTTCACAGTGGCTAAGCAGTCCAGATCCAATTCAATTGTCGGCTTCGACAATAAACGATTTGAAAGGCTTGGGTATTCATTTTGATGGAGGCCTTAATCCGTCCCAACTTTTTGGCAAAGATTTCGCCACATCACCAAAGGGGTTTTTAGTGCTTTTGACCGGAGGAGCACTCGTAGGCTTTGGCTCACGGTATGCGGGTGGCTGCACGTCCGGACATGCCATCAGCGGGCTTTCCAATTTACAGATACCTTCCTTCATTGCGGTGACAGGCTTTTTCATAGGAGGTCTTGCGATGACCTATCTTTTCTTTCCATTAATTTTCTAAGACAATGAAAGGTTTAAAATTTATTTTGACTGGTATTCTTTTCGGTGTGGTCATGGCCAAATCAGAGGCTGTTTCCTGGTATCGGATCCAGGAAATGTTCAGGTTCCAGTCCTTTCAAATGTATGGGATCATTGGAACAGCTGTCGTACTGGGAACCATTTTTGTATTTCTGATCAAAAAATTCAAAATCAACGATTTCAGCGGAGAACCGATTGAATTTAAGGATAAGGATAAAAACTGGCCACGTTACCTGCTTGACGGGTCAATATTCGGTTTGGGCTGGGCCCTGACAGGCGCATGTCCGGGTCCTATGTTTGTCAATTTGGGCTACGGCTATTGGCCGATGCTTATCGTTATTTTAGGAGCTCTTGGCGGAACTTACTTATACGGGATTGTCAGGACATGGCTTCCGCATTAATGTGCAATTAAGCCTTGTAGAGATTAGATGTCACATCAGTCGGATAAAGTCAGTCACTAAATGATATCGCTGACTGGATTTTCCCAGTGCTGATTGAGGTCTCCTATTTCACCCAATTAATTTCTATTGGGAACAACAGTTGTGTTCCAAGGCTGTATCGTAATAAAATTTTAAAGCAATAGTTTAATTTAAGAAAGGGAGTTTATGAAGATCCAACAGTTTGAAGATAAATTTCTGGCGCATTACAGTTATGCCATTCTGAGTGAGTGTGAATCAAAAGTGGTATTGATAGATCCGGCGCGTAATCCGGAGCCGTATTACAGTTTCGCAAAAGAGCATCATGCTGAGATTATAGCCGTAATAGAAACCCATTCACATGCCGATTTTGTCAGCAGCCATCTGGAAATTGCCAAATCGACGGGTGCTGCCATTTATGCCAGCAAAAAAACAGAGGCTACATATAAACTTACATCCTTTGATGATGGAGATGTATTAACCTTTGGTAAGATCATTTTAAAGGCCATCAATACACCCGGCCATTCGGATGATAGCATATCGGTTCTTTTAGAACATAACGGTGCGTCAAAATATTTGTTTAGTGGTGATACCCTTTTCATTGGGGATTGTGGTCGTCCGGATTTGAGGGAGGCTGATGGAAACATTGAAGTGCAGAGAGAAAAGCTGGCAGCCAAAATGTACCATTCACTACGGGATAAATTAATGCAATTACCTGATGAAGTGGTACTGTATCCGGCCCATGGTGCAGGCACTTTGTGCGGAAAGGCGCTGAGCGACGCGGCAAGCAGTACCATGGGGGAACAGAAGGCAGAAAACTGGTCACTCCAGCCTATGAGCGAAGAGGTGTTTGTAAAAGAACTGACATCTGATCAACCCTTTATCCCGGCCTATTTCCCCTACGATGTTGAACTAAACAAAAAAGGAGCATCGGCATTTGGAGAAAGTACAGACAAGGTGAAAATATCTGTATCGCCTGAACAAAGTAAAACCAGTCCATTGGATCCCGATATATGGATTGTTGACAGCCGTAGTCAGGAGGATTTTAAAAAGGGTCATCTTGCCAATTCCATCAATATAATGGATGGAACCAAGTTTGAGACCTGGCTGGGAAGCATGATAGATCCGTCAAAAGAGTTTTATCTTGCAGCTCACGACACTGAAACCCTGAAAAGACTAATAGGACGGGCTGCCTCCATAGGATACGAAACCAGGATCCGAGAGGCTTTTTTGTTAAGAGACGGTCAGCAGATTATGCAACCATTAGATCTTGAAGACTTTGAAGCGCATCGGGATCAATACACAATCGTTGATGTACGGAACGTGTCGGAAGTATCGGCGAATAAAATTTTCCATACGAGTATTGCAATCCCGTTGGCAGAGTTGAAAAGCAGAATCGGGGAAATTCCTCTTGACAAGCCAATTGCTGTACACTGTGCGGGAGGCTACCGAAGCGCCATTGGTAGTTCGCTACTTGCCGTGCTTGTGGTAGGGAGCACACCAGTTTTTGATATCGGCGATCATATCAAAAAATTTGATCAACATCAGGCAGTCCATTAAGACATTTATGAATCAGGAATCAAAACCAAATCATAGACAAAATGCCGGAGATCATCTGGCTAATGAAAGGACATTTCTTGCATGGATCCGTACAAGCATCGGTATTATGGGCTTTGGATTTGTTGTCGTGAAGTTTTCACTTTTCACCAGAGAGATTTCCGCCGTTCTGGCAAAAAGGCCCCAGATTGAGCCTACAAGCTATTCGCCAGTCATTGGCGTTTTGCTCGTTGCTGTGGGAGCTTTGGTAACTTTGTTTTCCTATGTCAGATATTCGAATACAAAAAAGCAGTTGGAGGGGGAGCATTATTACCATTCATCTATTTTAATTCAAACGGTCACATGCGTCATTTTTATAGCCAGTATACTTTTAATTGTTTACCTGGTGAAAACGACGTGACAGGTCTGAGAAAACAAAAGGGGACGTAAGGAGGAGCGGAGTGGTAAAATTAAAATCAGAAATGAGATGAATATTGTGAAGAAGAAATGGTTTTCAATATCAAATATAACTACGGGGGTGATGGTGGTGTTTTTAGCTGCTATGATTTTAAACCCTGAGGTGAAGGCGTGGACCATCCAGACGCTGATGAAAGTGGGACTGTTCCAGCCCAAAATAGGCAAACAGCCCGATGACGTCTCAACAGACCCATTGCCAAATGCTTTATTCCGTGATGGTGACGGTAAAACGATTGACCTGGCATCACTGAAAGGAAAAGTTATATTTATCAATTTTTGGGCAACCTGGTGCCCACCATGTATAGCAGAAATGCCCTCGATTGATGCGTTGTATCGTAAGTTCAAGGATAACGATAATGTCGTTTTTTTAATGGTTGATGTCGACGACAATTACGAGAAGTCGGCCAGCTTTATGAAAAAGCACCATTACGCTTTGGAAGTGATGAGCCCCGCCAATGAAATACCAACCGTTTTTATGCAGGGGGCTATCCCTACCACAGTGATCCTCAGTAAGGAAGGCAAGATGGTTTACCGGCAGGAAGGAGCAGCAGATTATAATAGTCCGGAGCTGGTGGATATGATCAGTAAACTTAGCCGTTGAGACGAGGTTTGTGACTGGCAGAAATATGTTACTGTAAGATTTCTCTCAAATTGCATTCTCTTTGACAGTCCGTAAGAATATTATAATGCAGGTCATCCATAATTTTGCTCAATTTGTAGTTCTGATCTTTTTAAATCCAAAATCTCGAAATTGCCTTCGACCAATGGATAGTGAAGAGGCCCGTGCCCCGAGACTAATTTAAATGTAAAATGGATCCACTTGAGCTCTATTCAATAAAAGATATTTTAAAAAAGACGAACGGGAGTACTTGGGAGAAATCTCCACTCGTACTTGATGTGGTAACCGGCTCTGATAATCTGTTGAGTAATGCTTTCAGAATAAATTTCTCCGGTATAAGTATCGTATTGTCTGGTTCAGTGACATTTTCAGTCAACTTAAAAACATACTCAGCCACAACAGGGTACGTATTGTCTTGTACGAAAGGGAATATATACAGTTTCAAAGACACGAGTCCTGACCTTAGAGTGAAAATTATTCTTTTCGACGAATCATTTGTTAGTGAGATAAACGAATATTCCAGGTCTGTTATCAAGGTCCCGTTTCTACACATCAGCTATTATCCGATTGTGAAGCTGGCTACCAGAGAGCTTGATCGGATATTGACGATAATAGACTTAATAGAAAATAGTTTTTTGAATGATCAGAGAAAAAACTGGCCTGCGATTAAAAATCTTCTCCTGGCCGTACTTTACGATATCAGTGAAATTTACAAAGATGAAAAACATCAGTATTCTTTATACAAAGACAGTAAGTCGCTGGATTTAGTAAATAAGTATTTAGAACTTGTAAGTGAGCAATATCTGACTGAGAGAAATATATCGACCTACGCAGAAAGGCTTTCAATATCATCGAAGCATTTGAGTGAAACAGTTAAAAAAATTACCGGCAGGCCTGCCTATTCATGGATCGAACAGATGATTCTGCAAGAGGCGCAGGTACTCTTAAAACAATCATCCCTCACAGTATCAGAGATAGGACACCGGCTTGATTTTTTCGATCGATCCGCATTTGGGAAATTTTTTCGCAAGAAAATGGGTGTTACACCTGCTCAATATCGTGATAATCCGTAAATAATACCGCACTTACGTATTTATGCTCTTTTTTATAGAGTCGCCTGGCGATTCTTTTGTTGTGAAAATATTTTCAGAAATTCCTCACAACCAAAAAGATGGCAATTTTAAAACCCAAAAAACATGGTGTTCACATCGATATGACTGCCATGTCGGATGTCAACCTGCTTATCCTGACATTTTTTATAATGACGGCAACCTTTAAAACGGTTGATCCAGGAAAAGTGCAAACTCCAACATCGATTTCTGAGACGAAAGTACCTGAAGAAGATTTAATGGTTATAAGTCTCAATAAGGATGGTCATGTATTCTTCGGAATTGATGACAAAAGAAAACGAATCGCCTTACTAGATATCGTTACACAGGCCAAAGGGATTCATTTTACAGAAAAAGAGAAAATTGCATTTTCGCAGATGGAAAATTTTGGCATGCCGATCAGCCAGTTAAAGCCTTTTCTTGCGCTGAGTCAGGAGAGTCGTGCTTCTGTTAGCCAATCCGGGATTCCGTTAGATTCAACAGGCGCTGATCCAAAAAATGAACTGAAAGACTGGATTTATAATGCAAGAAAAGCCAACAACGGGCTAAGAATTTCAGTGAGAGGAGACAACGATGCGGATTTTCCAAGCTTTAAAAATGTTCTAGCAACCTTACAAGCGCAGAATATAAATAAGTTCAGCTTGATCACCGATCCTGAGAGTGCACCTGCTGGCTGGAAAGCCGATTAAACACTACTAATATGTCAGATAAAATTCGTTTTTGGATCATTGTGGGATTTACTTTAACCCGCAGCTTCCTGTTGATGTTTATGATCGCGCTTTCTACCAATGTTTTCGCGCCGGTTATGGCGTCGGCATTGCTTGGACTAAATACGGGCCTTAGAAAAGATGTTAAGGCTTGGGTGTTAGTCCTCATGCAGGCATGCATGATTGTAGTATTTTATTTTATTTTTTGGTTTCAGAATCCAAAGAATAGCCTCATTCAATTTACTGCAATAGCTAACTCTGCCCTAGCAACTATCATTGGAGGACTATGTCCGTTGTTTTTCAATTGGTTAAAATCAAAATACTTTTCACGCAACGTATCATCCTAATTGATATAGAAGGCCGCTTAATATTAAGTTGTGTATGGAAGAATAACCAAAGAGTAAATTTTTCTAAAAACCGTCAAACCAAATTTTCCAGTCCGAATTGAGCGAGCTGATCTACAATCGGCAAAGTCTTCAAACCTAATTCTGTAAGTCGGTATTCCACTTTGGGTGGTATTTCGTGATAGGCTTTTTTACTCACCAATTTATTCTCAACAAGCATGTTTAACTCTTGAATGAGCATTTTTTCACTAATTCCCGTTACTGCTCTTTTCAGTTCTCCATATCGGACAGTATTTTCATTGATTTGAAAAAGTATCATCAACGTCCATTTACCACTTAACAGAGACAATGAGGCTCTTACAGGGCACCTTTCATCGCAGGCTGGATTTATTTTTAAGTTTTTCTCCATTGATATTCAATAATTATAACCTTTTGGTAAGTACTATACTAATAGGTAAGTACTTGTGCAAAGGTAAGTGATGCTATACTTTTGCACAAGTAATTACTTAAAATAGATATCATGACACAAGCACAAACTAACAAGCAAATAGCCATCACAGCCTATCAAAGAATTTTTGGTGATTTAGATGTAACTGGTGTAGATGAACTGATGAGTAAGGATTTTATACAACACAATCCAACTCTTCCTGATGGTCCTGATGGAGTAAAAGCGGTTGTCCAAATGCTTGCCTCACAAGGTGTGCCGAAACAAAAAGTAGTATTTAAACACGTTGTTGCAGAAGATGATATAGTTTTTCTTCATTCTCGTACCGAAATGGCTGGAAAGGAATGGAGGTTTATTGATATTTATCGAATAGAGAATGGAAAATTAGCCGAACACTGGGATGCTATGATGGAGATGCCTGATGCTCCTGCAAATCACAACCCAATGTTCTAAATACAATCGTATCCGCAAAGTAACTTTTTAACTACAAAACGGAAATGAAAATTCGTCAGATACGAAACGCCACAATTATAGTAGAATTTGCTGGAAAGAAAATTCTGGTTGACCCGATGCTTTCCGGTAGAGGCGTGCTACCGGCATTTATTCCATCAAAAACGTGGAGTTTTAAACGAAATCCTCTGCACGATTTACCCATCTCAAAAGCTGAGATTATCAAAGATGTTGACTTTGTTTTTTTGAGTCACCTGCATCCTGATCATTGGGATAAAGAAGCTGCAAACACCTTGCCCAAGGGAATTAAAATCTTCGTTCAGGATTATCCAGATCAGTTAAAAATTGAAGAAATGGGTTTTACCAATGTAGAAATTCTTACTGAAAACTCCGTTTTTGGCGAAATAAAACTCACCAGAACCAAGGCGCAGCATGGCAGGGGTTATATGCTGCGGTTGGCAGGTTTGGTCTGTGGATTGGTATTGAAACATTCGACAGAAAAAACCTTGTATATAGCTGCCGATACGGTTTGGTTCGAAGGGGTAAGGGAAGCCCTTAACCAGCATAAACCAGAAGTGGTGGTTCTCAATGGTGGAGATAATCAATTTGTATTTGGCGGTCAGGTAGTTATGAACAAAAAGGATATTTACGAGGTCCATAAAGCAACTCCTTCGGCAACAATCATAGTAAGCCACATGGAAGGCGTAAATCACAATACGCTTACCAGAAAAGATTTGAAAGAATTTCTCAGTGAAAAAGGATTAACAGACAAGGTGAATGTTCCTGAGGATGGGCAATCATACATTTTTTAAAATTAGGTCTATAAAAATCAAATAAATGAAAATTTTAGTATTCGGAGCCACAGGCTCTCAACAGTTTAATGTAATAGGTGAAGCTAAGAGAAAAGGTGCAGAAGTAATTGCTGCTACCAGCTCTGAAAAGAGTTTTGAAAGATTAGCGCAGGCAGGAGCAACCCCGGTATTGGCAAATTTGAATGACAAAGATAAAATGCTGGAAATCACCGAAGGCATTGATGCAATTGCTTTTATGATTCCGGTATCCTTACCCAATCCTTTTGACGGATTTGAATTTTCGAAAAATGTCATTGATGCTGCCAAAGCAAATGGAGTAAAAAAGATTGTGTGGAATACAAGCGGCTGGATTGAGTCACAAAAAATTGGTTCTCCTGTGGATGACGTAAGATTAGACGTTCAGGATTATTTGAAAAATAGCGGATTGGATTATGTAATCATCGAGCCAACCATCTACATGGAAAATATGATGGGAGCATTTTGTGCACCTTTCATTAAGAATGACAGAAAATTGGCTTATCCTACACCAGAGGCAATGCCAATCGGATGGATTGCTTCCAGAGATGTTAGTGCCTTTGTTGTAGAAGCTATTTACAACGCGGAACTAAAAGCAAATTCTTTCAAAATCAGTGGTTTGGATAATTTGAAAGGTAGTGATTTAGCATCAGAGTTTTCCAAAGGTATAGGAGAGGAAATTGTCTATTATCCGCAGAAGCCGAAGGAATTTGGTGATATATTAAAGCCATTTGTGGGAGAGGCAGGAGCGTCAAGCGTTGCGGCCTACTATGAAAGTCTTCAGAACGCAACTGAATATCCTTCAAAATACAACCCGGATATGAATGAAATCTTGGAAAAACTTCCTGTAAAAATGACTTCGCTAGCGGAATGGGCAAAAGACAACAAAGGTTATTTTATTAAATAATTAACTTCACTAGATATGGAAGCGAAAGAAATTGTAGCATCATACTTTGACGCCTTGGCTAAGGGTGAATTAGAAAAAGCACTTTCATCATTTACGCCGGAAACAAAATGGTGCCAACCGGGAGACAATAAGTTTGCCGGATTGAAGAACAATCTCAATGAAATTATCCAGATGTTTCAAGGTATAATGACCCATACATCCGGAAATATGCAGGTAAGACCTAACGGGACAATGTTGGAGAGTGGGAATCTGGTAGCCGTTCCGGTTTGGTTTACCGCAACAACGGGAACTAAAAGTATGGATCTTGGGGGGCTGGACCTGTTTGAAGTAAAAGCGGGAAAGATTATTCAGGTTTGGACATTTTCCGATGACCAGTCGGTGGATGATGAATTTTTTGGAAAGTAATATCCCAAAATATTTAACGAGGACGGTTGGCGTTTAAGCTACACCGTCCTCGTTTCTTTTTGTAAGACCAATACGTGGAACCACTTTAATCTCATTAATTTCAGCAGACTTTCGCTGTGGATGAGATCAGGGAATAACAATCTCTAACTTTTGATGCAGTTTTTACCATTCTTATTTACGCAAAAGAATAATGAATACCTCTGCTTTGGATCTGGGGGGAATACTATTATAACATTCCTCCATGGTTTTAATGTTAAAATATGGCTCAAAAATTGGCTTGTATATGTCTGGTGAACCACCAAATGGTGGCAAAGGCTGGTTGAATTGTTTGTTAAATAATACACCAATTATTTTACCGTCTGGATTGAGTATAGAAGCCATTTTTTTCGTGTATTCATTTCGTCTGCTTGGCGGAATGGCGCAAAAAAATGTTTGTTCGATGATCAAATCATAATTTCCTTCATGATCAAAAAAGTCTTCACATAAAATTTTTACCTGAGGCTTGTCGGAAAACTTTTCTCTCAATGTTTCAACGGCTTTTGGTGCAATATCTATTAATGTGATATTGGTAAAACCGGTTGCGACTAAAAATTCGGCTTCATGAGCATTTCCACAACCTGGAATAAGAATGGCCTTACTTTTATCCGCGTACTGGGTCATGTATTGGGTAATGGCAGGTGAAGCCTGCCCGATGTCCCAACCCGTTTCGTTTTTTTGCCACAGTTCGTTCCAAAAGTTCTTTCCAATAGAATCTCCAGAACCATAATCGCTATTATTATTCATTTAGCAAATTTTTTGATAGTCATCAATTTCGTCATTGGGTTTGAGAAATACCGCCATTCACCGGTTCATGCCATATCCCTTGTGCTTGGCAAATGCAAATATCTTTTCTGCTACCCAAAAAAAGCTAGTCGTTACTACTTTGATGTTTAAAATATATATATCGGAGAAGTTGACCACCTGATTATCTGGTGGCCGAAAGCAGAAAATTTTGGATAGTCATTTGCATACCGTCAATATGAGACACAAAATTACAACCAAAGTTCCCAGATGAAAACTTTGGTTGCAAGCCAATCAACATACCTGAATCATTATCTGCTTTTGATATCGCGTGTTAATCAAATTAACCCCAAAATGCATCTTCAGCAGCTTGGTCTTCTGAAAATAGCCAGACCTGAACAATTTTTTCATCCACAACTTCAAACAGATCTACACCATTCATATCCACAGTTTTTTCTCCAATTTTACCGCTAAAATGTACCGGAAAGGAAACGAGATTGCCATTAGACATCAAAGCACCTGTCGGAATTATAACCAGTGAACCTTGTGTTACGCCCATCATATCGCCAAGCATTTTGCCAATGGCATCAAGGCCTGATTTTGTTCCTGCAAATTGATGGCTTCCTGGTTGATGCCATTTTGCATCAGGGCTGAAATGTGAAAATGCCGTAGGAATATCTCCTTGTGAAAGGGCTAATGAATAAGCCTCTACTACTTCAATTGCTGTCATTTTGATTGCTTTTAAATTGGTTGTATTTTCTTGAATTTCAAATCGATTCGTTTTTAGTTCAGGATAATTGCTTTGCCTGCTATCGCCGTGATAGATTTTACTTCCTGTTGATTTTCAATTAATTACTTCTTTAAAAATAACAGTAAACTTGTCTTTGTACAAGTACCTTCGTGGTGGTAAGGTACTTACCTGATGGTTAGAATAACTGACTATCAATGTTTAATTTTTTAAATCTTTTGCAGTCAAACAAAAACTGGCTTGTTAGGAAGTTGCTACTATTAGGGTTTAGGAAAGACCGTTATCAGTTGTATTTCAAATTAAAAGGACAGGTTTGATTGAACTTCCATTTTCACAGTCCTTGATCGCCTTGTTAATATCCGCAAGATTATATTTGGTGATAAGTTTGTCGAATGGGAACTCACCATGGAGATACATATTGACTAATTGTGGTAAGAACTCTGAGGGAATGCTGTCTCCTCCCACAATTTCTTTAAGTATCAAGCCCCTTGACACAAATGAATTCATATCTATTTCAAGAGGTTCTGTTGATACACCGAGTAAACCCATTTCAGCCAACGGTTTCAGTGAAGACAATAAGCTGTTAATGATATCACTTCTTCCAGTAATGTCCAGACCGAAGTCAAATCCTTGCGGTTGTATGTTTTTTAGTTCTTCCGAAACATTTTGCTCCCAACTATCAATTGTATGAGTGGCTCCGAGTTCCATTGCAAAGTTCAGCCTTTCTGAATCTGCATCAACGACAGCGATCGTGCCTGCCGAGCATGCCACTGCTGCCAACACTGCCGATAGTCCTGTAACGTCTGCTCCCGAGATGACTATGGATTTTCCCCGACTAACCTTCAGAGAATTGATGACAGCCCCTGCACCATTCTGAACCTCGAAGCCCAACGGTCCCAAAATTTCCAGAGGTGCATCGTTTGGGACCTTGATCGTATTGTTTTGATGCGCTATCACATGGGTAGCTAATAAAGATGGAGAATAACCGTCCTGATGGAATTTCTTACCAGTTGTAAGATCAGCATGATTGTGTGTACCATGATGACGACTGTCTGAGAAGTTCAACTGTTCACGAACCTTGCAATAGGCAGGATGCCCTTGTGTACACCTTTCGCATTTACCACAGGATCCGAATGTGAGTACAACGTGGTCTCCTTGTTGCAGGTGCTTTACATTGTTGCCTACCTTTTCCACGATACCTCCTCCCTCGTGTGTCCATAAAATAGAGAAATCCGGATTGTGTATCTGCTGATCCACCATAGCCATTTCTTTGCTACAGATGCCTGCCGCAACTATTTTGATCAATACCTCGTCGGCGAGCAGATCACTCATTTTGGTCTTCTCAAACTCAAATTTTTCTCCCTTAATCTTTATAACGCCTGCTATGGTTTCCATCTTATTTGCTTTAAGATCAATGTTGTACATTCTGAATTCTCTTTCCGATATACTTTCCCCTTTTGTCACACCCTGGTGTGATTGGGATAATATTAATTAGGCTGTTTATTGAATTGGTAGGACTACTCGCATGGTGGGACGGTACCCGACAACACGATTGATTGCGGCAGTCTCAAAAAAAGTTTTAATCTCAAAAAAAGTCCCGCCTTTGGTGAAATAGGTCAACCCCACACCGTATCCGACAACACGTTCCCTGGTGTTTGCAATACCCATCTGGTTTTGGTAATAGCGGCTGTCGCCATCGAAGCTGTCCTGGTTTAGTTGGTTTAAAAGGTAGCCTGCCGCCAAAACTCTGAGATTTGGTTTGACAGCCAAATCAATAGTGTAGTTTCCATTGTAATACGCCCCCGCCTTCTGTTTTTGTCCCTGTATACGTGTATTATAATTGAATTGGTTTCTTGCACTGACACTCACTTTTTTGCTCAACATTAATGTAAAAGCATGATAGGCCCCAATCCCGTAGGCATGGGCCGACGGATTTATGTTGTAACGCATATCGTATGATCCTAGAGGGAGATTAAAACTCAATTCAGCCCGATGCGAGAATGGTCTGTTAAATAATTTCCTATCAGACCATTGAATTGCAGTCCCTTGAACGATGTCTCCTAAAACTCCGGGATTCACCGACGGAGCCGGTCCGGATTCGTTGGCGGCTGTAATCTGCACGATCGGAATTAAAACAGTAAATGCTAAATTCCCGCCTAAAAACTTCGCAGGCGTCAGATATATAAACTGGTTCATCTGCAACAGCGAATTAATTTTCAAACCTGTTGAAACGGACTGCCCTTTATCTCCAACAACTTTTCGGGTTTGAAAAACCTGGGCATATCCCTGATAGACGAATCCCGGCTTTCCGACCATGCCATCAAAGCTGTTGACTAATCCCAGATTTGTGGCAGGTAATACTGGATCCTGGGCTACCGATCCGGCGCATGACACAAGCACGAATATTATTGAAAGGCAAAATTGTCTTTTACAGCTATTAGTAGCTGGCGACGAAAAGGATTTACGCCGGCATTTGCGATATCGTAAGAAGAATTGGGAATAAAAACTTACGTATAAATTTTGAGGAATGAGTGTCATAATGGTTGCACCATAATTTGAGTATGTTAATAATTTTGTTGCCCACTTATAAATTTTGCCTTTTAGCAAAGTGTATCAAGTGTGGCTTTCTGCTGTCACAACGTCAAGATCTGAGTGATCTTTCGGTTTTGATGATGGGATGATCATCTTATTGTTGCTGTAACTTCTTAATCCTGGATTCAACTTTACTTACAGTTTTTGGATACCACTTGCCCTCTCTTGGAGTTGGTATTTCTAAGTCGGTTAACCGATCGGCAATTGCTTGTAATGTTGTATTCCCTTCGCGTCTGATTCTCTTTATTACAGGGGCTAGTTCAAGGGCAAACTTGTCGGCGGCAATAGTAGCCGTTGGCAATTTTGTACGGACAGATACTTTAAGATATTCCTGATATCTGGCACCGGGACTATAAGACGACATTAAAGATTCAGCCGTGCGTCGACCCTCTGTATACATCTCGGACAAGGCATTAAACAATACTCCATGACCACATTGGTCTGGATGAAATTTTTGATTGATGTCAATTTTAGATATGGTGTTCAATTCATTGACTACCATTTGCCGGCAATCGCCAGACGCTAATTTTCTTAATACGTTTTCAAACAGATTCCTTAGTTTTTTATTCATCTTTAAATAAATTATGTACCTGGACAGCCACAAGGCCATATTTCAAATTATCCTCTGAGTTAACAGAATCGATAGTAACCTTTAACCTCATGGGCTCAATGACTACTATCGAAATCTGCGATCCATGGCAAAAATCTATGATCTCTTATTTGCCAGTGAGTTGATCCAGGCAGCAATTTTTAATGCATCTTTTTCCGGTACGTTTTTCATAGGAAACATAGGCGGATATCCTGGCCAGTTAGATGGCTTGGGCTTGTAGATCAGCTCGACAATTTGAGCGTTTGTATATTTCTTTTTTGCTACATCTACATAAGCTGGCCCAACAACTCTGGCATCAGCCTTATGACACGCCAGGCAAGCATATTGCTGAAGGAGCTTGGATATATCTTCGGGGATTTTGATCTGTTTTTGTTGGGCTAAGACCTGCTCTGCCGTAAATGAAAGAAAGATCACGATTAAATTGACTATTATTTTCGTTCTCATAATATTGTAGGATTAAGATTGTTTTGTTCACAGATGCGGTTTGCTACTCGTCTAAGAGTACCTCCATATCCTTTATCAGCTTGGCAGTGCTCTCCTTTGACGTGCCGTCGTAAATACCCCGTACGTATTTGTTTTTATCAACCAATACGAAGGATCCACTGTGTATTAATCCACCGGGTTCGTTTGGTGCCTCCATAGCACTAACGAAGTAATGCTTTTGGCAGATTTCGTAGATATCCTCGCGCTTACCAGTTACAAATTGCCACATATCTCCTGTTAGCTCCATATCACTGGCATACTTACTGAGTACCGCTGGCGTGTCATGATCAGGGTCTATAGTATGGGAGAGGATACCAACAGCGTCATTGTCTTTGAAGCGTTCAAAAACAGTCAACATATTCGACTTCATAATCGGGCAAATTGTCGGACATGTAGTAAAAAAGAAGTCTGCAACATAGATTTTTCCTTCCATTTCTGCTTCTGTAAATTTTTTGCCTAAGTGGTTTACAAAAGAGTATTGAGGAATTTTGGGATACTTTAGTACTTCGGTTTCAATACCTTCTACCATCTCTAAAACAGCATCGGGTTCACCCAGGAACGGCAATTTTTCTCGTTTGCATCCAAGAGCTGCAATGACCAGAACACACAAGATTATTGATCTCATTTGTTTACGTTTTTAAGAGTTTCTTTTGATGATGAAATTGCATTCAATGTCTGATCTTTTACATTTTCCATCCTGGACCTTTGGTCAGCTATGTATGCATCCTGCTGACCTGCATCAAGGCTTTTAAGGGTGTCTGATTTATATTGATGCATCCAGTCCATCATAGATTTATCTGCCACCTTCAACTGATCGATCACATCCAACACATTTTGTTTTTGCATTTTTAGATCTGCTGTGGGATTTACCTTGTACAGACTGTCCAGGTCGTTGACAAGATTTTCAAGGAGCTTCCTGGATGTCATAATTTCTCCCATTTTTGGCATGATGGCGTCATGAAGATCCATGAGCTCTTTGGTTTTTGGGTTTTCAGACTTTGAATGTTTGTCTGAATCATGGCCCTCACTGGAGGTTTGTTTATCGTTATTGCACGCTGTGACAGCAAGTGCTGCAAAAATTAGGATTGCTAGTTTTTTCATGAAAATTGATTTTAAATAATTTTGAGTAGCATTAGTACAATTGAGGCAATAACCAGGCAATGAATGCCGGTCAATGCCATAATAAATAAAGATTTACCCGCGCTACTAACTGGGATAGTGACACCAGTACCGCTTAGGAGGCTTTCGATTTCATCCTGACGCAATAATCTGTTCATTGTTCAAAATTTGGTGGTAAAAAGTGCTTTTGATCTGATATAAAAGTGTGATCGGTCAGCGTATGCAGGAATGCAATAATTTGTTTTTGTTCCTGAGCTGACAGCTTAAAACCATTTCGCGGTAGCAGGGGATCAAGAGTAACAGAACCTTTTATTCCCGACGAATAATGTTCGACCACTTCCTCCAGTGTAGAGAAGCGGGCATTGTGCATATATGGTGAAGTCAGTGCCACATTTCTCAGAGACGGTGTTTTGAACTTTCCCAGATCATTTATGTCATAAGTGATTCTGAACCGTCCCATGTAAATACCTTCATGACCGGCGTCTGAAAAATCTGTATCAAGACCATTGTTATGGAAGTCGAAGTCGGTAAACAGTTCACCTACATGACATCCCTGACATTTTTGCTTCACAAGTACCTGGCCCTTGATCTCTTCCATTGTTAATGAGGCCCCTTTCGTTTTCAATCGATAACGATCATATTTTGAATTTGCTGAAACCAAAGACCGTTGGAATTGCGCTAATGCCTTGGCTACATTTTGGATGTTTACAGGCTGATTAAAAGCTTCCTGAAAACCAGAAACATACCTTGCAACCGAATTGAGTTCAATGATGAGCTGATCTAAGTCTTGTGCCATTTCATCATGCGCAGTTAACGGCGCAAACACCTGAGACTCCAGGTTGGTAGCACCTCCGTCCCAAAAAAGGCCTTTGTTTGCCCATGCCAGATTGAACAGAGCAGGTGAATGCCGAAGTAATGGAGTCGCTGAAACGCCTGCGCTACCAAATTGAAGGCCATCACTAAAAGCAAGTTTGGGATCGTGGCAACTAGCGCATGATATTTTGTTATTGGCCGAGAGTTTGTTATCATAAAACAGCATCCTTCCCAATTCAATACCTTCCCGGCTTGACGGATTACCGGTATCGAAAATAGGCTGTGGGAAGTGTTCGGGAATCAAAAATCCATAGGATTTGGGATTAATTCCGTTTTTGTCACAAGCAGTGATAGTCACTGCTATCACAAAGCTTACTGATCCTATGATATGCATTTACTACTTAGTTTCAGATCCAAATACGATTGCTTTTGTCGCCTGGTTATTTGCTACGGATGTCATTAAAGGAGCCGTCATGGCATTTATCAATGGGGTCTTGATCAAGTCGATACCATCAAACACTTTGGCAACATCTACATTTAAGACAATACCTTTGGAAGCAGTTGAATTGATTGGAGCTGGAAAGTCAACAGTCCTGGTCTGGTAGTTGGCATTCAATCCTGTTTCAACCTTGAAGTCTTTCGTTTCTGCGCCTTGCTTTACAGAACCGGCAATCGAGCTGAAGATGTAGCTGGAGTGCCACATCCAAACAATACTGCTCATGCCATTGGCGATTGTAAGCTCACCTGCCCGAAGACTCAAATTGTCGTTGAACTTCGAGTCTACTCCAATTGAAAATTTAACTGACTTGTACTTGCCGGCTGGAACATTTTTTAAAGTTATTGTTTCGCGTTTGTTGGCCGGGTAAGTCATCTTATCTTTAATAGTGCCTGAAAGATTCAGGTCATCTACCTCCTCCATTAGAAAATAGGAATCGGGAACAATATATTCCGTACCCTGCACAGTGATCAGAACCAGGTTGCTGACCCAATATCGTAACTTATTAAAATTCAGCGTCTGACTTCCTATGTTGAAGTCTTGGTTCAAAGCGAAATCCTTATTTCCAATCCTTGCATCAAAAGTGATGACCAGCTCGCCGGACGTGGTCGGCATTACACCGGGTGGATTTTTCGCCTCCGAGTAGGAAGGACAAAGTGCTGAGATTAACGCGAGAATGAATATGCGTATCATATTTATGAGTTTATCTTGATATTTATAAAGAGAATTAAACAGGGTTGCATAGAACACTGACAGCCTCAATATGCCCATTTAGTCTTATGACCGTTTTAAATTAAATACCGGAAATTTCAACTACTCAAATCATCAGTGGGAAGTGACCTGGTATCAATCATTGCAAAAAGGATACAGCAGGATTACCTCCCGCCGTTTCAGATAGTGGCTCTGATAATCACTTGCGAACTGTGAAAGATTGGTGAGTTGTAAATCGACTGAATATTTTGTGAGCCCCAAAACATTTAAGATGGTTTGGGATTTCTGGCTACTGGGTTATCAGTATACGAAGGTGCTGCTACTGCGGCGGGCGCAGGATCCCAGTGGCTGGTGTAGAGTAGTCGGAAATGCGGAAAAAGAAGCGCAGAGATTTTAAATCAGGAATTGGTTTTTCGTCAAAAATAAAAGCGGATACAGTTTCAAAGAATAGTTGTAAAAACGGCATATTTTCGACGCGCTCCGTTGTTTCATTATCTTTTTTATACTGCTGTTCTTTGAGCTTTTTTGGAATGTAGCACTTTCCATAGCACATAGCTATGGGCTTTTGGCGGTTCTCACAAAGTTCTCTGGCAATGTAGCTTTTGTTTATATGGTAATAGGCGACCGTTCCCCACGGACTTAGCGTGGGTAGCATTACAGCTAAAAGCAATATGTATGCTATAACAGACCTCATTTACAGATGTAACAAACTATTTAAAATTAAAAACATGGATGCGTGATTACTCCTTCAAAGCAATCAAATAGGGTAGTTATCTAAAGGGAATTGCCGATCCCGGGATCGGATAGTTTTGTATCTTTAATAAACTGATCATCGGAAAGCGTTTTCAGGAATGCAATAAGATCCGCTTTGTCGGATTGGCTCAAAGCAATCCCTGTATTCCCGTTGGCTTGTATTAACACAGGATCCAGCGTTTTAAGTTTTTGAACGCTTTCTGTGTAATGGTCCAGGACCTCCTCCAAGGAATGATACCTGCCGTCGTGCATGTAGGGTGCAGTAAGCCCCACATTGCGAAGGCTTGGCACCTTGAATTTATGCTCGTCGGCGGGGTTTGCCGTAATTCCTGCACGTCCCCGATCGTTATTTCTCATGGGCAAAAGACCATTGTTACGGAAACTGTTGTCGGTGAATAGAACCCCCTGGTGACATGAGCTGCAGTTTTTTTCAAATAACAGCAGGCCTTTTTTCTCCTGAGTACTGAGCGCATTTGTTTCACCAGAATGATAGAGGTCGTATTTGGAATTAGCAGACACCATAGTCATCATGAACTGCGACAATGCCTTCATCATCCTTTCTGAATTAATCTCATCAGTTCCGAATGCGTCTTTAAACATTTTAGGATAATCCACCGGAATCTTTGAATTTGGATTCGGAGTTTTTCTCAACTTAGCAAGCACGTTAAAAGCTTTTTCATCCATTTCGACCGGGTTTTCAATGGGATTGAAAGGCACCAGATCCAGGTCATGTACACCTCCGTCCCAAAAGAAAGAATTACTCCATGCTATGTTCTGAATAGCGGGGGAGTTACGGACTCCCAAACGATCGTCTACACCGTGGCTCAACTCATGACCGTGGTGGGTAAAAGCGGCCGCCTGTTGATGACATGTACCGCAACCAACCAGATTGGTCCTCGAAAGTATCCCGTCATAAAAAAGAAATCTGCCAAGTAGCACACCTTCCTGAGTCAGGGGATTTCTGGACAGATCGTAAACAGGCTCAGGGAAACCTTTTGGTTTAGTCCATTCCAGAAGTTTTGGCCCTTTCTTGTTTGGAATAGGCTCGTTCTTATCCCCGGCACTACAACAAAATAGCGAAAGCACTAGTAAAAAAATAGCTCTGTACATGTTCTTAAGCTTTTAGTGAATATGACCTAATGTGAACATATTGACATAATTATCTGCGACTTGCTGTGATTTGGCAGGTTGTCCAGCCATAATGCTATTATAGTCCGCTATGCTAACATTTGTCCCAGGGCCGTCAAAAACTTTCAGAACATCGACTAATAAGTGAACCTCGGGACCACTGGTGGTTGTCACACTTGCTTTCACGGAGCCAAAAGCTACTTTTACCACCCTGGTGTTGTTGACTGTCCTCTGGTTATATCCTCCAAAGAGACCAATGTGATAATAAAATTTACCATTGACAGGGTTACCCTTGGAAGAACTACCTTCCAGTTTGGTAAAAATATAGCCCGAATTCCAAGCCCAGTACATTCCGTCATCCATCATTGATCCTGACGGGTCAAGCACGCCGAATCGTTTTTCGATAGGGGCGGTATTACGGGCACTGTCAACACCAACCATAAATTCAGCTGCAACATAATCTCCAAGCGGAACATTATTAAGTGTTATGTGCTGCGAGGCTTTGGTATCTTCTTTGATTAAAAAATAACTTGAATCTTGCGGTACGATGTATACACTACCATCTGCTTTCTTGAATTTTACGTTAGAAATGAAGTAGTTGAATTTAGTTATTACAAAATCTTCATTCGATGCATTTTTATAAGTGACACTGTTTAGAACAAGGTTTCTGTTACCTACAACATTGTCGAATTCGATCCGGATCTTTCCACCGGTCGCAACGAAGGTTTCCGCACTTGAACTGGCGGCACCGGAGGAGTACGAGAATAGGGTAACAGCGCAGACAGTAAATGCCAGCACCAAGTATTGATGGATACTTTTCATGCAGAAAATTATGTCTCGGCAAGTTGCTGCCGAGAAACTGAATAGTTTAGTAAGCTTTTAAGAAAAAAGGGATTTTGGGAAAAAGCTATGCGAGGGGCGGGCGGAAAATACTTCCGATTAACAGGCGACTTTTGAATAAAGATTGATAGCAATAATTGACCGTATTAACGGAAGGAAACGGAGTAAGCAGATTAGAGTCGAACAAATAACTGTTACTGGAACTCATCACCTGGTAAATCAGACTAGCTATATAATCATGCTCAGCCTGACGTTCTTGTTGTTCACTGGCTTCGGCAAGTTTTTTAGCCAGGTAACATTTTCCATTGCATTTCAACTTTGGTTTGTCCCGGTTAACACAAAGTGATTTGGCTATATATTCCTTTCTAACTTCATAGTCCAGGCATACAAGAGGGATCACCCATGCTTTTACAAGCATCAGTATTAACAGGCCATAGCCGATCCATTGTTTTTTTGAACTTATCAATTTGAAGCAGTCTGAATAGAATATTGAAAATTTCAGAAGTATCAGGCAAAGATAGGTACTGACCTTTGAAAGTAAATGTCCAGTAGAAAATTTAGATAAACTAAAATTTCGAATGTAAGATCTTTGAGAGGACATTTCATAAAGTTAGAAACTAAGTGCTGTACCCAGGCGTTGTTGGTACCGAAGTGATGATGAAATACACGCCAGGATTGAACATGTGTAAACATTAGTAAGTATGGAGCCGGTCTCTTTGCTCATTGATAATATTCCAAGATTTACAACTCACAACTTTACCTTTAAATAACTTCAAAGTATTTATGAAAATTCTTGCACGACCTGTCTCTGTTGGCTTAGCCTATGTCGCATTTCTCTTTCTTGGTCTTCTCCCAGGAGTCTCAAAGGCGCAAAAGCAGCTGAGCATTGATGAATTTGAGAGCAAGCTGTCTGAGTATCCCAACGCCCAATTGCTTGATGTACGCACTGCCGCGGAATATCAGGACGGTCACCTTAAAAATTCAAAAAACATGGATGTAAAATCAGCTGGTTTCAAGGAAAGCATAGATGACTTAGATAAAAGTAAGCCGGTTTTTGTCTATTGTTTGTCAGGAGGTCGTAGCTCATCTGCTGCGAAGCAACTGTCAGAAAATGGTTTTAGTCAGGTTTATGATTTGAAGGGTGGTTATTTGAAGTGGTCTACGTCCGGAAAAACGGTGGATGGTGTTCAACATACAGCTGCGAAAGGGATGTCAAAGGCGGACTTTACTAAATTAACGTCATCTTCACGGATTGTTCTTATAGATTTTTATGCAAAATGGTGTGGGCCTTGTATTAAAATGCTACCTACGGTAAGTAAATTGAAATCTGAATATCGGGGGCGTGCTACTATTGAAACCGTCAACTATGATCCAAATAAAACGCTAGCCAAGGAATTGGGAATCGATGAGATACCTGCGTTTCTTCTATACAAAGATGCTAAGCTTGTTACCCGCAAGAATGGGATGATGGAAGAAGCAGATTTTCGTCAGCTAATAGAGAGCGTGTTCTAGAAACTAACATAAAACGCTTTGCATTTTCCCTTAGTTAAGTGAACGATATATACAGTCGCAATCACTCCTGGACAGCAGATAGTTTTAAGCTATGCTGATGATGACTGAGAAATTCTGAAATGGTTTCATTTGTTAGCGTCTTGAAAAAACGCATAAGATGATTTGGCTCGGAAAAGCCAAATTCGTATGCAATTTCGCTTGTTGTTTGGTTCGAATAAATCAGCTGAGTTTGGATTTCAGAAATAAGACGGCGTTTGATTAACTCTGTGGCAGTAACATTAAATTGCGATTTTACAGCCTTATTGAGAGTGATTCTGCTTATACCCAGAAGCTCGGTGTAGTCATTGATTCGTTGTTTTGTTCGAATATTGGTTTCCAGTAATCTTTTGAACTGGTAAGCGTAGTTATTGCCAACATTGTCCAGCGACAAGTTATTCTGACTGGAATACTGCCGATTAAGAGTTTGTAGCAGGTAATACAGCTGAGAACGAATGATATGGGCACTATCAGGTCTGACAGTGAGCAGCTCCGATTTTATTTCAGTGAGTATGCTACATGATTTTGACATCTCCATACTCGTAACATCCATCCGCAATGGATGCTGCAATTCATAAAAGTACAGCAGACGATATGTAAAAAGTTTGTCTGCAAAAAACTCGTTGAGAAAGTCCTCTTGAAAAATCAACGACGTGAAATCCAGCAGATCCTTATTCATTTTCCACTGTCTGTTCTGGAATGCGGAAATGAAAATAATTGCATTGTCACCCACATTAATTTCGTGGTGATTTAGTATCAGTGTACCTTCTGCCTTTTTAAAGAAAAGGATTTCAAAATAGTCTGTGTTGTAGACATCCGTATTGAGGTAAGAATCACTGACCTGATCTCCTGATAAGACATTCAATAGAAAATCAACCCCACATTCAGTTTTGTTAAATTGAATCGTCTTCATAAATGCAGTTTACTGATTACGGTCAAATTTATGACAATATATTAAGACATAAAGCCCCACTTCTGAAAGAAAAGGATTTCTGGCTGCGCCATTTGAGTGGTGGGGAATTTAGGTTGGGCTTATCAAAATGGTAGTAACAACATAGGTATTGATAGCTATCAGTTATCCCGCCACTACGACCTTTGCATTCAGATAACCACTCCAGCATTATTAGGGGAAATGGTATGATAACATGTAAAAACAAATAAAACAATATGAAAAAAGTACTTTTAGCAATCGCTTTGCTTGTATCATCAGGCTCACTATTTGCCCAGACCAAAAGCGCTTCTGAGCCTAATATTCAGCTGATTAGAAACGCAACGTTAGTGATTGAGTATGCTGGTAAGAAAATTCTGATTGATCCAATGTTATCTGCCAAAGGTGCATTCCAATCTTTCGCCGGAATACAGAAAAATCCGACAGTCGATTTGAAAATGCCAGTAAGTGAAGTCATTGGTGGAGTTGATCTGGTAATGGTGACACACTCTCATGTTGATCATTTTGATTCTACTGCTAGTAATGCGCTCGATAAATCTGTGCACCTTATTAATCAGCCTTCTGATAAGGATTTTTTCAATAAGGAAGGTTTTACAAAAGCCGCTGTTTTAGACAAAGAGATGGTATGGAATGGTATAAGCATTCATAGAGTTGATGGGGAGCACGGTAGTGGTAAAGTACTTGAGATGATGGGCAAAACCTCCGGATTTGTATTAATGGCTAAAAACCAGCCAACAATTTACATCGTTGGCGATGCCATCTGGACAGAAAATATCAACAAGAATATCAAGAGATTTAAGCCTGATTACATTGTTGTAAATTCTGGTGGAGCGTTTATTCCAGGTTTTGAAAGCACCCCAATACTTATGGATGATGAAGCCACAATGCAATTGGTAGGTCAAAGTGGCAAGGCCAAAGTAATTGCTGTACATATGAATGCTTTGGACCACTGCCGCACTACAAGGGCTAAGTTGAGTCAAAAAGCAGCAGAACTAAATATCGGGAAGGAAAAACTCCTTATTCCACAGGACGGAGATGTAATAAAGCTTTCCATTTGATTGCTAGGCAAATTCAATCGAATCCAACACAAATTCAGGAAGTGAAGAATAGCGTTCCCGTCTGTATTTTCAGGCGGGAATTTTTTGACTGTTCCTTACTTTTGTTTAATAAAAATTGTTCTCAATCACAGATGTATAGCTATCGGAAAAAGGACTTTGGTGTGACTCCATCCATATTGCGAGAATACATTTGTCACTGTCATTTAAATCCTATTCCGCAAGAACGTACTTAAAGTTGTTCAACATTCGTTTTAAAACCACTCTTAGAGTATATTTGCTTTTTCTAAAATTTAATTGCTTTGCTTCTTAACTTCGACATCACACGTCTGACAAAACAGCAAATCCTAATGGCTCGCAAATGGGCGCTTGTGGCTATTGTTGCGATTGTGTGTGTGCAAAGTTTTTTGGGGTACATCGTTTACTATTCTCTGGATGCTCCGTCCAACTTCCAAAAGGAGTACACACAAACTGGCGAAAAGCTGGAAACGATTCATAATAAAACCAAAGAGGGCCTTCTTTCTTTGCTCGACTACGGACAAAAACCCACTCAGAAAAAACAAACAGCACCTACTCAACTGGCTGTGAGTTTCAACCTTTTTATCCACAACGGGCAGGTCAGCCTGCCTGTCAGCACTGTAACGGAATTAAGAACCAATAATTCCTATCATTACACTGCCAACTACGCGCAAGCGCACTTTGAGATAATTCCGCATCCCCCGCAGTTTAGTTAATCTTTGATCATTTTACCGGATTTCAAAAATCTGGATTGTATTACTACGTCCTGTCACATTCAGATTTGATTGTGGAGGGTTTGGTATATCATTGATTTTCATTGTATTAATCAAATTACTCAAAAATGGATTTTCCCATATTTCACCTGGATTTTATGGGCGACAGGCTGCTTATTGCCATCATCGCCGTAATCCACGTCATGATAAACCATGGGCTCGCAGTAGGATTTATTCCGCTGGTAACCTGGCTCGAATACAAAGGATTTAAAAAAGCGGAAGACGCACAGATCACAGGACCTGATTGGGACAAATTAGCTTACCGCTTAATGACGGTAGCCTTCATTATCACCACCACGGTTGGTGCGATGACGGGCGTGGGTATCTGGCTGGCCGCTTCGCTTGTCAACCCGGCCTCAATCGGTTCACTCATACGGGTTTTTTACGGCGCATGGTTCACAGAATGGATTGTCTTTGTTACAGAAGTCATCCTTATCCTGATCTATTATCTTTCCTGGAAAAAGTCGCTGAAAAGTGTTGAGGCGAAATCCAGGCACATCATGTTTGGTACCTTTTTGAGCATTGCTTCCTGGATTACCATGAGCATTATTGTCTCCATCCTCGGGTTTATGATGGATACAGGCAGCTGGGTTGAAAACAAAACTTTTATTTCGGGCTTTTCGAATCCGATCTATTTGCCCCAGCTTGCTTTCCGTACACCAATGGCTGCGCTGATGGCCGGAACAATTGCACTTTTTCTGACGGTGCTTTTTACAAAAAGGGATACATCCATCCGTATTCTTGCCACACAGGCGATTGGTAAATGGATCATTGTCGCTTCTATATTCTCGGCGCTTGGTGCTTACTGGTACTATAGCCGGATTCCGCACCTGATGATCGGAAACATACAGATCGCTGTGGGGACCATGGATTTTCAAAGCTGGTATAACTTACTGGTCTGGTTTATTTTTGGAGCAATATCTGTTTCTATGCTCATAGCGCTGGTTACGATACTGAAACCGAAGCTAAAAATTCCAAAGCTCGTCTACATCATTCCGGTCATTGCTGTACTTGGTTTTGCAGGTATCTTCGAAAGAATCAGAGAATTCATTCGTAAGCCTTATGTGATCGGAAATTATATGTATTCCAATACGCTCAGGGTAGAGGATTACCCTCTTTTTAAACGTGACGGATTGTTGACATATGCGACTTACTCTCCTGTTAAAGAAGTTACAGAAGATAACAAGTTGATTGCCGGAGAACAGATTTTTCTGATAGCTTGTAGCCGTTGTCATACTACCAATGGCATCAACTCGCTGATTGACAAGTTTGAGCAGATGTACAGTTTTAAAAATCACGAACCGCTCAATGGCGCTTCGATGAAAGCCTATATTTCCAACATCCAGAATGCGCGTTATTTTATGCCGCCTTTTCCGGGTAACGATAAGGAATTAGACGCACTTGTGGCTTACATCCAGGAAATTCAAAAGACACAGACACCAGAGGCTAACCTTATTCCGGAAACTGAGATGAGCCACGATTCAATCGCAAAATAAACTTTAACGGATTTTCACAAATGACTTTATACAATATTCTGCTTGCGGCTCAGGTACCTGTTCCGCGCGATTTGCCGTTGCCACTTCCGTTACCACATGGCGTTCTTGTTGTCCTGCTGGTCTTGTCTTTTCTTGCGCACATCCTTTTTATTAATCTGATGGTCGGAGGGAGTATTCTCACGCTTTGGAGTGAGATAAAAGGACTGAAAGATAAAGATTACGATGTTTTCTCTCAGGAATTGGCCAGTACCATCACTGTCAATAAAAGTATGGCCGTTGTGCTTGGTGTTGCTCCGTTATTGTCTATCAACACGCTTTACACCGTTTATTTTTATTCGGCCAATGCGCTGACAGGGCTTTTCTGGATTGCCATTATTCCGCTGACAACGATCGCTTTTCTCCTTACCTATGCGCATAAGTACTCCTGGAATATTCTTTCCAGTAATAAAGCGCTACATATTTCGATGATGGCGATTTCGGTGGCGATATTTCTTTTTATTCCTTTCATTTTTCTGACCAACATCAATTTAATGTTGTTCCCTGAAAAATGGAATACGATAGAAGGTTTTCTGGATGCATTGCTTTTGCCGAACGTATTTCCAAGGTATCTGCATTTTATTTTTGCATCGCTGGCCATTACCGGGCTGTTTGTCTTCTGGTATTTTGGAAGAAAGAAGTATGAGTTCGAGCAGCACTTTACTACCCTTACTCGCTATGAGATCAGAAAAAAAGCATATTCTCTGACACTTATGGCGTCTGTCGTCCAGTTTCTGATCGGGCCTGTGGTACTGCTAACGCTACCCACCAAAGGAATGAGCTGGCAAATGGTGCTTACAATTTTGATCGGAGCTGCGTTTTCAATTCCTGCGTTGTACTGGATATGGAAAGGGGTGACAGGTCCTGCCGAAAATATTGCGACAAACTTCAAAAAGGTTGCTTCTGTGCTGACAATCACTGTGATATGTATGGGTTCAGGCCGGCATCTATACCGTGCGACAGCCCTGGCTCCCCATCAGAAACTGGTTGCCGAGGCTACGAAAGTTTATCAGGCAGAAGTGAAAAAGGCAACCGCCGAAGCCAATTTACCCGGTAATAAAAAGGCCGTTTCTGACGATGCCGGTCAAACTATTTTTGAAACAAAATGCTCAGCATGCCATGCAATGGATATGAAAGTTGTTGGCCCGCCGGTGACAGAAATGGTCGAAATTTATAAAGGGAATCAGGTGGCCTTGCAGGATTGGATTCGGGCACCGGGAAAAAAGCGGGCTGACGCGCCTCAAATGCCCGCGCTGGGCTTGTCTGAACAGGAGCTCAAAGAGGTTTCCGAGTACATTCTAAAACAAGGCAAATGATGTTAAACTATGCCGGGCAGTTTCTGTCCGGCTTTTACAGGTACATAACTATGTTCGTATTAATAATTTCCGTCGCTTGCGTTGCGATCTTCTTGTTGATTATCGCAACAACAGTTCGCATAAGTCTTGAACTTGTTAAAATTCGTAGAAAGGGTTTGTCGCTGGGACGATATTTGAAACCTGAAGGATCAATAGAGCAAGGTAATCAGGTCAGTTATGAAAAATAGTCAGATTGTCAAAAAGAATAAGACTGACAGGAACAGTAGAAATAAAGTTGTCCGCGCAGTCGCAGTGATTATTTTATTGCTGTTACTCTTTGTTTCGATGCTGCTGGGGCTGCTTTGAGTTTAAGAAAAGTTTTGGATTTATAACAAAATGAATTTTAGCAATATGGAAATAATTAAACAGCCATGGCTGCACAAGATGCAGCGAAAATGGGGCTTGGAAACAACCCGGGAGGTTCTTTTAACCCTTGCCGTTTTTACACTCTCAGGCTCTACGGTCGTCTGGCTTAGGAAGGGATTGTTTAAACTTTTAGAATACGACGTAACAACACCATTTTGGCTGAAAGCGGTAGTCTATATACTGTTTATCTTCCCGACCTATCATACTTTGCTGCTTTGCTACGGTTTTCTTTTGGGGCAATTCTCATTCTTTTGGCAAAAGGAGAAAAAAATGATTCGCTGGTTGGTTCTGAAAATTTATTCTGAAAAGTGACTTTATTCTTTCGGCTTTGGGTGAAATGAAATTGCCCAAAGCTTTTTGGTTACTTCACTAATCGCGAAGCGACCTCATAGTATTATGATTTTGATTAAAAATGGTAAAGTGTTTTAAGGAGTCATGTCTTACTTTTGCACGATAAATAAAATCGCACATCTGTTGAGAAATACAAAAAGGTGGATATCACTTGGCTTGCTAAGCCTCATGCTCATTAAAGTGTGTGTGATACCTCTTTTGTATCTGGACTTCGAGATCCGCCGGGATTATATCATTGCCAATCTTTGCGAAAACCGAAACAAACCTCAGCTAAAATGTAACGGAAAATGTTACCTGGCCAAAAGGCTGGCTGAGGTAGAAAAGCAGCAACAAAAGCAAGCAGAACAAGATTACGTTTCAAAGCTGTTGTTCCAACCTATGGATTTGAAAACGTTTGAGATCGAATTTCAAATGCTCCGTTTTCTTAAAGCTAATCTGATCACTTATCAGTATTCACCGGACTTACACCCATCATCTCTGCCATCCGGTGTTTTTCATCCTCCGTCACTGATCTGATTTCAGGTTGGGGGGCTTTCATCATGTTTTTTACACTAAAATTTTAAATTGGTAGCACATTAGCAAATGTGCCAGACTGATTGTTGTGATTAATCTATTGGAAATTCCCGGACGGATTTTTGAATGCATGAAGGTGGACAATCGCGTCATCTTCGTGATTATTCTAATAGTATAATCATTTCAAGTCTGGTGCAGATTCTTTTTCCTTTTTAGATTGTTTTAGATCTCTTGCGAATCAGTGAGAGGTGCTTCCCGTTTTTGCTTTCTTTTCATTTTACGATGGGCAAATCGTTTGTACGGACGGCTGTTCCTATGCTTTCAGTTGTAATTTACCATGCCAGATACCTGTGGTTCGGAAATGCAGCACCAAACCTTTCTGTCCGGCTTGAATGCTAACGTCGGTATAGTCGGAAGTGCAATTATTTGTGGTAGATTTTCAAACGCATTTTGTGGCTATCACAGCGCAGGGGATGATAACCTGTAAAGGTCTTATTGTAGCCCTAAGTAATATCCAAGCTCGTTTTTGACAGACCCATAACCGGAATGTCGCCGATAAACCAGAGCACTATCTGCTCTTCGGGGTGGTAAGTAATAACCATCCTAATTCAAAAAAACTCTAAATTTATTTAACGTGAATTTGACCAGACAATTCAATTTTATCAGCACTTATGTCTTTGGGATACTGATGATGATTGCGGCAATAGGCTGCGCATCCCAAGGTAAAAAGTCTGCAACTACCGGCATTACTACGACCAGTATAGTTCCCAAGAGAATAGAGGTTCTTTTTTTAGGTGACAATGGGCATCATCAGCCTTCCAGGCGAGTGTCGCAAATTATGGCTGTGTTAGGAGAAAAGGGAATTAATTTTACCTACACAGATGACTTACTGGATCTGAATAAGGCTAATTTGTCAAAGTATGATGCGCTCATGCTATACGCAAATTGGGATACGATCTCTCCTGGCCAATCTAAGGCACTTTTGGACTTTGTTGCTTCCGGGAAAGGTTTTTTACCCATTCATTGTGCAAGCTACTGCTTTCGGAATAATCCTGAGATTGTCAAACTTATTGGTGGTCAGTTTTGGCGTCACACTTTTGACACTATTCAGCCGGTATGGACCAAGCCAGATCATCCAGCGATTGCGGGTGTGGAGCCATTTAAGACAATGGATGAAACATATCTTCATGAAAAACTCCAACCCGACAATGTTATTCTGACTCAGCGGCTGATCCAGCAAGATCAGGCAAAGGATCGTCCCGGCCAGACCAAGGAGCCTTACACTTGGATAAGAAATCACGGCCGGGGGAGGGTTTTTTACACAGCGTATGGTCACGATGAGAGAACTTGGGCAAATCCGGGTTTCCAAAAAATGCTGGAGAAAGCCATTATTTGGTCTGTAAGCGATAACGCAAGATCGGCGCACACAGCATTAGACGCTAAAAAGTTTGAGTATCGTGAAGCGCAATTACCAAATTATGAACAACGTCCAGGTCCGCAGCTACAGCAAATGCCTGTGTCTGTGGAAGAATCTGTCAAGCACATTCAGGTGCCGGCAGGTTTTGATTTTTCAGTTTTTGCCCACGAACCTGATGTTATGCATCCAATTGATATGGCTTGGGATGAGAAGGGCAGGATGTATGTAATGATCACCAAGGATTATCCCAACGAGAGGAAGCAAGAGGGTGGCTCGGACTATATACTGGTTTGTGAGGATACCAACGGTGATGGTAAGGCCGACAAGTTTAGTCGGTTTGCCGAGGGATTAAGTATTCCCACGGGTATGGCATTTGCCAACGGTGGTCTGATTGTCGCGCAGGCGCCTCATATGTTGTTTTTAAAGGATACAGACGGAGATGGTAAATGTGATGAGAAGAAAATTCTTTTTACAGGTTTTGGCACTTTCGATACGCATGCCGGACCTTCTAGTCTACACTATGGTTTTGACAACTGGATTTATGGTTCTGTAGGTTATTCCGGATTCACAGGGCTAGTGGGAAAAGATTCATTGAATTTTGCCCAGGCTTTCTTTCGTTTCAAATCAGACGGTTCTGAGATGGAAATGCTCACTAAAACTTCAAATAATACCTGGGGTTTAGGTTTCAACGAGGCAGGAGATTTATTCGGCTCCACGGCCAACAACGCGCATGGGTGGTACATGGCCATACCTGCTCGTTACTATGGCGAAAAAGCCACTGATAATGGAAGCCGTAGTACAGACACCCACAAGGATTTTCAGCCCATAACCACAAAGGTTCGCCAGGTTGATGCATTTGGTGGATTCACATCGGCGGCGGGATTTGAGTTCTACACGGCCAAAGCGTACCCTAAAAATTACTGGAACCGTATTGCTTTTGTAAGTGAGCCAACCGGGCACTTGGTTCATCAGAACATAATGGAAAAGAGTGGGTCAGATTTTGAAGATAAACTCGGGTTTAATCTTTTAGCTGGCGCTGACGAGTGGGTTGCTCCTGTTGCAAATCACGTCGGACCTGACGGAGCTGTCTGGATTGCGGATTGGTATAGCTACATCATCCAGCATAATCCAACTCCTAAGGGTTTTAAAAATGGCAGCGGAAATGCTTATGAATCTGATCTTCGTGATTTTACGCATGGACGTATTTACCGGGTAGGCTGGAAGAACGCTCCTGCCTACAAACCGATTTCACTTGATAAGAACAAGCCGAATGAACTGATAAAGACCCTGAAGAATACAAATATGCTTTGGAGACAACACGCCCAGCGAATTTTGGTTGAACGAGGCAATTTAGATGTTGTGCCCGAGCTGTATGCTTTATTAAAAGATCAGTCCGTTGACGAAGTTGGATTGAATGTGGGGGCTATTCATGCTTTATGGACACTGCAGGGGCTTGGTGCAATAAAGGACAATAATGCTGAATTACTTCTGGCTTTAAAACATCCAAGCGGGGCAGTTCGTAAGAATGCGATTCAGGTTCTACCGAAAACGCCGACTACATTCAGTGCCATATTGGATGCGCATCTTTTATATGACAAAGACAAGCTCGTTGTACTTCATGCTCTTCTTGCACTCAGTGAAACGCCACTCTCACCCACTATGGAAACTGCGTTTTTTAAATTACTGGATGAGTCTAAGGATGCTGATGATCGTTGGTTACCAGATGCGTTTGCCATTGTGCTGAACGCCAACGAAGGGGAATTGCGAAAAAAATATCTGACCAGACGAATTTCCCCGGCTTCAAATAGAAAAAAGAACACTGTCGATAACATCCAGAACTTGGACCAGCCAACCACAGGTAATGCATCCATCACTGCTCAGGGGAAAATAGATCTGGCCATTACCGGGATAACGGTTGAGCCTGCAACCCCCTCAGTTCGGGAATACGCTCGTCTGGTAATCGAGGTCACAAACAAAGGTAGTGTGGCGTTAGAAAAAGAGATAATCCCACAACTGAAAGTTTCTATCACAGGTGTAGGATTGGAACTGAATTACCATAGTCTCCAGTTGAACAACGGTATCGCTCCGGCGCAGACTGTGAAGGTTACCTCCGGGAATAATGGTCCCTGGAGCAGCCCACTTGGTTTTGTAGCCGAGCGAGCCGGGAAGGTTACTATTTCCGCAGTAATTGATCCGGATAACGAGATACCTGAGCAGGATGAATTACAAAATAACCGAAGCTCAAAAACAATAGAAGTCATACGTCCCCAAAATATGGGTGACTTTGCAATCGAGCGTTCCATGCAAAGTCTTGCTGGTTATGCCTCTGCTAATGATCTGGTCGATCTGCTTAGACTTACCCAAGAACTGGAAGATCAGGCCGGAAACGCTATCGTTAAAGGTGTGCTAAATGGCTGGAATACGCGCAGAAAAGATGTTCTCTCGGAGGGAAATAAGCAATTTCTCGTTGAAATGAGAAAGCGCATACCTGGAAATATGACACAAAAAATGGACGGCTTTGTCAGATCTGTTGGAATAAAGTAATGTTTGTCAGCATTTTCAGAATAGCCTCAACAGGTTAAATGTCGAAAATCTTTTTTCAGTAATATAAAGAAGTAGTCGAACCTGTTTGTTTTTTGAAAGCATTGGACGAGCCACCTTCTACATTTAAATCCAAAGGTGCAGGCTCACACTTTCTGAACCTGTGTTGTTCAGTGCTTTCATATCAATTTCATTTTTTACAATTTTTCTATTTTCCTAAAACAATGAAGTCTATCATTTTATTGGTCGTTGCTGCTTCTACCGGATTGGCAGCGTTGCAGTCTGGAGACAATGATGAATTAGCCAAAAGTATCAGCCGGGGGAGAGCTCTTTACCAAACGAATTGTATAAGCTGCCATATGCCCGAAGGCGAAGGCATGGAGGCGGTTTACCCACCTTTGGCAGGCTCGGATTTCGTGCAGGAGGATAGCACCGACAAGGTTATCAGAGTGGTAAAGTTTGGTGTGCAGGGTGAAATAGTGGTTAACGGACAAGTTTATAACGGCATGATGCCTGAGCTTGGCTTAGATAGTGTTCAAGTTGCGGATGTGATCAATTTCATAAAGAACTCTTGGGGAAATGAATCCGAAATCAAGTACACTACACCAGCTATGGTAGTCAAAGTAACCAAATAGACATTGATCAGATTATGAGTGTAGAACGGTTAAAGCACATAATCTAAGTACGTCACAGAAGTTGCTGACTGAGTGGAGGAGATTAACAAGCCATCTCGATACAAAACTGATAGCTATCGGGACGGCTAGTTAAATTATTTTTTTGAATTGATTATGAAGTTGGAGACGTCCCTGATTGGCATTACGGCAGGTGAAAAAACTAGCATGAGGAAGTACTTCATGTTTCATTAAAAAATTGATTAGACAACAAATAGAATGAGAAAATATATCATGGCAAGTGCATTATCACTTTTAAGTTTTTGGGTTTGTGCACAAGATTTTAAATTTGACAATGTTCGGTATCAGACAATCTCTTGGACGGATTTCTTTAAGAGGCTTGAAAGTAATCCAAAACTTGTCTACTATGACATTAGGAGTCAGGGGGAAAGAAGTGATTCTTCGCGATCTCTGTCATTTAATCAGGGCAAAATAAAGGGGGCAATGGAGACTGATTTTTCTGATTTTAAAAAGTTTTATCCTGAATATCTAAAACATAAAAATGACACTATTTACCTTTATTGTAGTCACAGCAGAAGGTCCAGATTGCTCGCCAAACAACTTGCCGACAGTTCTTTTGCCAACGTGGTTAACATCAACGGTGGCTTATCCTATTTTAATACACTTTCAAAAAATAGGATGCCTTATAAGAATAAATATTACACCAGTAGATTAAAGTACAAGTTAGTTGCACCACCGGAATTTATAGAAGCATTCAATAGCAAAACATATCAAATAGTTGATGTCAGACCAGATAGTTTGTATTTCGGAACATCGGGTGATGAATGGCAAAACTCATTTGGAAGTATTGAGAATGTCCTGCACCTACCATATGACAAAATAAAAGGTAATTTAAAATTACTGGACAAAAGAAAACCCATTTTACTATTCGACAACGAAGGCAAAACAAGTCCTATCGCTGCAAACTATTTAGCTGAAGCCGGATATGAAACAAACGTACTGCTTTTCGGGCTTAGCAATTTGGTGGCCAGTACTACAAGCGAGGAAAGGAAATTTTTGGAAACAAAATATCCAATGATTTTGCCTGACGAACTACTGGATCTTTCAGAACAGAATAATATCGTTATCATAGATAGTAGGACCGAGTCAGAGTATACTGGCACGGACAAAACTGGTTGGAAAAATATTGGAAGCATAAAGAACGCGGTCAATATTCCGTTGGCTGCTGTGAGTGAGCAAGAAATGACCAAGTATTCCGGTAAAACCATTGTTATCTATGATATGGCAATGCAGGAAGGGCTATTTAAGTTTGCCCAACGCTTGAAGGGATATGGTATAAATAATTTTTACTTACTTACAGGCGGTGTAAGTCAACTGAGATCGGAATTTTACAATATGCATAAGACGGAATTCAAGAGATTGCTTGTCGAATGACTGACAGCATAACGTGTGCTTTTCTGGTTGGGCAGTTGAATTTGGGGGGTGAAATTGTTAAAAAGCGTGGGAGTATATTATTCCCACGCTTTAAGTATTACCCCAAGTTTACTTATAATCAGGATCTTTATCCTGAAATCTTCGATAGTCGTTGCGGCTTTGCCGAAATGACATAATTTATTTTTTTGCTGACAATGAATTGATCCATTTTGCAATTTTCAGCGCATCATCTTTTGGCACATGTTTCATGGGTGCCATAGGAGGGTAGCCGGGCCAGTTGGCAGGCTTGGGCTCATAAATGAGCTCAACAATCTTTTCATTACTGTATTTTCTTTTTGCTACCTCTGTATATGCCGGGCCAATTATCTTGGCATCGGCCTTATGGCACGCTAAACATGCATATTTGGTAAGCATTTTTTCGACATCCTCGGGGATTTTCGCCGCCGTTTTGGTTTGGGCGTTGGCTGATAGCGAAAGCAACAGCATGCCTGCAAATGTGATTAGGAAACTTTTCACTGAAAATAAGTTATAGTTCAATTGTTATAAAATGTCACCTGATAAGTAATTTATTTCCCTGGCGACAATCGGGATTGCTTTGTTTTAGAGCTGAGACTGCACAGATTATTCTATTCCTCTAAAAGGGTTTGAATGTCCTTGATGAGCTCCTTGGTGCTGGCCTGGGAGGTCCCGTCATACATGCCTCTGACGTGTTTATCTTTATCGACAAGTACAAATGAGCCACTGTGAATATACCCCCCCGGTTCATCGGGATCTGTTGACGCACTGACCATATAATGTTTTTGTCCGATGTCAAAGATTTTTTCGCGATCGCCGGTAACAAACGTCCACATGTTGCCACTTAACCCCAAATCATCGGAATACTGCTTTAACACTTGTGGCGTATCATGTTCCGGATCAATGGTATGAGAGAGGATCCCCACGCGCTGATCATCCTTGAACTGCTCATAGACCAGCAACATATTCTTTTTCATTACCGGGCAAATCGTTGGACATGTGGTAAAAAAGAAATCTGCGATATAGATTTTGTCTTTATAATCAGATTGAGTGACAACCTTGCCATTTTGGTTCAGAAAAGAAAAATCAGGGATAACAGGGTAGATGATCTGCTCTACAGTTTTTCCATCCACGAGCTTGTTAATTGTCTCTGATTCTCCCAGGATAGGCAGCTTTTTATTTTGGCATCCGAAAGCCAGAATAAGGAAAAGGCTAGCGATGGATATATGGGAGTGTTTCATATTTTTTTTGAAGGCGTTGAGGATGACTGATACTCATCTAATAGTTTTTCGATGTCCTTTATCAGTTCCTTGGTACTTAAAACGGAGGTAGCATCATACATCCCACGGATGTGTTTCTCTTTATCAATGAGTAGAAAAGAGCATATATGCACTGGCTCACTAGCGTCATTGCCCATGTCGTCATGACCAACCACGTAATATTTTTTGCCGATTTCTCTAATCTTCTGACTTTCTCCGGTTACAAAATACCAGAAGTTACCAGTTACACCCAGGCTTTTAGCATGCCTTTTTAAAACGATAGGTGTATCGTTTTCAGGATCCACGCTGTGAGAGATAATCCGGATGTTTTGATGACTTTTGAAGCGGTCATAAACCTTCAGCATATTTTTGTGGATCTGATTACCAATAGCCGGCCCGTTTGCCAAAAAGAAATTGGCAACATAGATTTTTCCATCAAAATGGCGTTGTGTAATCAGCTCATTATCCTGGCTTTTGAAGGTAAAATCTGGAATCACGGGATAAATCAACTGTTTTACTTGTTTGCCCTTGACAGCCATAGTTACCAATGAAGGCTCGCCCAGGATCGGAAGCTTCTTGTGATCGCATCCAGCAAGCAGCCAAGTAATCAGCAGGCAGTAACATGCGTGTTTAGCCAAGTTTTTCATGGATTTACAAATTGCCTGGCTTCGGAAATACTTTCACTCATTAGCTTTCCAACCTTTTCGATTTGTTGTCTTTGGTCCCGGATGTAGGCAGTTTTGCTTTCATCATCCAATTTTCCAAGTGTATCGGCTTTATAATGGTGCATCCAGTCCATCATCGCTTTGTCAGCTTTATCCAGTTTAGACAACAGGGAGTCTGCCTGAATTTTCTTGGGCTTTATCCCGTTATCCGATGTTTTGGCAAGAAGGCTGTCTAACGTTTTGACATGGCTCCTGATTTTACTTTTTAGCGACATTGCGACGTCCATTTGCAGCATGATACTGTCGTGGATGGACATAAGCTCTCTTGCTGCCGGATCGATGGCGCTCATGTGAGCATGTTCCGATGCGGCATGATCCATGCTATCTTCTTGATGCTTCGCCGAATCCTGTTTGCTGCTACATGCGTTGAGCACGCCAATCATAAATAGTATTAAAATATTCTTCTTCATCGTAAAAAATTTAATGTGTTTTAATAAAAAGATCGCAAACAATAATGATCAACACCAAGTGCATTACCAACAGGGACTTTCCGTTAAGGACATAGTTTGTCGGTAATGGTAAACTGACCCCTGTCTGGTCGAGCAAACAAAGCAGTTCAGGTTTTGTCAAAATCCTCTTCTTGTCTTGATTGGCTTTGTTCATGGTTTTTGATGATTGACATTATTTATAAAGTCGATGTCAGTGAGGGTATGCAGAAAAGCGCTGATCTGTTTTTTTTGCTGATCTGTCAGTTTCAATCCTCCCGGTGGTAAATGTGGATCAAGTGTGGCGGATTCTTTAACGCCTTCACTGTAATGTGTTAAGACATCTTCAATACTATTGAACCTGCCATCATGCATGTAAGGAGCTGTTAAAGCTACATTCCTTAATGATGGCGTCTTAAACTTTCCTACATCGGCCAAATCATAACTAATCCGGTACCTGCCCATGTAAAGCCCCTCATGCTCCGCATTTGAAAAGTCTGAATCGATACCGTTGTTATGGTAACCCTGATCAGTGAAAAGCTCACCTGCGTGGCAACTCTGGCATTTTTGCCTAACAAGGGCCATGCCTGCCAATTCATCTGTGGTGAGCGAACCACCGGGGCTATTCAAACGATAGCGATCATATTTAGAGCTGGCCGACACCAATGAGCGCTGAAATTGGGCAAGTGCTTTTGCTACATTCTGTGAGCTTACAGGCTCAGAAAAAGTGTTTTGAAAGCGCAAAACATAATCAGCTTCGGCATTGAGCTCATCGATGAGTTCATACAAGTTTTGCGCCATTTCATCATGCGCAGTCAGAGGGCCGAATACCTGGGATTCCAGATTGGTTGACCCGCCATCCCAAAACAAACCGTTGTTTGCCCAAGCCAGGTTAAAGAGTGCAGGCGAGTGGCGGTGCAAGGCAGTGCCGGAAACACCTGCTTCGCTGAACTGCACACCATCGGTAAAAGCCAGTTTCGGATCGTGGCAGCTTGCGCAAGAAACTTTATTATTGGCTGAAAGTCTCATATCGTAAAATAGCTTCCTGCCCAATTCGATACCCTGCCAACTCATAGCATTGTGGGTATCGAATACGGGTTGCGGAAAGTGCTTGGGAACCTGGAACGTGTAAGTTTCAGGTTCCGGCTCTATTTCATTCTTGCTACATGAGGTAAGCCACAACGCAGCTGCCAGAAATGCTATTTGTTTCATGGATGTCATCCGTTACTTCGCCTCAGATCCAAAGATTATCGCTTTCGTTGCATAATTGGTGGAAACGGTTGACATCAATGGAGCTGTCATGGCGTTAATGGCAGGGTTTGTCATTACATCGATACCGTCAAAAATCTTGGTAACATCCAGGTTTAAGACCACACCTTTAGATGTTGAAGAATTAATCGGCGCTGGCAGGTCTATGCTTACTGTTTTGTAATTGGTGTTCAAGCCGGTTTCGGTAGTGAAGGCTTTGGATGTTGAGCCATTCTTAACGGTTCCGCCCACAGAAGTGAACAGATAGCTTGAGTGCCACATCCAAGATAAGTTGCTCATTCCGTTTGCAATCGTGAGCTCACCAGCTTTAAGGCTCAGGTTGTCATTGTATTTGGAGTCCACACCGATTGAGAACTTGATGGTTTTGTACTCTCCGGCCGGGACATTTTTCAAGGAGATTGTTTCCCGCTTGTTGGCCGGATAAGTCAACTTGCTGCTGATTGTGTTCGAAAGATCCAGATCGCCCACCTCTTCCATCAGATAATAGGAATCGGGTACCTTATATTCTGTCCCTTTTGTGTCAACAAGGATCATGTTACTCACCCAGTAACGAAGTTTCTTAAAATTCAGCGTCTGGGTTCCCATAACGAAGTCCTTGTCAAGCGCAAAATCCTCACTTCCAACCCGAGCGTCAAGAGTAATAGCCATATCGCCAGAGGTTGCCGGTGTTACGATTTGCGTGTCGTCATCATTTGAGCATGATGAAAAAAGGGCTGCTGCTAGTGCGAAAATGAAAATACGGTTCATAATTTTTTTAATTATTGTGTTAACTAGATTATTTAATTTTTGAATTACAGTATTTAAGGCTGCTCTAAATAGAGCAAAGCTTTAAGATTAATTTACTGTGGTACCACAAAGTGCTTATGGGATCTGTATATCGAGACCTCATTGCAACTGTTTTAGGCAAAGTCAATATTGTACCCATAAGTCCACACGTATGTAAGTCACGTCGTAATGGATGACTGGATTTATCAGGAATAAAATTGGAAAGTTAGCTAGCTTGTTTACGTACCATTTTGATATGCAATGGCTTAAGCTACTGGAAAGATCAGACTAATTGAGGCGGTCGAAGAATCCCGTTGCAGGGAGAATTATAAACAGAAAGAAGGAAAAAAAAGGATAACGGTTCAGCAATAACAGGTTGCTCGTTATCAAAGACAAATGCAATTGTAGATAGGTAAAACAGTTGAGCTACCGGCATGTTTTCTACACGCTGGGTAGTCTCCTTGTCCTTTTTGGCCTCCTGCTTTTTCAGTATTTTTGCTAAGTAACACTTTCCGTTACATTTTAACTCAGGGCGGCTTCTGTTTTCGCAAAGTGTCTTTGCTATATATGCTCTGTTAACATTAAAATAAGCAATTGTTCCCCACGGACTGAGCGTGGGTAGCATCACGGCGAAAAGCAGCAAGTATGCTATAAAAGAACGCATTGATTATTTAATGATTAAGTTTTTGGTTAAAACAAAAAGCCAAGTTGAACAAGCACTCTTTCTTTGGTTACTACGTGTCCGGATGAGCTTTTTTGAGCAATCGGCTTCTGGGCATTTACACCCAGTGTCCATCGGTTTGAGAAAAAGGTAAGACCGGCAGCACCGTTCAGGAGTTTGCCACCTGTTTCTTCCAGGAGCTTACCATCTTTTCTACCGTGCTCCGCATTTTCGGCATATAAGCCAAGGCTTGGCGTAATTGAAACTTTGCCCACTGTGAATGAGCGGTAAAGGTCAACGGTTCCATATAGCTGGTTGCCAAACTTATAATCCTGAGAATTGGTGGTGTTGAACTTGCGTGAAACATTGGTTGCCAGTCCCCATTGATTAAGGTTCAGCGTATAAAATGCATTTACGATAAAATCTGTGCTTCCTGTACCCAATTGAAAATTTGCATTAGCCACTTCCAGTGTATTGTTTTCATCAAATTTGAATTTGCCAGTTGGTGCCTTGATCCCGCCCCCGATCATCAGTGTATGTGTGAGGGTTTGCGAATTATCTTTATCCATCAGCGTATTGAACAGATTGTAGTTGGCAAGGATTGTAACATCACCCAAACCATTTTGCTTTTTGGTGTCGGCAGACGTGACTTGCTGATCAATTCTGTAGGGCACAAAGGCCATAACCTGAACTCTTTTGATCGGAAAGAATCGGGCGTAAACTTCGCCGACATTAAAATGCTCCTCTGTACGTAGAACTTTGCTGTCCGGATGTGTGACAAAGTGAAGACGCTGGTAGCGGACACCGATCAAGGATTTATTGGATTGTGGCAGCAGACCGAAATATGCCCCGCTATTGGCGCAGCCACAGATATCACAGGCCATGGTGATGTTTGCTGTAAGCAACAAAGACGCTAAAAATTTGTACTTGAGATTCATAGACATATTGATTTAAAATGCATTCCCTATCCCCGGGTCTGAGAGTTTAGCATCACGTATAAATTGGTCATCTGATAGTGTCCGTAGAAAGGCTATCAAAGCTTGCTTGTCTCTTGATGAAAGAGGAATACCTGTTTTCCCATTTGGTTGAATCAGAAGTGGGTCTAGCGTAGGCATTTTTTGCACACTGTCGGTGTAGTGGTCAAGCACTTCTTCCAGACTATGGTACCTACCATCATGCATGTAGGGTGCCGTTAGGCCTACGTTGCGAAGACTTGGCACTTTGAATTTGTGCTCATCAGAAGCATTACCAGTTATTGCCCCGCGCCCAAGATCGTTATTGCGCATGGGCATCAGCCCATTATTACGAAAACTATAATCTGTAAAAAGCACGCCTTCATGACAAGAGCTGCAATTTTTCTGAAACAAAACCAGGCCATCTTTTTCTTGGGTAGTGAATGCATTAGCATCGCCGGAACGGTAGTAGTCATATTTGGAAGTAGCAGAGACCATCGTCATCATAAACTGTGACAATGCCTTCATCATCCGTTCTGAATTGATCTCCTCAGTTCCGAAGGCTTCTTTAAACATTTTAGGATAATCCACCGGAATCTTCGAGGCTGCATTGGGGGTTTTACGAAGTTTTTCGATCACTGAAGTTACTTTTTCATCCATTTCGACCGGATTTTCAATTGGATTGAAAGGCACTAAATCCATATCGTGTACACCTCCATCCCAAAAAAATGATTTGTTCCATGCCATGTTCTGGATTGCTGGTGAGTTACGCACGCCCAGACGGTCTTCCACACCATGGCTTAGCTCGTGACCATGATGCGTAAAGGCTGCTGCTTGCTGATGGCAAGTGCCACACCCGATCAAATTCGTACGGGATAGTATGCCGTCATAAAACAAGAATTTTCCTAGTTGCACACCTTCTTCTGTCAGCGGATTACGTGACAAGTCATAGATTGGCTCTGGAAATCCAGCTGGTTTTACCCAGGCAAGCGGCGTGGGGCCGGTTTTGACCGGCTCGAGCTCTTCTTTGACGGGCTCTTTACACCCCCAAAACGAGAGGAGTATAAAGATAATTGATGGTATTTTTTTCACTTATATTATACGATCAAGATCAATGGATGTGGTCCAGGGTGAACATGTTGAGATAGTTATTGGCTATTTGCTGTGACTTTTCTGGCTGGCCGCCCATGATGCTGTTGTATTCAGCAATCTTAATATTGGTAGCGGCCCCGTCGAAAACTTTTAAGACGTCCACAAGAAAATGTACCTCAGGAGTTTGGCTCAATGTAACCGGCGCTTTTAGAGTTCCAAAGTTGACTTTTATTATTCTGGTGTTGTTAACGGTTCTCTCGTTGTAGCCTCCAAAAAGACCGATGTGATAATAGAACTTGCCATTTACCGGATTCCCTTTGGAAGAACTTCCTTCTAGTTTGACGAAAATGTATCCTGAATTCCAGGCCCAGTACATACCATCCTCCATCATCGATCCCGATGGGTCAAGAACTCCCTGCCGTTTTTCAATCGGGGACGTGTTTCGCAGGCTATCAACGCCGACCATAAATTCAACTGCAGTGTAATCGCCCACAGGGACATTATTCAATGTCACAAACTGTGAAGCCTTGGTGTCCTCCTTAATCAGGAAGTAGCTTGAATCCTGCGGTACTGTGAAAATGCTACCGTCAGCCTTGGTCAATTTGATGTTGGATATAAAGTAATTGAACTTGGTAACGATGAAATCTTCACCTGACGCATTTTTGTATGTTACTCCGTTTAAAACCAGGTTTTTATCTCCGACAACATTATCAAATTCGAGGCGAAGTTTTCCGCCGTCTGATGCAACAGGTTCAGGAGTAGGAGAAGTACTGGGAGATTCAGAGCACGAGCTCGCTGAAAACAAAATGGTTGCTGCAAAAAGCGCAGCAAAGCATTTATGAAAAATATTTTTCATATTAATATAAATAGCGGAATGCTCTGTGCGAGTTGATGCACAGAAAGACCTGAAAAAAGAGAAAATAGTTAAAAGCTGCCTGTAAGGCAGTCGTAAAATACCTATCGGGTACTAGACCAGCGGGGGATGGAAAATACTGTCAGGCACAAGGCGGCCTAAAAATGCGGATTTGAAAGAAAAGGTAGGAGTAGTATAGTCCTCAATTGTTGGTGAAGGCGAAATGAAACTGTACTGAGGGCCATTGTCCATAACTTGATAAATCAGACTGGCCATATATTCATGTTCTGCCTGGCGCTCTTGTTGTCTTTGGGCATTGGCTAGCTTCTTGGCCAGGTAACATTTACCGTTACATTTGAGCTCGGGCCTGTTTCTGTTGACACAAAGTGCCTTCGCAATATAGTCCTTCCGTATTTCATAGTCCAGACACACCAATGGTATTACCCATGCTTTTACAAGCATCAGCGTCAGCAGGGTCAGGCCAATCCATTGTTTGTTAGAACTTTTCAAAACGATACTCTACTACTAAACTTCAAATGTTGCTACCATTATCTTGCAAAGGTAGTTAAGGAATAATTAAAAAGCGTAAAATCTTGGAGGATATCAAGTTTTGAATGTTTTGTTTTCGATTAAAATTTATTGTTAGCGCCAATTATTGTGATAGTATTTTGCCTGTAAAATGAAAATTAAAAGGATGGTATGTGGTGTGAAGTAAATCTTTTCACATCTCAAAGCCTTAAGAAATGGTAATCTATATGTACATTAAACATGTTGGTAGGGCGGCCAGACTTCAAGCATTTAAATATCAATTGAGAGGATTCAGCAGTGTGCGATTCTTGACTTTTTGTTCAAATAGGTGGCTAAGTGTATACTTTTAATTTTTTTAGTAAAGGTTTGAATCATTGGAAATTACGTGAACAGATACGTTAAACTGAATAATGCAAAAAATAAAAAAGTCCGATTTGTTAAAATGAGATGCGCTTTTGTATAATTGCGATAGTTTATTAAACTATACTTTTGTTGCTCGTTCTCTTAGATGGAACGGGCAACTTTTTTTAATAAATGATACATCGATAATCCTATGCAAAGACGAACCGCATTGAAAAATTTGTCAGGCCTTTTACCAGCTCTGGCTCTATCATCTTCGCTTAAAGCAGAATTTTTATCAGGCGCATATACAGGGGAAAGCATTGCAAAAGGCCCCTTCGCTCCAACCTGGGAATCTTTGCAGCAGTTTAAAACTCCTGACTGGTTCCGCAACGCAAAATTTGGAATGTGGGCACATTGGGGGCCGCAATGCCAGGCGGAAGCCGGAGACTGGTATGCACGAGGAATGTATCAGGAAGGAAGCGGCCAGTATAAGTATCATCTGCAAAAATATGGGCACCCGTCCAAATTTGGCTTTAAGGATGTGATCAACGATTGGAAAGGCGAAAACTGGAATCCGGAAGAACTCGTAACGCTTTATAAGCAAACAGGTGCCAAATATTTTATGGCCATGGCCAACCATCATGACAATTTTGATCTCTACGACAGTAAATACCATACCTGGAATTCATTAAAAATTGGTCCTAAAAAAGATATTATCGGCGGCTGGGCAAAAGCAGCTAAAAATGCGGGACTGCCTTTTGGTGTAAGTGTACATGCAGCACACACATGGAGTTGGTGGGAAACCGCCCAACGTTCCGACAAAGAGGGACAATTCAAAGGGATTCCTTATGATGGGAAAATAACCAAGGCCGATGGAAAAGGGAAATGGTGGCAGGGGCTGGATCCGCAGGAGTTGTATGCTCAGAACCATCCGCTGAGCGAAAACAGCCTTGACGATAACATGATCCATAAACAATGGAACTGGGGTAACGGTGTGGTAAAACCAAGCAAAGCCTACATTGAAAGCTTTTTTAACCGGACTGTTGACTTGATCAACAAGTACAACCCTGACATGATTTACTTTGATGACACTGCCTTTCCTTTATGGCCTGTCAGTGACGCCGGATTACGTATTGCTGCACATTTATATAACAAGAGTGTTAAGAAACACGGCTCACAGCAGAGCGTAATAACCGGTAAAATACTGGACGAAATGCAACGCAAATGTATGGTCTGGGATATTGAAAAGGGGCAAAGCAATAAAATAGAGCCTTTGCCCTGGCAGACCGATACCTGCATTGGAGAGTGGCATTACAACCGTTCTGTTTATGATCAGCATCGATATAAATCGGGCAAGGCGGTAATTCAGGCGCTTGTAGATGTAGTCAGTAAAAATGGGAATTTGATGTTGAACATCCCTGTAAGAGGTGATGGCAGTATCGATTCCGATGAGCGCAAGATTGTGGAAGAGATTGGTCGCTGGATGAAAGTGAACAGTGAGGCGATTTATGACACCCGTTATTGGAAAGTTTTCGGAGAAGGACCGGCACAGGAAAATGCAGCTCCGCTGAGTGCTCAGGGTTTTAACGAGGGTAAAGGAAAACCGTTTACAGGAGAAGATGTACGTTTCACCGAGAAAGGCGAGACACTGTATGCTACGGTAATGGGCTGGCCTGAGTCGGGTAAAGTCAAAATAAAATCTCTTGCAGAAAATACACCTTACAGAAGCCAGAAGATTAGCCGGATCTCATTGCTGGGTGGAAACGATAATCTGGAATTTGAACGTACCCGGGAAGGTCTCATTGTTAAATTACCGGAAAACCGTCCAACAGAATTCTACGCAAATGTTTTGAAAATTGTCTAGGTTAAAATATCTAAGTTTTTATTCTATATTACTTTTTTTTGATGCCTGTATTTCGTGCGCATTACAAAGAAAGGCAAAATGAGGCTCAATCAGAAGGTGGAGGAGATTACACTGCAACCAGATAAAATAAGGGTCGTAATTGGATAGAACTTCTTTATTTTATTGTTATTTTTACCTTTCCTCGAATCGTTAAGCAGGTATGCAACCAAATGTGAACATAACAGACTATGAACTTAAAACCATGCTGATGCATGGGTCTGAGGTTGCATTTGACGAAATATATCAACGGTATTGGAAGAAATTATTCAATGAAGCACATAAAAGACTCAATGATCTTGGATTAAGCGAAGAGGTTGTTCATGACGTCTTTATTGATCTCTGGAGTAAAAGAGAAACAAAGGAAATTGGTAACCTTGATGCATACCTGATAACGGCAGTTCGTTATCAGGTATTTGCAATTTATAACAAAAGGAAAACCCTTCCATTTTTTGAAGAACCGCTTGATCACATGGCGTTTTCTACCGATGAAGCAGATTCTGAGTGCTTTCAGAAAGAACTCATTGAAGGTATCAAGTTTTGGCTGGAAACACAGCCAGAAAAAAGACGGGAGATTTTCCGTCTAAGGTACCTGGAAGATATGTCCACTAAGGAAATTGCTGAAACTTTGTCGATTTCGCAGAAAACGGTCCAAAACCAACTTAACCTTTCGCAGGAAAGCCTTCGTGACAGCGTTTCAAAATTCATGCTGTTGATCTTCATGCTTTCAAATCAATAGCGATCATTTTGGGATGCAGGCTTTCTTAAACAAGGAGAGAGCACCCTCTCTTAAAAGTTCTCGGGCACAGGGGCTGCGGGAATTTCCATCTTTATTTACTTGGTTTCTCTCATCGATCATGTTTGTGATTGACTTTTTCTTATGTTTCTGATTTTCAGTCTAGTACATAATTTTCTTGTTTTTTGTTAAAAATAAAATGAAATAATTATAAAAAATGCTGGACCGGCGTGGGAGTTTTTTTTTGTTTTCTACACTGTATTAAAAAGAGCGATATAAAGATGTCAAGTGTAAATAAGAATAAATTCAGAAAGCTGGTTGCCAAGTATCTCAATAATGATGCGAGCGAACAGGAAGTGGATATAGTCGAAAAGTATTATCGCCTTTTTGACGAAGAGCCGGATAAGACCAGCCAAATACCCGCTGAGCAGGTAAATGCTTTGCAGAACAGATTAAAAGCAAAAATTTCAGAAAACATTATTAAAGAGGAGAGAGCCACGGTGCCTCTTTTTAGAAGCATGTATTTTAGAGCAGCTGCTGTTTTGTTATTGGTGAGTACGTTTGCCATTTTTCTTTATTTGTCAAAAAGCAAACCAGAACTCTCTTCTCCGTTAGCCAACGCTACTGGTCACGCTAAAAGCTCAGATGATAATCAAAATCGATTTGTAACCCTGCCAGACGGAACCAAGGTTGTGCTTCATGGGCAGAGCAAGATCTCTTATGATAATGATTTTAATAAAACAGTAAGAGAAGTTACACTCACAGGAGAAGCTTATTTTGATGTGGTGCATCTTCCGACAGCAGGTGAAAGTGGTAAACCAGTGCCATTTATTATCAAGACCGGAAAGGTGCGTACAACTGTTCTAGGTACAGCTTTCAATATCAAGGCATGGCCAGATCAGAAAGAAGTTGTGGTGACTGTTACCCGTGGAAAGGTTAAGGTACAGGACAGCAATAAAACTGTTACCGTACTTACAGCCAACAAACAGGTAACCCTGAATACCAATTCGGAAGTATTGGCGGAGGTAAAAACCGTTAAATCCGAGATGCTGACAAGCTGGACACATAAGGATATGATTTTTGACGCCATGCCTTTCGGTGAACTCGCTGCAAATCTTGAAAAACGCTATGACGTAAAGATCCACTTCAAAAATCCTGCAATCAAAAATTGCGCGATCACGGGCCGGTTTTCGGGTACGGAAACCCTGGATGAAGTATTCCAGATTCTCTCACTTACAAGCAATACGAAGTATTTTCTGACAGACCAGGAACTGGTGGTAGATGGAGAAAAATGTTATTAGAAACTTTAAATAAAATCTGCATGATTAGACACCAGAGATAATCGTAGTATATGCCCGTGGGTTCGCCCACAAAAGAAAAAGCTCCCCGGCCTTGGACAGCAATGAGGAGCCTGATTAAAAAATCACTAAACAACTTTTTAAACATTACAAAGGATGCAAAAAATTATAGCTTTTGCAAGCCCGGAGACGTGCGCTCTCCGGTGGAACTGGATATGTATTAATTCCCGTAAATTAATGAAAATCAGTTTTTATGGCTTTACGATCCTTCTCATAACAGCACAGCTGTTGATGGCTGACATCAGTGGAGCACAGGATATAAGGAAGGCTAATGTGACAATTGAACTTAACAATAGTTCTCTGAAAAAAGCATTGCAGGTACTTGAAAAAGAATCGGGTTTTAATATTTTCTACCTTTCTTCAAAGGTGGCTCCACACAACGGTATCAACCTAAGAAAAGAATCGCGGAGCGTCCAGAAAACGCTGGAACTCATTTTGCAGAACACACAGCTGGTTTTCAGGCAGGAAGACAAAAACATCATCCTTACGGAATCGCAGAAAGCAGTGAATCAGGAGGATAAAAAACCTCCGTTATCAGGGAAAGTAACTGATAAAGAAGGGCAGGGACTTCCCGGTGTAAGTGTTATTCTGAAGGGCACTACACAGGGAACTATAACGGACGAAAACGGAGCCTACCAACTGGTGCTTCCTGAAGACAATGCTACATTGATATTCAGTTTTGTAGGTTATGTAACTCAGGAGGTTAATACCAGTGGAAGGACATCGCTGGATATCATTTTGAAAGTGGATGAGAAGTCTCTGGAAGAGATAGTAGTGGTAGGTTACGGTGCTCAGAAGAAGGTGAATCTGACAGGAGCGGTATCAAGTGTATCTGCTTCAGAAATTGAAAACAGACCCATTACGCAATCATCTCAGGCACTTGCAGGTTTGGTGAGCGGCGTTACTGTTTCTCAGAATTCAGGAAGACCGGGTAATGACCAGTCTTCTATTACGATTCGTGGTATGGGGACTTTTTCTGGTGCAGGTAATAGCCCGTTAATTCTGGTTGACGGGCTTGCGTCTTCAATGAACGATGTGGATCCAAACAACATCAAAAGTATTTCAGTGCTTAAAGATGCTGCTTCTGCCTCTATTTACGGAACACGTGCTGCAAACGGGGTTATTTTGATTGAAACCAAACGCGGTTCGCAGGGTAAATTGCAGGTTGGATACAATAGTTACATAGGCTGGCAAAGCGTTACACAACTTCCTCAGTTTCTGGAGTCGGCGGATTATGCAATCATGAGAAACGAGGCGAATGCAAATATGGGGCAGGGGAGAGCCTACACCGATGAAGAAATTGAGAAGTTTCGCAATGGAAGTGATCCTGACAAATATCCGAATGTTCCCCATCTCAAAAATCTTGTCAATTCCGGTTCAGGTTTTCAAACCAACCACAACCTGAACTTTACAGGAGGCGATTCCAAAAATAGCTTTTTGTTTTCTCTGGGCTATTTGAAACAAGATGGTATTGTTGCCAAAAACCACTACGACAAATACAATTTTCTGTTGAATTTTGATAGCAAAATAAAAAACAATCTGACTCTGAAAGTCAACCTGGCCGGGAATGCAGCCAACACCGATGAACCTCGCCAGTATGATGGAGAGATGATGAACATGATTGGTTTTGCGGTTCGTCAGGGGCCTGTTTTTGCAGGTAAAAAATCGGATGGAACCTATGGCTATCAGGATAATTACAGTCCTGAGGCGTGGTTGGCGAGCGAGTCTTTTGTTAACAGAAAAAATAAGTACTTTCTGGGGGGAGCCGAGCTTGCCTGGGAGATCGTAGAAGGATTGACCCTAAGCGGAAAAGCAGGTTACAATTACGGAAACTACACCAATACGAGTTATGCATCAAATTTTACATTTGATCAGTTCAAAACCGTTGGACCCAATAACCTCAGTGTACAGTCCGGAGATAACGGTTTGCTGACATTACAGTCTTTGTTGAGATACGAAAAACAGATTGGGAAGCATACTATTTCGGCGTTGGGAGGTTTTTCTCAGGAATCATTTCGGGAGGATTGGAGCAGAGGCTATCGTCAGAATTTCCCAAATAATTCCTTGTATGAGCTTAATGCAGGATCGGCAACGGGCATGACCGCAACAGGTTCTGGTTCGGAATGGGCACTTCGCTCTTACTTTGGCCGGGTGAACTACGCTTTTAATGAGAAATATCTTTTTGAAGCCAATGCAAGATACGATGGTACTTCACGCTTTCCGGAAAAAGGAAGATGGGGATTATTTCCGTCGTTTTCGGCAGGTTGGCGTGTATCCGAAGAGGCATTTATTAAAGATAACCTGAGCTGGATTGATAACCTGAAATTGCGGGCATCGTGGGGTAAACTAGGGAATCAGAATGTTGGAAATTATCCATATCAAAACCTGTTAAGCCTTGGCAGAAACTATACTTTTGGTGGTACACTTTCTTCGGGAGCGGCAGTTACTACACTAGCCAATGCCAATATTTCATGGGAGAAAACACAGATTACAGATATAGGTCTTGATTTGAATATTTTCAGAGGCAAACTGGGATTGGTTGTGGATTATTTCTCAAAAACGACTTCGGATATTCTCTATAATATTTCGGTTTCTCAGGTACTTGGTCTCAACACCTCGGAGGTAAATGCCGGCGCTGTAAAGAATACGGGAATGGAGATTTTATTAAACTACAATACCCGAATCGGTAATGTGAATGTGGGTATTGTACCGAATTTCTCTTACGTTAAAAACAGAGTTACCAAGCTGGCTAACGGCATACAGCAGGATATCGGGAACAGACGGTTTGTTGGGCAGCCTTTGAATGCGATTTATGGGTACGTTGCAGACGGACTGTTTACCAGTGCCGACGATATTGCCAACTATCCGACCCAGCCGTATAGTGCTCAGCCTGGTTTTGTTCGCTATCAGGATATCAGCGGTCCAAACGGCGTGCCTGATGGTAAAGTTGATGCTACCTACGACCAAAAAGTAATCGGTTCGACTTTCCCAAAATACTCCTTCGGTGCTACTTTAAATGCCGACTACAAAGGATTTGATTTTTCGGTGTTGTTTCAGGGACTTGCCGGATTTAAAAAGCAAATGGGATCTTATCAGGCATTTGCTTTCTACAACGGAGGCCAGATACAGCAATGGCAGGCCGATGGCCGGTGGACAGAACAAAACCCGGACAGAGATGCTGAATACCCCAAACTTACAAGTTTGAATATGGGTAGCGGAACGCTGATGACATCCACCTTCTGGAACAGAAGTGCTGATTTTGTTCGGGTTAAGAATATTCAGGTGGGCTATTCACTTCCAACCGGCGTGACCGAAAAACTGAAAATTAGCAGATTAAGGGTTTTCTTCAGTGGACAAAATCTGTTCTCGTTCAATCACTTCTATAAGGGCTGGGATCCTGAAATGAATCAGAATACGGGTGATAGCAGTCCTTTTTACCCAATTACAGGAGTTTACACTTTTGGGGTTAATGTCAAATTCTGATCACCTGTTAACTGAGTATGAACTATGAAAATCATTAAAATGAAAAATACATATACTAAGCTTATCCGACCAAGGTTCCTGACCTCGATTTTGCTGATAGGGTTGCTGAGCACAACAAGTTGCAATGACGACTTTTTTGATAAGCAGCCGTTGGATTCCATTTCAGATGGGACTTTCTGGAAAACAGAAACTGACGCCCAGCTAGCTCTCATTGGATGTTACAACACGGGTGCAGGTTGGAGTGGTGAGGATTTCTGGACATCCAGATCTTTATTCTATCTTGATCTGATGGCGGGAAATGGGTCAGAAAAGGAACTGATCCCTGATCACATGACTGATGGCACACTTACATCTTCCTACTGGGTGCCTGGCTCGTACTGGAAAAATGCTTATACAAAAATTACCACCTGCAATAACTTCCTTGATCATATTGCCGCCATTCAGATGGATGAGTCAAAAAAGGCAGTAATGACCGCGGAAGTACGTACAATTCGTGCGTACCAATATTTTAATCTGGCTCTTTATTTCGGCGGTGTACCGTTGGTGGAAAGGGTGTTGACGGTAGAGGAGGCAAACAGTGTAGTTCGAACTGCCAAGGCTGATGTTTGGGCATTCGTAGAAAAAGAGTTAAAGGAAAGCTATGTTTTGTTGCCAAAGACAAGACCTGATGCTGAGAATGGTCGTATTACTGCTGGTGCATCCCTGGCCATTTTGGGACGCCTTCAGATGGCTCAAAAAAAGTGGAGTGATGCAGCCGCAACTTACAAAACAATTATTGATAATAACACGTATGTGATTGACCCCAAGTATCGTGAGCTTTTCTGGGAAACCAGTGAGTTGAGCAAAGAAATTGTACTTAGTTCACAGTACTTACCAGATACCTATTCACATGTATTTCTGCAATATCTGTACCCCGAAGCGTTCGGAGGCTGGCACCAGTTTTCGGCATACAATGAGCTGGTGAAGGAGTTTGAATGTGTGGATGGAAAAACGATCGACAAATCTCCTTTGTATGATAAGAACAAGCCGTATGACAACCGCGACCCTCGTCTGGATTATACGATCATGATATCAGATCGGACAAAGTTTAAAGGACAAACTTATATTTCCCGGCCTAATACAACCTCGCCAGACAGATTTAACCGCTACAATTGGAGTGGTTACAGTATCAATAAATTTATGGATGAGAGTTTTTCAGGAAACCTGATGAATTATGGTGGGAACTTCTCAATCATTCGGTATGCTGAAGTACTGCTGAGTTATCTGGAAGCGCAATTGGAAGCCGGTGGTGCAGTAAACCAAGCATTGCTGGATGCAACAATAAACAAGGTCAGAGGAAGGGAGGCTGTGAAAATGCCGGCGGTAACAACCACGGATCCTGTTGAATTGAGAAAAATAATCAGAAGGGAACGCCGTGTAGAGTTCGCCTTCGAAGGACTTCGTTATTACGATGTGCTGCGGTGGGATATTGCCTCGGAAGAGCTGAACCGCCAGTTTACAGGAATGAAACTAACCGATACACCGGCTACCTACAAAGATTATGCGGTCGACAGTGAAGGTTATTATATTTATCAGAAACGTAACTTCATAAAGGGAACCAATGAGCTTTGGCCAGTGCCTTTATCTGAAATACAGATCAACAACAAGTTGACGCAAAATACTGGATATTGATTGATGTTAGCTATATAAATCTTTACCATCCCCAATTTATTACTGACTAAAAATGTATTAAAATATGTTGAAGAGTGCTAATTCCAAAAAGCTCGCATAAACCCATGAGGTATTAGTTTCCACCTTGCCAGTTTACAGCAATATATCTGGAATGGTAGTCATTCAACTGATAGATCCTAAATCGCCGCAAACAGAGGCAAGCAGAATTGCGTTACTGAGAACAAACCTGAATACTTCGTTTTCAGGTTTGTTGCATTATAAATATTTTCAATGAAAGGAAAATTTACAAGGCTGCATGATAAAAATTGAGTAAACTAAGTTGTGAACCACTGGGAAGAGCTGAAACCAGGGCTGAAAATGCGGGACTTTACTATATTCAATACACCTGATAAACTCAAGTACGAAGGTGATCTTTTTAAGCCGGTGCTGGGAGAAGGAATCGATTTAAGGAAAATCGTTGGAGCTGATTAGTCCCATGCCAGGGAGTGGCATAAGTTTTTGAGGCATTTTATAAACAGTCAAAACGATTCATCAGATGAAAGATTCACCTAGATCCCTAAGAATTCCTTTTGAACATACAAGTATGATTGTTACCAGGTTAAGTCTCCAAGGAACGGTTAGTTTTACTGTGAAGTTCGAAGACGGGCGCACACCGATAAGTATTATAAGAAAGAAGGATTTTGCCGGCTACTACTGGGTATCTGATTTGCATAGTAGCACTAAACTGGTAGATAAGGTTGGGCGTAGGATTATGGAATACACTAAACTGCTATACAGATAGAATCATAATTTACAAGTCATGCTATTAAAAGATGCCAGGCTTTGGCAGACCCGTCTGAAAATTTATGTGTGCAACTACCAGTGATGACTATGCTGTGGCATGAAATTATTAATTCACGAATAAAATTTTAAACATCGACATGGCAACAACAGAAAAATACACCGAATTTAATTCAGGAGCTTATTGAAATCAATAAGGATTGGGTAGCTGGTTTCGAAAAATTAATTGCTGACATCAGTGATGAAAATGCTGATTTGAAAACGGTTTTCGAGCAGTACGCCCAGCAAAGTCGTCTTAATGTTCAGGCGTTATCGGCTCTGGCAAATTCAGCAACAGCTACGTATGTGGAAGCTGATAAAAGCGTTACCGGCACATTGCACCGTGCGTGGATCGATATAAAGTCTTTGTTTGGTGGCAGCGACAGGGCCAGCATTTTATCTGAAGCGGAACCCGGCGAAGACGCAATCAAAAAAGCATATAATGATGCGCTGAACGGAAATGAATTGGCCTATGATGCGCAACAAATAATTCACAGCCAGGCACAGGATATAAATGCGGCGCATGACAAGATAAAAGCCTTGCGCGACGCTGCTCAAAAATTATAATTTCTTTTTTTAATAAATCTTAGTTAGTTGTGAAATTTTGCATTGCCCTTGTTGGATAAGATAGTTCTGGGGCAATGCATTTTTAATTTTACGGCCAACTGTTTGGTTAAATCTTACATATTTTTGCCTTCCGATCAACTCCTGGAGAGCTAAGTAATTTGATCCACGATCTTTGCAACTAATTCTAGAAAATCTTGCCAAGACGCAGGCTTGATAAAATACGCCTTCGCGCCAAGCTGCTTGGCCTTAGTTATGTTGTTAGTATTTTTAGATGTTGATAGAAAGAATATTGGAAGTTGCTTGATGCAGCCTGTCGATTTGATGGCTGCAATAGTTTCAAAACCATTCATAAGTGGCATATTAATGTCCAGTACTATTATAGAACGTTTATATGAATGGCGGTTTTCCAATAGCTCTAACAGCTTTATCCCATTTTCTGCCTCGATGACTTCCACGTTATGCGCGACGATCTGTAATGCTTCTTTAAAAAGCATACGATCCTCGTCGTCATCATCGGCCAGAAATATCTTTCTTGTTGCATTAGGCATATAGGAAGATAGTCAATCTGCTAGCTGGAACAAGTTCTGCATGGTTAAAATGAGACTTTTTCCCATTTACCGCCTGCATACATTATTCAAGTACCGATATATTTAGCTGGGCGCCTTTGACGCATCGGAACGTTTTGTATGTATTCAATTATGGGTTAGGTAAGCGTATGCCAACAAACATACTAAAGGTCGTATGTTTGTGAAAAACACAACGAATGCAACACTCTCTACTGCAACAAGGGTTTGTGAAATTGCTCCAAGCATGATACCGCTTCTTGATTCGCCTCAATTGAGATTAGACAACCTGTTTCGTCCCATCACAGGGTATTGATTAGTAATTAAATTACCGTCAAGTGCCTGTTACTACCGAGCAAAACTTGTGGATCAGCGTTGATGTTTCTTCAAAATAGGTAAGCAATACCATATGCCCGCAGTCAAGAGTATGTAGATTGAAATTGGGCAGGTCCGATTTATAGCAATTTGCTTCTTCCAGACAATAAAACATTTCTAATTTCCCCAGATAATAAGACGCATCGGTTTTCTTTTTCATAGTAGTTCTGTTATAAAATGAAAGGGAAAAATAAGGTCTTAACCGGTGCTTAAAGTACCACCGGTTCATTTGGCGAAGTTCTGTCTGCGAGATGTGGAGACTCTGTTGGATCTCAAATTGACTGGATAACTCTGCACGGTAAATTTCCACAACTTTTTTCTTGAAAAGTACAGATGTTCTACTTTTTTTATTTCTTTGTAAGTCATTAACATTCATAATGTTACAAGTTAAGTGTACACTTAAAATAGTAGCATATGATTTGTTATATAACTAGCGATATGTTAAGCCAAGAGATTTGTCCGCATAAGAACGGTCGTATTTATGTGAACGCTTCTCTATTGAGCCTTAGATAAATCTCAGCTCCCTTCTTTACAAGAAGAAGGCTGAGATTTATCTAAGGGCATTCTCTTATCTGTCACAAATTGAGCTTGATGCCCCCATTTATAACAAAACCGTCCAGCGGAGCATAAATATCTTTGAAAACCGGATTGGTTACAGTTCCGTTGTAGATTGAACCGAAGCGCGTTTGGCGGGTATCGGTGAAGTTTTCGAAATTAATGAACAGTGAAAACTTCTCCCAGATACGTTCGGCCATAAAACCGGTGATCCAGTAGGATTTGCCGACCGTACCGTCGCTGAGCGTCTGCTTGCTGTAATAGTAGGCCTCCAGTCCGATTTTCCATTTATCTTCCACTTCATACATTAGCACATTATTGAGCCTGTGTTTGGCAGTCAAAGGGTTTACGCGTCTGCCGCCGTTTTCATTGAGCTGTGCGTCTGTGAGCGTGTAGCCTACGAAGAGTTTAAAATCGCCGTAACCTAGTTTCAAGTTCGTCTCTGTGCCTTTCGTATCAACAAAACCATTAGCGTTGAGCAGTCTGCTCACCCCCGGCTCCCTGCTGGCTTCGAGCAGCAGCGGATTATTGATGCGCGTGTAGAAGAACATGTGGTTCAAGCTGAAACTAAGATCGCCAAAATGGGTGGCATAGTTGATGTCGAAGTTGACACCATAAGACTTTTCGAGCTTGTTGTCATCCGGGCCAATCGGCAGCACCTGGCGGAATTGTCTGCGCTCGGTTTCTTCGGTGAAAATGGTGGGCGTCTTATAGCCCAAGCCACCACCAAGCCGCGAGCTTAATTCCGATGTGATTTTAAAGAGTCCGGAAATGCGGGGCAGCAATACGAATCCATAATCTAAAACATAATCTCCGCGCAATCCAGTCTCTATTTTCAACCATGGCGCGGTCTGCCAGGTATTTTGTACAAATGCCCCCAACGTATTCTGGGTGTAATCCCTTTTGACAAAATTGTCGGTAGGCGACTCACGGAACTGATCTGAGTAAAGGTTAACGCCTGCTACCCAGTCGGACTTTTCGTGGTTGCTGTTGAATGCGACTTCCGAATAAGTCGAGAGCTGCTTCCCATCGAAGATATAGCCGGGAATGCTGATTTTACGATCGAAACTATTGACCGAGTTCTTGATCGTCAACCGGTTCTGCTCACTGAAATCGTGCTCGAAGCTGAGCTGGGTAGAGAAGCGGCTGCTTTTGTTCTTTTCAAAATAGCTGTGCACCGCGTCACCTTCATCTTTAATGTACTTGATATCGCCACCGACACGATCTTCAAAAACCGTGTTCAGGCCCACGTTCAGGCGCGTCCGGTCGCTGAAATACAAAAACAACTTGGGGTTGAACACATAGCGCTCGGTTTTGGGAATGGCCGTAAAGCCCTCGTCTGATGGATCGTATGGGCGGCTGCTATTACGGGACGCAAAAATGGTAAGCCCGACTTTTTCAAACTTCTGACTGTAAAACCCATTCAAATCAAGACCACCCGCAGAGGTGCCGTTAATCAGAAAGCGTAGCTCCCGCTCTTCTGCCGGAGCTTTGGAAACCAGGTTTACGAGGCCCGCGATCGCGCCACCTCCATACAGGGTGGAAGATGCGCCTTTGATCACTTCCACTTGCTTAAGATCCAGCGGTGGTGTTTGCAATAATCCTAATCCACCCGAAAAACCGGCGTAAAGCGGAAATCCATCTTTCAATATCTGCGTGTATCGCCCATCGAGCCCCTGGATGCGGATGCTGGAATTGGCCGAAGTAGCTGAAACCTGTTGCGTCTGGATCCCGGTGCTTTCATTGAGCATCATCCGGATGTCGCCCGGTTTCATATTGCCCTTTTCTTCCAGCTCTTCGCCCCCGATGAACTCGACGCGCGTAGGAATGCTCTGGATCGTGCGTGAGCTTCTGGTAGAAGAGATAATTACTTCTTCCAGCTCTTCGTCGCCGGCTTCCAGGTTCACGATCAGTGTGTCGCCGGCAGTCGGAAAGGTGATGTTTTGCTGGTGGTCTTCATAGCCAACAAAACTAAAAACGACCTGCTGGCTACCAGCCGGGATGCCGGTCAATGTGACCGTCCCTTTTTCGTCAGCTGTCGCGCCGATCGCTGTTTTGGAAATTTTGGCTGTTGCGCCAGGTAGTGGTTGATTTGAGTCTGCGTCGCGGATAATAGCGGTTAATGTATGCTGCGCCATCGCTACACTGCCGACCAGCAGCAATAGCACAAGGCCAAATGCTTTTTTCATTTGAAATCTAAAATAATGGAAATAATAACCTGACCGTGAACGGTTTCACGATAAATAAAGGGGAGATTTCAGGCTATTCGCGGCGGTTGCCAGATCGAACCAGGGGAATTAGTACAGCTTTGCTCTAAATAGAAAAAAGGCGTCCCAGGTATTACGAAAGAAGTTGAAGGCAATTCAACCGACATATGCATAGGTAGAATGCTGTTGCAGGCGCCACATGCCAGAAACGGTACGCAAGCGCTATGAGTTTGATGGTCATCATCATGATGTCCGGAAGTGGTTTGCTGCGCCATCTCGTCCTTACAGCAATCACTGTCGGCTTTGCAGGTAAACCCTGAAAGTGTCAGCAGATAGATCGAGAACAGGTAGACAAACCATTTCATATTGCAAATGTATAGCTGATTCAGTAATCGACAAAATCTACAGATGGACATTATACACTTAGATTAGTAGCATATGATTTGTTATACAAATTTAATTATGTTAATGCGTTCCTGATCCTAGAAATACGACCTTGGTCACGGCCGTTTTCATCTAATGAGCTAGATAGTTTTCAGGTAAACCAAGCTACCGGTATAAGGATTGTAAGAGGGTTTATAGTCAATGTACCCGTATAAAACCAGCTCTTTAATGCATTTATGATAAGTCACAATATTACCGATCCTTGAAAGCTCTAGAACTTTCTTTCGTGTAATTGGCACAGGATTCTGACAACCGCTGCTATGCCAGAGCTGTATAAAAGCTGAGTACATTCCGATATGCCAGACTGTGATCCGGTTGTCTTTTGACAGCGTAGCGAGTGCGAGAATAACCGATACTTTCATAGCTTTCTTCTTTTAGAGGTACCGCTGCCAGCAAGCAGATCCATAATTTCGCCTCTGTTGTAATAATATGTACCGCCGATTTTATTAGGTTTTAACTGGCCACTTATTCTCAGATTCTGGAGCGTGCCCGCTGATACTTTCAGAATCTGACGGGCTTCTGCGCTGCGGAGCCAGGCGCTCTCGTTATTGGTCTTTGGCGCTGCTATAATTTCTTTAATATCTGAGAGCAGCTGCTGACGAAACTGCTGCAGATCCTCTTTTGTAATCATCTCCACTACCATACCCACGTGTTTTTAAATTTTGAACTTAGAAGTAAACCTTACTGCCTCTGCGGTTAAAAAACGGCTCATATTTGAGGTAGCCATATTCATCAAGCTCCTTGATGGTTTTGCAAAAAGTGACCCTGCTGGCGATTTTGGCCAGCGGCATGACCTGATAGCTTGTGATCAGGATGGCCTTGGGAAAACCGTCCCTGATCCATCTGTTATAAAGCACAGTGAACAGCGCGATATGGATAGGCCCTATTCTGGGATCACGGGTTACTGCGCTTAAAAAATCTGTTAATGTTTTTGTCTTTTCCATGTTTTAAAGGTTAACTGACCGAAATACCGTTTTTCTTTGCCAGACGGATTACCTGTGTCTGTGTGTTGCGAATACCTGGTTGTCTTTCCAGGGCCTGATTGACTGAGATTTTCTGATTTTGCTGATCGTAAATGTTGATCGTTTTAAACTGCGGATTGGCTTCTATGGAAAGATACCGGTCTTTTCCATTGATCCTGATGGTCACGTTTTGCTTCTCGCCGCTCTGCAAACCTTCGAGAAGCTGCTGTTTTTGCTGCTGATTTTTCAGCTCCTTTATTGGCAGTTGGCTCACTGCTTTTAGAAGGTCATACCCGTAGCCCTGATGAAATTCTTTCACGCGGTGTTTGCCCTGCGCATTCACATCGTTTAAATCCAGCTGGATCCATTTGTCCTGGGTCTTCACAGCCCTTCCAGCCAGAAGGTTAGATGCCTGAGCGGCGGTTAATCCGTCCTTGTGATCACCAGTGAAACTATGCTGACGCTGCTGGCCGGCCTTTTGATCGTCAAGCGAGACTTTCAGGTCTGCTATCCTGTAGGTGCCGTCCGCACTGCGGCTGAATGAAAGCTCAAAATCCACTCTTTCGTTCTCATTTTTATAGTAAGAGACAGGCAGGCCAAACTGCTGTTTACCTTCTGCGATCTGCTCTGCAAGTTTAGATGACATCCCTGTAAAACCCATCGCAGTGATCCGGCTTTCAAGCTGCCGTTGGTTGGCAGTTTGTCTTCTGTTTGCTGCGAAGTTTTTAACCACACGCTGCGAGGCGCGGAAAGCTCTTCTGGCTAACCTAACAATCAGATTAGGATAAAGCTGTCTTTCCATCTGCCGGGTCTGCTGCCGTAGCACCCTTATCGATATACGCTCGTCCTGACTCAAATCGCCTCTGTACTTGTGACTGAGGTTTTTGAAATGATCCAGCTTCTCTTTTTGAAAGTCACGGCTTTTGATCACTGCAGCGGAAAACAGTTTGGTAAAGCGCTGCTCTTTGGCCAGCCACGACTCCACATCATTTTCTATTCTGTTCAATGGCTGTTTCATAGCTGATTTAATTTAAAATTATTGAGAAGCAGCGTGCGTGATATGTTACGTAACCGAGCGCCTGTTTTTTCTGGCCCGGGCAGGTTTTCTGGTAGTATCACTCTCTTTGGACTGTTTTTCGCTTTTTTTGCTGGTGGGTGCACTAATTTTCTCAGTAGCTGTCTGCTGTTCTGCATGCTTTTGGCTTTTGGGCTGGCTACTGCTGAAGCCGGTCCGCTTCATGGCCGAATCATACTGGTTGATGGCTTTGAACTGGGGCGAAGCTTCGATAAAACGCTTTTCTTCTTTACCGTCAATCACAAAGGTGACAGCCTGGCGGTTTCCCTTTTGCAGCGATTCAATCAGCCTGGTTTTATCTTCGGCATTGCCGAGCTCTTTGATCGGGTATTTATCAAGAGTCGCCTTCAGATCAAAGCCGTAATTCTGATGATACTGCCTGATTTTAAAATTGTCGTTTTGATCTTTATCTGTCAAATCCATTTTCAGCCATGCTGTGTACTTTTCACCTTTCGGCTCCAGGCGTTTGCTTCCGGCATCAGAGGTTTCGACCAGCTTGGACATTTCCTTTTGCACCGAGCGTCCCGACAGAAGATTATAGCCTTCTTTCAAGGTGATATTGTTGTCAAATCCGATATGAAAGGTCTGCTTTAAAGCGTCTTTTTCTCCTTCGGGTTTGACGGCCAGATCGTACTTATTGAAAAAATATTTGTCTGTTTCACTGGATTTTCTGAAATGAAGCGTAGCTTCCGCCTGATCGTTTCCGAATTTGGTCTGATGCTGCAACTCGAATGCAGTTTTTCCGCTTTGCATATTTTCCCTTAATGCGTTTTCAAGCCCGTCACCAAAGCCGGTGTATTTGACCTGATCTTTTAGATAATTCAGATTTTTCTCTTGCATGATTTTCTGTGTTTCAGTAAGTTGAAATATTATATGCTTATCGGCCTTTCAATTGGACGAAGGAGTGAAGGGAAGCGCTTTGACGATAGTGTTATTAGAGACTTTTAGCTTCAGATGCCTTCCGCCGTTTTTCTCCATCAGCTGCAGCAGCAGGTATTTCTTATCAGGGATCGTGTGTTTAGGCAAAGCGAAAACAAGTACGCTTTCTGAGTCTGCACCAACTCTGTCTGTATTACCATGCACGTACTGCGGGATTATCTCCAGCTGCTGGTTGGCGGTGCGTTTGCTTGTTTTTTTATCCTGGATAAAAAACCTAAGCTGGCTGACATCATAGCCCATATGGGTTTTGTTCTTGATCCTGATCTGGTAGTAAAGAAGGTCCTGATGGATAAAAAGACCATCCAGTCCAAGCGTTATACCAAATTTGGCATCCTGTTTCTTTTTAATTGTTTTGCCCTCAGTGGCAATCTCAGCTGCTGTAGCTTCTACCAGCGCCTCGTTCTGGTTTGCAGCGCTTATCACAGCACCATAAGTCTGTGCACTGTCAAAGACAAAGTTCAGATCCCTTGGATCAGCACTGTAGCTTAGCAGGTAGGAGTGGAGCCTGCCGTCGCTTGTGATAACAGTAAGATTTGTATTTTCAAAGCCTTGTGCAGCGGCTTTCAGATGAAGGATGTTATCAGCACCCTTTGCCTTCTGCACCAAAATATCACGGCTTCCCTTATCGACACTGACTACCCTGTTTGGAAAAACAAGATTGGTGGTCTTCTGGTGGGTTATCTGGATTGCGTAAGGCTCGATGACCGATGGGTTCTGTGCAAAAAGTAAGCTCGCTGTCAGAACAGTGAAAAGAACAGACAGGGACATAGTGATCAGATTTTTCATAGTAGTTTTAGTTAAAGTGGATATACTTATTGAAGCTGCGTCTGATTTTGGTCTTTGAGAAGCACCTGATAGCCCGCTTTGACTGTCACGCGGATCAGTCTGACTTTTTTGCTAAGCAGGTTTCTTGTCAGTTCAATACCTGCATTGGCCGCCTGAGCACCAAGGCTCTGATTGAAGCTACCAATGCCCAGTCCCTGGATGGCCTGCTCTGAGGACTGTTTGGCTGCGTCCCTGGAGATTGCCCCGGGAATGTGTATCCCCTCCAGTCCATCCATATCCACCACAGAAAGGGCCACGGGAAAAAGTGCATTCTGGTAGCGGAAGCTGGTGATCTGCACTTTGAGCCTTTCTGAGTCCAAAGAAGCTATACCGTATAAGAAGGTACCTTCCGGTATCAGTACACCGTTCACATACACATCACTGACAAGTCTTAATTTCACTGTTGAGCCGCTGACAAGCTCCTGGGTCTGGTGAACTACCGCCTGCACGGTGCTTGCCTCGTCGGGTGCACTAGTTGCTTCATCCAGGGAGTAAAAGCCAGTCTGGCCAGGTATGGCAGCAGCGCTGCCTTCATCAAGTGTGGTAACCGGCATTTGATCTGTTGGTGCTGCCAGGGCAAATACCTGTCCCTTGTTTTCGCTGGAAGTTTGCCGGAGTCTGTTTTGAACCCTCTGAGGATGCTGGATATCAAGGATCTTTTCAAGCATCCCGTTAAGCTCGTCAAGCTCGGGGTCTTTGTCCACGCCCGCATCGCCAATACTTTCCATAAGCTTTTCGATCTTTTGAATCTGTGGGTCCTCAGCCAATATTTCAGTTCCTAAGGCTCTGAGTTCATTTTTTTCAGAAGGCCCTTTTGCAGGCATGTCTGTCGAAGCATTCAAAGCGGCTGTGAGCTGGTCAAGTTTTTTGTAAACCTGCTGCTCCTGAGCGCTCCGGGATTCTGAGTAGGGCGAGCTGTTCAGCCCGGTTTGTAGGGCCGTTTTTCTGTTAGGCAGCCCCAGCAGTTTACTGCTGTCTGCACCTGGTTTTGTTTGAGCCACATCGCCTTGATAGTAAGGATCGTTTCTTAAAAGCTCCTGATAAAGCAAGGAGTCTTTTTCTGCCTGCTCGTAAAAGCCAAGCTTATCAAGTGGGGCCTGATCGCCCAGATAAGCGTCGGGAAGATTAAAGTTAAAGCCCGTTGGCCCTGTAGGCCCGTCTGTCGGTGCTGGCTGCCCGCCGCCAAGTATCCAGAAAAGAAATGTGAGAAACGGCAGTACCAGAAGCGGTAAAACGGTATAGAGCCTTCGCTTGCGGATAAAGCTGATGGATTGATTATTTTCCATGATCTGATTTGTTATGAATTTGACTATTGATTTCCCTGCGGCTGAAGAAGATACATTCGGTGCGTGAGCATCAGACTGTCCAAAAGACCCGGATTAGCTTTGACGATGCTGTCATAGCTAGGCTTTGTATGCTCAGAGCCTTTTAAACTGTCAAGAAAATCCAGGTAGCTGACTAATCTTGTGTATTCCTGCTCTGAGATCTGGGGCCTGACCGGCACAACCGCGCGACCGATGCTGGCAGGTAATCTGATCTGAGTGAGCGTGTAGGACTTCACATTATCTGGGCATGCACCTTTGAAAATCAGCTGCAGACAGTAGCCGGAAGCTGCAAGCAAGATAGGTAGTAGTAGGGCCAGGCCACGTTTTGAGATTTTGTTTTTCATGGCTTTTACCTGTTTTGAATTTTGATATCCTTGTTATCTGTCGTAAGCCACTTTTCGATCAGAAATCCGTGAGGATTGTTATCTGAGCGGGGCACATTGCGCAGGTATCCTTCCGTGACAAGGCTTCTTGAGACGATACTTGTCGCTCTGGTGATAAACTGCGTGGCATGACAGCGGAAGAAGTAAGGGTAGACTGCCGTATCGACGTGGATGCTATCAATGCTGATCTCCTGGTTGATGTTACCTGAAATAATGCCGGTATAAAACCCTTTTTCAGTCAGATTATCATACTCTTTCTTCGCTGTCGCATCAGCCAGATAAAGCGCCTTGCCTACATACTCACGGATAGACTTCTCATCAGGTGAGAGTGTGAAAAACAGACGGTGAAATGTCTTTACATGATCCCTTGCTTCTACGGGTACGTTATCCTTTCGCTCTTCGGCATAGGCCTCCAGCGCCTTTCCGTTGGCTAGAATGTAGATTTTACCCTGGATGGAAGTGACCATCTGATGGCTTTTGTAGACCGTAAAGCAGCACAGGACGATACATCCGATGATCACGATTAAGGTGAATAATCTGATATGACGGAAAGCAGTATCTATATTTTTGGTTTTGGTAAACATTTCTGGCTAGTTTTATCAGTGAGAAGAATCGTTTTTGCTGCCCCCGGAGATTTTATCTGCCATGTAAGCGCCCGAGTATCCCGCAGAGCGTCCGAAGGCCCCGCTAACACCATGGCCGGTGTGACTGCCCGAGTAGCCTTCCATAAAATTCGACGGGGCGTTTTTAACAGATTTGGCAGTCTGATAGGAGCTCGAGCCAAATGATCCGAGCGTGCTCATGGTGATGCTTGTGATCTTTTGTCCCAATGCGCCGGAACCGCCAACATTGACAATGAAGTTGGCAATAGATGGAACTGTGAAATAGCCTACTATGCCAATAATCAGAAACACAAGGTACGCGGTATCTTTCGAGGAGAAGAAGGTATCGCCCGTAGACTGGATCTGGCTCAGATCAATTTTGATCATCTGCTCCTGTACCTTTCCGATGATAGCGCCGAAGATATTGGCGACCGGTAGCCACAGAAACACATTGATGTAGCGCGCCAGCCAGGCGTTAAGCGAATGGTGAAACCCGTCGAAGACAGAAATGCCTAAAACCAGAGGGCCCAGGATAGCCAGTACAATCAGCTGAAAGGTTCGCAGTGTATTGATGCACAGTGCAGCCGCCTGAAAAAGGATCTGAAGGATCTCGCTCATCCATTCTTTGACAGCGTTCTGAAAGTTGTACATCGCTTTTGACATCGCGAATTTCACATCATTTCCAATCGAGGACAGTGAGCCTTCCTCAGAGGGGTCCTCACCGTGCGTGTAGCGGTACCACCTGTCGCGGTCCCCCTGACCGGTCTCACCGACAAACATCTGCCAGAAATCAGTCCTTTTTAAAGCATCCTGTTTCTGCTTCAGTAGCAGGGCGACCGCTTTGTCTGAGCCCTGCACCATCGCGGCCGTACCTGTGACAGTAGGGGAGAGAATGCCGTTAATGATCGCCAGAAAAGAAGGAAAGAGCATAATCGCCATTCCCAGCGCGAAGGGCCTGAGAAGCGAATAAAAGTCAATGGCTTCTGCGTTGGCCAGATGCCGCCACACACGGTAGGCTATATACCACAGCGCCGCAAAGCCTGCAATTCCGCGGCCGACCGAGATCAGACGGCTGCTCAGACCAATCATCTCATTGTAAAGCTGGTCCAGCACGCCCTGCAGCCCTCTTATTTCTGTGGCAAGCCCCTGCGCTGTGCAGTCGGTAGACAATAGCAGTCCTGTTATCACCAGAGCGGTGATTGCTGTCCTGTTTTTCATTTGATTGTTTTTTTCTTTTGGTTTATAGGTCTATACCCTGGATCTGCTGCATGACAGAAGCATCATTTTTTTCTTTCGCCCGCTGAGTGGCCAGCACAGAGTTATTGCCGTTGAAATGTCTTAGGAATACCAGGTGCTCATCCATCTGTCCGAAGATGTGATCAATTGCTTTTAGCCTTTCATCGTCTGACATTCTTAGTTTGTCTTGCGTGATCACATTGGAAAGCTCGTCCAGGTTTCGGATGCTCACACTGATCAGATTACTATATACCCTTTCGATGTGCGCGATCTCGGAGGCCGTAAACTGCCCCTGGGCCCTGAAGTTTGAAAGCGCGCTTTTTGACTCTGATACCAGCGCGATCTCTTTTTGGATGATCCCTGCCACCTTATGATAATTTCTGACTTGCGGGCTAACTTTTAAAAGTGCGTCCAGAAACCCTTTGTGCAGCTTGAAATTACCCTCGCTGATGTTTTTGATGGTGTTATAGCCTTTGTAAAGAATATCATATCCTTTTTTCAGGTCTTCTAAAATCTGTTTGAACTGTGAAAGCTTTTCAATATTCAGTACCAACTGCGCGATTTCCTGCGCCTGCGCATTAGCCTTTGGCGGTCTGCAGATACTGCCAAAAAGCAGTAGCAAAAGAAGAAGAATGTGTTTCATATCTGTTAAGTGTTATCTGATGTTTTGCAGTTGCTGAATTGCAGCAGCGCTCTTCATATCCTTTTTTCGGGACAACCCCATCATCATAGCCGAGCGCGAAAACCCCTTACTGAAAGTGTAATTATCCTGCATGCCGATGAAAATCGACTGAATTCTTTTGATCCGCTCATCATCTTTCATTTCAAGCTTGCCGTCGGTGGTTACCGCGGTGAGCTCGCTGAGCTTGTTTGAGCAGTCATCAAGCAGCCTTCGGTAAACCCTTTGCATGTAATCCATCTCAGCCGGGCTGAAAAGCCCGTCGGCTTTTGCCTTGCTCATAGCTTGGTTTGCTTCGTGCAGTGTCATCAACTGTAGATCAATGATGCCTTTGACCCTGGCGTGGTTTATGATAGCGGGCTTGATCTTTCTAAGTGAGGCGAAATAATCTTTGTGCATTTTAAAATCGCCATCTTTGATATTGCCGATCAGCGTCAAACCCTGATCCGCGATTTTGTATCCCTTCTGAAGCACCTGGATATACACCTTCAACGCCGCAATCTGATTGGCCAGATACTCGATCTGGGTTTGTTTTTGCTGGAAAAGCTCCTTGACAATCTGGGCTTTTGTCTCTGTTTTCAGGAACGCAAGCAGCATTAGTATCAGGGGTATTTTTTTCATATATCTCGTTTTAAGGTATACCGTAAAGCAGTCTGATCGTTTCAACGTCCTGCTGTGATCTTGATCTTTGGATGCTGAGCAGCATGTTCTGGTTCGTAAAGCGCATCAGATCATCGTAGTTTTTCTCGGTTCTTTCCGCCGCATCATTAATCAGCTCAATGCGTTTTGCATCTGTCATACTGGTCTGTAAAGCTTTGATGACCGCAGCGATCTGGTCAATGTTTTTAATGCTTTCACTCAGGATCCCTGTGTAGACCTTTCCCATATAGGCCACCTCGCCTGGCGTGAAATGCTTGTCTGTCTGCACCAGGTTCCACGCCCTTCTGTACTGAAGCACCAGCCGGTACTGCTTATCGCTGATCGCGCGGATCCTTTTGTAGTAGGTGATCAAAGACTTGACCTTCTGCAGCTCGTCGAAATACTCCTTGTATAAATCCCGCTGCTTCTGGGTCCACTCTGTGATCTGGTCCAACTGCAATTTGGCCATCGTGTTCTCCAGCGCTTTCTGAGCGTTCTGAAGCCAGACAATTTTGTTCTGCTGACGCTGGATCCCCAGATCGATCGCCTTGATCACCCGGATGATCACCTGCCGGACTACTTCCCACCATGCTGCTTCCGCGCGCTGCATGGGCGCTGATGCTGCCACTATAAATATTGAGAGCAGAAAAATCCTGATGTGCTTTCTCATAGATGATAACGGGTTTATTGTTTTTGATCAGATAGCAGTGCAGCGATCCCTTTCTGGATGCTGCCATGCCGGGCGGCGTACTGCTCGACAAGTACTTTTTCCTTTTGCTCGGTTGTATAAGCATAGTATTCTTCTGGTGAGGGCTCATAGCGGTAGACTTTCATCACCGAATTGCCCAGCTCGATGTAAAGCTCCCGGTAACGGCGCTTGGGATCATTGGCTTTATTGACTGAGAGCACCTGTGCCCTTCCTTTATCATTCATGCCCAGCACGGCTTGTATATCCTCAAACTTGTTCTGGAATTTTTTCAGGTCCAAAAGGATCTTACAGTCCGAGTTATTGATAATCGCATCTTTGATAATAGGGGAGGAAATGATGTCATCGACCTCCTGGGTTACCGTAATCGCTTCCCCGTAATATTTGCGGACTGTTTTATACAAATACTTCATAAACTGGGCCATTCCGGCCTTCGCAATCGCCTGCCACGCTTCCTCAATGCAGATCACCTTCCTTATTTTATTAAGCTTCCGCATCTTGGAGATAAAAAGCTCCATGATAATCAGTGTGATCACAGGAAAAAGGATAGGGTGGTCCTTCACTTTATCGAGCTCGAAGACAATGAAGGGCTGGGTGAGCACATCCAGGTTTTCCTTCGCGTTCAGAAGGTAGGCAAACTCACCATCGTCATAATACGGGCGGAGCACAAACAGGAAATTGTCCATATCAAAATCCTTTTCTTTGACCCTGTCCTCTGCAAGCGTCTGGGTGAACTCTACATACAGGAACTCATAGAAGGAATCAAAGCAGGGGAAAATCTCAGGGTTTGCTGCTAAATACTCGTAATAGTCTGTGAGCGCATTGGAGATCGCTACATACTCGCTTCTTTTAAACTCCTCGTTATCGCGTTTCCAAAGCGCGAGCAGCATCGTTTTAATACTTTCCTTTTTTTCTGTGTCCAGCTCATCTCCCTCACCAATAAAAAACGGGTTGAAACGGATCGGTGTTTTCTCTGAGTAGGTGAAATAATAACCTCCCAGCATATCACAAAGGCCTTTGTAGCTGTGACCAACATCGACGATCAGAACATGCGAGCCCTGCTGCACATAGCTATGAAGCATATGGTTCATAAACATACTTTTACCTGAACCACTTCCACCGATCACGATTTTGTTGCGGTTGGTGATCACACCCCTTGACATCGGCTCATCAGAGATATCCACGTGCACCGGTATTCCCGTATGGCGGTCGCCCAGACGGATGCCAAACGGGCTTTTCGAGCTTCGGTATGCAGTCTCCAGGTTCAGAAAACAGCACGCCTGTTCTGCGAACGTATCAAAGGTATCGTTCATCGGAAAATCAGCCGCATTGCCAGGGATACCTGCCCAATAGATCTGCGGTGCTCCGGCCGTTTCCTGTTTCGCTGAAGCGTCCATCTGCGCAAGCGCTGCCGAGACCAGGTTTTTGATCTCCTTGAGTTTTTGCTTCTCGTCAGTCCAGACCAGAATGTTAAAGTGCGCTTTCACCGGCATACGGTGCTCAGAGACCGCTTCATTCAAAAAATCATTTGCCGCATCACGGGCAATACTGTTCTCACGCGAGTAGGCAGAAAGCGACTGTAGTCTGAGCCTTTTGGTCTCCAGTCTCTGGATGGCTTTGTGGCCATCTTCCAGAAAAATGTACTGGCTGTATAAATGGTTGCAGCCAAGCAGCTGACCGAGCGGTGATGCGAACCCGATACTGAATTTGGTTTTGTCTGTGCTGTATTTATCGTAGTTCACCCGCGGCCCGCATAGTGAGGGCAGGTCCTTTGCGTCTGAGAGCGTATAAAGCTGACAGGTCTGGGCTCCGATCTGAATTCCGCCGGTAAACTCCATATCCGAAATAAGCCGGCCGGGATCAGAGAGGTTACAGTATTTTTCAATGACACCTGCCCTGGCACTTGTGCTCAGAAGGCTATCCTGTGATAGTCTTTCCAGCTGAACCACGCCGCTGCTTTCAACGATGCTTTTAAACTGGCCGCAGGCGTCTAAAAAATCATCAAACATGCTCTCGCTTAACCCTTGCTGCGGCACAATACTGGGTCTTGTCAGATTCGAGAACAGAGAAGAAGAAAGTTTTCTGCCATCGGGCTTTTTAGTCAGAAAAACATAGCAGCTGTGGTCCAGAAACGGCCGCTCAAAAAAGAACCTTTCGCTTCCCATCGAAATAAAGCTTTTATCGTCCCTGTTGAAATCAGGCTGGTATTTGCTGTCTAAAAACCAGTCTTGCTTGCAGAATACGGTGTTATCCGGCAGCACCTTCAACGCCCTGATCCAGGTGCTGTGCAAGGCCTCGTACTCCTGGTTAGAGAGCGAGAACAACTCTGGCAGCTCCACTTTATAGCCAATGGTGATATCTGCATTCTTTGAAAGGATCGCGCCCTTCTCTACGCCCATAATCGGTAATATATCTTCCAGCCTCTTTTCCATCTCCTCTTTCATTTACCAATGTCTGTACTCTTATACTCTTTTACTTGCAATCTGCAATTGTTAGTTTTTTGTATCTGATTTAGTCCTTGTCATAAACACATGCTTCGAGTAGTTTTTGACCACACCAGGGATGCTTCTTTGGGCCAGCTTTTTGCTCAGTCCATGCTCACCGTATCGCCCGCTCATCGCGTATAGTTGGACTGTCATCGCCGCGCCGAGCCCGAGCACTGTCGCAAGGCATATATAGGAGTTGATCCCTGCGATGTAAAGAATAGCGAACAGGATCAGAAGGCTTAGAATGCCGATCACAAAGTAGAGTATGTACTGGGCTTTCAGGCCGTGAAATTCGATCGGGCGGTTGATACCTTTATTGATTTGAAATACTGTGCTGTTCATGATTGTCGCGTCGTTTTTATAGCTTGAACTGTCTTTTTTTACCGGTCTGCTCTTCTGAGGGGCGTTGGTTAAGGGGTATTATTTTCGCGTTTGTCGGGCTCGGTTTATCTGTTTTGTTTTCCGTTTTCTGCGTATTGCTGCCTTCTTTTTCTGCGAGCAGACGCGCCTGTATTTTAGTGCCAATCTGATGCTGAAGACCTGCCAGCTCCTGTTTTTTCTCTTGCAGCAGCGCTTGTTGCCCGAATGGTTTGGCTGCAATTTCCGTAAGCAGTTTCTGCTCGTTTTCACCGGCGTTTATTCTTTTTTCATACTGCTCTTTAAGACTGCTCACCCTGTCGATTGCATTCAGAAAGTGTCTGGATGTAAACTGCGCATTCTCAAAGTTGGGCAGCCCGCTGTTGTAGCTGTATTTAATGCCGGTCTGTGGGCTGACCGCGAAAAGCAGGTTTTCAAAAGCTGGCATTTTTTTCTGATCGTTGATCTCTGTTTTTACTGCCGGATGATGCTGTATAAAAAGCTGAAACCCGTATAGCTCCCCGATCTGTTTTTCTGCCGGCTCACTGGGCTGCGGCTGCCAGTTTTGCGTAAGCTCAATGATCTTCTGCCCGATCCCCGCCGGGTCAGCGCCGGTATATCCATCAATTCTGACAGGATTAGACTTGGCCCCGTCCTTATCTGTAGTCAGCTGAGATTTATAAAAGGTCTCATCTGTTTTTAGTTTCTGCAGAACGCCCCGGTCAGACTCAATTTCTGCTGCCATCCTTTCCAGCTTTGATCTGGTTCTGGTCTGCTCGCGCTGATGCGCCACTTTCAGCCCTTCGAGTGCCATAACTTGCTTTTCTACTTTGGCTTTTTCAAGAAGGCTCGTATCGCCGGACAAAACTGCGATGTACTCAGAGAAATTCATTCCGTTTTGCTCATCGATCGCCCCCTCGTCAATACTCCTGATGTTGACCGTATTGTTTTTCATCTGGGAGATGAAGGTCTGCTTGTTTTTGAGCAGATTGAATTTATAATTGTCAAGGCTCTGCTCTACGGCGTAGATGTAGTTTCTGACCTTGTTACCGTAGTACAACCTGGCTATTTCATTGCCCTGTCTGGCCCCGCGTCCGTTACGCTGCTCGAGCTCCGAAGGCTTCCAGGGGATGTCAATGTGGTGCATCGCAATCATCCGCTGCTGGACGTTAAGCCCGGTGCCCGCCTTTTCAGTGCTGCCGATCAGGATCCTTATTTCACCCCGGTTCATTTTATTGAAAAGCGTCGGTTTGGTTTTATCTGACCAGTCATGGATGAAGGTGATCTGGTTGGCCGGAATGTTGTGCCGCGCGGTCAGCTCGTCTTTAAGGGCCTTGTATATATTGAACTCATTGGGCTTGGGCGTTCCGATATCGCTGAATATGATCTGGGTACCCTTGTGTACCTTGCTCTCATGATAAAGTGCTGCCACCGTCCTTGCGCAGGTATTGACTTTACTGTCCGGGTGATAGGGTGATCTGGGGTTGATCAGCCGCATATCAGCCGCCATTTTTTTAGCATAGTTGGTAGCCAGCAGCATTTTCGCCTTGTCTTCCGCATCCGTGAGCTTGCCCCGGCCCAGAAGTCTTCCGTCGCCGGTTTTGGCAAACTGCATGAGCTTCTGGATGAAAACCTGCTGCTGGGGTGTTGGTTTGATGTTGATCAGTCGTTCGTCCAAAGCAGGTTTTTGCAGCTGGATATGTGCCGAGGTTTTGTAATCGGTGATCTCGTTATAAAACATGGCCAGTTCGGGTACTTTAATAAAGTTTCGGAAACGTTCTTTGGCGATGATCTCATTGGTGACACTAAACTCAAAGTCAGTGGTCTTTTTGGCAAATACAGAGGCCCATCCGTCAAAGTTTTCAATCGATTGCCGTTTCATCTCCTTTGGTCTGAGGTACTTGAAAATCAGGTACAGCTCAGTCAGACTGTTTGATATCGGTGTGCCGCTCAGAAATGTTACACATAAATCCGCATTGTATTTCTCCTGCAGGGTCCGCACAGCAAACAGCATGTTCAGCGCCCTTTGACTTCCGTTTGTGTTTCCCAGCCCTGCCACCCTGGTATGCCGGGTCGTGTAAAGCAGGTTTTTAAATTTATGGCTTTCATCGACAAACAGATGGTCAATGCCCATAGAAACAAAATCAATATCATTGTCTTTTCGGCTGGCGATTTTCAGCTCTACTTCACTGAGCTTGGCCTGCAGGTTCCGAAGCCTGATCTGCAGTCCCTTCAGGATCTGCTTTGACGAATCGCCGCCCTGCGCTTTCATCGAGTCCAGATCAAGTCTTGTGTTTTCAAGCTCCTGGCTGAAAATCTCTTTTTGGACTGCGGTCGACTGAGGGATTTTTCCGAACTGGTCATGGGTCAGAATCACGCAGTCCCAGTTGTTGTTTTTAATCTCCTGAAAAATCCTTTGTCTTTCCTTGGGCGTAAAGTCTTCCTTGCCAGGTGAGAGTACCTTTGCGTAAGGGTAGGCCTTTCGGTAGGTCTCGGCAATCTGGTCTACATTCGCCTTTAAGGCCAGTATCATTGGTTTTCGGATTGTGCCCAGTCTTTTCATCTCCTGTGCGGCTGCGATCATTGTCAGCGTTTTGCCCAGGCCCACCTCATGATCAATCAGTCCGCCCCTGTTTTGAACAATCCTCCAGGCGGCATCTTTCTGCGAGGAGTAAAGATCTTTAATACCCAGCGCTTTTCTGTCCAGACCCGGAAATGTCAGGTGAGCGCCGCTGTACTCTCTTAGCCGGTAGCAGTTGAAAGTATCATTGTAAAGTTTTTCCAGCGTATGCTGCTCGTGCTGCGGAAGCTCTTTAAGCCAGGTGTTAAACCCCGATCTGATGCTTTCGATTTTTGCATGCGCAAGCTGGGTGGCCTCGTTATCGGGCACTCTGATGCTGCGCCCGCCCGCATAGACCTGCTGCGTGATAAAAGGAGAGGTGTTTTCCAGCGCATTCTCAAACAACGTATTGCCGTATATATTCTTACCGCTTTTGGGTTTGATCGCGTACTCCTCGGTGACCTTGGCATTCTTTGATGCTACTGATACTTTGAAGCCGTCCATTGAGCGCACGTAGCTCACATCGGTTTTAGTCTCAAACAAAGAGCTTGCATATCTTTGATAATAGGAGACAGGGATCCATCTTTCGCCCAGGTTAAAATCAAGCAGCTCGAAGGGTATTTTCTCGGGCTGTACTTTCTCTAGCGCCGCTACACTTCTTTGAAGCTGCTTGTGGCCGGGATCCTCCTTTAAAAGCCTTGTTGAAAGCTCCAGTTTTTCGTTCACATTCCCGCTCAAAAACCTGTCAGATGATTCCCACTCAAATGCCAGCGGGTTAAAGTAGATATGATCGCCCAGCTTTGCTATTGTTCCGGCCTTATCAAGGCTCAGCACCTTGCCAAGTAGCGCCAGGTCTACTTTGCCTTGTGTATTCAATGAGTGAGCCAGGGCATCTTCCGGATCTTGCGAGCGGTACTCTTTGTTTTTTTCATGGATGTTGACATGAAAGATATCTGATTTAACGAGCTCTCCGTTCTCTTTTCGCTCCAATGCGGAAGGCAGACTACTGCCGAATGCCTTGTCTTCTGAAATGGGCGCCCGGTTGCGCGTCTCGCTGAGTTTTCCAAACCTGGCTGTCCAGTTATCATAGAGTCTGTTCAGCATCGCTCTTAGTACTGGCTCGCTTTGCCCGGAACTGCTTTCAGCCTGGAAGAGCTTGTGGTAGGTGTCTCTCAGGCTGATATAGCCTTTGTAGAAGTCTTTCTTTTCTTGTGATCTCATAGGAGTAAAGAGCCCCTGGCCGTTATGGATGGTGGTTATTGTGCCGATTTGGTCATTGTGCACAGCCAGCGTGCCTTCTTTGTAGAAGCCCGGTAGCTGCTGCATGCTGATCAGGTTCTTATCTGTAAGCTCAAACAGTGGAGCGAGCGTGCTGTCACCCGAAAGCTCGTAGCTGTGCCGGAAACCTTTCAGTAAAGCTGAAATCTGTTTCGCCTCCGAAGCAAGCTGCTCTGAGTTCAGCCAGCTCAGTGAGCTTCGCACGTTTTCTGCATTGACAATAATCTTGTAGTAAAGCCTTCGGCTGCTCCGGTGACGGGCGCTGAGCAGCACTGCCAGCTCGTGGGCCGGGTTATCCTTCGTTCTGACAACCGAGAGAATCCTTGCGCTCGCTTTGTCAACGGTACTGTGATCCGAGGCTTTCAGATACGCCAGTGCCCTGTGGTTGGTCTGGGCAATGACCGTGTCAAAAAGGCCCAGCTGCTCTGAAGCCCTGCTGGCAATACTTTTGGGCACCTGACTGTACTGAAGGCTTGGCAGCGTGTCTTTTTCTATGTGCTGCGCGTCCAGCGCCCGAGTGCTACTGAGACTGTTCTCAAATTTATCCTTGTTAAAACGGGCCTGAAATCCACTGCGGATCAGTGAGCCGAGCGCGTCTTTGATCTGTGAGACATCCCCGCTTTGAAGCACAGTGGTGCTTGCTTTGCCATACTGGCTCGTGCCCTCATAGATCTGATCACCCAGGGTGAGTGCGTGTTTATTTCTTAAAATATACTCGTTTACCGAGTACTGTCCGAAGCTGTTTCGGGCTTCTACGGTGTTCACCAGCCATTTGTCCAGCCGACTGAGCTCCTGTTTCTGATCATTTTTTTGAACAATCAGAAGGTGGCTCGGCGCTGTGGTGCCACCGGTCTCACTCATCAGATTATCCGGCATCACTGCCAGCGATATAAGATCAGCTCTTTGAAAAAGAAACTCCCTTGCTTTTTTGTTTGACGGGCTGTTTAAAAAGGCGTCTGTCGTGATGTAGGCCATCACACCTCCGTCTGCCAGTTTCTGAAGGCCTTTGGCAAAAAAGTAGTTGTGTATTCTTTCTTTCAGTACTGGCTCATTATGCCCGAGATCAGGGTCAAATACCCTGAAATTACCAAACGGGATGTTGCTGACAACAAAATCGAATTTGCCGTTCTCCGAGCGGCCCGTGTTCTCAAAGCCCGTAATGTGCGTGGTAGTCGCAAAAGGCATCCTGGAATTGATCGCGGCAAGCACTTTGCCTGTCAGATAATCCTTTTCAACCGCGGTGACCGACTCTATAGAATCCAGCTGATGCGCTTGTGATATAAATACACCGGCCCCGGCAGACGGCTCATAAAGGTGTCTGGGTTTGATGCCAAGCCCCCTCATTGTCTGATAAAGTGTGCTTGCCACGAAATCAGGCGTGTAAAACGAGGTCAGCACGCTTTCTTTCAGACTCTCTACCGCCAGATCATAACTGCTCTGAGCGGCCGGTAATGTTGGATCTTTCGGGTCAAGAAACCGGTGAAGCAGACTGAACAACATCTGTACTGGCTGGTAAAGTCTTTCATCAGCGTTGGTAGAACCAAGCCCGCGCCAGTCCTTGGCAGAGCCCTCTCCGTAAAGTACAGCTTTGATCCCGCCAAATCCGCTGTACTTTTTCAGGGTTTCAAGCTGCTGATCTGTCAGTACCTGACCATCCTGGTAGCTGAGCGCGACCGAGAGTGCCGCTGTATTATCTTCCAGTTTTTTTAATGCGTTGTAAGCCATACTCCACCTTTTCTTGCCTTCTGTCCAACTAAGTAATTTCCTTGCTGCTTACTGATGCTCAAAGTACTCTGAGATCATCCCCGTAATTGCCAGATAAATCTGTTTGTCATCTTCTCTTTCAGCACTGAAGCCCAGTGCTCTGAATGTAGGTTTGCAGTAGCTGACCAGGTTGACCGCTTCAATCAGCAGAAGTCCTGAGTCTTTAAGGCCGGCGTAAACGCTTTCAAACTCCTGGCTAAGTACACTGACAATGTACCAGTAGCGCGAAGGGCCTAAATCCAGGGCAAGCTGCTTGCCACATATGTCCAGCACTACGCTTTGCGAATATCCGCTCTCAGTCAGACTTTTTGCAGTAGATAATGCGCTGCTCACCTTTTGATCCAGGTAGATATCTACCCGCCGCTTCTGCTGCAGAGCAAACATCAGATCAGGATGATTTCGGCAGATGCCCGCCCAGAGTTTTTCTTTTAATTGCTTTCTCATATGTTTTCACTTATAGTCTGCCCTGGATTCGGGGGCCTGCCAGTCTGGTTCCCTGACCCAGGGAACTGACATTTTTGTTTTCGAACGGTAAGTGTTATACGGACCTGTCAGACGTTGAAGAATGACTTGATTACCGTTGCTACTACCACAAGAAAAATACATGAGCCAAACCAGCTGGCTGCGACTTTGGAGGTGTCATTGTCCCCCTGGTTCCATTTGGTAAATACCTTGATCGCTCCGACTAGCCCGAGTACAGAACCGCACGCATACATCAAATTCGTTCCTGCTACAAAGTAGCTTCGCACCTTTAAATTCGCTTCGTTCAGCCCGGCCACACCATCCTGAGCGGATGCGTAAAAGCTGATCAGCACCAGCCCTGCCAAGAGTCCCCACCCGCAGAGCACCTGCCGGCTTACATTCTTTGTAAATCGTCCATACACACGTTTCATACCCACTTGATTATAGTTAAAGAATTATTCAGAAATTACCCTTTTTAGCCTGGATGGTTGTTTTCATCGGATTTACCTGTGGTTTGACAGTTGTTTTGAAAAAAAGCGGGGCGGCATTCCAGACACGGAACCAACTACACCACCCATAACCACATCACAAGATCTGGCCGCCCCGCAATGTCTTATTTATTGTTGTTACCTTTGGAGTACCTGCTGCCAGGCTTCATTGAGCTCATCTTCATGAAAACTGATCTGGCAAGTCTCTGCTGCCTGCCTTATAATATAATGATTGATAGCTACCCGGAAGGCAGGCTTCCGTAAACCGGAGTAGTGTTCAAGCCGCCGCTTCAAAAACTGCAGTAAATCATGCTTGCTCGTTTGTTTGCCTGCCTTTTCCAAAATAGCCCTTCTCAGGTCTTCTACAACCTCCTCCAGCTCATCAAATGTCCCTTCCATCACCTGGCTGTAGTCCCCTGAAAAATCTTTATTGTTATTTGTGTGTCTCTGAATTTTCTTTTGGAATAATTTCCCTGAGAATAGATCCGATAGCTCTTTTCGGTAATACTTCAATCCGATAAAAAGGTAGTAGCCCACTGCTACGATGCTTACGCCTATTACATAATTGCTCCATGATATTGCTGCTTGCATAATCGTATCTTGTTTTGGTGAATGCTGTAGTTTTCTATCCTGGATTTGCATGCATCAGATAAGTGTTAATTCTTACCTGCCAGAACCTTTTGTCTTAAAGGATGCTACAAAGTAAATCCGCAGACAGGGTGACAGAAAAGGACAACTTTTTCTTGTGCCCTTTTGGTACCCTTTGTTTGTAGAGGAGTTTTGGCCGTCACCTTCGGCCGGGCTATTCGCTGCAATATCCCTATGGGATGATTTCCACTGCTATCCCTGACGGTTCTACAGTTGAAAAAATTTAGAAGCTGCCCGCGGAATAAGTTTGTATTATAAAATAAAATTAGAATGCATGGTTCTTACTTTAAATACCAACGTCAGGTTCATAATTATTGACAGGGTAGGCGATTTCAATACCAGACGCAGCATCACCCATCTAACTGAATTAATTCTTTTTTCGGAGCATGTATATTTTGCGATAAGATATTATGCCGATGCTGTTTACCAACCGAAAGGATTTTCCAAGTACTGACGGAATACCTTAATCTAATCATTCTGCTTGGGTTTTTTTGACTTAGAAACTGCTTGACTTAATGTTATTTTTCTTTACTTATTGATTGTTAGTGTTTTATCAATTTTCATCAAAGATTAAGAAATCATTTAATCTTCAGAGAGGAAGGTTTTGATGCATTTAGAGGTGTAGTAGCAAGTAATTGTAGATTTTATGAAAGTCGAAGATGTGCCATTTTGCTAATTTAGGATGTAACTATCTGGTTTTTAGAGTTTAATTCAAGTAAAATATACATCATATATAATATATTAACCATGTGAATTAATATATTAACTATTGTGTAAAAATAAATTTACATATGTATTTGTATTTGTAGAAATACTTTTCATTCTTTGGGTGCTGAGAAAAAATTAGTGGCCGCTAGTCTTTCGCCTGGAGTCAAACGTTTTGTTCACTTCTGATAGTTTTTTTGAATTTACGCTCATCTAATCTAAATTTTCCTCATGTATTTTTCATTCAGGAAAGTTAATTGTGATATGTTTTGAAAAAAAAGGTGAGATAATATCAATTCAGGACCGGTTTGAAATCCAGGCAAGCACCGTTATGGAAATTTTTTGATAATTAAACCATCTTAAAAGAATGAAAAACACATGTACCAAAATGCTCGCGTTAGCATTTTTTTGCGGCTTGTTTCAAAGCTGTTCCAAGGATGAGCAGATAGTAGACAAATTGGACACAATAGAAGTAAAGTCGGGGCGTTTAAGCTTTGAGAATCAAGCGCATTTTGACTTGGTATTTGATGAATTGATGAAAAATCAGGAAAGCGATTATTTAAATTCTTGGGAGAGTCAGCATAAGGGATTCACTTCGATGAAATCCGCATACGACAACCTGACAGACGTCGACTTTGAAAAAATCGCGCAGCAAAATTCCTTAAAGGGGTATGAGAACGTACTTCAGATAAGGGTGGAAAACGGTGAAAAAGAAGCAGCAGCAGTTACCGATCACCCTATTATGGCGAGGATTTTCAATCATGAGGGATTGTTGCTAATAGGCAAGGACGCGTTTAAACTGCAAAAGGATAGGTTGATAAAAATCGACTCGTATAACGAAGAGAAGATTCAAAAGGCGCTAAATTCACCAGACGAGAATAGCAATTATTTAAAAATCGAGAGTAAAAGAATTACCGAAGAATCGAAGGATTTGTCAGCAAGCCGGGTTTTGGATTTAGAAAGGTCATGTACCACTACATACGATACTAGATACAGATTCAAGGGTATTTTTGCTTTAATTGGCACAGTATCAGTAAACCCTTCTGGTGACTGGACAGCAGATTTTAGCGGTAGGTTCAGTTCCATAATTTGGATTGCCCAGCATAGGAAAAGGACAGCCTTCATATGGCATAATGATAAAACCACTGAGCTAAGGTTAAATGGAACTGTGGCATACTTGGATGACAATGGAGGTTTTTTCCCTGGCACCTTGACTGAAATTGTTGGTTATAATATCAATGAGATTGCATCAGCACATGGCTGGGGGGGAAATTACCGCGCAACTGCTTCGGTAACATCAAGTGGTATTGGAACTGACGGATCATTTCATGGCTGTACAGAGACGCGTTAGTGTTAAAAGTTTTATTAGTACGTGTCCGGTGAGACTGATCGCCGGACACGAATATGTTCGCGGGTTATGCTCGCTTATTTTGTTTCTTATCTCGCCACTTGCTTTTTCCCAGAATGTTATCTTAAATGGTCATGTCAACGATGGACAGACTGGGGAAGCTATTATAGGGGCGAGTGTGCGCAACGTGGGAAAATCATTAGGGACGGTTTCTAACACATACGGCTATTTTATTCTGAAATCACCTTCGGGCATTTCCCAGCTGAACATCTCATGCGTTGGCTACGAATCTCTGATTCTGGATTTGAATGCGGCTTCGGACACCACGCTCAACATCCGTTTGTCTCCCGCCAGTCACCAACTAGAAGAAATTTTGGTCAAAGCGAAGAGCAACATTGCTCAATCCAGTGCCGGGTATATGAATATTCCTGTAAACAGGCTAAAGGCCATTCCGATATTGTTTGGAGAAGCAGATATTGTAAAAGCCCTGGCACTCACTCCAGGTGTAACCACCGGGAACGAGGGAACAACAGGTTTGCTGGTACGAGGCGGTACGCCGGACCAGAACCTGATATTGCTCGATGACGCGCCCGTCTACAACACCGCCCACCTGTTTGGACTTGTATCGATATTTAATACCGATGCCGTCAAAAATGTAGAAATGTACAAAGGAGGCTTTCCCGCTCGATATGGCGGCAGACTTTCGTCGATATTCGATATTTCCATGAAGGAGGGAAACAAGGTGACCAGAAAGACGGAACGGACGATTGGCCTGGTCAGCTCGAGGATGCTTTGGGAAGGCCCGCTATCGATGAAGGACAAACACTACGGCAAATCCAGTTATCTGATCGCGGCGAGGACATCGTATCTTACTTTGTTTCTGCTACCCAAATACCTGCTATACCAAGCCGGCAAATCCTCCAACTATTTCAACTATTGGCTGTACGATCTTAATGCAAAAATCAACTATCAGCTAAATCCTAAAACTCAGGTTTTTCTAAGCCTTTACCATGGTAATGACTTCTATTCCGCCGGGGAAAGATCAGAAGATAATAGGGGTAGGATGGGTCTGTCATGGGGAAACACGACAGTGACAACAAGGTACAATTATGTTGTCCGGCCCAAACTCTTCCTGAAAAGCATACTATCTTTTTCAAGGTATCACTATGGAATTTCGACCAAAAGCGCTGAAAAGGATGGGCGCAAGTGGGAAGAAACTAGCTTCATTAAATCATCTTCGATTGTCAATGACCTGACAAATAAGACTTCTATCGAATGGTTTCCCGGATCTGGCCATACACTCAGGGCGGGGTTGCAGGCATCCTTATATCGTTACAGACCAATGTCGGTGAAGACCAGTATTGCACTGCCACCTGATTCGCTGTCAAAAATGAACGCACCCGTTTCTACCAGTGAAGTTGCAGCTTTTGCCGAGTACGAACTTTCGGTGGGCAACTGGTTGAAGACAAATGTAGGAGGCAGGGCGGTGAGTATGCAGGTCAATTCAAAAAAATATCAAAACCTGGAACCCAGGGCTGCGGTCAATTTTATTTTCCCCGGCGATTTTGCATTGAAGGGAGCCTATTCTAAAATGAACCAATACATCCATTTGCTGACCAGCAACAGCGTTGGTCTACCCAATGATGTGTGGGTGCCTGCGACCGGGACTATAAAACCGTCTTCCTCTGTGCAGTATACCATTGGCGTTTCAAAGACTTTGGGAAAGCAGGTTGAAGTAAGTATTGATGCTTATGATAAATCTTTATCTAACCTCATAGATTATTCTGCCAACAGTAGTTTTTTGATGAGCTTCAACAAATCCTGGCAAAGCCTTATCGAACAAAATGGAATGGGGCGGATAAGAGGCATTGAAGTGTTCATCAATAAGACCAAAGGTGATTTTACGGGCTGGGCTGGCTATTCACTTTCCCGAAATGAGAGGCGCTTTGATAGGATAAACGAAGGGGAATGGTATCCATCTAATTTTGACCGCAGGCACGTCATTTCGCTTGTCGGAAGCTACACCGCTCCCACTACAAATACCACGTTTTCTGTATCCTGGGTCTATCAGTCAGGTGCGCCCGTGACGATGCCAATAGCGGTACACAAACAATTCGATGAGGGACAGGTTAATATAGGTTACCCGACGTTCATTTACGGGGCCCGGAACAGCGTGAGGTTACCTGCCTATCACAGACTCGATTTCAGTACCAGCTTTGATCTGAAGCGACGAGGCCGTATGACACTCGGGGTCTATAATCTTTACAATAGGCTAAATCCTTACTACTTGACAGTTGATCTGCAGCCTTCAAATAGACCCGCACCCTCTCAACCATTTACCGGCATGGTCGGATCCGTTAACAAGGTAGGAGTACTACCGTTCTTACCTTATTTTAGCCATACAGTTACATTCTGATGAAAAAGTTAATTATATTTTTATTGTCATTTTCTACTTTTTTGGGGTGTAAAGAAAAGGGGGTCAGCCTGAAGCTGCCTTACGAAGGTGATAGATTAGTACTGTTTGGTCAGGTAGACGCTGCTGATACTGTGCGGATAGAAGTTCAGAAGACGTATCCTCCGACCGGTGAATCGACGTACATTGACGGCATTGCAAACGCGACAGTCAGGTTGTTTGATGAAGCGGGCTTTTTGGAAACGCTCAAGTACCAACGCAAAGGCATTTATGTTTCCGGCTCCGGTCGGAAATGGCAGCCAGGGAGCAGATACAAAATTGAAGTTGAAGCGCCGGGATTTCCGCCGGCATCAACGGAGCTGGAAATGATGCCGACCGCCCCGGTTGTTACCAGTTATGAATTCGGCCGGTCAATCGATTCTAAGTTTAACCCAGGTACACCTTCCAAAGAACTAATTATCAGTATACGGGACAACCCAAATGAAGAGAACTACTACATGGTTATTGTTAGGAGAAGTATTGGTAAGGATACATTTGGAACCAATATATTCGACCTGGACAGGCCGATGGATGATTTCGAAGATCCGTGCCAATTTCGCTACCTGTCCAACATCGTATTACCCGATTTATGTGCTAAAAATGGAGAGATAATATTAAGAAAAGGGGTAGAAATCAATAATCAATTCGGAAAGGAGGTTGATTGGACTGCCCAGGATAAAGTCACAGTGTCTACCCGCCAGATCACTAAGAGCTATTACGAATTTTGTAAATCCTATTATACCGAAAGTGAATTAATTACGGCTTTCATGCCACCTTTCCCAAGGTATACTAACATTACAGGAGGTTACGGTATTTTTACCGGCTACAGCCAGACTACAAAGGAATTCATCATAAAGGAGTAACGGTATTTTAAAACCCTCGAGTATTTTAGGACTGATGTATGGCTTGTGCTTGATGAATTAGACTGAGTTTTTAGAAATTCTAAGAATGGGAAGGTTCGGTGTGCATTATAATCTTTTGGCGATTGTGAAAGCCTTAAATATTCATATGCCAATTTTTAATCGGATTACGTGATAATAAATTGTCTTACTGCTACAAAAAACTATTTTAGTATTCATCTATAAATTTGATCATCGAATGAAGTATTGCCGTAACCGCCTTGCGGTCATTCTCTTCGAATACATAAGATTTACTACGCATACTCTTCCATGAGAGGTCTTTTTTCTGCGGGGTCGAAAGAGAGGGGATTATATTTTCAAAAACAGCACTCATAGATTTTGCCTGTACAATTCTGAGGGCGTCCAATGAATGCAAGATCATTCCGATCTGGTCAGCCGACAAAAGGCACATGATTTTCGGGGTCGGTTGCTCGGGATTTTTTGAGATCGCCGGCACATTTGAGTCGAGCGGGGAGACATTTTCAGTACGGACTTTACTGATATAAGCAGTTTCCAGTTTAAACCAGTTACCAATGATTTTTCTAAGAGAAGGAAGCTGGGCATTTAAGGCCTGATCCGAGCTCAGATATGCCTGATAAAACCGTTTTCGCAGCAGAAGTAACCGCTGCATTTTTCCGTTCCCGGTTTGATTTACATGGCTTGCTGCATAATGGGTATAGTAGCCGATAAAACGCCTGTCATTGAAATTGAGTCCTACCAGAAGCTCAATCAATCTATCATGCAACGGCTGCTGTTCAACTTTTAATTCTATTCTTTCCAAATGGGATATCATGCCTTGAAAATAGAGAATCTGGCTGTAGCTAATACTGGAAGGGATTTGCTGAGTAAATTCTTGTATTACTGCCAGTATCAAAGTGGTCAATGATGCGCAATCTAACTCGGATTTGAATCGCTCTGCAAGCTCTCTGGATTTTTGCAAAAAATCTTTTTGTATTTGTGTACTTTGATTCCGGGCGACAGGCTGGTGACTGAGAAGGTGTCCACTAAATCGTATCGATACGAGTTCAACTAATTTCTCAAGGCAAAGTATGACTACTTCACAGCAGTTAGCCCTGTTTGTATCTTCTGTGCCGATCAATGATAGGTTGAGATAGGAGCTGTCCAGCAGAGAAACCAAACTACGGTGATACTGGTTGATGAATACTTTGATTTTTTTCTCACTAAATAGTTTCAATGTGCCCTCTTGCAGAAAACCCATCTGCCTATCAACTTCGCTGCGGGCTCTTTGGGTAATTAATTGTAAGTCTCTTTCTGACAAGCTGGTAAGGTCACCTTTGGGGTTTAATGAGAAACGAACTGTGGTGTCAAGCCATTGTAAAATGTACTCTTCGTCCTTTATCATACTAGACCGGTTTGTTGAGTAGATTACTAAATCTTCATTCCTGATCTTTAAGTAAGCCCGGTAGCGTATACAATGCGAATTTTAGGGGTGAAATGCCGTAGATGAGGTGTGAATACAAAGTAATTTTATTAGCCGGCAGGCTTAGACGTGTAAACAACAGGCAGCCAGCACCATGTGCTGACCACCTGTTGTTTAACTTTCGTTACCGACTGGATGGATATAAAACTGGAATTAGTGTGCACAGAGCACCACTTGTCGTGATATCCTTACCTTTTTTGTCAGTTTTGACGGATTCAAAGCTGGACTGAGAGACAATTTTTACGTACTGGCTACCTGTAGATTGTTTGATCGTTTTCATTTAGATACTGTTTTAGTGATTAAAATTTATCCGTTCAAATGAAACCGAATGCAGGCAGCTGTAGAAATTATTGGTGTGAAACAGCAGAATTCAGGTGCGAAATGTCCTTATCGGGCCGGTGCTATCCAGTGGAATAGACATATTTACGGCAAAGAGCTTTTCGTTTTCATTGATGTTGAAGGTAAAGTTACTGCCAAAATAGAGTTTTAACTGTGAGGTAATATTTTTGAGACCAATACCTGAATGCTCGTCGTCAGAAGTGACTTTGAAAGTATTTTTTGTATTCTCAATGAAAAAATTCAGCCGCCCACCTTCTACATCTATACGTACATCCAGGGTTGCCGGTGCACGGTCATTTCTTGCTCCGTGCTTGAAAGCATTTTCTGCCAAAGTTAAAAGCAGCATAGAGGGTATGCGGTCTGTAGGCTTTATCAGGCCTGTCTGCTCAATAGAAAGCCTCAACCTGCAATGTTGCCGGCCTGACTCCAGATCAAGAAATGTTTTAAAACAATGGATTTCCCTTTCAAGAGCGATCAAATCATGCTCTGTATCGTAAATCGAATACTGAATCAAGTCTGTTAGTCTGGCCAAATACTGGGCTGATTCTATGTTTACCGTTTTCAGATCGAAGTATAATGAGCTCAGTGAGCTGAGAATAAAGTGGGGGCCAAGTTGGTACTTCAGCCGTTGAAGCTCGTCCTTCACTTTTTCCATTTCTATATCCTGAAGCTCTTTTTGAAATTTCATTCCGAATTTGACCATCTTGATACCTACCGGAAGAATAAGCAGCTGGGTATCCTGAAGGCTGAATGTAACAATGCTCACCTTTGTAATCCAGTCTGCGTTCGCACCTGTCAAAAGGGTACGTCCCAACATTTCAAAATTTACAGTAGTGTTTTCAAGACCCATCAAAATGTCAGCAATGGCAAAAATTACCATATTAAAAAGGTAGGTGATCCCAATGCAAAGCAAAAACAATACAGGAATGACAATCAGAATATCGATATATCTCCTCATCAGCCGTAAAAGCAACAGACAGCTGTAGAAAATGAAGAGAAACTTGCCGTAATACAGAATATAGGCGTAGACCATGAAGTCAGTGAGGTTTCCACGGAGCGCATTAGGAAGAAAGAACAAAAGGTGCGAACTGATAAAGACGATCCAGAAAAGTATATGTACCGCAATTCGCCTGGAAGGTGTCTTGGGAAACAGAATATAATCGAAAAGCAGGTATACAATGATTCGTCGCATGATATCAGCTTTTTAAAATGATAGGAAGTATATAATCCTTCTCGTTCTTTGAGATCGGTGTCCTGTAACCCTTCTCCATAATTAATTCATTCCCATCTACGAATTGAACGTAGCCGACATTAATGATATAGGATTTTTGTATCCTCAGAAATTGATTTACAGGAAGATGATCTTCAAATTCACTTAATTGTCCACGTACAGTATAGATGTCCGTATCGGTATATACCGTCACATAATTGTTATTTGACTGAAAGAAAATAATGTCGTCATAACGGATCAGGGCCAGTTTTTTATCTATTCTCAGCGTTAAACGGCTTGTGCCAAACTGAGCCGTTTTGGAATCTGTCCATGTTGAGATGTCCAAGGTATTCTTGGGCACATCAGATAATTGCTCAGAAGGATCAAAATGATTTTTTGACCCCGTTCGCCTTAAATGAATATCCATCGCTTTGGTCATTGCCTGAAGGAATCTTTCCTGGTTGGTCGGCTTCCAAAGAAAGTCGGTAGCATTTAAGTCGAACGCATCGACGGCATAGCGGTGGTATGATGAATTAATGATTACCTGCAAGCCGGATTCAGGAAGCATTTTCAGCATCTGAAGACCCGTAATACTGTCCATCTCAACATCCAGAAATATCAGGTCGGGTTTTATGTTGGCAATCATCGCCAGTCCGTCTATTCCATTGTAGGCATTGCCGACCAGGACCAGCCAGGGGAATTTGGCAATCTTTTCTTCAAGATGCTTGTGCGCATGGGTCTCATCATCAATAATCAGGCAACGCAGGGTTGGCAGCGGGTGTATATTCATTCCTTTTTGGGCTTTGTGTCAGGTTCAAGAGCAACAAAAGGAGGAGGAGCACTAGCCCAATTTAGGAAAGTAGATTTAGTTTGACAATTAAAAATGCCGGTTTTTTAAAGAATTGTAACCGTTTTCAACTTAAAGTAAATTGAATCATAATACTTCTTTAAGTAGTGATAAACCAGGAACTCCAGTTTTCGGTGACTATCGGAAAATAGCCTGTTCAGAAACATATGCACCACACTTGAAATGTAAGTTTCTGCGCCGGGTGCGTCCTGAAGCCTGCTTGAAATATGCCGATAGTGATCTAATGAAGGCTGAAGACACTCGTCAATTTGATGTTTAAGTAAATTTTCCGGATTATTTGAAAGCGTAAACTGAACCTGGGAAATATGGCTCCTGTAGGATTTATCCATTTGGTAAATGAGCGGCTGCTGACTTTGGAATTCTACATAAAAGGACCCATGGACCGCTTGCACGAATGCTCTCTTTTGTTGCAGGTTGTAACCCAGGGAATTTAGTATGAAATCAATAGATCTGATTGCTATCTGCCATTTTGGAATGGCACCCTTATTTGACAGCGAGAGTAATTGGCAGACAGATAGACTGTCGTAGTAAAACAGCGTTTCTGTCAGATGATATTCAATCAGAGCGTATCTCTCGAGTTCTCTCTCATAGGTATCGATGACAAATTTTTCAATTTTTGAGGCTTTCAAAAGTACATGTAGCTGATCGCAGAATAGCCTTAATATTTCAAATACCCTGTTTTTATCGTCCCCTGCAAATATTCTGATGCGAAGATGGTAACCGGGATCGTTGTAGCGGACAAAAAACCACTTCTTTATAGCTGCCTGGCCTAGAAGATGGGTCAGAAATGGCAGAAAGTTTTCGGTCAATATTTGGTCTGCAAGAGAAGGGGCCATGTAAACCTTGACATAGATCCACTCGCTTCCTGTTGCATACTGCCTGGTACTGTTACTGACCTTTGGAGCTGTAACTTTTGGCCAGCTCAAACTGGTGTTGCCTTTAAAAGGGACAATTACCTCGTGTGAGTAGCTTTCTCCGCCCGCCACCATAAAGCTCTGCACGGCGGGTTCGATGAATTCTGTAAGCCGTAGTTTCCTGCGTCTTCTTAGCATTGATAAAAGCATATCCAGACTCACTGTACTGTCGCAGTCAACCAGCAGAAGCTGGTCGCCGTCAGCGATCTGAATCAGCCGGGGTATCCGCCTTTTTTTCAAAAGCTCTCTTAGCTGCTGAACGGAGGTGTTTTTTCTATGTGCTTCTGGCAGCATTTCCATAGAAACCCTCCACTGGGCAACAGAGACGATAATATGTTTGTACTCAATACGTGGAAGAAAATCTTTGCCTGAAAAGTGCCCCCAATGCCAGTTAAATACCGGGGCTGCATTCTGGCGAGCCAGATCGCAGAGCAGCCGGTACACCGGTAATCCATTTGCGAAATTATGAGCACTTGTCAAACGTGGTATTACCCTTTTATCGTGGCTCTTTGACCATAGTACAAGCTGCTTGCCATCTGGTGTATAAAGATAAAGGTCGTCAGGTGTCACCTGGTTTTCTTTGGCCGTCTTGCTAACCGACAAATAAGTGATCTCATATTTTCTTAAATGTGGCCGTGACAGGATGTTACCTTCTTTATCAGAAGGTATATGGTTAATTTCCGCATATATGACCTCTGCGTCAACGAGCTCCTCACAGGAAATAGCCTGAGATACAAGCCCTGTTAATTCATTGTCATCGCTACAGAACCGGGCCATCAGATTAAATGAAGACGCAGAACCCATCGCACTAAGGCTGAACTTGAATTTTCCATTATCAAGATTCTTTTGGGAGTCAGCGATGAATTTGCCCATTAGGTATGTTCCGTCGTTTGCCCTATGGGACTGTTTGCTTGCTTTTGGCAAATGCTTTTTTCTAATATGTACCTTTTGAGTCTGCTGCGAAATCGACTGCTCGTACAATGTCAGGCGCAGATCTTCAAGCTGACTGTTATTATAATAAAATTGGTCATTTGGGCCGGTGCTGGCGTCTGTCACATCTGTAACGCTCGAGTCACCGGAAAATGATCTGTTTCCATATCCTATTCCAGTGTCCGGATCCAGAGCTTCCAGCAGAAGCACGGGGCGGGTTTGATATCTGCGAAAAAGCTCTCCGGTGAAATTGTCAAGTTCATTATTGACCGTAGGGGAAGACAGCGGCACTAGTTCGTCAAGCTCATTTTGAATGATAGCTACCGGCTTCTGGTTGATCTTGCAGCTTTCTGCTTGTAGCGTTGAATTGACAAAGAGGATTTGGTCAGCCCTGATATCTGGACAATACTTCAAAATCACAGGGTGAAGCCGTTCGCAGATAACGTTTATACCTGTTCTTCGACTAATGATGTACTTTATTTTGTGCAGGTCTTTTATAATGGAAGCGGCTGAAGGTATTTTTTCCAGACTGCGGAGTAAGCGGTCCAGCCCGTTCTGTTGTATCGGTCCGGCGTCAATTTCACTGTAAAGAAGCTGCTGTTCGAAAAGTGTTGTGATAAGCTGCTGTGCATTGGAATGATCAAGCCCGGCATTTATCAAAGCGGCGGTAAGATCACCGAATGGCACAGGAGTTTTGCTTTGCGCGAGAACAAGATCCAGATAACTATTGCTTTCTACTTCCAGCTGGTTAAAGCGGTCGTTGTCCCGGCCACTTCTTCTGATGTATCTGTATATATTCTGAAAGCGGTACAGACTTGTATTACTACATAGCGTTAGATGAGGTAGAATATTCGGCATAGAAGCAATCGCCCTTGAGAGTCGGGCTAGTGCTGTGAAGGAAAGCTGGGTTTTTGTAACCATTTTTGCAGACTCGGGAAATGATATTTTTGTAGGTTCTGCAGATATTTCCCCTGTGCAGACCCCGGCCATGGTGCCGAACGGTGTGGGGCGGGAGCTCATTCTGACAAAGTACCGGTACAAGGCCCGGTAAATGGGTTTGGCGTCGCCTTGATAGTCTCCTTGCATTATTTTCTCAAAGGAATAGTAAAGATCTGCAGATGCTAAAAACAAGGCTTCTTGGAATTCACGGGTTAAAAAGCGGTCCATCATAATGTCTGTGTACTGTTCAGGATTAGCATCAATGCTTTTATTGAAGGCTAAAAGACTGCTCAGTGACAACGCCGGCCTGCGTAGAAGGAAAAATTCGTGAAATCTGCTGTTCATGGTTTCTGTATTAAGGTTAGCACTTTAGTACAGACATAAAAGTCACGGCTTCACAGGCCCTGTCATAGTTTTTGGTGTCAAATGCAGTTTTGTAAAGGCTTTTGGCTTATTCATGGCAACTACCTGAAATGTGTCCATTGAAAAGTGAATCTTAATCTTGGCAATGTGATGGAATTGGTGAAAAGTAATTGGCGTATATACGGAATCGTCATTTGACACCAGAATTTGGGCATTTCACACCTAAAATTTTGATGACATCAGTTCCGGTGAAAGTTTTCAGGCTGCTTGCTGGTATCAGACCAATGTCTCTTAGCGGCATTTTAATTTTCTCACCAACCTTCACAATTGCTATGCAAACACTTAGTCTGTTAGGCCATCTTGAAACTTTTTACCCGTTAACTGATCAGTTCAAGGACGCACTTCACTCGTCGATCACAAACCAGAAGCTGAAAAAGGGTCAGGTAATCTATCCCAATGCGGGCCTGCCCGCAGTCTGGTATCTGAAATCAGGCCTTGCCAAAGGTCACTACTATGATCTGGATGGAAAGGAACATATTACCCGTTTCTGGAAACAGGGCGAGACGATGCTGCTCGCAGAAATTACCCCGAATTCAGCCCTGGCGGCCAGCCAGATTACGCTGCTGGAAGATTCCACCGTAACAATTATCGGCGAAAAAAATGCTGTCTATCTCTACAACCGGTTTGCTGAAGCTTCTAAACTATTAATTAAGATTCTTCTTTCTGACCGCAATAAGGCTGAAATCAAAGCGCATTTACGGACGCTGCCCGCGGCTCAGGCCTATCAGGAGTTCAAAGATGTGTTTCCCGCAGAACGCATTATTTTAAAAGACATCTCGTGTTATCTGGAGATTTCGCAGACCTGGCTGAGTGATATCAGAAAAAATAGAGGGTAGATTCTACTTTCGGTAACAAAATATAATTAACTGTATTGCAACTAGTTGAAATGCTGTAAAAAAAGTTCAGCCTAGTTTTATCATGAAGTTACACGGCTGCTCATCTGTGATCAGCCCGGCAGGACAGATAAAATGACACTGACGTTATGAGAAAACAACAAATGCTGCTGAACATCATGATCACCTTGCTGATACTGCTTTTTACCTATACGGCGGTATCAAAGCTTGCAGATCTCTCAGAGTTTGAAAAACAGCTCCGCAATCAGGTAATTCCAAAGTGGTCTGTCGGGATTTTACTCTGGTTGCTTCCGCTGACCGAGCTGGTGATAGCCGCAATGTTGATGTCAGGCAAGTACAGGGTTTCTGGTCTGAGAGCCTCTGTAGTGCTGATGCTTGTCTTCAGTATTTATATGGGACTTGCCACATTTCATGTGTTTGACCGCAAGCCGTGCAGCTGTGGCGGGGTGCTCAGAAGTATGGGGTTCACCACTCATTTTATCTTCAATTTGACTTTTCTTTTTTTCTCGATTGCATCGCTCAGACTTCAAAAGTCCCTGGATGCTGTTTTCGAAAATCCAAAGATATAAAGACGTCTCCGGGCCCGGTCAGGAAAGTACTGCCCCGATTACGCCAGGGAATGGTTGCGCATGCCAAAATGCGCAGACTGCTGAAAACCTGAAAACAGAGTAGGCAACAATTAATCCTGTTACACTTAAAATTCAAAAATCATGAAAAAGTTAAGAATCGATTATCTGTTTGTTTGTGCTTTGGTATTGGGTGGGGGAGCAGCTGTTGCAACCAGTGGGCCGGATGTGGTAAAAAGTAATGTCGCAACTCAGATCTGGTACCGGACTGCGGCTAATGACACCGACAGTGGAACCTGGGTTCAGGGAACCAGTAGTGGCAGCTGTGAGGAATCAGAGCTGCTGTGCAGCGGTGTTTTTGAGGAAGGCTATCAACCCAACGAGCATGATGATAACATTAATAAGCAAAATAACCTGAGTACAACAGTAAACACAGGTTTTGTTCAGCAGTAAGCCGCTGTTTACTTAGTTACTGCTTGCCGGAGCCCCGGCAAGCAGTTTTTTTGTTTTATCTGGGGTTTTGTCCGATTCCGCTTATCAAGACCTCGTTGTCAGGGATTGGAAAAACATATCTGTTTGCATTAGGCAGAAGGGTATAATCTTGCTGTTTCAGCCCTCTTTTGATCGTCGTTGCAGTGGCAGGATCCTGGTTAAGCCTTTTCAGATCAGACCATCTCTGGCCGCGTGCGAACATTTCTTTTCTTCTTTCCAGCAGAACAAGTGAAAGAATTTCGCTGTCATCAGAAGTCAGTTCTTTAAATGTTCCACTTTTATATCTCTGTTTTAAAAGCGTATTCAGGTTTTGCAATGCAGGGGCGGTCTCTGACTGTCGTGCATGGCATTCTGCCAGTATCAGGTATAACTCAGAAGTACTCAGACCTCCGAAAAAGGTGGTGCTTCCCTGATAGCTACCCTTGTAGCCGTGATGCCCGTTTCTGAATGTGAAATAACATGTTTTTCTCAGATCGTTTTCGTGGTAGGATTCATATAGCACAGAGTCAACGCCTGTGCTCGTCGAATTCATCAGTGTATAAGCATTCAACCTAACAACAAATATTACTTCCGGGTTACTTTTGGTCAATGTGAGTGGCAATGGCCTTGTTGCCGAAGGGTTCAGCGTATTATAGTCAAGCAGTTTATCGTGTAGGGCAAGACTGGCAGACGCGGACTCCATCGCTTTCTGATAAGATTGCATCACAAGATATACTCTTGCCAAAAGCGCCAATGCAGCTACTTTGGAAGGCCTGTTTTCATAATCCATCACTGGTGAGAGCATCTTTTTGGCCTGGGTTAAATCAGAGAGCACCTGGTCATATGTCTGCTGGAGGCTACCGCGGCTGACAATTTCATTGATGTCCATCGTTTTTCTAACCGGAACCCCAGGAAGGTCTTTTGCTGTCTGGGCGTTGTATGCAGGTGCAAAGAGCTGTGCAAGGTTAAAAAGCGCATGGGCCCGAAAGAAATGTGCACTGCCATAAGCTTTTCGCCATGCTTCAGTTTCTTTCACCGTTTGGTCGAGTCTGTTAAGACCATCAATCGCGACATTGGTGTAGAAGATACAGCGGTAAGGGGTGTTCCAGTCATTGCTGGCCGCGCCTTCAAAAATATCCTGGTTCCATAAATAGGTATTGCGCTCGACGGCCGACAGGTTTGCAATGTTGCTTTCAAGATGGTAGAACTCATCGGCTGCCAGTACCTGCAGTCCGGGAGCGTCATTCATACCGTCGGCAAAAGCGTCAAGCAGGGCTTGGTAGTGAGCAAGTTCACTGGGCACGACCAGGGCCTGATTCGGTTTTTTGTCCAGAAAATCAGGTGCACAGCAAACCAGCAGTAGCGCCAGGCAAATAATGAAGATGTTACTAAGTTTCATTTCCAAGTGAGGTAAAAGTTAGAAATCGATTTTGATTCCGCCAGCGATGCTTCTTGGCGCTGGAGGCGCTGTGAGCGCATCAGGATCAAGGTGTCCGTCTGCTCTTTTCCAGATGATGCCCAAATTGTTGGCATACACATAAATCTGCGCCGAACGGAACGGCAGGGCTTTAATCTGGGATTTGTTGATCGAGTAGCTAATGTTGATATCCTGAAACCGGATATGGTCACCTCTTTTTACATGCAGTGAGGCGTAGCGGTAAAACTCATTTCTTTGCGACTGGTTTACCTGCGGCATAGAAGGCACCTGGGTGTGCAGCTCATCGCCAGGCTGCTGCCATCTTCGGCTGTAATCCGCATGGCCGCCAGCCCCACTTAATATTGTATCATAGCTCAATGATGGTGTGCGGAAATAATATTTCAGACGGTAGCTGATATTGGCAGACAGACTGATACCTCTCCACGAAAAGGTGTTTCGCAGCGCACCGAAGAAAAGCGGGCGCAGTGTGCCGTGATAGACCAGATCATCAAAAGTGGTCGAGGATCTTATGGCTGCGTAATTGCTGCTCGGCTCTGATTGCAGATAACCTTGCGGATTGCCGTTCGTTGGATCAAGACCTGCCCACTGAAAGCTGTATACACTGTACAGGGGCTTGCCTTCGGCCGGTACAACCGTGCCACCGCTCAAGTAAGAGCCGACGACATTGGTGGGCTTGACCAGGTACCTGGTGACTTTGTCTGCTGCATAGCTGATAAAAAAGTCCGTGTTCCAATGTAGGCTACCTCTCAGGTTTCGTGAGGAAAGGTTCAGGTCCAGTCCCTGGCCGCTGGTATGGGCAGTGTTACCTCTGAAGACACTCATACCGGTCTGCGGCGCCAGAGGCGACTGCCCGATCAGATCAATTCCTTTTTTAAGGTAATACTCAATACTACCGCTCAGAACACTTCCCCTGGTTTTGAAATCTATGGCAAAATTGATCATCCTGATCCGTTCCCACCTTAGCTCAGGGTTAGGGGGATTGACAATACTGGCATAAGGCAATCCGGCCGCCGAAAAGTGGGCGGGGCTATAGGCTGCGGTAGTAAATGCCGACAAGGACTTGTCTATATTCCCATTGTATCCGTAGGTGGTTCTAAGTGTAAGGGAGGGAAGCCAGGAAAGACTATAAAACTGTTCCCGGTTTATTTTCCAGCTACCACCGACCGAGTAAAGAGGAACACCCTTCTGATTGGTATTTACCCCAAACAGGTTTGATTGATCATACCTTGCACTTGCAGACAGTATATAGCGGCCCAGGTGGCTGTAAGCAACATTACCATAATAGGAAATATACCGGTCTGTCAGATCGCTAATGTTATTAATGGGAGTAATTCTGTTAGTCTTAGACGCCGGATTGACATAGGAAGTAAAGTTGGAAAGGTGATCCACCACCACGCTTGTCGCCAGCTCGGGATCGTATCCGTATAACCGGTTTGAAAAGCCTTTGGTGGCAAGCTCACGTACTTCTGCTCCTGCAAGCGCAGTTAAATTGCTTTGATTTGAGAAATCCTTGTTGATGTTTAGCTGCGCCCTTGCATTGTGGGTTATAGCCTGCAGATCGCTGATATTGAGAATGTCGCCATAAGGCACGGGCCTTGTCAGTGATCCTGTCTGATCAACGACGGTAAATCTGTTGACCATATCACGCACAAACCAGCTGTTTTTATCCTGACGCCTGCGCGACTGGCTTGTATTGTTAACATATTGATAAAGAATATGGGCAGACAGCCAGGAGTTGATCTTATAGCCTGCGTTCAGATTGACACGGTAGTCTGTCAGACGCTCGTTATTATCCATAAGTTTCTGGTCAGTGATCGGATTATAACTCCAGTCCAGAAGTCCCTGTGCGCTGGCCTGATCAAGAAAACTTTTCCTGTAGGAGTGGACTAAAGCGGCAGGGTTGCCATTCTGGTCAGTAAAGCTGGCGTACGGGTAAAGAGGCCTTCCACCTGAAGTGTTCAAATCGCTTGCTCCCACTGTGTTCGACAGGCTTTTCGAAGATGTGTAATAGATGCCAGTAGTCAACTCGAGCCTATCCCTAAGCAGCATATAGGTATTTGTTGCATTCAGGGTGGCCCTGGAGAAATCACTGCCGACAGATGCGGCCCTGTTTTTGTCAAAACCTGCTGAAACCACATACCTTTGATTTTTTGCGCCCCCGCGAATATTGACGGCATACTGCTGGTTCACACTGTTTCTGTACAGGTGCCTTCCAATATCTTCCCTGACATCCTTGCCGCGAAAGGCATTGATTTGGGCATCAGCGTCAGACGGGCTGATACTGCCGTTTCTTTTTGCGATCAATAAGTCCACTACGGGCGTTAGCGCAGTTTTCGCATCATCATTTTCAATACTGTTGTAATAGCCCCTGTCAAACAGCGTCTTTTCAATGTCGATATACTCAGAGGTTGAGATCTGCGGAAGATAATACAGGTCAGGCCGCTGCTGCAAAGTCACATTGCTATTGACTGAAACCTGCGCGGGCTGATTGAAATTTCCTGTTTTGGTGGTGATCACAATGACCCCGTTACCGGACTGGGCGCCCCATATAGACGCTGCCGCCGCATCTTTCAGGATAGTGACACTTTCGATGTCGTTGGGGTTAATCGATGCCAGATCGCCCGTGTAGGGAAAATTGTCCAGAATGATCAAAGGGTCTTGTCTGGCAAATAGCGTGCTCTGGCCCCTGATGCTGATCGGGCTTTGCGCGTCACGGGGAGTAATACCATTTCGGTTGAAGACAAGGCCGGGAACTACATCCGAAAGCCGGCTGATAATATCAGGGCTTACACTTCTGTTCAGGAGTTCATTATTGACTTGTACAAAAGATCCGGTAGCCCGTTCTCTGGCGATTTGTTGGTAACCACTCGAAACAGTGACTTCGCCGAGCTGGTTTGCATCTGTCTGTAGCTGGATTACCAATTGGTTCTGGCTGGCCGCTGAGACTTCCTTTTTGATATAGCCGATAAAGGAGACGACTAACACAGGGTTTTCCCCGCTCACAGAAATGGTAAACCGCCCCGAGGAATCAGCGGACACTCCCTGAAACGTGCCCTTCTGGATTACAGATGCCCCTGCAAGCGGAGTCTGATCGTCGGCAGAAACAATCCTGCCGCTGACTTTGGTAAGCTGCGCCAGGGTGATAACCGGCAGAATGATAATAAGTAATAGGGTGAAAAGTGTTTTCATAGATGCTGTTTTAAGGAGGGGTTAGCGGACCGATGCAGAAAGATTATCCCGGATAACGAGTACATCCTGCTCCAGCTCGGTTTCTGTCATTTTCAGCCCGTAACGCGCCAGTTCAACATTGAGCGCTTTGAGGTCAGAAAGCCCTGATTCGATCTGAAGGTTTACCCGCTCTTTAAGCCCGGTCTGGTCTACGACAGGTATTGGATGATTTTGTGATTTGTTAATCCTGTCCACAAGCATCGACAGCGTCGCATTGTTTAACTGCCAGCCGAAGCGGTCGACCTGGACATGAACGGGCCCTTTACTGCTTGATTCCAGCTTGCTTTTGTCCCCGGTCAATTGCAGCACAAGGCATTTTTTTCTTCGAAGCTCAACGCTCGCTGAAAATTCAGGGAACAGGTTCTCCAGGTCCTTGCGCATCAACTGGTTTGTTTTCTCAGACAAAGAGGCCGGTACGATCAACTCGTAGCAGAAGCCATGCCCGTTATCCAGCCAGTTTCGGTAGTCAGCACCATAAAGTTTTGAGGTGAGCGCCGACGCGCTGTCTGATTCAATGACTACGCTTCCCTGATCAAACCACTTTCCGGGCTGCGCGTAAGCAATCCGGTATAACCAGAGCCTGCTGCAATTGCGGACTGTGATTCTTTTACCTTCATTAGGCTGGTTATTCAAGGAAAATCCTCCGGGTATTCCGGGCGTGTAACTGGTCATCACAGAGTGGTAGAGCATCTTGCTGCCATCGCCCCCGTTGCCGTTGGCAAGCAGTGGGAGTTTTTCCGAGTAAGGTATCCGGACTGCATCTTTCTTTTCGCTGATAACCTGATTTGACTTTTGAAGAAGTGAGCTGATTGTTTCCGCGTTTACCTGCTTCATATCTGTAATCGCACGCACTACACCAGTCTGGTCAATCCAGACATAGTGTGGGAAAGTTGAATGGTAAAACATCCTGCTTAGAACCGTATCTGAAACGACTTCCGGGTGCGCTATACGTTTACCAAATCTTTTCTCGTGTTTAACCCGGAAGCCGGCCACTTTTGCTGTGGGCTCTGTTGTCACTGCCAAAAACTGGATCTTGCCTTCAAACTGTTTTTGAAGTGAATCCATTCTGGGGATCATATACACACAAGGACTGCACCAGTAAGCCCAGAAGTCCAGTATCAGTAGCTTACCCCGGAAATCCGAGACTTTGGCAGTGGGGGTTTTATAGTTTAAAACGTTTTGGATAATTACATCCGGGACTGTGTCACCAATAGACAGTGAACGGAATGGGGCTTTGACCTGCTGGGCTTTTGCAGGCCGCCAGCAGAGCATTAGTAAAAATGAAAGTAGAAGATACAACAGGTAAGGCAATAGCTTCCCTGGTGAGCAAAAACGTGAGTTCATTGCAAAAGAGATTGGAGTGAAAACAATAGGGGGCCTGCTCGTTTTCTAAGCGGGAAAACGACAATACCGTAACCGTCAATTGACGGTCAGATTATGTGTACGGGAATTGTGCTTAGTCCGGTGGACAGATTACAAGGGTAATAATGGCAATCATATGCGTTAATCAGTTTGTGCTTCCGTAGCTACGGCAGCGTTCGACAAAAATTAACTCTAAGCCAGTTCCCTGATGTGCGGTGGTAGGGGAGCCTATAAAAGGCGTGGAACTTGGCTTATTTCATTAGAGGTACTGGTATACCATGCAGCAACAAGCAAACCCACGCCTAGGTCGTGAGCTATTCTGCCTATTGTCTCGCTGCAAAAATTACCAGTTTTCTAATGTGAGACACTAAGCGAATGCTTCAAATTTCTTTGTGAAGTATCGCGTTTTTTGAGATTGACGCATCGAAATATTACTCGTTTGCGTGAAAATCAAAACAAATATAACATTAAATATTGAATTGGCGTATGATCATACGTCAAAAAGTTTTTTGAATAAGAAGACTTTCCGAAATGGAAAGTAAAGAGGAACGTCAGGAGAAATTTGCCAAGGCAGTTTTAACCGTCGCTGAAGAAAGAGGGTTGAGTTTGAGAAAGCTAGCTGCTGCGTCAGGGCTGGAATATTCTCAGGTACAGAGAATCTGTAAAGGAAAAGTGAATCCAGCATTGTCGACGATCATTTCGTTGGCAGAAGGCCTTGAAGTTTCACCTTCTGAATTGTTCGCATACTACAATAATCCGTCTTGATGGTTATTGAGAGGACATTGTAAAAGGCGGTTTGTGGCATTTATTATCAAGTTAATCCTTGACCTCTAACAAGCTTTATGTCAGGTTCGAATTTTCTTTTCCAACATTTCACTCGATAGCCTGCGTACATTGACTATTAGGAGAACCTCTAATAAGTATTAACATACAGTGGAACACAGAATTCAATTATCAAAAGGAGAACCTGCGAAAAAGTGGAAAATATGGTGAACAGGAATTCGTACTAAATCCTACTATCACCTTTACACCAGTGTAGAACGAAGAAAAACGGATACACATAATAGCCATAAAAAATACTTAAGTAGAAACTTTTAAAGGAGTTAACCCGTCAGGCACAGCAACCATCAGAGCAGCAATTGCTACAAACAGGGTCAAATATTTGACAGAATCTATTCCAGGTCTGGATTTATACGAACGGGAGAAGACGACACACGATTTGAAAAAACTGGACAGCGAACTGGCATCGTTTCTGGATATACAGGATAAGTCTCAAAATATTCTTTTACAAGTTGATGAAGTCAATGTCAAAATGTTGTCAGTTAAGAATGAGCCAATTAAACTATCCGGTTGCATCAATCATCTGAAGTTATGCACCGTTTAATCAAGATCGCCCCTTTTTTCTGCTTATCTTGTTCAAATCAAATCGGCCTTACCGTGAATTGTAATCACTGCGAATTGTAATCACTGCACTTAACGCCGATTATATCGCCATCCGGCTCTAAAATCCCAACAGTACAATAATTAGAGCAGTATGGGCTAAGTTTCAATGATACCAGCTCTTTGTAAATCTTTTTCAGGTAACAATGATTGATGCGGTAAACAGCTAAGAAACGTCTATATTTTTCAAATCGGCTATCTCGCAACGAAATCTGTTGGTTTTTTGGGCAGAACAAGTAGTCCAGTCGGCTAAGATTTATTCACTTAACGTTAGCTAAAAAAATAACGGCGAATAATTTGAAGTCCATTTTTTAAAAAGTACACAGAGCCCGAGAATAATATAGTACTGATGATTATGGTAATGATAAATTCTATCATAACCATAGGTTTCGTCAGGAATGCTAAGCCTAAACCTGTCAGTCCGAAAGGCAGTATATTAACAAATACAATAACGGAATAGAACTCGGCATTACCATTTTTAGAAAAACGACTACCTACTGCAAATGCAGTGAGGAAGATTACAAATGCAGCACTGACCCATAAAATTAGAATTTGGATTTCAGTTCTGAATTGGATTATTTTTTCGAAGTGGACAAGTCCGTCGGCTGATAACCTGATTGAGAGAAACCCAGGTAACTCTTTCAGGAAAAGTTGGAATTTCGAATCTAGCAATGCCACTATGATGGGGGTGCATTTCAATTCTACGCAGCTTGCTTTAGTATTTGATTTATGCAATCCCATCGCCCACTTTCTCTGAGAACT
>NZ_QNUL01000013.1 GCF_003383615.1 Dyadobacter luteus
CGAATAGGTTGCTCCTGTTTCCCACTTAGGACAAATTAACTTACGAAAATTTACCCCAATTACTCTTTCTCTTTTTTTAGCTAATCTAAAGGCCTGTCGAAGGGTATTAAGCAAGGTTATATAACGAGAATTTACAAAGCTTCGACCAGCTCTGCCTGACAAACGGATAAGAGATTTAATTATCCCCTCCTCTACCCGCTTTATAAGAATCGTACTCTTCCAGCAACTTGACCAGATCGTCGTCCCCGTCAAATTCCAGATTCTCTTCTTTGATCACATAATTCATTTTATTCTTTTCATCTGAAAGCAACTTCAGAAAGCTGTTTTTATTTTTCAGCGTTACAGGCGTTATCTTGTTATCTTTCTCAATGTACAGCAAGGCATCGTGCTCCATCGTTCTGGTAGCACTGGCTTTTTCTGCTGTAATTTCGCTTTGATAACGTTTCAAAAGTTTAACATTACCATCGTACATCACTCTGTAAAAACTTTGTTCTGTCAATCCTTTTGCAGCAGGAAAGCCACTTCGAAAGATGTATAGGTCGGTTCCGGACGCAATCGTAAATTCTTTCACTCCATCTGAAATGCGAAACGAAGCAGAATCCTTCTTGTATTCGACCTGATCGTTTTTTACGTCATAACGCATAGATACACCATCATAAAACTGATCGTTTGTGGTGCGGATCGAGCCGGGGTACCATTTAGATAACAGATACACACTGTTTCCCGCGGGTTCGTTGACAGGTGTTCCATTTAATGACCCAAGATCCTGCGCCTGCGCCAAGCCTGAGATAAGGACAGTTACGCACATCAAAACACTTCGTAAATAATTCATAATAAGATTGTTTAGTTTAACAAAAGCTGTAACCTATTCAGGTGTATGTAAAAAAAGAGCGATTCTTACTTTTAAATCCCCTCCACCTCCTAGAATCCCTACCATCTTTATGTACTTTTGCTTAAAAAATTGTACCCGCTCAATTGGAAATAAACGAACAGCTCATACATATACGACAAAGTTTGTCGGGAATTGGCCCTGAGATTTTCCTGGCTCTTTTCTTCTGCTTTTTTCTTTTGTCCGAACTGCTTTTAATGAAGTGGGCAAGCAAAGATAAAATTTCAGGAATATTGCATAGCATCGCTATTGGGGGAAGTGCAATAGCATTATTGCTTGTTCTCGGACAATGGCGCGATGAAGCCTCTTTCCGCTTTTACCCGTTACTATTTCTGGATACTCAGGCAGTATTTTTTAAAGTGCTCATTATCGTTGCCTGGATGCTTACGCTCATCCATGTGAAAGTATTGAAATACGATTTTCCTCCCGAATTCAATGCATTACTCATTGCTACTGTAGCAGGCCTCAATCTGCTTACGATGTCGACACATTTGCTCACAATATACCTTACCCTCGAACTCATTTCGATCAGTTCATATATTCTGGTATCACTTTCACCATTAAAGAAAGCTGCAGAAGGCGGACTTAAGTATTTGCTTTTCGGTGCGGCTAGTTCTGCAGTGATGCTTTACGGCATTTCCCTGATATATGGCCTAACCGGAACCATGGACATTACAAGTCAGGCGCTCACCGCGGGATTGATGAATAACTCGTCTCTTGTAATCACCGCAGCAATCGTTATGACCCTGGGAGGTTTACTTTTCAAACTATCGCTCGTCCCATTTCACGTGTGGACGCCCGATGTGTATGAATCAAGTCCTACTCCGCTCGTTTCATTTCTTTCAGTTGCCCCAAAAGCTGCAGTTGTGCTTGTACTCATGCGTCTTGCAGGTATATTCCCTTCGGAGTATTTTCCTATTCTGGGAGGCATTGCGTTAATCAGTATCACTGTAGGAAATGTTGCGGCACTCTGGCAGTCCAACGCCAGACGTCTTCTCGCCTATTCGTCCATTGCGCAGGCTGGCTATCTCCTGGTAGGTATTGCAGCATATAGCCGGTTCGGTTTTGAGTCTGCCGTTTTCTACACTGCGGCTTACCTCATTATCAATATGGCAGCGTTTTTTATGATTGATTTGCTTGCTCCTCATTCACAAACTTCTCTAAAGGATTTCGAAGGATTGGGTCGAAAAGCTGTTTGGGTTTCCGGTGCACTCACTGTGATCATGATTGCACTAGCAGGGCTTCCCCCTACGATGGGGTTCACTTCGAAATTATTGATCTTCTCTTCGCTATGGGAAAGTTATCAACAACAAAATGAATCATGGATGCTATGGCTGCTGATAGGTGGAGTGCTGAATGCAGCAATTGCTTTGGCCTACTATCTGCGTTTACCCTATCTGCTGTTTTTCAAAGAAATCAAATCAACAGGAAATATTCCTACTGCAACCGGCAATCTGTTATCCGGACTGCTGACTGCAATCGTGCTTTATTTGTTCTTCAAACCTGAGTGGCTGATGAACTGGATCGCTTCTTTTTAATCCCATTCTGATATAAAAAAGTAAAGGCCGCCGGAACATTCCAACGGCCTTTACTTTTTAAATACCCATTACTGCTTTACCGAAGTGACAGTATATCCTTCCTTTCTCAAAAGGGCGATAACACCTTTTTCTCCGCCCAAATGAGCCGCACCTACAGCAAATAATGTTGACTTTTCGGCTATGATGTTCTTAATACGTCCGATCCATTTTTTATTTCTATCATACAGCATGATATCCTGATTCTCTTCCATACCAAAACTACTTTTGGTCGTAGCTGTATACAGCTCCTGAATGTTCTCCGACTTATAGAGATTTACGAGATCCCTGAACTCCTTACGAGCCTGAGGCAGACTATCGATCATCGAAAGCAACATTTTCACCTGGTCCTTGTAAGGTATAGTATCAAAAATACCCATTTGCTCTTCCACTGTTTCCAGACCGATCACTTCAGATTTTTGTTTGCCAGCAAGTTCTACCAATGCCATTTCGTAAGACTTGGGCTCACAACCCAATACAGAAGTAAACAGCGGCCCCATCAATACGAAAGGCTTGGCATTCTCAAACATAGCCAAACCAACACCAACTGAATCCTTGTAGAATTTCGCGAGACGCTTGTACTCAGCATCTGACACCAGTTTGCTTAACTGATTTCCCGGCTTCATATTCATAGTTTGCATCATCTTTCCCATCATCGCAGGATCATCCATATCCATTTCGAGCGCTACCTGTTCTGTTTTCGTGATCGCCGATTTCAACGCATCACTCAGATAAAAATCATCAGGACATATCAGATGTATCGTTCCGAACAAGTACGAAGACTTAGAAGCTCCGGGAGCTTTGATTTCCCAGAGCAGTGTTTTTTCGGTTGGTACCTGCGCGCTTACTTTTAATGTAAGAAGGCCGAGTAAGAAAAATAGTATTCCTTTTTTCATAAGTTTTTCATTTTCCGGTCTGAACGGTTTGTGACATCGCATTAGTAACTTATCCGTGCAGCCTCACTGCGTGATGCAGACCGGAACGCCTCCGGTCTGAACGGCCACAGCCGGTCTGAACGGTTGTTAAGCAAAGCGCTATTCAAATTTTCCGTGCAGCCTCACTGTGTGATGCAGACCGGAAAATTCCAGACCAAAATTACTCCTTGTTACTATCCACAATAATTCGTTCGTCACGATTCACCAATTCCCAGGCAGTATGGAAAACAAGTTTCACAATACCAGACTGTTTGTCGAAAAGGATTTTTTCAACATCATCTCCCGGGCGGTGATAGTCCTCATGTACACCTGTGAAATAGAAAATAACAGGTACTCCTTTTTTCGCAAAGTTGTAGTGGTCTGAACGGTAATAGAAACGGTTAGGATCTTTCGGATCGTTGAATCTGTAGTCCAGATTGTAATTGACATACTTTTTATTCGCTTCTTCACTCACTGCATGTAATTGAGATGAAAGCTTGTCAGAACCGATCAGATACACATATTTGTGATCATCTTTATGTGCCTCATCCACACGCCCGATCATATCAATATTCAGGTTAGCAATCGTATTTTTAAGTGGCAACAGTGGATTTTCAGAATAGAACTCAGAACCGAAAAGTCCTTTCTCTTCACCTGTCACATTCAGGAAAAGAATACTTCTTCTTGGTCCTTTGCCTTCCGCTTTGGCTTTACCAAACGCTTCAGCAAGCTCTAGCAACGAAACAGTTCCTGAACCATCATCATCCGCTCCGTTATTGATTTCACCATTCGGAGAAATACCGATATGATCAAGGTGAGCACTGATTACCAATACTTCATCCTTTTTGTCTGTTCCTTCCAGAAACGCGGCCACGTTTTCAGTTTCCACCGTCTCCGTCTTTCTTTCTACTTTCAAAGTCACATTGCCTTTCACCGTTTTTGAAAGAGGCGCACCATTTTTCTCAATGTCCGCTTTTTCCTTCAAAAGTTTGGAAGCTGTGGTATTCATAATTTGGGCAGCCATATCCGGCGTTACAACAAAAGTTGCCACCTTATTCGGCGATTCCACCACAGGATTCAAAGTGAGCGCGCTGTATCTTCTGGCCATTACTGTACGCTGGCGAATTTCTTTATCCAGATCTTCTCCTGTTTTGTCAGTAATAACAAGCACATATTTTGCACCCTTTTCAAGCGCCAGTTTGGCCTTATTCTGCCATGCCACAGGACCGGTCCATTTGGATTTCTCGTCTGAGCCGCTCAACAGAAACTTCCCATTTTTCAGTTTAGGCTCTCCTTCAAACACAAGCACAGCCTTATCTTTCACATCCAGATTGGCATAATCATTGTAAGCCGCTTCCTGAATCCCGAAGCCCGCCAGCACAACTGGTGTACTCAGTTCCTGTGGGATATCCAGGATTCCATTCAGATAAAAGTCTTTATTAAAACCGTAAGTCTTGTTACCAGCCTTCACATACACCTCGCCAAAACCACGTTTATAAAGTGTATATTTCTGAAGAAAAGATTTTGAGCCATCTGCCGCAGTTGCAATTGGTTGCAGACCATACTCTTTGAAATGCTTCACCACATATTCTGCCGCTTTTTTCTGTCCGGGAGAACCCGTGTCTCTGCCTTCCAGACTATCGGAAGCGATAATCACCAGATGTTTCTTTAAATCTGCAGGTGTAATGGTCTCTGCATACTTTGCAGCATTGTCCTGAGCATAGGTTAAAGTGCTTACAGACAGGAATAAACCTGTCAATATTCTCTTATTCATAGGAATAATTAAGTGTTCAATAATTTTACAAAGAAACTAAACGCCGCTATGTATACAAAATTGAACTTCGGGCAGGTTCAGATTCTTAAAAATGCTCATTTTCAAGAAGTTTATTTGAAAGGTTACAGTTAAACACAAGCTGAGTAGCTTGAATCGGATGACGGAAAATCATAAAATGACGCCGGAATGCGAAAAAGTGCATTAACATAGTTCGACTAATTTGTTAAACAATTGTTAACGTTTTTGCACTTCTCGTGGTTTAAACCGCGGTTTTGGTCAACTAACAATAAATTAATTGTAAAATACTGTTATTCAGTGAAAAACTAATTACCTTTGCACCCTGTTTGCTGAAACTTCACCATAAACTAAGCAGACCGGCAAGTCCGCAAAAAACAAAAACTACGGGACGACCACCGTAAACAATTGATCCATAAAACAATGCAAGCCATTCGTAACATCGCAATCATTGCGCACGTTGACCACGGTAAAACAACATTGGTTGACAAAATCATTCACGCTTCAAAGTTATTTCGCGATAACCAGGAGTTTGATGACCTTATTCTGGACAACAACGACCTGGAAAGGGAGAGGGGAATTACCATCGTTTCCAAAAACGTATCGGTAAGATATAAGGACACGAAAATCAACGTAATTGATACTCCAGGTCACGCCGACTTTGGTGGTGAAGTGGAACGTGTACTTAAAATGGCTGATGGTGTTATCCTTTTGGTGGATGCATTTGAAGGACCAATGCCACAAACACGTTTTGTATTGGGTAAAGCTATCGACCTTGGTCTTAAGCCAATCGTTGTAGTTAACAAGGTAGATAAAGAAAACTGCCGTCCGGAAGAAGTTCAGGAAAATGTATTTGACCTGATGTTCAACCTGGGTGCAACTGAAGACCAACTTGATTTCGTAACTGTTTACGGTTCTTCGAAACAAGGATGGATGGGACCAGACTGGCAGAAGAAAACTGAAGATATTACATTCTTGCTTGACACGATCCTGGAATCAATTCCGGAACCGGTTATTGACGAGGGTACGCTACAAATGCAGATCACTTCTTTGGATTACAATGCATTCGTTGGTCGTATCGCAATCGGTCGTGTAAAACGCGGATCTATTAAAGAAGGACAGACATTGTCACTTTGCAAGGCTGACGGTGTGATCAAAAAAGTAAAAGTGAAAGAACTTCAGGTTTTTGAAGGACTTGGTAAAGTAAAAGTTACTGAAGTAGGTGCAGGTGATATCTGTGCTGTAACTGGTATCGAAGATTTCGAAATTGGTGATACACTTGCTGATCTTGAAAACCCTGAGCCAATTGCTCGTATTGCTGTTGATGAGCCAACTATGAACATGTTGTTCACAATCAACAACTCTCCGTTCTTTGGTAAAGAAGGTAAATTCGTTACTTCACGTCACCTTCGTGACCGTCTGTTGAAAGAAACAGAGAAAAACCTTGCACTTCGTGTAGAGCCAACTGATACTGAAGATAAATTCCTTGTTTTCGGACGCGGTATTCTTCACTTGTCAGTTTTGATCGAAACGATGCGTCGTGAAGGTTATGAATTGCAATTGGGTCAGCCACAGGTTTTGTTCAAAACAGATGAAAACGGTGAGCGCTTGGAGCCAATCGAAACATTGGTTGTAGATGTACCAGAAGCAACTGCTGGTAAAGTAATCGAATTGGCTACACAGCGTAAGGGTGAGCTTTTGATTATGGAACCAAAAGGAGATTTGCAACACCTTGAATTCCTTATTCCTTCAAGAGGTTTGATCGGTCTTCGTTCAAACGTGTTGACTTCGACTCAGGGAGAAGCTGTAATGACACACCGTTTCAAAGAATTCGGTACTTTCCGTGGACCAATCCCGGGACGTATCAGCGGATCTATCATTTCTAAAAACACAGGTCCTGCAACAGGTTATACCATTGACAAATTACAGGATCGCGGACGTTTCTTCGTGGAACCAGGTGATGAAATATACGGTGGACAGGTAATCGGAGAGCACAACCGCCCTAACGATATCGTTGTAAACCTTCAGGAAGCGAAAAAATTGACTAACATGCGTGCTTCAGGTACAGATGATGGTTTGAGAATCGCTCCGAAAATTAACTTCTCACTGGAAGAATCTATGGAGTATATCCAGAAAGATGAATACCTTGAAGTTACGCCGCAGAACATCCGTATGCGTAAGATCTATCTGGAAGAAAATGATCGTAAGCGTTATGCTTCAAAAATCGAGATGGTTTAATCTCCTTATTCAGGTTATATTTAAGAGGAAGCGTGTTCTGCGCTTCCTTTTTTGTTTTATAGGTTTGGTAAATTTCATCTTCCACGCTACCAATATTTCATGCCTTGCGGCATTATAAGCTCAACATCTTCAATTAGTGGACAAGTAATAACTTAGCGGACTTCGCGAGAAAACTATATTCGGATCTCACGCAAAGAAGAGAAGTTAGACGCGCACAAAGAAAATAACTCTGCGAACTTTGCGCTTCTTTAAAACTTTGCGTGAAAATCCCTCCTGATATCACGCAAAGCAAAAAAGTTTAACGCCAAGAAAATAACTCTGCGAGCTCTGCGCTTCTTTAAAACTTTGCGTGAAAACTATATCCGAATCTCACGCAAAGAAGAGAAGTTAGAAGCAAAGAGCACAAAGAAAATAACTTGGCGGGCTTCGCGCTTCTTTAAACCTTAGCATGAAAACTTATCCGGATCTCACGCTCTCAGAATCCCGTTGGGGATGTAACAAAGAATGTATATACTTCTTTACATTCCGTTCAATAAAAAATCTTTCCAATTTCTTCTCTTTTTTTCATTCCAAAAAACTCCTGAAATCCTACAATTAATTTGGACAATTGGCATAATTCTATTCAATCCTTTCAAGCATTATCAAGAGTATAAAACAATCTACTTATTGTCTTTTATTGCATCATTCTAAGAAAATTTAGTTTTTTGTTTTTATCTTTCTAAATACAGTATGTTTGTATAAGCAAAATTATTAATTTAATTAAAACGCTATAAATCAACATTTTAATTCCAAATAGTAATGTCATATATAGAACCTGCACCAATTAAGGATAAGGAAAATCCATTGGAGTCGATGATGCAAAGATTTGATAAAGCTGTAGAGCTTTTAGGCATATCAGAGGAAATGTATCATATCCTGAAAGTACCCCGCAAACAGGTTATCGTTGGTCTGCCGGTAACGATGGATTCCGGTGAAATCAGAACTTTTGAAGGCTATCGCGTAATCCACTCCACCATCCTCGGACCAAGTAAGGGTGGTATACGTTTCGATCCTGAGGTAAATCTTGATGAGGTGAGAGCACTCGCTGCCTGGATGACCTGGAAATGTGCCGTTGTGGATATTCCTTACGGAGGCGCCAAAGGAGGGATTGCCTGTAACCCTAGAGAAATGTCGGCTGGAGAAATGGAACGTCTGATGCGTGCCTATACCACCTCCATGCTGGATGTATTCGGCCCAGATCAGGATATTCCCGCGCCTGACATGGGAACAGGACCACGTGAGATGGCCTGGCTGATGGACGAATATTCCAAAGCAAAGGGAATGACGGTTCCTGCCGTTGTTACCGGAAAACCTCTCGTACTGGGTGGATCACTTGGTCGCACAGAAGCTACCGGTCGTGGCGTGATGGTTTCTGCTCTGGCTGGTATGGAAAAACTGAGAATTAATCCCTACCGTGCAACAGCGGTGGTACAGGGCTTCGGAAATGTAGGTTCTCATGCTGCACTACTGCTAAGAGACCGTGGTGTAGCTATTCATGCGATCAGCGATATTTCCGGCGCTTACTATAACGACAAAGGAATTGATATTGCTGCTGCGGTAGCCTATCGCGATAATAACAAGGGTTCACTGGAAGGCTTCACCGGAGCGGAGCTTATTTCCGGCGATGATCTGTTTACTATTCCCGTCGACGTACTCGTTCCTGCTGCAAAAGAAGACGTTATCACCAGAAGAAATGTGGAGAGTATTCAGGCCAAAATGATTGTGGAAGGTGCTAACGGACCTACTTCATCTAAAGCTGATGATATCATCAATGAAAAGGGCATCATGGTTGTACCTGATATTCTTGCCAACGCCGGCGGTGTTACCGTTTCGTATTTTGAATGGGTGCAAAACAGAATCGGCTACAAATGGACACTGGAAAGGGTTAACCGCAGAACTGACCGGATTATGAAAGATTCGTTCGATAAGGTGTATGAAACTTCGGTAAAATATAAAGTATCGCTTCGCATCGCCGCCTACATCGTTGCCATCGATAAGGTATCGAGCACATACAAATACAGAGGCGGTTTCTAATCAAAAATAACAGAATTCAGAAAAAGAGGGAGTCGGTCAGGCTTCCTCCTTTTTGTTTTAGATAAACCGAATATTACCTCAGTATTAACAATATTATCCTAACATCAACAAACCGCATTTTCCTTGTGACAGAGTGTTAACTTTGTGAGGCGCAAAGGGAATGAGACTATGGGCATGGGGGGCTACTATCTTTTGCCCTTACCCCTCTGCCCAACACCCTCCGCCATAACAATTAACCACTAACCATTGACAATTAAAAAATGTCTCTCAGTCCCCGATTTATTGCATTTATATTGGCATTTCTTATTTCAGCTATCACTACGGCGTTTCTTGCTTTTGTGGATGGAGCCAATGTGAGCATGCTATTTGTGGCAGCTATAGCAGCTTTTTTATCCTCTTTCTTTCTGGTTCTTTACGCCGTGGATATTCTGGTTTTCAGGGAAGTGAATAAGATGTACCGTACCATTCACAAACTGAAAATGCGGGATTTTAATATGACCCCACGTAAAAAGCTGATTCAGGAGTCGAATCCTATGAAGACGATCAATGATGAAATCTTTGTATACGTAACCAAAAAACAAAAGGAGATTGATGAATTGAAAAAGCTTGAACTGTTCCGTCGCGAGTTTCTTGCCGATGTTTCACATGAGTTTAAGACACCCATTTTCGCAGCTCAGGGATTTATCCACACTTTGCTGGACGGAGCGATGGAAGATGACAATGTGCGTGAACGTTTCCTGAGAAAGGCAGCTAACAACCTCGACAGTCTGGATGTACTTGTAAAAGATTTGCTGGTGTTGTCCCAAATGGAAACAGGAGATATCAAGATGAACATGACGCGGATTGATATTCGAAGAATGACGATCAACATTTTCAGCCGGTTGGAAAACGTTGCATCTCAGAGGAATGTATCCCTACGCGTAAAACCCGAAGACCTTGACGCGGTCTGGGTAATGGCTGATCAGGATAGGATGGAACAGGTAATGCTCAATCTGATTGAGAACGCAATTAAATATGGTAATGAAAATGGCAAGGTGATTGTGCATTTCAGTGAAACAAAAAAGCACGTGGAAATATCTGTGCGCGACAACGGTCCTGGTATTCCTCAGGAACATCTTAACAGAATTTTCGAACGGTTTTATCGGGTCGACAAGAGCAGATCAAAAGAGCGGGGTGGAACCGGACTGGGACTTGCAATTGTGAAACACATTATTAATGCACACGATACTAAAATTGCTGTTTTGTCTAAACCGGATAAAGGAACCACTTTTTCATTTAAACTGGAAAAAGCTCTGATTGATCAACAGCCGGAAAAAGAAACCCCTGATCCCGCTAAATCCGCAGTAAATTCTTAACTATTGCATCTTTTGAACGAAATTAGTGCCCGACAATTCTGTTCAATTTTATAATTCTATATAACATGTTTGTACACAACGTATTTTTTTGGCTGAAAGAAAAAGATAATGAAGAAGCTCGTGCGCAGCTACTGGCAGGTATAAAATCATTGGAAGCAATCGAATCCATCAAATCCGTATATATCGGACCTCCTGCAGCGACACGTCGTCCTGTCATTGATGCAACTTATGACTTTGCAGAAATTCTTGTCTTTGACGACGAAGCCGGTCACGACGTGTACCAGGTTCACCCGCTTCACAAAAAATTCGTTGAAGAGAACGCGCATCTTTGGGAAAAAGTGGTCATTTATGACGTAGAAGCTTAGTCGCAAATACATCAGAACTTTTCGTAAAAGGGTTGCCTGTAAGTTTAACACTTACGGACAACCCTTTCTCTTTATTTACCCACATTTTCTCCACATCGTTATCCACAGTCAATTTGTGGATAACTTGTTGACAAAATATTTATATATTGATTATCAGTCAATTATATGTTAAATACCTGTTATCCACACTGTGGATAACTATAGTTATTAACATTTGTTTGAATATAAAGGGGCACTATCCACCAAGAAGGAACGTTCTTTAGACATCAACAAATTAGTTTCAATCATGACTAAGAACAGAATAGGGATAGCGATTGTCACGACTTTGATAATGGCAGTAACCATCTCTTCGTGTACATATAGATCTTACCATCCGGGCTATGATCGTGGTTATGGCTACAGGGCTTATCCGCCACCTCCACCGCCCCGCAGGGTCGTGGTTGTGCGACCTGCACCGCCGCCACGGGTAGTGTATCGCGAGAACAGGAGAGCTAAACATTATTACCGCGGCAATAGCAGAAATAATTCCCGTGAATATGGCCATAATGGCCGTACACGGGGACCGAGATAGATCTCTGATCAGTGTATAATTACCCCCTGGAGCAGCCAAAAGCTGCTCCTTTCTTTATAAACCCCTCAAAAACAACACACTTTTTACTTCACGGCTTGCTTTATCCGTACAGGAAGTTTTTGTTTGCATTCTCAAACCGGACACCTACTCCCTACATGCTAGCAATCGCCATTGTCGGATACCTGATTTTTAACCTGATCATTGGCCTTTGGGCTTCACGGCGCATTCATACAACTACTGACTTTGTACTTGCCGGGCGAAAATTACCTCTTATTCTGGCGGCATCTGCCACATTTGCTACTTGGTTTGGCTCAGAAACGATTATGGGCGCTCCATCAGAATTTATTGAACATGGTGTACTGGGAATCATTGAAGATCCGTTTGGAGCAGCCTTATGCCTTTTTCTTGTAGGAATTTTTTTCGCCAGGCGTTTCTACAAGATGAACATCATTACCTTCTGTGATTTTTTCAGAATACGTTACGGGCGAAACGCAGAGCTGCTTTCTGCAATACTTATTATCCCTTCCTATTTCAGCTGGATTGCCGCTCAACTGCTTGCTATGGGCATTGTACTGAAAATAGTTTTAGGCCTGCCGTTAACTGAATGCATTCTTCTCAGCTCAGTGGTGGTGGTTTTATATACCATTTGGGGAGGTATGTGGTCTATATCTATCACAGATTTCATCCAGACCATTATGATCATTGTGGGCTTACTGATTGTAGCAGTGGTTTTATATGAAAAAGTTGGGGGCTTCACTCCTTTAATTAAGGCTGCCCCCAAGAGCTTCTTCAGGTTTTATCCGGAATTTACTTTTAAAAACTATGCTGAATACTTTGCAGCCTGGATCACTATTGGACTCGGATCGATTCCCCAGCAGGATGTTTTCCAACGTGTCATGTCGGCAAAGTCTGCAGATGTTTCCGTAAAAGCCACATTACTTTCATCGCTGATGTACCTTACGGTTGCATTACTGCCATTGTTTATCGGTCTTTGCGGACATCATCTCTACCCAACCAGTGCTGGTTCCGACCGACAGATGATTATTCCAAATATGGTGTTGCAGCACATGAGCCTGCCTTTACAGATCTTGTTCTTCGGTGCATTGGTATCGGCTATTCTGAGTACAACGAGTAGTGCCATTATGGCTCCTGCTGCTGTACTGGGAGAGAACATAGTGAAGTTTTTCAAACCAGATCTTACTGACAAACAACTACTTGCTATTATCCGTATAGGAATAGTGTTGATCACGGCAATCTGTATTTATATGGCCGCAACAAGAGAAAGCATTTTCGAACTTGTGGCTGAGTCTTCAGCATTCAGTCTTGTGTGTCTTTTCGTTCCGCTGGCAGCTGGTTTATACTGGAAAAGCACGAATCAAACTGGCTGCATCATTTCTATGTTGGCAGGATTGGTAGTGTGGCTGGTTTGTGTCAGGATTGAAACAGACTATCCTCCTTTACTCTATGGCTTATTGGCAAGTTTTATTGGGATGGCAGCAGGCATTTCTTTTGGCCAAAAACAAAAGATCACGAAAGCTATATAGCTGTAAGAAAAAACTGGCTAACTGATTCAAATGTTATCAGCCAGCCAGTTTTGTTACTACTTTTAATTACAGTCTAATCACTCTTTGTTCAGCATCACTTCTCAAAGCGGCATCAATGATCGTCATGGTATTCACACCATCAGCCGATGTCACTGGTTCTGCTATGTTATTAACGATGGAATCATATACACCTTCAAAATAATCCAGGTAGCTTCCCTTTTCTGTTTCCACCAACTCGCGCTTCACTACGCCGTCGACCTCCGTATGTAAAACACCACGTTTTTCTTCCGGTTCAGTACACCAGTCAGTTGTATTTGGCTTTTCACCAGCCACCAGTTTATCTTCCTGCAAATCACCACGACTTTTCAGGAAAGAACCTCTCAGACCTTGTAACACATAAGCAGGAACGGCTTCTCTTGCCACAAATCCACCTTTCAGCCTTACTCTCAGTTGATCATAAAACAGTAACAGTTCGAAGTAATCGTTTACTATTGATCCCGGACGAACGATACGTAAATCTGCAAAAACCGCATTGGGCATTCCAAACAACGAAAGTGCCTGGTCCGTGATATGCGAACCTCTGTCGCGCAACAAGCCCGAACCCGGAGTTGGTGTTTCAAGATGCGCCTTAGGACTCAGTTCAGGTGTGTGCTGCTCATAAGAAAACGTCACTTCCACCAACTCTCCCAAAACACCCTGATCCACAATGCGTTTCACGGTTTTAAAATCGCTGTCCCATCTTCTGTTCTGAAATACAGACAGCTTTAAACCTTTTTCCTGTGCCAGCGCATGCAGTTCCTGCGCTTCTGCCAGCGATACAGTAAAGGCCTTTTCCACAACCGCATGTTTGCCCGCCAGCAATACCTTTTTTGTGTATTCAAAATGGGAGTCAATCGGCGTATTCACAATGACCAGCTCCACTTCCTCATCCTCCAGAACTGACTCCAGTGAAGGGTAACTTTTTACCTCAGGATAATCCTGTTGAATTAATTTTTTGCTTCGCTCCCATGATCCGGTGATCTCAAATCCGGGATGCAAAGCCAGAAATGGCGCATGAAAAATTTTGCCTGACATCCCGTAGGACAACAGGGCAGTTTTGATTATTCTTTGTTCAGAAGACATATTTTTATTTTAAATAATTGATTTAGCAACTCCTCCGTCTACTTTCAGCGCGGCACCATTTGTTCCTGAGGAAAGTGGGCTCGACACATAAGCGACCAGATTTGCAATTTCTTCTACCGTTGCAAAACGCTGCAGCAACGATGTCGGTCTTGCGGTTTTGAAAAAGTCTTTTTCAGCTTGCTCAGGAGTAATATTCGCACCACTCGCAAGTTGTTTAACAAACTCCCCTACTCCTTCGGATTTTGTCGGACCGGGTAAAATGGCATTCACTGTTACCTGCGTACCTTTCGTAAGCTCTGCCAATCCGCGACTTACAGCAAGCTGCATGGTTTTGGTCGCCCCGTAATGAATCATTTCCTCAGGAATATTCACAGCCGATTCACTGGAAATAAACATAATCCTTCCCCAGTTCTGGGCTATCATTTTTGGAAAAAAATATCTGGCAAGCCTCACGCCGCTCAATACATTCACTTCAAAGAAACGGAACCAATCCTCGTCAGGAATTTCGATAAAAGGTTTGGGTTCAAAAATACCCGCATTATTGATCAGAATATCGATATCCGGAAGATTTTCCAGCATTACATTCACTTCTTCCACTTTGGAAAAGTCTGCTGCCACACCTGATATTTGTGCATCCGGCACCAGCGACCTGAGCTTTTCAATCGCTTCAACAACCCTGATCTCCGACCTTCCGTTGATGATTACCGCCGCTCCTTCTTCCAGTAACTTATGAGCAATCGCAAATCCGATTCCTTGTGTAGAGCCGCTTACGAATGCTGTTTTTCCTGTTAATTGTAAATCCATGTGATGTGATTTTGATACCCAAAGATTTTAAAACGTATAGATGTCTGAAATCAATCCCTCAAAATGGCTTTTTAGCTATTTATACCACACAATCTGGCTTCGTTTCAATAATAACAGATACCGTATCTACCTGTAGAAAGCCATCAGTCATGTAAGACTTTGATCCTGCTCAGGACAATTTTATGTCTAAATCAGAGCCTGACGCACCAAATGTGGCACAGTACACCTACTTTTACGACACTATTACTACGATATGAAAAAAGCTTTTATTCAACTGCATATAGCCATTCTTCTGGCCGGATTCACAGGTGTTTTCGGAAAATTGATCACCCTTAATGAAGGGCTGCTGGTTTGGTACCGCATGATCATATCGGGCATCCTGCTACTGCTGATATTAGGAGCCTCCAACAGGCTCAAAGCGGTATCAGTAAAAGATTTTCGTCAAATCGCGTTTGTCGGATTTCTGCTGGGTATTCACTGGATTTTCTTTTATGGCAGCATCAAATATTCCAACATTTCGGTAGGCGTTGTCTGTTTTTCGCTGAACGGATTCTTTACTGCCGTTTTGGCTCCGTTCATTAACAAGAAAAAAATCGACTTCTCGGAAATCCTGCTGAGCTGTCTCACCCTGCTTGGGATTGTGCTCATATTCAGTTTTGATTCCAAATACCGCCTGGGAATTTCGCTCGGCATTGTTTCCTCATTACTGGCGGCTTTATACACCATTGCCAACGAACGACTTGCACACAAATACAAAAGCGAAACTATCACAGTATACCAAATGACTGGCGGAGCCATGGCGATCGGACTTTTGATACCCGTTTACCTTCATTTTTTCCCGGTCGCTACGCTCATTCCTTCCATGAGTGACTTTGCCTATCTCGTCCTATTGGCTCTTTTCTGTACAGTTTTACTATATCTGCTCCTGACACAGGCATTGAAAAAAATATCGGCATTCACTGTCAATCTCAGCTTCAACCTCGAACCCGTTTATACCATTGCGCTCGCTATATTCTTTTATAAGGAAAACCGGGAACTTAGTATGCCGTTTTATATTGGTTTAGCCTTAATCGTACTTTCCGTGGTTTTACAAATGATGAAGGTATACAGCCAGAATAAAAAGAGCAGAGTCCTTGCGGGCTGATACAGTAAGAGTTGGACACTTCACATCAGGAATGCAAACGATTGAAAAATAAAATACAGTTTTAAAGTAATTCCTGCACAGTGAGGGACTTTAGACCAATATTGTTTTCTATCAATCAGGGAAATAATATAAAGTATCCAGTTGCATTTTTATTTTTGAACGCCGACATGCTCACTCCTTTCAAGACTTGCCGCAAATACATTGGCATCATTTCAGCAGGAATCGCGATTACAACAACAATTTTTCTTACAGGTTACACCGACCAAAGAGAAATTTCGTCTTATCCTGTCGACAGTCTGGAGCTGAACCCTTTCGTGGAAACCGGATTTCCGTTTATACCTGGTTCACTGGATGCAAGAAAACTGGGTATGGGTTTTCCTGATGACAACATGGCCGCACGAATATTATCCATCCCTGTTGGTGATAGTGCCTATGTGGCTTTTGACACCGATCTACTGCGCTGGTCGGCAGCCTGGACAGGCAAATTCCTTCCTATGGTGCTCATGGCGCAGATTTCCTACAAGGATTTTTTCAATAAAAACAATCAGGTTCCAACCATAACAGGCAACCCAAAAATCGCAACGGGCTCGTATGCGGGCTGGTCAACACAAAAACCGGATTACACGCACATCCGAACCAGATCATCCGAAGAACCCAACTGGGATCCCATGCCTGCAGAAGAAGGCCGATGGAAGGGTGTGTTTGCTTATGGTAAAAATGCCATTCTGAACTATACAGTTGGTAAAACGGAAATATTTGAAATGCCCGGAGGCGCTTCATTTGACAATGAGAAGGCCTTTACACGCAGTTTCCGCTTTACGTCTCATGACAAGGATTTGTATCTGACAGCTGCCGAGGTAACCAATGCTACCGGAGCGGAAACCAAAGGCCGGATTGCCTTACTGTACCATGGAGCGGCGAAAGACAGTATCACGGCGCTGGTCATTCTGGGCAAGGGTAAATTTGCACTTCAACCCGGGACTGAGCAAAACCGATTCCTGACGGTGAAAGTACCTGCTTCTGACAAGACTTCAGAAACCGCCATCGCAGTTTGGAAAGGACCGGCATCTAAGAAAGCGGCGTTCGAAAAATTCGCACGTAAGTACCGCGTTTCCTTCCCTGACTTTAAAAATGGAGGACCGGCTTATTGGAACGAAACCATTGTGACCAAAGGAAAGCTCGCTCCCGACACAGCTGCATTTGTAACGGACCAGCTGGCATTACCTCTCCCTAATCCCTGGAAAAGAAATGTACGTATTGCTGATATCGCGTTTCATGCAGATGGCCGCGCCGCTGCCGTGACTTTTGAAGGCGATGTGTGGACGATTGAAGGCATTGACAAGGATCTAAAGAATATCAAATGGCGCCGGTTTGCCTCGGGACTGCATGAGCCTATGAGTATTGAGATCGTACAGGATACTCTGTACATATTCGGGCGGGAAGGCATTGTACGCCTGCATGATCTGAACAAAGATGGTTCAGCTGACTACTATGAAAATTTCTCCAATGTGATGTCACAGTCAGCCGAGTCCCGGGAATGGGCCGGCGATATGGTATTGGGACCGGATGGCTGTTTTTATATTGCCAAAGGTGGAAGCCAGAGCAACGGGCCCGGCGTATCCAAGCAAGTGGCTAAAGGTTTCCGCGAAGGCTCCCGCCACAACGGTACAGTGATGAAGATTTCCAAAGACGGTCTCAGTTATGATATCATAGCAACCGGTTTACGCGGGCCTTATCTGGGTATGAACCCGAAAACAGGTATGTTAACCGCCTCCGATCAGCAAGGAAATTTTGTACCATCTACACCGATTTATCTGATCAAAAAAGGAGATTACTTCGGAGTGCCGGCTACAGAGCACCGCAAAGACAATCCCCCCATTACACCGGCTCTCACCTGGCTTCCTCACCGTGTTGACCGGTCGAGTATCAGTCAGGCGTGGGCTACGAGTGATAAAATGGGTCCTCTAAATGATAACCTTATTCACTTTTCTTTTGCAAGACCAGGTCTTTTCAGAGTACTGATTGACAGTTCTGCCGCCGTTACGCAAGGTGGTGTTTCTTACATTCATGCCAATTATCCTGCACCTACTTCCAAGGGCACAATTAATCCTGTGGACGGACAAATGTATATCACAGGATTCAACCTTTGGGGATCGAGTTCTAAGGGAATCAGCGCGTTGATGCGTATGCGGTATACAGGTAAGCCAAGCTATATGCCCAACCAGTTCCGCGCCGGTGAGCAGGGCATTATGCTCTCATTCGACTCAGAACTGGATGTAAAAAGCGCACAGGATATAGCCAATTTTCAGGTAAAAAGATGGAATTACAAACGTACACAGGAATATGGCTCCGGGCATTTTAAACTCGACGGCAGTACAGGAGAAGAAACGCTGAATGTAGTAGCGTCTTATTTGTCGGCGGACAAGAAAAAAGTATTGCTGCTAATACCAGACATGAAAGAAGTGATGCAGGTGGACGTAGCCTACCAGCTCAAATTCAAAGACGGCAAACAATTGAATGATCATTTCTATTTCACACTGAATAACCTTTCTGCTCTGGATCCTGCAAGTTTTGGATTCTCGTCTGTAGATCTGGCTTTATTGAAAGTAAAACAACCCGAACCTGTAGCGGCAACAGAAAAAGAAGAAGTGGCGAGTGCTGAAAAAGGTAAGGAATTATTCCAGAAAATGGCATGTTTCGGCTGCCACTCAGAGGGTACGCAGGTCAAAGGTATGTACGGCCCTCCTTTCCAGAATCTTTATAAATCTATGCGTCATTTTGAAGACGGCACTTCAGCCATTGCGGATGAAAAGTACATCCGCGAATCCATCCTGAGCCCGGGTGTCAAAATTATCAAAGGCTATAATGAAGAAATGCCATCATTTGTCGGGATACTTTCGGATAATGATATTGAATCAATTACGCTGTATATTAAGAGTTTGAAGAAATAAAGCGTTCGCCCCGATTTGTAATCGGGGCATTATTGGTTGAGCGTTTGTAACGCGAGCAATGGCTGGTTCTATCGTCAGTTTCTATTCCGGTGCGCTGCACCTTCTCATCTTCGGGCACCATCTCCTCTCCCATAACCCTCTGCCCCCAAACCCATATCCCCATGCCCCCACTCCAAACCCCTTTGCCCTTCTCCTCAAATCCCTAATATTATATTGACATCATCTTATCTTTTTTTACCACAAAAATGATGTAAAACACTCATTATCAGGGCATGTATTTCACAACTGTCATTTACCTCATTTTTTTTACTTTCTATTACCATTAATTTCTTTCGAAAAGCTTCTTTATCCATTGTTGAAGTGATTGGCTGTAACCATATCGTGACTTCAGCAATTCCTGTATTCCTTTACCTAATCCAAAAGTGCATGAGAAAGATGAAAGTACCGGTCTCGGTAGGCTCTGTATTGCTTTGTATGTTTCTGCTATGCAGATCCGCTGTTGCCCAGAGTCCTTCACAGGTACCATTTGAATTAAAAGATGGCGATAAAGTAGTTTTTCTCGGCAATTCCCTGTTTGAAAATGAGTTTCAATCGGGCTATCTGGAACTTGCGCTTACCACGCGCTTTCCCGGACGGCATGTCACTTTCCGGAATCTTGGCTGGACAGGCGACAATGTCTGGGGACAAGCCCGAAGCACCTATACTAATCCGCCTACGCCTTATCAACATCTGATCAATCAGCTGACCGGTGCCAAACCGACTCTGGTTTTCATCGCTTATGGTGGTGTGGAAGCACAGGACGGACAAGCCGGACTCGCTAAGTTCAATGAAGGGTATAATCAACTTCTTGATAAAATAGATGCGTTGGGAGCAAAGTCAATTTTACTTTCCACAACGCCCGTTATTTTTGAAGATACTTCCGCGCATATCAGTCAGCGAAATGCAGATTTGAAACTGTATAATACAGAAATCTCAAAAATAGCAACGAGTCGCAAGAAGCAGTTTATCGATATATACAGCCCGATTGAAGCCCTCGCAAAGAATACGCTGATCATTGAAAACGGCTCACATCTGAATGAAACGGGGTATTTCCATCTGGCTCAGATACTACAGAAAAGTCTGGGAATTCCTTATGAAGTGAAGGATATCAACATTGCAATCGGCAAGAGCGGATCAGAAGCAACGGCTCCTGCGCAGGTAACTCAAAATGTGGAGGGAGCTACTGTACAGTTCACTATTCAGGAAAATACCCTACCTCTTCCTTTGCCAAAGGCACTTCTAACTACATCTGCTCCGCTCAGAAAAGTAAAAATAACTGGTCTGAAAAAAGGTTTTTATACACTCACAGCGGATCAGCAGCAAATTGCCGCCGCTTCCGCAAAAGAGTGGGCGGAAGGGGTAACGATCAGTCAGGGACCTGACTATTACCAGGTGAAGCAGGTACAGGAAATGATTCAGAAAAAGAATGATCAGTTTTTCTTCCAGTACAGACCATTGAACCGAACCTACATTCTCGGTTTCCGTGCTTATGAGCAAGGCAGACATGCAAAGGGGCTGGAAGACCAGAGCCTGATCATGAAATGGCTGGAAGGACAAATTGCAACACATGGTGTCCCAAAGCAACGTGTGTATGAGCTAAAAATGCTCAAATAAGCTAGCTGAAGTATTCTATTTCAAACGAATTCACCATCAAATTTAACAAAGCAGACAGCCGATTGCTGAAAGCCGATATCGAAAATATGAAAGCGATCAAGTTTATTTACCTGATACTTCTACTCCCCCTCATCATGATCATGAGCTCCTCTGTTGAGCCTGAAATCAATAAAGAAGATCCCGACCCGGATGTAGAAAAAGAGCTGAAGTCCTTCAAAGTAGCCGATGGTTTTGAAGTATCACTCTGGGCAAGTGAACCGCTGGTAGCCAAGCCTATTCAAATGAACTGGGACGAACAGGGCCGCTTATGGGTCGTGAGCAGTACGGCATATCCGCATTTGAAAACGGGCGAAGAAGCCAACGATAAAATCTTTGTGATAGAAGACACGGATGGGGATGGAAAAGCAGACAAATCGACCATTTTTGCCGAAGGTCTGCTTACCCCAACGGGTATTCTTCCCGGCGACGGGGGCGTGTATGTTGCCAACTCAACTGAAATCCTGCATTTTGCTGATACCGACGGTGATGGAAAAGCAGATAAAAAAAGAAGAATCCTGAATGGCTTCGGAACAGCGGATACGCACCATTTGATCCACACATTCAGATGGGGACCGGAAGGACATCTCTATTTCAACCAGTCGATCTACATTTACAGCCACGTGGAAACGCCATTCGGCATTAAAAGGCTTGAAGGTGGTGGCGTATGGCAACTCAATACCCGTAATCTGGACATGAATGTATATGCCCGTGGACTGGTGAATCCGTGGGGATTACAGTTTGATAAATGGGGACAAACATTCCTGACTGACGGTGCAGGTGGCGAAGGTATCAATTACGCATTTCCGGGTGCCACTTTTGTGACAGCTCCCGGTGCGGCCAGAACAATCCGCGGATTGAATCCGGGGCAACCCAAACATAGTGGTCTGGATGTGATTTCGGGGAGACATTTACCGGAACAATGGCAGGGACGACTGATCACCAATGACTTCCGCGCCAACCGCATTAATAGTTTCAAACTGGAGGAACAAGGCAGCGGATATGCTTCCAAACAAATGGAGGATCTGATGTGGACGGATAACGTAGCATTCCGGCCTGTGGATATTACGGTTGGCCCGGATGGAGCCATTTACGTAGCTGACTGGTATAACCCCATTATCCAGCATGGAGAGGTGGATTTCCACGATCCCCGTCGTGATCAGGAGCATGGACGTATCTGGAAAATTACAGCGAAAAATAAGCCATTACTTAAAAAACCAAATCTTGTAAAAGCATCTGTTCCTGAATTGCTTGAAACGCTCAAACAACCTGAAGACTGGACACGCGCGCAAACGAAGCAGGTTTTGAAAGCACGTGGTGCGAAAACGGTCATTCCTGAATTACAGAAATGGGTACAGGCTCTGGACAAAAACGATGCAAATTACGAACATCAGTTGCTGGAAGCACTTTGGACTTACCAGACACTGGAAACCGTGAATGAACCTCTTTTACAAACACTATTAGCTGCCAAAAATCATAAAGCCCGTGCCGCTGCTGTACGTGCACTTTCGTTCTGGATTCCTAAAATCAGCAATGTGCAAGGGATACTAACCAAAGCTGCTGCCGACGAGCATCCACAGGTACGCCTGGAGGCCGTTATTGCGTTGAGAGGACTGAAGTCTGCTGATGCGACACGCATTGCCCTGACAGCCCTGGATAAACAAATGGATGAGTTCCTTGACTTCGCCCTTTGGCAAACTGTAAGGGATTTAGAGCCTCAATGGCTGGCTAAACTTAAGACTGACCCTTCGTTCCTCGGCGATAGCAAGAAGGCATCATATGCACTTAAATCGGCCGTTAGTCCCGAAGCTGTAACGCACCTGGTTCAGCTCTACCAAAAAGGAGAAGTTCCGGAAGAATATCAGAAAGATGTACTCGGAGCAATAGCCAAAACAGGACAAGCGACAGAAATGAATATACTGCTTGATCTGGCTGTTCAGAAAAAAGATAAAAATGTAGCGGCGCAACTCGCAGCTCTTGAAAATGCAGCAATACAGAGAAAAATTATCCCGAATAAAAATCCGGAACGTGTTGCAGATTTTATCGGACATGAAGATGAAGCAGTGAGTCAGAGTGCTATTCGTCTGGCCGGGTTATGGAAATTATCTCAGCTGAATAACCGATTGACAACACTTGTTCAAACCGGTGATCCGGGTACGAAGAAAGCAGCATTAGCCGCTTTGTCATCTATTGATAAAGAGAAGGCTGTTAAATTGATGACTGAACTGACAGGCCCGAAAAATACGCCGGAGGTACGCGTTATTGCCGCTTCACAACTTTCCATCATTGACCCGAAAGAAGGAGCACGCATTGGTACTGACCTGATGCGCTCATTGCCAGCGGATACCGATATGGCTGAATTCTTCCTGGTATTTATTCCAAACAATGCTGCAAGTGGCGCATTGGCGGAAGCTATTGCCGCAAAAAAAATACCGGAACCTATGGCAAAAGCAGGCCGGCAGCTTGTGCAGGCAAGAGCGGGCTGGACCCGCCAGAACCTGGATGAAATCATTGCTTTAAAAAAAGCGCTCGAAGCTTCGGGCGGCTCTTTACCTGCTCAGAAAATGCCTCAGGAATTGAGCGACAGGGATATTGCCGGATTAGCCAAACTGGCTCGTGAAACAGGTGATGCCGGCAAAGGGGAATTGCTTTTCCGCAAGGCTGATCTGAGCTGTACTACCTGCCATGCCATCGGCGGTGCGGGGGGATTGATCGGCCCCGACCTGAGTAGTCTCGGAACCAGTTCACCTGCTGAAACCATCATTCGTTCTCTGCTGGAACCAAGTGCTTCCATCAAGGAAGGTTACGATCTGAAACGTGTTGTGAAAAAAGATGGCTCCGAATTGATGGGATATCTGGCCAGTGACGGCGCTTCGGACATCGTGATTCGTGATGTAACGGGCAAAGAAGTTTCTATTGCAAAAAGTCAGGTAGAATTGATGGAAAAAGTACCGGGCTCGCTGATGCCTCCGGGACTTACAGCTGGACTAAGCCGGGAAGAGTTTGTCAATCTGGTAGGCTTCCTGACCAAACTGGGTGAATCAGGTGACTTCCGTGTGCCAAGCACCCGTTACGTAAGACGTTGGGAAAGCGTAGATGCCGACAAAGCAACTGCAAAAAAATTATCTTTTGAAAATCCTGTAATCGTTGGAAAGGGTGCAACTATTACCCGCCAGCCGGTATATAGCAAAGTTTCAGGTGAACTTCCGCTCGATGAACTTCCTGAAATGGAGAATGCAACCGGAAAACGTTTCAGTATTGTCAAATTTGATATTGAGGCTTTGACAAAAGGGAATGTAACACTGGCATTGAGCTCCGATGAAGGAATTACGGCCTTTGAAGGAAATAAACCGCTGAAAATTGCTGGCAATAGTATCACGGCGGCATTCACGCAAGGCGTCCATCCTATTTCACTTGTAATCGACCGCAAGGCAATCAAAGACAAGAGTCTGAAAGTTGAACTGAAGGACGTCGCCGGTTCTGCTCAGACAAGACTGGTAATGGGCCGCTGATTACGTAGAATAAATTTCTGTAAATCATATATCTGAATCTATATCAAAATGTTAAAAAAACTGCTCACCCTGTCACTGATTGTACTTGGCACTTCCGTTACTTACGCTCAGCAATTCAAAGCATTATTATTTACAAAAACGGCTGGTTTTCACCATACGGCTATTCATGAAGGCGTTGCCGGTGTAAGAAACCTGGCAGCAAGACACAATTTCAGTGTAGACTGGCAGGAAAATGCTTCGGTATTCAACGAAAAATCGCTTAAAAACTATGATGTAGTGATCTTTCTGAATACAACCGGAGATATCCTGGATAACGAACAGCAAGCAGCCTTCGAAAAATATATCCAGAGTGGAAAAGGCTGGGTGGGTGTGCATGCTGCTGCAGATACAGAATATGACTGGGCCTGGTATAACAAGCTGGTTGGAATGATGTTTCTTACCCACCCGGCGCAGCAAACGGCGTATTTGGATGTGGTCAATAGCAACTTCCCGGGCTTGGAAAGATTCCCGAAACGTATGCTTTGGACCGACGAATGGTACGAATACAAAAAACCTGCAGCGGCCAGCGATTTGAATATTCTGATCACCCTGGATGAAAAAACCTATGACCCTAAAACCAGCAAAGGCGCAGGAATGGGTAACTCTCATCCTATTGCATGGTATCATAAATACGATGGTGGCAGAGCATTTTATACCGGAATGGGACACATTGGTCTTGTATATTCTGACCAATCTTTCCTTGATCACCTTTACGGAGGTATTTACTGGGCAGCGACAGGTAAAGGCTTGAAATAAAATATGGCCTGGACCCACTGTAGGAATTCAGGCCATAATATAAAATATACAGTTCGGCAAAGTTGTCATGCTGAGCGGACCGGGCGGTCGAAACATTATCTACGTAGTGTAAATTGCCTTCGACTCCGCTCAGGCTGACAGCAAAATCGAATTCACCTTTCCTTCAATTTTGCTTAAAACAAACAATTATTTACTGCTCGTAACACCGACAGGCCTTCTGTTTTTACCTTCCTTTTTCTGAAGATCATCTCCCAGATCTTCCCTGGCAGCCTCTGCAATTTTCTCTAATTCGGCTACGATTTCAGGGTTTTGTTCCAACACGTTATAACGTTCTCCCGGATCGCGGGCAAGATTATATAATGCTCTCGGATGTTGAAAATCCTCAGAAGTTGGTCCGGGCTGGCCATCTTTACCAGGTGCCTGGCCTTCATAAGTTCTACCCGGATGAGCAAAAATCAATTTCCAGTCGTGTTTACGAACTGCTTCCAGACTGTTTTTTCTATAGTAGTATAAGAATTCTTCTCTTGGTGTTTTTGAGTCATCTCCTTTCAATAGATCCACAAATTCAATACCATCAATTTTCTGCTTTGGTAATTTCGCGCCGGTAAGTTTGGCTATAGTTGGCAAAATATCAATCGTTGACAAAAGCTTATTAGAAACCCTTCCTGCGGGAATCACACCAGTCCAGCGCATGATCGTCGGCTCACGTTGTCCACCTTCAAAAGACGTCCCTTTTCCTTCCCGAAAACCTCCGGAAGAACCTGCATGATCTCCGTAATTGAGCCATGGGCCATTGTCGCTCGTGAATATCACCAGCGTATTTTTATCAAGACCCTGTGCTTTCAATTCTTTCAATATTTCACCTACAGACCAGTCGAGTTCCATCAGTACATCTCCGAAAATTCCTCTCTCACTTTTCCCTTTAAACTTACTTGAAGCTGCCAATGGCACGTGAGGTAGCGGATGCGGTACATACAGAAAGAAGGGTTTGTTTTTATTTCTTTTGATAAATCCGACTGCCTTCTCTGTAATGTTGGGGGTCAGTTCGCTCACATCTTCCAGATTCTTAATTTCTTTTCCTGCTTTATTCCCATCAATCCAGTGCAATGGTGGATATTTCGCTCGCTCCTGCCATGGGTGAAGTGGCCACATATCGTGCGAATACGGTACACCATAATATTCATCAAAACCCTGTTGCAACGGCAAAAACTCCTGATCACTACCCAAATGCCATTTCCCGAAAATTCCGGTGGTATAGCCCTGTTCTTTTACCAACTCAGCAATCGTTTCTTCCTGAGGGTGTAGCCCCTGAGCCGCCTGCGGGCCAAAAGCACCTGAGACGCCAACACGGTTTGGGTAACAACCCGTCAGCAATGCGGCTCGCGACGCGCTGCACACCGCCTGCGCAGCCATAAAGTTGGTAAATCTTGTTCCTTCAGCAGCCAGCTTATCCAGATTCGGAGTTTTATATCCCAAAGCGCCGGTTACCGAAAGATCACCATAACCGAGGTCATCAATAAAAAACAAGACAATATTCGGTTTACTTGCAGAGGGCTTCGGAGCCATCGCCAGCATCATGACCGCCGCACCCAGCAAAATACAAGGCACTATGATCCAATTTAATTTATTCATTTTAGCCATTTTACCAGCCCGTGTTTTGTGTTAATAATCCATTTAAATCTCTTTCCTTTTGTGGTATCGGCCACAAATAATGCCGGTTCACATCAAAGACCTTATTCGCTGCAACTACCTGCACAGTCACAAGTGCTCCGGCAGCATTGACGTAAGTGATCCCATAAATCGGACCCGGCATCACTTTATCCGCTATTTTCCAACGGCGGATATCGAAGAGGCGCTGTCCTTCCAGAGCAAGCTCTACAGTCCTTTCCCGGCGAACAATTTCTCTGAGTTCTGCCTGAGCTGTGCTGGTTACAGAAGGTTGCTTCACATCATTTCTACCATTTCGCACCGTATTGATGGCAGCAAGCACACTCGCATCTATCTGGTTCAGTTCAATCTTCGCTTCAGCATAAGTGAGTAATACTTCCGCATAGCGAAGCAGTATGATGTTTATCCCGCTGTTCGCAGGGTTCGCATAATCTTCCGTGTTGATATATTTTTTGGTATTATACCCCGTCGTGGAAGCGATATAGGTACTGCCAATTGCATCTGCTGTGCCACTGTTAGGCTGAGGTTTGAAGGCAATTCCGCTTGGTAAAATATCACCATCCAGAAAAACCGAGTATTTCAATCTGTTGTCCCTGTTGACGTAAGGCTTCTTAGGATCATATCCGCTTGCTGCGTCTGTGATGAGTTTGCCATCCAGCGTTTCATATGCGTCAATCAGGTTTTTAGTAGGAACAAATGTGCTCCCTCCATTACGCTGACTATAAGGTGCAAGAATTTGAAATACTGAATGCTGATAGGTGTCTTTGATAAACTGTTTATCAAATAAAACTTCCTTATTATTTTCAGCAGCATAACTGAAGAGTTTTTCATACGATTCGTTCAGACCATACACATTCAGCTTTATCACTTTATCGGCAGCTTCAGCCGCTTTCTGGTATCGTCCGGCGAGTAAATTAGCTCTTGCTGCCAATCCCAAAGCAGCCCCCTGCGTCGCTCTTCCCTTATCCGCAGCCGTGTATGAAACCGGCAATAATGCTGCGGCTTCATTTAATTCCTTGTCTATAAAATCCCATATCTCCGCAACCGGAGTTCTCTTCAGCGCTCTGCCTTCTTCGATACTTATGGGAGTTGTGACCAATGGTACATCCCCGAAAAATCCGGCCAGCTTGATGTACTGGTAAGCACGCAGCACTTTGGCTTCACCTTTTAGCTGATTGATCAAACCCGCATTTGTACTGGTTACTTTATCGACGTTTTCAAGAAAATAGGAAGCAGCGCGAATGCCTTTATAAGCATTGGTCCATTCGGTATACACTTTCGAGCTGGTTGCGTCATAGGCACCTAATTCTATATAGGCCTGCACTTCAAAGTTCTGATTGGTGTGGGCTATGTCCGTAAGGGCATCCCAACTTAGGATATTCGTTCCATCCAGATCATTATACAAAGCATTTACTGCCAACTTCGCGTCATTTTCTGTTTTCCAAAAAGCATTTTCCGACAGACGGTCGTTGGGTATCGTTTCCAGCAAATCGCTATCGCAGGCAACCATGCCTGCAGCAGCAATAAGTGCAAAAACTAAATGTCTCAGATTATATTTTTTCATCATCGTAAAATCTAAATAATAGGAGTAAAATCAGAACTGAAGATTGAGACCTACTGTGTACAATGCAGTTTGAGGGTAGTATACCGCACGACCAGATGGTGCCTCCGGATCCAGATTCCATTCATTCAATTTGGAGATCGTAAACAAATTGGTGGCAGAAAGATATACCCTCACTTTCTTCAGACTCACTTTTTGAACCAGTTCAACGGGAAGACTATAGGCCAGCTGCACATTTTTCAGCCTGATATAGGAAGCATCCAGTACCAGCCGGTCGGAAGTGGCGACATTGCGGAGATCAAATTTGACAGGACGGGTAAAACGTGCGTCGGTATTTTCCGGAGTCCAGTAATTGTCGGTGTAAATTTCGTGTGTAAAACCTTCCTGATTACCCATTTCAGCCAATGCTCCAGCCAAACGCGTATCTACTTTTGCTGCTCCCTGGAAAAGAAGCGATAGTTCGAAATTGCGGTAAGAGAAATCCGAGTTAACCCCGAATGTGTAGCGTGGGAAGGAGTTTCCGATGTTGGTCATATCATTGGCGTTGATCACACCATCGCCATTCAAATCCACATATTTGACATCACCGGGTTTGGTATTGGCTACATAGGTCGCTTTGTATTCTGCAATCTCCTGCTGCGACTGAAACAATCCGTCTGTTTTGTACCCCCAAAGCGTATTGATAGGCAACCCCTGTTTAATAATATACCGGGGGTCAATGTCTGAACCTGTGATGTATGGCCCCGTTCCTTTCAGATCTGTAACCTTGTTTTCATTAATACTCAGGTTTGCACCTATGTTGTAACGCAGACCGGACGTCGCAGATGCCCCGCGGTAATTGGCACTAAACTCCCAACCTTTATTTTGTACAGAACCTGCATTTTGAGGAGGAGCTGTTAACCCTATCGTTGCAGGAATATCAAGATTCAACAGAATATCATCAGTTTGTTTGTTGTAATAATCTACCGTTACATTCAATTTTCTTTTGAAGAAAGAGGCATCAAGCCCGAGATCCAGTTGCGTGGTTGATTCCCAACCCAGGCCTGTGTTAGCCAGTGTATTCTGCCGGTAACCCTGCACAGGAAGCCCGCCAAAATTGTAACCGCTCGCAGTGAGTGCCGCATAGTAGCTGTATAAGTCTACCGACTGATTTCCTGTTATTCCCCACGAACCTCTCACTTTCAAATCATTGACTGTATTTGAGATTCTGTCCCAGAATGCTTCCTTCGAAATCCGCCAGCCGGCAGACAAAGAGGGGAAAAAGCTATATTGTTTCTCACCGGTAAATTTGGATGACCCGTCGTAACGCCCATTGGCTTCAAACAAGTACTTGTCCTGGTAATCGTAGTTTACGCGCCCGAAGAATGAGCGTAAACCATAAACAGCATCTCTTCCGTCATTACTCTTCGTTCCGTCATTAGCTCCCTGGCCTATTGAGCCAATGTCGTTACTGTAGAAACGTTCCCGATACGCACTCAGGAATGTCTGTGTATTCCCGATCTGAGAATATCCAAGAAGCCCTTTGAAATGATGACTGCCAAAATTCCTGTCGTACGTCAGCAAACTGTTCAAAGTGTATTCTTTCAGATCATTGCGTACTTCGGTGAGGGTATTGTTGACGATCGTTCTGGTGATATTTGTATTCTTATCCGTATTGGAATAAGCATTGACATAACTTTTCTGAGAAGTTAAAAGCCCTCTTCCGGCTATCTGGGTAGAGAAGGTTAGTCCTTCTGTTATATCCCAATCCGCCTTCACATAGCCCGCCAGGTAATCCGTTTTTTGTTTCGTTTGCCCTCCTTTTTCAATGAACATCAATGGGTTATTGCCCTGCGTGCTCAAACCATACGTTCCGTCGTCATACTTAGGTACGGCCCATAATGTTCCGTGGAAAAAGTTATTAAGCGGAGCAGCAGCATTTGTCGTCGGACTCTCATTGATGCTGTAGCGATAGTTGACATCCGCACTTACACGGAGTCTGGGAGATATGGTATAGTCGGAATTGAGCCTGATCTCTCCAATCTGATTACCAAAGTTTTGAATCACCCCCTGCTGATCCTGATAACGGACACTCAGGCGCGTACGAAGCGCGTCATTTCCTCCTGACACCGACAGACTGTGGTTTTGCTGAGGAGCCGCTTTCAGCATAATATCAAACCAGGTATTAGGAAGTGGATATTTTTCGCGATCCGTGGCATTTACATAAGCCTGAATAGACTCTTCTGTGAAGCGGGCTGGTAAGGCTGATCCCGCATTGGTATATGCAGCCACCTGATGACGCATATAGGCTTCAAGACCCATCATCTTAGGTACATTGTTGGATTTCTGAATGGCGTAGTAGCCGTGATAATCCACCTGTACCTTACTTCCGGAAGCTCTTTTGGTTGTAATAAGTACTACTCCATTGGTCGCGCGTGAACCGTAAATGGCCGTTGAAGCAGCATCCTTGAGAATTGACACAGATTGTACATCATCCGGATTAATATCGCTCAATTGTTGCTCTATACCATCCACGATGATCAATGCATCATTTTTAGCAAGATCATAACCGCTCGTGCTGCTGCTGTTAATATTGAAAGTAGTGATACCTCTGACGCGGATAGAGGCATTCGACCTACCCGGGGAACCTCCCAAATCAGTTACTGTAACACCGGGCATCAGCCCCTGAAACGATTGTTGCAAATTGGAAACAGGTCTTTTGGTGACCTCATCGCCTGAAATCTGAGAAACGGAGTTTGTTAAACTATTCCGTTTCTGAATACCATACCCGACTACAACAACTTCTTCCAACAGGCTCTGATCGGGCTTCAGAATAACATCAATAGTTTGCCTGTTTCCAATCTGCTGTTCCTGTGTTTTGTAACCTACGAAAGAAAAAACGAGTATTCCCTGTTCCGGTGCATTGATTTGAAAATATCCGTCTACGTCTGTAGAAGCGCCGGACCTGGTATTTTCTACAAGAATATTGACACCCGGCAGCGCCTCCCCTTTCTCATCTGTCACCTTCCCTTTGATCAGTATTTCACGAGCAGGTACAGGCGTTGTTGTGGCTGGAGAAATTGTAGCATTGCGTGCTTTGGATTTGATGATCACATAATTCCCCTCCATCTCAAAATCCAGCTGATGCGGTGCAAGAATCCCTGTCAAAACCGACCTCACAGTCTGCTGATTTGCGTTGAAAGTAACCTTAGCGGTATTCTTCGCTACTTGTGCGGTATACATAAACTTCACCTGGCTTTGCGAGGAAAGCTGTTCCAGTGCTTCTGTGATTGACTTGTTTCTGACGGAATACGTTATTTTTTGTTCCAGTAATCGCTGCCCCAAAGCAGGACCTGAAAAAGCAACCGAACCAGCTATGCCGATAACCAGTGATAAAATGGCTGTTAATTTCATTGCAATCAGATAGGATCGTTTGGTAAACGACATTGATTTCATACTTTTATTAAAGAGAATTAATGTGAAAAATGCGTGAAAGGCAGAAGGTTTCCGAGGCCGAGCCATTCACAATTGACATGTACATTCGATTCTGCTCCCTGTTACAGCAGGGAGTTTTTTGTTTTTAAGGTGGGTGTCTTTGCTTCATCAGAAAATCAGTTAGACTGGCAGCCGACTCCCGAAATACGATAGCCATTTTCCGTACTGGTCAGCTTTGCACCCATAAGTCGGGTAAGTGCTTTGAGGGTAATGGTTACAGGCTCATTGCCAATCTGAGCATATACATTACAATTTTCCAGATTGGGATCCAGCTGTACTGTAATGCCAAACCTGCGCTCCAATGCATTGGCCACTTCCCTGAACGACCGGTTACGGAAGTTGAGCCCGCCATCAAGCCAGGAGAGCTCATCCGTTCCATCCCATTCTCCTTTTTCAAAAGTACCTGTTGTGGTAAGATAGCTGACTTCTTCCCGTGCAGTAAGCATGACGGGAGTTGCCATATTGTTACGTGCATCATTCACCTGCACTTTACCCGACACCACCGATACCTGCAGTTTCTGATCGCTCTGGTAGGATCTTACATTGAAACTCGTTCCAAGTACTTTCACATGAAGAGCTGGAGTACTCACAATAAACGGCTGTGTTGATTTTCTGGTTACCTGAAAATAGCCTTCTCCCTGTAACGCTACTTCTCTGTTGACACCTCTGAATTTGTCAGGATAGGTTAAAGTACTGCCTGCATTCAAGAGAACACTGGTACCATCAGCCAGCAGCACTTTGGCAGTTTTGCCCGGCGCTACATGTATTGTACTATACTGAACCGGATCCGCAAGTTGAAGAATATAATTCCGGTAGGTATAAGCCAAAACCGAAGCACCCAGGAGCAACACAATGGAAGCGGCTCTGAGTACTACACGGAACTGTGTGAGCCGGATTACTTTCTTCTCACTTTCATTTGCTATCCGGAGCCTGATCTGTTCAAAAAGCTGTCTTCCGTATTCTTCACTTTCATCCGCCGGCTCCTCAGGCAAAGCTTTACTGTCAAAGAGATTATCATATCGTTGCAGAAAGTCATTTTCTTCGGGCGTGGTTTTACCGGAAAGAAATCTTTTAATCAGGATTGTAAATGATTTTCGATTCATTAACTTTTTAGTCTATATACTAACTAGTCAATGTCAAATACAAATCTCCCACGCAGGGATGAAAAAAATTTATTGGCAAGATAAGATGTGGGGGAAGGGCAATCCTACTTAAGATGACCGGGCAGTACGAGAGCAATTGCAAACAGAATTGCTTTGATAGAATCCGTTGCTTTGATAAGCTGATTTTGCACCGTTTTCTGACTTATATTCAACTTCTCTGCGATTTCCTTTGTTGAAAATCCATCGACATAGCGTAGGTCAAAAACCTCTCTCCTTTTCGAAGGCATTTTTTCCAGCAAAGCATTAAGCTGCTCCTGCAATTCTCCGTACAATATTTGCTGATCTGCCTGGTCGGATGTGACATCCAGAAAAGCCAGATACTGGAAATAGGTATCATTGACTTTTTGCGAAGCAATAATATTATAGACTTTATAACGAACGGCTGTGTGCAAATAAGCCCGGAGATTATCAATTGCAAGCGTAGCGCGCTGGTCCCATAACTTCACAAATATATCCTGAACCACATCACCGGCCTGCTCCTTATCGCCCAGGCGCTTCCAGGCCGTGTCGTGCAGGAGCTTCCAGTAGGAATGGTAAATTTCAGCAAAGGCGACCTCATCACTTTGAGCCAAAGCGGATAACAGATTTTGATCGTGTTGTGCTGATGTTGTCAATTGCAGAAATAATTAGAAAGACAAAATTAGTAATCTATTTAACATATAGATTATATGTTATTAATTTTATGCTCTAAAATGCTGCCATAGCAAAACAAGAAAAAAGCGTTTCCAATACCTGGCTTCGGTATCAGAAACGCCTTTAATGTTACCCTCGCGTTTGACGTGTGGGCTGGTGATTTGTATTTAACAATTCTTACTTCGCTGGCTTTTTGAAAACTGCCTCGTCTACCGGACCATTTACAACAACCTTATTGGTAATAAACGAAATAGCGCCTTGCGGGCTCGTAATGTCCATCGTTTTGGCAAACTTAACACCGTCTGTATCCTTGTAATCAGAGAAAGAAATTTCACTGCTCTGCCCTGCCATTTCCACCTTTACTTTCGTGATCAGATACGTTTGTGCATCTACCCACTCATCTATCGTCTGACCATCCTTGGTAGTAAGTTTCAGATGGAAAGCGTCTTTTTTATCCACTTTTTCTGTTCCTACCAACTCTACTTTGTTTCCTTTTTCTTTGTAGTCTACCAATCCACCGAAAGGATCTAGCTGGCTTACAGTTTGCTTCACTACTTCTGCCGGCATGTCTTCAGGTTCGCCGGTTCCGCCCATCATCGTCGGGCGAATCATCCATCCGGTAGTACCGTCAAGCACCTGCACCATCGTATTACCCATTACCGTAGATTCGCTACGCACCGCTTTACCAACCACCAATATTGTTTTGGTAGGTATATCCATTCCGTTAACAGCCAATGAACGCTCCGAAATGATGGTTTTTACACTTTTAAGTTTATCTGCACCTCCAAGTGCCGCAGTGTGTTTTTCTGCAATTTCATCTACCGTTTGCGCAAAGCTTCCCAAAGAAATCATGGTGGCTGCCACCGCTAAAAAAAGTTTGTTTGTCTTCATTTCGATCATTGATTTGAGGTTAAATTAGTTAGTCGCTTAAAGTTTATTTCTGCTAAAAAAGTAATTATTAATCGTTTATCAATTTTTCAGCGTGAATTAGCGTGGCTGACTTCCGCCCGGAGTTCCTCCTGATTGCTGCTGTCCGCCACCTTCGCTTTTCACATCGTCGTTGTTTACACCTTTCGCTTTTCTCTTCGGCGCATCCATGGTCATTTTACCGATTTTGTATGTAAAGGTTGCACGTACACCTCTGTTATACAAGTAAATATCGTTTACCTGATTGAACTGAGAAGAATTAAGTTCGGTATGAATATTGAAACGCTTGCTCAGGAAGTTTTCAGCAGCAATACCGATACTTCCTTTTTTGTTCTTGAAATCCTTCTTCACTCCCACTGTGTAGAAACCGAATCCTCCCTGCATACCTTGTAGCTGCACCTGGCTTCCCTGCAAAAATCCGAATGCCTGCGCTCCCCAGCCATTTTTGAATGTGGCCTGAGAAAATACACCTCCGCTTACGTTCCAACCTGAATTACTGATCTCTTCCGACAAACCACCTTCTCCGATTGCCTGTCCTTTCATGATTGAATAAAAGACATTACTGAACAACCCGACACTAATTTTGGAAGTCGCAGCTACGTTGGCAAAAATGTTGGCCCCATAAGCGTGTTGCTTACCCACGTTTTCAAATGTAGTTACGATAGCTCCTGCCAGGGTATCCGAAGGTTGGCGAACCTGAGAAATCGCATTGTTCGTTGCTCGTCCGAAGAAGGTAGCATTGATGTAAGTCTTCTTGATATTTTTACTTACACCCAATTCAAAGTTATTGGTTAGCTCAGGACGTAGCTCCGGGTTACCAATCGTAATATTCTGCGGGTTGGCAGAGTTGAAGTTCGGGTTAAGCTGAGCAAGGCCGGGGCGTTGGATCCGTCTGTTGTAGCCCAGTTTCAACGTTGTTCCTTTTATCGTTTTGGATGCATTCACACTTGGCACCAGTACTCCGTAATTCCCAACTCCTACAGTTCCCGTTTCAGTGCTTGCATCAATGAAGGTATGTTCGTAACGCAAGCCTCCTTTAAAAGTGTAACGGCTCTTGGTAGTGTAGGTATATGAAGAATAACCTGCTGCAATATTCTGGTTATAGGTAAGCGCTCCCGAAGGCTGATCTGTCTCTGTTATAAAATCACCTGTTCTTCCGGCAGTCAGGAATTTGAAATCACTATTCACTTCTCTGAAAATACCTTTCGCCCCGAACTCCAACAGTTGGTTTTTCTTGATTGGAGTCTGATAGTCTGTCTGGAAAGTAAATTCCTGATTGATATTCTTGTTCAGGTTGCGCTGACGGCTTGTCAATTCTCCTCCACCATTCATCAGGTTCGCATCGAAATTATTATTAAGATCATTACGGCTGTATAGCGTAGAAATACTCCATTCCTGCTGTGGCTTGAAAGTACGCAGGTAATCAAGGTTCACATCCACAGTTCCTGACAGGTTTCTTGCATCTACAAAACGGCTGGATGTAGAGGTATTCACGTCATTTGTATAAAGCTTCGTTACCAGGTCCTGCTCACTGATCATGTTTCTTACACCATAACGCACGCCAGCCGTGATGCTCTGGTTTTTTGCAAGATCATAATCGAAACCGATGTTATACTGTCCGAACAATCCCCGGCTGTCTCCATCACCCGCCTGACTTGTACGTGTAGCGATTCCATTTGCAATACTTGTCTGCTCCAGATTTGTTTTCGTGATCGTGTTGTACGATCCGCGTCCAAATCCACCAATTGTAAATCCTGCCTTGCCCTTGCGGTATCCACCGTTCAGCGACAACATCGATCCTCTGTTACCTACGCCGGCATCCACGTTCAGGTTCAATCCCTGCAAGCTGTTCTTTTTTGTGATAATATTGATGATACCTCCGGAACCTTCAGCATCATACTTAGCAGACGGGCTCGTGATTACTTCAACCGTTTTAATCTGATCAGCAGGAATTTGTTTTAATGCATCGGCTACACTGCTTGCGATGATTGTACTCGGTTTGTTGTTGATCAGGACACGTATATTCTGGCTTCCTCTCAAAGATACATTTCCATCCAGATCGACAGTCAGCAGAGGTACTTTTCTCAAAATATCAGTCGCATCTCCACCTTTGGCAGCAATATCTTTTTCGGCATTGTAAACCAGGCGGTCTACTTTCTCTTCAATCAAAGCAGCTTGTCCGGTAACTGTCACTTCTTCCAGCTGCTTTACGTTGGCTGCAAGTTTAATAACACCCAGATCCAGATCCTGTCCTTTGGTAAGGGTAATATTATCTACTGTTTTGTTACCATAGCCAATAAACGAAAACAACAATCTGTACTCACCATCCAGCACTTTTGTCAACGAGAATTTCCCCTTCTCATCTGCCACCGTTCCATCCACTGCCTGTCCGGTTTTCTTATTGTAAAGTGCTATACTGGCAAATTCAACTGCTTTTGCAGAAGCTGAGTCTACGACTGTTCCTGAGATTTTAGAATTTCCTTTAGGAGATTGGTCTCCTGCAGTACCGGGAAGTGCTTTCGGGGTTGCGGCTCCTCCCATAGGAAACTGAGCCGATGCTGGTATAACTGACGCAGCAATAGAGAATAAAACGAAGAATGTAAATTTATGCATGGTGTTGGTAGTTTCCGATTACACTACAAAAGTGCAGGATAAAGTACCACCCCGACAATAATTTATGATGAAGGGATTATTAAAAAGGATGAACGAGTGATTTTATAAGATGGGATGGAATCTGCGCGGAAAGCACTAGCGAATACACTTCTCTCATACATATCGAGCTGAATCTTACGTATACATCTATAAATCAAAATATTAAACCAAGACACATCTATCGGCTTGACAAAATCCCGGCGGATTTTTTAATCAGCAGGAAATAATTACCCTCTAAACTCACCAACTCATGGCCGATTTTCTTGTAGGTATCGACACAACCGGCGTCAACAAGGGTATAAGTTGTCGTATCTGTATGAGCACATAACGACATATGATTGTAGCGTTGAGAATAAGCGTAGATATCCGGATTATTCAACAGGTTATTACAAACACCCAAAGTAGCATGATGTGGTACATACTTCATGATGTGCCGTGTGTTATTGCCAATCACATTTTCTTTCCGATAATTAAGCTTCTGAAATGTAATGACCCAGCAGCAACAGGCTGCAAGCAAAGCAGCCACCCGGCTCAATCGCGGATTCAATTCGTATAACGCTTTAAGTCTTTCGGAAATAAGCACAGCAAACAGTAACGCTACAAACGGCATAGCGGGCAGCAGATAATGATGGTATTGCTTCACGCTTACCAGCATCGGCAATATTCCGGAAGCCGCTACCATAAAACAGACCAGAGCGATCCGTGTAGTCTTTTGAGCTAATTGTGTTTTGATTCCTGCAAACCAGGCTATCAAATACAGAGCAATAGTGGCCGTTATGTGTGGCCACACACTCCTGAAAAGCTCTTTAAGGAGATATAAATGAGCACCAGATTCTTCGCTCACTTTTTCTCTTTTCTGAAGCAATGCATTTACAACCTGTCCTTCAAAATACTTGGAGAAGAAAAAACGCGCCGGCTCGTAAAAAAACAAAAGGAGAAGCGGAAATGCGAAGGCAGAAACGAGCAAAATCGTAGGAAGAACTGTTTCTATGAATTTAGATTTTCTGTAAAATAACAGATATATACCTGAAAATGCCAACGGATAGAGTCCCACAGGGCCCTTTGTCATGACTGATAAAAATATACTGAATCCCGCCAGGAGCAAAAATACAATGCGTTGCTTGTTTGTAGTGCTGCTTTCAAAAGCACAAAGTTGAAAGTAGCACGATAACAGACAGAATACGGCCATCGTACTATCAAGAAAATTATTGGGCATACCATACCAGACAATCAACATAGAATACCAGCACAGCACCGGCAGCCACGACATACCCTGCAAAGAAGATTCTTTGAAAAATCGCTTCCATATAGCCACCAGCAGGACTATAGTAGCAATCAGTACGAGTAGATTATATATATTTTCAACAAATGGCGTATCTCCGAATACACGAAAAAGAACTGATTCCAAGCCAAATTGCAATGGCGGATGTCCATAGAAATAACCATCGTTGTCGTAAGGCAACCAGAAACTATCGGCAAAATAAGGTTGAAAAAAACTACCCTTTCCAATCGCCATATTTCGAGCGATAGAGGCATATACCAGCCCGTCCATGAACATGGTATCGTCCAGAGAGCGCGGCAGAAAAGTAATCAGGATAAAACTGAGAGTAAAAATCCACTGAATCCAGGGGAAATTTTCGTTTTTCATGGTGTTGAGCCTGGAAGATGTCAAGTAAAGGAGTGATCAAATTGATTGTACAGAAAAAAATTCTATCTCAACCAACCAAACAAATATATTGTGTGTCTGGTATTTAAACCAACCATTTAATCATTTTCATGAAATATATCTACTATATCCTGTTAGTATTATTTCTAGCAGGCTCCTGTAAAGATAAAGCCCCGAAACTATCTGTCGTTGAAGCTTGCGGTGTGGAAGACCCCATTCATAACCTTGACTGGCTGAAAAATAAAATTGACACAGCCAGAGCGAACAAGACAGAGCAATTTCTGAAGGTTACATTGATCAATGTGGACGGTAAACAGATCATCAACTATCAATTGGAATACATGGCCTGCCTTGGCTGCTATGCCTATAATTGTGATGGCACGTCGTTTAATGTATTTAATTTACCAGAGGCGGAACGTAATGCATTCCATCAGAACCTCAGCGCTAAGAACGGTACAAGAGTGGTGCTATGGCCCGCTAAATGAAAAAGAGGATCCTCTCAGATCCTCTTTTTCATTATATCAGGCATAAATACCTGGTCTTTGCAGATGACCTGGTTGCCAGCTTCCATCTCTGCGACGTAACGCTTTTGCTACACTCAGCACTTCTTTATTACGTGCTTCACGCACATCAGCAGGATCCTGGCTATGGAAGTACTGACCAATGATTTCCCATTCAAAAGTATCCTGAGTCCCATCATAGATCCCAACCGGAATACGATTCCCATCTGTCATTAATCCCGCCAACACTGCTTGTGCCTCTGCCTGAGAAGAGCATCCTACATGCTGATATTGTGCATTGAGCGTGTATAGCACCGAATATCTGTTTTTACCATAATCAGCAGGTTTCGAATTATCTCTAACCTGATCAACATGCCCCGCTTCTAACAATCCTGTTCCCATCGGAGCCCAAGGCTTCGATAGCACTCCGAAAAGCTCGGAATATTTCGCGCTGTATGTCAAAAAAAGATTTCCGATCGAATTCCTTAAACCTGTAAGTGGTGTTGTGCTCATTTGTTTTTTTATCTGTCTCATTTTTCTTTTCCCTTAAAATGGTTTTGTGTCGACTCAATACGCCATGTGATGTACTACCTCAAAAATCTTCTGTTGTATTATTAAAGTACAACATGCACATCTTTCTTTATATAGTACCTACGAGGCTCTCCATCAAACAAACCATTGTTAACTTTTCTTTAAATAATTACTACCAATTTGATTTTACACAAATCTTAACCGATAGAAACAATCTTCAATAGAAATATTTTAATTATTGTCTATCAATTGATTACAAAATAAATAGATTGAATACACAGTTCAAAAAAAATCATAAATAGTTATCTTCATTGATTGGAATAATCCAATTTATGAAAATATTTATAATTACGTTATTTGAAAAAAATCACCCCTTCCCCTCTTCTTCTTCCTAATGTCTCTGATATGAAATATTGGAATAACACTAAAAAACCATTTATACTATTGTTTTGATGCATAGCAATCAGAAATACACATAATCAACCTATTTGGCGGCGTATTGTCATATGCAGAAGGGTTTAGCAAAGTATATTTTTATAACTAATTTTTTAGTTATAATTTAAAATTTAATAGCTTTGCAACCCATCACTCAACCATACTATGAGAATTCCGGTACTGCTTTTTTCAACGTTTTTGTTATGCTCAGCCACGTTATCTTTCGCACAAAACCGGCAGATTACAGGAAGAGCCATTGACGGACCGACGAATCAGCCAATCGAAATGGCGAACATATTTATCACCAATACCACATACGGCACCGTGACTGATAAGGCTGGTAATTTCAGCCTCTCACTTCCTAATGGTCACTATGAAGTGGTGGTATCTATGGTAGGTTATGAGCCTATTGTGCATCCGGTTACGTTGTCACCCGGTGATACCAAACAGCCTCCGGTTTTGGTTTTCAAACTTACACCCTCACAAACCGAGCTCAACACCGTTTCGGTAAAGACAAAAAGAGATCCATCGTGGTATACCAATCTTGAATTGTTTAAGGAAGGATTTATAGGGAGAAGTGAAATTGCGGCAAAGTGTAAACTGGTTAACCCCGAAACCCTTATTATCGTTTATGATGAAAATGATAATACACTGAAGGTGAATGCAAAGGATTTGTTGATCATTGAGAACCCTGAACTCGGTTTTCGGATATCTTATCTGCTGATCGAATATAATTACGATTACAGTTCCAAATACCTTACCTACCTGGGTTACCCTTTGTTCGAACCCATGAAAGGCAGTAAAAGCCGGGAAAAGAAATGGCAAAAAAACAGGCTGAAAGCCTATAATGGCTCGGCCATGCATTTTGTGAGAGCTTTGCGAAAAGAACAACTGGAAGAGGAAGGCTTTAACCTGAGAAGACTGATCAGAACACCCAATCCGCAACGCCCCACGGAAGAACAACTACAGGAAGCCCGAAAACAACTGGCCATTATGGGAACAAATAAGCCAATTAATGACGATCACCCTATTGGTAAAATTTTAGCGAAGGCAAGTTTACCAAAGGTGATAGAAAAACTGGATACCGCCCGCGTACCCTATTCTGAGTATCTTCTTAAAAGTGACGATAACACGAGACGCCTCGCATTTGATGGCTTTTTTCAGGTAGTGTATACGGGTGAAAAAGAAGAGCTGGCTTATGTTGCTTCGGAAAGTATGTTCAGAAAAAGGCAACCGACTTTTCAAACTTCGGTTATTTCCATGAAGCAGGAAAAAGTAGTGCTGGATGAATCTGGTAGTCTTGCAGAACCATTGGCACTTACCTTTGAGGGATACTGGGGATGGGAGAAAACAGGGGATATGTTGCCGCTGGATTATCAGCCTCCGAAAGAGTAGCCTGTCTCCGTTAATAAATTGAGATCAATTGTTTATCAACGACAATCCGGGTGTTGGCAAGTGAATCGTTCACAGTTATTTCACAGCCCAACGCTGATTCTCCATCCATTTCCACATCACAAGTTCCACAACTCCCCATACCGCTGCATAGCCCGAAATCAGCCAGATTGAACCTATCTGCTATCAAAGTCATCAGCGAATGGTATTGATTACGAGAAGTTTGAATCATAAATTCTTCCTGGCCAATCACCAAGGTAAAATTAATGTTTCTCGTTTCCATAAACATCAGGTTTATATAAACGCCTACTTCTTCTCAAAAAGCTCAATTGTATAATCCAGCAACTTGATATTCCCCGTTTTACCGTGACCCGGAATCACCACTTTTGTATCAGGATATTTCTCTTTCACTTTAGCAACGGTAGCCGACCACTCATTCACATTCGAATCACCCAGATATCCTTTTCCGGCTTTCAGTTCCTTGATCAGACATCCGCCAAACATCACCTTCTCAGCCGGAAAATAACCAATCACATTATCCCGTGTATGCCCTTCTCCATTGAATTCTACAGTAACCTTTTCTTCCCCTACGGATATTTCCAACAATCCGTTAAAGCTTTTCTTAGGCGTGGGATAATTGTTTTTTTGAGTCAGTTCAATGGTCAGCCCGGAACCATAAGAAGGAATTTGATGCTGATGAAAAGCGGCCAATCCACCTACACAATCTTCATGAAAATGCGTGGCAACAACTCCGACAACCTTGCATTTTAACGTTTTTTCAACCCAGCCAATCAATTCTTCTGAAGCCTTATCGTTTGTAGGCGTATCAAAAATCACCGCTTCGCCATGGTCCACAACGACCATTCCATTGCAGGGAACATTGCCAAAACTATCTGTTTGCAGAAAACTGGTGTGCTGGTACACCCGCTCTTTCACTTTCCTGACTATTAAATCTTTGGAAGTATACCGCTGTGCGATCACCTGCGCAGAATGACAAAAGGAAATGATCAGTAGGAAAATGAGACAAACTGCTGATTTTTTCAAAAACATATTGGCTGCGAATTCGATTTAAATAAATATCCGATGATTAATCTGCTATCAGGTCGCGGATCACAACCGATGCACACACTGCTCCAAAAGTGGCCGGCAAATAGGACATTGTTCCGTACGCCGACTTTTTATAATTACTTCCGTCAGTCAGAATGAGCGATTCTTTCAACTGTTCTTCCGTTGAGAATACCGCTTTAATCCCTTTGTATATGCCTTCCTTTTTCAGATTCTTCCGTACCTGCTGCGCAAAATTACAATTATAGGTTTTTGAGATATCCACCACTTTCAGTTGAGTTGGATCCATTCGTCCTCCTGCTCCCATAGAACTCACAATACGCATGTTACGCTGGTAAGCTTCTTTCAGAAATGTAATTTTAGGAGTAACGCTATCAATGGCATCTACGATATAATCATAGTGATGAGCAGACAATATCTCAGCTACCGCTTCCGGATTGATAAAAGTTTTGATCACATGCAGCTGCAGTTCCGGATTGATCGCCCTTAGTCTTTCTGCCATGATATCCGCCTTGCTCACACCGTGGTTGGTGGACAGAGCCGGTAACTGCCTGTTTCGGTTTGTCGGATCCACTGTATCGCCATCCACGATCGTCATGGTTCCGACACCATTTCTGCACACAAACTCTGCTACAAACGAACCAACGCCTCCAAGCCCGATCACCAGCACATGCGCCTTACTCAGTTTGACCAGGCTTTCTCTTCCTATCAATAATTCTGTTCTGGATAACCAGGAGAAATCTTCCATTATAGACCGAATACGTGTGAAAAGTTTTTTTCCAACTGCAAAACAATCTCTTTTTCAGGAATACTCTTCACTTCCCCAGCTATTTTATAAATCTCCGTTACGTCAATTTCCATATCATCTGTCTCCAGAAACACCTGCTCCAGGGGAGTCTTACGAAACGCATCGCGAATGGCCGGCTGACTGCTTAACAGCGATTTACCAAAGGAAAGATAATAGCCAGATTTCACAACAGGCTCTATATGAGTCCATTTATTATTCACACCATGAAAAATCACAGGAACAGACACGTGCTTCAATTGCGCCAGCACCTCATTAAATGCTCTTACACAATGAATAATAAGCGGTTTTTGTAACTCATCAGCGAGCTGAATTTGAGCTTGAAAAGCACGAAGCTGCAAATTCCAGTCAGCCGCTGTCAGCTTATCCAATCCGCACTCTCCTATCGCCAGTACCTCAGAACGGGAAGCATTCCTTTTCAAATCTGAAAATTGCTGTTCAATATCATTGAGAAACCAGGGATGTAACCCCATACTTACCGGGTTCCCCATTGTTTCCCTATGAAAGTCATCATGAATATTTTGGATGCACAACGCACTCGTTTCATGTGCTGAATGTGTATGGATATTGTAATACACTTTCAAAAATTACTTGTAATGATAATGATAGACATATGTAATGCCATTACTCTCCAGACATTTTGCCGGCAGCCCCTTATCGGTATAGGTAAACTTTCTTTCCCACAGCAACTGCTTCTTCGCATCAAAAGCCTTTACAGGGTTGTTTGGCCCTTCGAAAGCGGAACCAGCATACATACCCTTGTTCAGATATAGCGGGTTGGGGTGATCATCATATTCGTAGTGTGTTACACCTCCATTGACAGTATCCGGCGTTCTTTCTTCAATCAGATTGCCTTTATTATCATACTTCTGATAATGTACGCGAGAGGTAGCAGCACCATCCTGAAAATAACGTTTGATCACTTCACCTTCTTTATACTCAAATTCGATAGATGTTTTGGCAAGAAGAATCTTACTAATCCGTCCCTGGGTATCATACTCCAGATTTTTCCATGACTTTTCATAACTCCCTGCCGGATCACACATTGCGTTAGGCAAACTTGAATAGAGAGCCTTCATAGCACTTTCTTCTGATTGTATTTTACCAGCCTTATACCCATAACTGATCATTCCGTGGGGCGTATCGCATGGACCAAACTGATTTTGTTTTACCAGCAAGCCATTCTGGTACTCATAACTCGTATATACTTTCCCATCGACTGTAGTCTGGTAAAGCGCAGCATCAGGAAAGGTTGGATCAGGCGAATCTTTTTTACATGAAATGAATAGCACAACAAACAGAAGAACGAATGATCGTTTCATACCGGGTGGATTTTGAATAAAAAGTTAATGATGTTGTAACGAATTCGTTCCGGGTGCTGCTTGAACGGGGAGGACTAAGGTAGGGAATTGAGGAAGAAAATACAATGCCTGCAAAGAATTACACAGAGCTTCACAGAGTTAAAAAAGGAGAAAATCAGAGTCCTTTACAGACGGAGATTATACCAATTAATGGCTCTTAAATTATAAAGAACCGCGCCTGGCAACGTCACAATTGAAAAAAACGGAACATTTGAAACTATTCTCAATGTACCTCTTTCCTCTCTGTGAATCTCTGCGTCTCAAAATATATAATCACACTTTGTATGTATAATAAATTTCATTTTACATACATTTACATAATTAATAGTAAAATCTATGAAAGGAACGAACCTCGGTGAATTTGAAGAGCTGGTATTACTTACCGTAGCAGCATTACTGGAAGAGGCCTACAGTGTAGCGGTGTGTGATGAGCTTTCAGAGCATACCGGTCGTTCGGTGAAGCTTGGGGTAGTGCATGCTGTACTCAATCGTTTGGAAGAAAAAGGCTTTGTAAAAAGTGAATTAGGCGAAGCTACGAAGACACGTGGCGGTAAACGCAAACGATTCTATCAATTGACTTCCGCAGGCAGATCTGCACTAGTTCAGGCCAAGGCTATGCGGGATCAGCTGTGGGACAAAATACCATCACTAACCTGGAACAAAGCCTGACATGGAAGAGCAACACCATCCGCCTGCATGGGCTGAGCAATTTGTAGAATGGTATTGTAAACCGGAGCTGGTTGAAGATCTCACCGGAGATTTAAACGAATTCTTCGAACGGAATCTAAAAACCATTGGTCCGCGACGCGCAAAGCTGATTTACGTCATTGATGCTATCAAGTTCTTCAGACCTTATACAGTACGAAAACCTGAATTTGCGAACCTTTTTATCAACTGGATTATGATCGGGAGCTACTTTAAAACATCAGGAAGGGGTTTAATGCGCAACAAGTTATTCTCTTCCATCAACATTGCAGGACTTGCAATTAGCATGTCGGTTGGACTATTACTGATCTCGTTCCTGCTTGACCTACGCTCCTACGACAGGTTCAATAAAAATGGTGAGCGAATTTACCGTATCACTAACGATGCTACTATCAAAGGTGAGCAAAATGGCAAATTTGGAACAACATCTATCAAAACCGGCAGGCTTATTGACGAGAAAGTGACCGGAGTGGAAGAAGTAGCCATTATGCGTGAAGGCTTTTCGCAGGATGCGCAGGTAGGTGATCATTTTCTTCCCCTCAAAGGTTTTTGGGCGGAATCCCCGGTGTTCAAAATCTTCACATTTCCGATGCTGGAGGGCAATCCGGAAACAGCTTTGAGAGAGCCTTATTCAGTTGTATTGACAGAAACCGCCGCCAAAAAGCTATTTGGGGATGGAGCGGCAGTAGGTAAGGCAGTCAAATTTGATTCAATTGACTACCAGGTGACGGGTATCATGAAAGACATCCCCTTCTTTTCACATATCCATTTCGAAGCACTTGTATCACTCTCAACAGCCGAACAACTTAATAAAGCCGATCAGGATTTTCAGAAATGGACCAATATGTGGTCAAACTATGTATATGTTTTGCTCCCGCAAAATGTAGAGATCTCCTCTATAGAATCCCAGCTCCGCAGCATCGCCAACGAGGAAAACAAAACGGATGCCAATACTAAAATACAACTGGAATTACTTCCTCTTTACAACATTGTAGTAGGAGAAAATCTGAACAGATCTATGGGATCAGCAGGTCCGCACCTGCCACCGGTCGTACTGTGGATATTGGGAGGACTTGCCTTGGTTGTGATATTGTCAGCCTGCTTTAATTATACCAATCTGTCGATCGCTCGTGGTACACGACGTTTCAAAGAAGTAGGTTTGCGCAAAGCAATTGGTGCAGGAAACAGCCAGATCAAATGGCAGTTTCTCACAGAGGCATTTATCATATCGTTTGCAGCACTTTTTCTCTCATTTTTCCTGTTCCTCTTTCTCCGTCCGCAGCTGATCAACCTGGCTCCCGAATTACAGCGTCTCGTAAAACTTGACCTCACCCCTGCTATGGTTATAGCATTTCTCGTTTTTTCGGTTGCAGTAGGCGTAATAGCCGGATTTATGCCAGCTGTATTTTTCTCAAAAACCAGTGCCATTACTGCGCTCAGGAATGTATCATCTGTGAAAGTGTTTAAGCACATTACCCTCAGGCGCGCTTTGGCGGTAGTTCAATATACCTTTACGCTGATTTTCATCACCACCACAGCTATTGGTTATGCACAGTACAAAAATATACTGGCTTTCGACCTGGGCTTCAATACCGAAAATGTACTCAATATTGACATGCAGGGCAACAAACCCGACGCCTTCCTCAGAGAACTCAGCGAAATACCTGAGGTGACAGCAACATCCCGTTCGATGATTGTAACGAGCGTAGGCAATGCATGGGGAGGAAATGTAAAATACAAGGATTCGCAGGATTCAGCTCTGGTACTCACCAATCAGGTGGATGAAAATTATCTCTCTTTGCATGGCTACAAACTTCTTGCCGGAGGGAATTTTGTAACACATCCTGCAACGCCCGACGGTGTTCATGAAATGATTGTCAATCAGCAATTCCTGAAACGCTTCAATATCGGCGCCGGCGATCCTGAAAAAGCAATAGGCGAAGAGATTTCATTCAGCAATTTTACAGTAAGCCGACAAAAAATGAAAATCGTTGGTGTCATGCAGGATTTCCATTACGGAAAGGTGGATAACGTTGTAGGACCCGTAGCATTCGTACCCTGGACACAAGCAGACCGGGCAATCATCAATGCTAAAATACAGAGTAAAGATGTGCCTGCTACATTGGCAAAAATTCAATCTGTCTGGAAAAAACTGGATCGTACACACCCTTTTCAGGCTGAATTCTATGACAAAGCCATTGAAGATGCATACAGTGAATATTCAGCCATGATCAAAATTATTGGTTTTCTGTCCGTAATTGCCATATCGATCGCTTCCATGGGATTATTTGGCATGGTGGTATTCACAACCGAAACCAGACTAAAAGAAATAGGTATCCGGAAAGTAATGGGCGCAACATCCGGCAATCTGATTTACCTACTGAGCCGTGGCTTTCTGCTATTGCTTTCCATATCAGCCCTGATCGCCCTGCCCGTTACTTATCTGTTTTTTGAAAAATATATATTGACCAGTTTTCCCTATCACACGCCGGTGCAAATCATAGAAACCATCGCTGGCCTATTGGTTGTCCTGATGATCGCCTTCCTGATGATCGGCTCCCAGACCATGAAAGCTGCAGGGAGCAATCCTGTGGAGGTTTTGAGGGGAGAGTGAGGAAATGTCTAGACTAAAAAAGTACCAATTCTTCTGAAAAGTGGGCTCGTAGGGATTCGAACGGCACCGGCCGCCCGGCCCAAACCTCCTGATACGTAGTCAGGTCACAAAAGAGTTGAATACTAAAAAAAGCACCAATCTTGCGAAAGGTGCTTTTTGTGGTCTCGTAGGGATTCGAACCCCAAACCTCCTGATCCGTAGTCAGGTGCTCTATCCAATTGAGCTACGAAACCGACATTCTTAATTGGACTGCAAAGGTATGTATAAAATCTAAAATAGCAACTAGTGTGGCAAAATATTTTCTAACAAATTTTTAGCTCCCCTGAAAATCAGGCTTTCTCTTATGAATAAAAGATTGAATTCCTTCAGCAGCATCGCTCGTTTTACTCAGTTTATCTTGTCCGGCAGCTTCCAGTTCAAGCATGGCTGCAAGATTTGATTGGTAACTTTGATTGAAAGCCTCTTTGATTGCAGCAATGGCTTGTGTTGGTGCGTTGCGGTAGTAACCGATGGTTTGGGCTACCGCTCTGTCTAATTCTGCTTCCGGTACAGAACGGGTAATCAGTCCGATTTGCGCCGCTTCGGGTGCATACACATTCCTGCCTGTCGTAGCGATTTCAAATGCCCTGGCGAATCCAATCAATCGGGGTAAAAAGAAGGTGGCGCCTGCATCGGGCATCAAACCTATTTTCACAAATATCTGACTGAGATATGCTTGCTCCTGTGCAATCACAACGTCACAAGCTAACGCCAGGGAAGCACCTGCGCCTGCAGCCAGCCCATTCAGCCGGCACACAACCGGCTTAGGTATCGTACGAAGTGCAATAATCAACGGATTATAATAGGCTCTTAGCAACTCTCCGGCACTTTTACCCGACCGCATAGTGGCTGTCAGATCAGCACCAGAACAAAATGCTTTATTTCCTGTGGCAGTCAGTAGTAATACACGTACCGACTCATCTGCAGCAGCAGTTTCCACAGCTTGTAACAATTCCTGCAATAACCCCGGATTGAGTGCGTGGTACACTTCAGGGCGGTTCAGTGTTAGTCGGGCAACTCCGTCGGTAGTTTCAGAAATAAGATACTGATACATAGTCCTCAAATTTAGATAGCTAAATGTAATCTTTACCGATGAATTCCCGAAATCTTAGATTTTAAAGAAAGAAGAATACAGTACCAAGACCGATAGCCAATCCGCCAGTGACACCGGCAAGTACCTGTGCCGGCGTATGCGCATTGAGATACAAACGGGCACTAACAAGAAAACCACCGGTAACAATTGTCATGAGCAGTGGTATAAAAAGCAGGGTTTCGTCGAACCGCATCAAAAAGGCGACTATCATTCCCACCGCTCCGCCAATCCCTGTTGCATGCGCGCTGATTTTCCAGAACAAACTTACAGCTCCTACAAAAAGCAGGGAAAAGGTCACTCCTGCGAGAATAATGGAGATTTGAGGCGCCAGTTCGCCGATGGGCTGCAACTGCCAGCCAAACAGATAAGTGGCAAAACCGTAGATTATAATCGTGACCAGATACGGCAAACGCCTTTCGCGCAGGTTATCAACATGCAGTGAACTTACCAATCCAAACCGATGAAAGTAATAGATGATAACGGCTGGTGCCACAAACGTATTCAGAAAAATAAGCAACAACAAACTTCCGATTGCAGGCAATTCCAGCGCGCTCACCCCCACCAGATCGGGTGTGATCAGAAATAGTAACGCAAAAAGATAAGTAGTGATAATCAGTGGATGAAAAACTACGGAAAGGAAGGTTGCTATGCGGTTAATCAAAACGAAAATGGCTTTATCTGATGTTGACAACAAAATTAGTCTTAATGACAAAACATTTCAATGCGATACAAACGTAGAAAAGTTAGTTCAGGTTTCACGATACTTTTCAGGGGCTAATTTGTATTTTTGCGCGAAATCTAATCACATGTTAACAATTTATTGATACAGTGTTATTTATGTAGCCTGTAACGTTAATATGTCAATACAACTTAATAAACAATGGGACCGTTACAGATCAAAGATTTATTGCTTCAGGCTCCGGAATCACAATCCGTCACCCTCAAAGGCTGGGTAAGAACAAAACGTGAAAGTAAAAATGCTATTTTCATAGCGCTTAATGACGGATCAACCATTAATAATATACAGGCTGTTGCACAACCGGGTCAGTTTTCGCCTGAGTTGCTGTTGACAGTCACTACAGGCTCATGCCTTAAAATCACTGGTAGACTGGTTGAATCCATGGGTGCCGGACAAAACGTTGAGGTGCAGATTGAAGATTTGCATGTATACGGTACTGCAGACGTGGACACCTATCCGCTTCAACCTAAAAAGCATTCACTGGAATTTTTACGTGAAATCGCACACTTACGTCCACGTACCAATACCTTCAGTGCTATCCTTCGCGTACGTCATACATTGGCATTTGCGATCAATAAATATTTCCACGACAAAGGTTTCTTTTACCTCCACACGCCTATTATCACTGCTTCGGATGCAGAAGGTGCGGGTGAGATGTTTAGGGTAACGACGCTGGATCTGGATAAACCACCAAGAACTGACGAAGGAAAGATCAATTACAAAGAAGATTTCTTCGGTCGCGAGGCCAACCTGACCGTATCGGGCCAACTTGAAGGCGAGCTGGGTGCTATGGCACTTTCGAAGATTTATACTTTCGGACCGACTTTCCGTGCGGAAAACTCCAATACAACACGCCACCTGGCTGAGTTCTGGATGATCGAACCGGAAATGGCTTTCTTCGAATTACAGGATAACATGGACCTGGCGGAAGATTTTGTAAAGACCGTCATTACTTATGCACTTGAAAATTGTAAGGACGACCTCAACTTCCTGCAGAATCGCCTGGCGGAAGAAGATAAAAACAAACCTCAAAACGAACGGTCACTTCCTCTTCTGGAAAAACTACGCTTTGTAGTGGATAATCCTTTTGAAAGACTTACTTATACCGAAGCTATTGAAATCCTGCTTCAGTCTAAGCCCCATAAAGAGAAAAAATTCCAGTTCCCTGTGGGATGGGGCATTGATCTTTCCAGCGAACACGAGCGTTATCTGGTGGAGAAACATTTCAAAAAACCGGTTATTCTGACAAACTATCCACGTGAGATCAAGTCGTTTTACATGAAACTGGATGACGACGGCAAAACGGTACGGGCGATGGATGTACTTTTCCCGGGCATCGGCGAAATCATCGGAGGAAGTCAGCGTGAGGACAATTACGAAAAACTCCTCGAACGTGTAAATGAAGTGGGTATTGATCCTGAAACAATCTGGTGGTATCTGGAAACACGGAAGTTCGGAACAGCGCCTCACTCAGGATTTGGTCTAGGTTTTGAAAGACTCGTTCTGTTCGTAACAGGTATGACCAACATCCGTGACGTGATCCCATTCCCACGCTACCCAAAAAGCGCAGAATTCTAAAAACATAAAGCCGGTTACTTTTTATAGTTAACGGCGTATAGGATAGTGTAGTTGTAAGGTTTTTACGAAGTTAAAAGCATACACAATGAAGACACACTATCATCAACATCAAAGCAGGATCATGATAATTGTATCATCGATTCTGCTTTTTTCATTTCATGTTCAAAGCCAGTCATTCCAGATTGTCTGGGGAATGAATATGACATTGGCAGGCAATTCTTCCAGCAGTAACTTTTCACCTTCCAACGCCGCTCTGACCGGAGCGAATCAACACGGATTACCGACAGTACGCTATTATTCCCTTGGTGGCGGTGACTACGCCTATGGTACTACTTATTGGCATACAACAGGCGTTCCCAAGTATCTCGAATTTGGTTTTTCAGTTAACACTTTCGAATACGATTTGAACTCTGTATCATTCAGAGTAAGGCGGTCTCCGGATGGGCCGAAAAGTGTTTCACTCAGAAGCTCCCTGGATGGATTTACTTCTGATTTAACAACATTCAGCATGTCTGCCGACGGTACATTTTACAATGTATCTGTTCCAATGGGATTAGCCAATCTTTCAAATGGCGTAACGTTCCGGCTGTACGGAACCAATGCCAACACCTATCTGGGTGTAATGTATTTTGACCAGCTTGTTATTAATACGACGGTGCACAGTATCGTACTTCCGGTTTCACTCACATCATTCATAGCCAGGCTACAGGAAAAGCATGTCGCCCTCACATGGGAAACGAGTTGGGAAAAAGACAGCAAAAATTTTCAGGTTGAAAGAAGTACAGACCTTCATTTATTCACACCCATAGGAAGTGTAAATGCAGCGGGTGTTACTGAAGGCAGAACACAATACGCCTTCACGGACGAACACCCCTTGCCGGGTGCAAACTACTACCGTCTGAAAATGATTGATCTTGATGAAAGTTATACCTATTCCGTTGTAAGAGATATTTTTATCAATACTGAAATTAGCGAATGGACAGTTTCTCCCAATCCTGTTGCCTACGGAACCATCATAGTAAAAGGGCATTTTCCCGAAATTCCCGATTTACAACTGACCGATATGCAGGGCCGACCGGTTGAAACTGAACTGGTTTATTCCGAAATAAAGAGTCTCTACCTCATCCCTTTGAAACCACTTCCAGCCGGCATATACGTTCTTGCCTTAACCCGAAACGGCAAAAAACAACACGCAAAAGTATTAGTTCCGTAAGGTTTTGATAGCTTAATTTGTAATAGTTTTAAGTAGCTAATCTTAGCAATTACAAGTAAGGGTAGAACGTTGGGAAAATTAAATGGCTTGAAGCCTATGTTGAAAAAAGTGCAGCCGAAAGTGTGGGTGGCGATCATTGCCGTTTTAGTGATTTTTATAATATCCTGGGGACTGATCAGAAGGGGACATAGCAAAGAAGAAGTTGAGGAAATCAGCAAAGCTGTTGCGGCCAAACTGGATCCCGAAGTAATTAAAAATCCGGATGCTGAAACAGCTAAGAAAATAGCTGAGATTACTGATATCTTCAGAAAGAAAAGAAACGCCGGTTTTAACGGAAATGTCCTTATTGTTCAGAAAGGCAAAATCCTGTATCAGAATTCCTTTGGTTATGGGCATATCAAGCAAAAGGATACCCTCAACAGTCACTCCAGGTTTCAGCTGGCTTCCCTGTCGAAGCCTTTTACAGCGGTTGCAATTCTTAAACTGATTCAGGAAGGAAGAGTCAGTCTGGATGATTCTGTGCAGCGGTTTTTTCCCGAGTTTCCATATCACGGTGTGAAGGTAGATATGCTACTCAGTCACAGAAGCGGACTGCCCAACTATATTTATTCTTTCCCGGACAGTGTAAGGCACGGAAAAAAATATCCTTCCAATCTGGAAGTAATCGATTGGTACGGAAAAGTGGTGCCCACTCCGACACCGTATAACAGACCAGGCAGGTCATTTAACTATTGCAATACCAACTATTGTGTACTGGCCGGAATTGTAGAAAAAGTAACAGGAGCACCTTTTGGTGAGTATCTTTTTAACCAGGTGTTTGCTCCTTTGGGAATGCTGGAAACTTTCCTTGTTACGGACACAACTGCTGCAGCTGTGAAAAACCGTACAGTAGGACATCAGTATGGACGGCAGCTCGAAAAGGATTATTACGATGATGTAGTCGGTGATAAAGGATTGTATTCTACTACGGCAGATATATATCGTTTTTACAATGGCCTGACCAAAGGATTACTATTGGATAAAAAACTATTGGACGAAGCCTTTAAGCCCAGAAGTTTTGAAAGAGCGGGCATACGCAATTATGGTTACGGCTTCCGTATGCATACGAAAGAAGATAATACTGCTCAGTTCATTTATCATGGTGGCTGGTGGAAAGGATATAATACCATGCTATGGGTTTCTCCCGAAGACGACGCAGTAATTATCGTACTTGGAAACACCTATAACCGGTCGACGTACGATCTGAAAGAAATATTAAAAGTCATTCACGGTAACGACAAAGCCGTGGAAGTGGAAAGTGAAATTTAGCCGAGTTTGAATTCGGTTACGAATTCAGGATATTTGCCTATTAACGAATTTTGACCCATGCCCGAATCTGCGTATACTTTACCTGCTCTCTTACTCCTGGGATTACCGTTTCTGGCATTTTTTGCTCTTTGGCTGGGAGGAAGAGGCCTGAATAAAGTGGCAGGTTTTGCAGGTGCGGCGCTTACGGCGACAGGTTTTACAGTAGCGATGCTATATGCCCAACCTGACGTGTTGCATACAGTCCGGTTTGAATGGATGGTGATAGGATCTTTCCCGGTTGAACTCTCTCTTCGTTTCGACAGACTCACCTGCATTATGCTGGCAGTCGTTCATTTTGTAGCATTCCTGGTACAGCTCTATTCTGTATCCTATCTGCATCATGAGAAAAACCTGCACCGTTACTTCGCTTTCATTCAGTTATTCCTTTTTTCAATGATCGGAATTATACTATCCGGCAACCTGCTGGTGATGTATATATTCTGGGAATTGGTTGGGCTTTGCTCTTATCTTCTGATCGGCTTCTGGTATCAGAAACCTCGTCCGGTTTGGGCTGCACAAAAAGCCTTTGTACTGAACCGTATTGGTGATGCAGCCTTCCTGACAGGTATTTTAATGCTGTTTTACTATATTGGTTCTACCGACTTTGAGGTGCTTTCTATTTCTATTGACACCCTTCAGCCTGGAATTGTCACAGCTATCGGTTTATGTTTGTTCGGTGGATGTGTAGGGAAATCAGCGCAATTCCCTTTGTCGGGCTGGTTACCCGATGCTATGGAAGGACCCACTCCGGTTTCGGCACTAATTCACGCTGCAACTATGGTGGCGGCAGGTATTTTCCTTTTAGCAAGAATTTCGTTTTTACTTACACCTGATGCAAAGTTTGTCATTGTTTGTATTGGCATGATCACCATGCTGATCGGAGCAGTGAAAGCTACCAGTGTATGGGATATCAAAAGGGTGCTGGCCTATTCTACCATGTCACAATTGGGACTGATGGTGATGGCCGTAGGACTGGGAAGCTGGCAAACTGCCTTTTTCCATCTCACCACACATGCCTTTTTCAAAGCAGGGCTTTTCCTTTCTGCAGGCTCTGTGATACATGCGGTAACGCCATCGCAGGAAGATGCAGACTTCGATCCTCAGGATATGCGTAATATGGGAGGCCTGCGTAAAGCATTGCCAATTACATTCATTTGTTTTTTGATTTGTTCCTCAGCATTGGCTGGTTTACCATTCTTTTCAGGTTTCCTTTCCAAAGATGCTATCATCACCGAAGGATTCGTATGGGCCTCCGGGTTTGGCACTTTAGGCTACATATTCCCGATCGTAATCATGTTCTCGGCCGGACTTACCGCTTTCTATATGACTCGTCAGCTTTGGCTGGTTTTCTTCGGAGAAAAGAGATACCACGCTTCAGCTCATGTGCATCCGCACGAATCGCCTGCAATCATGTATGTACCTATGCTGCTGCTGTCACTGTTTTCAGTATTTGTCTGGTTCTCCCTGAATCCCTTTGATGCGACAACAGGCTGGTTCATGTCATTTCTGGGTGTGGAGCATCCTGCTCACATCGGCTGGGTACCTGTAGCCGCTACGGCAGTGACAATTGTATCGATAGCACTTGCTTTGAAGGAGACCAAGGCTGAAAATCCATTTCGGGTTTTGTCAAAAGAAGCTGAAAAACCTGGCTTCTCGTTGCTTCGGCAATATTCCAACGACTTCTATTTCCTGGCTCCGTTCTCATATATCGCAGACATGTCAGGAAAAATTGAAAAATATTTTGTCAACGCTTTTGTCGACGCTTTTGCCAAATGGAACGTAGTGCTGGCACATTTGCTTGGTTGGGGAGATAAGAATATTGTGGATGGCGGCATCAAACTTACCGTATTTTCGATCCGCTCAGCCGGACAGTCAGTACGTAGTTTACAGAATGGCAAAATTCAGTCCTATTTTGTAGTAACCATCACCGGAGTACTTTTGCTGATTCTGTGGCTGGTGAATTTTTGAAAAGAATAATTTTAGGTTTAACATTTAAAACCGGCAACCTATCCGCCTTGTAAAGCGAACCATTGCCCAACGCTGATAATGATCGATCATATATTAACGCTACTGATTGCTATTCCATTTCTTGGTGCCATTGCTGTTGCGGCTTTTCCCGACAACCAGACAGGCACTCCAAGGCTCATCGCACTGGTTACCCTGAGCCTGGAAATTCTGGCTACAGTTGCGATGTTTGCACTTTTCGTTCAGGATCAGCCTGGCTTTCAGCTATCTGAAAAAGTAGACTGGATTACCCTGCCGATAGGTTCACTGGGTATCGTATCAATTGATTATGCCATAGCTGTAGATGGTATCAGCTTTCCGCTTATTTTACTCGCTGTAGTGGTATTGTTCGTAGGACTGATCAGTTCATGGAATATCCAAAAGCGAACTAAAGCCTATTTCTCTCTTTACCTTCTGCTTACAGGTAGCATCATAGGCTGTTTCCTCGCGCAGGATTTCTTCCTGTTCTATCTGTTTTTTGAATTCATGCTGCTTCCGATGTATTTTCTCATCGGCTTGTGGGGTGGTCCGAGACGGGAATATGCGGCATTGAAATTTTTCATATATACATTCTTCGGTTCTCTGCTGATCCTGATCGCCATGATCGCCTTGTATCTTTCAGCCATAGATCCGGTAGAAACAGCACGTGCCATCGGATTGCTACAGCTGGAAGATTTGCCCGCTCAGGACATTATCCTTCAGGTACAGCAGTGGATGGCTGACGGACGAATTGCACCGGAGCAATTGGTTCATACTTTCCGCTTCGAATACCTGGCTGATACAGGCAACTATATTCCAGGTTCATTGCTGAATGCGCTTTCAGGATTCTATATTCTGGATATACCGGTTCGTCTGCTTGCTTTCTGGTTCTTGTTTATTGGATTTGCAGTAAAATTACCGGTCGTTCCGGTTCATACATGGCTGCCCGACGCACACGTAGAGGCACCCACACCACTTTCGGTAGTGCTTGCAGGTATTTTGCTTAAAATAGGTGGTTATGGATTTATCCGAATTGTGGATGGATTTTTCCCTTTTGAAGCACAATACAGTACGGTACCGCTCGCTATATTAGGAATGATATCCATTGTCTACGGAGGATTCAACGCTTTGGGACAAAGTGATCTGAAAAAGATGATTGCCTATTCCTCCGTCTCCCACATGGGTTTCGTACTGCTGGGAATTGCTGCGTTTACAGCCGAGGGTATCAATGGCGCCATCTATCAAATGGTAAGTCACGGTGTTTTATCTGCTATGCTTTTCCTTTTGGCCGGAGTGGTTTACGACCGTACGCACGACAGGATGATCAACCATTACCGCGGGCTTATTACTGTAATGCCCCGATATACGATTCTGACAGGTATCGCATTCTTCGCATCTCTGGGACTTCCCGGTTTCTCAGGTTTCGTAGGCGAATTGTTTACACTGATGGGGGCTTTCCAGTCCGATAATATGCATGTATTGATTCCGGCTCTGTCAACCTTAGGAATTGTACTGGCAGCCGCTTATTTCTTATGGACTTATCAGCGCATGTTCTTCGGTTCTTTTTGGTATAAAGATGAAAGTCAGAGCCATTTGTTAACCGATCTGAACACAAGAGAAATAAGTCTTTTACTTCCGCTGGCATTCCTCGCGTTGCTATTAGGAATTCTGCCAGGACTTCTGTTTGACATTACCGGACCTACTGTGGAGGCCTGGATTGAAGGCCTGAAGTAAGATCAAATCTACCGGATATACCAAAAGAGGTATCGTTGCGTAACGATACCTCTTTTGGTATAAACAGGAATATAATTCTTTATTTACCAAACCACTGATCAAAACTAAAACGTCCCTTTTTCACAAGCGCTTCCAGTTTTTGTTGCTGTTCGTTGGTCAGCACCTCCAGCATATCCTGCCGCTTTTGTGACGCCAGAGCTTTATGATCACGTCGTTTGGAATTCTCCTTACGGGCAAGCCGCCTGTCCAGACGCGCATATCGTTTATCAATCTTTTTCAACTGTTTTTCCTGACGCTTAGAAAGATTCAATTCGTCTCTGAACTTCGTAAGGTTCTTTTCAAGTCTTTTGTTATTCAGCCGTTGGTTGGCTACCGGTTCTTCGTAACGCTCCGAATCGTCCCGGGAAGATGCGTTATTGGATGTGGCACAGCCTGATACCCAAAGTCCTGAGATAATCAGAGACAGCATCAAAATCTTTTTCATGGGTGACAAATGTTTTGGGTGAGTTAATTCGAGGCTAATAACGACAGCAGTCAGAATTAGTATATATCCGCCCCAAAAACATGCCTCTTGAATTTTCACTTAAAAACAGAAATATATGTTTATTCAAATAAATGTAATTTTGCCGCAGGTGCCGAATAGTATTTCTATAAAACTTTCCGGTACTTGTATAACCTGATTATTTTACAAATCACCGTTTGCCCCAAATTTTATTTCCCTATACCTTTATCATTTACAATGAAAGAAAAATCTGCTTCGCACAGGCTCCTATCTCTGGATACGCTCCGTGGTTTCGACATGTTCTGGATTGCCGGAGGCGAAGAAATATTTGCAGTATTTGCCAAAGTAACGGGCTGGTCATGGGCTATTTTCCTGGCACAGCAATTCACCCACCCCGACTGGCATGGTTTCCGGGTTTATGATCTCATTTTTCCTACCTTTTTATTCATGGCTGGCGTATCCACGCCCTTCTCACTGGGAAGTCGTCTCGAAAAAGGAGTTCCACCCTCAGAACTGATCCGTAAGGTCATTCAGAGAGGTATTATTCTGGTACTGCTGGGCATCATTTACAATAACGGGATTTTCCATACAGAATGGGCCAATATGCGTTATCCGAGTGTGCTTGCACGTATAGGTCTGGCAGGGATGTTTGCCCAGATCATTTATCTGTATACCAATAAAAAGGCACGCTGGATATGGTTTGGAGGTTTACTGATCGGTTACTATGCATTTATGGTATGGTTTCCGGTACCGGGCTGCGGTGCAGGTTTGCTTACAATGGAATGTAATCCGGCCAGCTACTTCGACAGACTTTTGATCCCGGGACATCTGCACAAAACCATTCATGATCCGGAAGGATTGGTATCGACCATTCCCGCAATCGCAACGGGACTAATGGGAATTTTTGCCGGAGAATTGCTACGTACCAGCGAGGAGAAAATTTCTGCTAATAATAAAGTAATCTACCTCACCTTTGCGGGAGTGATCAGCTTATTGCTCTGCCTGGTGTGGGATGTATTCTTTCCGATTAATAAAAACTTATGGACCAGCTCCTTCGTATTGTGTGCAGGAGGATTCAGTACATTGTTGCTTGCCTTGTTTTATTGGGTGATTGACGTACTGCAGTTCCGAAAATGGACCTTCTTTTTCGTAGTGATCGGAATGAACTCTATTGTGATTTACATGATAGGCGACTACATTAATTTCGGATACACTGCCCACGCATTGTTCGGAGGGATATTACATTTGTTCCCTGAGCCTGTTGCTGCCGTGGGAGAAGTCATTACATTTATCGGAGTCCAATGGGCATTTATGTACCTTCTATACAGAAATAAGTTATTTTTGAAAGTTTAAGGGTAACAGTGATGGTTATGCTGTTGCCTCAACACAGAATCAATCTACTTGCTTCATGTCTATTCAGGTTACAAACCTTTCAAAAATATACGGCGCACAACGTGCCATTGATAACATTTCCTTCGACCTGAAACCGGGGGAAATCGTTGGTTTCCTTGGTCCCAACGGGGCGGGGAAATCAACGACTATGAAAATCCTGACCGGATATCTGCAGCCCACTTCAGGCAACGCCTCCGTATCTGGTTTCGATGTGCTCACCCAACCTATGCCTGCCAGAAGGGCAATTGGTTACCTGCCTGAGCACAATCCACTGTACCTGGATATGTATGTAAAAGAGTTTCTGCAGTTTTCCGGAAAGCTTTACGGTATTAGTGGAGCTACTTTAAAAACACGGATTAGCGAGGTAATCTCCATGTGCGGACTGGAAGTGGAGCAACATAAAAAAATAGGACAACTTTCGAAAGGTTACCGGCAGCGCGTCGGCCTTGCCCAATCATTTCTTCACGATCCTGAAGTACTGATCCTTGATGAGCCTACTACGGGTCTTGATCCCAATCAGATACTGGAGATACGTGAACTTATTCGTACAGCCGGCAGCAATAAGACCGTACTCTTTTCTACGCATATTATGCAGGAAGTGGAAGCGCTGTGCGACAGGGTGATTATCATCAACAAAGGAAAAGTTGTGAGTGATAGTTCGTTGGATACCTTGCGCCAATCGGGTGAATCTCTGGAAGCTATTTTCAGAAAACTCACTGGCAACCAGTAACCTTTTATCTCTTTTTACGTATTAACAGCCATTAACAATTATTTATTAGAATTGCCTTAAAACAAAAAATAGTTGCATTTATTTGACACGATTCTTGTTATTATTGTAATGATTGGTACCTCCCGCAGGAAATGTTAATAGTAATGGATGTTGTGACCTCGTTAAAGTCAGTGTTATAATTATGAAGATTTGGTTTGTCAACCGCATACGGGTTGTCGCAGGTATAGTATTGTTGGTTGTGCTAAGTTCAGTGGTGGCAGTTGCGTGGAAAATGATAAGTACACGCACTGAAATTTCTCTACCTATCGTATCCGAAAACAAACCTGCAGCAGTAAAGGCTCCCAGAAAAAGAAAAAGCCCTGTACTGGTTTTACCTGAAAACCATTGGGTAGACAGTACACTTCAGACTATGTCTCTTGAAGAGAAAATAGGTCAGCTTTTTATGATCGCTACTTTCTCGAACAAGGATGAATCGCACTACCGCTATATCGATAAACTGGTTGCCGATTACCATATCGGCGGACTGATATTCTTTCAGGGAGGACCTGTAAGCCAGGCGTCACTAACCAACCGCTACCAATCACGTTCGAAAGTACCTCTATTTATCGGAATCGACGGGGAATGGGGACTTGGCATGAGACTCGATAGTACCATTTCATTCCCGAAACAAATGGTACTGGGTTCTATACAAAATGATGAATTGGTATACAAAATGGGTGCTGATATTGCACGTCAGTGCCGCAGAATGGGCATTCAGATTAATTTTGCACCGGTTTCTGATATTAACAACAATCCTGATAATCCGGTAATTGGTATCAGGTCATTCGGAGAAGACCGCGAAAACGTAACGCGCAAGGCGATTGCTTACATGAAAGGGTTGCAGCACAACAAGGTGATCGCGACCGCAAAACACTTTCCCGGACATGGTGATACGGATGCGGATTCTCATTTCACGCTCCCTGTGCTTACACATACCATGGAGCAGTTGACTGAAACCGATTTGTACCCTTATCGCCGCATGATCGCTGATAGTCTGATGGGCATTTTGAGCGGACATTTGCATGTTCCTATACTGGACAGCACGCCTCAGCTGGCAAGCTCATTGTCTGAGAAGGTGATCAACGGACTTTTGCGTAAGGAACTCGGCTTCCGCGGACTTGTATTTACAGATGCCATGAATATGCGTGGGGTGCTTAAAACAGGCAAAGCTGCTGAAGTAAATATGAAGGCGCTTGTAGCCGGAAATGATGTTCTGCTTTATCCTGAAAATGTGGCGGAGACAATCACGAAAATCAAAGACGCCATTGCTCAGCGAATCATCAGCGAAAAAATTATTGACGACAAGGTAAAGAGAATTCTTCAGGCCAAGTACTGGTCCGGACTAAGCAAATATCAGCCCATAGATACCAACAATTTGTATGCGGATTTGAATAGCGAAAGCAGTAAAATGCTTTATCGTGAGCTATGCGAGGCATCTGTAACGGTTGTTAAAAATGACAATAACCTGATTCCTTTCGGAACAGTAGGCGATAATAAAATTGCTTCGGTAAGTATAGGGGAAGGAAGTAGTAGTTCTTTCCAGAAGATGTTATCTACTTATAAACCAATGCGTTCTTATAATTTCTATGATTCGCCGACAGAAGGGCAGATCAACGAAATGCTAACATATCTGCAACCTTACGAAACAGTGATCGTGGACGTACATGGTATATCGTCTAACCCGAAAAGATATTATGGTGTTACTACGGAAACTGTCAACTTCGTAACCAAACTGAAAGAGCAGGGAAAGAAAATCGTGTTGTGTCTTTTTGGTTCGCCCTATAGCATCCGCTTCTTCCCGGATACTGATGTGCTGATCTGTACCAACCAGGATGGGAAGGAACAACAGGAAATCGTTCCTCAGATTCTTTTTGGAGCCCTTTCATCGCAAGGACGTCTGCCGGTTTCAGTACTGAATTACAAAGTAGGTTCCGGTGTTACCACTTCGGCTCTGGACAGAATCGCATTCGGTACACCTGAAAGCGTTGGTATGGATGCAGCTGTGCTGAGCAGAATAGATGCCATCGCTACTTCATCTGTGCAAAACCAGATATTTCCCGGATGCCAGGTACTGGTGGCCCGGAAAGGAAAGATTGTTTATGATAAACAGTTCGGGGGATTGAATTATCGCTTTCCTGAACGTGTAAATGAGCAAACGATTTATGACTTGGCATCTCTTACCAAAGTGTCAGCAACATTGCAATCTATCATGCTTCTTTATGACCGGAAGCAAATTAATCTGGATGAAAGAGCATCGCACTATCTTCCCGAACTGCTGGCAACCAGCAAGGAAAATTTTACAATCCGTGATTTATTGCTGCATCGTTCAGGAATGATTTCTTTCTATCCTTCCTTGTGGGACAGAACCAAAACCAGTGGCGGAGGACTTTTGCCACAATACTACAGCTCCAAAAAAGATAGCAGCTATTATCTTCAGGTTGCTCCTAAACTTTTCGCAAAAGGGGCACTGCGAGATTCGGTATGGAAATGGGTGGTAAAGTCCCCGATGAATAATAAAAAGGAAGGGGCGGGTAAGTATGGCTATCTGTACAGTGATCTCGGTTTCATGACCTTGCAGAAAATCATTGAAAAAGTAAGTGGACAACCCCTAGATATTTTTGTTTCTGCTAATATTTACGAACCACTGGGATTGGCCAACCTTGGGTTCAATCCGTTACGCCGGTTTTCAGAAAAGCAGATTGCTCCCACCGAGCTGGATTACCGCTATCGCGGGCAGCTGCTCCAGGGAACAGTACACGATCAGATGGCCGCTGAAGTAGGTGGTGTATCCGGGCATGCCGGTTTGTTTGGAACAGCAAGAGATCTGGCTGTACTGATGCAGATGAATTTGTGGAAAGGAAATTATGCCGGGAAGAAATATTTTCAATCAGAAACTGTGCCTTTGTTTTCCCGCATGTACGACGCATCCCGTCACCGCGGATTGGGTTGGGACAAGGCACCTTCAGATGGTAACAGTTCTTATGTCTCATCGATGGCGTCTGTTAATTCATTCGGGCATACCGGCTTCACAGGCACTATGGTTTGGGTAGATCCCGACGAAGATCTGCTGTTCATATTTCTCTCTAACAGAGTTAATCCCGACGCAGAAAATAATGCAATCACCACCCAGAGAATCCGCAGAAAAATTCACGATGTAGTATACACCGCTCTGACTGAAAGGAAATCCGTTCTTCACTAAATTGGTGAAAATGTATCCGAAAATATCTCTAACTTTACCAGTTCAATGTGCAATTTGAAGGCAGATTGCAGAAAGGGTTAAAGGAATAGATATAAGACGGATACATGAAAAGAACATTTATTAGAAAAGGATTTTTTGCCTGCATTGTCACGCTTCTCGCGGCCGCTTCATCAATTGCACAAACAAGTATCACCACAGGAGTTGTAACTCCTGCGTCAATTTGTCCGGGCGGAAATATTTCTGTTGCATTTACATTTGTGGGAGCAGTACTTCCAACAAATAGTTTTGCAGTGCAATTATCGGATGCAACAGGCTCATTTAGCTCAGCTTCAAACATTGGAACAGGTACAGCCTCTCCAATTACCGGAGTAATTCCTGCCAATTCAACGGCGGGTACTGCTTATAAAGTACGTGTTGTTTCAGTCGTAACATTGGCTCCTACCGTTCCCGTAATTACTGGTACCGAAAGCACTGTACTTACCGTTAATGCTATTCCTGCTGCCCCTACTTTCACAGCGCCGCCAAGTTACGTAACAGGAGCTACCGCTGTGGCATTAGCAGCAACGGGTGTTACAGGTTCTACTTTGAACTGGTATGATTCAGCAGACAGTCCTCTTGCGGGAGCTCCGGTACCAACTACAACTGCGGTGGGTACTCAAACCTACAAAGTAAGCCAGACTGTTGGTGGATGCGAAGGCCCAAAAGCTACGATTAGCGTTACTGTTACGGCATGTACACCACCAGCCTTACCGACTACAACTGCAACGGTTAATTATACAGTAGGAGATGTAGCTACCGCGCTGGCAGCAACAGGAGTTACCGGCTCTACGCTGAATTGGTATAGCTCATCAGACAGCCCGTTAGCAGGTGCGCCAGTTCCTACAACGACAGCGGCAGGTGTACAAACATATAAAGTAAGCCAAACTGTAGGCGGATGCGAAAGTGCAAAACTGACTATTACAGTAACAATTGCAGCTTGCACGCCACCGGCCGTACCTACTACTACAACTTCAATTAATTATACAGTTGGAGACGTTGCAACGGCTTTGACTGCAACTGGTCTAACCGGCTCAACTATTAAATGGTATAGTGCTACAGACAGCCCCTTATCTGCTGCTCCGGTACCAACGACTACTGCTGTTGGTACACAGACATACAAAGTGAGCCAAACTGTAAGCGGATGCGAAAGTGCGAAAGTGACTATTACAGTAACTGTGGCTGCATGTACGCCGCCGGCTGTACCTACTACTACAACGTCTGTTAATTATACAGTTGGGGACGTTGCGACAGCTTTGACTGCAACTGGTCTAACCGGCTCAACTATTAAATGGTATAGTGCCACCGATAGCCCCTTATCTGCTGCTCCCGTACCAACGACTACTGCTGTTGGTACACAGACATACAAAGTAAGCCAAACTGTAGGCGGATGCGAAAGTGCGAAAGTGACTATTACAGTAACTGTGGCTGCATGTACGCCGCCGGCTGTACCTACTACTACAACGTCTGTTAATTATACAGTTGGGGACGTTGCGACAGCTTTGACTGCAACTGGTCTAACCGGCTCAACTATTAAATGGTATAGTGCCACCGATAGCCCCTTATCTGCTGCTCCCGTACCAACGACTACTGCTGTTGGTACACAGACTTATAAAGTAAGCCAGACTGTAGGCGGATGCGAAAGTGCAAAAGTGACTATTACAGTGACCGTGGCTGCATGTACGCCTCCAGCTATTCCTACAACTACGACCTCAATTAATTATACAGTTGGGGACGTTGCGACAGCTTTGACTGCAACTGGTCTAACCGGCTCAACTATTAAATGGTATAGTGCCACCGATAGCCCCTTATCTGCTGCTCCCGTACCAACGACTACTGCTGTTGGTACACAGACTTATAAAGTAAGCCAGACTGTAGGCGGATGTGAAAGTGCGAAAGTGACTATTACAGTAACCGTTTCTGCTTGCGTCCTATCCGCTGCTCCGGCAGTTACCTCACCAACCTCTTACTGCGCAAGTACTACACCCGTTGCTGCATTGGCTGCCACAGGCACTGCCATCAAATGGTATAATGCAAGTCAGGTCCCATTGCCTTCTGCGCCAGTTCCAAACGTGAATGTGAGTGTTACAACATCCACAACCTACTATGTTACACAAACAGAAGCAGGCAAATGTGAAAGCGCGAAAAAAGAAGTAATTATTACCGTAAATAAGACAGTTATGCCGGTAGTAAGTGTAGATCCCGTTGAGTATTGCGTTGGCGAAACTGCGACAGCATTGACCGCTACAGGCACTGGATTGATTTGGTATTCAGGTGCAACAGGACCTGCAACCATATCTCCGATCCCTGTAACCACTACTCCTGGAAATCAGGTTTTCTACGTAAGTCAAACGCTGAACGGATGTGAAAGTGAGCGTGCACGAATTGATGTAAGAATAAAAGCAAGACCAGCAACACCTGCTATTACAGCATTGGCGCCTGTTTGTCTGGACCAGACTGTCGCACCAAGCGTAATTTTGGGTGCTGTTACACCAGCAACAGGTTTGTCATGGTACACTGTTTCTACCGGTGGAAGTGCTACAGCTACGCCGGCAGCCGTATCGACCTCAACGGCTGGCGTAAAAAATTACTATGTAACTCAAACTGTGAACGGATGTGAAAGTGCAACGCGAGGTACTGTTTCCATCGAGGTAAAAGCACTTCCTGCTGCTCCAACCGTTACTCCTCTTGCATTCTGTAAAGATGAGCCCAACACAGCTGCATTAACCGCAACAGGAACAGCTCTGAAATGGTATTCTACATTGACTAGCACACCGGCGCTGTCCACGGTACCTGTACCAGTTACAGCTACAGTAGGAACCGTTTCTTACTATGTGAGTCAAACCGCTGGTTACACTGGAACTACATTAACTTGCGAAAGCCCACGTGCTAAGCTGGATGTGGTTACAAATGCATTACCTGCAACACTGACCGCTTTCTCTGAAGCTCTTTGTCAGGAAAAGGAAGATAAGACATTCACATTTACTGCTACTCCGGCAGCAGCCACAGGAAATACGATTGTTTGGTATAGCGCTGCAACCGGAACAGCCACCGCTCTTCCGACTTTAAATCTGAAGAATTCGGGTGAGACAACTGTTTACGCTGTACAAAAAATAACAGCTACGGGTTGTGAAAGCCCTGCAAGAGTTAGTTATAAACTAAGAGTAAAGCCATTACCTGCTCTACCAACAGTTTCTTCAGCTCTGATCGAATATTGCCAGTTTTTACCTGCTGTAGCCCTTACCGCAACACCTGTAGCTACTGCAAGTCTGAACTGGTACGGTAACAATGCCACAGGCGGAACTGCTTCCGCTGTAGCTCCGATACCATCTACAGCGGAAGGTGGAACGAAATCCTATTATGTTTCTCAAACACTGGAAGGTTGCCAGGGAGATCGTGCGAAAATTGATGTAAAAATCAATACAACACCGAAACCTGTAACCAAAACTTACCTTGAATATTGCCAGGGTGTTACCGCTCCGATACTTGATGCTACAGGGACTGTTTTGAAATGGTACCGCCAATTCACTGATACCGAATTCCAGGGTTACCCATATACTCCATTTACTGAGAAAGTCGAAGATTACTCTTTTTGGGTAACTCAAACGGGCACCAATAATTGTGAAAGTCCAAAGGAGGAGATTAAAATACATATCAAAGCAAAGCCGTCGGCAACTATTTCAGGAAACACTCAGATAGATCTTGGACAGACAGCCAATATCACCCTGAACTTTACAGCTGACGGACCTTGGACATATATTCTTTCAGACGGAAAAACAGGCACATCCAATCAGGCTACGATCTCGATTCCGGTTACTCCTGCTGCAACCACCAACTATTTTGTAACAGAAGTGAAGAATTCATGCGGAATAGGTACACCAATGGGTACAGCTCAGGTAACAGTAAGAATTCCTACCATTATTACCGGCAGTCCTTCAGTAGCAGAAGCCTGTGCAGGTAAAACCTTTACAGTACCATTCCAGCAATCAGGTGATTTCCCGACAGGGAATACCTTTAAAATACAAATCGCTCAGGAAAATCTGGATGCTAAATTTTACAGTATTCCTTCCGTAGCAACCGGAAATTCCATCACAGCGACATTCCCTGATACTACGAAAGGCGGATTCTACTTCGTGAGAGTAATCAACTCGGGTACAAATGCTTCTTTTGACACAAAAGGCTCAGTGAATACAATAGGTATTACAGTAAGTCCATTACCAGTAGCGACCATTTCGGGAACACAAACTGTTTTTGTAGGCTCACCAGCTACTCTTAAAGTTGAAATTACAGGTAAAGCTCCATGGTCATTTACACTTTCAAACGGAACGAAAGATTCTGTGATCACTGCTGCAGCCAGTCCATATTCTTTCGTGATGTCCCCAAGAACCACCACTACTTACACCATTGCTTCGGCAACTAATACGTGCGGGGTTGGTAGAGGAGCAGGTTCTGCAAGGGTTCAGGTAGATCCGATTTTAGGTCTTGAACCAACGGGAACAGCATGGCTGAGGGTTTATCCGACTGTAGCGAATCCGGAATGTATTGTAGAAATGACTGCAGAGACCTGGTCCAAAGATGCAAATATTAAGATTCTTGACCTGAATGGACGAAGTATTCATACGCAACCGATTCGTACTAAAACAACAACTCTGGAATTCAGTAAATACCCGTCAGGACTTTATCTGCTTCAGGTAGAAGATGGTAACCGCCGTTCGGTCAACCGGGTGATGAAACCCTAATCATTGATAATTATTGATCTTATAAAAACGGGATATTTGTTGCAACTCAACAGGTATCCCGTTCTGATTTAAAGAATAAGCATGAATATCGAAGCAGAAATTGCAGATCACTATTTTATGTCTGAGGCTTTTCGCCTTGCCCAACGCGCTTATGACGAAGGAGAAATTCCCGTGGGTGCCGTTGTAGTAATTGGTGAAAGAATCATAGGAAAAGGATATAACCAAACCGAAAAACTGAAAGACGTGACAGCTCATGCAGAGATGCTGGCCATTACTGCAGCTTCCGATTATCTGGGAGCCAAATACCTGCAAGACTGCACATTGTACGTAACACTGGAGCCCTGCGTAATGTGCGCTGGAGCGCTGTACTGGACGCAAATGAAAAGAATAGTAGTAGGTGCGACAGACGAGAAACGTGGGTTCTCAAGACTTGGCACAAAAATTTTGCACCCACGAACACAGTTGACTACAGGAATTCTGGGAGACGAGTCCCGGGAACTGTTGCTCAACTTTTTTAAAACTTTAAGAACATAAAGCAGTATTCTACTGTTACCAAAGCAGCATTAATACATTCGTTAACCATAAACTCAATTAAAATGGCATTTACACTTGATCCATTACCTTACGCAAACAATGCACTGGAACCACATTTCGATGCATTGACAATGGAAATACATCATGACCGCCACCATCAGGCATACGTTACGAATTTGAATGCTGCTGTTGCCGGTACAGAACTGGAAGGCAAAAGCATTGAAGATATATTGGCTAATATCAGCAAAGCTCCTGCGCCTGTACGTAACAACGGAGGAGGGCACTGGAATCACTCTTTCTTCTGGAAATCTCTTTCTGCAAGCGGTGGAGGAGAACCAACAGGTGAGCTGGCAAAAGCAATCGACACGAAATTCGGTTCTTTCTCAGCTTTCAAAGATGAGTTCAAAAAAGCAGCAACAGGCCGTTTTGGTTCAGGCTGGGCATGGTTGATCGTTAAAGATGGTGCTGTAGCTATCACTTCTTCTCCAAACCAGGATAACCCACTAATGGATGTTGCAGAAGTAAAAGGTACTCCAATTATCGGTCTGGATGTTTGGGAACACGCTTACTACCTGAAATATCAAAACAAACGTCCTGACTACATTGATGCTTATTGGAATGTAGTAGACTGGAAAGCAGCTGATGCTCTGTTTGTTGCAAACAAATAATCAGTTTTATTCATAGATAAGGTTTGAAGTTTGTAAAAAAAGTAACAAATATGCTTGCAAGCTTCAAACCTTTTCCTACTTTTGTAGTCTGAAAACGAAGTTTTCGAAACGGAGGTTGTAGCTCAGTCGGTTAGAGCGCTAGATTGTGGTTCTAGAGGTCGCGGGTTCGAGACCCGTCTCCCTCCCTCTTCAAAGGTCCTGAATTTCAGGACCTTTTTTGTTGTTAATGATTTCAACTTCTGGCTCATTCGACAAGCTGTCTTCCATTTTGCCTTAGATGAAGTGGTTCCTCTAACGAGTCTTGAATTCACCTCTCCCACTACTTCTTGCCTCCATATCTATTCCATTTACCTGCACCTTTGTTCTTGACCTAATACCGTTTAAGACTTTATAGTATTTTTTACCATACAGCTTAAACATTCACTCAACTTCCAATATCCGGTTTTAGAGTAGTTCAAAATACTACTACAGTAAGTAAACAATTTAATTGTCAACACATTGCAAATAACTTACAATGTATCACATATAACAATTCCAAGATATACTAAGATATTATCTATCATCATACAATATTTTTTTTTATAGAGAGCTTATAAGGGAGTCTATCAGTCCTATTAGGTCACCAAATTCTGTAAAATTGCAACCCGTAAAACCACAAGTTGTAATCATCACACACTAATAATCACGGATTCATAATCATCCGAATTTATAGGACACATCAATTTAGATGGACGAAAAATTTCATGAGGTAGTTCTGAAACGAATGGAACCTGCACATTACATTAAATACCTGAACATGCAAGTCCGGCCTTATGACATGCCACCTAACGATTCACATTTCGATAGCCAATATCATCGGTCGGAAATATTCTACGAAAAAATAAACAACTCCTTTTGGGTCTTCGCTCATGAAAGTGAAGAGAAAACAGACACCTGCTATGTTATGCCTCCAAAAAAAAGTAAGACTGATTACTTTTCAATTGATTACTACCAATCAAAACATACCTTCAGATATCAGTTTGGAGATAAAATAGTACCTGTAACCAATGTCACTATTTTTTCAGGATCAAGTTCTACTTATAAAATATTTGTTAAGCGAAAATCTCCCATAAGACGCTATCGCCTGATTTTTTCGAAACAATATTTACACCGCTTTCTTAATCTGACCAGTGACAATGCCAGACTCACTAATTCAAACGTCATTATTGCAACCGGCAAAGGGCTATCAGTACGCCTTATACATGAGATTGAGAAGATCGCACTTGACAAATTGTATTTTCAATTGAAATACAACAAGAATAATTTCAACTATAATCTTTCTGTTACCGCAAATGCATTTAATGTTACAGATCAGTTTTTTAAATTAGCAAATATCGAAATACCTCCGACACGAATAACTGATGATCAGGATCTTATGATCAAAATTATTCATCATCTGGAAAAAAATATTAAGAACAAATTTCCGGGTATTGACGCATTGGCATCGGATTTCTATATCTCTCAAACCAAATTGAAGAAAAACTTTAAAAAAACCTTTAACACTACGCCTCTAATCTATTTCAGGAGACTACAGATCAATTACGCTCAGGAAAAAATGCAGATACGAAAAATTACAGTGAAAGAACTCGCTTTTGAGTTAGGTTTTAAAAAGTCGAGTACATTCTCTTTGTGGTTCAAAAGATATACCGGACAACATCCAAATGAACTACAAAAATGATTTAAATATATATGCCAGAATCAAACATGATTAGTCTTGCTATTATTGATGACAGCACAATAATCAGATACTCAATCAATCACTTATTAACTTCAAATGGAATCCCTGTCATATTTGAAGCAGACAACGGCCAAATGTGCCTTGAAGAAATGTCACGCCGGACTCAATTACCTGCAATTATTATTCTGGATCTGGAAATGCCTGTGATGAATGGCTTTGATACAGCTGTGGCTTTAAAGAAAAAATGGCCCGATATACATATTATCGCTTTTTCAGGAAGGGACGATCCTCATAACATGAATAAAAGCTTAATGGCCGGTGCGGATCAATTTTTTTCCAAACACAGAGACCCCATTGAACTGTTGGAACTGATTAAAATAATGAATAAGTGAGTTATCCCATGATGACATTGGACTAGTAAAGACTAATTTATGCGGAGATGAGCCATTCTCATCCCCGCATAAAATTAGACTACCAAACCACAATTCTATCTTTTTCTGGCTTATACATTTTATCTCCAGGTTGCACATTAAACGCTTTGTAGAAAGGTGTGAAGTTCATAAGAGGGCCATTCACACGCCATTTGGCCGGGGAGTGCGGATTGGTATTGACATACATAGCCATGTAAGGATCTCTCGTTTTAACACGCCATATTCTGGCAATGGAAATAAAGAATCGCTGATCTGGCGTGAATCCGTCCAGTTTTGCAGTGTCTTTGCCTTGTTCGGTTAGTTTAAATGCGTCGTAGGCAATAGCAACACCTGCAATGTCTGCTGTATTTTCTCCCACCGTAAGCGCCCCTTTTATATGAACTGAATCCAAAACAGTAAAAGCATTGTACTGATCAATCACCTGCTGGGTTTTGGCCTTAAATTTGGCATAATCGGCTTTGGTCCACCAGTCCGTTACGTTCCCTGCTTTATCGTACTGAGCTCCCTGATCATCAAAAGAATGCGTGATTTCATGCCCGATCACCATTCCGATTCCTCCGTAATTCAGCGCGTCATCCGCATTCACGTCGAAGTAAGGCGGTTGTAGAATACCAGCCGGAAAAACAATTTCATTGAGGGGAGGATTGTTGTAGGCCGTTACCGTAGGAGGCGTTGTGTGCCATTCGTTACGGTCGACGGGCTTACCTAATTTATTCAGGTTATAGAGATAATCATTTTTGTTGGCAGATAAACAGTTTTCAAAATAAGCACCCCGTTTTATCACTACCTGTGAATAATCCCTCCATTTATCCGGATAGCCAATTTTTTCTGTAAATGCATAAAGTTTATCCTTCGCTTTTGCTTTCGTAGAATCACTCATCCAATCAAGACGGTCAATACGCGCTTCGAATGCTTTTTTCAAATTACCAACCAGCACTGCCATTCGTTTTTTTGCAGACTCCGGAAAATATTTTTTTACATAAAGCTCAGCCAGAGCTTCTCCAAGCGACTGATCTACCGCCCGTGTCATTTCCTCTGCTCTTGTTTGTTTAACAGCCTGTCCGGTCAGGACTTTGGTATAAGCAAAAGAGGCATCTACAAATGGCCTGCTCAATAGATTAGCATAGTTTGTCAGCGCATGAGCCTTCAAATAAACCTTCCAATCAGCCACTGCCACAGATTTCAGCATACTGTTCAATTTATCATAGTAAGCCGGCTGACCTACATTTACAGAATCCACCTTTGCTCCCAAATCTTGCAGTAAAGTGGTCCAATTCAGCACAGGATGTTTTTTGGACAGAGACGCAACCGCCAGTTTATTATAATTCGCCTTCACATCCCTGAGTTCAATATTAGTTCTGTGTCCAGTAGCCAGCTGTTTTTCTATACCATAACTGATCGTTGCATTTTTCCGGGCCGTTGCGGCGTCTAATCCTGTCAACCCGAACAAACTGGTAAGATAATCCTGATAAGCTTTCTGAATCTTTATCGTGCCCAAATCACTTTTGAAATAATAATCCCTTTCCGGCAGCCCGATTCCTGTCTGATAAAACTGTGCGATATTCACAGTGCTCTGCTTGTCATCGGGCCCTACATAGAACCCGATCAACGAACCATTCCCGGCTTTTTCTTCATCAGCTACCAGCTTTAAGAGCGAAGTAACATCTGATACTGCATCAATACGTGTAAGTAATGGCTGGATTGGTTCAAATCCGCGTTTATCAATGGTAAGTGTGTCCATTCCCGACGCATAAAAATCACCCACCTTTTGCCCGATACTGCCATCGGCATTCTTGCTTGTAGAAACACTATCCAGAATTCCTTTCAATCGTAAGCGCTGCGGATAATTCAGAAAAGAGTAAGAACCTACGCCTGTCTGGCTGTCAGGAATACGGATGGTATCAAACCAGATCCCATTGGCATATGTAAAAAAATCATCTCCCGGTTTTTTGGTAGAATCAATTCCGGTGATCACCACGCGTTCGGAAGTCGGGTCGGTCTTCTGTCGGCAGGCTCCGGCTACTAATAGTAACAGCGCAAAAAATACAGTTGATTTCATAGGTTGAAAAGTAAGAGTCAGTAAGGTATCAGATATCAATAAACTCAAAAATGGCTCAATTTTAGCTGATTTAAAAGGGTTTAGACGAAAATTAGGTACATATACTCCCATTTGAATCTGTTTTGACTACACAGTTGGTGTAAGTAATGTCGAATGAGTAATCCAATGCACCATCAATCTTTTTTTGTCAATCTATACTTACCTTGCAGCAATTGAAAAGTTAATTGTAAATAAGGGACAGGAAGACAAATATGGAATTACTGATGTATCTGGTGTTGGGAATAATTGTGGGAGCTGCAATTGGTTATTTCATGTCAAAGGCGGGTTCGGGTGCAGCCCATCAGAATGAATTGCGCCGGTTGAATGAAACGGAGCTTGACTATCGCGAATTGAAAACCAGAACTTCGGTAGAAATCGAGGTTCTTCAAAAAAACATAACGGAACAAACCGAAGAAAACAGAGTTCTCAAATCTGAAATTCATAGTCAGTTACAAAGCCAGAGACTTATTCAGAACGATTTGTCCACAATAACAGCCAATCTGCAAGCGACTAAACAGATGTTGGCAGAAAAAAACGCTGATCTGGTTCGTTCAAAAAAGGAGCTTGAATTATTGCAGCAGGATCTCAATTCAGCCAACCAACGCCTGGCCACTGCCTACGCAGAAAACAATGCGCTCAGCGATAAACTGGAAACTCAGAAGATTGAAATCGAAAATCTGGGAGCCAAATTTAATCTGGAATTTAAAAACATGGCGAATGAAATTCTGGAAACAAAAACTGCCACCTTCACCGAACTCAACAAGACAAATCTGAATCTGATACTCGAACCTCTGGGACGTAATATTGCTGAGTTTAAAAATAGGGTTGAAGAGGTCTACATCAAAGAAGCGCAAGAGCGGTTTTCTCTGGGCAATGAAGTTTCCAAACTGGCGGAACTGAACCGGATCATCAGTGACGAGGCACGCAATCTGACCAAGGCACTGAAAGGCGAAGCCAAAACGCAGGGAAGATGGGGAGAAATGATACTCGAAAGCATTCTGGAGCGATCAGGACTGGTAAAAGGAAGAGAATATTTTATGGAGCATGAACTTCGGGATGCCGACGGAGTTGCACTCCGCTCTGATCTGGCAGGAAAGAAAATGCGCCCGGATGCAGTCATTAAATATCCGGACAACAGGAATGTGATCATCGATTCAAAGGTTTCATTGAATGCATTTACCCGCCTCATTGCAGCCGTGGACGTTGATGAACAGAAGTCAGAATTGAACGCCCATATTTCAGCCATCAAATCTCACATCATTTCTCTGAGTGCAAAAGGATACGATGATTATGACAAATCTCTTGATTTTGTAATGCTTTTCGTTCCGAGCGAACCAGCGTATATCGCTGCTTTGCAGGGAGATCCGGATCTCTGGAATTTTGCCTACGATAAAAAAATCCTGCTACTCAGTCCTACAAATCTTATTACTTCACTGAAACTGATTGTGGACCTTTGGAAAAGGGAATACCAAAACCAGAATACACTTGAAATTGCGGAACGAGGTGCTAAGCTATATGACAAGTTTTATGCATTTGTATCTAATTTGAAAGACGTTGGCTCCCATATGGAAAAGGCGCAATTTAAATATGGGGAAGCGTTTAAGCAGCTCTCCGTTGGCAACGATAATCTGGTTCTTCAGGCCACCAAACTGAAAGAACTGGGATTAAAAACAAAGAAAAATCTGCCGGATCTGGGGATTTCCGGTTCTGCGGACGAAGATAAACTGATCGCCGGAGAATAAGAGTTGATTGAGAACTGATGATGAGCAATGGCCTATATCCGATGCTCATCATCAAAATATCACTTAATGCATCACCAGCACTTTCTGTTGTAGCACCTGTTCTTTATGATGTAGCCTGACAACATACACGCCCGAAGGAATCTCGTTAATCTGAATTTCAAGGTTTCCTTTTCTTCCGGTAACGTCCTGTTTGTGTAAAACACTACCACTTGCAGTAATCAGCTCGATGGATTGATAGTCTTTATCCAAGAGCACATTCAGTATGCCGGAGTCAATGAATGATGGTCTGATAAAATCATTCTTCGCACTGTACTCATCCATGATCGAAATCACTCTGGAATAGCGATAAGTTTCATCCAGATCGACCATTTTCAAACGATAATAAGCACTGGCAAAATTACCGGTTACATGAGAGAACTGGTATTTCGCTCCCTCAGTAAGGCTTACGGGAAGCACAGTTCCCACATTAGCAAATGATTTCATATCTGCGCTGTACTCTACTTCAAACGCCTTGAAATTTACTTCTCTCGTAGTTTCCCACAGCAATTTATTCCCTTCAATGGTTTTCGTTCCGCGAAACTGAGTGAGTGTCACCGGAAGAGCCCCACTTGCCTCAATATGATACAATGCTCCTGAATTGAGATTCACGGCATACAACTCCCCGTTTTCCGCCTCTCCTATATCGGATATTCTCGTAATATTCTGTGCAGGAGATCCGGTTGTAGCAGCAGGACGTATAGTTGTCGTCCAGCCCGTGTTGGTAGAATTCCGCTTAATCAACTGAAACTCCCCTGAAAAGTGATCAGTACCCACATAGTAACCTATCAGATCCAGGTATCTGCTACCGCGGTAAACTACCCCTCCAATTACCGAAGCCCCGTCATATTCGTAAGCAGGAGAATAGTTAGAAAACGTTCCGCATTTAGGGTTAGCAGTACTACTGGCATAAATGGCATTTCCCTCAAAACAATTCCATCCGTAGTTCACTCCCGGTGCGGTAGCAGCAGCTCGAAAATCAATTTCTTCCCAATTGTTTTGTCCTACATCTCCGATCCACATATCTCCCGTTGCCCGATCAAAGCTCCACCTGAACGGATTGCGCAAACCATAGTCGAACACCTCATTACCAAATGGATTGCCTGCCGGAATCGTATACGGATTTCCTGTAGTATAGTCGTTCACATTAATCCTTAACATTTTACCCAACAAATAGGGCAGATCACCATCCTCTTCGGTCCGTTGCGCATTGTTCTTTGGATCTCCGGCATTGCCTCCATCACCCGTTGATATATAAAGCAGTCTGTCCCGTCCGAAATGCATTTCACCTCCGTTATGATTGCTCTCCCCCTCATGCAGAATTTCCAGCACCACCCCTGCCTCTGTAACTGTTGCTACATTACTCAACGGGTCGCCAACCTTATATCTTTCAATGATCAAATTGCCCGGCTGATCAGTATAAAAAGCAAAAAAAACGCCCCGGTTAGTACCAGAGGCGTTGGCGTAGTCAGGATGAAAGGCGATGCTCAGCAATCCACCTTCACCAAGTGTACCTACTTTTGCAACAGGTGCATTGAGATTCAAAAACGTAGTGAGGGAAGGTGTAGTAGCATTGCTGTTAAAAACTTTCATAACACCGGCTCGCTCTGTTACAAAAATACGTCCGGTACCATCTCCCGCATGGAGCACCTGCATGGGAGCAGATAAGCCCGTTGTAAATACGGGATTCAGAGTCAACACAGATGGCTGTGCAAACACGGGACAGGAAAGCATCGTAAGACATAAAAAGCTGCCGAAAAGTAAAGCAAAAGCCGACTTTCCAGGATTTGGATTTCTGATAACGTGCTGCATCTTAAGTAAAGTTTAGATTGGCATATACATTAAAATTATTTCTACTTTTATTGCAGAAAAAATATTACAATTTCCATGCCGAAATGCTGCACTTTACTTAATTGAAATTTCCAGGATATTTGTATTGTAACCTGAACGCTTTCTATTATTTATCAAATAGTTATCTCAATACCACCTTGGCCGCCTTTACCGCCTTCACCCGAGAAAACTTACTCCTTTACTCTCCATCTGATTTTACATTTATTCCAGCAGGTTTTCTGTTTTTGTCAGAAACTTCCCTGTCGCTTCATTGATATCTAAATTCATTCGTTGGGCAAGGATCGTAAGCCACCAAACACATTCCCCAAGTTTGTGTTCCAGCTCAGCAATTGTCTGTTCACCCTTCGGCCAGCGCCCCTGTTGCGACATAGTCAGACGCCCCACTAAACCGGCGTCAGTAAGGAATGCCAGTGCATCTTCTTCTACCATCCACTCACTACCATGATGTTGCTGTTCCAGCTGGTGGTATCGCTCCCTGATTTTCAGCGACCGTTCTTTGATTTCCTTTAAATCTAAATCTTTCATAAGTGATTAATTTTAGCTCAATTTCTTCTATTTAACATCATAACCGACAAGTGCCACTTCTACCCCGATTTATAATGGGAGTAAAATGGCACCGGATTGGTAAGGTACAGATAAAGTAACCGATAGTAATAATTTAATATTATGGTTGATTTCAGGGATATAAAATCAATTCTGAATCCATTAGATTTGTATACTCTGACAAAATCCATTTAACCAACACTCAACAATTGTTTAAAAGCCTTGACCTGCTTCTAATGAAGGCAATGCCTTTATCACTCATTGTCGGGTGGTTTCATTTTGCTAAAATTGTGTGTAATAAAACACGACATTCTCAATCCTCCCCGAGCACATTATGTATTAACCATGTAAATAATTATAATGAAAAAATTCCTGCTATTCTTCACGCTCACTCTTTCTATAACATCTGTACAAGCGCAATTGCTCGACAGAATGCGTAACAAGGTGGAACGAAAACTGGAGCAAAAAATAGACGAGTCTATTGATAAAGCAACGCAACCAAAAAAGAAGACGACAACCACTGAAACCAAATCTTCGTCCCAGACTTCCAGTACTTCTGAAGTTTCATCGCAAACATCTTCAGAGCCTGCTGATAAGGCTGCATCAACAGTGTCTGCAGATAATGTAGTTGCAAAACCAGCTGTTGCAGATCTTACATCTTATTCCAAATTTGACTTTATTCCTGGTGACAAGATCATCATGCATGAAGATTTTTCTCAGGAGGCAACCGGTGATTTCCCTACCAATTGGAATACCAGATCGGGCGCAGAAGTTGTTACGCTGAACAATCGTTCAGGAAAATGGCTCCGATTAGCTCAGTCTGGCGTGTTCTACCCCGAGAACATAGACAATCTGCCTGAAAACTTTACTGTGCAGATGGAAGTGATGGCGAACAAGGATATTGCGGGTATCGGACAATGGATGATCAGCCTGATGGAAACTAAAAATGTGGATGAAAAATTCAGTTATGCAGATAACCTCAGTTGGAAGGGTGCTGCTAATTTTAAACTATGTTTTCAGCCTGCTGCATCAGGTAAAGGAACCATGCACTATTCAACCAACCTGATCGGTCAGCAATATAAATCCGGTACTCCAGAATTTGCTAAACCTGAGAAGCTATCAGTAAAAATAGCGATCTGGCGCCAAAAACAACGTGTTCGTGTGTATCTGGATAGCACTAAGGTACTGGATCTTCCGCGTGCATTAGATGCAAATGCTACTTTGAATTCGTTAGTTTTCTCTGCCAGCAACCCGGAATATGACAATAAAGAGGGTGCATTTTTCATGAGTAATATCGTAGTTGCGGTAGGAGCTCCGGATCTTCGGAATAAATTGGCTACTGAAGGAAAATTCAGTACCAACGGAATTTTGTTTGACGTAAACAGTGACAAAATCAAACCTGAATCTTACGGAAGTATCCAAAGTATCGCTCAGGTACTCAAAGACAATGCCTCACTAAAAGTCAACATCATAGGCCATACAGATGCTGATGGAAATGACGCGGGTAATCTGGAGCTATCCAAAAGAAGGGCACTTGCGGTAAAACAGACACTTTCAAATACCTTTGGTATCGAAGCGGCCCGTTTGGAAAGCGATGGAAAAGGGAAAACCGAACCTGTAGATTCTAACGACACACCTGCCGGCAAAGCGAATAACCGTAGAGTGGAGTTTATAAAGCTTTAATGAATGATTCCTGTCCGGCTACGATTTCATTGCTCGTTGTCGTAACCGGACAGGCTCATTCATTAAAGCTTTTCGACGTAGGATTTAAAATGTGCCAGCAGACCATCCCAATTCTTGTCCAGAATTAACTTTTTATCAAAAAGTTGTCCACCGATGCCAAGCCCTGCTGCTCCGGCTTTCAGAAACTGATCCATATTCTCCAGACCTACACCTCCTGTAGGCAATAATTTCAACTGATCAAGCGGCCCCAGTACATCTTTGATATATTCCGGTCCTAACACTGTAGCAGGAAATACTTTCACTACAGGAGCTCCCAGAGCCCATGCTTTATAAATTTCGGATGGCGTATATGCTCCGGGGAATACGGGTATTTTTCGCTTTACGCAAGTCTTCACTACTTTCTTATCCAGAATAGGTGTGACGATGAACTGCGCTCCTGCATCTAATGCTTTCTCCAGATCTTCAAGTGTACACACTGTTCCTGCTCCGATATTTAAACCTTCTGCTTCTTTGGATCGGGCATACCTGATTATGTCCGTTGCTCCGGGCGTATTCATGGTTATTTCAATGGTTGTAAGTCCCGCTGCACGATAAACAGGCAGAATCTCTTTTACCACTTCCATTGACAAATTTCTTACGATACCTACAATGGGGGCCTTCTGAAATAGCTCCCAGGAAAACTTTTTATCACTCATATCTTGAATTTTTTCATCACCTAATCGTCTGCCGGCTGTGGTACTGTCCATAACCTGACGCTGATATTAATAAAAAACGGAGGAAACACCAAAGTGATTCCTCCGCTGGTAATCAGTATGAACGCAGAATCAGGAAATTCCCTTGAAAGAAGGTTCCTGAATAAATGGCTGGTTTCTCAGTCGCTGCTTCGTAGCTTTATATAATGCATTTGCCACGGCACCACCGGTCGGCGGCAGTGCAGGCTCACCAAGGCCTGTTGGCGATATGCCATTTTCAACAAAATGGACATCTACTTCAGGAATTTCATTCATTCTGATCAACCGGAAACCATCAAAATTTCGTTGATCGGGCGCCCCTTCCTTAAAGGTCATATTACCATACATGGCATGCCCCATTCCATCGACCACCCCTCCTCTTACCTGCTGTAACGAACCACTTTTGTTGATCACAATACCACAGTCCACTGCGGCAATAATATTCTTCAATACGGGTTTTCCTTTTTCCATCACCACTTCACCCACCTGCGCTACATAGGATCTATGAGAAAAGTAAACGCTGAAGCCTTGATGAACGCCTTTCTTTTTACCCCAGTTGCTTTTTTCAGCAGCCAGTTTAATCACAGCAATCATTCTTTCAATATCGTATTTCACCTCACCAACAGGCTTTTTCTTCGCTTTTTCAAGTAATTCCAAACGGAACTGAATAGGATCCTTGCCGGCAGCTTCAGCTACTTCATCCAAAAATGATTGCTCGGCATAAGCCAAAAAGTTGGTAATAGGCGCGCGCCACGGTCCTGTTGTGATTGGAGATTTATGATCTACCGAATCAATCAGTAAGTTGTCCACAGAACCGGAAGGAAAATTATCTTCTCTTGTACTGTTGCCCGCATTCATTCCTACACCACGCAGTTTATAGCCGATCATCTGACCGGTTTTATCCAGTGCTGCTTCAAATTTATAGCGTACGGCAGGGCGGTAAGTCCCTCCTGTCATATCGTCTTCTCGTGTCCAGATCACCTTTACAGGTGCTTTTACCAATTTCGAAACATGCACTGCTTCCGTAACAAAATCTGCAGACAGACGTCGTCCGAAACCACCACCTTGCCGCGTAATTTCAACAGACACTTTTTCAGGAGGTACACCGGCAATTTTCGCTGCCTCTGCACGTGCGCGGTCGGGTGTTTGTGTTGGTCCTACCAGCTCTACTCCATCCTCTTTCACATGGGCAAAAAAGTTCATTGGTTCCAGCGGACTGTGCGCAAGAAACGGGCACTGATACTCAGAAGTAATTACTTTCGCGGCATTCTTAAATGCACTTTCAACATCTCCGTTTTTTCTTCGAACAGTTCCTTCACCATTCTGCATCAATTGCGCGAATATGCGGTTGTGATCTTCTGAACTTTCCAGATCCGCCTGTTTCTCATATTCAATTTTGAGTGCTTCACGCGCTTTTTGTACCTGCCAGGTCGACTTGCCCACCACGGCTACACTGTTCTCAAAAGTGACTACATCTACAATACCGGGCATCGCTTTCGCTGCTTTGGAATCTACCGATTTCAGCTTAAAACCAAATGCTTTCGGACGTTGGATTACAGCAAACAACATTCCTTCCCGATAAAAATCCAGACCGAAAAGTGGTTTACCGGTAGCGATATTATGGTTATCCACATTGCGAACCGATTTACCGATCAGCTTAAAATCCTTTTCATCTTTGAGTTTTACTTCTTTCGGAGCCGTGAGTTTTGAAGCATCTTCAGCCAGTTCACCGTATGTCAGTGACTTTCCGGATGCCTTGTGGAATACCTTGCCATTGTCAGTCGTACATTCCAATGCAGGAACTTTCCAACGATTTGCAGCTGCCTCTACCAGCAAATGCCGCGCGATCGCTCCTGCCTTTCTCAATCTCTCCCACGAATGCGGAACAGCGCCACTACCTCCTGTTACTTGCCTCTCAAAAGCACCTGAATCCAGATTTCCCTGAACAGTCTTCACCAGTTTCCAGTCGGCATCCAGCTCTTCGGCAACCACCATCGGGAAAGCCGTTTTGATACCCTGACCGATTTCCGGATTTGGAGATATAATGGTGATGATATTGTCAATCCCGATCGACAGATAACTGTTAAAGTTAACTGAACCTGCAGCTACCTGCCCTGCCTCTACAACTACCGGCAAAGCAGAAGAATTAGTCCAGTTGAAGCCAAGAAAAAGGCCACCACCGGCAGCAGCAGCAAGCTTCATAAAGCTTCTGCGCGATGTATTTTCCAATGTTTGCATGATTATTTCGATTTAGAGGCTGCTACTTTTACTGCTTCCCGTATCCGGTGGTAGGTTCCGCAACGACAAAGGTTACCACTCATTGTAGCAACAATTTCTTCATCTGTGGGTTTGGGCTTTTCTTTGAGCAGCGCAGCAGCAGTCATAATCTGGCCTGCCTGACAATAACCACATTGGACTACATCCACTTCATCCCAGGCCTTTTGTACAGGATGATCTCCTTTTTCGGAAAGACCTTCAATAGTGGTTACTTTACCATTACCTACTGCCGATACCGGTAGCACGCAGGAACGAACTGCCTTACCATCCAAATGAACCGTACACGCACCACATTGTGCAATGCCGCAGCCATACTTTGTTCCTACCAGACCCAGATTGTCGCGAAGCACCCATAAAAGCGGGGTATCCTCAGCAACATCCGCACTATAAGAACGGTTGTTAATTGTTAATTTTAATAACGCCATGGTGAATTATTGTTTCTTGTGAGGTTTAGAAATTCTGAAGCAACTGACTTTCAAAAAACCATTCAGGTATGAACAAATTCAGGTTGTTCAGTAAGCAAGGTTCCTAAGTTACAAAATATCGAAGAAAACGCCAGAGTTTCGGGCATTTTTTCAAATTGTATATACCTGAAAATCAAATCATAAGATCGATATAGATACCAAAATACAACGACTATAAATCCCTGAACTTCATGCAGATATTGTAACGTATCTTATAAAATACGATATTGAAATACCAATAACTCCTTTCTCTTCTGCACCGTTATGAAAAAAATAATTTCGTTATTCTTTATCCTCTTATGCATTTTTGCGGCCTATCTTGTCTTCAATACCTTCACTACCAAATCCCGCCAAATCACAGCTGATCCTAAACCTTACGTCAAAGTAAATGAAACTGCGGTAGCCCATTTGCAAAAGGCGATTACCTTTCAGACTATATCTTACGACGACAGCAGCAAGTTGGACAGCAGCGCCTTTCTCGGGTTTCACGCGTTTCTTGTCACTGCTTTTCCGAATACCTTTAAGACACTCTCTGTCGAAAATGTGAATAAATACAGTCTGCTTTTTCACTGGAAAGGGAAGTCATCGGAGAATCCTTTAATTATGATGGCTCACCAGGATGTTGTACCCGTAGAAGACGGAACTTTGAAAAACTGGGATGCCGCGCCTTATTCAGGTAAACTTTTGAATGGATTTGTTTATGGAAGGGGTTCTATAGATGACAAAGGAAGTCTGATGGCCATTCTGGAGGCGGTGGAATTGCTGGTGAAAGAAGGTTTTACTCCGGAGACCGACATCTATTTTGCATTTGGACATGATGAAGAAGCATCAGGAAAATACGGTGCTACGGCAATGGCCAGGCTTTTCAAAGAAAGGAAAATTAAACCGGCTATGGTACTGGACGAGGGCGGGATCATTACCAAAAATAAAGTTCCGGGAATTACGAAACCTATAGCGGTGATCGGCATTGCGGAAAAAGGATATGTGACCCTGGATATGCGTATCACTGTTCCCGGCGGGCACTCTTCCATGCCGGAAAAGCAAACTGCAATTGATGAAATGGCTAAAGCTGTGGTCAAACTAAAAGACAATCCATTCCCGCCGGATATGGGTTATGTTCTCAACTCTTTTCTTGATTTTATAGGTCCGGAAATGCCATTTGTCAGCAGGATGGCCATGGCGAACAGGACAATCTTCAAACCACTCATTTTTAGCACGTATTCCAAAACAGCAACCGGCAGCGCTCTTATCCGTACTACTACAGCCACTACCATTTTTGATGCAGGCATAAAAGAGAATGTGGTTCCGGGACAAGCTACCGCAACGGTCAACTTCCGTACACAACCCGGCACTAATGTAGCCGATGTTGTTGCTTATGTTAAGGAAATCATTGACAACGATAAGATCACCATTACTCCCAGAGCCGGTAGCAGCGAGCCTAAGCAGGTAGCGGATGTGGAGCATTATACCTTTAAATCCATTCAAAACACACTCCATGCTTTGGACAAGGAGCTTATTGTTGCTCCGTACCTCGTATTAGGTGCAACTGATGCACGCTTTTTCGGAGATCTCACGCAGCAGGTGTTCAGATTTACACCTTTTACGGATCCGGAGGGATTTCATGGGATTAATGAGCGCATCAGTGTTGAGAGCTACAAAAAAGGTATCGGATTTTACTATCAGTTTCTGAAAGACTGGTAAAACACATATAACCCGTCACTTCTTAGCAACCCTGCTTCCGGTTGTCTGGTCGTTGATTTTCACCTTGAACATCAATGGCCAGTTCTTACCCGTCAGATAAAATAGCTTTTCTGACGGGTGATAGGCTATCCCATTCAGAACGTCTCTTCTTGCGTCCACATTCGCAGGAACCATGCCTTGCATGTCCATCGCTGCTACTACTTTTCCTGTAACTGCATCAATCCTGATGATCTTTGTGCTTTCGAAAATATTGGCATAGATATATCCATTTACATATTCCAGCTCATTGATATTACGAACCGGTCCATGCTGATCATATACTTCCAAATCGCCGGTTTTTTCATATTCGGTATTGTAGAAGTGAATCTTGTTAGAGCCATCACTCGTCATCAGTGTTGTGTCTTTATGCGTAAGCCCCCACCCCTGAAAATAGTAGGTAAAGGTCTTGTCTAAGGTGAAATCCATATTGTATCTGAAACAAACACCCGACTGCCAGGTCAACTGATAGATTTTATCATTGACAATGGTTATACCCTCCCCGAAATACTGCTGATCCAGATTAACAGATTTCAGTGCTGCACCTGTTTTGGGATCTATTTTGAGCAGTTGAGACTTGCCATTTTCACCGGTTCCTTCATATAACTCCCCTTTATGAAATTCCAGTCCTTCCGTAAAACTCGTGGGAAGATGTGGGAAATTGGAAATCACCGTATACTTCATTTCTCCCGGCACAATATCTGAAACCATCTCAAACCTGAGCGTATCTGCAAAAGCGACACCTTTCGCCTTTCCGGATACAGCGAGCTGATGCCATCCGGTCTTGTTCATACCGAAAGCCACCGCTGCCGAATCAGTACCTTTCAAAGTATGCACTGTATTTTCTCCGTTAATGTTTACCTGAAGATCTGTAACTGTGCCAGCAAATCCTATTTGAAGTGAATCTCCGATTGTATAACGTGATTTCAACAGGCCGGCCACAGGTACTTGCCCGGTTTCTTCTGCTATCTTTTCCGTTTTTGCTTCCTGTTTACAAGCATAGAAGCTACCAGTAAGTATTAGTGCGAAGAGTGTATGTTTCAGCGTTAATGACATTTCTTTATCGAATGTTGAATTTATAACTAATGGTAAAGGTAATCATCCCGCTCATACCCTGCTTAGCCGATTTCATATTTTACATTATCCTACTGACAACCAGCTGACTTCCTATTTTACGGTAAATGACAAGCTAAGCCTTGTGTTTAAATTTACCTCCCTGAATATCAGCTATAGTCGAACAAAATAATAAGAAATATGAAGCGCCGGACCAACATCATCCTGATCGTAATTTGTATAACTTTCTTCAGTGCCTTTCGCCTGGCAGACAGCATTATTGAGAATCTTGGGTTACAACACCAATATGCTCAGAGAATCATTCTGAACAATATTATCGGGCGGCAGTATCATAGTCCGGTCGATATCAACGAAGAGGGGATTTCAAATGCTGAGTCTATAGATGGCCAGACAAGAGCTTTCACGATCCCCCGGGCCAGAATGCTGCAAACCATAATAGAGGGAGATAAAAATGCTGCTACTAACGAGCTTTGTCAATATATTAAGGAGTACGTTCACAGCGAAAAATTTCTCAGAGATTACGAGACAGCCAGAAAATCAGCCACACCTACTGATGAGCCCACACCAATGGATCCCGCATTGTATGAGCAGATGAAACAATCTGTGAAACAACAGGAAGCAGAAATAGCCAAATTGAAAGGCAATAAACAGATTCCGGCAGCCGCTTTAAAGAAAGCAGAAGAAGCTGTAGCGGATCAAAAGAAGATGCTGGCGCAAGGAAATGATCCGACTCCCAACAAAACTTATTGGTTAAAGACTTACCCCGAAAATCCGGCAGTGCTGATAAAAACAAGATTGGAAGAGTATGTCAAACTGGTTTCAACTGTTGATTTCAATGCGGCTTTAACTGTGAACGGCAGAAGAAAAACATTTACCAATCCGGTTTATGAGAAGAAATCCCTGAAATGGAAAGCAGTGTATCGGGCGGGTAAGGATGTCAATACAACAGCCAGTGCATTTGCCAAAGAATGGATCCAGCAAGGGATTAAACTGGGATCCGTTCAATCAATACCTACCGATGAGACAAATAGAAAGCCAGCTAATGCATCGAAAACAGAATCTAGCTCAGCTCAACCGGCTTCCACAACTTCTTCACAGCAGGAAGAAACCAAAAAGAGCGATCCGGTAAAAGAAGGTTTTAAGTCCATGAAGGAAAAGGCCAAAAAGATATGGAACTAAAATGCCACAGAACCTACTCTCCGGAGTTTGGTTCTGTGGCATTTTAATAAGTTATTAGTCATCTATCAGGCTTCCCCTCCCGGTCCGCCGAAGCTGATCGGAAAATTGAAGCTTGGCTCGTTATCCTGTGAATTAGGAATCGGCCCGTATTGGTCTTCGTATTTTTTAATATTGTCTTTTAAAGCAGCAACCAGACGTTTCGCATGCTCCGGTGTCACTATAATTCTTGCCTTCACTTTCGCGCGTGGGACACCAGGCATCAGACGTATAAAATCAAGGATAAATTCACTGTTGGAGTGAGCTATCATCGCAAGATTAGAATAGACTCCTTCCGCCATTTCTTCTGATAGCTCAACGTTTATTTGCTGTTCGTTTTCTTTATTCTCTTCCATTTTTGAGGTTTTGGTAGCTGCTTTTGTAGTGATGTTCCTATGCAATACAGGCTGTGAGGTCGTAAATTACTAAATTTAACCAGCATGTAAAAACAAAGAGCCGGTTCTACTTTGCGCAGAACCGGCTCTTTTTATCTGTTTGAATTCCGACTAGGCTAATTCACGCTTTTTACGTGATTGCTTTTCGCGGGATTCAGCTAGTGCATCGTACTCCTCTTGTGAACCCACAATCAGATTTTCGTACTTACGCATACCTGTACCGGCCGGGATCAGGTGACCTACGATCACGTTCTCTTTCAGACCTTTCAGTTCATCGCGTTTTCCACGTACAGCCGCTTCAGAAAGCACCTTGGTTGTTTCTTGGAACGAAGCCGCAGAAACAAAACTTTCAGTACCAAGAGAAGCTTGTGTGATACCCATCAAAGTAGGTTTCGCAACAGCCGCTTGCGCGTCACGTGCTACTACCAATTTAAGGTCACGACGTTTCAGGCTTGAATTCTCATCACGCAGACGGCGTACAGAAATGATCATACCTGGTTTCAGTGTATCCGAGCTACCAGCGTCTTCTACAACTTTAAGATCAAGTATTTTATCATTTTCTTCACGGAATACAACACGGTCAACCGGCTGCATTTCGAGGAAGTTAGTATCACCAGCGTCAAGGATTTCTACCTTCTGCATCATCTGACGAACGATACATTCGATGTGCTTATCATTGATCTTCACACCTTGCAGACGGTATACCTCCTGAATTTCATTCACAAGATATTCCTGAACTGCTGTTGGTCCTTTGATAGAAAGGATATCAGCAGGAGTAATGGCACCATCTGACAATGGATCACCAGCTCTTACGAAGTCACCATCCTGAACAAGAATGTGTTTCGAAAGTGCTACCATGTAACGACGTTGTGTACCATCTCTTGACTCGATATGAATTTCACGGTTACCACGTTTCACACCACCATACGTTACAACACCGTCGATTTCCGACACCGTTGCAGGGTTAGATGGGTTACGTGCTTCGAACAATTCAGTTACACGAGGAAGACCTCCGGTAATATCACGGGTCTTACCAACAACACGAGGAATTTTCGCCAGTGGCTGACCTGCTTTAATGCTGGTTCCTGCTTTTACAACCAAACGAGCTCCTACAGGAAGGTTATAACCTTTTTCAGTCTGATCTTTCAACAACGTTGATTTACCATTTACCACGATAGCCGGGTTTTTGGTTTTATCACGAGTTTCAATGATCACCGACTCCTGGAAGCCTGTTTGCTCATCAAATTCTTCACGGTAAGTAATACCTTCTTCGATTGCATCGAAAGAAACCTTTCCTGTAAATTCAGAAAGAATTACCGCGTGATATGGATCCCATGTACAAAGCTCTTGTCCTTTGAATACTTTATCACCTTCTTTTACAAGTAAGTGAGCTCCGTAAGGAACGTTATTCGAAATCAGAAGCTGACCTGTTTCAGGATGAACGATTTTCACCTCTCCTGAACGACCCATTACTACAGTAATAGGATCACCTTCTGAATTAACAGACTCAACAAGACGTAGCTCTTCAAATTGAATAACCCCGTCGAATTTCGCTTTGATGTTTGCATCAACGGAAATGTTAGATGCAGTACCACCGACGTGGAATGTACGAAGTGTAAGCTGCGTACCTGGCTCACCGATTGACTGAGATGCAATTACACCTACAGCTTCACCGATATTCACCATATGCGCCGAAGCAAGTGAACGTCCGTAGCATTTCGCACAAACACCATTACGTGTTTCACAAGTCAATACTGAACGAATTTCAACAGTTTCGATGCTTGTTTCGTCGATCTGAGCAGCAATTTCTTCAGTGATTTCCTGTCCGGATACAAGGATAACTTCACCAGACAAAGGATCAAACACGTCATGAACACTTACACGACCAAGGATACGCTCAGAAAGTGGTTCAACGATATCTTCGTTGTCTTTCAAAGCAGAGATAGCAATACCACGAAGTGATCCGCAATCCTCTTCAACAACTACAACATCCTGGGCAACATCATGCAAACGACGTGTCAGGTAACCCGCATCAGCCGTTTTCAAGGCTGTATCTGCAAGACCTTTACGCGCACCGTGGGTTGAGATAAAGTACTCAAGAACGTCAAGACCTTCTTTAAAGTTAGAAAGGATCGGGTTCTCGATGATTTCTCCTGCACCACCAGCGATGTTTTTCTGAGGCTTAGCCATAAGACCCCTCATTCCACCCAACTGACGAATCTGTTCACGGGATCCACGCGCACCTGAGTGCATCATCATGTAGATAGAGTTAAATCCACCCTGATCCGTTTCCAGTTGTTTCATCAATGTTTCTGTGATACGTGAGTTAACACGCGTCCAGATATCAATCACCTGGTTGTAACGTTCGTTCTCAGTGATAAGACCCATCAAGTAGTTACTCCAAACGTTTTCAACGTCTACTTTCGCTTGCTCGATCAATTTGATCTTTTCATCCGGAACCATTACGTCGTTCAATCCCATTGACAAACCACCTTTGAAGGCCATTTGGAAACCAAGTTCTTTGATCTCATCAAGGAATTGTGCACAACGTGCAACACCGGCAAGTTTGAATACCAAACCGATGATCTGCTGCAATTTCTTCTTAGTCAAAAGCTCATTGATATAACCTACTGACTCAGGAACAGCCTGGTTGAACAGGATACGTCCGGCAACAGTGTCAATCAATTTGATTTCGAAAGTTCCGTCTTCGTTACGTACACGCAGACGGCACTTGATATTAGCATGCTTCGAAAGCTTGCCTTCATTGATCGCAATAATTACTTCTTCAGGACCGTAGAAGATCATTCCCTCTCCCTGAATAGGATATTGAGGGGTACTTACACGACCTTTAGTTACATAATACAGACCCAAAACCATGTCCTGAGATGGGACCGTAATAGGTGCACCGTTGGCAGGGTTAAGGATGTTATGAGAAGAAAGCATCAACATCGAAGCCTCCAAAACGGCTTCCTGACCCAATGGCACGTGAACGGCCATCTGGTCACCGTCAAAGTCAGCATTGAATGCAGTACACACAAGTGGGTGCAACTGGATCGCTTTTCCTTCAATCAGCTTAGGCTGGAATGCCTGGATACCCAAACGGTGAAGCGTTGGAGCACGGTTAAGAAGAACAGGATGTCCTTTCAATACGTTTTCCAAAATATCCCAGATCACAGGATCCTTACGGTCTACGATCTTCTTCGCTGATTTTACAGTTTTAACGATACCACGCTCGATCAGCTTACGGATAATAAACGGCTTGAATAGCTCAGCCGCCATATCTTTTGGCAAACCACATTCGTGCAGTTTCAATTCAGGACCTACAACGATAACCGAACGACCAGAATAATCGACACGCTTACCAAGCAAGTTCTGACGGAAACGTCCCTGCTTTCCTTTCAGCATATCTGAAAGTGATTTCAGAGCACGGTTGCCTTCTGAACGCACTGCATTTACTTTACGGCTGTTATCAAAAAGCGAATCTACCGCTTCCTGCAACATACGTTTTTCGTTACGCAAGATTACCTCAGGAGCTTTGATTTCGATCAGACGCTTCAAACGGTTGTTGCGAATGATCACACGACGGTAAAGGTCGTTCAAATCGGAAGTCGCAAAACGACCACCATCAAGAGGTACAAGCGGACGAAGTTCCGGTGGAATAACAGGTACCATTTTGATCACCATCCACTCAGGACGGTTTTCGATACGCGTATTTGCATCACGGAAAGCTTCAACAACTTTCAGACGTTTCAAGGCTTCTGCCTTACGCTGCTGAGAAGTATCTGTTGCAGCCTGGTGACGAAGCTCATAAGAAAGTTCATCAAGCTTAATACGGCTCAACAACATTTCAAGTGCATCAGCACCCATTTTCGCGATAAACTTATTTGGATCCGTGTCCGGAAGCAATTGGTTTTCGCGAGGTAATTTATCAACGATGTCAAGGTATTCGTCTTCTGTAAGGAAGTCAAGATAGCTAACGCCATCCTCTTCTTTAATACCAGCCTGAACTACAGCATATCGCTCGTAGTAAATGATCTGATCCAATTTTTTGGTAGACAACCCAAGCAGGTAACCGATTTTGTTCGGCAAACTGCGGAAGTACCAGATATGCGCTACAGGAACTACAAGTTCAATGTGGCCCATACGCTCACGACGTACTTTTTTCTCAGTAACCTCTACGCCGCAACGGTCGCAGATGATACCTTTATAACGAATACGTTTGTATTTACCGCAATGACATTCCCAATCCTTCACAGGACCGAAAATACGCTCACAGAACAACCCACCCATTTCCGGCTTGTAGGTCCGGTAGTTGATGGTTTCAGGCTGGGTTACTTCACCGAAAGAGCTCTCAAGGATAGACTCAGGTGATGCCAGACTGATCGTCATTCTGGAAAAATCACTATTAAGTTTTTTGTTCTTTTTGAAAGACATAATTAAAAAGTCGTTTGTCTTGTTAGTCGAAATTCAAATTGTATTGCATTTCTAAGGAGCGCTAAAAAGCGCTCCTTACGACTAAAAATTAGTCCAGCGTAATTTCCAATGCCAATCCACGAAGCTCGTGAACAAGTACATTGAATGACTCCGGAATATTTGGTTTCGGAAGGTTTTCACCTTTCACGATTGCTTCGTAAGCTTTGGCACGGCCCACAACATCATCCGACTTAACGGTAAGGATTTCCTGAAGAATGTGAGATGCACCGAATGCTTCAAGCGCCCACACTTCCATCTCTCCAAAACGCTGACCTCCAAACTGTGCTTTACCACCCAACGGTTGTTGCGTGATAAGAGAGTACGGTCCGATTGAACGGGCGTGCATCTTATCGTCAACAAGGTGCCCAAGCTTCATCATATACATAAGACCTACTGTAACCGGTTGGTCAAATTGCTCTCCTGTCAAACCATTGTACAGGTAAGTACGTCCCCATTCCGGCAAACCAGCTTCCGCCAATTCCGCAGCAACCTCAGCTTCTGTTGCTCCGTCAAAGATTGGTGTAGCGTATCTGCGGCCCAGTTTCAAACCAGCCCATGCAAGGATTGTTTCATAGATCTGACCGATGTTCATACGAGAAGGTACCCCAAGTGGGTTCAACACGATGTTCATTGGTGTTCCGTCTTCAAGGAATGGCATGTCTTCATCACGTACAATACGGGCAACAACCCCTTTGTTACCGTGACGACCCGCCATTTTATCCCCAACTTTCAGCTTACGTTTCTTAGCGATATATACTTTCGCCAATTTCACGATACCAGCAGGAAGTTCATCACCTACTTCAAGAGCAAAACGATCGCGTTTGAAACGACCCATCAATTCACTACGTGAGTTAAGGTAATTTTTCAGAACAAGTGAGATCTGAGCGTTCGTTTCTGCATCCTCACTCCATGAGTCAGTCAATACATCACCGATAAGGTTTACCTCTTCAGCAACTGCATACTGGCTTTCGTCACGGTATGGGTTATTTGCAGGGAACAAGTTTTCAGAGATATTTCTCACGTTAAACTTCATTCCTTTCGAGATCAACTCATCACCAAACTTGTGCTTCACACCTGAAGATGTTTTGCCGTCAGTAAGTGTAACAAGTTTTTCGATAATACGTCCGCGAAGTGCTGTCAGATCACGACCATATTTCTTCATCAAAAGACGTAGTTCGTCTTTATGTTTTGCACGCTCCTCTTTTGTAGGACGAGAGAAAAGTTTGGTATCAATAACCACACCTTTCATAGATGGCGGTGCTTTTTTAGAAGCATCCTTCACATCACCAGCCTTATCTCCGAAGATTGCACGAAGCAATTTCTCTTCCGGAGTAGGATCTGACTCTCCCTTAGGAGTGATTTTACCGATCAGGATATCACCTTCTTTTACTTCAGTACCAACTTGTACGATACCGTTTTCATCAAGGTTTTTAACCGTTTCCTCACTTACGTTAGGAATCTCAGCAGTCAATTCTTCTTCTCCGCGTTTTGTATCACGCACTTCCAGTTCAAATTCTTCAATGTGAATAGAAGTGAAGATATCATCACGAACCACTTTTTCCGAGATTACAATCGCATCCTCAAAGTTGTATCCCTGCCAAGGCATGAACGCAACCAAAAGGTTACGACCCAAAGCAAGTTCACCACCTTCTGTACCGTATCCCTGGCAAAGTGCTTCACCTTTCTTCACCTTCTGTCCTTTAAGAACCATTGGCTGAAGGTTAAGGCAAGTATCCTGGTTGGTACGACGGAACTTCACAAGGTCGTAAGCAACGCTGTCGTCGATAAAGCTAACAAGACGATCTGCATCAGTTCTGTCATATTTAACTACGATTTTCTTCGCATCAACGTACTCAATAACACCGTCACCTTCGGCAACAACAAGTGCACGGGAATCCATTGCAACGCGTTTTTCAAGACCGGTACCTACAATCGGTGCTTGTGGACGCAACAATGGAACACCCTGGCGCTGCATGTTCGATCCCATCAGGGCACGGTTAGCATCATCGTGTTCAAGGAATGGAATAAGTGATGCCGCAACAGATACAATCTGGTTGGCAGCAACGTCCATATAAGACGCCTGAGATGGATCCACCATTGGGAAGTCACCTTCAAAACGCGTCTTGATTTTTTCTACCGTAAAGTTTCCTTCTGCATCTACAGAGGCGTTAGCCTGAGCAATGTATTTGGAATCTTCTTCCTCGGCAGTCATATAGATAAGCTCATCAGTAAGCTTTCCTGCGCCATCGATAACACGGTAAGGTGTTTCGATAAAGCCCATTCCGTTTACTTTCGCAAACACGCAAAGAGAAGAAATCAAACCAATGTTTGGACCTTCCGGTGTCTCAATTGTACAAAGACGACCGTAGTGCGTGTAGTGAACGTCACGAACCTCGAAACCTGCTCTTTCACGGGAAAGACCACCAGGCCCAAGTGCTGACATACGACGCTTGTGCGTAATCTCAGCCAATGGGTTTGTCTGGTCCATAAACTGAGAAAGCTGGTTGGTACCGAAGAACGAGTTAATAACAGAAGACAATGTACGCGCGTTGATCAAATCAACAGGCTTGAAGTCTTCGTTATCACGTACGTTCATACGCTCCTTAATGGTACGTGCCATACGTGCAAGACCCACACCGAACTGCGCATAAAGCTGCTCACCTACGGTACGAACACGACGGTTTGACAAGTGGTCAATATCATCGACAACCGCTTTAGCATTGATCAGACCGATCAGATACTTCACGATAGAAACGATATCACCAGTAGTCAGTACGCGAACATCAAGACTAGTGTCAGAACCTAATTTTTTGTTGATACGGTAACGCCCAACATCACCCAGGTCATAACGCTTATCACTGAAGAACAAACTTTGGATTACGTCTCTTGCAGTTTGCTCATCCGGTGCTTCCGCATTACGAAGCTGGCGGTAAATTTGCTCAACAGCTTCCTTATCGGAGTTAGAGCTATCTTTTTGAAGCGTATTATAAATGATGTTATAATCCGCAACGTTCATATCATCTTTGTGAAGGATCACTGATTTCTGACCAGATTCAAGGATTACCTCGATATCGTCAGTTGTGATCGTTGAATCACGCTCCAGCAATACTTCGTTACGCTGAATAGATACAACCTCACCAGTATCCTCATCCACGAAATCTTCTGTCCAGGTACGTAATACCCTTGCAGCCAAACGACGGCCAACCGCCTTTTTAAGATTAGCAGAAGTTGCTACGATTTCCTCTGAAAGACCAAACAGGTCAAGGATATCTTTATCAGATCCGAAACCGATTGCTCTCAAAAGAGTTGTAACAGGGAATTTTTTCTTACGGTCGATATAAGCATACATCACGTTGTTTACATCCGTCGAGAATTCAATCCATGAACCTTTGAACGGAATGATACGTGCTGAATACAACTTAGATCCGTTGGTGTGCTTGCTCATTGAGAAGAACACACCAGGTGAACGGTGTAGCTGAGATACAATTACACGTTCTGCTCCATTGATCACGAAAGAACCACGTTCTGTCATGTAAGGAATGTTTCCAAGGAATACTTCCTGCTCAATAGTTTCAAATTCTTCGTGGTCTGCATCATTACAGATCAAACGCAGTTTCGCTTTCAAAGGAACTGCATAAGTCAATCCACGGTCAATAGATTCGTCAACAGAATACTTCGGTGGTTCAAGAAGATAATCAATGAACTCTAGCACGAAGTTGTCGCGCGAATCTGCAATTGGAAAGTTTTCAGCGAAAACTTTGTACAATCCTTCGTCAGAACGATCTTCAACTGATGTATCCAGACTGAAGAAATCCCGGAACGCCTGAACCTGGATCCCTAACAAATCCGGATAATCGATGATCTGATTGATCCTGGAGAAATTAATTCTGGGTGTTTTTTTAATTGTAGCCAAGGCTATTTCTGATTTGGGTTAGAAGAACGAAAAACTTAGCATAAGCCGTTGCGGCTGCTGGCAATCGTACTAATTAGTTTAAAACCTTAATCGCATGCCTCGTAGAACATTAAGAAGATTTGTCCCTGTGCTTCTTTCCTACGAGTAAAGAAGTGTTTCAGACAAAACCCTCAGGGGGAAGATAGAACCGGCGCAATGTTGATCAGAACACCAGCTAGTATAAGTACCTAACGTATTTTCGAGAAAAATGTTTGGTTTATGCACAAAATAGGAAATAGACCTGACGTGAATCAGGCCTATTTCCTTAAATTATAGTTCTTGGTTGTTGCAAAGTAATAATTACTTCACTTCAACTTCAGCACCAGCTTCTTCAAGTTGTTTTTTCAAAGCCTCAGCTTCGTCTTTAGCAACACCTTCTTTAACTGGTTTTGGAGCGCCGTCAACTAGTTCTTTCGCTTCTTTCAGTCCAAGACCAGTAAGATCTTTAACCAATTTCACAACTGCCAGTTTACCAGCACCTGCTGATTTCAAAATTACATCAAAAGACGTTTTTTCTTCTGCTGCTGGAGCGTCACCGCTTCCACCTGCTGGTCCTGCAACCACTACTGCACCTGCAGCTGCTGGTTCGATACCATATTCGTCTTTAAGAATTGTAGCCAATTCGTTCACTTCTTTAACCGTTAGGTTAACAAGCTGTTCCGCGAAAGCTTTCAAATCTGCCATTTTTATTTTCGATTTTTTGATTATACAATATAAGATGATTTTGAAGCTCCATTTATTATCAACCCGGAGAGCTCAGCCTGGCTACTTATATAATTAGTCTTCCTTCTCAGATAAAGTTTTGAGAATTCCAGCCAATTTGTTTCCACCGCTTGAAAGAGCGCCGATAACGTTTTTGGCAGGAGATTGCAACAATCCGATAACTTCTCCGATAAGCTCTTGCTTCGATTTCAAAGAAATCAAAACGTCAAGCTGGCTTTCGCCTACGAAAACAGATGAATCAACAGAAGCTCCTTTGAATTTAAGCTTGTCGCTACCTGATTTCTTCTTGAAGTCTTTAATCAATTGTGCAGGAACTTTACCTGACTCCGGGTGAAACATGATACCGGAAAATCCTTTAAGGACTTCATCAAATGATGAGTAATCCGTATCTAATGTTTCTAGTGCTTTTTTAATCAGAGTATTCTTAACAACACGATACTCAATACCTTTTTCGAAGCACAGGCCTCTAAGTGTATTTACCTCACCTACGGACATTCCGTTTGCGCTGGTAATATAGAAGTATGGCGTGTTCGAGAATTTCTGACTTAGCTCGTCAATAATTACTGCTTTCTCTTCCCGTGTCATATTATAATCCTGGAATCGTGTTTTTATCAATAGTAACACCCGGGCTCATCGTGCTTGACAAGTGAATGCTCTTAACGTAGGTACCTTTTGCAGATGATGGCTTAAGGCGAATCAATGTATTGATTACCTCTGTAGCATTTTGTGCAAGTTGGTCAGTTCCAAAAGAAACTTTACCTACACTGGTATGGATGATACCGGTTTTATCAACCTTGAAATCAATCTTACCAGCTTTTACTTCTTTAACAGCCTTCGCAACATCTGGTGTTACTGTACCTGACTTAGGGTTAGGCATCAGACCACGAGGACCCAATACTTTACCTAATTTACCCACTTTTGCCATTACAGAAGGCATAGTAATGATCACGTCTATATCTGTCCAGCCTTGCTCAATCTTTTGAATGAACTCGTCGAGGCCAACATAATCTGCTCCGGCTTCTTTCGCTTCTGCTTCCTTATCAGGAGTACACAATACCAATACGCGTACTTCTTTTCCGGTTCCGTGTGGCAATGTCACCACGCCACGTACCATTTGATCAGCTTTACGAGGATCTACGCCAAGACGTACATCGATGTCCACTGATGAATCAAATTTGGTATAGGAAATCGTCTTAAGTACCTCCGCTGCCGCCTCTAGTGAGTAAGCTTGGTCTGCGTCGAATTTCGAAAGAGCTTCTTTTTGCTTTTTGGTCAATTTTCCCATGTTCTTTGTTTCTTAGGCGCTATTTAAACGCTCAGTTGTTTTCTTCCCACGGGGCTTTGCCAGCGACGGTAATACCCATACTACGAGCCGTTCCCGCAATCATCTTCATAGCAGACTCAACAGTAAAGCAGTTAAGGTCAGGCATTTTAGTCTCAGCGATCGTACGAACCTGATCCCAAGATACTGAACCTACTTTTAAACGGTTTGGCTGAGCCGAACCAGTCTTTACTTTTGATGCTTCCAGAAGCAAAATCGCGGCCGGGGGGGTCTTGATAACGAAATCAAAAGACTTATCCTTATAGTACGTAATAACTACCGGCAATACCACACCAGGTTTATCCTGAGTACGGCCATTGAATTGCTTACAAAACTCCATGATATTCAAACCCTTCGATCCTAGTGCAGGACCGATTGGAGGTGAAGGGTTGGCTGAGCCACCTTTTACCTGTAGTTTGACGTATCCACCTATTTCTTTTGCCATTGTTTTGGAATTTGTTCGGTTCACTGATTAATTAAGCGGCTCACATGCAAGTGGAAGCTTACCCTGCCCGTTCTTTTAATCAATTATCCTTTTCTACTTGTGCGTAACTGAGTTCCACGGGTGTATTACGCCCGAATATTTTTACAACTACATTGAGTTTTTTCTTCTCATCAAATACTTCTTCCACCAAGCCGATAAAGCCACTGAATGGGCCATCTACCACCTGCACTGTTTCGCCTTTGATAAACGACATGCTTGGTGCTTCTTCCAGCTGTTCTGCTTCATCCACTCGTCCAAGTATTCTGTTGATCTCAGATTGTCTCAGAGGAACAGGTACTTTTGAGTTACCTTCCGAGTTTCCAAGGAATCCGATAACACCGGGAATACTTGTAATAATGTGCAAAACTTCCCCTTTGGATAAATCAGCTGAAATGATAATGTACCCCGGGAAAAAGTTTTTCTCCCTAACTCTCTTTTTACCGTTACGCATTTCATATATCTTCTCCGAAGGAATAAGAATTTGCGGAACGAATTCTGTGAGTTTCTGCCGTGTTATTTCATTTTCGATGTAGGACTTGATTTTTTTCTCTTGTCCGGACACAGCTCTTAATACAAACCAATTTAGACTACTCATACCATTCTGGGGATTGCCAATATAATAGTCTTAGAAAGACTGATAAAACAGCCTTAGTGCATTTTCAAAAACGAGATCCATTATCCCTACAACGAATGCAAAAATAAGAGAACCCACAAGCACTAAAGTTGTGTTGGCCTGAAGTTCATTGAAAGGAGGCCATGTAACGTGCTGGGTCATTTCTTCCCAAGACAGTTTCAAAAAAGAAGTAAATTTTTCCATTTTTCTTTTTTATTATGCACGGGTGGAGAGATTCGAACTCCCATCAACGGTTTTGGAGACCGCTATTCTACCCTTGAACTACACCCGTATATCGTGCAATGCTTCCTTTCGGGGCTGCAAAGATACAACTTATTTACAAAAAACAAGTGCATTCCAAAAGAAATGCACTTGTTTTTTATTTTACCTCAGATTAGTCAACAATCTCAGTAACCTGACCAGCACCTACGGTACGTCCACCTTCACGAATCGCGAAACGAAGACCTTTTTCCATAGCAATCTTGTTGATCAATTTTACATCGATAGTAACGTTATCACCTGGCATAACCATTTCTACACCAGCTGGAAGAGTGATCTCTCCAGTTACGTCCGTAGTACGGAAGTAGAATTGAGGACGATATTTGTTAAAGAATGGAGTGTGACGTCCACCTTCTTCTTTCGATAGTACGTAAACCTCTCCTTTGAAAGTAGCGTGAGGCTTAACTGAACCTGGCTTACAGATAACCATACCACGACGGATATCTTCTTTGTTGATACCACGTAGCAATAGACCTACGTTATCACCAGCTTCTCCACGGTCAAGGATTTTACGGAACATCTCAACACCAGTTACGGTTGATTTAAGACCTTCAGCACCCATACCCAAGATATCTACAGGCTCACCAGAGTTGATCACACCACGCTCGATACGACCAGTTGCAACAGTACCACGACCAGTGATCGAGAATACGTCTTCAACAGGCATAAGGAATGGAAGATCAGTCATACGAGGAGGAATTGGAATGTAGCTGTCAACAGCATCCATCAAATCTTCGATCGTTTTAACCCATTTCTCTTCTCCATTCAAACCACCCAAAGCAGAACCCTGGATAACAGGAATGTTGTCTCCATCGTATTCGTAGAAGCTCAAAAGCTCACGAATTTCCATTTCAACAAGCTCAAGAAGCTCAGGATCATCAACCATATCCACTTTGTTCATGAATACAACAAGCTGAGGAACACCTACCTGACGAGCCAAAAGAATGTGCTCACGAGTTTGTGGCATAGGACCATCAGTAGCAGCAACTACGATGATAGCACCATCCATCTGAGCAGCTCCTGTAACCATGTTCTTTACGTAATCCGCGTGACCTGGGCAGTCAACGTGTGCGTAGTGACGGTTAGCAGTTGCGTATTCTACGTGAGATGTGTTAATTGTGATACCACGCTCTTTCTCTTCAGGAGCATTATCAATTGATGAGAAATCACGAAGTTGTGCAAGACCCTTTTTCGCCAACACAGTTGTGATAGCAGCAGTAAGGGTAGTTTTACCGTGGTCAACGTGCCCGATAGTACCAATATTTACGTGGGGTTTCGAGCGGTCAAACGTCTCTTTTGCCATGACTTAAGTACGCTTAAATTAAAAGTTATTACGAATTTATTAAACACTAATTATTGATTCTGTTTAGCTCATCTTCCTGACCGAGCGCCTCAAAATCAATTAAACTAAACAATATGAATCAAAATCTTTCTTTGAATCATTGAGAACACTTCCTCAACTTTTCATTTACTCCGAGCCATTGAGGGGACTTGATGGCACCGGCCACCCGGTCGCAGCGGCGGACCGTCCCTGACCTCTTCCTTACCAAGGAAGTGTTCTACTCAACTTTTCAAAATCTTACGAGCCATTGAGGGGATTTGAACCCCTGACCTCTTCCTTACCAAGGAAGTGCTCTACCCCTGAGCTACAACGGCAAAAAATCAAAACGCTAAGAAATGCAACTTTTAGCAAATCTATGAAACAACCAAAAAGCGATCAGCGAAAAATTATCAAAATGAATGTTTTCGCTGATCGCTCTCGGGTGTTTCAAAATTGAGCGGAAGACGAGGTTCGAACTCGCGACCTATAGCTTGGAAGGCTATCGCTCTACCAGCTGAGCTACTTCCGCAATCGTGTTGTGCCTGACTTCTAAACTGGTAATAAAGAAATCAATTCTGGCTCAAACTGTGGGGGCGGATGGATTCGAACCACCGTAGGCGTACACCAGCAGATTTACAGTCTGCCCCATTTGGCCACTCTGGTACACCCCCGTTTCAATATTTCAATACATCCGTGAAAGCCGCTTGTTTCACTTTTGGAGCTGCAAAATTATACCGTTTTTTATTATCGTCAAACTTTTTTAGAAAAATATTTCAAAAAAAATGTGGGGTCTGAGAATATTGATTCTCAATTACCCCACAATCAAGACTTTAAGTATTTTATAATTTTATCCCGAAACTGAGCATATTTACTTTAGGCCCGCGGTTTGTCTCATGTAACGTGTTTAAATCGTAGTTGACAAAAAGATCGACAAAATTCCGGAAGCCTATCTCAGCAGCCACACCATACCGAAAATCATTCAGGTAATAGTTGACTCTTTCACGATCATTATCCTTAGTTCCTACCCTTCTCACCTTAGTGTAGCTACCCAATCTGTAACCTCCATACATACCGGCACTCACATAAGAAATAAAAGAATTCTTAAAACTTACGGTTGGCATTAAAGACAAATTTACATTCGGAACAACCAATTTACTTTTTCTCAGCTCTACCTCATTACCATTGTTGTCCTCCACCAGAGGAAAATCTACTCTGTCGGTCAACTTCGTAATCGTGTTGTTCCCGTCGTACATCAGATTAAACCAGGAAAAATCAATTCCGAAATCAAGATGAAAGCCTGCTTTCTGCCCTCTGGCAATTTTCGCACTTGCAATATAACCAAGGCTTACAAAACGGGAACCAAACGGACGCAGATCGTAATCTTCCTTATTGTAAATTCCTCCGGGATCATTTGATCCGTAAGTATTTAGTCCCAAAGCGAAAGCAAAACCTTTTCTTGGACTGGACCCGACACGTGAACGATGAAAATTCTTGCCAATACGCTTATAATCTTTGTCTTTATCACCATCGTCGTCATCGTCATTGTCATCATCATGATCTCTCACTGACACACCATCTGCATCAATTCTTACCTCTGTATCGCCATCTTTTACATGTACTCCCCTCACTCCAATGCGTACATAATCTTCATCCGATTTGTCCTTCAGATATCGTTTGCCATCCACTTCTTCTCTCAGAAAGGTGGTGTCTGAACGGGACGAATCCAGCTTCACATGCAAATCTCTCAATAATGCATTCAGATCATACCTCATGATCTTATCCAGCTCCGACTTGTTTTCGCCGTAGATAATCAAGCGTGTTTTATTGCCGAACGTAACGATGATCGAGTCTTTTTCCGCCACACGCATTATTCCTGATGCTTTAACTCCGGTAAACGCGCAGCATAACGCAATAACAATGGCTACATATAATTGCTTTTTCATGGCTTCTGATTTTTAAAATTTAGTTCTTTCTTTTAGGTTCTGATATTTTTCCGAGACCTTTTCTTCACCGTCTCTCAAACGGCCATCCACACGTGCTACTACCTCTTTAGGATTGAATCCAACTTCTTTCCAATCCACAGATTCACCGTGTTTCACATTTTTCAACTGGCGGAAGATTTTACTCAATCGGGATGACTTTTCCTGTTCGATTTCCATCTTAGGTTCCGACACATTTACTACAATCGTTCTGTTTTCTGATTCGTTTTGCGCCACGGATTTTACACTGGCTATTTCAGGAACAGACTCAATCTCAGGATAACTCAGCTCCTCGCTGGTATCTATTGTTTGAATTTCTTTTTTGGTAACCGATTCAACAACAGCAATCATGGGCTGTGTAACCTGTTTTTCAGATACATTCTCATTTTGTTGAACCTGTATCTTTTCGATATACTTTTCAGCTGACTTAGCGATCTGGCTGGTTTCTCCTGTTGGCAGGCTATCCACAGTTACGGAAGGATTGACGATTGTTTTATCCTCAGTGGGCAAACTTGTTTTCACTGCCAGTTCCGACCCGACATTTCCTGCCTCATTCATCCAGATCACATAACCTGCAAGTAGCGTCACCACCACACCTGCGGCCATATACCAAACCAGCAGAGGTAATCGCTTTTCTTCTTTTACAGGTCTGATACGTTCCCATGCAGCAGCAGAAGGAGTGCGCTCAATACCTTCCAGCTTCTTTTTGAAAATATCATCAATAGGATGCTTTTTCATATTCTACTTTTTTTTTAAATCCTTGCTCCCATTCCAAAACCATCTTTTGCAGCAAAGCCCGGGCTCTATGCAATTGTGATTTTGAAGTACTCTCACTAATTCCCAGCATTTCCGCGATTTCAGCATGGCTGTAGCCTTCAATAGCGTATAAATTAAAGACCGTTCGGTAACCCACCGGCAAATCGCCGATCAGGCTCAGAAGTTCCTCAGCATTCAGATTCTCATCAGCCAGCGAATAATCCGGAATATTAGCTGCTTCGTCTGACAAAGTATCTTCCAGCATTCTCTTCTGTTTTCTGAGATAACCGAGTGCTTCATTTACCATGATTCTCCGGATCCAGCCTTCAAAACTACCTTCTTCAGAAAACTGATCAATCTTACTGAAAACGCGCATGAAACCTTCAATCATAATGTCCTCTGCAATCATTTCATCACAGGCATAGCGGAAACATAACCCCAGCATGCGGGAGCTATATTTTTCGTACACTTGCCGCTGTGCCTTCGGATCTTGCTTCCTGAGCGCTTTGACGAGCTGTGCTTCCTGATTAAAAAATGATAGAATTCGACCCATTCAGAATATTGATTTCAACCACAAGATGCTGCTGTACGTGGTTCAGGTTGCATGGCTTTCTTATTTTTTCACAAATCACTTCCGGTTTTTTCGAAATCGCCAAAAAAATGAATCGTAATAAGCTTTTAATCAGCATTTTAAAACATAAATAAAAAGTTAAAAAAAACTTATTTATTCACTAAAAATAATATTCTCCCAGCGATCTTTTAGTTTTGACAGAAAATAAACCAAAGCATAAGATGTTTGATTCAACGGCTCCTATCGGGATTTTTGACAGCGGTATAGGTGGTATGACTGTAGCCAGTGCTGTAACAAGACTGCTACCCAAAGAGAATACAATCTACTTTGGCGACACGGCTCACTTGCCTTATGGAGATAAGTCAACAGCCGCCATTCAGGCCTATTCTATCAAAATTTGCAATATGCTTCTGCAACAGAACTGTAAGCTGATTCTTATCGCTTGTAATTCTGCCTCAGCAGCAGCTTTCGAATTGGTGAGAGAATATGTGGGTAGTAAAGCCTGGGTACTCAATGTGATTGATCCTGTTGTAGATTATATCAAGGAGCATTACGATGGAAAAACGATTGGTCTGATAGGTACCAAACAAACCGTATTATCCAATGTATATAAAAAGAAAGTTGACGCTCTGAATAAAAATATCCAGCTTAAATCTCTGGCAACGCCCTTGCTGGCTCCTATGATTGAAGAAGGTTTTTTTGATAATAACATTAGCGAAAGCATCATAGCCAGCTATCTTTCCGATCCTGCCTTGGCGGAGATAGAGGCTTTGATTCTGGGTTGTACCCATTATCCGTTGATCAAACAGCAGATCGGGGCTTTTTATGGAAACAAAGTAGAAATCCTTGATACTTCGGAAATCGTCGCCAATTCGCTGAGAGCATTACTTGAACAGCATTATCTCATTAATGACAAAGGAGAAGGCAAACGGAATTTTTATGTCTCCGATTATACCCTTTCCTTTGAGCAATCCACTAATATATTCTTCGGTAAGCAAATTCAGTTGGAGCATTACCCTCTATGGGAGTAGCCTATTCCTGATATACAATTTTAAGAGGTTCGAGTAGTCCGGAAGGCATAGGTTGCCATGAAGAGGCATCGAACTTCTTATAGGTAATATCCGCCACATTGATATCATAAAATTTCTTCCAGTCGGGGAGCTGTTTATCGCGCAGGCGCATGTAATTGGCCGAAAGATTGGTAACTTCTATTTCCATCTTATTACCTTTCTCCTTCAAAATTCCGGATTGTATATCTGCGATGAATGGTATAGACCAAAATGTTCCCAAAACTTTACCATTGATTTTAACTGTTGCTACTTCCCTCACATCTCCCAGGTCGAGTTGTAAGCCTTTTTTTGTCAGTACCGACTTAGGCACATCGAACGTGACCGTATATCTGGCAGTACCGGAAAAATAAACGGCAGAATCTGATAGCTCTGTCCAGGATCCAAGCTTTTGTAATTTAGCTGTTTCAGGCAGAGACGGGCGACCTTTGAGGAATGTAATATCCCAATTCCCTGAAACAGGCACCGACTTGACCTTGCCTTTGACATTTGAAACAATTGCAACTCCTGATTCCTCTTCCAGAAAACAAGATTGACCTGGTAATAGCTTCAAATAAACCTGAGCTATTCCTGCACTGTCTCTTTTTGCCAATACAGAGATCCCATTCAGAGGATCATTTTTAGCCGCTACTTTGATCTTACCAAGCGATATCCAACCTTCTGTAAAAGCGTTACCTAAATTCGATACGAAGTAAATGACTTTGCCATTTTTTATCTTCCGGATATAAGAGAGACCCTTTTTTGATACTTCCTCCTGCACAACACCATTTTGGGCTAGCAATTTATCTACATCAGTACCTACCTGTACGGTATTTTTCCTGGATAGCTGAACCACGTTCTCCAGGAATGTTTTCTGCCTTTCATCGTGTTTGCCAAAGCCTGCAACCTGCTCAGGTGTTTTACCCTGAAAAATGATTTTACCTCCAGCCTGCGCAAGCCTAAGAAGCGACGCCAATGTTTCCTCGGGCATATAGGTTTCCGACGGAATAATCAAAGTTTTATAGCTGGTGGCTCCTGACGCCAGATTCCCTTTAGAATCCACTTTCAGTCTTTCCAGTTGCCTGTCAGATACAAAATCGAAAGAGTACCCGTCCTTCCAGAGTTGCTGTGTCAGCTTGCCGAATGGAAGATCAAGCAACCATCTGTCTACGTGATGTACCTCCAGCAAATGCACACCGCCAGACGATCGTGCAGGCTTTGCCCAAAGATCGTGTATCGGAAAATAGACCAGTACATCATTATCGGGTTTACTCTCCTGCAAAATACTCTGGCACTTTTCTACGTATTTGTTCAACAAATGAAAATGCTCTGCAAAATGGGAAGTAGGTCCATAGTTAGTTGAGGCATAGAACAGCCAACCCGGATAAGGGTCATTGATGGGAGAATAGGTCGTTCCGTGATAAAATATGTGGTTAATACCCGATACAAACAACTCGTCAATCTGAGGTTTGATCTGAGATAAAGAAACTTTAAAATGATTGGCAAGCCAGGTGCTGGTTTCAGAACTCACCAGTTTTTTGCCTGAAAAATGCGCTGCTGACGATGCGAATTTCATAGCCAGAGGATTTGGTGTACCAAATTGTTTGATCGAATAATCAGGATCTACCCGAAGGCCGGGAATGGGAAAACGACTTGTACCGAAAGATTCTGTTTCGGGGATATCGGACTCATCATACAAATCCAGCAAATTCCCCGGAGATCCGTGCGCCTGGTAACGCGTTTTAAACCCATGATCTCTGCTCCACTTCGTCCAGCTATTCGCATAACGTTCTCTCAGTAACTCTGCCAATGTTTGCTGATAATCTATCCTGACGAGCCCGGCATTTTGTTTGTTGACAGAATCTTTCAGAAGAGTCAGATTAGGCCTTAAATCATATCCTCTTCTTTTTTGAAATTCAGTGAGAAAATCCTCTGTCCAGTTGGCACCATAAGCTTCGTACGAATCCATATACATGGATCTTGGTTTTTCCCTGACTGCAGAAAATGCCGAATCAAATCTGGTGAGGTATTGCGACATGGCAGACTTATGAAACGGATTAAATACCAATCCTTCTCCACCTGGTGCGGCACGCTTCACCATTTGCTTCGTATTCTTTACAGACGGTGCACCATCTACTACTTCCATTTGTAGAGCGCCCAGCTCTGTACTAACGTTAGGTCCGCCAAACGGCCAGCCAGTACCAGTTGTCATATCTACTCCTAAGCCAAGCTTCTTACCTTCTGCAACTGTATACTCCATCATCTCCAGCCATTTTGGGCTCAGGAATGGAATGAAATCTTTCTCTGCTCCCTTGGCACCGTAAATCGGGATGATATGAACTCCCCCCAAACCGGATTTTTTAAAAATATCCAGCTGAGCTTTAATGTCCTGTTTTTTAACAGCACTCCCCATCCACCACCAGTACGTCCAGGGCCTGGCTGTTGAAATATTCTGAGCGTTCACAGTTAACGCAAAGCTCATCAAGCATAACAATATTCTAAGACGCATCGTAAACAATTTTTTCAAGTAAAGACGACCTCACTCTTTCTTACCCTACTTTATCCGCTTTTTTTACGGATAATCTGAAATAAAAAAAGCGAAACCATTTTCAGGTTCCGCCTTCTACATATTCATGGTGGTGATAAACTAATTCTGAGAATAGGCATGCTTTATACGCGAATTCACAAACTCACGTGCCGCCTGATCTCTTTTACTATTCCGGTACCAGAGATAGCCAATAACCGCTACAATAAGGTATGGCATCACAAAAAGATATACAATTCCTGTGTTCAAGCCTACCCCTACGTTATTTCTTCCGTTTCCTATTGTACTTTCCACTGAACCACGGCACATAGCGCACTGCGCCCAGGTATCTACAGATGATAATACCAGCATCGCCAGCATTCCGAATAAAACAGCTGTCTTTTTCATACGTAATATGGACTAATCATCAAATATACAACCACCCCGCTGATACTTACATACAACCATATCGGAAAAGCATATTTCACTGCCTTTCTGTGCTGAGCCAGCTGGTTGGTATACCCAAAATAAACTGCCCTTAACACAAACCATACAACACCTATTGAAAGCACAATGTGTGAAATCAATAAAAAATAATAGGTAAAACGCAGTACCGCTCCTTCTCCTCCAAATGGAGTTGACGGATTCGAAATATGGTAAAGCACATAACAAACAAGGAAAACTGCGCCCAAACCAAAAGCTGCGGTCATCATTTGCCGATGTCCGTTTGCATTGCCCTTCTTAATATGATAATATCCCACTATCAGACATATCGCAGTCAAGGAGTTAATCACACCAATCACATGTGGAAGCACCCTTGTCCATTCACCAAGCTCCACCTTTTGTCTTATTCCTAAAATAGCCGCTACCGCTATCGGTATTGCTACTGCCAGAATATTAATAATGCGTTCGTATTTTTTCTGATCTTTATCAAGCATTAAAGTCGCCATAACCTATTTCACTAAACCTCTTTTTTCACCTAAATCTAAAATCTTTATTTCCGCCATCAAACGATCTGTTTCGTCATGGCTGGCGCCGTTATAATAACCTCTGATCCTCCCTTCCTTATCAATAAGTATCCATCTGTTATCTCTGTCACCAACTACAGTTTTGCCGGGATCCTGGTAATCCCACAACAAAACGCTCGTGCGATCCCCGTCCACTAATTTAACACTCCGCCAGCCATCTTTCCAGCCTCTCACGGATGCATCAACAATTGTATCACTTACCAACATCACATTCAAATCTTTGATTCCCTCTGTAAGACCGTAAATTCTATCCAGATTATCATGCATCACCTCGCAGCTATCAACACAATTCGGTTCGAAATAGCTTATTACAGTCAGTTTATCTCTGAATTTATAACCGCCTATATCGGGAAGCGCATAAAATACCGTGTCACCTCTTTCAACCTTGATCTGCCCGGCTGCATTTTTAACCGGATGAAAATAAGGGATATTGTAGTGGTTCGTAGTAAAGAACCTCAGGAAGCCAAAAACCAAAGCCGGTATTACTAATGTTACAATCAGTAATCCGGCTTTGACATATTTCTTTATCATTTATTCTTAACCAAAAATGGCATCGTAGATCGCCTGACCTTCAAGTAAAAGTGCAAGAATTAACCATGCAACAAATATAATCGGCACTAGTATCGACCAAATCAGGGACTTTGCTTCGTGTTTTAAGTGCATAAACTCACCCACGATATAGAACGCTTTCACAATTGTCATTACGATGAAGATTGTAATCTTCAAAACACCGTGAGGGACAGTAAATGCGATAAGGAATTCTAGAGCAGTAAGGATCAACAAGATCCAGAAAGTTTTCCAGATTGCTTTGCGTTGCTCAGCACCCGCGTTAGGATCCTGGTTATGTATATGATGTGCTTCTGACATGATATCTAAGAATTAAGAGGTTTCGGGAAGACTAAACCAGATAGAAGAATGTAAATACGAATACCCAAACAAGGTCTACAAAGTGCCAGTATAAACCTACTTTTTCAACCATTTCATAACTTCCGCGTCTGTCGTAAAGACCAGTTGCCGTACGGAAGAAAATAAGGATATTCAAAACAACCCCACTGAATACGTGCGTTCCATGGAAACCAGTAATGAAGAAGAAGAAGTCTGCAAATGCAGCAGGACCATATTGATTCTCAATAAGATTTGCTCCAAAGACCGTTTTGGTTACTTCTACCCCCTTCTCGATTACAGTGAAGACAGAACCTGAATCAGTTCCGTGAATAAAGTGAGCCCATTCCCAAGCCTGGCATCCAAGAAAAGTAAAACCACCAAGGATAGTCCAAAGCATATATTTTTCAACGCTGGCACGATCCATACGATGTCCCGCTTCCACTGCCAATACCATCGTTACGCTACTAGCAATAAGTATGAACGTCATGATACCTACAAATACCAAAGGCAACGACATCCCATGTAAAAACGGAACAGCCTCGTAAACCTTTTCAGGAATTGGCCAATATAAGTTTGAAAACGTAAAATCAGCAAAATCACCTGAAAACGCGGGAAAACTAAATCTCTGATACCCGTACGCTACCAATAAGGCAGAGAATGTAAAAGTATCCGAAATGAGGAAAAACCACATCATTAGTTTACCGTAACTCGCTTTCATAGGCTCAATACCTCCCATCCACATTTTGGGTTCTACCGAGCCAGGTGTTGTTACATGTGCAGCCATTGGTGAAAATTATCAATTAAAAGTCAATAAAAAAACAAAAAGGTATAACCAGAGAATATCCAAAAAGTGCCAGTAGGTGGTACAGATCTGAATTCTTCTCAGATTCTTAGAATGAACATTCAAACGAAACGCTGCTGTTAAGGCAGTGATCAGCACTATTAGACCAGTGATGATGTGAAAACCATGCAGCCCTGTAAATACATAAAAAAACGAGCCTGATGGATTTCCGACAAAATATACATTCATCGCCACGAGTTGCTTCCAACCTTCAAACTGCATCCAGAGGAAAACAAGACCCAGCACAAAAGTAATAGAAATTGCCAGCTTCAATTGTTTGAACTGATCTTTTTTTGCTGACAAGTATGCCCAGTGCATAGCCACACTGCTGGCTATCAAAACGACGGTACTGTACCAAAAAATGACAGGCATTTCAAACTCCAGCCAGTTCCCTTCAGCTCTTCTCACCAGATATGCACTGGTTTGAGAAGCAAACAGCATGATGATACTAACCAGAAACAACCACAAAATAAACTTGATAGGATCCATCGCCAGTGGCGCCTTGGGTTCCTTATCGATATTAACCTGTTGAATATTCTCCATCTCTCTTAAATCTTATATCACAATTTATCCAACAAAAAAGCTATCTGTACGATCGGCAAATAAATGAACGAGCCGAACATTAACTGGCGCGCTGTTTGATCTGTACACTTCCGCATGAGATGGAAAGTCTGTGCTAAAAACAAAATTCCAAATATTGTTGCTACGAAAGCTGAATTGATTCCTGTCATTCCCAATTCGTAAGGCAACCAGCCTACGGGTAACAGAAACAATGTGTAAATCATCATTTGTAAAGCCGAATCCGCATCCTTCAAACCTTTTGCAGGAAGCAACTTAAAGCCAGCTCTTTTGTAATCCTCATCCAAAACCCAGGCAATTGCCCAAAAGTGAGGAAATTGCCAGAAGAACTGAATCGCGAACAGAATCCCCGGTTCCAGTCCGAAATGATTTGTCGCTGCCAACCATCCGATCATAGGAGGAAAGGCTCCGGGAAATGCCCCGACAAACACTGCTATCGGTCCTACCTTCTTCAATGGTGTGTATACAAATCCGTACAGTACCAATGAAAGCAAAGAAATAAGACCCGTTATTAAATTAAATACCGATACAAATATGAACAGTGACGTTACTCCTAAAACAATACACAATGTGATTGCCTGGTTTACCGATATTCTACCACTTGGAAGTGGTCTTGATGCTGTTCTTTTCATCATTTTATCAGTATCCTTTTCAAGAATCTGATTGATGATATTGGCTGCTCCGGTAATTCCGATAGAAGCGATTACAAACAATACCAACTTGGTCCAAACAACTTCTTTCGCGCCAAGGCAGTAACCCATAGCACCAGAGAAAGCAATCAAAGATGCCAGTCTGAATTTCAGTAATTCAAAACCTACTCTCAATCGGTCTCCGAAAGCTACTTCTGTTATTGATGATGTCATTATTTTACTCACTTATCTTACTCCGATTCCTATTACACCAAACTCTTCTTCACTAAATACTTATTCTCATTGATCAGCAGCCAGATCACATATTGTATTCCAATTAGCAGAATACCCATTGTCAGGTGCATTGGCTGAGCAAACGGTGGAACGCCAAAATAGGCCATTGCAATTCCTGATAACACTTCCAGTAGCAACACAACCTGGCATCCCTTAACGAACTTAATTAATCTGCTGTCAGCCCCATTTTTTTCTACCTGATATAACCAATAAAAATTAGCTATTACAACCAGTATTGAAAACGAGCGGTGGATATAAAAGCCTGTTCCCAGGTTATCAATCCATTCAGCTCTGGCTCCGTATCCCAATGAATGAATCACTTCATCCATATTTTCACGAACCTGAGTTCCAAGCAAAATCTGTATCAGAGATAATCCTAGTATTAATAAGCCCAATTTATTCAACAAAGGCTTATTACTTTTAGCTCTGAACAAACCTGTTGAAAACGTTGACCAGGTAAACAGATATAATAAAATAAACACGATTACTATTGCCAGTAACATGTGTATTGTAATCATCCCCGGCATTAGCTCTGTAGCAACAACCTTCGCTCCAAGCCATCCCTGAACTCCAACTAATATAAAAGCAGACAAACTATAGTAGAATATCTTCCCGTAACCAGCCTTCAAATAAGGAATAGACGCAAGAAGCGTCAAAAAGATCATGATTCCTGTTACAACACCCACAAGTCGGTTTACGTATTCCGTCCAGGTTTTAACAGGATTAAACTCTATCTCACCTTTCAGTTTTGCTCCGTAAATCTCCTTATAATTTTCAGGAAGTTGCGAAAGTTCAGTTGGTGGCACCCATTGACCAAAACACTTAGGCCAGTCGGGACAGCCCATTCCGGAACCTGTACTTCTCACTACTCCTCCGGCGATAATCACCAGATAAAGCGAAATAACAGTATTTAAAGCCAGCCGGCGAAATTTCCGGCTGGCTTTAAAATCAATGTGCGTTGAACTGATCATTAAAATTCTGCGCTTCGATTAATTTCTCTGTCGCGATCAGCTCATTCTCATGTGGGAAATTGGATTCCAATGTTTGAGAATATGGTATATTTTGTGGAATAAAATCTTCCTTAGCACCTGGCTTACTGTAGTCATATGACCAACGGTATACTGCAGGTATTTCACCAGGCCAGTTACCATGAACCGGCTCAATAGGAGTTGTCCATTCCAATGTGTTAGATCTCCATGGATTAAGAGGAGCTCTCTTACCTTTGAAAATGCTATAGAAGAAGTTCCAAAGGAAAATAAACTGAGCAAGGAATGAGAATATCGCCGCCACAGATATGAACATGTTCATGTCCATAAACTTATGCGTAAAGTCGTAGCTTGTGAACTGGTAGTATCTACGTGGGAAACCTGCGATACCGACATAGTGCATCGGGATAAATATCAGGTAAATACCTATAAATGTAAACCAGAAGTGTATCTGACCCAGAGTTGGGTTCATCATACGACCGAACATCTTAGGGAACCAGTGGTAAACCCCGGCAAACAAACCAAATGCTGACGCAGCACCCATTACCAAGTGGAAGTGAGCTACTACGAAGTAAGTATCATGCAATTGAATATCCAAAGCACTGTTTCCAAGGATGATACCTGTAAGACCACCCGATACGAACAGAGAAACCAAACCAATTGAGAACAACATACCAGGAGTAAACACGATGTTACCCTTCCACAATGTGGTGATATAGTTAAACCCTTTTACAGCAGATGGTACAGCGATAATCAACGTCAGGAACATGAACACAGATCCAAGGAATGGGTTCATACCCGTTACGAACATGTGGTGAGCCCATACAATAAATGCAAGGAATGCAATACCCAACATGGATGCGATCATCGCACGGTATCCAAAGATTGGCTTACGTGAGTTAGTTGCAATAATTTCAGATGTAATACCCAAACCAGGCAACAATACGATATATACTTCAGGGTGACCCAGGAACCAGAACAAGTGCTGGAACAAAATCGGGCTACCACCTACGTTTGGCAAAGCCTCACCGTTAATATAAATATCAGAAAGATAGAAGCTCGTTCCGAAGTGACGGTCCATAATCAGCAACAATACTGAAGACAATAACACTGGGAAAGAGATAAGACCAAGAACAGCTGTAATAAGGAACGACCAGATTGTCAAAGGAAGACGATCGAAAGACATACCTCTTGTTCTCAGGTTAATGATACTAGTGATATAGTTGATACCTCCAAGTAGCTGAGACACGATAAAGAACGCCATAGCTGCAAGCCATAATGTCATACCCATTCCTGAACCCGGGTGAGCCTGAGGCAAAGCACTCAAAGGAGGATAAATTACCCAACCACCAGCTGCAGGTCCTGCTTGCAGGAACAATGAAGCAAACATAATGATACTGGCAAGGAAGAAGAACCAGTAAGAAAGCATGTTCATGAAACCGGATGCCATATCACGTGCACCGATTTGAAGAGGAATCAGAAAGTTACTGAAAGTACCACTCAATCCGGCTGTCAATACAAAGAATACCATGATAGTACCGTGCATCGTTACAAGAGCCAGATAGAAATTAGGATCCAATTTCCCGCTTTCGCTGATCCAACCTCCAAGAATTGGTTTTAACCAAGACAAATTAGAGTCCGGCATACCCAACTGAATACGGAAGATTACAGACATTGATATACCTATAACAGCCCAAATAATCCCGGTGATCAGGTACTGTTTTGCTATAATTTTGTGATCCTCGGAGAAGACATACTTCTGCCAGAAGTTCTGTGACTCATGGTGATGATCGTGCGCATCTACATGAGCGGTATCCATTCCTTCAACAGCTGACATATACTATAAGATATTTTAAAATTATGATTATTAACGGAAACTGCTACGCGCAGCTTCACTTACTACAGAGATGCAGAAGCTGTACTATCCGCCGGCGCTGCAGTTGTTTCTGGTAATCCTTTCATTGCTTTTGCTTTCAGGTTATCAGGTACCTTCGCAAGGTATTCCGGATAAGTCTGAAGGAAAGTAGCTTGTTCAGAGCACCATTTTTTATAGCTCTCTTCATCATCAACTACCAGGTTGATCTTCATTGAGAAGTGTCCCTGACCACAAATTTCAGTACATGCAATCTCGTATTTGAAATTAGGATCGTTCAATTCCGACTGCATTTGTGCAGTTGTTTTATCAGCAACAAACCAGAATTTCGTTGGCATCCCTGGAACAGCATCCATTTTCACACGCATGTGAGGAATGAAAACGCTGTGAATTACGTCACGTGCACGAATCTTCAAAAGAACAGGTCTGTTTACCGGAATGTGCATTTCAGTAGGATTCTGAAAGTCATCGAAAGAATTTTCGTCAGACAAATCAATACCTACCTCGTTCTGTGCATCTATAAGCTTGTAGTTGTAATTTCCAAGTTTGTTATCATTAACACCACCGTAACGTACGATCCAGTTAAACTGCTTTCCTGTAATTTCAATTACTTCTGCGTCTCTTGGTGCTTCAGATGTGATATCCGACCACGCCTTCCATCCTGTAAATACAAGAAGAGCCATTACGATTGCAGGAATAATTGTCCAGATCAATTCAAGTTTGTGGTTGTCCGGATAGAAAGATGCCCTGTGATTCTTCTTGTACTGATACTTCCAGGCAAAGAAGAAAATAAGGAAGTTGACCAAAATGAAAGGAATAGTAAGTACCCCCATTGAGAACCAGAACAAATCATCGGTTCTTCTACCATGAATCGATGATGCTTCAGGCAGGAAGAATTCTCTTGCGTGCAGATAAGACCATGCGATGGCAATACCTCCCAACACAAGCACAATGATAAACATAGCTCCATTCAGTTTATTACCGGCTGGAACTGCGTCCGGCGCCTCCTCTTTCTTTACACTCTTGATAACATCCTGGAGTCTGGCAATCACAACACCTGTGAGAACCACAAAAACAAGAGCAACTAATGCGATGATATAATACATGATAAATTAAACAGGTTTGCGAATTAAGCGATATCGTGATGTAATGACTCCTCCAGCATTGGGTGATGTCTTGGTATCAGATTTGCTTTTTCCAATTGAGATGCTACACTATATCCGAATGCGCAAAGGAACACGACAAAGAAACCCCACTCCAAAGGACCAAATCCAGCACTTGAACCCATCGTTCCAGGCATAATGTTGGTATAGAAATCCATGTAATGTCCGATAATCACACACCAGCAAGCCACTTTCAGAATTGAATGCGTTGCCTTTGCATCTCTTGTCATCAAAATAAGGAATGGCAAGAAGAAGTTCAGGATCAACGTAATGAAGAACGGAGCTTTGAAAAAGCCTTCATATCCTCTGAAACGCTCAATATAATAAATCGTTTCTTCCGGCATGTTAGCATAGTAGATAAGCAGAAACTGTGCGAACCATACATAAGTCCAGAAAATACTGAACGCAAAAACAAATTTACCCAAATCTCTCAGGTGGCTGGAATTTACTGCACGTAAATACCCTCTTTCTCTCAGCATTACAATTGTAAGTGTAATTACCGCAAGACCCGCCACATGCCAGCTAGCCAATGTGTACCAACCAAACATAGTACTGAACCAGTGCGTATCGATTGACATTACAAAGTCCCATGCCGACGTAGATGATGTAACACCGAACACTACAAGAAACGCAGTACCTAAACGTATTGATTTATCATAAAGCTCAGTTCCTCCGATTTCATCTTCTTGTAAAGAATAGTTACGAATAACTCTCCACATACCGTACCAGAGTACAAAGTAAAGAACAAGACGTATTACGAAAAAAGGTGTATTGAGGAAGCCCTGCTTACCTGCTATAATCGGATCATAGTGCGGCCCGCCCACTTCATACAAGCTAGAATCTGTCCAGTGAAACAAATCATGACCACCCATAAAAAAGGTGATAAGCATAATTATACCTGTAAATGGTAGAAATGCTGGCAACGCTTCCGGAATTCTTTTAAATACCGCAGACCACCCCGCCTGAGCAAGATAGTTATACGAAATAAAGAACATACCTATAACAGAAATACCAGTGAAGTAAACTGCATTCACCCATAAGTTTGCCCAAATACGCGCTCCCAGTCCTTTCACATGGTGGCTCGCTTCAGCAGTAACGTGTACTTTAGAAGCATTTTCCGGAGTAGGATGAGCTATCGCCGACGCAGCATGTTCTGCTCCGTGAGCTACCTCATGATGACCACCACCGCTGGCAGCCAGGTAAGCGCCTAACGCGATCAGAGCAACCCCAACGGCTCCACCTATGATTAAGTTTCTCTTAGCCCCCGAAGTAAATTCAAACCGTTCTTCAATAGAAGGAATCGAATGTGCTGATGCCATTATAAATTATTATTACTCAGTTATCAAAATGAATTAAGCTCCTTTTTGCAGTTTTTGTACATAATGCACAATTTTCCACCGCTCTTCCGGATTGATTTGCGAACCATGAGGCCACATTCTGGCTTTTCCATGCGTAATTACATGGAAAATATGCCCCTCATTCAAGGTTTTGTAAGCATCGCTTGCATAGTTAGGAACCCCTTTATACATAGCTGCAACTTTACCATCTCCGGCGCCGGTGGCACCATGGCAATGCTGGCAATATCTCTCATACATTACCTTTCCTTCCGCAAGTGTTTTCTCGTTCAAAGGAACCGGATTTTTAAGTACTTTCTCTGCAATAGCTATGCTGTCCGCAGGAATATTGTAGACCATCAAATCCTCTACTTTTGAAGAATCGCCCTCTCCGAAAGAAGTGGTGTAGTTACGACGTGCTACAGTACCTTCTACAGGTAATCTCATCGTTAATCCCTGAGGATTGATAGGATTTGCCTTCTCCTGTTTGTATGGTTCATAACCAACAGGGAGGTACATATTAGGCGCATATTCTTTTCCTGGATCGTTCGGATCACGCTGACAGCTCACCAATGCAAGCACTGCCATAACCAGAAGTGTACCCGAAAACTTATATAAATTTCTCAATTTCATCTTTCAAACATTAAAATTGTCTGATGTTAACTTCCTCCGCGCCACTGTCTTTCAGCGCACGTGTGATTTCCTCTTCTGACATAGAATTTCTTCCCATATCTATTGCCATCACAAACTTATTATCGGTCGATCTGACATCAAACCTTTTGTGATTGTGTGCAGCAGGGCTCAAACCGTTCGAGATGAAGAACGTTGTTACCATACCGAATGCTGTGAAAAGTACAGTCAACTCAAATGTGATAGGAATATAGTTTGGGATAGATATCGAATCCTTACCACCAATGATCATTGGCCAGTCGAAACCCATTGTCCAGATCATAAGCGTCAAAGCTACACAGCATCCTGTCAGACCAAACAGAAATGCGGCGATCCCGATTCTGGTTCTTGGGTGCCCCAATGCATCGTCAAGACCATGTATAGGGAAAGGAGAATATACTTCTTTGATTTTTACTCCCGCCTTTCTCAAACGTGGCACCGCATGTAAAACGGTATCGTCGTCGTCATAGACACCAACTAAATATTTACCAGTTAACTCTGCCATATATCAATACTAATGTTAAATTCTTTCTCAACTATTACGGTTAGATCTACTCGCTGTCTTTATTGAAAGCCGGCTCAGCAGCTCCTCGATTTCTTACCTTAGCAACTCCTCCGATTTTCTTAGGTAGTTGTGCAGAAGTAGAACGGATAACCGCTTTCACTTCCGCCATGTTTACAACTGGCAGATATTTAGAGAACAACAGGAATAAAGTAAAGAAAAGACCGAATGAGAATATATAATCACCAATATCATAACGTGTTGGTGAGAACATCGCCCAGCTGGATGGTATGTAATCGCGGTGCAGAGAAGTTACGATAATTACGAAACGCTCGAACCACATACCGATGTTAACAACAACTGAGATAAAGAATGTGAAGGTGATGCTGCGACGAAGCTTGCGAGACCAGAACAACTGTGGAGAGATAACGTTACAGGTCATCATCGCCCAATATGCCCACCAGTAAGGCCCAGTCATACGGTTGTAGAACGCATAATATTCATATTCAACACCGCTGTACCATGCAATAAAGAACTCAGTAATGTACGCCACACCTACTACAGAACCTGTAAGTGTGATTACCTTGTTCATCGTTTCGATGTGTTCAAGTGTAATGTAGTCTTCAAGTTTGTATACTACACGTGTGATAAGCATCAGGTTTTGTACCATTGCAAATCCAGAGAAAATCGCACCCGCTACGAAGTAAGGAGGGAAAATTGTTGTGTGCCATCCCGGAATTACCGAGGTAGCAAAGTCCATACTTACAATCGTGTGTACCGAAAGTACAAGTGGAGTAGAAAGACCAGCAAGAATTAAGCTGATGTATTCATAACGAGACCATGTTTTAGCAGATCCATCCCATCCCATTGCAAATGTTCCATACATAAAGCGTGAAATTTTGCTGGTTGCACGGTCTCGGATTGTTGCAAGATCAGGAATAAGACCAATGTACCAGAAAACAAGTGATACAGAGAAATAGGTACTGATCGCAAAAACGTCCCAAACAAGAGGTGAGTTAAAGTTAACCCAAAGAGATCCGAATACGTTAGGAAGTGGAAGTGCCCAGTAAGCCATCCATGGACGACCCATGTGCATCAGAATGAACGATGCTGCGCAGATAACCGCGAAGATTGTCATCGCTTCTGCTGCTCTGTTGATTGATGTTCTCCATTTTTGACGGAAAAGCAAAAGAATCGCAGAAATAAGTGTTCCGGCGTGACCGATACCTACCCACCATACAAAGTTGGTGATATCCCATGCCCAACCTACAGTTTTATTCAAACCCCACACACCAAGGCCTTCCCACCAGGTCCATGCCAAACATACGGTACCATAGGCCAAAACCAAAAGAGAGATACCAAATGCGATCTTCCACTCTTTGGTAGGAGCTCCTTCTACGTGGCGGCATATATCCTCCGTTACGTCTGCGTACGTTTTCCCACCTTGTACAAGGGGTTCTCTCACGGGTGAAGTAACATGCATACTACTCTAATTTATAATGATTTAATCTTCAAATTAATACTATCTATACAGAAATTAAGCGTGTTCCTTCTTCGCTTCAACCTTTTCAGCCACGTCTTTGTTCCGAACCTTGGTCAGGTAAGAAATCTGTGGACGAACGTTGATCTCTTCCAGCATATGGAATGCTCTTCCTTCGCGTTCTTCAGCAAGAAGTTTTGAAATCTTGCTTTCAGGATCATTCATGTCACCAAAAGTGATTGCGTTGGTCGGGCAGGAAGTACCGCAAACTACTGCTACGTCGGCATCAGTAACACGTCTTCTTTCCTTCTTCGCTGTCAACTTCGCTTCCTGAATCAGGTGTACACACATTGAGCATTTTTCAATAACCCCACGTGAACGTACTGTCACATCCGGATTAATGACCATTTTACCCAAGTCATTATTAAAGTTGTAATCGAAGTTATCGTTATCAAAGTATTTGAACCAGTTGAAACGACGTACTTTGTAAGGACAGTTGTTTGCGCAATAACGTGTTCCTACACAACGGTTGTAAGCCATCTGGTTCAAACCTTCAGAGCTGTGTGTAGTTGCCAATACCGGACATACTGTTTCACAAGGAGCATTGTTACAGTGCTGACACATCATAGGCTGGAAAGTAACCTCAGGATTTTCTGAAGCGATTTCAAGTCCTCTCAGATCTTCAACATCTGCATCACTGCTGTAGTAACGGTCAATTCTTAACCAGTGCATCTCACGTGCGTTGATCACTTCCTGGCGACCAACAACAGGAATGTTGTTTTCTGCCTGGCAGCTTACTACGCATGATCCGCAACCAAAACATGTATTCAGGTCAATGACCATACCCCATGAGTGGTTTTTATAATTATGTCCATTCCAAAGAGAAAGATCTGTAGCATCTACTGAACCTTCAGAAGTTGGAATTTTCGGAACGAAACGACCCGCCATTGGATCTTGCTGGAAGTGTGCAAGCACTGTTTCCTGCAATACCGACTTACGGTTCATTACCGTGTTGTGCGTCTGAGTTTGTGCGATCTCTCTTGTTTCGCCAGTTTTAGAAACTGTAACCTCACCAGGAGAGAAAGAAAGGAAGCCTTCTGAGAATACAGCAAGCGGGTAAACATTTTTACCAACACCATTTGCAGATTTACCAGCTTTCTCACGTCCGAATCCGATTGCGATTGCAACAGTACCCGCAGCAAGACCTGGTTGAATGATTACAGGAACACTGATTGATTTCCCTTTGTAATCCACTTTAACTACATCACCCTGAACAACGCCAAGTTCAGTTGCAGTTTTCTGTGACAGACCAGCGTGGTTATCCCAACATGCTTTTGTAACCGGCTCAGGGAATTCCTGAAGCCATGGGTTGTTAGCTACTGCACCATTACCGATACCTACGTTTTCAAAAATCGCAAGTTCAAGACCTGTAGCAGATGCCTTGTATTTTTTACCAACAGAAGCTCCGGCAGCCGCAAGGTTACCAGTGAAAGCTGGCGCAGAAGCAACTGCAGCACGGTTGGTTGTAAATACACCATCATGCAATACTTTCACCCAGAATTTCTCATAATCTCCTGTTCCGCCCTGCGTATAGATATTTTTACGCCAGAACGACTTCATATATTCGTGGAAATCAGAAGGAAGTTCTGCCCACTTCAACAAGCTCGACTGAGCCTGTCTTGTATTGAATATCAAGCTGATAGTCGGTTGAGCAAGGCTGTAGAATCCAGCTTTTGGCTCAGCATCGTTCCATGCTTCAAGGTAATGAGGAGCAGGAAGGATATATTTGAAAAGAGAAGAAGTTTCGTCAGCACGATCATTGAATGAAACACTTAATCCAACTTTTGGAAGTGCTTCTGCCAATTCAGCGCCGCGTGGGTGATCATAAACAGGGTTAGCTCCATAAAGAATCACCGCAGCTACTTTTCCACCTTTTACTTCATCAACAAAACCATTCATTGCGATATCATCACCTTGTCTGAAATAAACAGGGTTATCAATATCGATGGTTGTTCCGTAGCTACCCAACAGACCGTTGATCGCGTTTACAACAACCTGAACTGAAGGATCATTAACACCGCAAACAACAAGTGCCTGCCCTTTCGCCTTTACAAGTTCATTAGCAGCCTTATCAAGATTCGTCACATCCAGTGCCGGAGCAGTAATAGACTGACCTCCCAATTTAGCAGCAACTTTATTGTAAAGTGAAGTAACAACAAGTCCAAGCTGAGAAGGCTTAACGGATGTACGGTAATCTGCGTTAGAACCAGTCAGAGACATTATTGACTCAAACTGATACAAACGTGACATATCCTTTTTACCATCCTTGGCACTTCCTACAATACGAGTCTGTGCAAATTGAGATGAGTAAGTTTCAGGAGCAATCCAGGTTCCGAGGAAATCCGCGTCAATACCAACGATTAATTTCGCTTTGCTGAAATCGTATGCTGGAAGAACTGATTTACCGAATGACAACTCATTACCTTTCAAAAGAGCGGCAGCTGAGTTAGCATCATATACTACATGCTTGGTAGTAGGATATTTTGCAGTAAAATCAGCGATTACTGATTTAGTAGAAGGGCTTAGAATCGTTGGAGAAACGATACGGATAGCTCCACCTTTTGCTGCAATAGATTTAAGCTGATCAAGTATTTCCTTGTCAACTGTCTCCCATGCAACCTTAGTATCTTCTCCCTTTTTAGGGCCTCTTAATTTTTCATTATCATATAAGCCCAATAATGATGCGTGCACACGAGCACTTACACCACACGAAGCTTTTGAAAGGGAATTACCTTCAATTTTGATAGGTCTACCTTCACGTGTTTTAACCAAAATGCTGGCGTAATCTCCACCTTCAGAATAAGTGGAAGCATACCAGTTTGAAATGGTAGGGAATTCACCCTCAGGCTTGTTTACGTAAGGTATCGCCTTTTTAACAGGAGCTTCACAAGCAGCCAGAGAAACAGCTGCCATTCCAAATCCTAAAACTTTTAAGAAATCACGGCGATGGGTTCCAACTCCATCCACCAAACTCTCATACTGGCTTTCAGTTGGTCCTTCGGCAAATTCAGATGCTGCATTTTTAACAAATTTTTCGTCGTTACGCAGCTCTTCAAGTCCCCGCCAGTATCTTTTATTAGTATTTTCCATAAAACTATTCAATACAAATGAGTCGTATTCCTGTAGTATTTTCTATTGATTAATAGTGGCACTTAGAACATTCCAAACCACCTATGTCAGCAACTTTTAATGCCTCTTTACTTTCAGAGCCATGTAGCTGAACCAGCTTGTCATAGTACTGATTGTCCTTAGTATTAACCTCAGTTTTACGGTGGCAGTCAATACACCATCCCATCGTAAGAGAGGAACGCTGCTGAATTACTTCCATTTGTGCAACATCTCCGTGGCAGTTTTCACATTCAACTCCACCCACGTTAACATGCTGTGCGTGATTGAAATAAGCCAGATCCGGAAGGTTATGAACACGTACCCATTCAATAGGCTGGTTCTTTTCAATAGAAGTATAAATTTTCTGAATTTCAGGTGATTCTTTCTTAATTACACCGTGGCAGTTCATACAAATGTTTGCAGACGGTATGTGCGCAGACTTACCTCTGTTTACACCAGTGTGGCAGTAATTACAATCAATCTTGTACTCACCTGCGTGCAATTTATGGGAGAATGAGATAGGCTGCTTCGGAGCATATCCTTGCTGAACGCCTACATTAAACGCTCCGTCAATTGTTGCTTTCAAAACAAGCAGAGCAAAAACCCAGATCGTTGCAGAGCGGATGGACGAATCCATTGCAAAGTTTTTCAGAGAAGTGCTCAGGCGTGTCATGAAGTCAGCCTTAGGCGCCGCTTCAGTTCCACCGGCAACAGCTTTAGACAACAATGAAACGATAACCAAAAGAACTCCCAGCACCAGAAGCATTACAACAACGAGTGCCACAACGACAATCATAAACAAATCCGAAGGACCCGAATCAGCAGCGCCGGTAGCAGCAGGTGCTCCGCCAGCAGCGGCAGCAGTAGGAGCAGGTGCAGTGGCAGCCTGATCTACGTAAGCAAAAATGCTTTTGATATCATCTTCTGACAAGTTAGGAAAGCTTGTCATCTGCGCCTTCGAGTACTCGTTGTAAAGCTTAACCGCGTAAGGATCTCCGGAAGCGATTACCGCCTGAGAGTTTCTCACCCATTTGATCAACCACGGCATATCCTGACGTGAAGTAGCACCCTTAAGACCAGGACCAACTACTCTCTCATCAGTCACAGCATGACATTGAGCACAGTTATTTTTAAACAACGATTCACCTTTAGCTACATCCCCTCCACCTGCAGGAGCTGCAGCAGCGGTACTATCCTGAGCTCTTAGTAAAACCGGCGTACTCAGCATGATTGCCAAAACCAGGGCAACGATTCTGTTTGAGCACTTAATGAAGGAACAAAACTTAGAGTTTTTTGGGAATGGTATATACATAATCAACTATTCATTATTCTTCAACAGACAAAACTAGTGTAGGATTGGTTATCCACAAAAGTATTTTGGGGATATTTTGGAAGCACTTCTTATTTATAATTCTTCTAATTTGCAAACAATGATAAATGTCATAAATCCATATGCGTTATATTGATTTTCAATGATTTAACAAAAAAAATACCATTTGCAGGATCACTCATATGATCTCTTACAAATGGCATTTTTCAGACAAAATGAACCTAATAACTAATACTATAGTCAGGTCACTTTTAGAGGTGAGGTTCCGAGCGGATTCGAACCGCTGTACGAGGTTTTGCAGACCTCTGCCTAGCCACTCGGCCACGGAACCGTTTGAAACAGGTTGGCTAATTCCAGAGGCTTTAGCCAACCTGGGTGCAAAAGTATTAAATTTTTCTTCTACTTCGCACCTTTATTCACTTTTAATTACTTTTTTTCTTTCTTTTCGCTTTCTTCGAATTGCTCCTTCAAAGCAGAAAGTACACTTAGGTCACCAAAAGTAGATTTCTCTGACTCTTTTACAGTGGCATCTGCAGCTGGTTTAGAAGACTGGCTTTTTGGAGCTCTTTCTTCTTTCTTCTCAGCAGCCGTAGGCGTAGCAGATGGCTTCACTTCTGAGTGCGTAAGTACAATTTTCTTTTCATCTTTAAGGAATTCAAGAACTGTGAAGTCAAGGCTTTCTCCAGCCTCAGCTACTGTACCATCTTCTTTCGTAAGATTTTTGATTGCAGCGATACCTTCGATTCCGTAAGGAAGTTCAAGTGTTGCAAACTTATCACCTTTAGCTACGATAGTTGATTTGTGAACAGAACCTACAGCGAAGATCGTCTCAAAAGTATCCCATGGATTTTCTTCAAGTTGTTTGTGACCCAAAGCAAGGCGACGGTTGTCAGCATCAAGTTCAAGAACTACAACTTCAAGCTCGTCGTTTACTTTAACGAAATCTGAAGGATGTTTGATTTTCTTAGTCCATGACAAGTCAGAAACGTGTACCAATCCGTCGATACCTTCTTCAAGCTCGATGAACAAGCCGAAGTTAGTAAGGTTACGAACAACACCTTTGTGACGAGTACCGATCGCATACTTATCTTTCAATGAACTTTGAGTCCAAGGATCTTCAGTAAGTTGTTTGATACCCAATGACATTTTTCTCTCCTGACGGTCAAGTGTAAGAACAACCGCACTGATCTCGTCGTTTACATTCATAAACTCCTGAGGATTGCGCAGGTGCTGAGACCATGACATTTCAGAAACGTGGATCAAACCTTCAACACCTGGTTTGATTTCAAGGAACGCGCCGTAATCAGCAACGTTAACAATACGGCCCGTAACTTTCGATCCAACCTGGATTTCTTCTTCCAAAGAATCCCATGGGTGAGACTGAAGTTGTTTCAGACCAAGAGAAATACGTTTCTTCTCTTCATCAAAGTCAAGAACAACCACGTTCAATTTCTGATCAAGCGCAAGCAGGTCAGATGGGTGGTTGATACGACCCCATGAAATATCAGTAATGTGAAGAAGACCATCCACACCACCAAGATCGATAAACACACCGAAGTTGGTCATGTTTTTAATTACACCTTCAAGTACCTGACCTTTTTCAAGGTTGTTCAGGATTTGCTGACGTTGTGCTTCAAGATCTTTTTCGATCAATATTTTGTGAGATACAACTACGTTATCATTTGCGTAATTGATTTTCACAACTTTTACTTCCATACGCTTTCCAACAAAAATGTCGAAATCGCGGATTGGCTTCACATCGATTTGTGAACCTGGCAAGAAAGCCTCGATGCCAAATATATCTACGATAAGACCACCCTTCGTTCTTCTCTTAACGTTAGCATCAATAACCACGTCTTCGTCGAACGATTTCTGGATGTTATCCCATGCAGTGATAACTTTCGCTTTTTTACGTGACAACACAAGTTGACCCTGCGCGTCTTCCTGATTTTCTACGTATACCTCAACTTCGTCACCAATCTTCAATCCCGGAAGATCACGGAATTCGTTGAATGAAACGATACCATCAGATTTGAAACCAATGTTAAGAATCACTTCACGATCAGTGATACCAACAACGATACCTTTCACTACTTCTTTTTCCTGTACAGGAGAGATTGTAGTTTCGTACATTGCTTCAAGACGTGAACGGTCTGCTGACGAGTAACCTGTACCGAAACCTTTGTCTTCTGCTTTTTCCCAATCGAAATCAGGAAGAGTTTGTGTTTGTTTTTCCTTAGACATAAATAGGAATTGTTGCTCTGGAATACATCAGCTGGCGAGCCAAACAGCTGAACCTTGTTGAAAATTGATTGTTTTAAAAAATAGAGCGCAAAGGTACTATTTCCTTTGGTTAAAATCCAGAGGTACAAGCTATTTTCAACAGAAAAGTGCAGATTCTTAAGACTTTATGGTCTTCAGGCAGAATTTTAGGATCGCGCGCGCTCTCTGGAACCGAGGTAAGGAAGCCAGTTTTCATCTGCAAGACCGGAAAAATCACGGATAAACATCAGGAAAGAAGGCCGGAATGGGCGTTGCCTGAGAAACATACCCGCTTCTTCCGGAGTATGATCTCCTTTTTTTGAATTACATCTCTTACAGGCTGTGGAAAGATTATCCCAATTGGTTTTACCCCCACGGGATTTCGGGATTACATGATCCAGAGTAAGATTATCATGTGTTCCGCAATATTGACAGCGGTTGCCATCCCTTTTGAAGATGTTGTGGCGCGTCATCACAACGCCACGATACGGGAGGTGAATATAGCGGTTAAGCCTAATTACAACAGGCGACGGATACTCGCTGCTGACAGTTCGCAGATAGTCGCTGGAAGATTCTGCCAGCATCTCTGCTTTATTCATATACACTAACAAAAACGCTTTCGGAACCGTGCAAACACTTAATGCACTGTAATCTTGATTCAGAACCAGTACTTTACCCATGAGCCTTTGAGGTAATTGATTCTGACAATATATGAATTTTTAACTAATATAGTTCTTATCGAAATCCATAAATTATTATAATTTAACATCAAAGACACTGATATACAGTATAAATGATGACGCAGCGGCTGCCAGGTATGAAGAAATCCGATCAATAACCTGCTCTGTCGTTCTCTCGCTTCACATCCCGTTCTTTGATGGAATCACGCTTGTCGTATAGTTTTTTACCTTTCGCAAGTGCAATATGCAACTTCGCAAAACCTCTGTCCGAAGTAAATAACCGAACAGGGACGATCGTCAAACCCTGATCTTTCAGATTTTCCGTCAATCGTTTTCGCTCTCTCTTTGTAATTAGCAATTTACGATCACGCATAGGATCGTGATTATAATGTGTACCTTCTGTATACGGAGAAATATGTAAGCTGCGTACATACAGCTCATTGTCCATAAACAGACAATAGGCATCCTGGAAATTAACTTTGCCTTGTCTGATTGATTTAATCTCCGTGCCCGTCAGTGCCAAACCTGCAGTAAATTCCTCAACGAAGAAATACTCGAATGAGGCTCTGCGATTCTTTATATCTACTTTTTTAACTAATTTTTCTGACATTCTTTTAATATTAAAGAATTGTAAAATTAATGTTTTCCAAAACTATACCAAGCAAGTGAATTGCTAACTGATACTGTCTTTATCTTCCAGCTCGCAAAGCGTGTGTACCTGAATAAGATAAAGTTAGAAAATCAAAAACCACTCTTTTTGTCACATATTCGAAAGCACTACCAACACGGACAGAAAGCAAAACTGCGTAACCCATCTATTGAGGATTACGCAGCAGGTGTATTGGTACTAATCTGAAGCGATTATTTCAACATCGTAAGCAGACTGCTCAATTTATCTTTCAAATCTTTTCTGTCTACAATGAAATCCAGGAAACCATGTTCCAAAACGAATTCTGCGCTTTGAAAACCTTTTGGTAAATCCTTACCAATTGTCTCTCTGATTACGCGTGGGCCGGCAAAACCGATCAGCGCCTCAGGTTCAGAAATATTGAAATCTCCCAACATCGCATACGACGCAGTTACACCACCTGTGGTAGGATCAGTAAGCAAAGAGATATAAGGTAATTTTGCTTCTGAAAGCAAAGCAAGACGTGCAGAAGTTTTAGCCATTTGCATTAATGAAAAACCTGCTTCCATCATACGCGCACCACCCGATTTCGATATCATCAGAAAGGGCACCTTCTTTTTAAGAGCGTGGTTAATCGCGCGGGCAATTTTCTCACCTACTACAGATCCCATAGAGCCACCAATGAAATTGAAATCCATACAAGCGATTACAATATCCAGATCGTTCATTTTACCATATCCTGTACGAACAGCATCTTTCAGACCCGTTTTCTGAATAGTCGTTTTAACGCGGTCCGGATATGCTTTTGTATCTACAAATTTCAGCGGATCACCCGATACCAGATCTTTGTCCAGTTCAGTAAAATTATTATCATCAAACAGAAGTTCGAAGTATATCTCGGATCCTACCTTATCGTGATAGTTACAATGTGGGCAGGTATACGCATTAAGCTTATGCTCCCGTGTCGCCGTTATTTTTTTACACTGAGGACACTGATACCATAACCCGTCCGGAGCTTCACGCTTCATTTCCGTGGGTGTACTAATACCTTTTTCTTTTCGGATAAACCAAGACATATAATGATGTGAGTTAGCAACTTCATTAAAGACCTCAAAAGCAGATCTTTACAGCATTTTCATGATGAATTAAGGGGTCAAATATAGCAATAAATGTTCTGGAATGAGAAACTACACAAGGTTATTCCTTTTTATTCCCACTATGCAAGTCCAAAAGCAAGCCCGTTTACTGAAACATATTCACTCAAAAATTGTTTCTTTACAAGTACTTTAAACTTTACAATTGAAACAACGCGATATTCAGTCGCCAATATAATGAGCATATCGAGTCAGCCTATCGTAATTATAGTTGGTACCAACCGCCCTAATTCAATGTCCCGCAAAATTGCGGAGTATTACCAGAATCTCCTTTCCAAATTGAATGCCCCAAGTTTAATTCTGGATTTGGTTAATCTGCCGCATGACTTCACTGTATCCGCTATGTACGAAAATAGCGGCAAAAATGAGGGCTTTAATGGACTGAGGGCGTTATTAGAGAAAACTGATAAATTCGTGTTTATTGTCCCTGAATACAACGGCTCCTATCCGGGTGTATTAAAAGCATTTATAGATGGCCTTCCCTATCCCAATAGCTTTACAAACAAAAAAGCCGCGCTGGTGGGTTTGTCATCCAACACACAGGGGGCAACAATTGCCATGAGCCATCTGAACGACGTTTTCAGTTATCTGGGGATGAATACACTTGCTTTGAGAGTAAAGCTGGCACAAATTCGTAATCACTACACCGAGGGAGTAATTACTAACGCACTTTACAACGAACTGCTGGAAATGCAGGCAGAACAAATCTTAAGGTTTTAAAATAAGAAAAGGAGCCTTTCGGCTCCTTTTCTTATTTTAACCAGTGCTGTTCCATCTCATTTGCGGGAATCGACGGCCGCCTCCACAATTCAATCTGACTTCTGCGATAAGCAGGGCCTTCCAGATCAGCGTATTTCACAGCACCCTCCTTAAAGAACTTGATCATCGCTTCCATTCTTTCTGACTCCTCATTGGTCCAATCTTCTTCGCTGTCAGAATCAATAATTGACACATGATTTATTTCACCCGAAGGTACCAATACCTCATTGTCCATAACCATATCAATTGTAGCCGTGTTTGTACCGGCCACCTCAGCAGTCATCATGAATTCATCCTGAGCCGGCTCAGGATATACAGCAGCCTGTTCATTGGCTTTCAGCATGCTTTTTGTCTGCATACCCGGAATAGGAGATTCGATGCTGTCAAAGCCTGCTGCAACGATGGTTACTCTCAGCTTATCTCCCAAAGAATCGTCCGTGATGGTACCCAGCTTAAACATACGGGCTTCACCTCCAACCTGAGACAAGACAAACTGCCAGATCTCACGCTGCTCTTTCATTGTTGCTTCTTTTTTCTTGCTCGTTGCAAGCGTAACCAGGATTCTCTTCGCACCACGAATATCACGGTCATTCAGCAAAGGAGAATCCAACGCCTCTTTAATCGCAAGCTGAGCACGTTCAGTACCCGACGCTTCGGACGTTCCCATTACCGACTGTCCCGCACTCTTCAGAACCTTCTCTACGTCTTTAAAGTCCGTATTGATGTTTCCGTTCGTCGTGATAATTTCGGATATACTTTTTACCGCATTCAGCAAAATACCGTCAGCCTCAGCAAAAGCCTGGGTAAGCGTCATATCCTCGTATAACTCTTCCAGTTTGTCGTTCAACACCACCAGAACGGTATCGCTGTACTCCTTCAGCTGCTCGATCCCTTCAAGCGCCTGTTCCTTTTTATCAAGACCTTCCCAGGTATAGGGTGCGGTAACAACAGCTACTGTCAGCTTACCCATTTCTTTGGCAAGCTGAGCAATGACCGGTGCTGCCCCGGTTCCTGTTCCTCCACCCATACCAGCGGTAATAAATACCATCTGAGTAGAGCCTCCCAGTAATGCTTTTATTTCTTCTATCGTTTCCAGGGCTGCCTCCTTACCCTTGGTAGCGTCTGTTCCTGCTCCCAGTCCCTGAGTAAGGGTAGCTCCCAATTGTATCCTAACTGGCACAGGGCTGTTTGCCAGCGCCTGTCTGTCTGTATTACAAACTGCAAATTCTACATCTTTGATTTTTTTCTCATACATGTAGTTAACAGCGTTGCTTCCACCACCGCCAACACCAATTACCTTGATGATAGCCGGATCAGCCTGGCTGCCTGCATTGGGATCCCTAATGATTTCGTTCACAATGTAATCCTGGTCTAATGCGTGTAACAAACTGGTATTCATATTCCCGGGGTTGATTGGTGTAATGTCTTAAATTTCAATATTCATCTGCATTGTCGTCTTTTTTTCCCAGGAGATTATCCCAGAAGTAACGTCCCGACCTTTTTGGCTCCTCCCTATTCTCTTTAACTTTAGGCTCCGGCTGTTGTTGATAGCCATTATTAACAGGAGGCTTTACTACTGTCTCCGTTTTACACACCGATTTGATCCTCGGATCAATAGATTTAACACCAGCCCATGCTAAACCTATCGCTGTTGCAAATGTGGAATTACTTACGGCATCTGCCTTCACGGTTCTTGCCAGATTTTCGGGCAGGCCAACCCTTACGGCCATTCCGGTAACACGCTCAAATAAAACTTCGATCTCATCGAGATCAGCACTGCCTCCGCTGAGTACAATGCCTCCAATCAGTTTTTCTTGTAAACCCGACTTTATTATTTCCGCATACACCATTGCGGCTATTTCTTTCAAACGTTCTTCAATAATCAGCGCTACATTTTTTTTGAGCACAGGCTTGGGAGGTCTTCCCGCAAGGAAATTGACCAAAATTTCCACATTGAGAGGAATATCCCCAGATACTGCGACCCCAAATTCCTTCTTAAGTTGCTCTGCATTCTCAACTTGTATACCACAACCTGTGGCAAGATCATTGGTAATATGCCTTCCTCCGATCGGGAAAGAAGCGATGTGCCGGATCACACGGTCCTGATATATAATGAGATCCGTTGTGTGATCACCAATATCTACAAGGGCAATCCCTGCCTTTGTCTCATTGTCCGACAATACCGCCAAGCTTGTTGCCAGCGGTGCGTATACAAGCTTATCAAACTTCAGACCAGGATCAGCTTCCTGCAAACTTTTCTTGGTTCTCTGAATCGATTGATTATTCGCTGATACAATCAGAAAATTACCACCGAGCTTAATACCTGTCCGCCCTACCGGCTCCTTCACTCCAACTGCATTGTCAACGGCAAAATCTATGGGCAAAACATGAAGTACATCATAATTAGGCTCCGTTTTGGCACGATACATATCGTCCACCAGCTGGTCCACATCCCGTTGGGTTACCTCTTCGCCAGTAGAAGCTGAGGGGCGTATCACACCGTCACTCTGCGCACTTACCCGTACATGAGCACCACTGAAACTTACGTTTACGATACCGATATCAAGGTCAGAACGAAGTGAGGCCTCCGCTAAAGCCTCTTTGATCGCCGCACCAACTTGTTTAATATTTTCAACAGAACCATTTACAACCGCTCCATGTGGAACCGGTACTTCACTAAAACCAAGAATCTCTATATTACTCTGACGTGACCCTGAGGCTATCCCCTGCGCCGCGATAACTGCAATTTTTGTACTTCCAATATCAACTCCTACTACTATTTTGTCGTGTGCCATGCTGATGGTGAATTGTTATTCACAAACTATTTGATCTTGAAACTTAATACTTATTCTTGAAAATCTACTCCAATCCTTGCTCAGCACCTCTTCATAAAATAAGTGCAACTTGTTAAATTTGGACTCGAAGCCTTCCGCCGTGCCAAATTCTATTTTCTGATCCCCCAAAACCATACTTAACTCAATTTCCCCGTTTTTGTCAGCATCCAGTTTTGCAACCTGTGCTTTCCAAAACGGGTCAGTATTCAGAAAGCGAATCAAATCCATGAGCGATTCACCTTCTTTTCCTTTAAATCTTTTCAAATCTTTGAAATAGGCTCCCGAAACAATGAGGGCGCGCGCAGAGAAACTATCGGACAAAGGAAAAAAATCGCCTTCATCATTGATATAAAAACCTTCTGCACTCTGTACCTCACCGTTTTGAGATGTATTGACCCATCTCGCTAACGGTCTTTCCTGTTCAACATTAACGACAATATTACCTTTCAGGTCACGCGAAACCTGACATTTCTTTATCAGTTTGTTTTTTTTGACTCTGTATTCCAGTTCACCCAGATTAATCTCATCAAGCCTTTCGCCAATAAGCGGATCCCCTCCATGCTCAGTGAGTAACGTGCGCACATCAGTTTGGTTCAGAAAAAATGCTCCCGAGTCTCCTTCAATGGAGATTACCAGATTGTTACACCGTTGTCCGCCTAGTCTGCTTTCGGCCATACCTATCCCGAGAACAGGTAGAATGAGCCATAAACTGCGTTTAAAAAATTGCCAAGAATATTCAAATTTACGTAACATCTCAGTAATATTAAAAATGCTTTTATTAATTGTTAGTAACCGGATCAGCCAGTAACGCTCTTATAGGACCCACCAGCGTATCGATATCTCCCGCCCCTATGGTTACTACAACTTCTAGGCGAATATCAGATAAACTTTGTAGAATTTCTTCTTTTGATAGAATTCTTTTATCTAAAATCTCGACTTTATCTAGTAATAATTTTGAACTAACCCCTTCAATCGGTAATTCACGTGCAGGATATATGTCTAACAGTAAGAGCCTGTCTGCAATTGAAAGACTCTGAGCAAAACCATCTGCAAAATCCCTCGTACGACTAAACAAGTGTGGCTGAAAAATGGCCGTCACATGCTTGCCGGGATACAAAGATTTCACAGAGTTCAGGAATGCTTCAATCTCCGTCGGATGGTGTGCATAATCATCGATATAAACTACATCCTTGTTTTCAATCTGATATTCAAAACGCCTTTTTACTCCTCTGTAACTTTCCAGTGCACTTTTAATCTTTTCAGGAGCCACACCCAAATACAAGGCGGCGGCTGTTGCCGCAATACTGTTTTCAATATTATGATATCCAGGAATCACCATGGCGATATCCTTTATTACACCATCAGGATACACAATATCAAACACGAATCGTGCATTTTCGATGTGGATGTTGGTGGCATGATAATCGCCCTCATTGAGTGAATATGTATACACACGCGCTTTGGTGCTGGCAGCAAGTTCTAATCCATATCGCATAAACAAGACACCATCCTCATCTATCTGACTTACATATTCTCTGAAAGATTCCAGAACTGCTTCGTGTTCTCCATAAATATCGAGATGATCCGCATCTGTTGATGTAACTATTGCGATCTCCGGATAAAGTGTCAAAAAAGATCTGTCAAACTCATCGGCTTCTACTACACATACAACGCTTTCCAGATTTTCCGTTGGCTTGTTGAGAAGAAGATTCGTTGCATAATTTTGAGTAATCCCTCCTAAAAACGCCGTACTGTTTACATCTGCATCTCTCAAAATGTGCGCTACCATGGAGGAAGTGGTAGTCTTACCATGCGTACCGGCTACTCCTACTGTCCTCAGGTTTTTTGTAAGCATACCCAAAACCTGCGATCGCTTTAAAATCAGAAAATTATGATCTCTGAAATAAAGCATCTGTTTGTGCTGGACAGGTACTGCAGGCGTATAGACAACAAGTGTCTGTTGAGGATCAGTTATGAATGCTTCGGGAATTACAGCTACTTCGTCTTCCAGATTTACTGCAATCCCTTCCTGTACCAAAGTATTGACCAGCACTGTTGCCGTTTTATCATATCCGGCTACATTAAACCCATTCGCCTTAAACCAACGAGCCAGCGCACTCATTCCTATGCCGCCTATTCCAACAAAGTATATATTTTTCCAATTCATCACAGATGAACTCATAAGATATTCAATTTTAGTCTTTTATCAATCTTAAAACCTGTTTTGCTATATTCTCAGCTGCATCAGGTTTCCCCAATTTACTAATATTGGTTATAAGTGTATTTTGTAAGTCCGTATCTTCCAATAAACTTATCGCCTTATCAACCAACTCATTACCAGCCACATGGTCCTTCACCAATAAGGCTGCATTCTGTTCCGTCAAACTCAAAGCATTTTTGGTTTGATGATCTTCAGATGCCGCCGGAAACGGAACCAGAATAGCTGGCTTGGCAACCAGACACAGTTCAGAAACAGACAAAGCACCCGCTCGTGAGACCACCACGTCAGCTGCAGCATAGGCCAAGTCCATTTCGTAGATAAATTCGAATGCTTTTACCCGATCTGTCCCAAGCACTTTGATACTCTCATTAGCATTTGAAATAAATCCCTTACCTGTTTGCCATAAAACCTGGTAACCCAGATCCACCAGTTTTTTCAAACCGGCATTAATACTTTCATTGATAGATCGTGCCCCAAGACTGCCTCCCATCACAAATAAAGTTTTGCGCTCTTCTGACAATCCAAAATGAGTTAGCGCCAGAGCTCTCTTGTTAACTACATTTACAATATCACTTCTAACCGGATTTCCCAGCAGGATCAATTTTTCTTTTGAAAAAAATGCCTCCATGTTGGGGTATGCAACACAAATTTTGGCTGCTCTTTTTGCTAATAATTTATTCGTAATTCCTGCATAGGAATTCTGCTCCTGAATCAATGTCGGTACACCGGACAAAGATGCCATCATCAGCAGAGGCCCACTGGCAAATCCGCCAACACCAACCGCCACATCAGGTTTGAAATCCTTTACTACTTCCCTCGCTTTAAGCAAACTATTAATGAGCTTAAAAGGAAACATAAGGTTCTCCGGAGACAACGATCTTTTAATACCCACAATAGGTAAACCAACAATGCGATATCCTGCCCGGGGTACCTTCTCCATTTCCATTTTCCCCAAAGCACCTACAAACAACACCTCCACTTCCTGATCCAGTTTTTGAATTGCGTTTGCTATGGCAATGGCGGGATAAATATGCCCGCCGGTACCTCCGCCACTAATGATAACTTTTTTTGCCATCGCAATTAAATTCTTTGCTCATCCATTTTTTCACCCCGGCTAACGCTCAGGATCATGCCCATTGCTATCCCTGTAAACAATAGGGAAGTTCCTCCCTGGCTGAAAAAGGGTAAGGTTTGACCAGTAACGGGAACGAGCCCTACCGTAACAGCCATGGCCGAAAACGCCTGACTGACTACCACAAAAGTCAGCCCTGCAGAAAGCAACCCACCAAAAGGCCTTTTAGTAGCTTCAATAGCTTTTAACCCCCGGTAAAGCAGTATCAGATACATAATGATCAGAGCGGTTCCTCCAAGTGTCCCATACTCCTCCACTGCCACTGCGAAAATGAAGTCTTTCTGAGGCTCCGGAAGAAATCGTCTTTGCCTGCTTTTGGCAACACCTTCTCCGTAAATTCCACCGCGTGCCATAGCCATATAAGACTGCTGCGACTGGTACACAACTACATCTTTATCGAAGAAGGCAGCAATACGGTTTTGAGCGGTGCCCGAACGTTGTGTTGAATTCAATAAAATGGCCAGTGTAGCAAAAAAGACGACACCAATTGCAGTAAAGAACAGATAGTGCAATGGAACCTTCCCGACATACATAAGCAAAAAGCAAATCCCGGCCAGCATCATGGCTGTGGAAACATTGCTCGTAAAAATCAAACCGCACACAAGTCCAACCAACGCTAAAGGTTCCATAAAAAGCTCGCGGGTATTCCATCCACCTTTTATATGCCTCGCCAAAATCAGAGAAAGGTGAGAAATCAAAGCAACCTTAGCCCACTCTGAAGGCTGAAAACGCTGTCCGATAATAGGTATCTCAATCCATCGTGACGCATCATTCACCGATGTTCCGAAAAACATGGTAAAAATCAGCAATAATATAGAGCTCCAGACTGCAAGCCTGGTTACGTACACAAATTTGATATAAGGAATACGGTGCACGTAGAACATCACCACCAGCGATAACGCACACAATACAGAGTGCTTATAGAGATAATATTCTGTATCTCCGTCTTTCTGACTGTAAGCATCTTTTACACTCGCGCTGTACACCACCACAATGCTCCACAAAAGCATGACAATACAAATACCCCAAATCCACGGGTCTCCCTTAAGATTGGATGTTATCCAAGCCTGCGTTTTATCTCTTGATTTATGCAAGAGATCCATCCCACTTTCTTTCTTTTCCTCCCCCATCATTGAATCAGGTTACCAACAGCCTCTTTGAATTTATTTCCCCTGTCTTCGTAGTTTCTGAACAGATCAAAACTTGCACAGGCAGGCGACAACAACACTATATCTCCTGATACAGCCCATTGCTGCGCTTGTCTCACGGCATCGTTAACATCCTGACTTATATGAATACGCGGTACAATTTCCTCGAAATAATCCTTTAATTTTTCGTGCTTCGTACTCAGGATCACCAGCCCTTTTACTTTTGCTTTTACCAATTCCTCAATCTGACTGTAGTCGTTCCCCTTATCAACTCCACCCGCAATCAATACAATCGGCTCAGAGAAGCTTCCAAGCGCATAGAAAACAGAATCTACATTTGTTGCCTTTGAATCATTGATGTAAGTTACACCAGCTATTTCCGCCACTTTTTCGAGTCTGTGAGGTGCATTTTCAAAGGTCAGCAGCGCCTCCGCAATCTTACTATTCTCTATACCTGCGACCTGTGCTGCCAGAATAGCCGCCATAGCATTGACTGCATTATGCGGCCCTTTGATTGGCAAAGCTGGATAGTTTTGAGTAAAAGTGCTGTTTTTATAATTGCTGATAAGCTCATCTCCATTCAGACGCATTCCATGCGCTACAGCATGTGTAAGTGATACCGCCAGTTTTTGAGAAGGTATTATCCTGTCAGCGAGCTCCTTCGCAATCACTTCACTATCTTCAAAATAGATAAAATGATCTTCCGCTTTCTGGTTTCTTACAATATTGAACTTGGAATCTGTATAATTTTGAAAAGAATAGCCGTAACGGTCCAGGTGATCTGGTGTGATGTTGAGCAATACTGCCACATCCGGCCGGAAGGAATCAATATTATCAAGCTGAAAACTGCTTATTTCCAGTATATAGTAATCGAAGTTTTTTTCAGCAACCTGCCAGGCGAAGCTTTCGCCAATATTACCTGCCAATCCGACATTATACCCGGCTTGCTTGAAGAGATGGTAGGTCAGCAATGTAGTTGTGGTCTTGCCATTACTACCGGTAATCGCCACAAGCTTTGCATCAGTATATCTTGAAGCGAACTCTATTTCAGAAACAATCGGTATATTTCTTTCAGCAAGCGCTACAACCAAAGGAGAAGTATCCGGAATTCCGGGACTCTTGACCACCAGAGCTGCATCAAGAATCAGCGACTGAGTGTGCTGTTCGTCCTCAAAAGAAATGTTACGATCAACCAATTCCTGGCGATACTTTTCCTGTATCTTTCCTCCATCGGAAAGGAATACATCGTATCCTTTTGACTGACCAAGAATAGCGGCACCTACTCCGCTTTCTCCCCCTCCCAAAATAACTAGTTTGTTGGACACGATACTGGTATTTACGATTTATAAGCTGTAAACAACGAAGGTAAATCTTTTTCGAGGGAAGTAGGGCAGCCGATAACTGAAAAATTTATGAGCATAAAAAAAGGCATATTATATGCCTTTTTCCTTCTTATATGCGTTTCACCTATGCTTTTGGGGGAGTTTCGGTAAGTCTCAATCTGTTAGCTACCTTAACAATCAGGAATATTACCCATGCAATGATGATGAACTGAATAAGCACCTGAATGAAATTACCATACTTGATCGCTACCTCCGGTGTTTCACCTACCGCTTCCTTTAGAACAATCTTTAATTGCGTAAAATCAACTCCGCCAATGAGTAGACCAAGGACCGGATTGATAATATCCTCTACCAGAGATGTTGTGATCTTCCCAAAAGCAGCACCAATAACGACACCGACGGCCAGATCAAGCACGTTCCCCTTTGCGATAAAAGTTTTGAATTCCTGTAGCATAATTGAGTAAAGTGTTAAATGTGAAACCTATTTGAATGAATAAAGAAAGCCTACACTTAATCCTTGTGCAAACTGAGCCCTTGCCGCCTGATCCTTATCGTAAATCACGATTGTACCGAGGTTGACATTGAAATATCTGGCAATCTTCGCAGTAATCTGCGCATCCAGACGGTGGTCAAAATGAAATTGCTTATCTACCTGCTCAGTTCTTGGGTTATCCGAATAAGATGTAAATGACAGATATCTGAATTTAAGATTAATATCCTTTGCAATATCCTTGTCAAAGTTAGCTACCAGCTGCACTATACCTACTTCATTCCTCACACGTTTACCAATCTCAACTCCGTAATTTTTCTGTTCGGGCGTATTAAGGTACAGATCTCTATCCATTACGATAGTTTGTCTTAATGCTGCAGGAGCAAAATCTATGAAAAAATACGGTACCGGCTTGTATTCAATACCTATCGCTTCAGTCAGATAAGCCGGAGAGAAAAATCCCGAAAGTTTCTTTTTCAGAATTTTAGAAGCATCAGAACTATCCGCAACGTAATCATAACCCGGAGCAAACTGTGACAAAAAGTTAACATTCCCAAACAGACTCCATTTTGGTGCGAGTTCTCTGTTATACTTGGAATCAAAAAAGATCCGATCTACATTTTTTCTGCTCTGTTGTCCTTTGTTTCTCACCACCCCGTACTGCGACTGAAAATCATTTCTCCAGGAGTTTTTACCTTTCTTCACTTCTCTGAGTGCGTTGAAAAATAAACCAAGGGCTACGGAATTTACCCCTCCCCCAGTCCAGTTTGAGCTAAAAGATCCCTGATTAAGATTGGCTCCGAATTCCGTCTTTTTGATCAGTGTATCACCTGCCATTTTTAATCTGCCAGCATTCAGAGAATTACTGAGATCAACTTTTTGAGAAAAACTAACGGTGTGTACAGATAGCAACAGAATCAGAAAAAAAAGACTAATCTTCGCTGGTAATCGCATGAGATATAACGTTTGTTAAAAAATAGTTTAATTAAATATCACAACCCGCTTTGTCTGGAAAAGCTGGAGAGGGATTATAGTGGTGGTAGTATCGTTTACAATTGTTACAGAAGTATTATCTATTTTGGCAATAACCCCTTTCACATCATCAATCTCTATAAGTTGACCTTCATGGTAATTCTTCCGGCTGTAAAAAGAGGAGATAATATTGGCCAGTACGTCACGTGATGCAATACCGTATCCAATGGCAAAGGCAGCCACAGCTCCTCCGATGATCAGTATAAAGCTTGACTCCAGCATATCCGTTTCAATACCAATTTGTCTGAGAGCAGTCAAAAACGTAATGATCAGGAAGAATACAAAAGCGATATAACCTATGAGCTTTGCAGAGGCGATGTTAAATGACTTACACAGTGCGATGACGGCCGTTTTGATCGCATCTGAGAGCATTATGCCAATCTGCAGCATCACAGCGCCGGCAATCAGTTTTGGTATAAAGTTAACCAACGACAATACCATGTTGGTAATTGTGTCGACACCCAGGGTGTCTGCAGCGAATGTAAGGAAGATTAGAAGAATGTAGTAGTAGAAAATCTTGGCAACAATATCACTCAGCGAAATCTCTGTCTTCAACTGCTTGATAATACCAATTTCATTTAGCCTATCCCCGATTCTGTCGAACCCAACTCGGCTTAGTATCTGCGAAACAAGGATTTTAACACCTCTTGCCACCAGATAACCAATGCCTAATATCACCAGACACCCTATGACTCTGGGTACAAAATCGACAAATTGACTTATTAATGTGTAAAATGTATTTCTTAAAATTTCTGCAATATCAGGGAGGTTTTTCATATACTATAGTGTGATTAAATTTTATTCTGTGGCTCCTTCGGAGATGGCGACTGTAATTGTTTTCAGGAAATGTTCGGTAAAAAGTGTAACCACTTCCATACTATTTCGAATGGTGTCAACCTCGGCTACGATTGCACGTTTCAGATATTCAGGCACCTGCTCTTTAGGTTCCAGTTCCTTAAATATGTTATTCCCTTCAGCCATCTTTTTAGTTTATTATTATAATATATCCCATACCAACTCTACCATTTTGGCAGCCAGAATGCCTAGAAAGATGATAGTTTCAAGGTACTTTTTCCTTAATTTTTCCCGCGACCTGAGCAAACGCATTTTAATTGCACTCTCAGTTACATTGAAAATGCCCGCTATATCGCGGATACTCAGATCATCCATATACTTCATGAAAAGCACACCTTTCTCTTCAACAGTAAGCTGGTCAAGCGCAGTTTTCAGGTTTTTTATTTCAATATCTTCTCCGTCGAACAGGTTGTTCAGATCAACATCGTCAGGAACCTCTATGGGGTCTTCCTGTAAAACTTCTCCTCTTTTCTTATTCGAGCGAAGCTGATCCATACAATGATTATACGTTATTGAATATAGCCATGTAGAAAACTTCGCATCCTCTTTAAACGTACCGAGTTTGAAGATAAGCTTTAAAAAAATATCGTGTGTAAGATCTTCAGCCTTGGCAGAATCCTTTACGAAGGACAGGCATTTGTGGTAAACCTTTTCAGAATATCTTTCATAAAGTTTTTCAAAATAGCGATTTTCCTGAGTCTCTACGAAAAGCTTTACAAGCTCTTCATCAGTGAAATTATGACGTGCATAATCATTCTTAGATGTTCTGACTGCCATATTATGAGAAGGTAACGTTGTTAATCATATTTATTAACAATAGTGTGAGTAATATTTTGCGTAAATATTAAAAAACAACGCCTGGTATACAAGTAGATACCAGGCGTTTTTTTATAGAATTTTTACAGGAAAATATTTTATCCTCCGATAGAAATACGATTGAAAGACTTAACATTTAGTCCTTTCACAGTTTTATCCAACAGCTGACGTATAGTCAATGAGGAATCTTTAACAAATTCCTGATTCAACAAAGTGTTGTCTTTGTAGAATTTCTGAAGTTTACCCTGTGCAATTTTTTCAAGCATAGCCTCTGGCTTACCTTCTGCACGAGCTTGCTCTTTACCTACTTCGATTTCTCTTTCTACAGTAGCAGCATCAACTCCGTCTTTATCTACAGCAACAGGCTTCATCGCAGCAATCTGCATAGCAACGTCTTTTCCAAGCTCAGTTACGTCAGTTCCGTTGTTACCTTCGAACGCTACAAGAACGCCAAGTTTACCATTTGAGTGAATGTAAGATACAACCTGATCCGATGTTACGTTTTCGTAAGCAACGATTTCCAGTTTCTCTCCCAATTTACCAACAAGATCAATGATGTTTTCGCTTACAGGACGACCATCAGCAAGTGTTGCAGAAAGCAATGCTTCTTTATCTGAAATGTTATTTGCTACCGCAACATCCAGGATGCTTTGAGCAAGATTTTTGAAATCTTCAACATTCGATACAGGCTCAGTTTCGCAAGCCAATGCTACGATTTTACCGTTAGTACCATCAGCGCTGATGTTTACCAATACAGCACCTTCAGAAACAGCATTGTCAGCACGTTTTGCTGCTACTTTTTGTCCTTGTTTACGAAGAATATCAACGGCTTTGTCAAAATCTCCTTCAGCTTCCTGAAGAGCTTTTTTACAATCCATCATTCCGGCACCAGTCATTTGGCGCAGTTTGTTTACATCTTGTGCAGTAATTGCCATGATTTGAATGAATATGTTTTAATACTTTTTGAGCGAAAACCGTTAAGCAAACTTTACGATTTGTTTACCAAATGAGTTTTCAAAATAATTCTTAAAAAACTGTAGCCCATAGCAAGCTGGCTATGGGCTACTTTATCTGTTCAGACATGATACGGTTGAACTAAAACAAATCCGTATCGCCCTTTATTATTCTGCGTCGGAATCAGCTGCTGCTTCTGCAACTGGTGCAGATGCTTCCTCAGTGCCTTTGTCAGCCTGACGTTTTGCTTCTTCTTCCTCAACCAGACGTTGGTCGTCTTTATCTTGTTTGCGTTCCATCAAACCTTCTTCGATCGCTTTTCCGATAGCCAAAGTGATCAATGAGATAGCTTTGTAAGCATCGTCATTACTTGGGATAGGGAAATCAACCAATTCAGGGTTTGAGTTTGTATCGCAGATTGCAAAGATAGGTATGTTCAATCTTTTTGCTTCTGCAACCGCAATGTGCTCGCGTTTTACATCAACGATGAAAAGGGCAGCAGGAAGACGGGTTAAGTCAGCTACACCACCTAACACTCTCTCCAGTTTATCCTTCTCACGTGTAAGCATCAGGCGTTCTCTTTTCGCTATATTGCTAACCGTGGTTTCGTCTTTTAGCATCTTCTCAAGAGTCTGCATTTTTTTCAAAGACTTGCGAATAGTGCCGAAGTTTGTAAGCATACCACCCAACCAACGATCAGTTACGTAAGGCATTTTAAGGCGTTTTGCCTCTTCTGTTACGATTTCCTGCGCTTGTTTTTTAGTAGCAACAAACATGATCTTACGTCCTGAACGAACGATTTGCTTCAACGCAGCCTCGGCGTCATTGATGCAGCTCAAAGTTTTGTTCAGGTCAATGATGTGGATCCCGTTCTTCTCCATGAAGATGTATGGAGCCATACGTGGATCCCACTTGCGGGTAAGGTGACCAAAATGAACACCTGCATCCAATAGTTCTTTATACTCTATTTGTGCCATTGCCAAATTTGATTTTAAAAGATTTTAGTATTTTGAGTTACGCAGCACAGCACATCGGGCACGATAAGTACTGTCTGGACTTTTTCCAATGTCATGTTTTGTCATTTGTTGTCACTTATTGACAGCGATTGTCATTGATCGGAACGATACCTGACTACACTTGACTATAAATGACCATTTTCTGACAATTCCTGACAAAGAAAATATTAACGTTTCGAGAACTGGAATCTTCTGCGAGCCTTAGCACGTCCGTATTTCTTACGTTCAACCATACGAGGGTCACGGGTAAGGAATCCTTCTTTCTTAAGAGCTCCACGGAATTCTCCGTTATATTCACAAAGTGCACGTGCAACAGCCATACGAATTGCTTCCGCCTGACCTGTAACACCACCACCTCTTACGTTCACCTTAATATCGTAACCACCGTTTCCGCTGATTGTAGCGAAAGGCTGCTGAAGTACAATCTGGTGTACTTCAAATGGAAAATACTCTTTGTAATCGCGGCCGTTTACTTTGATATCTCCCTTGCCTGGCGTCATATAGATACGAGCCACAGCTGTTTTTCTTCTACCTATTGTGTTGATAACTTCCATGAATTACAACTGGATTTCTTTTGGTTGCTGTGCGCTGTGCGGATGTTCTGCAGCAGCATAAACAAACAGATTTGTAAATAAACGACGTCCCAAACGGTTCTTTGGAAGCATACCTCTTACCGCTTTCTCGATTACACGCTCTGGGTGTTTTTCGAGCAACTCACGAGGAGTTTGAAAACGCTGACCTCCAGGGTATCCTGTGTGACGAACATAAACTTTGTCCGTTAACTTTTTACCTGTCAACTTAATTTTATCGGCGTTGATAATGATCACATTATCACCACAGTCTACATGAGGAGTATAACTTGGTTTGTGCTTGCCTCTGATCATTTTAGCAACTTCACTAGCCAAACGGCCAAGAATTGCATCTTTAGCATCGACAACAACCCACTCCTTGTTTACTGTGTTTTTGTTCGCCGAGATGGTTTTGTAGCTTAACGTATCCACGATTAACAAAAAAGATTTAATTGATTTTCAATAAATTACACTGTTACAAGACAGTCCCATCGCAAAATGGGAGTGCAAATATAGAGTTTAACAAATTGAATTACAAGTATGTTTGTTTTTTTTAAACATTCCATGAAATATGATGGCTTAATCTGTGCGTGAAACTATGCGATTTCCGGCACTGTACTACCTGAAAAGTTTAAAGGTCAGTGCAGCATATGGCATATTATAACGGGTAGAAAAACGTCTCTCGCCACCATCCAGGTAGACGTTCTTACCCTCGATACTTCTTGTGATGTATGCAAGCTGACCAAACTGATAGCCTACTTTAAGAGCTATACCTTTTGATAACCAAATTCTTCCATATACCTCCGACTGCCCATTGTTGTTATCCAGAAACAATGGCAATGCATTAAAATTCACGGGACTTGTGGAAATAACCTTATCGTAATAGGCCCTACCTTCCCCCGGCGCAGCTATCCCTGGATAGTATGCATTTCTCCTGGGTCCCCATGCAAATCCCAATAAATCGACATTTGCGCCAATATCCAGTCGCCAGACAGTCACGCTTGCCCCAACCTCCACACTTACTCCGTTTGCTGAAACATTTTTATACTGAAGGGCACTTGCAGACGAGGCACCCGCTTTTGAAGTCAGATTCACGTCATTACCATAATATCCCCACGCCCTGAACCCCAGACCTGCACGCAGCCACCGCAATTGACCGAGAGGCAAATCTTCGTGATAAAGTATGGAAGGAGCCCACGTTTTATCAGAAAAACCGGTGCCAATATCCAAAGTAGCCTGAGCCGTATTGTATTTTTGGGCGAAAAGTGGCTGATTTACAATAAAACCAAGTAACAATAGTGTGCGTGCAATGCTTTTCATTTTTATTTATGCTTGATGAAATAGTAAAATTACATTTTTAACATCCTGACGGAATAGCTATGCGACACGTCACAGGAATAATCCTACTTAATCTTTTATCATTTTTACATTTACCCGAAATACTTGATTGAGGCCAGCTATTTTGTGCATTTGCAAACTTTACATAAACAGTGATATATTTCAGCTATTGAAAAAAGGTCTATGAAAATCTCTTTTGTTGGTTCAGGAAACGTTGCGTGGCATCTCTCTCAGGCTATGGAAGAGGCCGGGCATTGGATTTGTGAAGTGTATAGCCGTAATACCCAAAATGCCAGAAAGTTGGCTGCGGAATTGTATGATGCCAACATACAGCCCGACCTGAATTTTGCTGACAGTATTGCGGATGTTATAGTACTCGCCGTATCCGATGATGCCCTGGATCAGGTAATCCAGCAAATTGTGTTTCCGGAAAATGTGATTGTAGTTCATACATCGGGAACACGCTCACTCGCAGAATTCCAGAAGTTGATTGAAATTTACAGTGATGTATTCGTTCATACCGGCATCTTCTATCCTTTACAAAGTTTCTCTAAAGGCTTTCCCATCGACTACAAAGAGTTACCTCTCTGTGTCGAATCAAAAAATGAACTGATAGAAAACAAGCTGATCAGTCTCGCGCAAAGCATCAGTGACAATGTAACCCGAATGGACTCACACGAAAGGTTCGTCTTACATGTGTCGGCCGTTTTTGCTAATAATTTCACAAATTATCTCATAGGTGTATCTCATGACCTCATCTCACGGGAACAGTTGAATTTTGATCTTCTAAAACCGCTCATTCAAACTACAATTGACAAAGCTTTTCACTCTGAAGAACCCACCGAAGTACAAACGGGTCCGGCCAGAAGAGGTGACTGGGCAACAATTAACAGACATATGGAATATTTGCAGGAAACTAATCCGGAATGGACTGCCATATACCGTTTGCTGACGGATAAAATCCGTGAACTATATATCGCAAAATAAGTCCATCAGTCAACCTAGAAAAAAGTTCGGTTATATTTGCAGCTCTCAAATGATCCGGACCACATGGAATTTTCACTTAAAGAACGCCTTCAACGCATAACCACCTTCATTTTTGATATCGACGGCGTCATGACAGACGGCAGTGTTATTGCTTTGGAAAGCGGCGAACAGCCTCGTATTTTCAACGTCCGCGACGGATACGGAATCAACCGGGCTATCAAAATGGGATATCGGGTGGCTATACTTTCTGCCCAAAATCAGGTTGGCGTACGCAAAAGACTGGAATACCTTGGCGTAACAGATATATTCATCGGTACTTCTCCCGATGGCAAACTGCCCATTTTCAGAAAATATCTGCAGGAAGCCAATCTCATAGAGGAAGAAATCGTATTTATGGGAGATGATCTGCCTGATTGGGAAGTAATGCAAACCAATGTATTGGGAGCATGCCCCGCAGATTCAGCTGAAGAAATTCTGGAAATAGCAGACTATATTTCTCCGAAAAATGGTGGATACGGAGCAGTAAGAGATGTTATTGAGCAAGTAATGAAAGAACAGGGCAAGTGGATGGCCTGGTTTGAAAAAACTAAATAAGGGAAGAAATCTGAAACAAACTAAGTGAAACCAAAGCGCTACTTCCCAAATCTGAATGGCATTCGTTGTATTGCGGCTCTGTTAGTGGTTTTTCATCACCTGGAACAAGCCAAACACTCCTTTGCTATAGCCAATACTTATGAAGTACCTATTATCCAACACGCCGGAAGATTGGGTGTTGGTCTATTCTTCGTGGTTAGCGGTTTTCTTATCACGTATTTATTACTTCAGGAAAGAGGTAATTATGGAAATATAGATGCTAAAAAGTTTTACCTCAGAAGAGGTATTCGCATCTGGCCTGTTTATTTTCTCATTATTGGCTTGTCATTTTTCATTTTCCCACATCTGGAATTACTGAATTTTCCAGGCACAAGTGAAAAATTGCAAGTTCATGTTCCTGAGCGCCTCGCTTTACTATTACTTGTTTTGCCTAATTATGCATTTGTGCTTTATGATTTACCATACTGGTGTGCACAAACGTGGTCTATCGGTGTAGAAGAGCAATTTTATTATCTATGGCCATGGCTGATCAAATATCCTAAAAAACGAATATTCATTATTCCATTTTTTATTATTATTTCCGCTTTGATTCTATTCGGAGGAATATGTTTCCTCCAAGCCGAAAAGGAGGTTGAGAATGCGATCATAAACACATTCATAGGACAATTCAGGATTCAAACAATGGCACTGGGAGGCATCTGTGCCTGGCTTGTTTACAATGATAAAAACCGGATTCTGCAAATTATTTTCAGGAAAGACATACAGGCCGTCATTTATAGCCTTTTGTTGATTCTTTTTTTCTCGGGCATTCATTTTACAGGTTTCTTGGAGGTATACGCGCTCTTCTTCGCTTTTACCATATTAAACGTGTCATGCAATCCAAAATCTATCCTCAATCTGGAGAATCGAGTGATGAACCATCTTGGAAAAATTTCCTATGGCCTGTACATCTACCACGTATTCGTCATAGTCATCATTATTAATATCTTCAGAACATACTTCCCGGAAATCGCGGGCATACAATACCAGATCGTTGTTTACCTGCTCACTCTCATTGTCTCCGTGGGAGTGGCTTCATTATCGTACACCTATTTTGAAAAACCATTACTGGCTTTCAAAGACAAGCGGTTCGGTCGTTAATCTATACATGTCAATCAGGGCTTGCTTTTATCTGTATCAGCAAGTTCTGTCATGGTATAGAATTTCAATTTCTTGCTTTGCGCCTCTTTGAGGATGGTTTCCAGAAAAGATACGTTGAAGCCATATTCACCGTTTACAGGCGCTGCATACAAAGGTTCATGACCAAACAGCATCAATGCGGTATTCGTCTCTTTTGCTCTTTCAATAGCATCCTTAATCTCGTCATCAGTAACTCCGGAATCCTGATCGATCAATAATGCGTCCACTATAGGCTCATGATCAAATTCGTAGTAGATCCAATCCATAACCCTGGGAGCAAGCGTGTATAGCGGAAAGGCTCTGTAGGTTCTACGTGAAATGGCCACGTCTCTTAAAATCCTGAATCCATGAGCGAGGAGAACAGAATCTACCTGATCATTATGATTGCCTCCAGGGTGCGCATAGGAAGTAGGTTTAAATCCAGCCGCAGCCATATAGCTCATTCCCGGACTGAGTTCCGTCTCCACATACTTGTCTGCACCGAGCGTAATCAGTTCCGTAGATTTCCCGTGTATCGTTCCATGGAAACCAATCTCATGACCATCCTTTTGCAGCTGTTTTAATTTATCGACTTCATCGGGTTTCAGGCTGTCCGGACAAGTAACAAAGAAGGTTACTCTGGCATTGTATTTCAGAAACAGTGGTCGAAGTGCATACCATTCATCAATAAAATGATCGTCAAATGATAGGGCAATTCCTGCCTGTCCGTTGCCCCCTTTTTTCTGTCGACATGCAAATGAAAAACCAATAAGGACAAGAATACAGATATATCGAAAGCGGAACATAGCAATGGAAGACGACAGTAATTTAACTTACTGCCTAAAAAAGTGATGGTATAGCTAAAATCAGAATGAACTGTTAATTTCGCTAAATTAACGAGTGATCATGAAAATACTTCATACCGCCGACTGGCATATCGGGAAAAAGCTGGATCAGTACTCCAGACTGGAAGAGCAACGGCTTGTATTGGCTGAAATATGTGAGATAGCTGAAAGAGAAAATGTAGACGCTGTAGTCGTTGCTGGTGATTTGTTTGACAATTTCAATCCATCCTCAGAGGCCACAGAATTACTCTATACTACCCTTCATCGCTTGTCGGCCAATGGTAGCCGAGCGGTAATTGCTATTGCCGGTAATCACGATTCTCCCGAACGGATACAGGTGCCTGACGCTCTCGCCAGAGTTTGCGGAATTATTTTTATTGGTTTCCCTAATACCGAAGTCAACAAATTTTGTACACAAGGCAAGGTTGAAGTAAGCAAAACGGATAAAGGCTTCATCGAACTCCAACTTCCTGGCTCAGCATTCCCGCTACGGATTATTCATACACCTTACGCCAATGAACAACGCCTGAAGACTTTTCTTGGAATACAGGATACTGAAGATGCCCTTCGGGAACACCTCCAAAATCACTGGCAGCAAATTGCGGAGAAGTATATGGATGACAAAGGTTTTAATCTGCTTGTCACACACTTGTACGTAATGAAAAAGGGAGATCCGGAGCCCGAAGAAGAACCGGAAGAAGAGCGTCCCATTCTGCATGTAGGCGGAGCGCAGGCTATATACACTGAAAACTTTCCGAAGCAGGTTCAGTATGTTGCCCTCGGACATTTGCACCGATACCACTCTGTTGATAAAAATCCGCCTGTGGTTTATTCAAGTAGTCCGCTGGCTTATAGCTTTTCCGAAGCCAATCAGAATAAGCAGGTAGTACTATTGGAAGCAGAAGCAGGTACATTGGTAAGATATACTCCCATTGAACTGAAGCAAGGTAAAAAGTTGCGCCGAGGCAAATTTGAAAGTGTAGATGAAGCAATCAGCTGGCTGGAGGCACATTCAGAGGATCTGGTTGAGCTAACGATTGTATCCGATAATTATCTGGAAGCTTCTGACAAAAAACGCCTGACCGAAGCACATTCAGGTTTGATACAGATTATCCCACAAATTCGCCGTATCAACGAAGAAACAGAAGCAGCAACCGTTGACCTTTCACTTAGTGTGGAAAAGTTGTTTGGGGAATATTTTAAGAGCAAAAATAAGGGACAAGAGCCCTCTGATGGCCTGATGGATGTATTGAGGGAAGTTTTGGGGACTGAGGAGGAGGGGTGATCACTTTTCCATCCATTTCATCCACTCCGCAGCTACTTTATCTCCCTGATAGATTTTTCCCACAACACCACCCGACGAATTCTTCTTAAGCTCAAAAAACTGGTGATCATATCGAGGATAAGCTTTCAGGGTAAGATTTCTTTTCCCTGCTATGGTAAATTCTACTGGAAGCATATCCATATGATTACTGATTTCTCTATCTTCCGTTCCATATGCAACGTATAGCGGAATATTGATTTTCAACAAATTATCCAAATTCCGGATTGAGAAAGAATACTAGGCACGATAAGAATCTCCGAATGATTTTTCCACTGATTCCGGGTTTTCACATATATCTTCCCACAACTTATACATATCCACTATTTCATTCTGAACTTCTTCTTCCGATCTGATTCCTCTTTTCGATTCCTGCCGCAAGTTGTAAATGATATTTTCAAATCGCCTTTCCGTGTTCCCTGAAAACAAAATTGCATGAGTGATATGCTTGTTCTTGTTGGCAATTAAATCCGCTCCTACTGTAAAACCTTCTGAACCACCGCAAAAAACGACCTTACTTGTATCTACCCAGGATTGTTTTACCAGATAGTTAATTACCTGATCACATTGCTGTACATACTTTTCTCTGTAATTATTTTCTGTGTACTTCTTAGTTATGAATAAGCCAGAATCATCACCATTCCGCATTGCTTTGTTATACTAATTACAATTTAAATGGACGTATTCTTAATATATGGAAAACAGGTAAGTGAAATTACGTTGTCAACTGATGA
>NZ_QNUL01000014.1 GCF_003383615.1 Dyadobacter luteus
GCTTTTTAAACACCAAATCCTCAAAGAAGTTTAAGTAAATGAAAGAGGGTGACTCAATTTGATTTGAGACACCCTCTTTATCAATTAGTCACCAGATTTCTATTATCTAATAATTAGTCCTACCAAAGTGGTTTTTTTAACTTTACAAAGTAAATCGTATTCTTGTCCACCGTGTTTGTGGCAGGAAGAATTTTGGATGCATATACTCCTGTACCGCTTACTCCGAAGTCATCATCATTGGATATAGCAATCGTGTTGGCGTCAATAATAGCCAGGCCTTCTGCTTTGTCATGTCCGTATAAAGTGGAGATATCCGTCATCAAATCCGCTGCCAAAGTTTTGGTTACGGGAGTGATACCATTCAGCTGAAGCGTAGCAGCATTTTTTAATTGCTCAACAGTAAGTCCGCCATACAGTTTTCCATTTGTGCTATTGGCAGGGTCAGAAATATCAGTTGCAGCCGAGATATCTATTTTATAAATTTTCTTGATGACAGTAGCTTTATTCGCATTGGTTGCATATTCACCATCACGCTCCAGTACGAGGAATTGTGTGTTGTTGATCGCAACAATTTCACTGTTAGCCTGCAAATTGGCTCTGTCGATCAGGTACACATATTGTTTGCTGTTTCCTGATGCAATATCGTACGCCAGAATACGCGTTACCAATGAACCGCTCATGGCTGATGAGCTTGGATTATACAGAGGAAACTGCATAATTCCTACCAGCGTTTTGCCATCCGGTGTGATGGTGAGTCCTTCCATACCACGGTTAGCTCTTCTAAGCGCGAATACCGCGGGGATTTTTCTACCACCTGCTCCTGTGCCAAACGGATTAATTCTTTCCAGGGTCTTCCCGTTTGCATCAAAATGTACAAGATGCGGACCGTACTCATCACTTACCCAAAAGCTGCCATCCGGTGCCATTGCCATTCCTTCGCTGTCGAGTCCGTCAGCACTGTTGGCCAGTGTATTGCCCAGCACATCCAGGGCGAGTTCTCCCGTAAATCCCTGTCCAATAGGATTAGGAAGGCCATTCAGATTAACACCATTTTCATTTTTGAGGAAAATGGTTTTTTCTAAGATCAGTTGATTTCCGACAAGGCGAAATTTGCCAATTTGAGGAACAAAATCAGGTTGAGCAAAGACCTTGGAATTAGCGATAGTTCCGTCGATATTAGGTCCTCTGTCAGTTAGCAGGTAAAACACCTTCTTGTCAACCGGATCCTGTACCAATGCAGACCCAAAGCCACCATTGTATACTTTTACGCCATTTGCGTCGGTCAAAATTGCTGGATTTGACGCTTCTGCTTTTTCAGGATAGCCGCCCGAAATATCGTGGTCGGTACAGCTGATTACTGCTGCTGCCAGCAAAGTAGAAGCACCTAGTAGTAAATTGTATTTCATAAAGATATCGTTGAAAGTTTCGACAAAACTACATAGGCGTATTTTACCAAAAAGTTAATCTTCACTTACGTGTATGAAGAAAATGTTAACAGTCAATATGCTGGTTAAAGCATCTGTCCTTTTTCCATTTTTAACTAATTATTATCAATGCTCTGCCGCCTTTTTTGAAGGCTGCTCCCACTCCATCTTTGCTATTGTTTTGGGATTAATTTCCTGAAAAGGCTCCTATTATTTTTCACTTATATCAAAAGTTATGACTTCAGGTTTTACAGGCATTTTTAAACCAAAAATTGCCGTATCGTCGGTGATGATGGCAACGGCCTTGCTCATCGGGCAAACCGACACTTTGGCGTCTGCCAAAGAATTATCTCTCAATCGGGCAGTAAGGGATATTCAGGGTACTGTCCGGGATGAGAAAGGCGAATCTTTGCCGGGCGTGAGCATTGTGGTCAAAGGTTCTCAACGTGGTTCTGTCACAGATGTTGACGGGCACTTCAGCGTAACGATAGACGACGGACAGGAAGCCGCTCTTATTTTCTCCTTTGTTGGTTATCAATCTCAGGAAATCCTGATTGGCAATCAGACAAACATTGACATTGTACTTAAAGCCGATGCCAAATCGCTGGACGAAGTGGTGGTAATCGGATACGGAACTGCCAGAAAAAGTGACCTTTCTGCTGCCGTTTCCACCGTACCAGATATGGCGCAGATCAAAAACCGCCCGGTCTTGAACGTTGAAAGCATGATACAAGGTAAGGTTCCGGGTGTGACGGCGGTAAGCAACGGAGGGCATCCCAACAGTACACCTTCTGTAACCATCCGCGGTATGGGTTCACGCAGTGGTGAAAGTGTTCTGTATGTGGTAGATGGGGTACCTGGGGCGCCGTTCAACCCGTCCGATGTAGAATCTATGACGGTATTGAAAGATGCGGCTTCGGCAGCAATCTATGGTGCGTTTTCCGGTTCTGCCGGTGTTATTCTGATCACAACACGTCAGGCATCCCAGGGCAAGCCAAGTATCGAATACAGCGGTTTTGCAGGTTTGAAGCAGGCGTGGCGTCTTCCCCAGTCGTTGAATGCACAGGATGAAGCCATGGTTTCTAATCTGGCCTATACCAATGCGGGGCTTAATCCGCTCGACGGCTGGAATGCAAGCAAAAATCCTTATGCCCAGGTTACACGCACCAACTGGATTAATGAAATATTCCGAACTGGATTGGTACAGCGCCATAATGTAAGTATCAATTCGGGAACGGATAAATTTTCGACATTGATACAGGGGCGTTATGAAAAGGAAGAAGGTACGCTGCTGAACACATATAACCAGAATTTGTCGCTGAGACTGAATGCGAATTATCAGTTTAATAAACATCTGAAGTTCCGTCAGGATGTTTTCTGGAACAATAATGATAAGCGTGGTACCGAAACGTCCAGTGGTTACAGCGGAGCGATATTGTCAGCGATTTACATGCCGCGCTCTGCAGATGCCTACTACGCAGACGGAAGTTTTGGTGGTGTGGGTCCGCGCGACAGCCGATACCTGGGTATCCATGGAGATGCGATCAGTCCGCTTGGAACGCTGTTACGTAACGATGCTTATGACAAATCACATCAGATTCAGTCTGTTTCAGAATTAACGTATTCGGACATTATCCCCGACCTGACATTTTTCTCCCGATTTACGTACCGTCAGGAAAACACCCAGTATAAAAAGTTCGATCCGAGGAGAACGGAACCGGGTAAACCCAATAACCAGAATAATCTGGAATACAACACGAACAGAAAGTATCACTGGATTTGGGAAAACACTTTGAACTACAATAAAGTGTTGGGTAAGAGCAGTATCGGCGCTATGCTTTCCAGCACAGCACAGGAAAACGGAGAAAGAGGTTTTAAAGCGGGTGCAAAAGGATTTGAGAATGAAGCAGAATGGGCTCAGTTTTTTATCAATGCGACGATATTCGATCAGAACCGTCCGGAGGATCATGAATGGGTAGATAAAAATGCCTCCTACGTGGGTCGTTTGTCGTACAGCTGGGCAGATCGCTATTTTGTGACAGGAAGCTACCGTTATGACATTGCCGGTCGCCTTGCGCCGGGCAACCGTGGAAAAGGGTTTCCGGCCGTTACCGGAGCCTGGAAAATCAGTTCCGAACCATTCCTGAATGTGTCGGCGATAGATTTGCTTAAAGTGCGCGCCAGCTGGGGACGTATAGGAAACATAGGTTCAATCGCAAGACACTATGGTTATGCACGTCTCAATTCCAACAACACCTATCAGATTGGAGCTGATGCTCCTTTCAGTACCGGCTTATATATTAACAGCCGCTTCAATCCCGAATTATCCTGGGAAACTTCGCAGCAGACAGACATCGGTCTGGATTTGAGTGTACTAAAAGAAAGACTTTCATTTACTGTCGATTATTTCGACAAACTCACTTATGATCTGATCAAACAACAGGATACTGGCTGGCCAAATACATTCGGTTATTCTGCTCCGTTTATCAATCAGGGTAGAATCCGGAATACAGGCTGGGAGGTTTCTACTTCATGGCGCGACCGTATCAATGATGTGAGCTACGAAATCAGCGGAAACCTTGCGACGCTTAAAAACCGCGTTGAGTATATAGATGAGAATCCGAACTCATTCTGGTCACATAACGATGCCTGGAGAGGTATTTTGAATCCATATCGCTCTGTGGTAGGTCAGCCCTATTATTCTTACTGGCTGATTAAAAGTGACGGAATTTTCCAGAGCAATGCGGAAGCCGAAGCTTACACGTCAGCAAATGGCGGCCGTATTCAACCTAATGCCAAGGCAGGTGATTTGAAATTTATTGACGAAAATGGTGATGGTAAAATAGACGACGCTGACAGAGTGTTTATGGGAAGTGCGTTTCCAAAAATCACTTATGGATTTACAGCGAATGTAAGCTGGAAAAACTTTGATGCGAGTTTGTTTATGCAGGGTGTTGGCGGTGTTAAGCTTTTCCATGCTTTCAAGCAATCTACCTTAAATGGTGCTGAGCAAGGCTACAACCGTTGGGATAAAATCCTGGATGCCTGGTCGGAAACGAATACAGGTTCTGATATTCCAAGGATTCAGGCCAACGATCCTAACAGGAACTTTGCGACCAACTCCGACTGGTATCTGGAAAACGGAAACTACCTGCGTGTGAAAAACCTGATGATCGGTTACACTTTCAAAAAGCTGAAAGGAATTGAAAATTTGAGAGTGTATGTGAGTGGAGATAACCTGCTGACTTTCACTAAATATTCCGGAATGGATCCGGAAGTAGGTGGAATTGGCCTCGACGGCGGACAGTTTCCTGTAGCGCGTACTTACTCAGCAGGTCTCAGACTTAAATTCTAATTGGAAGTTAAATTTATCAAGACAATGAAAATCAATAATATATATAAATTATCACTTGTAGCCTTAATGGCATTTGCCACAAGCTGCGATGAAAATTGGGTGGATACCAAGCCCAATGGCGAACCAACCACCGCATTTTTCTGGAAAAGTGATGATGATGTAAAAAAGGCAGTAACAAGCATGTACGTGCCCATGCGCTACGAGTCAACCTGGGGTCGAAATCTCTTTTGGATGCAGAATGCGAGTGATGATCTGGTGACGGGGCGTGTGAGAGCGGAAAGTGATAACATTAAGAACTTCAATGTTACAGGTCGCGAAGGCGGAATGACAGGTGGCTGGAATGATGTGTATTGGATGATCAATAAAGCCAATCAGGTAATTGAAGGCATTCCTAACGCAACCGGTGTATCTGAAAGTGTTAAAAATACTGCCTTGGGTGAAGCTTATTTTGTTCGTGGTTTTGCACATTTCTGGATTGCTTATCTATGGGGACATAAAAACCAGGGTGTTCCTTTCGACGGTCCCGAAAATGCAGATTATGGTACAAGAATTCCACCACAACTACCTTCCGTGACAGATAATTATGCGCAGATTATCTCGGATCTTCAGAAAGCGGCTGACCTTCTTCCCTTGTTTCAAACTTATGGTGCGGCCGATCAGGGACGTGCTCACAAGGCAGCGGCGTGGGGTTATATGGTAAAAACCTATGCATACTGGGCACAACACGACGCGAGTAAGTGGGCGCTGATTCCGGAGCTGGCAGACAAAATCAAGACGGAAGGCGGACGTGCGCTGGTGACAGGAAAAGGTAGCAGCAGAGCCAATTATCAGGGCGTTTTTAATATTGAGAATAATTTTGGAAGCGAATACTTGTGGTCGGTGACGTCTGGTGTGCAGGGAGGTTCGGAGTTTGTGGGTGTAATATTGGAGAACAAGGGCTGGGGCGTATTCAATGGCTGGGGATATTTCCAGCCTACGGAAGAGTTGTACCAGGAGTATGAAGCCAATGATCCGCGCCGCGAGGTGACAATTCTTAAATTCGGTGATAAGTTTACTTACTTCGGTAAAGAGCGCAGCTACTTTTCGACGAACAGTTTGTCGGGCTTCCAAATCAACAAGTACATGGAGCCTTACAGCTACGGTACTAATGAAGATGCAAGCACCAATAACATGATCAACCAGAACGGTGATTATCCGACAACGAAATTGAATCTGTCGTTGATGAGATATGCTGAAATTCTGCTCTTCAAAGCGGAAGCGCTTATTATGCAGGGAAAAAATGCAGAAGCTGCCGTGCCATTGAATGAAATCAGAGCACGTGTGGGACTGGCTCCTGTGGCCTCTCCTACCATTGCTGATCTGAAGCATGAGCGTCGTGTGGAATTGGCTTGCGAATGGACAGACCGCCTGCAGGATCTGAAAAGATGGGGGGATTTTGCCAAGATCAATGCGCCACTTCATGGCCGAATTCACGCAAATAAAACTGATCCGGCATCTGCATATACGGTGCAGCAAATATGGCCAGCCCGTACGTTCGACCCTGCCAAACACATGGCATGGCCAATGAGTCCGGATGAAATATCACGCTCTAACGGGACGTACAAACAAACACCAGGCTGGTAATTTGTTTTTTTAATAATTTAGAGTCAGATTGAATCGGGCCAGGCAGTGATGTCTGGCCCAATTGATTTTTTAAGTAAAGCAGCCTGTAACGTCATTGGTGTATTATATGTTTAATTTTAAAAATTTATTTCTGAACTGCTTATGCAGAAATAAGTGTAACCTTATATATAAATAAATTATATATATGTAAAAAAAACTTTATGCGTAGAGCTGTATTTAGCCTGCTATTTGGTTCGCTGGTTCCGCTCATCACAAAAGCTCAGTTTCGGGAGAATTATGATCGGTATGCTTCGGCATGGGTTCGGAGTGAAAAATCTGACAAGCAGTTGCCGGCAAATCTGAAAAGTACGGGAACGCAGTTGCAGCTCGTGATACCTGAAAATGATCGATTCTTCGAGATGCCTAACGGTAACCGGTTTTTGAGGGCTTATCTGATAAATAATACGTCTGGAAAAACCATTATTTACCGCGCAGATGCGACGGTATCTTCCATCACGACTGAGATTTTAGTCGACGGTGAATGGAAGATACTTCAAACGCATATGGCATCAGAGTGTGGAAATAGTTATTGGAAAAAGACTCTTGCACCAAAACGATTCCTGGAATTGGACATTGACTTCATGATAGATGGTTTGGTTGAAGTCCAGTACCGCATTTGCTATAACACTCCGGGCTACAAGGTAACCTCTAATCCCGTTGCACTTAAAATCAAAGAAGAGCTGGTGCGGAGTGCAGATACTATCCCCACTTATGCAGAAAGTGGATTTTGACTGTGTTTGAAATCAAATTTTTGTAGAACCTGGTTGTCCGGTCGAGATTTTCAACACCGCAATTAGCCCCGATTTTTAATGGTTTCATAACTTGCTGTACCTAATCATTCAACGAATTGATGCCCTGTTCCGAGAGTTTTTTTAGATTTTCTTTCATTTGATTGACCTGTTCTTCGGCATGTCCCTGCCAGCTGGCCACTTCTCCAACTATCCGGAATGGATGTGTAGACCGATAAGATTTTGTCGGGTTTCCTGGGAATTTTTTGTCAGTCAGATCGGGATCGTCTTCGATCGGACCAGTGGGTTCTACCAGGTAAATCCTTTGCTTACCTTCTCCCCATGCAAGTTCAGCTCCCCAGATGGCAGCATCCAATGTGGCACTCAGAAAAATGAATCGGGCACTTTTTCTTTGTCCGTAGTTCGAATTATAACCCACTTCGATCAGCTCTCCAATTTTTAAATCGCCTTTCGTTCCATGGAAATAAGTCTGTGCAAAAGGTGTAGGACGGTTGTAAGTAGTTTCGGGCTGGATGTTATTTTTCTCCATATGTCTTAGAATACAAGCTAATTGTGTTTAGAATATATGTCTTTGTGTTCAATATCTGCAGACTTATATATTTCGGTCAGGTATCTTTGAAATCCGTCTGTCGTGTACCATTTACATCAAAGTTACGTACAACACCCAATTTTCTCTGGTATGGTTTTCTCCGCTGATCTCCGCAGTGGTATTTGTGGAGAGCATGCACAATGATCAGGGTTTTGTGGGGATGTCTTATGCTAATTTTCTACAATGTACCACAGTTTATTTCAATCAGTCAGATTTATCATATGGGAAAAGAAATATTTTTAGTGGACGACGACCCTGATTTTCAATTCATATTTTTCAAACTTTTGAAATCCCTCAGAAAGCAATATTCTGTTAAATTTTTTGAGAATCCTAAGGCGCTTTATCACCATTTGAAGGTACTTCATACAAGAGAGGCGTCGGATTTTCCTTCCCTGATAATTCTGGATCTTAATATGCCGGGAATGAATGGAGTGCAGTTGTTAAAGACCATCAGGCATTCAAGATCACTACCAGGTGAAAAAGTTCAGCAAATTCCGATTGTTGTGATGAGTGGAGATATCTCCAATGAAGGTGTTCAACAATGCTATGAGGCAGGAGCCGATGCTGTTTTGCACAAACAACCAGACTTACAACTCATGAAAGCTACACTGCAATCTGCCTGTGATTTTTGGCTGGAGAGGGATTTTTCAGTTTCAACAATAATCTGACTACGCTATTCTAAGAATCTTTCTTGTTTTCAATTCCCCAAATCGCCAAACGCTCAATCAACGGCATTAGCGACAATCCTTTCCCGGATAATCTATAAGTTGCTGATCGTCCATGATCAGGATTTTTGAATTTGACAATCAGTTCTGATTTTTCAAGATCAAGCAATTGCATGGCCAGTATCCGTTCTGTTACCAGAGGTACAGCTGACTTCAAAAGAGAGAATCTATGTGCACCATTCTGGATGCTTGTAAGGATGCTCAGTTTCCATCTTCCGCTAATGAGCGATAAGGTGTAGGCTGCATCACAATAATTATGAAGTGCCTGCTCGTTTTCCGAGTTTGTGGACGAAGGTTTTCTCAAAACTTACAATTTTGTATGTTGTCGGTACGGATCTGTTCCGGCGGTACATTTGTCTAAAACACTACAAATGGAACCACAACAAAGTTACGTTACAGGTCTTCATCACATAGCAATCAGAGCTGTTGATTTTGACCAAACATTGAATTTTTATACAAAAGGATTGGGCTACACTCCTTATCATGAGTGGGCGTTACAACAGTTTAATCTTCGCCGGGCAGCCATGCTCAAATCGCCGGATGGGCAGACTTATCTTGAAATTTTTGACAATAAAGCCGACATTGCTGCCCAGGGAAGACAAAGGTTGGATCATGAACCCTTTGTTCAGACTGCATTGCTACATCTTTGTCTTTCTGTTACTGACGTGGAAAAAGCATATGAAGCGGCACTTTATGCGGGAGCAACAGTATGTATCCCTCCATCCCGACTCATCCTGGGTAATCCTCCGTTACACGTGCATAATGCTTTGGTATACAGCCCGAATGGTGAGGTCATTGAATTTATCGAGTTTGGAAGTTTTGAGTGACAAACTCGTCATTCTGACATTTTCATTTTGGATGATAGGCATTATCACGAATAGAATTACATCAGCATGTTTGCTATCGGCTATCAAACCTATGCCGGAAACTACTTTTAGCTGATTGCCAGCCGCCGAAAGCCGATGGTAAAATACGCTTACAAATTGATTCGTGATAATGTTTAATCACCTGCAGAAATATTATTCGGAGTTTTGTCGTTGGTTTGATAAATTAAACCCTATGAAATGAAGTTTTTTGTATGTTTCAGACCTGCCTACAAAAAATATTTTATCTTTCTACTCCTATCTTTCTCAGGTTTTTTACCCAATAAAGTGAGTGCTCAATTACAAACGAGAATCACTTTTGTTTATCAGGAATTACAGATCAATACAAGTGCCGCTCAGTTAAAAGACACAATTCAACTTTATGTCAAAGAGCCATTTAAGCCGCGTAAGCTTTACCAAAATGCGGATTTGGGATACGAGTCTTTTATAGAATTTCAGATAGATGAATTTTGTCCTGTTGAAGTTTGCAAGAATAATGAGTGTTTTGAGATATTCGCAGACTCGGAAAACGTGGAGATACTCGTTAATCCTGAAAACTTCATCGGAAGCAGAACATTGAATTCTCCCCTTTCCGATACCTGGCGATTAATAGGATTGGAAAGAGGAAGATTCAGAGATGTAAATACAGATTTATTCGGGTCGGATAAAGATCCCGCCACAAGAAATAGATCAATCGACGAAAATTACAGACTTTACAGTGAAAGGATGAATCAATTTTTCAGAGATAACAATAGGAATCACATTGGCTGGAACCTGTTTTTGCAGCGGTACGAGAAATATCCGCAGAATGGAATTCAGGAAATAACTGACCTTTTGAGCACGAATATTTCGGCCCCGTCTATAGAAGCATTTTTGACTGAATATCAAAAAGATAAAAATATTTGTTCTTTACAGGCAGCCTGTTTCTCATTTCACTTGATACCCTTCCTCTGCTTATATTTCTGAAAACGTTCGTTATACTCCTTCAATTCAGCACCTTTAAATTTCTTTTCCAGATCTTCCGGCAAAGTCAGTCTTTCCTTCATTTTTACAGATCCAAACAGTTCAACCAGCGTATTCGAACCCTTTTTATCCTTCAAAAGATCGAATGCGTCATATACATCACCATTCACTGTATAGGCTTTATACGACAGTTTGTTTTCATCCACGTTTAATACCTGGTACAGCTGTGTGTTCGAAGCAGCTCTGTCCATCCAGTCTTCCAGTCCGAGTTCGTACATCTTAGGACCACTTACAGACACCACATAAATCGGCCCGTCAGGTTTCTTACGCGACTGACCCAGCGGCATATTAATACCTCTTGCATAAGTATGGTCGTGTCCCTGAAGAACCATGTCGACATGGTGTTTTTTGTAAAGGGGTTCCATGCGGTCGCGCCATTTACTGTTATCCCGACCGGCCGCTGTAGAATAAATCGGATGGTGGTGGATCACTATCGTCCAGCGGTTTGGATTTTGGGCAAGTAAATCTTCCAGCCATTTGGCTTGTTTTTCCAATGTTGCCTCGTCACTAATAGCTTCCTGTGAATTGAGTGAAACAAATCGTATACCCTGATAATCTGTGTAATAAGTGGTCTCACTCAAACCTTCCGGACCATTCTCCGGCAGGGCAAATTGAGGACGCCAGTGATGAGATAGCTTTCCTTTGTTTTGTTCATCCCTGAAATATTCGTGGTTACCCGGCGAAGAAAGACTCGGAATCATCCCATTGATCCAACCCGCGGCTTCAAACCATTCGCCCCATTCATAATCGTTGTTAGCTCTATTGATCAGATCACCTGCATGGATGATCAGATTGGCCTTAGGTAGTGTAGAGTAGGCTCCCCTCACAGCACGTGACCATAAAGAAAGCACGTCATTCTGAGCATCTCCAAAGTATAAAAAGCTAACCGGCTCGTTGCTTGCTGCGGCAGTTTTGAAATGAATCCACTCACTCCAATGCGTACCATCCCCTACTCTGTAAACATATTGCGTGGCAGGTTTCAGGTCTTTGAAATCAACTTCATGGTATTGTACCGTTTTGCCTTCTATCTCTACACGTTGCGATTTTGCTTCAACAAAACGTGCACTTTTCTGGAAATCAGGTGAGGGATCGGCTTCATGGATAGCAGCAACGGCCTTTGACACAGTAGAATCCGTTCGCCAGTTTATAGCCTGAGAGGTATGAGGAGCTCCTTTGTAACCAAGAATAATCCGGTCAGGGAATTTTGAAGCAGGATAGGATTTATGTTCCTGACTGAACGAAGGCTCTGGAGCGAGGATGCCTGTAAGCAAGAGTATACCGGGGAGAGTGAATAGAGGTCGCATGGAATAATCGGAATGAATTCGCAATGTTAAGCGGTTTGAAAATGAAATCCTGCAGAATGTATGTTAAGAAAATATGAAATAGTAATCCTGCAGTTTTCAAAATTTCCCATTTTGTTTTAAAATCCGTCATGTGTTTATTATCAAATTGTTAACGCAGACTAATTTGTGTTTCGGGTGATAACTTTGTGTAGTCAGAAATCATTTAAGAGCAGTATTAATGTTGCTCATGCCGGGTTTTTTAACTGTTGGTAAAGTTATTCCTGACAGGCCGCCTCAGAAACCTCAAAAGAAATATGACAGCAGATGCGCATCAGCGCCAGGCTTTTGAAACTCTTTATGACCAGTATTTCAAAAGGATTTTCCTTTTTGCCCGCAAGCACACCGGCGACGAGGATGAGGCCGCGGATCTGGCGCAGGAGGTATTCCTTAAATTGTGGTTGAATCAGGATTCTTTTGCCAAACACATTTCTGCCGAAGCTCAACTGCTGACAATAGCAAGGCAATTGATCATCAATCGGTACAAAAAGGAACTGGTTCGCCAGAAGGCATATAAATCCTGGCATCAGGACAAATCCGATATCGCCCTGTCTGAAACTTCTGACCAGTCGTTGCTCGAAGAAGAGCTGCACCAACGCTACAAAGCAGCCCTGAACGAACTGCCACCCAAGCGACGTGAGATATTTGAAAAGAGTCGTATTGAAGGACTTTCCTATGAACAAATCGCCAGAGATTTGTCGATTTCCACAAGTACAGTCGAAAGCCAGATGGTGAAAGCACTGCGCTTAATGCGCGGTAAATTACTGCTATTGCTGCTTCCTTTTTTTTCTTAACAATTTGGTAATGCATATGGAGTCAAGGTAAAACCCTTGTTTCCTGTATTACCCTATATAACAGATCACAATGATTACCCGGGAACTATTAAAAAAACTGAGAGAAGGAAGTTGTTCGAAACAGGAACTGGCTGTTTTACAGACCTACTTTGACACGGATAACCTGGATGAAATTCAGGCTATACTTGACAAGGACTGGATGGATACCGCCAGTAAAAAGAACATTTCTGATCAGGAAGTATCAGAAATTGCAAAGCTGAATGTGTGGTCGAAAATCAGCGAGACGATATATAAAAATGATGAACCGGAAGTTCCGAAGCATAAACCTCTGTACAGCCGCTGGTACTTTGTTGCTGCTTCTGTGGCTGCGCTGTTTGTTGTATTGGGAACGTTGTGGCTGGCCACACAACGTAAGAATGAACAGGTATTTGGTCTGGAGTTAGCCTCTGACCGGGTAAATCAGTCGAACAATACACAGGAACCGATGCACTTAAAATTGCCTGATGGCAGTATTGTACGCCTTGCTTCCGGAAGCACCATTCAATACAAAACTGGCTTTGCTGAAAATAAAAGAGACGTTAAACTGACAGGTGAAGCATTTTTTGATGTGGCAAAAGATTCCCTAAGACCTTTCTCCATTCAAACAGCATTGGTGAAAATACAGGTATTGGGAACAAGTTTCAACGTACGCGAAGCGGACAACGCAACGGAGGTAGATGTAAAATCAGGCAAAGTAAAAGTGGAATCCAATCGCTCGGGAAATCAGGTTTTTCTGGGACCTAACCAGCGCGTATTGGCGAGCCGGAATGACGGTATGCTGAGAAAATCAATAGTAGCCTTGCCTCAAATCACCAATCCCCGCGAAGAGAATAGCAAAATGGAATTTCAGGATAAACCTGTTGCTGAGATCCTGGCTCAGTTGAGTACGGCATACCAGATTGATATTCTGTTTGATGAGGCCGCATTAGAAAATTGTACTGTTACTGCCAGGCTTACAGATCAGCAATTATTCACAAGGCTGGATATGATCTGCACGAGCATCGGGGCGAGTTACACAGTAGAAGATGGCAGTATTCGTATCCATGGCAAGGGATGCGGAAACTGACAATTTATTAATCAACTATTTGTAAACAGGTTGCCTATGTAAAAATTTCAACATCATATAAAACCAAAAAAGCCACTGACGCTGGTACCGTCAATGGCTTTGGATCCGCAACATGTGGCAACATGCCCGAAATACGGGAGCGGAATCATTGTGTCCTACTTTCTCAGAAGAACAAACATTCAAATTTATGAAATTGAAACGACGAAACAGCACATTACTGTGGCGTGTCATGAAAATTACTTTTCCTCAGATAGCAATGATGCTCTGGATGGCAGGCATCGCCCAGGCCATTCCGTTGTCGGCTCAGGAGCTGCTTGGTCGCAGAGTGAGCGTAAATGTGAACAAAGAGCCTATTCATCTTGTATTGCAGCAACTTGAAAAAGCGGCTGATGTCCGCTTTGTATATAGTGCGAGGGTTATTAACGCCCGACAAAAGGTGTCGCTCAATGTGCAAAATCAAAAACTTTCTGCGGTTTTGGAAAGCGTTTTTGATAAGACCAATATTGCCTGGGATATTGTGGGCGGACAAATTATCCTGAAAAGGAAACTACAGCAAGCAACTGAAACCGGACTTTCCTCTCACGTAATTGAAAATACGGAGCGCATCGTATCCGGCTCTGTAAGTGATGCAGCAAACAGGGAAACACTTCCGGGAGTCAACATTCTTGTAAAAGGGACCAACAGAGGGACTACTACAGATGAGAACGGAAACTTTTCTATTGCTATTCCGGATGGTTCGGTAGTGCTCACTTTTTCCTTTGTAGGTTATCTTCCTCAGGATGTGAATATTGTGAATGACAGTAAAGTCAACATAAGCCTCGTGCAGGATACAAAATCACTGGACGAAGTGGTTGTTACTGCTTTGGGTTTGCAGCGTAAAACAAAAGCCCTTGGCTATGCGGTCAGTGAAATTAAAGGCGACGAGCTGACCAGAGTTCCTCAGGATAATGTTGTAAACAGTATCACAGGTAAAGTGCCGGGCGTGAGGGTGATCAACACTACTCCTGATCTGAACAGCGATCCTTTAATTTTGATCCGTGGCTATACCTCTCTGTCGGGAAATAACTCTCCCCTGATCGTCGTGGACGGACTTCCAACCGGAACGGACGTGAGCGTATTGTCGGATTTGAGCGCTGACAATATCGAAAGCGTGAATATCCTGAAAGGCCCAAGTGCCGCTGCATTATACGGGTCCCGTGCAGGAAGTGGCGTTTTATTGATCACTACCAAGTCAGGTAATAATCAGAAAAAAGGTTTGGGAGTAAGTGTCAACTCGGCTTACACCGCCAGTGTGCCATACCGCTTTGTTCCTTTGCAGCAGGGTTTTGCGAACGGATCCAACGGAAATTTTGACCAGTCGAGCAACCTCTGGTGGGGACCAAAAATGGGAATTTCTGTTGCCAGATTTGGCACCAACGGTGAAGCGACTCCTTTGCAAGCACATCCTGATAACGTGAAGGATTTTGTGAATGTGGGCAACAGTTTTATCAACGACATCACGCTTTCAAAAACGGACGAAAAATTAAGCTTTTCTCTTTCTTTGTCAGATACGCGTGCTACCGGAGTTTATCCTGAGAGTAATCTGCGTAAGGATGCCATTTCACTTTCTGCCTCTTATCAGTTCACTAAAAGATTGAATATCGCAGCCAACTTCAATTACCTCAACTCTGGCTCCAGCAATTTCAGAGGTTTGTCTTATGACAATTATCCTTATGAAGATCTGTACTTTACGCCTAACTGGATCAGTATTCATGACTTGAAAGATTACTGGACGCAGCAGGATGTACAGCAAAAGGTCTGGTCAAATGGTTTCAACAATCCCTGGTTTACAGTAAATGAAAATATCAATACTTTTAAAAAGGTAAGACCATATGGTAATATCAGACTGAATTGGAACATTACAGATGATTTGAGTCTGATGACACGGGTAGGTGGATTCAATGAGTCGTACATTACAGATAACCGTTCAGCCAAATCCGAAAAATCGGTTCCGAATGGTGCGTATGCATTTCTATCCAGGAATTTCCAGGAGATTAACACAGACTTTCTATTGAACTATAAGAAAACGATCAGCTTGTTTTCTATTGATGCATCTGCGGGTGGCAACCTGTTTTTTCAGAACAATAGTTTTTCAAACATAACGGGGCAGAATTATGTGTTACCGGGTCTGTACACCGCCGCCAATATCGACCGTTCCTCTGTCGGGTACAGCGCAACAAAAGTAAACAAGCGGATTAACAGTTTGCATGGAATGGCATCAATCGGCTTTAAGGAAGCCATCTTCGTGGAGCTTACAGGAAGAAACGACTGGTCGAGCACATTGCCTGTCAACAACCGCTCCTATTTTTATCCCTCGGTTTCAGTAAGTGCGGTACTATCCGATCTCATTCCTTTGCCGTCGGCTATTTCATTGTTGAAGCTGAGAGGAGGCTGGGCGAAGGTTGGAAAGGATACAGATCCCTACCGACTCGCTATGTCTTTGTCAAGATCAACCTGGGGAAACAATACTACCTACTCGCTGCCATCCACCACGCCTACCAGCAACCTGATGCCCGAGAGTATTATTTCGTCGGAGCTTGGGATGGATGTATCTTTCTTCAAAAAAAGGCTGGGATTGAACTTTACCTATTATGAGGTGGAGGATAAAAAACAGATTACCGGTATCTCCGTTTCGGGGTCAACAGGGTTTACCTCAGCAAACGTGAACGCGGGGATAGTTCAGAATAAGGGTCTGGAGATATCGCTACGCGCCGTACCTGTACAAACTAAAAACGTAACCTGGGACGCAACTTTCAATTTTACCAAAGAAAGAAGTAAACTGACTGGCTTGCCCGAAGGTGTCAGCAATCATCAGTTCTGGTCAAGAAACAATATCTATAGTCAGACTACCCTCGGTGGTAATGTGGGCGATCTCTGGGGACCGGATGTGAAGCGCGTGACAGAAGGACAATATGCTGGCTGGCCATTGCTGAATGCGAATGGATTTGTACAACAGGAAACTTCGAACATCAAGCTGGGTAACGTAATGCCCGATTTTACGCTCGGTTTTCAGACGAACCTGAACGTGAAGAGATTCTCCATTTCAGCGAGCTTCGATTGGCGTAACGGTGGAGAATACTACTCCGAAAGTATGAAAAGGCTCACCCGTGATGGAAGGCAGGATAGCTGGTACAAGGGAGACGGATCCGGCACATTTACCGGTATTTTGAGCAATAATTCGTTCAATGGTGATAATGACAGGCTGGCGGCTGAAATCAAAGGAAATCCCGGCAGGTACAATGCGAAAGACGGATTGACATATGTCGGCGGTAGGAATGCCGAACTGGGTGGATTTGAATATGGCGGAGCAATCGCTAACGGTGCATTTTTCCCTGGCGTGATCGCCGGAAGTAACGGAGAATACATTGAAAACTTCGGAGCTTCAGGAACCAAATATTTCAGAAGCGACCTGATCGCGGATCCGGGATCGGGTTATTGGAGCCGGGGCGTACAGAGCTGGATATATGACGCATCTTTCGTAAAACTCAGAGAGCTTTCCGTGGCCTATAAGTTGCCTGAAAGTATCAGTCGTAAGATTGCCTCAGGTGGTATATCGGTGTCATGGTTTGTAAGAAACCTGATGTTGTGGACAAAGGCTAAAAACTACATTGATCCTGAATCCACGATGATGAACACCAATGATCAGTTTACTGCTTCAAGCAACTATCTGATCGGATTTGACAGGGCATCTTTCTATCCCTGGACAATGTCATCCGGTTTAAAATTGAATATTCAGTTCTAAAAGAATCGATTATGTTATTAAAATATAAACTTATCCTGGCCGTATGTACGGGAATGCTGCTGGCAGGTTGTGAGGATCTCACTGAAATTAATCAAAATCCCAATGCACTGACGGACGACAAGGTGGATCCGGCCTATGTACTGACGTCTGTCCTTTCAGGCAGTGCAACGGAACTCGCAGAAATTGCTTTCACAGGTAACGTCACGCAATGTGTGGTGCCTGCGGCGATGCAATACACCCAGCGGGATTTCCTGGAATACTCGATTACCAATCAGTTCAACTGGGCTCCCCTGCCCTTTGATTACCGCGGTTTGTATCTGCCACTTTCCAATGCAACCTATCTGGAAAAACGTGCAGCAGGAAACCTTGACTCACTTTTTATCAAAGGAACCGCCAAAACCATGCAGGGACTTTGGTACGGTATTCAAACATCGGCCTGGGGTGATATACCCTACAGTCAGGCTTTCAAAGGAACCGATAATCTGCAACCTGCTTTTGATAAACAGATTGATGTTTTTACTGGTATTCTGAAAAGTTTGGAAGATGCCAATGCCTATCTGGAAAGAGCAGGCAAGGTAAATTCAACGGTGATGACTGGTGCGGATGTTTTATTCGGTGGCAATGTGCTGAAATGGAGACAATTTGCCAATTCCCTTCATCTGAGGTACCTGATGCGTTTGTCGGAAAAAAGTGTTGAGATGAAAGCTGCAGGTGTTGATGTTGCAGCAGAGTTCAACAAAATTGTATCAAATCCTGGCAAATACCCTTTGATCAAAGCCAGTGCGGATGATGCTTCCGTGAAATTTCCAGGTACGAATACGATTGATTCCTGGGCTATGGGACCATTGCTGACGACTACAGACTCTGAATTTTTCAGAATTAAGGCTGCTTCCACTATCGTTAATTTCCTCAAAGATCGTCAGGACCCGCGACTTACCGTATGGTTCCGCCCCGTAGAAGTGCAGACGCTGGTAAGAGACCGTGGCGCAGATGTGGTCATTGCTAAAAACGATGCAGGCGATGTAAAGCGTTACATCAAGTCCTATCAATCGGATATTGATACTTCTTTGTATGTAGGGTTAAAAATTGCGCTCACGAATCCCGACAATTACAACAATAATGTGGCTGGTCACAGAACGCAGGCTATTGCATTGAAAAGTACGATTTACAACAGCGGAGCATCCAATCCATTTGTTTCCTATCTGGGCAGCATTTTCAGAACTAACACGAATCCGTTGGTAAAGGGTATTTTTATATCGGCGGCCGAAGTTAATTTTCTTTTGGCTGAAGGTGCAGCTCGTGGCTGGATCACTGGTTCAGCATTGGATTATACCCTTGCCGGCGTATCGTCTTCACTGGAACAATATGGCATTGCAGAGGGCGATCAGAAGGTTTATAATCCGGTAAATCATGCAATAGTTCCGTTCAGAAAAGCTGATTTTCTGGCAAAAATCACTGCCGAATTTAATGTTGCCTCGAATAAAACAGAAGTAATATTGAATCAGAAATGGACATCTTCTTTTATGACGATGGAAAGCTGGTTTGACTGGCGTCGTACTGGTTTCCCGGCGATCACCGGCAATATCGCCAATGGTTCTCAGGGACAAAAGATTCCGCTGCGTCTGATCTTCGGAGAAAGCGAATTGAATTATAACCAGGCGAATACGAATGAGGCTGTTTCCAGATTAAACCCTGCCACGAATGACCAATGGTCTAAAATGTGGTTGATTGAGGGGACGGGGAAACCGTTTTAATAAAGAGTTATGAATTAGGAGTTAAGAATTAAGAATTTGGAGCTGACTTCTTGGTTGCTTCCAGCTTCAAATTGATTGAGAATCAACAGCCGGAGATGTATTTCTTCGGCTGTTGTCCTTTATATGCCGATTAAGCCTGGCTGAGTTTGATAAAATGCAGGCTGCACGTCAGGGTAAGGGATTACTTCTCTGCGTCTTGATCGTATAACTTCACGAAACCGGCACGCAGCTCAATTCCTGAAGTAGTATAAACAACATACCTTATTAACCTGATGAAATCATCCATCCTTCTGGCGCTGTGTCTTTCAAGCCTTTTTGCTTATACTTCAATTGCCCAAAAGAAAGAAATGTCCAGAACAGAAAAAAGAGATGCTATTCTCAAAAATATTGTCCCTCCTAAAATTTCAAAAAATACATTAATACTTACCGATTTCGGTGCTGTAGGTGATTCTGCTACAGATGCCAAACCGGCGTTCGATAAAGCGCTGCGGGTTTGCAAGGAGAAGAAAGGTGGTAAAATTGTAGTTCCTGCCGGTGTGTACATTGTCAACGGACCAATTCATCTGGTGAGTAACAGTAGTCTGGAGATTCAGAGGGGTGCCAAACTCATTTTCGGAACAAACCCCTCCGACTATCTGCCTGTAGTACCCACGAGTTGGGAAGGGACTTTTATCAATAGTTACAGTCCGTTAATTTATGCCTATCACGTTGAAAACGTTGCCATTACAGGCGAAGGTATTATCGATGGAAATGGAAAGGAAGGTTTTGCCAAATGGTATGACAAGCAAAAACCTGCACAGGAACTCAGTCGCAAAATGAACCACGAAGGTGTTCCTGTAAAAGATCGTGTATTCGGAGATGGTAGCTTTCTGCGCCCGCAGCTTATTCAGTTTTTCGAATGTAAAAATATCCTGATCGAAGGTGTAACCGTTGCAAATTCCCCGTTCTGGTGCGTACATTTCCTGAAGTCCGAAAATATCACCGCGCGCAAAGTAAAGTTTGACGCATTCAATAAAAACAATGATGGCTTTGATCCTGAATACTCCAGGAATGTATTGATTGAAGATATTGACTTTAACAATGCTGACGACAACGTGGCTGTGAAAGCAGGAAGAGATCACGAAGGCCGTAAAACAGCGATTACTTCTGAAAATATCATTATTCGAAATTGCCGTTTCAAAGGTCTGCATGGTGTGGTGATCGGCAGTGAAATTTCGGCTGGGGTGCGTAATGTTTTCGTCGAAAACTGCACTTATGGTGGCTACTGCAAGCGCGGCATTTATCTCAAATCGAATCCTGATCGTGGCGGTTTTATCAGAGATATTTACGTAAATGATGTTACCTTTGGCGAGGTGGAGGATGCAATATTTATTACATCATTCTATCACGGTGAAGGAAAAGGTTTTGAAACGGATATCCGCAACGTATTTTTTGAAAACCTCACATTTAAAGCGGCCACTCATGCCGGGCTGGTGATTCAGGGTTATCCTACTAAAAAAGTGCGTAACATTCATTTTTCAAATGTCAGGATAGATTCCTGCCCTACGGCGATGAGTTTCACCAATGCTGAAGGGATTGTTTTCAATGATGTTGTTCTTGGAAAAGAAGTGACCGAGCCTTCCGCAGTGAAGTAGGATCACAACTCAACCCCGTTCCTGGAAAGTCGGATTCTGCTTTCTGTCCCGTTTTAAATGTCTGCTCATCAAAGCATTGCGCATATTATCAAAATTTAATACGCAACATTGTTGCATAAATACTTGTTTATGTTTCTTTTTGCAACCGAGTTGCGTATTGGTATGATGCGCACGACCTGTCGTCCGGTTACGCAATGAAGCAGAACCGGGCATGAACCATTATAAAAGAACATGCAGCCCGGGCTTATCAGAATTATTGCAAAACAGGAAATCAAAACCATTCTCCGTGAAAGAGTATCATGGATTTTATACCTGATATTGGTGGGAATCAGTGTGGTGGCTGTCTACACGGGTTGGAGCTACGTTAAGCAATTTAACAAACAACAAGTTGCCGCGAAAAATGAGGTGACCAAACATTGGATGAACCAACCTGAGAGACATCCGCACAGAGTAGCTCATTATGGTTATCTGGTTTTCAGGGAAAAATCACCGCTAAGTTTTTTTGATTACGGACTCGATAGTTATGTAGGTAATTCTGTATTTCTGGAAGCGCACAGGCAGAATACGGTCAATATGAGTGAGGCAGGTTTCTCCAACGGTATGCTCCGTTTTGGTGAGCTCAGTATGGCTATGGTGTTACAAATGCTCGTACCGCTGTTCATTATTTTTATTGGTTTTCATACGGTTGCAGGTTTAAAACAAAGCGGTGTTCTCAAAATTCTGCTTTGTCAGAGAGCCTCCTATTTTGATATACTTATTGGTAAAACCGTGGGGTTAACCCTGGTAGCCTGGCTATTGTTTCTTCCGCTGATTTTACTGAGCCTGCTGTTTGGTATAGGCGCATCCGTGGGGGAACTTACAAGTGATATCTTCCTCAGGTCTCTACTCGTCTTGCTGACTTATGCTGCATATCTTTTTGTTATATCCGTTTTTGTTACAGGTATTTCGGCCATTAGTAAATCTGCCGGAAACGCGCTGATCAGTCTGGTTTTGTTCTGGATTTTGTTTTGCGTAGTGATTCCCAAAAGTGCCCAGACACTTGGAAACCGGCTCTTTACCGCTCCAGATAAAATCGCTTTTGAAAGCGCCATCGAAGATGCTATCAGCAAAGAAGGCGATAGTCATAATCCTGACGATCCTCATTTTGCTCAACTGAAGGCCAGTACTCTACGTAAATATGGTGTGGATTCTATCTCTCAGTTACCTGTGAATTATGGCGCCCTGGTGATGCAGGAAGGGGAAAATATCAGTTCGGGTATATTCTCTACTCATTTCGATCAACTGATCAATACCTATAAATCCCAGAACAGGGTTTCTTCTTTGCTCAGTCTGATAGATCCGTATCTGGGCATCAGAAATATTTCAATGAACCTTTCAGGAACTGACTTCGAAACCTTCACTGAGTTTCAGAAACAAACAGAAAAATACAGGTTCGACAAAACAAAGAAGATTAACGAAATACATTTAACCCAGATCAGATTTAAGAACGACCGCGATCAGAAAGTGAGTAGTAAAAACTGGCAGGAACAAGCCGACTTCCGTTTCCAACCTGTTTCCGTTCAAACAAATTTGCTCAATTCTTTGCTCAGCCTTGGTGCGCTGTTATTTTGGATTGTGGCTGGTGTGGGAGCATTAAAATACATCTCTTCGAAACAGGAATATCAACTATGAAAAACATACGTAAAATGCTGTATCTGGAAGCTAAGAACTTCCTGACCGGACCTACTGTATGGATGGGCGTGGCTGCTATCCTGCTGTTTGGATTGTACGGATTCTATTATGGAACGCAGCTTATCAACCATCAGGAGATGACTATCAACTCCATTGCCGACGTTCAGAAAAAACATTTGGACGAAGTAGTAGAACATGGACATGGAAAACCTGCCGGCAGTACGGCTTACTATCCTTTCTTTTACACCTCTAATCCTGCAAGTCCATGGGCCAGGTTTGCAATCGGTCAGCGGGATGTAAATCCATTTACGCTGAAAGTAAAAATGCTGGCCATTGAAGGACAGTTGTACGATTCAGAACTGACTAATCCGCTTACCCTGTTGGTAGGAAATCTGGATGCGGCCTTTGTGTTCGTTTTCCTGTTCCCCTTGCTCATTATCGCATTTACTTACAATATTATCTCTGACGAACAGGAGAGCGGTGTCTGGAAGATGGTGTCGGTAAGTAATTCATCCATCGCAAAATCCATATTGCTGAAAATATCCATCCGCCTTTTTGCGGTCCTTGTAACAGCATTGTCAATTTTTACAATCGGAATCATTACACTTCATCTTCCTTTGTCATACCCCACTTTTCAATTGGGAGTTGGGTTGCTTTTGTATCTGCTGTTTTGGTTTGGCATTTCGATCCTGGTCGTGTCCCTGAACAAAAGTTCTTCCTTCAACGCAACTGCACTTATTGGTATCTGGATTTTTCTGTGCATTCTTTATCCCGGCATAGCCAATATCGGAATAAATAGTAAAGTGCCTGTTCCTGAAGCTGTTCAGACAGCGATTGATCAGCGTGAAGGGTATCATGCCAAATGGGATTTGCCGAAAGCACCCACCATGGAAAAATTCTATGCGTTTTATCCTCAATATAAAAAATACCCGATTCCCGAAGACAGGTACTCGTCGGGATGGTACTACGCCATGCAGTTTGCAGGAGATCTTGAATCGGCTAATTCATCTGAAATATTATTTGCCAAACTTCAGGAACGCCAAAGCCTTTCTCAGGTCACAGGTATTTTAAATCCGGTAATAGGCATTCAGCAACTGTTCAATAAAGTGGCCAATACCGATCTGGCCGGCCATGTCCGTTACCTAAATTCAGTAAAGCACCATCACAGGAATGTGAGAGAATACTTCTACCCTTTCATTTTTGAAGAGACACTTACAGAAGACCTGAACTGGCATAGCTATCCGGCGTACAAGCAAGCGGGTTATTTTCAGGAAAATGTAAGTAGCAATGTAACATCATTTATGATCTGGACGCTGTTGCTGGTTGGCTGTTCGGTTATTTTATTCAAAAGAAACTTCATTCATATTCAGGCTTAGAAAATCATGTTGGAAGCAAAGAAACTAACTAAAATATATGGTGACTATGTTGCCCTCAATGACTTGGATCTTTCAGTAAAAGCAGGAGAAATATTCGCGTTATTGGGTCAGAATGGAGCTGGAAAAACAACTACGATCAATCTTTTTCTGGGTTTTCTGAAACCAAGTAGCGGAGAAGCTTACATCAACGGCATATCGGTAGCAGACTATCCTCAGGAAATAAAAAATCACCTTGCTTATATCCCTGAAACGGTATTATTGTACCCGAATCTGACGGGAAGGGAGAATCTGGAATACTTTTCGGCCCTGGCAGGATTTGATTATAATAAACAACAGTTGGGTGAATTACTCGCCTCGGCAGGTCTGCAGCATCAGGCGTTCGATCAGCGCCTGGCAGGTTATTCCAAAGGGATGAGACAAAAAGTGGGAATTGCTATTGCCATTGCCAAACAGGCCAAAGTGTTGTTGCTGGATGAGCCGACCAGCGGTCTGGATCCCAAGGCATCAAACGATTTTTCTGAAATTATCAGTACACTTTCTAAAAATGGTACAGCCATTCTGATGGCTACGCACGACATATTCAGAGCGAAGGAAGTGGCCACACATATCGGAATTATGAAGCAGGGTAATCTTCAGGCCGTTGTAAAGTCGTCTGATATTTCGGCCAATGAATTGGAAAGTTTATATCTGCGTACAGTGTAAATGACAAAACCATCCACTAAGTTGAATTGGATGGTTTTGAATTGATTCTATTGCTATTAAAACCAAGCTATTTCCACTTGTTTTGTAGAATCTTGATAGCCCCTGCTGCGGCAATTCCACCAATTGTATACCAGGCTACTGTAAGTATCTGAGTACGGACATTTCTGTTTATTGGTCTGTCGTCAAGACCAAGTGGTTTAGTTAAACCCAGTGCGCCAACTCCCGCTGCAATTCCATATGCCGCACCTCTTGCCCATATGCCCTTAGGATCACCTGTACCTATGACGCTAAAGTAGGAGGCATTTCCTGCCAGATCCGCAAAAAGTGTTGTGCCATATAATGCGTTGCCTGTAGGTGGGGTAATACCCGTAGCCAGAGCAGTTTTCACTACAGCCTCCTCCCCGACTTCCTGAATTTGGGGAGCATCTACCCATATCCTTCTTGCTGCCTCGTGCACCAGATTAAGTACCACAGCACCGAATAATCCGCCAAGTAAGTTCTTTGATAAATCCATTGTCGTTGTTTTTTGGTTGATGTCAACCGAATGCTTCAATTTTCAGACCAGAGGTAACGTTTGTAAAGAATTATTAACTTGATCTGGCAATTACGGTACACGAATACAGCACGATTCGGATTTCATATACCCGAAACAATTGTCACCTTTGTTCAGTAAAACAAGGAAATTATGAGCGAGCAAGAATCCATCGATTACATGCGTATCACTAAGGCGATCGACTATATCAGGCAAAATTTCAAAGAACAACCTGATTTGGATCAGGTAGCGGAAAGCGTTCATTTGAGTCCATCTCATTTCCAAAGAATGTTCACCGACTGGGCAGGAACGAGTCCTAAGAAGTTTTTGCAATATATTAGTCTGGAACATGCCAAAAAGGTACTCAGAGAATATCCTCAAACTACCCTTTTTGATACTGCGCTGCATACGGGTCTTTCCAGTACGAGCAGGCTACACGATCTGTTCATCAAAATTGAGGGAATGACTCCCGCCGAATATAAGGCTGGTGGAAGGAACCTGAAGATTCAATACAGCTTTGCGGACAGTCCCTTTGGGAAACTAATACTTGCATCTACAGACAAGGGCATTTGTCATATTGCATTTATGGAGAACAATATCGCTGGTTTAGAAGACCTGAAGGACAGGTTCCCCAATGCCAATCTGGAAGAAAAAACGGATGAATTCCAACAACAGGCATTGGTGTTTTTCAATCAGGAGACCGGCCACATGCCTTCTATCAAATTGCACTTAAAAGGCACCAGTTTTCAGATCAAAGTTTGGGAAAGCCTGCTGAAAATTCCTTCCGGAAAAATGGCTACGTACGGAACCATCGCCTCTCAAATCGGGAGTCCGGGCGCTTCCAGAGCTGTTGGTACAGCGATTGGTAGTAATCCCGTAGCATTTCTGATTCCCTGCCACAGGGTGATACAAGCAAGCGGCGCGTTGGGAGGGTATATGTGGGGAGGAACCCGTAAGGCTGCCATTCTGGGTTGGGAAGGTGTGAGAGCTGAGAAGGAATTAATCTCACGGGAAAATGGTGAAACATTTAATATAGCTGTATGAAACTTTTTGAGAGCGATATAGACAAAGAAAGAAATTGGTTACCAGAGGGAGGTATTGTGTATTACTACGGAAGAGTATTGAACCAGCAACAGTCAGATCATTATCTTAAAGTTTTGCTTTCTGATATTGAGTGGCGAAATGACGAAGCAATCATATTTGGTAAAAAACTGATTACCAAACGTAAAGTAGCCTGGTACGGAGAACAGCCGTTCGAATACTCCTACTCCAATGTGACCAAACATGCTTTGCCATGGACAGATGCTTTATTAGAACTGAAACTTTTAATCGAAAGAGAGTCCGGTGAAACGTACAATTCGTGCCTGCTGAATTTATATCACAATGGTGATGAAGGAATGGCATGGCATAGCGATGGAGAGAAGGACTTGAAAAAAGACGGAGCTATTGGTTCGCTCAGCTTTGGAGCTGAAAGGAAGTTTGCTTTCAGGCATAAACAAACAAAGGAAAAGGTAGATATGTATCTGGAACATGGTAGTTTGCTGGTAATGAAAGGTACCACACAGACTCACTGGCTGCACCGTTTGCCTCCTGCGAAAAAAGTGAGCGAGCCAAGGGTTAATCTGACGTTCAGAACGATTGTGACTTAATAGACCGATCTGATCTTTTCGAAACATTCGTACCAGGACAACTTCTTTCAGGAATGGTTTTTTACCATGGCGTGGATCAAATGATTTTCGGGAGCGTCCCGGAAATATCAACCACACAATGCAGAAATCATGAAAGAGGAGAAAAACAACAATGCCGAAAACCCCGAAACCAAATTTCCGCAACCGCCCTTTCCAAAACAAAAGCAGAAATTTCCCGGAACAGAAGCTGATATGCAGCCGCATGCAGACCATGGACAGGAGAGTTATAAAGGATCCGGAAGGCTCAAAGGCAAAAGTGCTGTGATCACCGGAGGAGATTCGGGAATTGGTAAAGCTGTAGCGATTGCCTTTGCACGAGAAGGCGCGGATGTGCTCATCAGCTATCTGGACGATATGGAAGATGAAGATGCCAATGATACTGCGGGCTACGTCAGAGATGCAGGGCAAAAATGTGTTGTTGTAAAGGGGGATATCACCAGCGAGGCACACTGCAAAAAAATTATAGATGAAGCTGTGAAGGAATTTGGAAAGATTGATATTCTGGTCAATAATGCCGCTTTCCAAATGGCACGCAAGACGGTTCAGGATATCCCATCTGACGAATGGACTCATACTTTTGCAGTGAATATTCATGCGATGTTCTACCTGACAAAAGCTGCCGAACCACACATGAAGCCTGGAAGTTCTATTATCAACACCACCTCTGTGAACGCCTATCATCCTTCACCGGATCTGCTACCATATGCGGCAACAAAAGCTGCAATTCAAAATTACACGGCTAATCTGAGTCAGATATTTCTGGAGCAAGGCAAGGGAATTCGCGTTAACGCTGTGGCTCCCGGACCGGTATGGACACCATTAATTCCGTCAACGAAATGGGAAGATGCAGATATATTTGGCGAAAACACGCCGGTGGGCCGACCGGGACAACCGGTGGAAATCGCTCCCGCTTACGTATTCCTTGCTTCTGATGAAAGCAGTTATGTATCAGGAGCTACCCTGCCAGCTACAGGAGGACGGATTACAATTTAAATTTGAAATATTGTGAATCTGCCTTGTATACGTCGGAAAGTCCGGGCATATACAAGGCAGGTTTTTTGTTTAGATCGTTCTCAGAACACCTCCATCAGCACGAAGTGACGAGCCATTAGTCGCAATGGCCAAAGGGCTGCATAAATACGTAACCAGGTTTGCAATTTCTGTCGGTTCGATGAACCTCTGGATCAGGGAGTGTGGGTTGGTGGCTTCGATTATCGCCGATTTCAACTGATGAGTAGTCATTTGCTGCGCTGCGGCAATCTGTTCAATGGTTTCAGCAACCCCGTCTGAGTAAGTAGGACCGCCGAGTACCGTGTTCACTGTTACCTCCGTGCCTTTGGTAAGTTTAGACAAGCCATTCGCTATGGATAACATTGCAGTTTTGGTCATCCCGTAGTGAATCATGTTTTCAGGTACGTTCACGGCCGACTCGCTGCTGATGAAAAGTATTCTGCCCTGGTTATTAGCAATCATTTTCGGGAGTGCAACCCGCGATAAGCGAACACCGCTCATTACATTGATTTCGAAGAACCTCCGCCAGTCATCATTGGTAATATCTATGAAGCTCTGTTGTTCAAATATTCCTACATTATTAATCAGAATATCTAATTCAGGAAGTTGCTTTTCCAAAAGATCCACTTCTTCAGGAATAAAAAAATCAGTTGCGATACCTGAAACATCACCGTTTGGAACGAGATCCTTAAGTTTGTTAACCGCGCTGTTTACCTTCTCAATAGTGCGTCCGTTTATTATCACCTTCACTCCTTCCTGAAGCAATTGCAGTGCGATAGCAAAACCAATACCCTGTGTCGAGCCGCTGATGAAAGCGGTCTTGTTTTTCAATTTTAAATCCATAATGTTACTTTTAATTTTGTAATGATCAATACAAAAATTGTCAAAAAAATTTAGCTGATTATTTCAAGCTGCATTTCTATCTGTTTTCTGAGCAGATCGCCATGAGGATACATGCGCCGCGTTACATTCAGCCCGTTCCAAAGTGTGATCAGATATCTTCCGAGCAAAGCCGCATCAGTGGTGTTTTGCAGCTCACCAGACTGCTGTGCTTTGCGTATGGTTTCGGTAAACATGTGTTCTACTTCCTTTAAGATTTCAATGGCTTCATCAGCCAGATCCTGATCGACCAGGGTCATTTCCGCCACTGTATTGGCTATAATGCACCCTTTCATGTGTATATCCTGACTGTCAGAAGCGATGCTCAGAAAAAAGTCTTTAATCAGCCGGACAGGTGTTTCATTTTTATTTAACTCAATTTTAAAAGCATTAAAATCTGCTCTTCGTTGCTGGATGGCTCTGCTGAAAACTTCTTTTTTCCCACCTTTAAAGCTATGGTAAAAGCTCCCGCTACCAATGCTCATAGCATCCAATAAATCGCTCAGGGATGTGGCTGTATATCCCTTTGTCCAGAAAACCTGTTGCGCCAGCATCAGGAGTTTTTCGTTATCAAAAATGGCAGGCCGTCCTCTCATAGTGTTTTTGTATTGATCGTTACAAAAATAGGAATTCATTTTAAGAATCGACAGGTATTTTGAAATAAATATGAAAATTTGAATTTTTAGACTGGGGTCTGTCGTTAAAAAACGAAGAGGGAAATCACCATATCACCATGAAGAAGAAAACGATTGTTATTGAAGGAAGCACATTTTCTAATCTGGCTGGATTTTATGAAGAGATGAACAGGCTGTTTATGCAGGATCAGGACTGGAAAATGGGACACAGTCTGGATGCACTTAACGATATTTTATATGGTGGATTTGGTGTTTTTGAACCTGGTGAGCAAGTGCTTGTGATCTGGAAAAACTTTACTCAAAGCAAGTTGGCGCTCGGTCGGGAGCAGACCGTTGAGTTGTATCAGAGGAAAATTGAAATCGGATATCCCTACAATGTGAAGCTTTTTGAAGAAAAATTACAGGAGATTGAAAAAGAAGATGGTCCCCTGCTTTGGCATATCGTGCTCGATATCTTTGGGGACCATCCGAATATTGATTTAATACTTGAAGACTAGCACGTTAATCTTCTTTCACATATCCGTTTGCCTTCAGATATGCTTTCCAGTCATCAATCATAAAATTCTTGAATACACGTGGAAACTTGTGCTGTCCGCCCATTTTTCCTTTGGATTCCATCCAACCGTAAAATGCCTTGTTAGGGAGCACAGTCACAAACACATCTTTCAATGCATGTCTTCGTTCCACCGCGTAATCGTCATTCAATTCAGAAAGACGTTCATCAATTTTCTTTTTAAGGAGTTCAGTATCAACATGCTCCTCTTCCACCCCAACGTACCAATGATGTGCGAAAAGCGAATCATGAGGTATACCGCATACTGTAAATTCTTTCACCGTCAGCCCCATTTCATTGGAAACAAGGTCGATGGCTTTATTCATATTGTCGACTGAAAGGTGCTCGCCGCACAAGCTAAGATAGTGCTTTGTACGACCGGTAATCTGGATTTCGCCTCGTTGCTTATCAACAAACCTGATCGTATCACCAATCAGATAACGCCATGCACCAGAGCAAGTTGAGAGCAATAATGCATATTCCTTACCTTCCTCAACCTGATCCACCATCAAAGTCTCTGCATCCTTTTTTAATGTTCCATCCGAATCAAAATTCTTTTCGTTGAAAGGAATAAATTCAAAGAAAATGCCATTATCGCAAACCAGTTCCATGCCCTGTGCACCAGGACGGGTTTGGTAAGCAATGAAACCTTCAGAAGCCAGATACGTATTGATGTAAATTAATGGCTTGGCAAGCAGTTTTTCGAAACCTTTACGGTAAGGTTCAAAGGATACGCCCCCATGTGCGAAAACCTGCAAATTGGGCCAGATATCATGGATTGTTTTTACATTATAATGGGCAATGATTTTCTCCATGAGGAGCTGTATCCATGCCGGAACACCCACTATGAAACCAATATCCCATTCATGTGCCTGCTTGGTAATTTCCTCCAGTTTAATTCCCCAATCCTTTTGCGCGGCTATTTTTTCGCCCGGTTTATAATAAGGTCTGAACCAGTACGGAATCTGCTTGGCAGTAATACCACTCAGATCTCCTTCAAAATGCTTGTCCTGATTGCTGAGGTTGGTGCTTCCGCCCAGCATCAAAAATCCTTTTTCATAAAGATCATTGGGAAGATCCTTGTAATGCCCAAGCGAAAGTATCTGGCGGATACTTGTTTTCTGTATAGCCTTGGACATAGCTTTGGTTACCGGAATATGCTTTGTAGCTGCCTCCGACGTCCCAGAACTCAATGCATAATACTTGATCTGGCCGGGCCAGCATATATCTTTCTCGCCGTCAAGTGAGCGGTGCCACCATTCGTTGAAAATCTTATTGTAATCGAAAATGGGAACTGTTTTCTTGTATTCCTCATAAAATGCACCTTGCTGTCCGAATAGAATGGACGAGAGCACTTCGTCGAAATTATACTTTTCTCCAAACTCGGTGTAACGCGCTTTACCCAAAAGTTTAGCAAGAGTCTTTTTCTGTTGTTGATGCAGGCTTGCTTTTTTTCTGTTGGCAACAATGTTACTGAACAGAATTCCTTTTTTAAGTAAACTTCCTACTAAAGCCATAACTAGTTTTTCATTCGTGAACTATAAATTCCAGGTAGAAAGCTGTTTTAAAGCCTCATACTCTGTAAGATCATATTGACATGGAACTACTGAGATGTAGTTGTTGTCCAGCGCCCATACATCGGTATCGTCTTTCTCAGTATCAAAATTAACAAAATCGCCCGCCATCCATAAATAGCCTCTGCCATTGGGATCAACACGGTAGTCAAACTTTTCCTGCCATTTGGCATTTGCCTGTCTGCATACTTTAATCCCTTTGATGGGCAATTCTGTTTTGGCTGGAATGTTAACATTCAGAGCAACTCCTTTGGGTATACCATTTTGGAGCGCCGACAATGTGATTGTTTTGATATATTCAACAGCATGGCTGAAGTCAGCATCCTCACGGAAATCACAGAGCGAAAAGCCAATGGCAGGTATTCCTTCGATAGCTCCTTCTATAGCCGCCGACATCGTACCTGAATACAAAACACTGATGGAACTGTTGCTGCCATGATTGATGCCACTTACGACAAGGTCTGGTTTGCGATCCTGCAGCACATAATGTTTAGCGAGTTTGACGCAGTCTGCAGGTGTACCCGAGCATTCGTACTCAACCACGTTGTCAAAAATATGGGTCTCGTATAGTCGGAGTGGTTCGCCGATGGTGATCGCGTGGCCCATGCCGGATTGCGGACTATTTGGTGCTACTACAATAACGTCACCGATGGTTTGCATGGCTTCAACGAGCGTTCTGATTCCCAGGGAAGTGATTCCGTCGTCGTTTGTAACAAGGATTAGGGGTTTCATATTTCTTGATGAATTCTTCAGGATCCTGCGAACCGTTGGAGAAATTCAAGTGTTGGATTTTTAAATGAAAAGATATTTTTCCGAAGCTGTAGTGATCTACTGCTTTCTTATTTACCAAAATTAACTAAAATGCCTTCATTCACAATAGAGCTTGCCAGTGTAGGAGATGTTCCTGTAATCATCGACATTCATCAAAAAACCTGGGAACCGACTTACAGGGAGATCATTACTCCGGAGCAAATCGAATTTATGTCAGAAAAATTTTATTCTGAAGAAGCGCTTAGTAATTCGATTTTAATTGATAAACACCAATTTATTCTATTGTATGCCGATGGTGTTGCGTCAGGCTTTGCCTCCGTTTCGCAATTAAACAGTTCGGCTTACAAACTTCACAAAATTTACGTACTTCCATCTTGTCAGGGGACCGGTGCAGGCCGATTCCTGATTACAGAAGTGGAGAATTATGTGAGGGAGCAAGGCGCTCAGATTTTATTACTAAACGTGAACAGATACAACAGAGCGCGCTATTTTTATGAGAAAATGAATTACCGGGTTATCCGTGAAGAAGATATCCCGGTAGGTCCGTATTGGATGAATGACTTCGTATTGGAAAAGAACCTATAGGGTCAGGCTGACTCCCGTTCAGCCTGTTTCTGCTGTTTGATGTTTCTTTTCTGGCTTTTCAGCCCCTGAAGCGGTTGATAATGGTTGCTCTGACTAACGTAATAACCTGTGCCATCGTAAACGCGTTTTCCGGGATGCGCCTTGCATTCAACTGAACATGCTCCTTCCATTTCCTCGGCACATTTGTGGCAGATCGGCAGGTGGTTGTTACATTCCGCATTGGCACAATTGACCATACGGTCGCATGGTTCGTGACAGATGTGGCATGTTGAAATTACTGTCGGGTTCACGGTATTAACATCTACAGTAATACGATTGTCAAAAACGTAACATTTCCCGTCGAAATTCTCACCGCCTTCTTCCAGACCATAACGGATGATACCCCCATGAAGCTGATATACATCTGTAAAACCCTTTTCGATCAGGTAGGCACTTGCCTTTTCACATTTGATACCTCCGGTGCAATAGGTAACAATTTTTTTATCTTTTAAATGTTCAATTTCATGAACATGGTCCGGTAATTCGCGGAGGTTGTGCATGTCAAAAGTAATAGCACCTTTGAACTTGCCTACTTCATGCTCGTAGTCGGAGCGCATATCTACCAAAACGACTTCCGGATCATTCAAAAGCGCTTTGAAATCTGCAGGTTCCAGATGTTTTCCTGTTCTTACCAATGGATTCACAGGAAGGTCAGAATTTACGATCTCATCCTTTACACGTACATGCAGCTTTTGAAAAGCAGGTTTGTCGTGTTCTTCAATCTTGAATTGCGTATGCGCAAAACGGGCATCAGCATGTATGTAATTCATGTACTTTTCGCAATCCTCAGGCGAACCGGAAACGGTTCCGTTCAAACCTTCCGGCGCAATAATGATCCGTCCCAAAAGGTTATTTTCAACACAAAAAATGTGGTGCTCATCACGGTATTTTTCCGTATCCTCAATAGGCGAATAGCAATAGTACAATATAACTTTATATGGTTTCATCTACTTTTATATTATGCAGGGCGGCTTCACCCCGGTTCTTCTTACACACTTTGACTCCATTGATAAACAGAGCGATTTTCTAACAGGTTGCAAATATACGAATATTACAAGTTTTGAGAAACTGAGCATATTGTGACTTTGATCACCATACAGCATAAGTTGTAATTTGCTACTTTTGCCGAACCCCTCCCCTGTTAAATTGATCATTCACTATTTATATACTGTTTATGCATATTGCAATTGTCGGAAACATAGGGGCAGGCAAAACCACCCTGACTCAAATGCTGGGAGCTCATTACAAATGGGATGTAATGTACGAGGCAGTCGAGGGAAATCCGTACCTGGCCAGTTTTTATGAAGACATGGAACGCTGGGCTTTTAATCTCCAGATTTACTTTTTGAACAGCCGTTTTGCTCAGGTTCAGCAGATACGCTCCACCACCTATGCCACTATTATTCAGGACAGAACCATTTATGAAGACGCTTTCATATTTGCCAGAAATCTGTACGACAGCGGTGTGATGCCCCAACGTGATTATGACACTTACCTGCTCCTGTTTAATTCAATCATCAATACCGTGTCGCAGCCCGATTTGCTGATTTATCTGAAAGCAGATATTCCCAAGCTTGTTTCTCAGATCAGGAAAAGAGGAAGAGATTTTGAGTCTGACATTTCTGTAGAATATTTGGAAAGTCTCAATAAATATTACGAGGACTTTGCAAAAACCTACGAACATGGAAGGCTGATAGAGATTGACGTCAATAATATGGATTTTGCCAACAATCCTTCCGACTTTAGTCAAATTACAGAGAAGCTGGATAAAGAGTTGTTTTACATATAATGTGCAGAGTGATGAATGAAAGAAGCATAACCAGAAAAGACTTTCTACGCAATTCAGCAGCAGCCACTTTAGGATTAGGTATTGCTCCGCGTTTTGCGGAAGGGACTTCGAATCTCCTTTTGGAAGATGGCTTAACGACACCGGCTTCAGGTGCGTCAACCATTAAAAATGTGAGGCTGGAAACTGGGTTCGAATATGATGGTGATGAGGTGGTTGCCACCAAAACAGAATTATTTACTGTTCAAATAGAGAATGGCAAGTTCAAAGCGATTCTGCCCAACGATCCCAAAAGCAAAGTAAGTGATGCGAAAGGGCTTCTGATGTTGCCTGCATTTAAGGACATGCACATCCATTTAGACAAGACCTACTACGGCGGTCCGTGGAAGGCGGTTCGCAAACGGCAGGGCGGAGTGAAAGGCATGATCGCTTTGGAACAGAAAATGCTGCCGGAACTTCTTAAGACATCAACAGAAAGAGCTGAGAAATTAATAGAACTGCTACAATCTTGTGGTAGCAGCTTCGCAAGGAGTCATGTTAATATTGAACCGACCTCGAAGCTCGATTCACTTAAAAATCTCCAAAAGGCACTTGAAAATAAAAAACAAACCTTTGGGGCGGAACTGGTTGCTTTCCCTCAGCATGGACTCTATTATACCGATTCGACAGCACTAATGAAGGACGCTGCCCAGATGGGGATTGATTTTATCGGTGGCGTGGATCCGTATACGGTGGACGGGGATATTGCTAAATCCATGAATTTTACGGTAAAACTTGCACTGGATTACAACAAGGGAATCGATATTCATTTGCATGAATCCGGAGAATCAGGTCTGAAAACGGTTGAATATCTGATAGATCGTGTGAATGAGAATCCGGTTTTGAAAGGAAAAACGTTTCTTAGCCATTGTTTTGTACTGGGGAAACTGGAAACTAAAAAGCAGGAAGAAGTGGCAGACAAGCTTGCGCAGGCTGGGATAGGTATTGTCTCAACTATTCCGATTGGTGGACTGATCATGCCTATTCCGACCCTAATGAAATATGGTGTCGATGTGGCTACGGGTAACGATAGCATTATAGACCATTGGAATACCTGGGGAACAGGAAGTGTGTTGCAAAAGGCACAACTGATGGCGCAATTATACGGTTTGGGAACAGAGTTTTTATTATCCAGAAGTCTGAAACTGGCGACACATAAAACTACCCCACTGAATGATGCTGGTAAGCAACAATGGCCCAAAGCAGGCGATACGGCCAATGCAGTCCTTGTTGACGCGAGCTGTTCAGCAGAAGCTGTATCCCGGATTTCTCCTGTGAAGTCTCTGATTCATAATGGAACGAAAGTATATTGACCAGGAATCAGGCAACTAGAGAATGATCAGAAAAATTGTATTGCTGGCTTTGTTGACAGGAATCGTAAACTCGCCGGCATTGGTAGCAAAAGAAGACAAGAACATGTTTCAGGATAAAGAAATTATCAGACTTGTGACTGATAACCACTTGCAGTTAGTAGAAAAATTGCTGAAAGCAGGAACGGATGTGAATACCAGGGACGGTGAAGGGCGTTCTCTATTGCTGATCGCGACACGAAATGGCGGGGTAGCTATGGCAAAGTTGTTGGTAAGCTCCGGCGCGGATGTCAATTTGCAGGATGATATCAAAGACAGTCCATTTCTTTACGCCGGAGCTTCAGGGCAGACCGAACTTGTACAACTGTTTCTAAAAAATGGTGCGCGCTTTGATGTTTTCAATAGATACAACGGAACTGCGCTCATTCCGGCATGTGAACGCGGCCACGTAGAAACCGTAAGATTGCTTTCCAATACGAATAAATTCCCGATCAATCATGTGAACCGACTGGGATGGACTGCATTGATGGAAGCCGTCGTACTGGGAAACGGAAGCAAAAAATATCAGGAGATTATTGCCATTCTGAAAGCTGCTGGTGCCGATTTGACAATCCCTGATAAGGATGGAAAAACAGCGTTGCAGCATGCCAGGGCTTCAGGATATACGGAGATTGTGAGGATTTTGGAGGGGAGGTAAAAGTTGGTTTCTGCATATCCTGAAAGAGGCCTACTTTCCGGGCATTATATTTGCCACATCAATGTAAAATTTAACTATTGATGTGACATGGGAAAAGATACTAAATTGAAGAACAGCTATAAAAAAATGCTGGAGTGGTATGAATACCGCGCCGTCGAAAATTCCAGATCATTGGAGAAGTTATTGAAACTGTTGCCTGAATTGGATATTGAGTCACCAGCGGACCCGTCTTACGACAAGGATGTTGACGATCTGGAATCACTCAAGTTAATTTACGAAACAAGTATCCGGAACTTCGAAAGTCAGGTAGACAAATACAGGAAGTTGATAGATGAAATTTGAAACACAAATCAAAAGACGATTCAGTTGTTACAGTTTTCGAATAAAAAATCCCGAATAAAGTCCGGAACGGTCCATACGATGAGTTCTTTTGACTTTGATTAATTGTTCACTACTCAATCTTTAAAGATTTTACCGGATCCATTAATGCTGCCTTAATACTCTGAAAACTGATAGTAGCGAACGTGATGACAATGGCAATTATCAGCGCCAGGACAAAAATCCACGGACCGATTTCAATGTGGTAGGCAAAGTCGTTCAGCCAGTGTTTCATGGCATACCAGGCGAGTGGCGATGCGATCAGAACGGAAATAAGAATAAGTTTGACAAAATCTTTCGAAAGTAACATCACAATGCTGCCGATGGATGCTCCCAATACTTTTCTTACACCAATTTCTTTGGTTCGCTGTTGTGAAACGAAGGCAATGAGTGCAAATAAACCAAGGCAGGATATTAAAATTGTGACAAATGAAAATACCCGTAAAATCTGAGTGATTCTGCTTTCAGCCCTGTACATTTGTTCAAACTCCTGATCAAGGAAATGATATTCAAATGGTCGCAACGGGAAATTTTTCTTCCAGCTTCTTTCAAGGATAGTTACGGCCTGTGATGCATCTGCACCAGTGGTTTTTACTAACATCTTTCCAAAATAATCATATTCAGGAATTATCGCGATAGGTGCAATTTTCTCGTGCATAGAGCGAAAATGAAAGTCTTTCAAAACGCCTTTCACCCTACCTTGTCTTCCGTTCATATTGACCTCTTTGCCAATAGCTTCTGAAGATGTCCAGCCGAGGGCTTTCACAGCAGATTCATTGAGCAAAAAAGCAAACCGTCTTAAGTCCTCGCTCTGCTGGGTAGCTTGTGCAATGTCAACGCTATTGAAAGTTTCGCCAAGCAAAAGCTTCATGTCCATAGTCTGTACAAAATCCTTTTCAACAGGAATTGCGGTAATATCAATGTAAAAATCCTTCGGTTTATCTTGCGCACTTATTGAGTACCCTCCTTGAATATCAAGTGGTGAGCTATACGATGCACTTACTGACTTCACCCCGGATTGCCCCATAAGGTCACTTTTGATCGACTCTAGCTTCGCTGGGGGAATGCCCGAGCTCATATCCAAAACGATGATTTGTTTTGGATTCAGACCAAGATTTTTATTTTGAATAAAATCAAGCTGTTGGTTCGCAATCAGCGTTGCTATAATAAAGAGCATTGAAATTGAAAATTGAAACACAACCAGGATGTTTCTCAAATTTCCCCTGTCTGAGCCTGAAAAAGCATTTCCCTTCAGAACTTTTGCAGGCTGAAAACCCGATAAAAAAGCCGCTGGATACATACCTGAAACCAACGTGATGACAATGACTAGCAAAACCAAACCCAACGGAAAGGTAAACTCCGGCCAGACCGACAGAGTTAAGGAACTGCCCGTTAGTACACTTAATTCAGGAAGGCAGAGCAAAGTGATAATTAAAGCGAGAAGAGTTGAAGCAATTGTAACCAAAGAACTTTCAAAGAGATGTTGCATAAATAGCTGTACTCTTACAGCTCCGATCACTTTACGTACGCCTACTTCGCGGGCACGGATAGCAGCGCGGGCGGTTACCAGATTAACAAAATTGATACATGCTATAATAAGGATAAGTACTGCAATCCCCGAAAGGATATACATGTACTTGTAATTACCGGAAGCTTCCATTTGGTTGCTCACAGTTGAGTACAGGTGGATGTCGGATAGCTTCTCTGCATCCAGTCTTATCTTTGAGCCGGGATCAGAAGGATTGCTCAGGTTCTTTTTTACAAATGCATTTACTTTCTCCTGAAAGTTTGCCAGGGAAACGGCAGGTCGTAACAAAACATATGTAAAATCGTTGGCAGAATTAAAAACTTCAGTCTTTGATCGTGCCAGCGTACTGTAACTGCCTGCAACGTTAAATTTGATATGTGAATAGGAAGGAACATCGGCAATCACACCCGTCACCTGCAGGTTGTAGCGGTCATCCATAGAGATCGTTTTGCCTACAGCCCTCCCATCTTTAAAGTACTTTTTGGCAGTTGTCTGATCAATTACGACTGAATTAGGCTGAGACAAAGCCGATGCAGGATCACCTTCAATAAAGGGAAACGAGAATATCTGAAAGAAGGTAGAGTCTGCAAAAATGACCTTGTTTTCATTATAGGTCTGTTCTTCATAACGTACAGCAACAGAGCCATTTCCACTGAAAGGATAGATACGGGCCGCTTTCTCCACTTCTTCGAACTCACGGGTAAATGTGGGAGCTACCGCTGTGGGCGTCATCGCAATGTGAGAAGCCTCACCCTCGCCATACTGGTAGAACAGGTTAATTCGTGCGATCCGGTCTTTATTTTGAAAGAAACTGTCGTAACGAAATTCATGAATAATATAGGTAGCAAGCAACAAAAAGCAACTGGTTCCAAATGCCAGACCGGCAATACTGACAAAAGAGTTCGTTTTGTATTTCCAAAGGCTGCGAAAAGCTATTTTAAGGTAGTTGTGAAGCATGCAATTGCTGGTTTTAGAGGATCCGGCGGTTATGTTAGAGCCGGAAATATACTTTCATATCCAAATTACATGCCATCCGGCTGTGGAGCTGTTATTCAATAACTTACCGAACAGCAGCTGTTCGGTATCGGACACCTGCTGTTCGTCATTGTACTTGGAACAGTCATTCTATCAGTTCGGGCTATAGACTTTCTATGGTTTGGCATAAGGTAATCTTTCCAGGAATTGAGGTAGAAAGTATGCGTCCAAACCTGCCACGGTCATTGTTTTGGCTTTTGTGTGGTTAATGGTACCGTCATCTTCCAGCAAAGTATCCTCAGTTATTATCTGGCTTACCCGTCCGATCACGATCGTGGTTCCGTTTAATTTAACATCCATCAACTCCTCTACTTCCAACCCGATTTTAACAGTAGATTCACTTACGAACGGTGCTCGAAATTCATCTAAGTATTGCTCTTTAAAACCACAAGCAGCAAACTCCGAAACACCGGAAGGATAGCTGGCACTCGCTTGGTGAGCTGCTTTGTACCAATCGGGCAATACGTTATTCAAAGTGTAAAATCCGGTAGACTTTATGTTTTTCAGAGTATCATTGTGAGCTCTTTCCGGGCGCATAACAATTCCGATAAGCGGAGGATTGGCTCCCAGGTGAAAAGCAGAGCTAACAGGACAGAGATTACTCTCGCCATTTTCACTGATTGTGCCCAGCAGATTCAAAGACTTAAATCCGACTATGCTATTGATCAGATTAATCCTGAAGAATTTCTCCATTTCAAGGATCTGATGGTAATTTACGTGATACATATTGGTTTGCTGTTAGTTGAGAAAATCAGTGTTTCACTTTTCCGGAAGTGCAGTTGACGTTGTTATTTTCGTTTGAGGGTAATGTCTGTAAAGATCTCGTTTTTAACCTCGGAAGATAATTCCAAAAAGCGTTCGTATTGTTTCAAAACATCGGCGATGATTTCGTTTTTTGTAAAATATTCTATGTTATAGCCTAACCGGTTATCGCCAAAGTAGGTTTTTGGAATGTAAGATTGACTATTCTTCACACCGGGAATATTCCCTTCGTCGACAAGGAAGTCAGAGACTGTTTTCGATTTGCTACGGACACCATAGGTGAAATCTTCGATTAACTGATGTTTGATTGTTAGAGAAACCTGTACGGGTTTATCTTCGCTGCTCACAATAGCAGGTATCTCTCTGTCATTAAATCCCATCGCCAGTTCTTCCAAAGCCGGTTTAACGGTATCCTTTATATAGTGTTCCACATACTCCTGATTTTTCGATGCAAGTATCTTACCGAGACGTTCTTTCCAAAGTTCCCCTGACCAGTTACGTGTAGCTGGCGAAAATCCTTTGGCGTAATAATAGTTGTCAACGATCAACCCCTGGATCAGGCTGTAACAAAACATAACCATAATTACTGCAAATGGAAGGGCAGTAATCAGCGTCATCGTCTGAAGAGATTGTAATCCTCCTGCATTCAATAGTACCAAAGCCAGCAATGCGAGTAGTATGCCCCAGAATGACAATTGCCATTTAGGTGATTTCTCTGCATTATTGGACGCTATATTGTTAATTACCAAGATTCCTGAATCAGCAGACGTAACAAAAAATATGAAAATAATGAAAATGGCAAGTCCGCTGCTTATCCCTGCTATCGGAAAATAATCAAGAAAAGTAAATAACAGTTCGTCTGCTTTGGATATCATGCTGCTCAGTTGACCCGCAGCAATGCCCTTATCCAGCCAACTGGCACTGTTTCCAAAAATAGTCATCCACAAGAAATTGAACGCAGTGGGGATGAGCAGCACTGCACATACGAACTCACGGATTGTTCTGCCTCTCGAAATGCTGGCAATAAATAATCCAACATACGGTGACCATGAAATCCACCATGCCCAGTATAGAATTGTCCAGTTGTAAAACCACGGCTGTGTTGATGGTTCGTAAGCATGTGTATTGAAGGTCAGCGTGAAAAACTCATTCAGGTAATAGCCAATCCCTTCGGAGAATGAACCCAGTAAAAATACGGTGGGTCCCATGATGAGTATGAACAGCATCAATACAACGGCACCAACAATGTTGAGCTGACTTAGAAACTTTATTCCCTTGTTTACGCCCGATGAAGCTGACAAGATAGAAATAGTCATGATGACGAAGACTATCATAACCTGATAACCATACTCCTTGCTGTCAAAGAGTCCTATTTTAACAAGACCAGCGTTGAGCTGCACGATACCAAAACCCAATGTAGTAGTAATACCGAAAAATGTGCTGCATAAGGCAAATGCATCAATTGCATCTCCCGCCGGGCTATTTATTTTGTTCTTAAGCAGTGGATAAAAGCAACTGCGAAGCGAAAGGGGAAGTTTATATCGATAGGTAAAATAGGCAAGTGAAAGGCCAACCACACCATAAATTGCCCAGGCGTGCACACCCCAGTGAAAGAAGGTAAAAAGCTGGGCATTCTTTGCCCTTTGAGTTTCACTGAGTTCACTGAAAACGGGATCTGAAAAATGCGATATGGGCTCCGATACACTAAAGTACATCAGTCCTATACCCATTCCTGCTGCAAAAAGCATTGATATCCACGAGAAAAAAGAATGTTCCGGAACGGAATCATCGTCACCCAGCACAATGGAGCCATACTTGCTGAAAACAAGCGCTATCAGAAAGAATACAAATAGCGTTACCGACCATACATATACCCAGTTCAGATTGACAAAAATCCAATTCTGGACGCTATCGAGGAGCTTGTTAGTCATATCGGGAAGAAAGCTCGATAGGAAAGTAACCAAAAATATGAAGACCAGACTCGGCAGAACAATGCCTCTTTTGAATGTTGATGATCGGTATAAATTTTTCAGTGTGCTCATAATTTTGATAGTTTTCCAGTCGAAGTAAAGGTAAAGTTTTGTCACAGCACATTTGCAATAACTTAGTGAACGAAACGGCCTGTCAAACCCTTCAGTTGTATTTGATTCCAGAATCTTGTGGTATTGAAGTCATCGAAAACTATTCTGTACGCCGACAATTCTACCGTACTCTAAAGGATGCTTTTCCAATGATATTTGTACATGCAGTGAAGGGGAACCTTGTTTTTCCTGTCAGGGTACTGCGGAAGATTCGTGAAGTCTGAGACTTATTTGGAGAATCGTAAATAAAAAAAGCACGTTTAGACGATCTAAACGCGCTTTTTTTGTGACCAAAAGGAGATTCGAACTCCCACACCCGTAAGGGCACTACCCCCTCAAAGTAGCGTGTCTACCAATTCCACCACCTGGCCATAGACATTAAAAGCTGAGCCGTTCCTCAAACTTGATGCAAAAGTAAAATAAATTTAAACGCCTGCAACACTCCAATCAAGGTTTTTGAATACGCAACACACTTTTTCCTATATTTTGCAGGCAAACAGATACATTAAGTAATTGTTAATGAGCAGTCCGCCGGCAAATAATTACACTGATATTTTTTTCAAAATATCTTTCGTTCCTACGCTTCAGATGCTGGCACGATATATGCGTATATAGACTTACAGTGAGATGAAGTATCATCATTTTAACTTTTGTACAACTCATACCACAGCAATCTGAACCATATCAACTTTTACATTTTTGACCTATGAAAGATCTACCGCTAACCGTCCGCCGTTCTATTGAGCTGCTAGGACTTGTACTGCTGGGCTCCTTACTTGTAATTGGAAATGACATCATTATGCCAATTATCATGGCTTTTTTTATCAGCATCGTTTTACTGCCCGTATTCCGTTTCTTAAAAAAACACAAGTTCCCGGAGGTACTGGCCATTGTTCTGCCCATTTTACTTTTGGCTATTATATTGGCTGGGATCGTTTGGTTTTTCTCATCCCAGGTGAGCCTACTCGTAGCTGATTTTCCACAGATCAAGAACAATATAAATTCGCACCTGATGGCTCTCAGTGACTGGGTTTCTTCCATCAGCCACTATTCTACTAAGGAACAGGTCGACTTTATTAATAAAAATACCAATGAGCTGGTCGGTTTTGCCGGCAAGAGAGCAAGTGGGGCTGCTGTGACGCTTAGTTCCTTGTTCGTTTTTGTAGGACTCTTGCCGATCTACATCTACCTGATGCTTTTCTACAAGGACATCATACTTCGCTTCATATTTATGTGGTTTCAGCCCGATCACCACGACAAAGTGAAAGAAGCTATTTACGAGTCGGAAGTGATCATTAAAAGTTACCTTGTCGGTTTGTTGATTCAGGTTACCTACATGACGGTTCTACTTGGAGGTACGTTACTGATCATTGGCATCAAACATGCGCTACTTATTGGTGTAATTTTCGCATTTCTGAATCTGATTCCTTACGTGGGTGCACTGCTGGGAAACATTATCGGTGTACTTATTACGATCACTTCCTCTACCGAATTATGGCCCGTCGTTACGGTGTTGGCGGTGATTGCAGGCGTGCAATTCCTCGACAATAACATACTGATGCCGCGCATTGTTGGTTCAAAAGTGAAAATCAATGCGTTGTTTGCGATTCTTGGAGTGATTATTGGCGGTAACGTGGCTGGCGTATCGGGTATGTTCCTTTCTATGCCCATTATCGCAGTATTGAAGGTTATTTTCGATCGGACCGACATGTTCAAGCAATGGGGTGTATTACTTGGTGACGCTCGTCCACAGCGAAGCCCTATGCAGTTTGCAGCATTCCGTAAGAAGAAAGGAGTTGTGAACAAGCCGGGAGTAGAGCATTAAGGTTCAAAATAAACAATTGGTTATTTATATCTGCCATGATTAGTTTTATGGCAGATGTTATTTTTTAATGAATCCCTTAACTCTGTTTATGAAAAAGCATTTTGTACTTGGTGTTCTGTCTTTCTTTTTTCTGAGCGCAGTCCGAGCTCAGAATACACCGCCGCCCTATCGGACAAACGTCCCGATTGATTCCATTCGTTTGAGCGATCCCTTTATTCTGACTGATAAGAAGACGGCCACCTATTACATGACCGGAACGGGAGGCATGCTCTGGAAAAGTAAAGATCTGAAAACCTGGAGCGGACCGTCATCCATCGCTCAAACAGATCCAAAATCGTGGATGGGCCCGAAACCGATGATCTGGGCTGCCGAAATTCATGAGTATAAGGGTAAATATTACTACTTCGCTACGTTCACCAACAAGCAACTTAAAGCGGAAGGAGATCTTGAACGCAGAGCCTGTCATGTGTTGGTGAGCGATAAACCCGAAGGCCCTTATGTTCCGATGAAGCAACCCACCTATCTGCCAGCCAATAAGCTGACACTTGATGCTACCTTATGGACTGATACGGATGGAAAACCTTACATGGTATATTGTCACGAATGGCTGCAAAATGGTGACGGAACAGTTGAAAAGATAGAGCTCCTGCCCGATTTTTCCGGGACAAAAGGAGAACCGAAACTAATGTTTCTCGCCAGTGATTCGCCCTGGAGCAAAGAAAAAGATAAAAATGACAAGGATATTCCCAACAAGGTTACCGACGGTCCCTGGCTATTCAAAACGCAGACAGGAAAATTGGGAATACTCTGGACAAGCTGGATTTATGATGTATATACCCAAGGCATGGCTTACTCTAAAAGCGGGACGCTGGATGGACCCTGGATTCAGGAAAAGGTTCCCTTTACACCTCCAAATCATGGACACGGAATGATGTTCCGTTCGCTGGACGGAAAATTATTGCTAGTTATGCACAGTCATAAAAGTGTCAACGGGAAATTTATCCGTATCCCCAAAATCTTCGGAATTGATGATTCAGGGGATAAGATTGTGCTTGGGGAACAACTATTTTAGGTTGCTTAAAAGAACGTTCGATAGGCAATCTGGCAGGCGATCAGTATAAACACTGCGCCTGTCACCCTGTTGAATATAAGAACGACTTTGGGGGTAAATAGCCTCTTAAGTTTGTTGGCGTAAAAAGCTATAGCGCATTCAACAATAAATATGGCAATCACACTGGCAGTAAAGAATGCCACCACCTGTCCCATATGAAAATGCAGATTTGATCTGATATACGTGGCTATTGTTACCCAGGTGATAAAATTGACGGGGTTGAGTGCGTTCAGCAGAAAGCCAGTGGTGAAATAATAAAGAAGATTACCAAACCTGGTTTTCGGATAGGCAATATTAGGCTGCCCGTTCACAAAGTTGTTAATTCCTAGAACAAGCAGAAAGATAATTCCGGCACCTGCGATCCATTGCTTAAAATTGGAAACATCCGGCAGGAATGTAGTTCCGAAAATGGCACAGAAAACGAAGATAACATCGCTGATAAAAACGCCGAATGCAATTTTTACACCCGTTCTGAAACCGTTATCGACGCTGTTTTGAACCAATGAAAAAAAGACGGTTCCGAAAGTCAGGCAAAGTGCGACGCCCGTGACCATACCATACAATAAAGCTTCTAACATAATTATATTCCTCTGTGCCTGGCGGCCATTAAAATGGCACAAACTGAAAGGGAGTCAGTAATTTCTGAGCGCATAGCCATCTCTACCGCCTCCGAAAGAGGTACTTTTTTAACCTGCAACACTTCGGTATCTTCTGGTTCAGCATCTTCCTGCACCAAATCTTCGGCTATAAAGAGAAATCCTTCCTCATTTGTAGCAGAGTTGGATGTATGTATTCTTGCAAGCTTGGTCCACTTACCGGCAGTGAGCCCGGTTTCTTCTTTTAATTCCCGTTTGGCTGCATCAAGAGGATCTCCATCAAGCTTTCCACCTCCTTCCGGTATTTCCCAGGAGTATTCATCAATGGCATATCGAAACTGGCCTACCAGATATATATTGTTTTCATTATCAATAGGAAGTATTCCAATCGCCTGGTTTTTGAATTTTACCAGACCATATATTCCATTTGACCCGCCTGGTGTAATCACTTCGCGATGACTTAGTTCCAGCCATGCGTTTTCATATACTGTGTTAGTAGTCAGTGTTTTCCAGTTATTTTCTGTATTCATAACATCCGTTTTCTCAATCTCCTCTTACCCGGGAGACTGCAAAGAAACCAAAAATAACCGTTAGGAACGTCTCTTAACCCCTATCTTTTGCCGGAGCAGGCGATTTATTCCATGGCGTTGTAGTTAAAAAAAACTACCTATAAGGAATAGTCATAATTGATTATTCTGACTGCGCGTGTATTTATGGTGGATTGTTGTGCTATATATACGATTTAGCAAAAGATCTTGAACGAAATGCTGCAAAATTGGTAAAAAATGAGAAACTTCACGCCGTCACAAGAATCGACTCAAAAGAGTATCAATTATTTCTAAATTATTAACCCATGACGAATTTCTCTAGAAGGGATTTCCTGAAAAAAGCTGGTGCTACCGCTTTGGCAGCTACTGCCATCACTGACTTACTTGCAGCAGCTGCTCCCCAAAAATTATGGTTCGACATTTCTCTTGCTGAATGGTCGTTGCATAAGGAATTGTTTGCCAAAAAAATAACGAATCTTGATTTTCCGGAACTGGCTAAAAAGGAGTTTGGAATCAGTATTGTGGAATATGTAAACCAGTTTTTCAAAGACAAAGCTGAGGACAAAACCTACCTGGCGGAACTTCTTAAAAGGGCAAAAGATAATGGTGTATCTAACCATTTGATCATGATTGACGGAGAAGGTGGCTTGGGAGATACCGATGCGGCTGCCCGTAATAAAGCTGTAGAAAACCATTATAAGTGGGTAGAAGCTGCAAAATACCTCGGATGTAAAACCATACGTGTGAATGCCTTTGGTCGAGGTAGTAACGAAGATGTAGCGAAAGCGGCAATCGAAGGTCTTGGTAAGTTGGGTGAGTTTGCAGCTAAAACAAAAATAAACGTAATCGTAGAAAATCATGGCGGTTCTTCATCAAACGGACAATGGCTGTCGGGAGTGATGAAGCAGGTAAATCTTAAAAACGTAGGTACCCTGCCAGACTTTGGAAACTTCTGTATCACCAGAAAGGACGGAGGATGTGCTGAGTCTTACGACAGATACCAGGGCACTCAGGAGTTGATGCCTTTTGCCAAAGGTGTAAGTGCTAAAACATACGATTTTGATGAAAAAGGAAATTGCATCGAAACAGATTATGCTAAAATCCTGAAAATTGTAAAAACAAGCGGATTCCGTGGTATTGCAGGTATTGAGTACGAAGGAAGCAAACTTTCTGAGTACGACGGTATCAAAGCAACGAAAGCGCTGTTAGAAAGAGTTGGGCCGACGGTTTAACCTAAAATGAAGAGTTAAGAATTATAAATGAAGAGTAAAAGAAAATGAGTCTGATTGATCCCTTCGATCTTTCAGACTCATTTTCTTTTATTAAGCAACTCTTAATTCTTAACTTTTCATTTTTAATTCCTCTGTTAACTCCCCAGAGTCAAATAACTAAGGAACTCCTTCTTCGTAGTTTCTTCTTCAAATTTTCCGCCGTAGTAAGCAGTGACGGTTGAACTTCCGGAATCTCTTACTCCGCGTGATTGTACGCACATATGTCGGGCATCAATCACAACGGCAATGTCTTCTGTATTTAAAGCCTCTTTCAGTTCGTTGGCAATCTGAACTGTAAGTCGTTCCTGCACCTGTGGCCTTTTGCTGTAATATTCCACGATACGGTTTAGCTTGGAGAGTCCGATCACCTTGCCACTTGAAATATAGGCAACGTGGGCCTTTCCATAAATGGGTACGAAGTGGTGCTCACAATTTGAAAAAACAGTGATATCCTTTTCAACCAGCATCTGGTCGTACTTGTATCTGTTTTCAAACAGTGCTACAGCAGGCTTATTTTTAGGATCCAGTCCGCTGAAAACCTCCTTGATATACATTTTAGCCACTCTTTTGGGAGTACCTTTCAGACTATCATCTGTTAGGTCCAACCCCATTATCTCCATGATGTGGCGGAAATGTTTTTCGATCAGTTCGATTTTGGTATCATCATCCAGCGCAAATGCATCAGGACGCATAGGCGTTTCTATGGAAGTCAGCAGGTGGTTATCCCCCACTTCCTCAGCTTCCAGCATATCAATTGACGGGATATTCGACAAAGTTCCGTTCTGTTTCATATAGTCTGATTTTCAGGTCAAGCGCCTGATCAATTTTATTTCGTAAGATATTGTAAATAACCACTGCAATATTCTCAGCTGAGGGATTTAGTTCGAAAAACTCCTCAACATCCAGATTCAGATTGCGATGATCGAAACGATCCAGTACAAACTCTTTGATGAGAGAGCTCAACACCTTCATATCAACCACATAGCCGGTATCGGGATTAATTTCTCCTGTTACCTGTACGATCAGCTCATAGTTGTGACCATGAAAGTGAGGATTGTTGCACTTGCCAAATACAGCTTCATTCTTCTCATCCGACCAGGTGGGGTTATGAAGACGATGCGCCGCATTAAAATGCTCCTTCCGGAACACCGCCGCTTTATGAGCCATATTTATTCCAACTAAAATGAGTAATGCCTTAAATGTCGTTACAAAGTATGTGTCCAACACACTTAAAGCCGCCGAGCGCTGATGGATGCTCTTTGGAGTTACTTGCACGGTATCAACGTCAAAGAAATAAAAAATGTTCAAAACGACCCAAAATTATCCAAACAGAGCCTTGTTCGAAATCTTTGGGTAGTTAATAAAAAAAATTAAAAATGTTTGAATTTCGCGTATATTGCGTTCGTTGAATTCTTCTAACATTTAAACCTATAACCCTTTAACTGCTGCGTCAATGAGCAATAAGAACAATAATTATTTGGTTCCGCTTATTATTATCGGTGTTTTATTCTTTGTAATGGGATTTGTAACGTGGGTAAACGGAACGCTCATTACCTTCTTTAAAAAGGCTTTCAGTCTTGACAATACGAGTTCTTATCTGGTAACTTTTGCTTTCTTCATTTCCTACACACTCATGGCAATACCCTCTTCTATGGTATTGAAAAAAACCGGATTTAAAAACGGGATGTCGTTAGGTTTGCTTGTGATGGCTGCAGGAACGCTCATCTTTATCCCGGCTGCTGAAATGGCGAGCTACAATCTCTTTTTAGTCGGGCTGTTTACCATAGGCATAGGGTTGACGGTTCTGCAAACGGCATCCAATCCGTACGTAACCATACTTGGCCCACGCGAGAGTGCAGCTCAAAGGATTAGTATCATGGGAATTGCCAACAAAACTGCCGGCATTATCAGCCAGGTGGTTGTAGGAAGTTTGCTACTTGCCGGTGCCAGTAGTGTAGATCCCAAAGATGAGCTGGATAAAGTGGTTGTTCCCTATCTGGTTTTGACAGGTGTTTTGGTTGGACTGGCATTATTGATTCGCCTTTCAAAAGGATTGGTTGAAGTAAGCGAGGAAGAGGAAGCGCCTGCCGCGACTGCCTCGGTAGTGGTTGAGAAAACAAGTGTTTTTCAATTTCCAAATCTTGTACTTGGAGTACTTGCCTTGTTCTGCTATGTAGGTGTTGAAGTGATTGCAGGAGATACCATCATCAACTACGGAGTCTCGCTAGGGTTCGCGGAAGAAGAAGCCAGGTTATTCGGGACTTACACGCTGGGAGGAATGATGTTTGGTTATGTATTGGGTATTATTCTGATCCCTAAATATGTGTCTCAGCAGGCTTATCTGATGTTTTCTGCGATTCTCGGAGTTGTTGTAACTGTGGTAGCTATTTTCTCGACAGGTTTCACATCAGTATTATGCATCGCTGTGCTTGGATTTGCGAATGCGGTAATCTGGCCGGCACTTTGGCCATTGGCTCTGAGTGGTTTGGGTAAATTCACAAAAATAGGTTCAGCGTTGTTGATCATGGGTATCTCGGGAGGAGCTATCATGCCTTTGGTTTATGGAGGTATTGCCGATTCCATAGGCAGCACCCAGAACGCCTACTGGCTGATGTTGCCATTGTATCTGTTTATTCTTTATTTCGGACTAATAGGTCATAAAAAAAGAAACTGGTAATTCCATTATCTCTCAAAAAAGCCTGAAATTCATGTGGGATTTCAGGCTTTTTTATGTTTTTACAAAATCATTCAGGCTTCTCAGTTATTGCGAAAGTCGTGTTTTAAAACTCAAATCAATATTAAACAGAAGAAATGCACCATTGTAATTCGTATTATGTTTTAGATTTGTCAACTTTGTACGGCGGTTGATGGCTTTGTCAGAATCCCAACAGTAATATTGAATAAACACTGCAGATGACATTAATTACAGCTCCTGAAAAGCTAGATTTATACTGTCCGTCACTGACGGAATACAAAAGGCGGAAAAGCATCACAATCAACATTGGTGATGTTGCCATGGGATCGGACTACCCCATCAGGGTGCAGTCAATGACCACCGTTGATACCATGGATACACAAGGTTCTATCGATGAAGTGATACGCATGGTAGATTCAGGCTGCGAATACGTACGTATCACGGCTCCGAGTGTGAAGGAAGCACAAAATCTTGAAAACATTCGTAATGGATTGCGTAAGGTGGGCATAACTGTTCCTATTATAGCCGATATACATTTCACCCCTAATGCTGCGGAACTGGCTGCCAGAATTGTGGAGAAGGTCAGGATTAATCCCGGCAACTATGCCGACCGGAAGCGTTTTGAAGTGATTGATTATACGGATGCATCCTATGCTGCAGAGCTGGAACGTATTCGTGAAAAGTTTATTCCTTTAATTAAGATTTGTAAGGAATACGGAACTGCGATGCGAATCGGAACGAACCATGGCTCGCTTTCAGATAGAATTCTGAGCCGTTACGGCGATACACCGCTGGGAATGGTCGAATCTGCACTTGAATTCCTCCGGATTTGTGAAGAGCTGAACTACTATAATATTGCTTTATCCATGAAATCCAGCAATACGCAGGTGATGGTGGAAGCGTATCGTTTGCTCGTTCAGCGTCTGGATCAGGAAGGATTAAAGCCTTATCCCCTGCACCTGGGTGTTACCGAAGCCGGCGAGGCAGAAGACGGACGTATCAAATCAGCAGTGGGCATCGGAACATTGTTGGAGGATGGATTAGGGGATACTGTGCGCGTTTCATTAACGGAAGCTCCGGAAAAGGAAGCTCCGGTTGCCAGGGCGCTTATAGACCGTTACACCAAAAGGAGTCCCCATGCTTATATTGAACCGCTAGAAAAATGCCCGATTAATCCGTTTCAGTATTCCCGAAGAGATACAAGCGAGGTATACAATCTGGGACACCTGAATGTGCCAAGAGTTATTGCGGACTATTCCAACATAGATGTAAAAGAATACGACGATCTTAAAAGTATCGGCCATTTCTTCCTGCCCGTCCCTGACAAATGGGCAATGAATGATCAGGGGGCAGACTTTTTCTATTCCGGTAAGAAAGCTATTCCATTTATGCTTCCCAATGGATTAAAAGAAATATTGGATGCGGAGGTTTGGGATAAGCAGGAAGATAAGATTAATCGTTTTCCCCTGTTTTCAGTAGCGGATTGGCAGGAGAATCAAACTTTGACACATGCCGCCCAACTGAACTTTGTAAAGGGAGATATACATCAGTTTAGTTCAGCATTCCTCAGCTCCGTAAAAGATGCGGGGAACGTTGTGTTGGTTTTATCGTCTGATAACGCTCATGCTATGGCTGAAATGAGAAGGTTCTTTTACCGACTGACTGAGGAAGGTTACAAAATACCCGTGGTGATTCAACGTAATTATCAGGCTTATTCGACTGATGAACTGACACTCTATGCGGCGACAGATATAGGTGGATTGTTGGTAGATGGATTCGGTGATGGCGTGCTTGTTTCGCCCATTTTCGAATCAAGTGAAGAACAGAAGCTAAAATATGCTGCAACATTCAACAGCGTGGCTTTCGGAATTCTCCAGGCGGCCCGTACCCGTATGTCAAAAACGGAGTACATCTCCTGCCCTTCCTGTGGCCGAACGTTATTTGATTTGCAGGAAACCACTGCAATGATCAGAAAACACACAGAACACCTTAAAGGTATTAAAATTGGTATCATGGGCTGTATTGTGAATGGTCCCGGCGAAATGGCTGATGCTGACTACGGCTATGTGGGTATGGGCAAGGATAAAATAGCGTTGTACCGTGGCCAGGAGGTAATCAAGCGGTCTGTGCATTCGTCTAAAGCCGTTGAAGAGCTGATTGAACTGATACGTGAAGATGGCAGGTGGATAGACCCTGCGGAGGTGGAAGTTTTGAATTAATGATTTTAAAAGACAAAGAATATGAAAAAGTATTTTCAGTTGGGCGACGTATTCAGCTACTTTATAAGGGTTTTCAAGAAGCCTGATCCTAATGCTCCGAATTCGTTTAACCTGAGGGTTATGCACGGCATCAACAGAATTTCAATAGTGATGTTTCTTTTCTGTCTGATCGTGATGATTATCAGGGCTTTTACAAGATGAATCCGGAATCACTCAGAGATTACTGTCTTACTTTACCCGGTGTTACGGAGGAATTACCGTTTGGTCCGGATACGCTGGTATTTAAGGTAATGGGCAAAGTATTTTTGCTGACACCACTTGACGGCGGGCATTTTACAATGAACGTGAAATGTGATCCTGAAAAGGCAGAAGATTTACGCGCCAGATATCCCGATGTAAGACCGGGGTTCCATATGAACAAAAAACATTGGAATACTGTGTATATCAATGGCAGCATTCCCGGCGATTCGCTATTCGAGTGGGTGAAAGATTCTTACGACCTTGTTGTCAAGTCTCTGACCAAAGCACAAAAGCAAGAGCTCGAAGAGTTAAAGAAATAGAAAAAAGAAACCCGGAATTTAGCGTTCCGGGTTTTGTCTTATTTGGCAGCAGCCTTCATCTCCTCGTCGAGCTTCTTGCTAAGCGTTTCGCAAAGCCCTTCGATCGCTTCTCCCATTGCTCTGTCATTCGTAGCAGAAAGCAAAGTGTCTGCAATACCACTCATGATTTCGATATAGAACCTTTTCATTTCAAAGACTTCCATGTCTTTGGTCCAAAGGTCGATTTTTAATGTTCCTCTGTGGTAATGATCCCAAACCGCAATAGCTATCGCGCGGGTGTCATTAATGCCTTCATTTGGATTGTCAGTAGCATCCCAGTGAATCTTTTCAGGAATGCTCTGTGCGTCAAGTTCTATGGTGAAATTTATCTGTGAATTTTTCATATGAATTTTAAAATTTCACAAAAGTAAGCAATAAACGTTCATCAGACATTCATTGAGGCTATTTTCCGGCCTGACTAAATACCTTTTTGAGCAAATCACTTACCCTTGCCATAGGATCTTCTCTGATTTTCTTTTCCTCCTGAGCAATCAGAATGTACAAACCATCAATGGTTTTTTGAGTAGCATATTCCTTCAGGTTAGGATTCACTTTCTTCACCAAAGGAATCTGATTGTAGACATTCACCAGATCGGAATAATATTGTGTTGCCTTGTTAATTTTTAAAGTACTGTCAACAACGGGGAAGAAAGTTTTAAACAACTCGTCATTGGTTGTCTTTTTGAGATAAACGGTAGCCGCATCGTCCTGCCCTTTCAAAATACTGACAGCATCTGTGATCGTCATCGAGGTGACAGCCTTCACAAATATGGGTTTCGATTTTTTTGCTGCGTCTTCAGCAGCCCGGTTCAAGGATAGCGTAAATTTATCGACCTCACTCCCAAGACCCATTTTTCTGAGCGTTTCTGCTACTTTCTGAGCTTCGGGAGGAATGGCTAATTTAATGAGTTCATTTTTAAAGAAACCATCGACCTTTGAGGCGGATGCAGATCCGTTACTTACTCCCAGATTCAAAGCTTCTTTGAGGCCTGCGGCAATGTCTCCTTCACTTAGCACACCCGATGACGATTGTACTTTTTCTAATACTTTGCCAAGTTTAGTTTTGAACTGAGCCTGCGACGCGCAGCTTGTGAAAACCAGTAACATGGCGGGAATTATCCATTTTTGCATCATTCCTGTTTAAGTTTGTTAATATCTATCCACTTTTCAAACGTAATCAATAACGATTAATTTTACTTATTTTTGGGAAAATATACGCCTAATTTCAACCTGTTTCTGTTCTATGAATCCCATTATAAGGGCTGAGATCTTAACAATCGGAGATGAAATACTTTTCGGACAAATTATAGATACTAATACACAATGGATTGGTTCTGAGCTTACAGGTATAGGAATCAGAACAGTTAGGAAGACATCTGTTGGTGACGATAAAAAGGATATTATTGCCGCGTTTACAGACGCAGGCAAGCGTGCTGAGGTGGTCATTGTAACGGGCGGACTTGGACCTACCAAGGACGATGTTACCAAATATGCCTTCTGCGAATATTTCGGAAGTACATTGAAAATCAATGAAGATGCATTAACTCTTATTACCGCATTTTTTGCGAAAAGAGGTCGTGCCATGACCGAGCTGAATATTCAGCAGGCGGCTCTGCCGGATAATTGCACTTATGTCCCGAACCAATGGGGTACAGCGCCTGGCATGTGGTTTGAGAAAGATGGTGTGGTTTATGTTTCACTGCCCGGAGTGCCTTATGAAATGAAGAGCCTGATGGAGTTTGAGATACTTCCCAGACTCAAACAGCGGTTTGTTCTTAACGTTATTCAACACAAGTCTGTAAGGACAATTGGTATCGGGGAATCTTTTCTGGCGGAGAAAATTGCTGCCTGGGAAAGTGCCTTGCCAGACCATATCAGGCTTGCCTATCTTCCTCATTTCGGACAGGTTAAACTACGGTTGACAGGTACCGGCGACAATGCCGATGTATTAAACACGCAACTACTTGAACAGGTAGACTTGGTAAGGCCCATTATCGACGAGTATATTTTTGGTTACGATCAGGATGAACTGGAATCAGTAATTGCTGCGTTGTTAATCAGTCAGCAGGCTACAGTAGGTACTGCGGAAAGCTGTACAGGTGGATTTGTATCACACAGATTGACAAGTTTGCCGGGATCCTCTGCCTATTTTCAGGGAGCAGTAGTAAGCTACAGTAATGAGTTGAAAATGAATCTCCTTGGCGTTTCAGGTGATACATTAGCGGAGCATGGGGCAGTGAGCGAACAAACTGTAAAGGAAATGGCAGAAGGCGCCAGACGAGCTTTGGGAACAACCTATGCCATTGCCACAACAGGCATTGCGGGTCCTGATGGTGGAAGCGCGGAAAAACCGGTTGGAACGGTCTGGATTGCATGTGCCACTCCGACAGAGACAGTAACTCAGCTATTGAAACTTGCTAATATCAGGAGTATCAATATAGAAATGACCTCAACCTATGCGTTGAATTTGCTCAGAAAGGCTATAATAAAATCAGGGCAGATTTAACGACAATTGGTTGTTTAGACAAATATCGAGGGAAATTTCAGTTAAAATCTCTTATTTGCGAAACTAACTACACCAACTGACAAAGATTATGTCCGTTTGGTCAGATCATATTTTATGAAAGTAATTGAAATGCTGATGCCCCCAATGGGCGAGAGTATCATGGAATGTACAGTACTACACCGCCTGAAAAAGGAAGGTGATAAGGTGTCTGCGGACGATTCCATACTCGAAGTTGCTACTGATAAAGTAGATACGGAAGTGCCATGCCCTATTGACGGAGTTTTGAAGCAATGGCTCGTGAAAGAGGATGATGTGGTGCCCATTGGTAGTCCTGTAGCACTTATTGAAACGTCCGGAGAGCCAGGAAAGGCAGATGAGCCTGTATCCAAGACTGCGGATGCTGAACAGCCAACAGAAGAATCTGTTGCAGCATCGCTGGAAAAGGATTTTGACAATGCCCTGGAAACCAGAAATGCGCCGGTACTTTCTAGTGTAGGTGAAGGGAATACATTCTATTCGCCGCTTGTGCTTAGTATAGCCCGTGAAGAAGGTATTTCATCGGATGAACTTGCCGGGGTTAAAGGTACAGGCGTAGAGGGAAGAATAACCAAAAATGACATTCTTGGCTATCTGGAAAATCGGGGTAATGTCGTTGCAGCTCCGATAAAAACAGTTTCAGTAAGTGGAGAAAATGAGATTGTAGAAATGGATCGCATGCGCAAGATGATTTCTCAGCGTATGACCGAGTCGAGAAAAATATCTGCACACGTTACTTCATTTATCGAAACGGATATGACCCCCATCGTAAAATGGCGTGAGGATGTAAAAAATGATTACCGCAAAAGGTCGGGAGATAGCATTACATTCACACCTATACTGATTGAGGCGGTTGTAAAAGCGATCAGGGATTATCCCTTGATTAACATATCCGTAGAAGGCGATAAAATTGTAAAGAAAAAAGACATCAATATCGGTATGGCCGTGGCTTTGCCAGACGGTAACCTGATCGTCCCTGTGATTCACCATGCCGATCAGTATGATTTGGCCGGACTAGCGAGAAAGGTTAATGAACTTGCAAAAAAAGCAAGAGAGAATAAGCTTAAAGCAGATGATGTTTCAGGAGGCACTTACACTGTTTCTAACATTGGGGCTTTTGCCAATCTGATGGGGACGCCTATTATTGTGCAACCACAAGTAGGAATTATGGCATTTGGGGCGATCAAGAAAAAGCCGGCTGTGATTGAAACACCTCAGGGAGATTTGCTCGGTATAAGAAGCCTGATGTTTATATCTCATTCCTACGACCATAGGGTTGTAGACGGTTCACTGGGTGGTTTGTTTCTGAAACGTGTGAACGATTATCTTGAAGGTTTTGATACGCACAGAAAGTTGATTTAAATGCTTAGACTCACACTGGATATGGACGACGTGCTGGCCAACACGCACGAAAAGTTGGTCAGTGTGGTACTGAACGATTTCACAACCAATTTTACGGAGCAAGACCTTAAAGCGGCACCTTTGAGAGAGCTTTTACATCCAAAACAGTTAGGAAAGCTCAATAAGATTATGAATATGCCCGGCTTTTTTGCCGATATAGAAGTAAAAGAGGGAGCGATCGAAACAGTAGCGGCGTTGTCCCGCTTTTATGAGTTGTATATTGCAACAGCCTGTATGGAGTTTCCCAATTCGTTTAAGGATAAGTTTGACTGGCTGGGCAGGCACTTCAGGTTTATTCCGTGGACAAACATCGTTTTCTGCGGCTATAAGAGTATTATACATTCGGATTACCTGATAGACGATCATCCGCGTAATCTTTATGCTTTTAAGGGTGAAGGTATTCTTTTCAGTGCGTTGCATAACAGAAAGGAAGAAGGATTCAGAAGAGTGAATAACTGGAAAGAAGTTTCGGAGCTATTTTTACCAATCGTATGAAGCTATTATTAATTGAAGATGAACCCAAAACTGTACAGTCGCTGAGACAGGGACTGGAGGAAGACGGCTACGAAGTTGACATTGCGTACGATGGATTGATTGGTAAGCAGCTGGCAAAAAATAACACCTATCAATTAATTATCAGTGATATAATTATCCCCGGAATCAACGGAATAGAGCTTTGTCGTGAGATTCGTAATTCGGGCGACGCTACCCCTATCCTGATGCTTACGGCATTGGGGACGACGGATGATAAAGTAACAGGCCTGGATGCCGGAGCTGATGATTATCTTGTAAAACCATTTGAGTTTAAGGAATTGCTTGCTCGCGTGCGTGCGCTTACCAAACGTGGCGCCGGCATTTTGCATACGGCGCAGACTTTGAAATTTGCCGATGTTGAAGTTTCTCTGGATGCGAAAACAGTTCATCGCGCGGGAAATAAGATCAATCTCACAGCGCGTGAATTTAATCTGCTTGTTTACCTCATACGGAATCAGGGACGCGTTGTTTCTAAGGTGGAAATCGCAGAACAGGTTTGGGATATTGGTTTCGATACTGGTACTAATATCATCGAGGTGTATGTGAACTATCTGCGCAAAAAACTGGATAAAGATTATCCGGTCAAACTCATTCATACTCAGTTCGGTATGGGGTATGTGCTTAAAGTAGAAGATTAATGCAAATAAGGACCAGGCTTACTGTTCAGTTTTCACTGCTGGTGAGTAGTATTCTCCTGGTGAGCTTCCTTGCTATTTATTACTTCTCGTATGAAAACCTTACGGAAGATTTCTATGATCGTTTGAGATCAAAGGCTAATTCCACGGCCGCCTTACTGGATGGCCCCGTGGTAAGTCCGGATATAATTCGTGCGCTGGAAGGATCCAACGCTGACCGGATATACAATCAGATCATACTTATTTTCGACGAACAAAACCGGCTCATCTACACCAACTCGGCTCCAGGACATAAGAATATCCATGTTTCAAAGTATTGGTTGGATGAAGTACGCAAGGCTGGGGAAATTCGCTATACCGACGGAGATTCCAAAGTAGTCGGTCTTTATACCAAATTTCCGTTCACACGTGCCGTCGTATTGATGGGTGCACAGGATAAGGTAGGAGAAGTAAACCTGATCAACCTGCTTCAACTTCTTGTGGCATCATTCTTGATCGCAACGATTATAGTAACGTTTGCCGGGTGGATTTTTGCCAAAAGAGCCCTCCGGCCTATATCAAGAGTCATGAATGCAGTGGAGGGAATTCTACCGCAGAATCTGCATACACGTCTGGATGTCGCTAACCAAAAAGATGAAATAGGTAGGCTTATCACTACATTCAACAATCTGCTGGATCGGATTGAAGCCGCATTTCAGATGCAGAAAATTTTTGTGGCCAATGTTTCGCATGAATTAAAGAACCCGCTTACCAAAATACGCTCCCAATTGGAAGTGAGTACGCTGAAAGAAAGAAGTCAATTGGAATACCAGCTTACCATACGGTCTGTATTGGAGGATATTCAGGAACTAGCACAACTTTCCAATACATTACTTGAATTAGCGAAAGTCAGTGAAGACCAGAACGACCTGCTGACGGAAACCGTACGTGTGGATGATTTACTTCTGGATTCACGTCAGATGCTCATTCAATCCAATCCCTCTTACAACATCCTGATCGACTTTGATGACCTTCCGGAAGATGATACATGGCTTGAAATAGCCGGCAATCCTACACTTCTCAAAACGGCATTCCTTAATCTGATGGATAATGCATGCAAGTTCTCGGAAGATCTGAGCGTTTCTGTAGCACTTAAATGTAATGCCGAAAATATTCATCTGAAGTTTTCCGATCAGGGAAAAGGAATTCCGGAAAAAGATCAGGGACTTGTCTTCCAACCTTTCTACCGAAGCGAAAATACTGCCAACATCAAAGGCTACGGAATCGGGCTCTCTCTCGTAGAACGTATTGTTCGCCTTCATAACGGTACCATTGTGATTCAATCTAATCTGCCGAAGGGTACCACCTTCCTTATTAACTTCACTATTTAACCGCTGAAATATTTTTTCATGCGTTAAGCAAATTCTAAGTTTTTATTAACTCGCTTTTAAGTATTGTTATATTTATTTGTATTGTTCTCATAGAGACAATGTCTCACAGAGAAAAGAAATTGAACTAGATTTCATTTTTTGTGGTGTTAATAAGCAAACTTGGCAGGTGTTTCTCACGCCTGCCAAAGTTTTTATATGGTGGTCTGACAAAGTAGAGAGAGAGAGGCAGTTACATAGTTTTGTATTTTGCCAGGCACTACGATATGGGCCAAAAAAAACGGCAAACAAATTGTTCGCCGTCTCCTTCAAAAATATCTGCTGCTATTAGATTAGTGCTTCTTTCTGATTTCTATAATCTTCATTTTGTTCAGAAGTTTGATCACAGGATATGTCGGGTCTACTTCCCACCATTTCGAGCCGAAGTTGATGCTGTTTGGTCTTTTGTGGTGGTTGTTCTGGAACAACTCTCCCATCATAAGGAAATCAAAAATCAATGAGTTCTTCGATTTGTCCTCGTTATCGAAATTCTGATAACCATATTTGTGACCGCTCCAGTTGACAATGGCACCGTGAATAGGTCCCATCAGGAAATGTATTGGCAAAAGGAAGAAAAATGCCCAGTGCATATCAAGATATACATAAGCCAGAATATAAAAAGCGGTATAAAGAATTGCCCATCCAGCGCGCGAAAACCATGAATCTCCCAGCTTCTCAACAAGGCCCCATTCAGGATAATTACGTTCGAAACGAGATTCGATCGCTCTCTTACGATTCAATACTGCATTATAAATATCTTTTGTTTCCCACATCATTGTGAACACATTTTTTGTGTGGTGAGGCGAATGAGGATCTTTCTCAGTGTCACTGAAAGCGTGGTGCATACGGTGAAGAATTGCGTATGCTCTTGGACTCAGATAAGAAGATCCCTGAGAAATATAGGTGAGCAGGTAAAAGAATCGCTCCCATGGTTTGCTCATAATAAACATCTTATGAGCTGAATATCTGTGAAGGAAAAAGGTTTGGCAGAAAAGTGATAAATACCAGTGTATTACAAATACGGCAATGACTATGTACATGGAAACTGTTTGATTATAACATAAGTATTTACAAAAATAGCGCGAACGACGCAGAATCCCATACAAGTTAAAACGAAATTTGAAAAATTATTTATATTGATTCTATTTTAGCTTGTTAAACGGATGACTTTCATCAGCTATTTCAGAGAATCATAAAGGCATAACTTACCAGGTTTGCTCCCATTTGCAAAGCTTTCCTTCGCGTTTCTTCAGGGTTGTTATACACACTTTGATCTTCCCAGCCATTACCGAGATCCGTTTCGTAGGAATAATAACAGATCAGCCGGCCTTCCCAGATCAAACCGAATCCTTGTGGGCTTTTGCCATCATGCTCATGAACTTTCGGCAGACCATCAGCGAACTGATATTTCACTTTATAAACCTCATGGTCATATGGTAGTTCGATAAAGGATAGCTCAGGGAATACCTTTTTCATTTCCCTGCGGATGAAGGGATCCAGGCCGTAATTGTCATCAATATGCAGAAAACCACCGGACAACAGATAACTGCGCAAATTTTTAGCTTCAGCATCAGTGAAAACTACATTTCCATGGCCGGTCATATGGACAAAAGGATATCCGAAAATATCAGGACTACCCGCTTCTACGACGTCCTCGTTAGGATTGAGATTCATCCTTAGCTCCGTATTACAGAATTTAATCAGATTGGGTAATGAGGTTTTATTGGCGTACCAGTCGCCTCCCCCGCCATATTTAAGCTTTGCCAGCTTTAGCGAAGACTGTGCTTCTCCCATCTGCGGCATCAAAACTGTCAATATGAGAAGAAGAGACAGCAGGTAATTTTTTATTCTCATCATGTCTGTGTCAAATTACTGTTTCTATAAATTGGCCAGGTTTATTGCATGACAACCAGCGACGGCGGCGGTTTCTGTTCTTAGTCTGGTTGCGCCCAGAGAAGTTGTTATAAATCCCTTATTAAGTACTATTTTAACTTCTTCAGGAGTAAAATCCCCTTCTGGTCCTATTAACAACAAGGTTTCTCCTCCTTTATTGGCTAGTTGTATCACATGTTCAGAAAGTTGATTGTCGGGAACATAAGCGATCAATCTGGTTTTTTCTGTCCTGTTTTCAATAAAGGTATTAAAGTTTTGGTTTAATGTAATCTCCGGAAGATAGAACTGCTGAGACTGTTTCATAGCCGCCACAGCGATTTTTTGCAGTCTTCCCAGATTTACAACCCGATTCAGTGATTCCTTTATAGTATTGGTGGTAACAATGAAATCAATCCGGTCTACTCCCATTTCGGTCATCTTCTCTACCATCCATTCATTTCGTTCTGCTTTTTTGGTGGGAGCAATGGCCATATTTACAGCATAACCGCGGCGGGGAATCAATTCAGATTCTAATATATTGTATTTGATCTTCTTTCCCTGCACATCCAGCTGACATTTTTGAAGAAGTCCCTGACCATCTGTTATATATATGATATCACCACTCATAAGACGCAATACTTTTGTGCAATGTCTCGCTTCTTCTTCGTCCAGTTCGTTGGATTTATGTTCAGTTTTATAAAATAAGTGCATATTACCTCTCAATGTTAATATTGGAATTCCCTGTTTTTCAAAAGTATAAATATTTATAAGTAATAACGATCTCAAAAAGTAACAATTCCAAGATTGCTGTAATTTAAAGTTAAACCTGTTTATAGGATTTTACGACGATCAAAGAAGCAAACAGCTTTTTTTTAAGCCTGTTTTGATCAGTTTTACAAAAAACAGTATTTGTTAATAAAATAAACAAACCTCATTAAAATTATTAAAATAGTGCAGTTTTTGCTGACAATACTACAACTAACACAATAAAATTCTGTATTTGATTAAATTTTATTAGTTTTTATTTCTTGCAATTACATTTTTGCATTAATATTGTGTCGTTATAATTATTCGTCACCACCTTATCTAGTATTATTATGTCAAAATCCAAGCTGGAATATATTTGGTTGGATGGCCACAAGCCGACCCAAGGTTTACGTAGCAAAACCAAAATTGAAGACAATTTTAGCGGCAAACTTGAAGATTGCAGCAACTGGTCATTTGATGGTTCATCAACAGAGCAAGCTCTTGGCGGTTCGTCTGACTGTCTTCTTAAACCAGTTTACATTATTCCGGATCCACAGCGCAGAGATGCCTATTTGGTAATGTGCGAAGTTTTGAACGCAGACGGAACTCCTCACGTAACAAACGGTCGTGCTACGATTGAAGATGACGATAACGATTTCTGGTTTGGTTTTGAGCAGGAATATTTCCTTTGGGATGACGAAACGAACAAGCCTCTTGGTTTCCCTGCAAACGGATATCCTGCACCACAAGGACCATACTATTGCTCAGTAGGTGCTAAAAATGCATTCGGACGTGAAATCATTGAAGAGCATCTTGATGCTTGCCTTGATGCTGGTCTTAATGTAGAAGGTATCAATGCAGAGGTTGCTGCTGGTCAGTGGGAATTCCAGATCTTTGCAAAAGGTGCTCAGGAAGCTGGTGACCAAATCTGGCTGGGACGTTACCTGTTGGAGCGCATCGGTGAGAAATATGGTGTTTCTATCAACTGGCATTGCAAGCCTCTTGGCGATTTGGATTGGAATGGTAGCGGTATGCACGCTAACTTCTCAAACACAGCTTTGAGAACTGCAGGTAGCAAAGAAGTATTCGATAAAGTTTGCGAATCTTTCCGTCCTGTTGTTAAAGAACACATCGACGTTTATGGTGCTGATAACCACCTTCGTTTGACTGGTAAGCACGAAACTGCAAGCATCCACGATTTCAGCTACGGTGTTTCTGACCGCGGTGCTTCAATTCGTATTCCTGTTCTTGTTCCTCAAAAAGGATGGAGCGGATACCTTGAAGATCGTCGTCCAAACTCGGCTGCTGATCCTTACAAAGTGGCAGCACGTATTATCAAAACTGTTAAGTCAGCTTTGTAATCAAGATATAGAATTAAAGTTTTCTGCCGAAGACACAAAAAAACCACCTTTACGGTGGTTTTTTTGTTTAACCAAAAGGGTGTTTATTCCTCATCCTCAGCGGTAAAGGAATATAATGTAGTATCCAGCTGAATACGACCTGCATTAAAGCGTATGATAAAATCGTTGATAGTCTTCTCGTTAATCTCCGATTTATTCAAGCCAACTTCAAGGCCAATTCCGTACTCGAACTTGTCGTCAGTGATTACATGTTCCTTGACTTTGATCTCTTCATTTTCCTCAATCTCTTCAATGAATTCGGTCAGAAGAATTTCTGCTTCTTCATCCTGTTCTGGATCTTCTTTATAATTCTCGGGTCTTTCGTCTGGAGAAATATAATCAGGCATTTCCTTCTGCAGTCTCTCCAGAGCTGCATCGTATACAAGTGTCGAATGGTGTAGTCTCAAAGTGTATATCAATGCGTCGTAAACTACTTCCTTCTCTTTGTAATAACCCACAAACTGCACATGTGCATGCTCGTTGTTCTCTTCTTCCTCCTCTTCAAATTCATCAGCTACGTAAACAAAGTTCAATCGTTCAGCTTTACATTCTGCCTTAAGCTGAGCAATTTCTTCTGGATCAAATCCCGGATTCATAATTTTAAATTATAAGTTTTGAGCATTGTTAAAATTTATTCCAAAAATAGCATTTCGCGGTATTTTGCCAAAGGCCAGTCTTCATCATCTATCAATAATTCCAGCTTATCTACATGATAACGTATTTCTTCAAAATACCCTTTTACTTCTGAGCCATACAATTTAGCTTTTTCAAACAAGTCATCCACATTATTTGCTTTCTTTCTTGCTTCAGTCATTTCGTGAACAAGTCGTTTAATCACAACCACATGTGATGAAATGTCCTTGATGATTTCTTTGATAGGCTCTGCCTCTTCAAGCATATCCAGATCCGTCAGCGAACGGGCAGTTTGTGCTAGTTTGAACTGATATTTTACTACCGTAGAGACAATGTGATTTAATGCAAGGTCACCAATAACCCGCGACTCAATCTGCAATTTCTTTACATAATTTTCAAGTTCAATTTCATAACGGGCATGCAGCTCGCGGCTAGTGAGTACCCCGGTTTTTTCAAAAGCTTTGATTGTTCCATCGGTAACATAGGCAAACAACGCATCATATGTTTCACGAATGTTGCTCAGTCCGCGTTCAGCAGCCTCTTTCACCCACTCCTCAGAATATCCGTTTCCTTCAAAAAGGATTTTCTTCGTTTCGGTGAAATAGCGTTTCAAGATTTCTACTGTGGCTACCTTCTTTTCCTCTCCGGATGCCAGCCTTTCGTCCATTTCCTTTTTAAATTCCAGAAGCTGGTTGGCTACGATCGTATTCAATACAATCATTGGAGAAGCGCTGTTTTGTGCGCTTCCTACAGCACGGTATTCAAATTTATTCCCGGTGAAACAGAAAGGTGAAGTACGGTTACGGTCGGTATTATCTCTCTGCAAATTCGGTATCCGTGTGATACCCAACTTATAATAGAAGTTCTCCCCTTTTTCAAGTGTGATCTCTCCTTTGCTCACCAGCTCTTCTAACATACTTGTAAGTTCACCTCCAAGAAACACCGATACGATGGAAGGAGGTGCTTCGTTAGCCCCTAATCTATGTTCATTACCGGCTGAAGAAATCGAAGCACGCAACAGATCCGCATGGTCATGCACGGCTTTCACAACATTCAGAAGGAAGGTTAGGAACCTAAGGTTCTCTTTAGGTTTCGTAGTTGGTGCAAGAAGATTAATTCCCGTATCGGTAGACAGCGACCAGTTGTTATGCTTTCCGCTACCATTGATACCTGCAAACGGCTTCTCATGGAACAGAACCTGGAAATTATGCTTGTCACCAATTTTCTGCATCAAATCCATGAGCAACGCGTTGTGGTCAATGGCAAGGTTTACTTCTTCAAAAGTAGGTGCACATTCAAACTGACCCGGAGCAACCTCGTTATGGCGCGTTCTTACTGGAATTCCCAGCTTAAGTGCTTCAAACTCAAAGTCCACCATAAAAGCGTTTACTCTTGGAGATATAGAACCGAAATAATGATCATCCAATTGTTGTCCGCGCGCAGGGCTATGTCCGAAAACGGTACGACCAGCCATAAGTAGATCAGGACGTGCATAGTACAAGGCTTTATCTACCAGAAAGTATTCCTGTTCTATACCTAGTGTTGGTGTTACTTTATCTACGTCACGGTTAAATAACTGACAAACAGAAGTCGCAGCCTTGTCCAGGATTACCAGTGAACGAAGAAGCGGCGCTTTGTAATCGAGCGCTTCGCCTGTATAGGAAATGAAAACAGAAGGTATACAAAGTGTTTTTCCGCCTGCGCCATTATCCATCAAAAATGCAGGTGAGCTGGGATCCCAGCCAGTATAACCTCTCGCTTCAAAAGTGGCTCGCAAACCTCCGCTTGGGAAAGAAGAAGCATCTGGCTCTTGTTGTACCAGGGCACTGCCCTTGAATTTTTCAACGGCTTTTCCGTCAATAGTGAGGTCAAAGAATGAATCGTGTTTTTCTGCAGTAGTACCTGTTAAAGGTTGAAACCAGTGCGTGTAGTGGGTTGCGCCTTTGGAAATTGCCCATGATTTCATTGCTGCAGCGACTTCGTCTGCTACTTCTCTGTCAATAGTAGATCCTGATCTGATCGCATTTGATATTTTGGTATATGCCTCCGGGGAAAGCAGCGTCCGCATTACATCATCACTGAAGGTATTACTTGCGTACAGGTCTGCTACTTTTTCTGTGGGAGGGCTTAGGACGGGCGCTACGCGACCCTGAGCTATTTCAAAAGCTTTGGAACGAAATGTCATTTCTACTATTGATTAAATATTATTTCTTCCCAAAATTATTTATTTAACCATACCATCTACAATTTATTCTGAAATTTTATGTTTTTATCGCCTCTTTCCCCAATTCTGTTATGAATAGGAGGCGATTTTTTAGAATTTTCGAAAATTACGGAATGAGTGCGGGTGAAATGGATTGTCTGCATCCTGCCAATAGCATTAGGTTTTCCTCGTTGCGAGCATCTTCATGCTATTATTTAGTTCATTGAGCATAAAAGGTGTAATTTTGCAGGATTAAGATTTGAATATGAAAAAAGTTGCTTTTTATACATTAGGATGTAAGCTCAATTATTCTGAAACCTCGTCAATCGGCCGCATGTTCGTCGATAAAGGGTACGAGAAGGTTGAGTTTAACCAGACACCAGATATTTTCATCATCAATACCTGCTCTGTCACTGACAACGCAGACAAGAAATGCCGGAAGATTGTTCGCGAAGCGCAGAAGATTAATCCGGATGGCTATGTAGCAATTATTGGTTGCTACGCTCAGCTTAAACCAAAGGAAATTTCGGAAATTCCAGGTGTTGATGCGGTTTTGGGGGCTGCGGAAAAATTCAGGCTTGTCGAGCTCATTGACACATTCGAAAAGGAGCCAGGGAATCATCCTGCCCAGATTTTAGCTTCTCATATTGACGACGCTGTAGATTACCATACCTCCTATTCACTTAACGACAGAACCAGGACTTTTCTGAAGGTTCAGGATGGTTGTGATTATCCATGTGCTTATTGCACGATACCTCTTGCACGAGGTAAGAGTCGTTCTGATACTGTGGCTAATGTCGTTGCAGCTGCTAAGGATGTAGCATCCCGGGGTGTGAAGGAGATTGTACTCACAGGAGTTAATATTGGTGATTTCGGCATTCAGTCGGGTGAGAAAAAGGAAACATTCCTGCAGCTCATTAAGGAATTGGATGAAGTGGAAGGCATTTCCAGATTCCGTATTTCATCAATCGAACCTAATCTTTTGACTGATGAAATCATAGAATTTGTAGCAGCTTCCAAAAGATTTGTTCCGCATTTCCATATTCCTCTTCAGTCGGGATCCAACAAAGTGCTGAGTCTGATGCGCCGTCGTTACAAACGTGAACTGTATACTGAACGTGTTGCGAAGATCAAATCGCTTATGCCTGACTGCTGTATAGGTGTAGATGTAATTGTTGGTCATCCCGGAGAAACCGAGGAGCTGTTCCTGGAAAGCTATCAATTTTTGAACGAGCTGGACATCTCATATCTACATGTATTTACTTACTCCGAACGGGAGAATACAACGGCAATTGCTATCAAACCCATAGTTCCGAAATCGCAACGTGCGGATCGGTCTAAAATGTTGCACATACTGTCTGAGAAGAAGAAACGCTTTTTCTATGAACAACAGGTGGGAAAAATGGGGACTGTTCTGTTTGAAGACGAAGTAGAAAACGGGCAAATGTCAGGATTTACAGAAAACTATGTGCGTGTTGCAGTGAAGTACGATCCGTTATTGATTAACGAAACTAAAAAGGTTTATTACGATCATTTGAATAGCGAAGGATTGATGGAAGTAACAGAAACTGAGGAGGAGATATTGGTACACTAATTCGTTACCCACTTTTTCAAACCTGTCATAAAAATAAAAAACCCCGGATGCCGGGGTTTTTTATTGAAATAATATCCAATTTATAGGTTAAGCTTCCACAAGGAATTCGTCGTGCTGACTGATATCCAAACCTACTTTTTCATCTGTTTCAGATACACGAAGTGGAAGGATCATATCAGTGATTTTAAGTAGTGCAAAAGATCCACCGAAAGCGAAGACTGATGCACCTATAAGGGCTATTACGTGGTTGATGAAAAGCGTGGTTTCACCAAACGCCAATCCCTGGTCTACAACAGCAGGGTTAACACCGCTTGTTGCGAAAACACCTGTCAAAAGCATCCCAACCATCCCGCCTACACCGTGGCAAGGGAACACATCCAGAGTATCATCCAGAGTTGAACGTGTGCGAAGATGCGCTACGTAGTTACTGATGATGGAAGCAACCACACCGATGAAGATAGATGAAGGAACAGTTACGAAACCAGCCGCTGGTGTGATAGCCACAAGACCTACAACAGCACCGATACAGAATCCAAGAGCAGATACCTTCTTACCTTTTGCAGCATCAAAAAGAACCCATGCAAGACCAGCAGCACCTGCAGCAGTGTTAGTAGTAGCGAAAGCTGAAACAGCCAATGGACCAGCGGAAAGAGCAGAACCTGCGTTGAAACCGAACCATCCGAACCAAAGCAAACCAGTTCCCAAAAGTACAAACGGAATGTTAGCAGGAGGAAGAACGTGATCTTCAAGCAGAGACTTACGTCTTTTCAGATAAAGAGCGCCAGCCAAAGCAGCCCAGCCAGCAGACATGTGAACAACAGTACCACCTGCGAAGTCAAGTACACCCATTTTGAAAAGGATACCATCTGAGTGCCAGGTCATGTGAGCAAGAGGAGAGTAAACGAATACGCAGAACAAAATGATGAATAGAACGTAAGAGCGGAAATTTACACGTTCTGCCATTGAGCCTGTAACCAAAGCAGGTGTGATTACAGCAAATTTCAATTGGAACATCGCGAAAAGTGCGAAAGGAATTGTTCCCCATGCTGGCGCATCAAATACTCCTTTGAACATGAAGTAGGTCATTGGGTTACCGATAAACCCGCCGATGTCATCCCCAAATGCAAGGCTGAAACCAAACACGATCCAGAGTACGCTGATCACACCCATTGCGATGAAGCTCTGAAGCATGGTTGAGATCACATTTTTGTTGTTCACCATTCCGCCATAGAAATAAGCAAGACCAGGTGTCATCAGAAGTACCAGGGCTGCAGATACCAGTAACCATGCGGTGTCACCGGAATCGATCCCCTCAGTGATAATCTGAGTTGGTACGTTGGGGGTAAATGCTCCCAGAATAGCAATTACCAGCAGAATGATCAGTGGAATGTAACTCCTTTTTTCCATTGTTGTAGATGTTATAATGTTTATAGATTTTAAGAAGGTATTTGATTAAAATTTGTAAATAAGTGCCACTCCGAAAGTAGTTTGGCTATTTTTTGTCCAGTCGCCTTTTGAATCTTCGAATTGTTGTGACTGGTTGCCTCCTAGTTTAGGGTATACATCCATTCTGAATTCAGGCTTAACAAGGATATGTCCGTCAGCAAGATTGATATTACCGGTAATTGTAACGGAGTTAACGCTCGTTCCGATGCTTGGATTTTCTGCACCCGGACCTTGTGGTTTTGCCACCAGCCCTCTTACCGCCTTATCATTGTTAAAGTATTCATAGCGAGCTCCAATTCCGAAGTTATCGCTGATGGCTGTGTTTGCGTAAAGCGCTACCCCACCCCATGCTTCAGTGTCTATCGGTCCGCCGCCGCCCTGGAAGTCACCTTTTTGTGCTCCGTAAGAAGCATTCAACCCCAAAAGGAACTTCTCAGTTACCTGATAACTCGTTGCAAGGTCGAACATTGTGTAAGATGCGCTTGGCGTTATTCCATTCTCTTCACTTGGATTAGCTTCGTTACTGTTGATGAAGTTAACGTAGACGTTCCAGTTCTCAACAGGAGAAAGGTAAAGCTGACTGATGATCCCCTTCTTTCTGTTGTTGTCTTCAATACCATCTACATTGTTAACCACACCCACCATTAAAGAAGCTCGGTCAGAAAAAGCGTAGGTTGCTTTAAGACCTGTGTGATAAAATGGGCCGTTGTTGAACTGATTAGATAGTGAGTAGTTGAAGTTCGCAGGAGCATCAATTACCTCATATCCGATGTGTGTTCCGAACTGACCCGCCGTCATCGAAAATTTGTCGGTAAACTTATACGTGAAGTACGCTTGCTTAATGGCAAGAGCCGTACTGAATACTGCGTTACCATAGTTACCCATATTGGCATTCGGACCAAATGTAAGATCTACAACTGCTTCCGATTTGCTGTTTGTATAGGCAACTCTGGTCTGAACAAGTCCTAGTGAAAACTGACCGCTTCTTGTATCAAAAACCCTTGCTGTTCCGGCCGCGCCGCCATTGCTGCGAGACAGGGGCTTGTTGAAATTAGCGGAGTAGTAAGAATCCAAATAACCTGAAAAAGCGAATGCGCCTTTGGATTCTTCGTCCTCTTTCACTTCTGCAACAGTTGTCAAGGTGTCGGCCTTTGTCTTGTGATCTTCAAATGACTTTGTAAAACCCAAAAATGGTATCATTAAAGATAATACTGTGCAATAGACTTTTTTCATAATTATATTCTGTTTAAGTTAAATCCTGATTCGGGCTGATATTGTGATTCAAATATTGTACTTATTTTATATTTATCAAATATTATCATCAAAATTTATCTTAAAAAGTCTAATATTCATGTTTTTGTACTCTTTTTTATAGTTTTTGATACAAAAAAGTGGTTAAAATGACATTTTTAAAATTATATTAATATTCTGCAATGTTGTGCAAATACAGAATATTATTAAACGTTTTATCGATAACGCATACGGTGGTTTTATTCTTAAATTACCATTATGAATTCCATACGGCACAAAAAAAGCCCCGCTATTGCGGGGCTTGCTGATTTCTGCTCGGGAGTGTCGGACTATTCGCCGTGCATCCAGGCCTTTTTCGCCAAAAGTGTTTCTTCTTCCTCCTCATTATCGGGATCATCCACACAACAGTCAACAGGACAAACTGCTGCACACTGTGGTTCTTCATGGAAACCTACACACTCGGTACATTTATCTGTTACTATATAATAGAATTCATCTGAAACGGGTGCTTGCTTTTCTTTGCCACTCACCACAGTGCCATCACCAAAATCTACTTCATCTAAACTGGTGCCTTCCCCCCATGTCCATTCAACGCCTCCTTCATAAATAGCAGTATTGGGGCACTCTGGCTCGCACGCCCCGCAATTTATGCATTCATCGGTTATCATTATAGCCATAGTCGCCGGATTGTTTATATTTGTTCTTATTTTCTCACTCTTGAAGAAACAAATATAATTATTTAAAGTTTCACAACAATCAGAAAATTAAAAACCTTAATTACCATTATACTTTTTATAGTCCAGCTAGAATGATATCAAGAAAAAGCCGCGTAGATGCCTTTGTTAAATTGGGTACATATATAAATAGTGAAGAAAACACCGACGAAATAGAAAAGTGGATTGCGGCATCTAACAGTAAAAACAACTGGTTTACCCCGGCTAATGTGCGTACATCTCTTGAAGCTATTGCCAGCCAGTATTTGGATCGCGCGGCTTTGGAAGCATGGGTAGAGAAGTATACTGAACCTGTGCAGCAGGTGAAGGTGGGTGTGGTGATGGCGGGCAATATCCCTGCGGTGGGTTTTCATGATGCACTTTGTGTTTTGATCAGCGGACATACCCTATTGGCCAAACCAGCTTCGGACGACCAGGCCTTGATCCATTATTTGCTTGAAAAACTCGTACAACTCGAACCCGCTTTCGGGAATCATATACGTTTTGTTGAACGGCTCAATGAAGCGGATGCTTATATTGCTACCGGCAGTGATAATACGGCCAGGTACTTCCATTATTATTTTTCCAAAAAACCGCATGTCATCAGAAAGAACCGCACTTCTGTAGCGATTCTCGACGGGCAGGAAAGCACTGAGGAGCTTACCGCTCTAGGTAAGGATATCTTTCAGTATTTCGGATTGGGATGCCGTAACGTTTCAAAGCTCTTTGTACCAGCCGGATATGACTTTAGTAAGTTGTACGAATCTCTGGAAGTGTTTCGTCCTGTTTGCGTGAATCACCATAAGTACTTCAATAACTACGAGTATAACCGGTCAATACTTCTGGTAAACCGTATAGCGCATTTTGATAACGGGTTTTTAATATTCAACGAAAGCCCTGCTCTGGTCTCTCCTATCAGCGTCGTTCATTTTGAATTTTATGATGGCGCTGATTCAGTGAAAGCAGTTTTGGAAGAAGCTGCAGAAAAAATACAATGTATTGTGAGTGGTAAAGAAGTGCAGATAAATGGAGCTGTCGGTTTCGGAGAAGTGCAAAGCCCCGGCTTGGAAGACTATGCCGATGCTGTTGATACAATGGCATTTTTATCGTCTTTATAATTTTAGTGGAGAAGCTTGGTGGGAGAAAATAATTCTCCCGCCTGTGCTACCAGATTGGAGATATCGCTTTCTCATTCTGTTCAGGAAAGGCCCATTGCAGAAACCCCGGCATAACAGCAGCCCATGTTGGCACATTGTGTTCCCCTCCTTTGACTTCTACATAACAAATATCCGTTTTCCAGCCATATCCTTTGCGTTCAAGCTCTGCTATACATTCAAGTGTGTCCTGAATTGAATCAATAACACCATCCTGATCGCGATCGTCTGTCTCGTCGTCTGTTCCACATTGAAACCAGAATTGAAGTCCAGGGCTAAAGTTTCCGTTTCGAATTCGGGCGTGCATAATCCTGTCATTTTCTTCATAGCCCTCATTGAGCGCTTTTTGCCTCCACCAAAGTGCGCCTGAAAAAATACCGACTTTGGAAAATACATCCGGATGAGCCCAAACTATATCCAGCGCCATTAAACCACCAAGTGAAAATCCTGCGTAGACGATATCTGTAGCCATAACGCTGTAGGTGCCTGAAAGGAATGGAATCAGCTCATTCAATACAAATCTTGTAGTATTAAATGCTCTGGTTCCTCTGTCTGCATAATCGGCTTGTCCGGCGGTACCATATTCCTGAACACGGTCATGATTTGCATGAATTCCGACTGTTACGAACGCGTCGTGCTCGAAACCTCTCTCATCCAAAATATTCGTCAAACCCAAAGCCCCGATATCCTGACCATCATTGAACAACAAAAGCTTGTATGTTTTTGAAGATTGATAGGTAACTGGCAATATGATTGTTAGCGTAACTTCCCGCTCCAGGTACTGAGAGTATATAGAAGATGTCGATTGTTGATGTGTTTTCAAGCCGGTGTCGTTGGACTGGATAAAATACAAAAAGACGACAAAGTAAGGCAAACCATTCTTTTGTTGAACACATTTGCATCTAATATTTTCTTTTGTATATTTCAAAAGCTAACCCATAAACTTGCTTGCTATTGTGGAAGAGAAACATATAAGATACTATTCACATCATCTCGAAAGAGATATTGATATGCTTGTTTATGGTAATTGGGGCTACCCCATTCTCCTGTTCCCCACAACGCTGGGCAGGTATTATCAAGCGAAGGATATGGGATTAATTGAGTCCGTAAAAGGATTGGTGGAATCAGGAAAATACAAGATCTATTGCATTGATTCTATAGATGCTGACTCCTGGTATGCCAAGCATCTCAATCCCGAATACAGAGTGCTCAATCATATGGTATACGACCGTTTTCTGGTTAATGAACTCATACCTTACATCAGACACGAATGCCATGTAGATAAGATTGGCGTAGCAGGTTGCAGTTTTGGTGGCTATCACGCGGCCAATCTTGCATTCCGTCACCCTTCTCTTGTAGCTTATATGATTAGTATGAGCGGGGCTTTCGACATACGAAGTTTTATGGACGGCTATTATAGCGATCAGGTGTATTTCAATAACCCTATCGACTATATGCCAAATGAGCAGGGTTGGAAATATGGCCATATGAAAATTGTACTGGGCACGTCGGAATGGGATATATGTCTGGAGAGCAATCTCAAAATATCGGATATTCTGAACCGGAATGGCATCGACCATTGGCTTGACGTACGTGGCTGGGAAAAGCACGACTGGCCATTATGGAATGCGATGTTTCCGCATTATTTATCAAGAATTATGTAAAAACAAGATATTACTATTCATTCAACACAAATAATTGAACCTTATTATGAAGAAAATTGGAATTCTCTTTGGAATGGAAAACACGTTTCCGCAGGCTTTCATTGACCGTGTCAACAGCAAGGGAGAAAAAGATATTATTGCAGAAGCTGTGCGGATTGATAAGGTTGTTCAGGCGGATCTTTCGGAGTATGCCGTAATTATTGACCGTATTTCTCAGGATGTTCCGTTTTATCGTGCGTTTTTGAAGAATGCTGCGTTGAGTGGTACTGCTGTGATTAATAACCCATTCTGGTGGAGCGCGGATGAGAAGTTCTTCAATAATGCGCTCGCTGAAAAGATTGGTGTTCCAGTGCCAAAGACAGTGCTGCTACCTTCGAAGGAACGTCCGGAAAACACGAGCGAAACATCATTCCGTAACCTCGCATTTCCATTGGCCTGGGAGGAAATGTTTGAGTATGTAGGCTTTCCGGCCTATATGAAGCCGCATGATGGCGGAGGCTGGAAGAGTGTATATAAAGTGCATAATATCCAGGATCTTTGGAATAAACATGAAGAGACAGGACACCTGATCATGATGCTTCAGGAGGAAATTGAGTTTGATGATTATGTAAGATGTTATTGTATAGGACAAAAGGACGTGTTAATCATGCCCTACGAACCGCGCAATCCGCATCACCTTCGGTATGCAGCGGAATTGAAAGCTACGGGAGAAGAGAGAGAAAAGTTGCTGGCCACAATTAAAGATTATGTATTGAAACTTAATATAGCCTTGGGTTATGACTTTAATACTGTTGAATTTGCCGTCAGAAATGGTGTACCAATTGCTATAGATTTTTGCAATCCTGCTCCTGATGCTGATGTTTATTCTGTAGGACATGAGAATTTCGAATGGGTGGTTGAGGCAGCGGCGAATATGGCTATTGAAAGAGCAAAAAATCACAAGGAAGGTCAGACGAATCTTACCTGGGGAACATTTATACAGAACTCGGTAGGAGGAATTATTCCAAATGTGCCTGAGGCGGTTGCCCAGGAAGTCGCTACTGCTTCACCTAAAACTGCACTCAATAAAACGCCTGCAAAGGCCGCACCTAAAAAGAAAGTTGAAAATCCGTTGGTGAAGGATGATGCAGCCGCAAAACCCGCCATAAAAAAAGCAACTCCTAAAAAAGCAACAGAAGCGAAATTACCTGAGGTGGCACCCGCGGCACCTGTTAAAAAAAGCGCTGGTAAAAAATCCTGAGTTTCATCAACTAACAGCAAGTAAGCTAAACACATGGCTATGTTCACCCTCGGTATTGAAGAGGAATTTCAAACAATTGATCCGGTTACACGAAATCTGAGATCCCACATGTCCAAACTGGTTGAGGACGGGAAAATTACGCTCAAAGAACGTGTGAAAGCCGAAATGCACCAGGCTGTGGTTGAAGTGGGTACTAACATTTGCCATAATATTCAGGAAGCCCGTGAAGAGGTAACCTACCTCCGCAAAATGATTCTCGATTTGGCTGAAAAGCAGAATCTGCAAGTCGCAGCTGCCGGTACACATCCTTTTGCAGACTGGGTAGAACAACTCATCACGCCCGATCCCCGATATGACGAAATCATTGACGAGATGCGTGATGTAGCACGGGGCAATCTCATTTTCGGGTTACACGTACACGTGGGAATAGAAAACAGGAATGAAGGTATCGAAATCATGAATGCGGTCCGTTATTTCCTGCCGCACATTTATGCATTGTCTACCAATTCTCCTTTTTGGTGCGGAAGAAATACAGGCTTTAAGTCGTACCGTTCCAAGGTATTTGACAAATTTCCAAGAACTGGTATTCCTGATTATTTTTCCAGTGCGGCGGAGTACGATGAGTACGTTAATCTCCTGATCAAAACAAAATGTATCGACAATGGGAAAAAGATTTGGTGGGACATCAGAGTGCATCCGTTTTTCAATACCATCGAATTCAGAATGTGTGATGTCCCTATGCGTACCGACGAAACGATATGTCTGGCTGCGATCATGCAGGCATTAGTTGCGAAAATCCATAAGCTGCATCGTATGAATCTCAGCTTTCGGCCCTACCATCGCATGCTGATCAATGAAAATAAGTGGCGGGCAGCCCGATATGGTATCAATGGAAAGTTAATTGATTTCGGAAAACAGGAAGAAGTTGAGTACCGCATCCTTGCTGGTGAGCTACTGGAATTCATAGATGATGTTGTAGATGAACTCGGAAGCAGAAAAGAGATTGAATATATCCATCAGATTATGGATATGGGTACGGGCGCCGACAGGCAGCTTGCTGTTTTCGAACAAACCGGTGATATGAAGGCTGTTGTTGACTATATCGTTTCTGAAACGAAAATAGGTATCTCCTAGTTACAAACAGTCCCTTGCGGGTTAATCCGGTCTGGACGGTTTGTAATACTTTTTGTACTTTTACAAATTGTACAAACGTGATATGAAGCTGTGTGCGTAGAAAATACAGTTGAATACAGGCGTTTTTTTGGAAAAAATAGAATAAGAAATATCACCAATGAACAGGGAGAACAAACATTACAGAATTGCAATTCTGGACATGTATAATGGATTTGAGAATGAAGGGATGCGCTGTATCAAGAAAATTATAAACGCATTTAGTGAAAATGAGGGTGTTAATATCAGTTATGAAGTATTTGATGTACGTCTCAGATTGGAAATTCCTTCGATGGAATTTGACGCGTATATATCAACCGGCGGTCCCGGTAATCCTGCTCCTGCCGGAGAGCCCTGGGAAAGAAAGTATTTTAAATTTCTGGATGGGATTTTCCAATACAATGGTAACCGTCACAACAAACACAAGAAACATCTTTTTCTGATTTGCCACTCGTTTCAGATGGCATGTATCCACTGGCAACTAGCGAAAGTAAGTAAAAGAAGAAAGACCTCTTTCGGCACTTTTCCGGTTCATAAAACATCTTTCGGGAGAAAGGACACGCTCCTCTCCGATCTGCAGGACCCTTTCTGGATTGTAGATTCAAGAGATTTTCAGGTAACCCAGCCTAACCAGCTGGCGCTGGATCTTAATAAATCTAAAATTCTTTGTCTGGAAAAAATACGCCCTCATGTGCAACTCGAACGTGCAGTGATGGCAATACGGTTTTCAAATGAAATTGTAGGTACCCAGTTTCATCCTGAAGCAGATGCGGAAGGAATGCTGCGTTACTTCCTCCGGGAAGAGAAAAAAGCAGCCATAGTCGCGAATCATGGTGAACAGAAGTACAATGATATGATTGAGCATCTCAACGATCCGGATAAGATCCTATTGACCGAGTCGGTAATGATTCCGACATTTTTAAGAAATGCGTTATTAAAAAACAGGAGTACTGATACCGTTATTGCCTGATTACATCATTCATCAATCTGATTGGAAGAATGCACAAAAAAGCACGCGAAGAATTCAATAATGCATTTTCAAATGAAGAATATAACCAGTTTATAGCATCTATTCAACTGGATTTTCCTGATCAGCTCGATTTTCGGATCGCAGAGACACCAGTATTCGTTCCGTTAGAACTGAAACGCAAGCTTACTGAAGCTTGTGAGCAGATTATAGATACAATCATAACGCCTGAGTTTAAAAGCAGAACGGACCGGGCTGTTCCGGCGGGGCAAGTGGTGCCTAATGAGAATGAACACACATCATTCCTTGCTATAGACTTTGCAATTTGCAAATCGGATCAGGGAGAACTTACTCCTCAACTTATAGAGTTACAGGGATTCGCTTCACTTTACGGTTATCAGGCTTATTTGTCCGAACGTTTTTCCAGTCGCTTTCCTGTGCCTGAAAATTTCTCCTATACCCTCAACAAAAGTTCGTATGAAAATTACGTGGCTGCGTTGAGAGATTTAATCGTTGCAGACGAAAACCCGGAACAGGTTATTTTGCTTGAAATTTTTCCGGAGAAACAAAAAACAAGAATTGATTTCGCTATCACTGAGAAAATGATCGGTGTGAAAGCAGTTTGTTATACAAAGTTGATACGCGAAGGAAGAAGTTTATATTATGAACTTGATGGAAGAAGGATTCAGGTAAAGCGAATATATAACCGCCTGATTTTCGATGATCTGGCACGATACAGTGACCTTCCCGGCAACTACAGATTCACGGACGATGTTGATGTTACCTGGGTGGGGCATCCGAATTGGTTTTATAGAATCAGTAAGTTTGCGATGCCATTCTTACAAAGTGAATATGTACCCGATGCACGGTTTCTCAGCGAATTCAATGGGGAGTTCCCGTCTGACCTGGAAAATTACGTGTTAAAGCCACTTTTTTCCTTTGCAGGAAGCGGGGTGAAAATTCATGTTAGTAAAGAAATGCTGGAAGCGATTCGGGATCCGGAGAACTTTATTCTGCAAAAAAAGGTCATTTATGAACCTATTATTCAATCGCCCGACGGCCTTGTTAAATGCGAGATCCGAATAATGTTTGGCTGGCCTGACAAGGCTGACCGGCCAGAGTTACTGATCAGTTTGAGTCGTTTGAGCCGTGGGGAAATGATCGGAGTTGACTACAATAAGAATTTTACCTGGGTAGGCGGTAGTGCCTGTTTTTACGAATAAGCTCTGATCCCACATTTTTTAATTCAATAAAATTAATACTTTTAAAAAGTATTATACATTTAAAATGCATATTTCTCATCGACAACTATTTTTCGATCACGTTGCCCAAACTTCTGATTATCCATTAGCCCTTGAAATTGACCGTGCTGAAGGTGTTTATATGTACGGTTCTGATGGAACCAGGTATCTTGACCTGATTTCGGGAATTGGTGTAAGCAATGTCGGACACAGACACCCGCAGGTATTAAATGCGATTCATGGTCAGTTGGATAAACATATGCACCTTTTGGTATATGGGGAATATGTGCAGAGTGCTCAGGTTCAGTTGGCAAAAGCGTTATCGGATACACTTGATATTAACTCAGAAAATCCTTCTCCATATGGTAAAATAGACAATGTATATTTTACCAATTCCGGCACAGAGGCAGTTGAGGGGGCGATGAAGCTTGCCAAACGCTTTACAGGAAGAGCTGAGTTTATCTCTTGTTACAATGCCTATCACGGTGCTTCTCAGGGTGCTCTCAGTCTTTCAGGATCTGAAGATTTTAAACGCAGTTTCCGGCCGTTACTTCCTGGCATTAAAAATATTCAGCATGGTCTGGAATCTGAATTAGAAAAAATTACCGATAAAACCGCAGCAGTTATTATTGAAATAGTGAGCGGCGAATCAGGAGTCAGAGAAGCAAGTAACAGTTATTTCCGTGCCCTGCGTACACGTTGCAACGAAACAGGCACTTTACTGATTCTGGATGAGGTACAGACAGGATTTGGAAGAACAGGTACATTCTGGGCATTTGAGCAGTCTGGAATTTATCCGGATATTCTCCTTAGTGCGAAAGGCATGGGCGGCGGAATGCCTATCGGAGCCTTTATGGCCTCACAGCAAGTTATGCAGGTTTTTAAGACTAACCCAATATTGGGGCACATCACTACTTTCGGTGGACATCCGGTGAGTTGCGCCGCTTCACTGGCAGCTCTCCGCGTCACAGTGGATAGTAATTTGTCGGCACAGGCGATTAAAAAGGGACAATTGTTTAAAACTTTGCTGGTTCATGAAAAGATTAAAGAGGTTCGGGGCAGAGGTTTGATGCTTGCAGCTGAAATGGAGTCATTTGAAAAATTGAAACAAACCATTGATCTGTGTATTGAGAAAGGAGTCGTAACGGATTGGTTTTTATTTTGTGACAATGCCATGCGTATTTCTCCACCTTTGATTATCACAGAAGAACAGATCAAAGAAGGATGTGCAATAATTTTGGAATCACTGGATTCGATCAGAAGTCATATTTACAGATAAATAGATATAGTTGTGAAACACGAAATTAAAAACGGCAAACTGAGCATTGCAGTAAATGAAACGGGTGCTGAGTTATGCAATATTAAATCCGCTGCAACGGGAAAAGAGTTTATGTGGAGTGGCGATCCTGCCATATGGGGAAGCACCTCTCCTGTCCTTTTTCCGGCTATCGGTGCGGTCAAAAATGGCTTTGTCAAATACAAGGGAAGTGAATACAAGATTCCAAGACACGGTTTTGTAAGGAATAATACCAACGTTGAACTGGTTGGACAGACAGAGGAAAGTCTGAGTTTTGGACTAACTGATGACGAAGAATTACTTAAGATATACCCCTTCCCTTTCTCATTTCAGATTACTTATAAGCTGAAAGGGAACAAGATTGAAGTGAGCCACAAAATCACCAATCGCGGTACAGATGTAATGCTTTTTTCCCTTGGAGCCCACCCTGCCTTCAAATGTCCGATTAATGAACAGGAAGATTATGAAGACTATTATCTGGAATTTGAGCATCCAGAAACGGCTTCTACCTGGTTGCTGGCAAGTGACGGTCTTGTAGGTACAGATACTAAACAGATATTGGATCAAACAAATATACTGCCGCTAACCCACAGTCTTTTTGATAACGACGCACTGATTTTTAAAAATTTAAAATCCAGAAAAGTAGCGTTAAAAAGTAAAAATACTACTGAATCAGTGATTGTTACCTATCAGGATTTTAACTATCTGGGAATTTGGGCTAAACCTAATGGCGACTTTGTGTGTATCGAGCCCTGGCTTGGGATAGCGGATAGCGCAAATGCAAATCAGCAATTGGAAGACAAAGAGGGCATCCTGTCACTTCAGGCAGGTGGTACCTTTGAAGCATCATACACGATTGAGATTACAGAATAGTTTTCGTTTGAGAGCAGGCCGGCCACATGGCTGCCTGTTCTCAATCCTACTCTCCTTGATTATCAGGATATAATTCCCCTATCCAGGGCGCGTATAATTGCCTCCATAGCGTTGCCTGCATTGAGTTTTTCAAGTATGCGTTGCCGATGCGTATTTACGGTATGCACACTGATGGATAATAGGGCGGATATCTCCTTGCTCAACTTACCTTTTCGAATCATTTCCAGAATTTCATGCTCACGTAACGTCAGTTCTTTTATTGCCGGCTCTGCTTTGGGTAACAGATCGATAAGTTGCCCGGTATGACAATTAATCAACTGAAACCGCACACCCTGACCGAGCGATTGATTTGGAGATACATTTATAATTCCCAGAGATAAAGCTATATTTCCGCATTGATCCAGCTCCAGTACATGATGAGATTCAGTGACTTGAATATAATTTCCCCCATTATTTTTGATTCTGTACTCTGTAATCATTTTATAGTCCTTTCGGAAAGGAACAGGACGCTCCATCACATATTTCATTGCCAGAGCTCCGTTTTTTGCCAGTATGCGCAAGTCTGCCGGGTGAACGCGTGAATCAAAAACTGAATTAGATACATCTCCCTCGTTTATTCCTTCAAAACCAAATACCTTATAAAATGACGAGGATGTATAAACATGGACACCTCTGTTCATGTCATAAATGGTGATACCACTATTGCTGAGTTCTGCCAGCGCGTTCACGAGTAACAGTTGATTTGCACCCACATTGGTTTCCCTCATGTAAGAATGGACGTGCATATGAGGTAATGATAAATCAGTATTTCTTTCCATGCTCCTGTAGTTGTTTTTTGCAAAAGTTTTGATTGACCACCGTTCGCATCAGGTGGCGTAATGGCATGACAACCTAAACCAAGTTTACCTTAAAACTTAGGAGAAATAAAACAGCTACATCCATGAATTATTTTGTAGTACAGAATGCAGATATAGATATCGGACATACCGTCGCCATCGACCTGGCGCGGCAAAAGAAGAACTTAATTCTCATAGGCAACGACAAAACACGGTTGGAGGAGCTTAAAATCCAGATCAGATCTGGTTATTCAATTTACGTGCATTGCCTTGTGATGTTGGATAACAGTATAGATGCCGTTGTAAGATTATGCGAAGCTATTAACGACCTATATTTTGTTGAAGGTCTGATTAATATTGTGATATGTGATGATACTACAAACCTAGATGATTGTAGTATAAATGAATTAAGCAGCCGTCTGACAACGGAATTACTTCTGCCTGCTTTCATGCTTCATCAGCTTTTTCCCAATCTGATGCTATGCGCTGATGCCGTGTGGAGCAGGATCATTTGTAATAAAAATCAGATTCCGATTGTGTCGGCTGCTTACCGTATATCTCAAACAGGCGATTTGTCCAAAATAGAAAGGGAGTTTTGTGTCGGGTCTGTCGTGGTCAGCAGCGAACAGAAGTGTTCGTTAGCGGACAATTTGTTTTACATAAATATCTGATAGTGAGAAAGAAATAAAGGTGGCATACCTTTTACACGGAAATCTGTTACAGGTCAAGTATGTTCGTAATTATTTAGGATAAAGTAGAAGTGTTATGATCAAAAATTACTTCAAAATAGCATGGCGCAATCTCATGCGAAATCGCCTTTATGCACTACTTAACATTGCCGGCTTATCTATCGGACTGGCGTGCGCACTGATTGTTTTCTGGTTCATACGCTTTCAGACAACTCACGATCATTTTCATAAAAACATAGACCGGATATATCAGGTCACAACAGAATTTCATTTTGACGGTGTAGGTTATTCACGCGGTGTGCCTACTCCGATGTGGAAGGCCATACGTACTGAAATGCCATCCTATACTTCAACCATGTGTATAGAAAGTTATGACCCTTTTCTATCCATATTTGATAACAATGGTAAGCCTGTCAAGAAGTTTAAGGAAGAAGGGCCCGTTCTTGCTTATGTTCATCCTGAATACTTTTCGATTTTTGACGTGAACTGGCGGGTCGGCAATCCGGAAAAGTCACTTGGCAAACCTAATACTGTTGTGATTAGTGAGGCAATGGCGGCGAAATACTTTGGTAATGAAAATCCGATTGGTAAAGTACTTAAGCTCTCCAACCAGCTGGATCTGGAAGTGACAGGAATTGTGGATAATCCGGCGGATAACACCGATCTTCCCTATGAACTGTTTGTATCTTTCTCGACCCTGACTGCAAATCCGAAGTATCAGTATGGCGGTAGCGGACTCGAACACTGGGGAGGTGTAAACTCCAGTACCTATTGCTTCGTATTACTACCTGAAAAAGTAAAGTTGAGTACTGCCAACAAACAGATGGCGGCATTAAATAAAAAGTATCATGGCAGTGATCATAAGTCGTATGTTCACAACCTGATCCCGTACAAGGATATGCACCATTCTATTCCATATTATGGCGCTATGCCAATGAAATGGATATGGATTATGAGTGCAATAGGAATTTTCCTCATTGTAACTGCCTGCTTCAACTTCATCAATATGGCAACTGCCCAGGCACTTCGCAGGTCCAAGGAGGTGGGAGTTCGCAAGGCTGTTGGAGGTACGAAGGGGCAGGTATTTATACAGTTTCTTCTGGAAACGGCGCTGATTACTTTTACGGCCATGACGGTTGGTTTTATTCTGGCTTCATTCATTCTTCCTCATATTACGGAATGGCTCGATCGCCCCGGCTCCTGGCCTAAGACTGTTATTTGGAGCGATCCTTTACTTTGGACATTTTTAGCTTCTCTTTTTGTAATCGTTGTGTTGCTGGCCGGTACTTATCCCGGTACAATTCTGGCAGGATTCCGGCCGGTACTGGCTTTGAAAGGGAATGTTACTACAAGAAACATTGGCGGCATATCTTTGCGAAGAGGGCTTATTGTGTTTCAGTTCGTGCTGATTCAACTTCTGGTAATTTGTACATTGGTGGTAAATAACCAGGTTGATTTCATGTTGTCGAGCTCAGTAGGATATGAAACCAAGGGTATTGCCAGCATACAGATTCCAACACCGGACAAAATCAATCAATCCACTTTCAGACAGAGACTTCTGGAGATTCCGGGTATCTCCGAGGTGTCATTCTGTATGTTTTTGCCCACTACAACCTCCAACAATACCAGTAACGTCAAGTTTGACACACGGCAAAAGGATGAGATCTGGTCTATCAATACCAAAACTGCGGATAACAATTACGTGAAAACATTCGGACTTACTTTGCTTGCTGGTCAGAACATTCCGTTGAGCGATACCGTACGCGGTTACATGGTCAATGAAAAAGTAGTTGAAAAACTAGGATACCGGGATCCCAATGAAGTGATTGGTAAGAACCTTAAAATATGGGACGTAAGTGCACCTATTACAGGCGTTCTCAAAAACTGGAACAACACATCATTTCAAAATGGAATCGATCCTATAGCGATATTTACCAATAACAATAGTAATTACCGCTGCGCCATTCAGCTGAAATCAACAAATCTCCATGCAACGATGAAGCGTGTTGAACAGCTCTGGAGTGAATACTTTCCGGATTATCTGTATGAGCAAACATTCATGGATGAGCAGATTGCTAAAAGTTATGAACTTGAAAACCTGATGCTCAAACTGATACGGGTTTTCTCTCTGATTTCTATTTTTATAGGTTGCCTGGGATTGTATGGTTTGGTTAAGTTCATGGCTTCTCAAAAAACGAAAGAGATTGGTGTGCGTAAAGTTTTGGGAGCCAGTCTGGGAAGTATTCTTGGAATATTCGGAAAAGAAATTGCTTTACTGATCGTTATAGCCTTTGCGCTGGCCGCTCCATTGGGCTGGTACGTGATGCACGCATGGTTACAGGATTATGAGTACCGCATCCCAATTGGCGCTGATATCATGACTATCGCCATTCTGATCACTTTTATAGTGGCCGCCGTTACAGCAGGTTATGAGTCATTAAAAGCGGCATTAACTGATCCGGTAAAATCGCTGAGATCGGAGTAATACGGAGGCTGAAATGCAAAAAGGAGCTCATCTGAGCTCCTTTTATTATATATTGCTAGAAAATGCTGATTATACAGCAGCTTCTATTTGTGCGTTCAATTTATCTTCCAAAGTAGTTTTTGGTACTACACCAACTACTTTATCAACTAACTGACCTCCTTTAAAGATCATCAACGTTGGGATACTACGGATACCAAACTTAGCTGGTACAGAAGAATTCATATCCACATCCATTTTGCCAATTACAGCTTTGCCTTCATATTCGCCAGCCAATTGTTCAACAACTGGTCCGATCATTTTACAAGGCCCGCACCATTCTGCCCAAAAATCAACAAGTACTGGTTTATCACTTTGGATCAATTCTTCAAAGGTGCTATCGGTAATTTCGAGTGCTTTTCCCATTTCAAATTTTGTCTAGTTTTTTATTAATCTGATTGGATAATCAATATGAGTTATTAAAAGTTCCGTGCCAATTCAGGTGGCTGGATTAAAATGTCACTCCTGTTTTCAGTAATGATATGAAACAGTATTTAATTCAGAAAGAATTTGACTCCTTCCATCCTGTTTAAAGCTGCAAAGAACTCGTTGGAGGGAGCAACGCGATAAGCACGTGACAACATTTCCACTTCCAGCCTTGTTTCAGGATCGGTTACTGTCATGTTGACAGAGCAACCTCCCGGATTTGCCCCGAAAGTCTCGTTAAGAATCATGATGGATTTTTCATCAATGAAATCCAGAGGCAGATTGATCCTGATTTTCTTACACATTTTCTCTCTTATTTCTGTTAAAAGCTGAATATTCGATATTTTAAACTCAAACTGATCTTCCTGTTTCCAGCGGTTCTGAATTTTTCCTTTGATATGAAGAAATTGACCGATTTGGAGATAATTCCTGTACCTTACACAATCCTCACCTCCAAGCAGCATTTCGATGGAACCTTTGTAATCCTCCACTTTGAAAATCATAAAAGGGCTTCCGTTTTTAGACATTCGCTCTATTACACTGGTAACGATACCACCGATTGTAACTTCTTTGTCAAAATGTTTGGGCCTCCTTTCTCCTTCTGAAATAATCATAACCTCGTCGGCAGTGCAGGTACAAAAATTGTCAAGCTCAATACGAAATGTATCCAGGGGATGTCCGGATATGTAGAATCCTACCACGTCCTTTTCATATCTAAGCCTTTCCAGATCTCCCCATGATTCAATATCCGCAGCCTTAGGCTTGCTCATCAGCATGTCATTTCCTCCGAATGCTCCGAATAGTGAAGCCTGAGCAGACGCTTTCTCTGCGTGGTAATTATTGGCGTAACGGATAAGGCGTTCTATAAATGTGCCGTTCTCACCTTGTTCCGTGGCAAAATATTGAGCCCGGTGGTACTCAGGAAAACAGTCAAATCCACCCGCGTAAGCGAGACTTTCTATGGTTTTCTTATTCACTGTGCGCAGATTTACCCTGATTATAAAATCGAATATATCTTTAAAAGCGCCGCCAGTGTTCCTTTCTTCAATAATGGCTTCCACAGCCGCATCACCGCTGCCTTTCACACCAGCCAGCCCAAAACGTATCTCACCTTTCCCGTTGGCATTGAACTGCCGGTCTGATTCATTCACGTCCGGCCCCAAAACTTTAAGTCCCTGGGCTTTACACTCCTCCATGAAGAAGGTGATCTTTTCAATGTTACCAAGGGAGCTGGTCAATACCGCAGACATATATTCTGCAGTATAATGCGCTTTCAGATAAGCTGTCTGATAAGCTACAAAAGCGTAGCAGGTAGAGTGCGATTTGTTAAAGGCATAGGAGGCAAAAGCTTCCCAGTCAGTCCAGATCTTTTCAAGTTTCTTAAGGTCAAGTCCTTTTTCTCCCCCACCTTTCATGAAATCGCCTTTCATTTTATTCAGCGTTTCAATCTGCTTTTTCCCCATCGCCTTTCTCAGCGTATCGGCCTGGCCTTTTGTAAAGCCTGCTAACTTCTGAGATAAAAGCATTACCTGCTCCTGATATACGGTGATTCCATAAGTATCAGCCAGATATTCTTCAAGTTCGGGTAAGTCGTATGTCGTTTCTTCCAATCCATTTTTTCGTCGGATAAAGCTTGGAATGTACGCAATCGGTCCGGGACGATACAAGGCATTCATGGCAATAAGGTGTTCGAAACGATCCGGTATCAGATCACGCATGTGTTTCTTCATACCGTCAGATTCAAACTGGAAAATCGCGTTGGTCTCTCCACGCTGGAACAGCTCAAAAACCTTAGTGTCATCAAGTGGTATATCGTCAATCACAATGTCTACATTATGATTCTGCTTGATGAGTCGCAAGGCTTCCTTGATAATCGTGAGATTTCGCAGCCCCAAAAAGTCCATTTTAATTACGCCCGCATCTTCAATGATTTTACCCTGATATTGGGTAATCAGAAAGTCGGAGTCTTTGGATGTACTTACCGGAATAATCTCTGTAAGATCGCTCGGCGCGATGATAATACCAGCAGCATGAATACCTGTATTCCTCACTGTTCCTTCCAGACGACGCGCTTCCTGTAAAACGCTTGCCTGCAAGTCGGTACCTGAGATAATCGCGCGCATCTTCTTTACATTATCCAATTCTTCGGGAGCGATGCCCTCTTTTTTGAGAAGGCTTCCCTCTCCTTCCAAAGGAGCTGTAAATATGCGGTTAAGCGTCATATTATAAGCCGGCTTATCCGGAACAAGCTTAGCCAGCATGTTCGCATCCTGCAAAGGCAGATCCATTACCCTGGCTACATCTTTGATGGCTGATTTTGCCGCCATCGTACCGTATGTTACAATTTGAGCAACCTGGTTATAGCCGTATTTTTTAACTACATAGTCAATTACTTTTTGCCGGCCTTCATCATCAAAGTCCGTATCAATATCGGGAAGTGAAATACGGTCAGGATTCAGGAAACGCTCAAAAAGCAGATCGTATTTAATAGGATCTATGTTGGTGATTCCCGTGCAATAAGCAACTACAGAACCTGCAGCCGATCCACGACCCGGACCTATGAATACACCCATTTTCCGGCCTGCATCAATAAAGTCAGCCACGATAAGGAAGTAACCGGGAAAACCCATGTTCCGTATCGTATCAAGCTCAAAGTTTAAGCGGTCTTCAATCTCGGCGGTAATCGTACCATATTTAAACTTGGCTCCTACAAATGTCAGGTGTTTCAGATATTCCCACTGATTAAGTACATCGGCGGTTAATTCTTTCTTCCCTACCATCTCCGAGAGCGTATGCGTCTTAAACTCGTCTGGTATCGGGAAGTTGGGAAGCAGAATATCCTTGTTTAGATTCAGGGTTTTAATCTTGTCAACGATCTCGTTGGTATTGTCAAGCGACTCCGGCAGGTCATTGAAGAGCTGCAACATTTCGCTGGTGTTCTTAAAGTAGAACTGATCGTTAAAAAAGGCGAAACGTGACCCTTTCGGAATCCCCTTTTCATCATCAAAATCTTTGGCGGAAGGTGTACTCTGCTTGTCGCCGGTGTTGATACAGAGCAGAATATCGTGTGCGTTCCAATCTTCCTGATCTACATAATGGGAATCGTTGGAAGCAATAATCTTTACGTTATACTTTCTTGCAAAACGGATAAGGACCTCGTTCACAATATACTGATCGCGGATTTCGTGGCGTTGTAGCTCCACATAAAAATCATCCCCGAACAAATCCAGCCACCAGCGAAACTCTTTTTCCGCCTCTTCTTCCCCTTTGCGAATAATGGTTTTAGGAATGATGGCTCCTATACAACAAGTCGTAGCGATTAATCCCTGATGGTATTTTACAATAAGCTCCTTGTCAATTCTGGGGTATTTACCATACATCCCTTCAATGAATCCCAGAGAACACATTTTTACCAAATTCTTATAGCCAATCTCATCCTTGGCAAGCAACAACTGGTGATGTCTTACGTCTTTTTTATCCTTGGTAAATTGCCTGATGTGACGGTCTTCCACGACATAAAATTCGCAGCCCACAATCGGTTTAATTCCCTGTTTATTTCCCTCAGCTACAAATTCAAACACACCGAACATGTTTCCATGATCGGTGATCGCCACCGCAGGCATGTTATCAGCCTTTGCTTTCTTAAAAAGTTTTTTGATATCGGCAGCACCATCCAGCAGCGAAAACTGCGTATGGCAATGTAAATGAGAGAATTGCATTATATCTTGTTTTATTTATTTACCACAAAAGTGGCGTAATGTGGTTCATCAGTATACTTATCCGCTTCCCGCAGAAGGCTGGCTACAACTATTCCTCTGTATGGTCCAGTATATAATTCATATAGTCGCAATAAGGTTTCAGTAATCTGATTCCTTTCATGACTTCTTCAGCAAAGTCTTTCGATATGACTTCTTTATCTGAATAAGCGTGCATAAAGAACATTTGCTTTCTTTTGAGCAGATCAAGCTCTGGATGGTCCTTGGCAAATCCCTTCGGAGCAGTCTTTAACGATTCTCCCTGAATTTCCGGAAAATACGCTTTGAAATCCTTCACTTCGATAATGTCTTTCAATTCCTGTGCGTTGTAGTCGATTTCCTGGCGGTACCTTGCCAGTTGCTCCGTAGTTGGCGACCACATTCCACCTCCCAGAAATGAATGTCCGTTGGGCTGAATATGTAAATAATAGTCAATCTTACCTGAACTGCGCCCTCCTGCCCCTATTGCTATGGCGAGATTGCTCTTATATGGCTCCTTATTCTTTGAAAAGCGGATGTCTCTGTTAATACGAAAAATGCAATCTTTAACCTGCAGATTGCCTAAATCCTGAAATGTATGCACCTCCCTGATCAGGTGGGCAGTCAGCTTTTCTACATCGGCTTTGGCATCGTCGTATCGTTTTCGGTTTTCCTGAAACCATTCTCTGTTATTATTGGCAACAAGGTCTTTAAGAAATTGCAGTGTTTTTGCCTGAAGCATATAAAACTAGTTTTATCTGGTACTTGAATTTGTCTGGAGATTTTTAAATATCCGGGTGATACTTGCTCAAATTTGAGGGCGAGGTGCTATATATTTTCAAATTTACTATCATTTTTTGATTCAATTTAACGAATTTTGGCAATTGAAAAAACATAAATTCCTTGTTAACTGATAATCAGCGCCGGTCGTATCGTGAGATCTTTGAGCTAAACATCTGACCGATCGGATCATCTGAATATCTTTGTAACTTTTTCAATCAAAAAGCTTTCTGTAGCGTATTACAAAGTTTCTTTATATAATTATTTATAGTTAATGGCCAGAATCCTAACTGGAATTCAAAGTAGTGGACGTCCTCATTTGGGTAATATCCTGGGTGCAATACTTCCTGCTATTGAGCTTTCCAAAAATCCGCAGAACGAATCATTTTTCTTTATCGCTGATCTGCATTCACTTACGTCGTTGAAAGACGGGGTTCAACGTGCAGAATACGTGAGAGCCATCGCTTCAACCTGGCTTGCTTTCGGATTTGATTTTAGACAAAATACGTTCTGGAGACAATCTAGGGTTCAGGAACATACTGAGCTGGCATGGTATCTGAGTTGCTTCACGCCTTTTCCGATGCTCGCCAATGCAACTTCATTCAAAGAGAAATCGGAGAAACTGGCTGATGTAAATGCAGGTTTGTTTACTTATCCCGTATTGCAGGCTGCTGATATTTTGCTTTACGATGCAAACATAATTCCGGTTGGTAAGGATCAGAAGCAACATCTGGAAATGACGAAGGACATTGCAAGCCGGTTTAACCAACTAGCCGGAGAAGATATTCTGGTGTTACCAGAGCCAAAGATTGATGAACGGATCATGACGATACCGGGCATTGATGGTCAGAAGATGAGCAAGTCTTATCATAATTACATTGACATTTTCCTTCCGGAGAATGAACTGAAAAAGATTACTAAAAAGATATTGTCGGACTCAAAAGGGCTTGATGATCCTAAGGATCCTGACGGTGATATCACCTTCAAACTGTATTCTCTGGTAGCCAGTGATGATGAAATAGCAGCAATGCGCAGCAATTACGTGAATGGTGGATATGGCTACGGACATGCCAAGCAGGCGCTCTACGAATGCATTCTGCAGAAGTTTGAGGAGCCGCGCCGCATTTTTAACTATTACATGGAAAACAATGACGAGCTGGAGAAAATCCTTACCGAAGGTGAAGAAAAAGCGAGGCAGATAGCCCGCCATACAATAGGTAAGGTCAGAAGCGTGTTAGGATTCAGCTCATGAGCGAAAGTATAACGTCACTCATTCAGCATGATCAGCAATTGTTTCTCTGGCTGAATGGAATGCATTCGCCCTGGGCCGACCAGCTGATGTATTGGGTGACTTATAAGTATACCTGGATACCGCTTTATATACTTTTGATCTCGTTGACAATAAAGGCAGAAGGGAAAAAAAGTATTGCCATTGTAGTAACGGTAATCGTAGCTGTAGTGATTGCGGATAAGATTACCTCGGGAATTATGAAGCCTTATTTTGCCCGGTTCAGGCCTTGTCATGAGCCGCTTCTTGCAGGGCTCGTTCATGAAGTGGCGGGATGCGGCGGACAGTTTGGGTTCGCATCTTCGCATGCTTCCACAAGTTTTGCACTGGCAACTGTCTGGTTTAGTTTACTTTACCGAAAGGTTAATTTTATGTGGCTGGTGTTGCTGTGGGCGTGTTTTTATTCCTACAGTCGTGTGTATGTCGGGGTACACTATCCGGGAGATATTTTCGTAGGTGCTCTTGTCGGAGTAGTTACCGGTTTAGGTAGTATTCGTCTCTACTACATTTTTTTAGAGAAATATTATCGTAATTAATTGATTTTTATTTAATTTTGCGCAAATTTTTAGTTAGCCATGGGCTCATTTAACACAGTTAAAATTTTTTCAGGAAGTCAATCAGAATATTTGGCGAAAGACATAGCCAGATATTATGGTAAAGAACTTGGCGGGTACAATCTGCGTAAGTTTAGCGATGGTGAATTGTCTCCGAGTTTTGAGGAGTCAGTGAGGGGTTGTGATGTATTTTTAATTCAGTCTACATTCCCGCCAACGGACAATCTGATGGAGTTACTGCTGATGGTAGATGCAGCAAGACGTGCATCTGCTCATTATGTAACTGTGGTAATTCCTTATTTTGGTTACGCCCGTCAGGATAGAAAAGATAAACCACGCGTGGCTATCGCTGCAAAGGTGGTTGCAAATCTGCTCACTTCTGTAGGTGTGGATCGCCTGGTAACGTTAGATCTTCATGCAGGACAAATCCAGGGCTTCTTCGATTTCCCTGTAGATCACCTGGAAGGTACTTCTATTTTCGTTCCTTATATCAAATCATTAGGCCTTAAAAATCTGCTGATCGCTTCGCCAGATATGGGTGGTGCGGCACGTGCAAGAAACTTTGCGAAGTTTTTGAACGTTGATATGATACTTTGCGATAAACATCGTAAAAGAGCCAATGAGATTGCAAGTATGCAAGTGATTGGTGATGTGGAAGGAATGGATGTTGTGCTTGTGGATGACCTGATTGATACCGGAGGTACGCTTTGCAAAGCTGCAGAGATTATCCTCGACAAAGGTGCCAATTCTGTGCGTGCGATCAGTACACACGCAATTATGTCAGGAAAAGCACATGAAAATATTGCCAATTCAGTTTTAGAGGAATTGATCATTACAGATACGATTCCGTTGAAACAGCAAAACGATAAAATCCGCGTACTTACGGTTGCAGAGATTTTTGCAAAAGCCATAGGTCGGATTCGTGATCATGAGTCTATTAGTTCATTATTTATAAATCACAATCAATAATTTTTTTTAATTTTCTAATTTTTTTATTCTATGAAAGCACTTGAGATTGTAGGGTTTAAAAGAGCGAATCTCGGTAAGGTACAATCCCAGGAACTTCGCTCACAAGGTTATGTTCCGTCTGTACTTTATGGAGGAAGCGAGCAGGTTCATTTTTATGCACCAGCTATGTTGTTCCGTGAATTGCTTTTCACACCGGATATTTATAATGTTACCTTGAACATCGAGGGAACAATATACAATGCCATCCTTCAGGAAAAACAGTTTCACCCTGTAAACGATTCTCTTATCCACGCTGACTTTTTACAAATCATCGACGGAAAAGAAATTAAGGTTGACGTACCTGTAAAACTTACCGGAGCATCTGCGGGAGTTATGAAAGGTGGTAAAATGAATCAAAAATTGCGTAAATTGCGTGTTCAAGGTTTAGCTGAGAACATTCCTGACTACGTTAACGTTGATGTAACTGAACTTGATTTAGGAAAATCAGTGAAGGTTGGTGCTGTTAAAGCTGAAAATTTTGTTATCTTGACAGCCGCAAGCAACCCAATCGCTTCAGTTGAAATCCCACGTGCACTTCGCGGTACACTTGGCAAATAATAAGTATTTTATTTTTCATGGCTAATAGATGCAAATGTGCCGACCTTTGGTCGGCATTTTTGTTTATATACACCGCCTGATGCCAGGTAGCTGTTGGCAATTATCTATAAGCTGCCAGGTTCGTAAGTGAATGATCAGTAGTGCGTTATAAAACTGAATAATAGCTATTACTTATGGATAAAATATACAGTTTACATCTGCAGGAAATGTTCGTTCCCAGCCTATCCCTGTTAGAAGTATTTATAAGGGGAACAATCACCTATTGGATTATCTATTTGTTTCTCCGTGTTTTCAGAAGGGGGACCGGCCAGCTTAGCATCAGCGACTTGCTGTTGATAACGATGATTTCAGATGCAGCACAAAACGCTATGGCAGGTACATATAATTCCATCACCGAGGGTGCAGTCCTGATCGGAACACTTGTTTTCTGGGATTACGCGATTGATTGGATGGGGTACAAAAAGATTTTGTTTGGCAAACTCAGCCGCCCCGCTCCTATTCTTCTGATCAGGAACGGCCGACTGCATCACGCCAATATGGAGAAAGAGTTAATGGATCTGACCGAACTTCAGGGCTTACTCAGGGAAAATGGTGTTGACGATTATCGCAAAGTAAAAACCTGTTATCTGGAATCTACCGGCAACATCAGTGTTGTTCTGCTTGAGTAGGGAATTTCCCTTCACTTATCCAGCTTTTGATCTGGCGGACTAATACTTCGTTGATCCGGTTATAACTCTCATGCGTCCAGCCACCAATGTGAGGAGTCAGTACTACATTGTCCTGCGCTTTGATATAATCAAATGCCACTTGTTGTTCTCCTGTAAGCTTTGCAAGCTTTTCATTCTCCAAAACATCAAGGCATGCACCTTTTATCTTTCCCGATTGCAGTCCGGAAGCGACAGATGACAAATGGGCAGTCTCTCCACGAGACAGATTCATCAGGTAAAACGGCTTTTTAAAACCTTCTACAAAATCATCATCCACAAGGAATTTGGTTTCATTTGTCAATGGGATATGAAGACTAACGATGTCGGCTTCCTGCATAATTTGCTCAACTGAACTTTCCTGGGCAAACTGATCTCCGTAATTGTCACGGTACTTATCATACGCCAACACCTTACAGCCAAAGCCACTCAGTCTGCGTGCAGTGGCACCTCCGTTGTTGCCATAGCCGATCAATCCCACGGTTTTATTCATCAGCTCTACACCGCGATTTCCTTCTCTGTCCCACACAGCCGTACGCACTTGGCGATCGGCGCGGAGAATGTTGTTAAATAATGCAAGTAACATACCCAACGCATGTTCAGCCACCGCATCCCTGTTGCCTTCGCCGGCATGAAATACTTCAATATTGAACTCGGCTGCTGCTTCGAGGTCTATCAGGTCGAGACCGGCTCCCGCACGTCCGATAAATTTCAGATTGGTTGCCGCGTTTAAAACTTCTCGGTTTACAGTCGTTTTACTGCGTATAATGAGCCCGTCGTATGCGGGCAATGTATTAAGTATATCTTCTCTTTTGTACTCAGGATGGTAAGAATATGCCCAGCCCTGCTCTTCAAACATGGTAAAAAGAGAGGGGTGCATGGAGTCTGCTATCAGGATTTTCATATGAGGCACGGGATTTTTTGTAACTTGCCGCTCTATTGCTTCCGCAAAAGTAATAGAGAAATGCACATTAGAATTGTAAGAATATCATTTAAAGTTCATGAGCGAGCAAACGAGCACTAAGCCCATTATCGGAATCACATTGGGGGATTACAACGGTGTAGGACCGGAAGTAATACTTAAAGCACTAGAAGGAAATCAGTTAGCGAAATTATGCACACCGGTGGTTTACGGATCACTGCGCGTGTTGAATCAATATAGAAATCTTTTGGATATGAAAGATTGGACCTTACACGGCATTCAAAAACCGGAGCAAGCCAATCCGAAACTCTCCAATGTCATTACTTGCTGGCACGACCATCAGACGGAAATTGCTCCCGGACAAATTACCGCTGAAGCAGGTCAGGCATCTTTTTCTTCACTAAAACGGGCAGTTGAAGATCTTCGTAACGGAAAAATCCATGCGATTGTGACGGGACCGATCAATAAGGACAACATCCAGAATGATGATTTCAAGTTTCCGGGGCACACAGAATACTTTGCCAAATCATTTGAAGTAGACGATGCGCTAATGTTTATGGTTGCGGGAGACCTGCGTGTTGGTGTTCTGACGGGGCATATTCCACTGGAAAATGTAAAAGCAAACATTACGAAAGAAAAATTAACAGCCAAAATCGATCAGATTCTTAAATCTCTGAAAGGTGACTTCGGGATAAAAAAGCCACGTCTTGCTGTATTGGGTCTCAATCCACATGCCGGCGAAAATGGATTGCTTGGATCCGAGGAAATCGAAATCATCCAGCCGGTGATTAAAGAATTTAAGGATAGAGGTAATTTGGTGATCGGACCGTTTCCGGCAGATGGCTTTTTCGCCGCAGGCACCTATAAAAAGTATGATGCTGTTTTGGCCATGTACCACGATCAGGGTCTTATTCCTTTTAAAACACTTGCATTCAACGAAGGTGTGAATTTCACAGCCGGATTACCCGTAGTGCGTACTTCTCCGGATCATGGCACCGCTTACAATATTGCAGGCAAGAAGCAGGCTTCAGAAGGGTCATTGCTTCAGGCTATTTACCTCGCTATAGATGTTGCCCGATACAGAGTGGAAAGTGACGAAATCGACAAAAATGCGTTGGTATCGAAGCCTCAGCAGTCGGAAAGCCAGCATCCAGCCAAATCTGGTGGTAAGCAGCGATTCAATAATCAAAATAAAAACGATTGATTTCATCATTATAACTGTACTTTTTACATGCTAAAATCTATGACAGGATACGGTGTTTCCAACATCGAATCTGAATCAATAAACGTAACTGTTGAGATCAAAACGCTTAATTCCAAGTTTCTGGACATTTACTGCCGGATTCCAAGACATTTCTCTGAGCGCGAAATTGAGATCAGAAATCTGCTTACACAATCTCTGGAGAGAGGAAAAGTAGAGTTTACACTTACTGTACAACCCGTTGGGAAGGCGGTTGCGTCAACTACTGTGAACCGTGCGTTGGTGGCTGCCTACTATCAGGATTTATTCGAAACTGCGAGTGGAATTGGGTTTGAGCCTGATAATACGGAGTTGTATCGCCTGGCTTTACAAATGCCGAATACCTACAATACCGAATCAGTAGATGAGTCAAGTAAGGAAAATGACTGGTCTCAGATCAAGGTAGCTGTGCTCGAAGCGATTCGAAAATGTAATGTCTTTCGTGAGCAGGAGGGTAAAATGACAGCTGATAAGTTCAATGATTACATTACGACCATAGAGGAACTATTGGCCAGTGTGATTGAACAGGACAAATTGCGCATCCCGGCAGTAAGAGAAAGACTGGAAAAACAGGTACGTGATCTGTTGTCGGACGATAATTATGATCCAAACCGTTTCGAGCAGGAATTGATATACTATATCGAGAAGTTTGACATATCCGAAGAAAAAATCCGTCTGGCTAATCACCTGACCTACTTCCGCGAAACGCTTGACTCCAATGAAAGCAATGGTAAGAAACTAAATTTCATTGCTCAGGAAATTGGGCGTGAGATAAATACGATCGGTTCGAAGGCGAATGACGCAACCATTCAGCATTTGGTAGTTAGAATGAAGGACGAGCTAGAAAAGATTAAGGAGCAGACAATGAATATCATCTAATAAACATGCATTTGCAACGGCTCTCACAGTCCTTCTACGAGTCTTTTGATACAATTTCTCTGGCAAGAAAGCTGTTGGGATGCGTAATTATACATGATCATCCCGCCGGAATTACCAGCGGGATGATTGTTGAAACAGAAGCTTATCTGGCCAATGACCCCGCTTGTCACGCGTTTAACAGACGAACACCAAGAACCGAGCCCATGTATGGCGATCCGGGTACGATATATATCTACACGATTTACGGTATGTATCAGTGCATTAATGTGGTGGGCAATCAAAACGGTATTGGTGAAGCCGTCTTAGTACGGGCCTTGCAACCTGTTGAGGGCATTGATTTAATGCGGGACAGAAGAATAGAAGCTCGAAAATCATCGATGTCCAAATCTATCTCTGACCGGGATCTTTGCCGCGGCCCGGGCAGATTAGTAACAGCAATGGGTATCAGTCAGCTCGAATCAAATCACAAAAGCTTTACCAATGGCAGCCTGGGCATATACAGCAGCATTTTGTCAGATATTGATATAGCTGTTTCCCAAAGGATTGGTATCAATGTCGGGAAGGAGCTCCCCTATCGATTCACGATCAAAGGCAATTCCTTTGTAAGTTAATAGCAATACAAAATTTTATAATTTCTATATGGAAGTCGGATTTGTTTTACACTTTCGTATTTCATCCATATATTTGAATTTTCAACTCAACGTTATACCCTGACATCTTTCTGCGGTCCTGCATGATGCAATCCGACTAGGTATACTACGATATGATTACTTTATACAGGTTAGGACTTCTCTTTTCTATTTTTATATTTCTTGCTGCAGTTAAATGCTCCCCAGTTAACAATGAATCGGCCCCGGTTCAGGAATCAGCCGCATTTGACGAAAAACATCAATCTGATTTTGCCAAAGACACAGCGGACGTACTCGGATATCTCTCATTAGCCCACTCTCAGTTATACCTCGATGCAGAAAAGGCGATTGTCAATGCCAAACTGGTATTAAAGCTATCTCAGAAGCATCAGTGGAACAAGGGAAAAATTCTTGCCTATAATTTATTGAGCACCTTTTATCTTATGGATGGCAGTTATGATGTTTTGCGCGAGCTTTCAAATGAAACATTACTTCTTTCCCGTAAAGTAAAGATGCCAATCTACAACGCGCACGCCAGGCGTTTTATGGCTGAAAGTTATTCGGAGTATCGTCAATGGGATTCTGCACAGGTGAATTACGAGCGGGCTTTAAAGGTTTTCGTGGAGATGAAAGACGACAGCTCCCGCGCCTTGTGTTTGGAAAATATGGGGAATATGTGGCGGGAAAGAGATAAAATCGATATTGCTACAGCGCATTATGAGCAGGCGTATAACATTTTCAAGGGGCTGCATATGGAAAGCAATATGGGATCTGTGTTGGAAAGTTGGGGCTACATGTATGTGCGGTTGAATCAACATGAGATTGCAGAAAAGTATTTGCTTGATGCTCTCACCCTCTCTCAAAAGTCGAAAAATCTGTTTGGAGAAATCAGTGTGCTAAACAATCTGGGGAACTCCTACTACTGGGAAAAAAAATACGATAAGGCTATAGATGCGTGCCAGAAAGCGCTAAAATATTCCCGGCAGTACCACACCACTCAGCAGACAAACTGGGCACACCAAACACTTGGGCGAGCTTACAAGGAAAAAAATATGCTCGAAGAAGCGATGTACTATAATGAGAATGCCTATATCGCCAGAAGAAAAATCCACGACGATTATATTCAACGACAGTACACAATGTATCAGCTGATGTTTGAAAATCAGCAGATGGATTCCGCGATTCAAAAGCGTACAATTGAACAACAGGAACAGGTACAGCGTTTTCTGATAGGCCTTACCTGCCTGATTATTGCTTTTGCTGCATTCCTGTGGTATAACAATAAAAAGTTGAGACGGAAAAATGCGGAAATTCAGGAGGCTATGGCACAGGGACAAGCTCTGGAACGTAAACGTGTGGCGGCTGAACTTCATGATCACTTAGGCGGGACACTGGCTTCGCTCAACTGGTATTTGTTCGGTATTGATAAAAAGGCACTGCCGGATAACGATCAGAAAATTTATAACCGTGTACACGAAATGGTGAATGCAGCCTATAAGGAGGTACGTAGTCTTTCGCATAATTTGCTACCCGCTGAGCTGGAAGAACAGGGACTCACTGTTGCACTGGCCCGATTGACCAGCAAACTGAACGATAATAAAAGTATTGCGTTTACCTTTGATAACAACGTAGACCAGAAGCGATACGGGACGAAAACTGAATTTGAGCTGTACAGCATTGTATTGGAATTGGCCAATAACATCATCAAGCATTCCAAGGCAAGCATCGCCAATATCAGTCTGAACGAGGTGTCAAAAACAATTCATCTTATTGTCACTGATAACGGAACCGGATTTGATAAATCAGCAAAATCAGGTATGGGACTTTTCAATATCAAAAATCGTGTTGAGAGTCTTTCCGGAAAAATAAAAATTAATGAAAATTTCGATTCCGGAACACGGATTGAAATAGAAATACCAATCACAAATCGTTAGTAATCAACAGTGATTACAGGAATGAGATTATAAAATTACAATGAGTCAACAACACCTCGATCAATTTATAGCGCGTGTCGGATCAAGTCTGAACGATAAGTCTTTTATAAGCCTTACCCTTGGGAATTATAAGGGAGCCGAAGACGGACTGAAGAATATCTATGCAAAAAAGATCCAAATTAAAAGAGAAGATAAAGTCAGTTTCACCTACCGCTATAAAACGAAAGATATTGTCAAGAACTACGGTGTTGACGAAGCATTGACACTTATTAGGGAAAAGCTCCAGGAAGGTTTCAGGTTTGGTAATTTGTTTACAACATCTGCGGATTATCTGCTTGATACCAACAAAAAAGGAGAATTCTTTCTGCGGGAATCTTCGCCCACTTCCAATAAAACCCCGGATACACAGCACGACAAAACTAAAAACCGTCCTATATCCAGCCAGAATAAGGCTTATCTGACAGAGCTGAATATCACAGATCACGAAGGGAAAGTTTTCAAAAATGCTCAGGACAAGTATCGTCAAATCAATCATTATATAGACATTCTGAGCCCGTTGGTGAAGGAGCTGCCTCGGAAGGATGTTCTGAAAGTTGTAGATATGGGTTCAGGCAAAGGTTATCTTACCTTCGCCTTGTACGATTATCTGACCAATGTCACCAACCGGCCTGCTGAAGTAACCGGTGTTGAGTACAGGGACGATCTGGTTAATTTGTGTAATCAGATTGCCGATAAATCCGCTTTCGGAGGTTTAAACTTCGTTCAGGGCACAATAGAAGATTACAACCAGGATGATATGAATGTCCTGATTGCATTACACGCCTGTGACACCGCGACCGACGATGCAATCAGTAAAGGAATTACCGCAAATGCCGACCTGATCGTAGTGGCGCCCTGTTGTCACAAACAGATTCGCAGAGAAATTGAAAAGAATAAAACAGTGAATGACGTTGACTTCCTTACAAGACATGGAATATTCATGGAACGTCAGGCTGAAATGGTTACAGATGGAATCAGAGCTTTAATTCTTGAATACTTCGGGTATAAGACGAAGGTCTTTCAATTTATATCTGATGCTCACACGCCTAAAAATGTGATGATTGCCGCCGTTAAAGGTAAAGTTTCAGAAGCCGAACGGGAAAAGATACTTGCCAAATTGCAACAGGCTAAGTCATTCTTTGGTGTAGGAACACATCACCTGGAAAAGATTATTGGCTTGTAACAACTGGTAGTGCCGGGAATATTTGGGTCTGAAAACGCATTTTAAATCAATATAGAGGTATTTTCTATTGGCACTTCCTATCTTTGCCTCCCTTTCGAAATCAATAAAAACAGTATATGTGGAATAAAATAGCGACCGGCATAATACGCTATCGCATTATGTGGGTTGTACTGGTGCTTGCATCTACCCTGTTCATGGCTTATGAAGCCAACAAAATTGAGTTGTCCTATCAATTTGCGAGAATACTTCCCTCGACCGACCCTGTTGAAAAGGAATATCAGGATTTTCGTAAACTGTTTGGAGAAGATGGCAGTGTGATGGTGATCGGTTGGCAGGATCCCCAATTGTTCGAAGTGAATAAATTCCGCGACTGGTGTAAACTGACCCAGCGTATCAGAGAGACAGACGGTATTAAAAGTGTTCTGTCGCTGGCCAATCTTCAGAAGGCGGTAAGAAACGACAGTCTTCGTCAGTTTGATTTTGAGCCTGTTATCCGGCAAATTCCATCCACCCAAAGTGAGGTAGATAGCCTTAAAAAGGAAATTCTGAATCTGCCTATTTATGAAGGCCTTGTTTTGAATTCTGAATCAAATGCTACGCTGATCGTTATTACATTCAATGATAAGGAACTGAATTCCAAACGCCGGCTTACGATTGTGAGCGATATTGAGGCTATTGCGGAAGAGTTCGCCGTAAAATACTCCACAGACCTTCACTATTCTGGTATGCCATATATCAGAACGGTCAATATGAAGAAAATTTCGGGAGAAATGCAGCTTTTTATGGGACTGGCTGTATTCGTCACATTGCTTATCCTTTGGGCATTCTTCCGTTCATTCAGACTTACGCTGCTCTCCATCGTTGTAGTGCTTATCGGAGTGGTTTTCTCGGTTGGAACACTGCATTTGTTTGGATACAAAATAACAGCTCTTACCGGCCTTATTCCTCCCCTGCTTATAGTCATCGGTGTTCCCAACTGCGTTTTCCTGATTAATAAGTACCAGTCCGAACTCCGTGATAACAAGACAAAGGATGATGCGATCAGAGAAATGATTCGTCAGATCGGGCTTTCTACATTCCTGGCTAATACGACAACTGCCATCGGTTTTGGAGTATTCTATTTTACCAACAGCAGCCTGTTGGTTGAGTTTGGTGTTGTGGCGGCCATCAGCGTCATGGTTACCTATGTGCTTTGTCTCATGCTTTTGCCAATCACGCTACACTACATGAGTGTACCAAAGGCGCGTCACATGAAGCATTTGGATGGAAAGTGGGCAGCTGGATTCCTGAGAACGGTGAATAAGCTGGTACATTACCGTAGAAAGGAGATTTATATCTCGATGGTTGTGATGATTATTGTTTCAGCGTATGGTATGACCAAAATTGAAACGATTGGCTACGTGGTGGACGACCTTCCTAAAAAGGACATTGTATATACCGACCTCCGTTTCTTTGAAAAGAACTTTCATGGTGTGTTACCTTTTGAGGTAATGATTGACACCAAATCAAAGAATGGAGTCTTTGGTGACCAGGCTAAAACGCTGTACAAGATCAAAGCGTTGCAAAGCGAGATGGCAAAGTTTCCGGAGTTTTCCGCACCGGTGTCAGTTGTGCAAGGTTCCCGTTTTCTGTATCAGGCCTATCGTGGTGGAGATGCTAAATATTTCGCATTGCCCGGCGTATTGGAACTGGCCAAACTTACCGGTTACGTAGAAGGAAAACAGGGCGCTTCACGTCAGATCAATTCATTTTTGAATGAGGATAAAAGTGTAACACGTGTAAGCTTCCAAATGGCTGATGTAGGTTCTGAGAAGATTAAAGAACTTATGAATCAGATCCGCCCAAAGATAGATTCTATCTTTAGTCCTGAACAGTACAAGGTGAGCCTCACAGGGCATAGTCTGGTATTCCTCAAAAGCAACGACTACCTGCTTAGCAATTTATATGAAAGTCTGTTAATTGCGATTGTACTGATTGCCATCGTAGGAATGGTTCTGTTCCGTTCTATCCCGATTATATTGTTGTCAAAATTGCCTTGTCTTATACCGCTTGCACTTACGGCAGGTATCATGGGTTACTTCGGAATTTATTTCAAACCGACAACGATTCTGATCTTCAGTATCACATTTGGTATCGCATCAGATGGAACCGTCTACTTCCTTACACGTTACCGTCAGGAGATATATGAAAAGGGAATGAGCCCTTCTCAGGCCATTACAAATTCTATTTTTGGTACTGGGCTGAGCATGATTTACACAGCAGTGATACTTTTCTGTGGCTTTATCATCTTTGCGGCTTCGAGTTTTGGCGGAACTGCTGCAATGGGTGTTATGGTTTCTGTAACTTTATTGGTAGCAATGTGTACCAATCTTATATTGTTGCCTGCGTTACTCCTTTCGATAGCAAAAAGGCAGGGAAAAGACGTGAAACCTTCCTAAATTGTAGGATTGAGTTTCTATTCTAAAATCACCTTTGCCTTTATCAATGAAAAGAAAATTTCTTCCAGTCCTGTTATTGTCTCTGGCAATAACAGGCACTTCAATGGCTCAGTCGGGCTACAAAGAGGATTCTGTTTTTATCCGAAAAATTTTCCACACCGCTCTTTCAGACGGTAAAAGCTATGAAATGCTTCGCCGGCTTACCCAGGAAGTAGGTCCGAGATTAAGCGGTTCCGCAGGTGCGGTCAAAGCTGTGACGCTCACCAGTGAGATTATGAAAGCAGAGAAGTTCGATCAGGTTTTTCTGCAAAACGTCATGGTACCACACTGGGTCAGAGGTGCCAAAGAAGAAGGCGCTATATTTAATGGTAAACAAAAAACGGTTGTTCCTCTGGTTGCATTGGGCGGATCTGTCGCTACACCAAAAACAGGTATAAAAGCGCAGGTGATTGAAGTGAAATCATTCCAGGAGCTGCGGGATTTGGGTACTAGTGTGGTGAAAGGTAAGATTGTATTCTTCAACAGACCCATGGATCCCACCAAGCTCAATACCTTCGACGCCTATGCAGGAGCGGTAGAGCAACGAGGTTCAGGACCAAGTGAGGCAGCAAAAATGGGGGCTATCGGCTGTATCGTGAGATCAATGACGACCAGATTGGACGATGTTCCTCACACCGGCAGCATGCGCTATGCAAGCGGCGCTCCCATGATTCCGGCAGCAGGGATTTCGACCAATGCCGCTGAACTGCTAAGTAAAACTTTAAAGACCAATCCGGCTACAGAATTTTACTTTAAACAAAGCTGTGAGATATTACCCGATGCTCCGTCTCACAATGTAATTGGTGAGTTAAAGGGAGCCAAATCCCCTGAGCAATACATGGTAGTGGGTGGACATCTGGATTCTTGGGACATAGCAGATGGGGCACATGACGACGGGACGGGATGTGTGCAGTCTATAGAAGCTGTCAGGTTGCTGAAAGTATTGGGTTACAAGCCAAACAATACGCTACGTGCAGTTATGTTCATGAATGAAGAAAACGGTCTGAAGGGTGGAATTGCCTATGCTGATTCGGCTAAATCAAAAAAAGAGAAACATATTGCAGCGATCGAATCTGACCGTGGCGGATTTACTCCTCTTGGTTTCGGTATTGTAGGAACTCCCGCTCAGAAACAAAAGATCAAAAGCTGGCAGCCTTTATTTTCTCCTTACGGGGTACATGAGTTGGGTGTTGGAGGCGGTGGAGCTGATATAGGCCCTCTAGGTCAACAGGGAACTGTGTTAATGGGGCTCATTCCTGATTCGCAACGCTATTTTGATTACCACCACGCGACCAATGATACGTTCGATAAGGTGAGTCGTAGGGAGCTGGAGTTAGGTGCCGCGTCTATGGCAGCGATGCTTTATCTGCTCGACAAGTATGGTGTAGAATAAGATTTTTGAATACAAGTAAAAATGCCCGGTCGCTACAATTTGCAACCGGGCATTTTTTATGTATAAACTTATGAGATCTTGTCAAAGGAAGTATCCATCCATTCTTCAGGAATATCATCCAGAGCCTGCTTCAGCTTATCTGCCCATATCTCGGATACTACTTCCATATCTTTCTTTTCGTAACGATGCTCTACGATCTGAAAGCTGTCCTTTTTATATAATACAACATCGATAGGAAACTCAACATCATTATTACTAACCCTTGTGGAATCAAATGACAGAAACCCTGCCTTCAGCGCCTGCTTCATTGTAGAGTCTTCATTTAGTACGCGATTCAAGATGGCCTTTCCCTGGCCCGAATTCCCGATAATAACGTACGGAGAACCTTCATCGAGCTCAACCCAGTTTCCTTCCGAATACAAAAGGAAGAGTTTGTGCTCCGCATCATCCTTAAGCTGGCCGCCTACAATGGTATTAAGGTTGAACTTAAATCCTGCTTTTTCGAGTGATTGCCTGTCTTCTTCGGCCACCCGTTTGATCTGCTCGCCAAAGGCATTCACGGCCTTGTAAAGCTTGTTGTATACGACGCCGTCATTTAATAATTCTTCAAAATAATGTACCGCCTTGTCCCGCACAGAGCGAAGCCCGCTGGTCATAAGGAACAACGAATAATTGTCCTTTTGTGTGATGTACATCTTCTTTTTAACAGTGGTGTTGGTGCCGGCTGTAATCCTTGTGTCAGCAATTGCTACTAGACCCTCCTTAACTTTTATTCCGAGACAGTAAGTCATCTTTTCCTGGTTTGCCAATGTAATTCTGAGTTCAACTGATCTCAGGCTGAGCATTTCAGCGCATCAAAAATACCAAATTGGCTTTGTTCAACAGAAAGTTTTCCTACTTTTAATCGGGCTCTCTGTTATTTCACTCCCGAAAACTTCGTTCGTCACATATACAATCACGTCTAAATATTTATAAAAATGACTGAAAATGAAAAACTTATAGATCAGTTTTATTCAGCGTTTGCAAAGGGCGATTATAAGACCATGCAATCCTGCTACGCCGATAATGCCACGTTCAGCGATGCAGCTTTTGTTGATTTAAACAGTGCGGAAGTGAAAGCCATGTGGGAAATGCTTTGTAAAAATGGAAAGGATTTTCAGTTGTCCTATTCCAATGTTAAAGATAAGGAAAATGGCGCCTCTGCTGATTGGGTGGCTACTTATACCTTTTCTAAAACAGGAAACAAGGTAACCAACCGGATTCACGCAGATTTCAAGATCGTGAATGGAAAAATTATAAGTCACAGAGATCACTTTGATTTTTATACCTGGGCTAAACAGGCTTTTGGTACAACCGGCTTATTGATTGGTTGGACAGGTTTTTTTAAAAACAAGGTAAGAACCACAGCAAGAGAGAATCTGGCGAAATTTATGAGGACGAACTGATGATAGAAACAAGACATTTGTTTCCGATTCTTGATGAGAAGCTGATTGAGCTGCTAAGGTCATTGACTGAAGAAGACTGGAATAAACCGACCGTTGCAAAACTATGGACGGTGAGAGATGTTGCGTCACATTTACTGGACGGAAATATGAGGATGATCTCCCTGTTTCGGGACGGTCATGGGGTTGTTCCGGATAGACCTATCCATTCGTATCAGGATCTGGTAGCGTTTCTGAACGAACTGAATGCAGATTGGGTACGTGCGACCAAAAGGCTGAGCCCCTCACTTCTGACTGACTTATTGGAGACAACCGGCAGGGAATACAGTAGATTAATTCAACAACATAATCCCGATGAAAATGCTGTATTCCCGGTGGCATGGGCAGGCGAGGATGTTTCCAAAAATTGGTTTCATGTGGCACGTGAGTATACCGAGAAATGGCATCATCAGCAACAGATTCGCCTTGGAACCGGTAAACCCGGAATTATGACGAAAGATTTTTATATGCCTTTTATTCATACGCTGTTGCTTGGTTTACCGCACGTTTATCGCGATGTAACCGCACCGCCGGGTACTGCCTTAAAAATTACCATATCGGGAGAAGCGGGAGGTGTCTGGTTTTTGGTGCGTGAGGAAAGTGCGTGGAGTTTACAAGCGTCATATTCCTCACTTGTAACAGCTACAATCGCCATTCCTGCTGAAATTGCCTGGCAATTGTTTACCAAAGCCGTGCGTCCCGAAGAGCTTGAATCTATCATAATTCTGGATGGAGACAGGCGAATGGCTGTTCAGGCGCTCACGCTTATTGCTGTGATGGCATGATCGGTAATTTCTTTTCATAAATCAATCCAAACAAATAATTATTCAGTATATCTCTTTGTGAACAATCCGGTACACAGAATATGCTAAAGCTGATAAATGTAATAATCGGAATATTTTTCCTGCTTGCCGCCTGTGCTACTGGCTCTGAACAGCTGGCAATCGCTCCGGGAAATGAAGTGGATACTTCATCCGGTCAGAATGGAAGTGTCCGATTTTTAGCATTGGGTGACTCCTATACAATCGGCCAAAGTGTTCGTGAAAGTGAACGTTGGCCGGTTCTGATGGTCGATGACCTGAGACGTGCAGGAAAAAATGTTGCCTCTGCAGAGATTATCGCCCGCACAGGATGGACCACGCGTGATCTGATCAACAGACTTGAAGGTAATCCGCCCAGTCAAAAGTATGATATTGTATCGCTGCTGATTGGCGTAAACAACCAATACCAGAGAAGAAGTATCGAAGAATATGAAACTGACTTTAAGAATCTGCTGGATAAAGCAGCCTCGTATGCGCATGGTGGCAAAAGTAAAGTTTTCGTTCTTTCCATTCCCGACTGGGGAGTGACTTCCTATGCCTCCGGAGCCGACAGAAATAAGATTGCAGCAGAAATTGATCAGTTCAATAAGATAGCCAAAGATGAATGTAGCAAACTGGGAATTTCCTTTATTGATATAACCCCTATTTCCCGTACCGTAGTAAACGACAACAGCCTTCTGGCCACAGACGGGCTTCACTATTCAGGTAAAATGCATCAGCTTTGGGTTAATGCGAGCTTATCTGTAGTTAAAACAAAACTATAGAAAAAGCCTCACTACATTGGTAATGAGGCTTTATGCACTATTATTCCAAAATTCTGTAATCTTTTAGCTTCCTTAAGCGCCTTTAATATTTGTCACTTCACTTCGAAAAGCGGGTGCTTATTTACTGATGTGTGCATACCGTAACTGTTATCTTAAACCTCTGCTACCATACAAGTGGGTAGCTCAACAACTGATTTGATGGGTCAAAATTAACTGATACGGAGCGCCGAGTCCAATTAAAATTGGTTATAATTAATAACTAAAAGTTATTAATTATGATCATTACTGATAATTATCTGTAAGTTTTGGTATCAGGATTCTGAATTAGGAACCATAAATTCAAGCAAGCCAGGCAGCACTTCAATGTTAATTGTCACAGGCTTGTCGCTCTTGACACGCTCATCGTCAACGTGAATATCTTTGCCATCTTCCCACTCAATCCGGATATTTTTAGCTTTCAAAGTGGTAAATGAAAATTCATCTTCGCCGCCACCGTTAATTTGGCTAAGGAGAAATTGTTCAAACTTTTGCTGATGCTCGGCAGGTATCAGTACTATCTCAAATTCCCCGTCACCAGGATCCCCATTCGCCAACTGAAGATTCGGACCAATAGAGCGTGTGTTTATCACCTCTATCATAATATACTTACCGGAATGCTCACTTCCATCTGCTATGATCCTGCATTGTCTCGGCTTGTAGTTTAGTACAACGTCATATAATACCGCCTGAGCTGCTTTCAGCTTTTCATCCACATCCTTGCCCAACTCGTCTTCCATCTTTTCCATTACTTTAATAAGCCTGGGAAAAATACCGCATCCGAAAGCTTCCAGGAAAAACATGTCCTTTTCCAAACCGGAAACTTTTCCAACGTCAAAACTTTTCCTGTTATTCTGTTGCCAGCTTTTGATGATTTCCTCTGCCTTACCTGTTATACCCAGCGTGCCCGCAATATTGTTGGCAGTTCCGTGAGGTAGCAAAGCAATAGGAAATTGCTTATCAATGAGTCTGCGCTTCACAAGTGCCTTGGCTGCACGTCTAACGGTTCCATCCCCTCCTGCTACGATCAAAAAGTCACTTTTGTTTGAAAAATCGTCCCATCCCTCCTGCTTCACAGACTCGTACGTGCATTCAAAACCTTGTTTCTTAATCAATTCCATCAACTCGCTTTTCGAAAAATCTTTCTCGCCTGCAGTTGGATTGTGTAAAAGGGTCGCTTTTTTCATAATCATGTTAAGTGTATAACCAACGATTTTATAAAAAATATACCAGGCACAATTTTGTTACGGTTGGCTTCAAACAATTCAAACGCTTATGAAAATTCTGGTAACGAATGACGACGGAATATATAGCCCAGGCATTGCAGCTCTGGCTAAAATAGCATCCAGATTCGGAGAAGTAAAAATAGTAGCTCCCGATGTTGAACAGTCTTCCATGGGGCATGCTATCACTGCTTCCAGACCATTGTCTTATAAAAAATCGCCCGTTCATTTCGATGGTATAGATGCTTACCGCGTAAACGGTACGCCTGCCGATTGCGTTGCGCTGGGACAGCATCTTTGGGATAAACCGGATGTAGTGCTTTCAGGAATTAACATGGGGCCGAATCTGGGGAATGCGATGTGGCATTCGGGTACACTCGCAGCGGCCAAACAGGCAGTTTTATTTGGTTTGAAGGGAATTGCGTTGAGTACTCCGGCTGGTGATATTGAACCTGATTTCGAAAAACTTGATCCTTTTGTTGAAAAAGCCCTGTCGCTGCTGTTCGAGAATACACACCTCAATCTGGTTAATGTGAATTTTCCGGTAAATCCAAAAGGAGTGCGCTGGACCAGGCAGTCGGTGCGGTTATACGACAACCGGATTGAGCCGGGACTTGATCCTATGGGCCGTAAGCATTACTGGTTCACCGTCTACCCGCTGGAGCCCGCAGATGAAGGCACAGACAGATGGGCAGTTGAGAACGACTTCGTATCCATTACACCACTCCGGCTTGATCTCACCAATGAGGCAGAGCTATTGAAGGCACAGTTGGCTTATCCGATTGTATAGAAATAAAAAAATAATATATATAAATCCGCCATGCTCTCAGTCAGTTGAGCATGGCGGATTTCTTTTTGGCTGATTTGCCGGATATCATTAAGGGGTAGAACCATTAAATTGCAGTCTTATTGCCAAAGATCATATTAACATCCTATTCCTTTACGTGAAGTAGTATACTTCGTTTTCATTATGAAAGAAAATAATACCGGCAATTATCGTTGGGTGGTGTGCGGTCTGCTCTTCTTCGCAACCACTATTAATTACGTCGACAGACAAATCCTCGGTTATCTGAAACCTACTCTTGAAGTGGAGTTCAACTGGACAGAAACAGACTATGCCAATATCGTAATGGTATTTGCTGCATGTTATGCTTTCGGTTATGTGATCTTCGGAAACTTTATTGACCGTATCGGTTCAAAATTAGGTTATACCATATCCATTGTCATCTGGAGCATTGCCGCCATAGCCCACGCATTTGTAAAAAGCACATTCGGCTTTGGTGCTGTGAGAGCGATACTTGGTCTTGGTGAGGCGGGTAACTTTCCGGCAGCAGTAAAAGCTACGGCAGAATGGTTCCCTAAAAAAGAGCGCGCATTGGCAACAGGTATATTCAATTCCGGTACAAGTATAGGAGCCGTAGCTGCACCTATTTTGGTACCCTGGTTATTGGGTACTTACGGATGGCAGGAAGCGTTTATAATTACTGGTGCACTCGGTTTTATCTGGCTCGTATTCTGGATTCTTTTTTATGAAATACCTTCCAGAAGCAAGAGAGTATCTGCAGAGGAGTATGCATATATCCACAGTGACAATGAAGCTGTGACAGAGGGAGTTCAAAAGCCGATTAAATGGGCTGAGCTTTTAGGACTGAAACAAACATGGGTATTTATCATTGGTAAATTACTTACAGACCCTATCTGGTGGTTCTTCCTTTTCTGGTTGCCTGCCTACTTTGCTACCACTTTCTCACTCGATCTGAAAAAGCCAAGTATACACCTTGTTATCGTTTATACCGCAACGACTTTTGGCAGTATTGGTGGCGGATGGTTATCATCTTATCTGATCAAAAAAGGTTGGGCTCCATTGAAAGCCAGAAAAACCACTTTATTGATCGTAGCATTTGTTGTATTACCGATCGTACTTGCCAAGTTTGCTACCAACGTGTGGGTGGCAGTTGGGATTATAAGTATTGCCGCTGCTGCTCACCAGGCATGGAGCTCTAATATCTTTACAATAGTTTCTGACATGTTCCCTAAAAGGGCGGTCAGTTCTGTAGTAGGAATCGGGGGGATGGCGGGATCACTTGGTTCTACTTTCTTCCCGCTTCTTGTAGGGGCGCTTTTAGATTATTATAAAGGTCTTGGCAATATTGGCGCAGGTTATAACATTCTTTTCGTTATATGCGGACTAGCCTATATTCTTGCATGGCTTATTATTAATTATCTGACCAACAGCATGAAACCGATAGAGGAATCGCTCGGAGAATAAAATTTAAACTCATTCACCATGAGGGTCTGTAACATCAGATCGCTAACAGAAGCATAATTAACCAGATGAAAAAGTACCAATATCCCTTTCTGATTGTCGGATTTTCGACATTACTCATCTACTGCACTGCCAATAAGCAATCTGGTAGCGGGCAAAATACCAGTGTTGTCAAAACAGAAGAAGTTAAACCTATCGACTTTAGTAAATCACCTTTTGTAGCTCCTGAAGCAACCATTAGTAAAATGGTTGTTGAAGATGGTTTCGAGGTGAAGCTGGTAGCTGCCGAACCTTTGGTAAGTGCGCCTGTTGCTATGCTTTTTGATGATAAAGCCAGAATGTGGGTCGTGGAGATGATTGGCTATATGCCGGATACCATCGGAACGGGCGAAGATATTCCCAATGGAAAAATTGTAATTCTTGAAGACAAAAACAAGGATGGTGTTTACGATGACCGCAAGGTTTTCCTTGACTCATTGGTTCTTCCAAGAGCCATTTGCCTGATTGACAACGGTATTCTTGTAGCGGAGCCAACCAATTTGTGGTTCTACGAAATACAGGGCGATAAGCCTGTCAAAAAAACATTGGTTGATGATCAGTATGCTGTGGGTGGAAATGTAGAACACCAACCTAACGGTTTGCTTCGTGCCATGGACAACTGGATCTACAATGCAAAGTCTGACAAAAGATACCGCAAGATCAAGGACAAATGGGTTGTAGAACACACGCACTTCAGAGGCCAGTGGGGAATTACGCAGGATAATTACGGACGGGTTTATTACAACAATAATTCGCAGAATTTACTGGGTGACTATTTTTCACCTGGTTTTGGGGCATCGAACAAAAATCAGAGAGGCGTTGCCGGATATAATGAAAAGTCTGTGGCCAATAACAAGGTATATCCTATTCGCCCGACGCCAGGTGTGAACCGTGGGTATATGAAAAATGTACTCGACGACAGTCTGAGATTGAATGAGTTTACAGCCGCAGCAGCGCCGGTCATTTACAGAGGTGATTTATTTGGAAAAGAGTATGAGTGGAACGCCTTTGTTCCGGAGCCATCGGCCAATTTGATTAAGCGTAACATTCTGAAAGAAAGTGGTTATGTAACCAAAGGCGAGCAAGCTTATAAGGGAAAGGAATTTCTGGCAAGCACGGATGAACGTTTCCGTCCTGTTACTTTAACAAATGCTCCTGACGGATCCATGTATATTCTGGATATGTACAGGGGAATCATTCAGCATAAAACGTATCTGACTCCGTATCTGAAAGACCAGATCGGCAAACGGGAACTAACCCAGCCTCTGGCAAGCGGAAGAATTTACAAGGTGGTGCCCAAAAACAAGAAGACCGAGAATGTGATCTTGCAGAATAATCCTGAACAACTGGTTAAACTGTTGGGCCACGCCAACGGATGGGTACGCGACAAAGCACAGCAAAAATTGATTGACACGAAGTCGACACAAGCCATACCACTGTTGCGCTCTGCGATTGAGCAAAAAGAAAATCCATTGTTTGCACTTCATGCGCTATGGACTTTAGAAGGATTAGAGGCTTTAAAAACGGAAGAGGTATTGGCCTTTATCAATAATGCGGCCTGGGTGTATAAAATGCAGGGGTTAACAGCTGTTCCAGCAGTGATCTCCAAAGATAATTATGCGAGGTTTTCCAATGCACTTGATCTGTTAATTGCATCGGGTGATACCTTGGCGGCGCCATATGTCGCGTTCCTTGCTCCGTCCATCAAGCCATTCGACAGCGCTGCTTCAACAAATCTTTTAAAAAAATTAGCATTAGCTTACCCTGACAACAGATATGTAGCGGATGCTATTGTGAGCAATCTTCAGGATGAAGAAGAGCCATTCCTAACGAGTCTGACGAGCTCATTCAAAACCAAAGATCCGATGGTGGCAAAGCAACTCCAAAAAGCGATTGCGAATGCCAAGAGTGCCGCGGCTAACCGCAATCCGGAGATTTTGAAAAAACAATTTCCTAAAGGTGAAGCACTTTTCACTTCCATTTGCCAGACTTGCCATGGTATAGACGGTAATGGAGTAAAATCACTTGGTCCTCCTTTAAATCAATCAGAATGGGTAACAGGAAGTCGTGAAAAATTAATTTCAATTGTTTTGTTTGGCCTAACCGGCCCTGTTAAAGTGAACGGTCATGTGTACCAGGCGCCAGAGATTAGTGGGGATATGCCGGGAATCGGATATGATCCCGATATGCAAAGTGAAGATATCGCTCAGTTGTTGAGTTACATCCGCAAATCATGGAGAAATAACTCAGATCAGGTTTCGACAGATGAGGTTGCCAGGGTGAGAAAAAAACTAACAGGACGTCAGAAGGCATTTACTGAAGCAGAATTGAACGGGATTTGAGTAAATTTAGCTTACTGACATTTGAAAATCGCAGTGAGTCTTATCTCGCTGCGATTTATTTTTAAATATACTTGTCTCAGATTTGAGACATTCCTACATTTGTCAAATGATACAGGATACCAGACATGCTCTTGTTGAAGCTGCGATTATTGTCTTCAATGAAGATTTCTCTGCCGCGCTAGAAAAAGTGGCAGAACGGGCCGGCACGACCAGACGAACCCTGCATCGTTATTTCCGGGACAGAAAGGAGCTAATGATCGAATGTGAAGCGGAAATGCAAAAAGCTTGTCGTATTGCAAACGAATCGGCTTACCAATTGAGTGAGGAGCCGATAGAAAGATTAGAAAACATGTTCAATGCCGGATTGGAATGCGGTGTAAAAAGCGCATTTCTTAGAAAACTCCATCATCAATACGGGCATGAGCACAAGACTCACTCGAAAACTTGCAAGGAATACGATCAGACCACATCGCTTTGGCGGATTCACATGGTATCATTGCGCGAAAAGGGTTTGATTAACAAAGAATTAAGCATGTGCTGGATCGATTCTTTTTTCTACAGCATTGTGGAAGCCACCACAAACATGAATGGCGGTGACGATAAACAAAAGCTTCATCAGTTGGCATGGTATTCATTCAGTAAGGGAATAGGCTTGTAAATTTTTTTGACCACCCATGTCTCACTTTTGAGACATATAGTAAACCAAATGAAAATGATAGAAAATAAAAAATGGGATGTAGTGATAGTCGGTGGAAGCTATGCAGGCCTGGCAGCAGGGATGTCACTGGGACGCGCTATCAGAAATGTATTGATCATAGATGCTGGTAAACCCTGTAATGCGCAAACGCCACATTCACATAACTTCTTAACAAGAGATGGAAATACTCCGGCAGAATTGGCATCAATCGCGAGAGAACAGGTTTTGGCCTACCCTACAGTGCAGCTATTCAACGGAACTGCAATAGCTGTGAGTGGAAGTAATGGCGAGTTCATCGTTGAAACCAACGATGGGCAGCAATTTGAAACCAGAAAGATATTGTTTGCAACCGGCGTAAGGGATCTTCTTCCCGAAGTTCTGGGAGTACGTGAGTGCTGGGGCATCAGCGTGATCCACTGTCCCTATTGCCATGGTTACGAAGTTAGAAATGAGAAAACAGGAATCTGGATAAATGGCTCTGCAACACTTGAATTTGGCACATTAATCAGAAACTGGACACCTGAGCTCACTATCCTTACCAATGGTGAAACAACTTTTGATAGTGACACTTCGCAAAAACTAAATCAAATGGGTATCACAGTCAATCAGGCTCGGATTCAGCAGGTAATCCATACGAATGGATACCTGAGTGAAGTCAGATTTGAAGATGGCAGTAGCCTTGCGCTTAAGGCACTCTATGCAAGATTTCCATTTGAACAGCATTGCGACATTCCCGCAAAATTGGGCTGCGAAATAACAGAACACGGTTATATCTCAACAGATCACTTCAGGAAAACGAACATAGAGGGGATCTATGCGGCGGGAGACAATACTGTAATGATGCGCTCAGTTGCCAATGCCGTAGCCGCAGGAAGTATGGCCGGAGCTATTATCAACAAGGAGCTCCTGGATGTACTTTGATTCCTTTGGCAGGAAACATTGTCAGATAAAAGCTGAATCTTACAAAGCAAACCAGTAATTTTGGGCTTTGTTTAATCGGACTGTATAGTCCCGGATTTTCCTTTCATGTCTTTATATACTACAAAAGCACCTGTTACAATAACCTGCAATAAACGCCTGGCTCCTTATCTGGAACAGGAAGTCAGAAATCTGGGATTTCAGATTGAAGAAGCATTTGTTACTGGTGTACGTGTTACCGCTTCAATCAACGAATGTATCCGTCTCAATCTGAATTTGTATTGCGCAAGCCAGGTTTTGTACAGCCTGGAAAAGTTTCAGGCCAGGAATGCGGATGAGGTTTACAAGCATCTTTTGAATATTCGCTGGGAGGAAATCATTCCTGACCCGGGTTATTTTTCGGTGACCAGTAATGTTCAGAATCCTACGATTAACAATAATATGTTTGCCAATGTGAGGGTGAAAGATGCCATCGTTGACAGACTAAGGGAAAAACGGGGAACCAGGCCTTCAACGGGTTCCGAATTGGCCGGTACAGTGATCCATTTATTCTGGAAAAATGACGACGCCGAAATCTTTTTGGACACTGCGGGAGATTCTCTGGCCAGACACGGATACAGAAAAATTCCGGGTCGCGCTCCTATGCTGGAAGCACTGGCCTCAGCTACAATCCTTGCCGGACAGTGGAACAGAAAATCGCCCTTCATTAATCCGATGTGCGGATCAGGAACACTTGCAATTGAAGCAGCTTTGATCGCAAGTAATAGTCGTCCGGGTCTTTTCAGAGATAATTATGCCTTTATGCATTTGCAGGGCTATGATGAAGAGGTCTACTACAAAGAGCAGGATTTACTCGAAGAACAAATTATAGATGTACCGGATCTGAGGATTATCGCGACCGACTACAGCGACATGGCGATTATCAATGCGAAAAAGAATGCAGTTGCAGCTGGTGTAGCCAGCCTGATTGAATTTGATGTATGCGATTTTGCCGAAACAGAGGTTCCTGTAGGTGAAAAGGGAATCTTTATTGTCAATCCCGAATATGGTGACAGACTTGGCAACGTGGATGAACTGGAGGAAACATACAGCCGCATTGGTGATTTCATGAAGCAGAAATGCGGAGGATACTACGGATATGTTTTTACCGGAAACCTGGAGCTCGCCAAAAAAATCGGATTGAAAGCCAAGCGACGTATTGAGTTCTATAACGGGACTATAGATTGCCGCTTACTCGAATACGAACTTTACGAAGGAAGCCGCGCAAACAAAATACCAAACCTGGCATAGTTTTGTTGGTAATCAGTGCCTTATCAACAGAAACGACTATGAAACAGGCACAAACATCGAAGACGTCAGGTGGGGCCGGAAACGGGATAAAACGAACTGAAAACAAGGACAATCTCGACAGCCGTCACAAAGAGGAAGAAATGGTGAAGGGTAACCACATTACCAATAACCAAAAAGAAACGAGAAGTACGACAAAGAGCAAATAGAAAATCCCCGGACTGGTCGCAGGCAGGTCCGGGGATTTTTTACGTATTTCATACCTTACTTTTTGGTAACGTATGTGTATTTTCGCGTTCGGTATAACATAGGGCACCAAGCATACGTTGAAAAGGTGTAATTACTAGAAAATGAAAATATCTGCTTTACCTTTTCTTCTACTGCTATTTTTTCTCTCCTCATGTGAGTGGTGGGGAAATCAGCCAAGTTTCGAAGATGACTTTATCACCTATACGATCAAAACCGGTTCTCACGAAGTGGAGAAAAATACCAATAGTTTGTTTACGGGAAGTTCCATGAAATTTCAGGCTGTATTTGATAGCAGTTGCATCTACAAAACCGTCTCTCCGGAAAATCAGCACGATATCAATAAACTAATGGGTTTTTCTGATTGCAGCTCACAACATCATGTTAATAGTGCACGCTTTGGTTGGAACTGGCGGGAAAACGCGCTCAGAATTTATGCATATATCTATCGAGACGGCGAAAGGCAGGAAAAGGAACTGGGAACAGCAGAATTGGGCAAGACAATGAATTATGCTATCCGGACTGAAGGTAATACCTACGTCTTTACATTTAATGGTACCGAAACTGTAATGCCTCGATATTGCTCTGGAGGAACTGGTGTCGCCTACAAACTGCTACCCTACTTTGGTGGAAATGAACCTTCTCCCAAGGATATCAGGATTAGAATCCGCAATCTCTAGCGTTGCCCGTTTTGGGGAAGATTAACCACGAAAAATACTTTGTAGCCTGTGGTAGGTCGATTTATTCTATTGCATAGTGTTTGTAAAAGTTACTCAATAGTAGCCGATGGTAGATTTTGGGAAATTTTTTCCATGATTTACCCATGGCGGTTACTTAAACTTTTCACAACTATGAAGAATACCGGTCTTGCAGATACAGTTCAACTGCACTTGCTTAGAAATTTTTTAGAAAAAGTGGGTGATACCAATGAGGACACCAGATACAGTCAGGAGCAGGAACCTCTCGTTCAGTTACTGATTGATCTTTGTATCCATTTAGAGAAAACCTCTATTGTTGAGGACTTTGAGCAACCATTTATCCATCCTATGATTACAGTTCAAAAATGGAACGAAGAGCTCAAATTAATAGTCGACGAGCAAATCAGTAAAGTTACTTCTCCATCGTAAAGCTTATGATGTAACCGCATGTAGTGCTTGGTATGATATTTATAGATTCAACGTGTTCGATTCAGCACGTATAGCTAAAAGCGTTTCCTATGCAAGCGTACGGACAGATTTAAACGGTGATAGATAATCCGCATTGTACACACACCCAAGTATTTTAGAGTAGGAAAACAGGCATATCTGACTTGTTCAAATAGCTGCCGGAATAAGCTGATATAGCTGTTCCGAATTCAAAATGACTCAAAAGTAATTTTAATAGTAAGGCATGATTCTTATCGTTGACGACAGACCAGAGAATATTCTACCTCTGAAACGTATCCTTGAAATGCACGGATACAGGACAGATTCGGCAGAATCGGGGGAAGAGGCGTTAAAAAAGGTACTGTCTACTGATTATTCGGTGATTATCATGGACGTACAGATGCCGGGGATGGACGGTTTTGAGGTAGCCGAGGCCATGTCTGGTTTCAGTAAAGCAAAGGATATTCCCATCATCTTTCTCTCTGCGGTAAACAAAGAAAAAAAATTTATTACTAAGGGCTACTCTTCGGGAGGTATAGACTATCTGACAAAACCCGTTGATACAGACATTCTGTTGTTAAAAATCAGAACTTTCAAAAAGCTTTTTGAACAACAACAAGAACTGAAAAGTATTCAGGTATCCCTGCAGAAAGAGATTGAAATAAGAAAACAGGCGCAGGAAGAGCTGGATGGCCGTAATACGGAACTACACTCTGTGCTGGAATCCTTGCCGCAGATTGCCTTTACCATGAATGTGAGCGGGCACATTGAATATGTGAACGCGCACTGGTACAATTACTCCGACGATGCCCATACTTTCCCGGAAGTACATGTTGATGATCATGTGGTCTGTCATCAGTTCATGGCGCAGCTGCAGCACGATGGAGAGTTCTCGCGGGAGATTCGTCTTGTAGATAAGAAAAATAACGGTTACCGGCATTTTCTTTTTACCGCAATTCCCGTTCAACAACAGGAAATTACCGTAAAATGGGTTGGTACATTTACCAATATTGACCAGCAAAAGGTGGCACACGAGATTTTGGAAAAACAGGTGTCACTAAGGACCAGTGAACTCGTCAACAAGAATGCTGAGCTTGAAACCTCCAATCACGAATTGCAACAGTTTGCATGGGTGGTCTCACATGACCTCAAAGAGCCTTTGCGAAAAATACAAACCTTCAGTCATCTTGTGAAGGATAAGTTTCTTGCCGGAAATGATGAAGCAATTTCGTATCTCGACAGGTCAATTGGCGCTTCCGCCCGTATGTCACTATTAATTAGCGACTTATTGGATTATTCCCGACTGTCTGTTCAGGCGAGTTTCTCCCCTACCAATATCAACCAGCTGATTGATGACATTCTGGAAGACTTTAAGGAAGCCATTGCAGAGCGAAATGTACAGATATCTATAGATGCAATACCAACCATAGATACGATCCCGAGCCAGATCAGGCAGGTCTTTCAGAATCTGATCAGCAATGCACTTAAATTTTCGCGGAACCAGCCCACTCCTGTGATCAGTATTCAGAGCGAATTGACAGATCAATTGTCTGTTGAGAGTGCCGCAATTGAAAATGGTGATTACTGCCGGATCACGATTGAAGATAATGGAATCGGTTTCGATGAAAAATTCCTGGATCGGATTTTCGTCATCTTCCAGCGTCTGAACAATCAGCGTAATTATGAGGGTACTGGTATTGGTCTTGCGATCGCAAAAAAAATCATAGATAAACACAACGGGCTGATTTCGGCTCAAAGTAAAGAAAACCAGGGTGCGCGATTCATAGTCGTGTTACCAGTAATTCAATCTTTTTCAGAGCCTGTAAACAGCACAGATCCACAATCAACCGATGAGAAGAACGTCTAATTCAATTATTTATCAACTCAAAATTGTATTTACAGCTTCAGTACTATTGCTGTTGGTCAGCCTTGTCGCCTCTTTCTACAGCACCCAGAAACTGATTTACAACTCTCAGCTGGTGAATCATACCAATCAGGTGCTGATCGAATCAGAGAACATTATCTCATTTATGAAAGATGCTGAGACAGGTCAGCGGGGATTTTTACTCACCCTCGATTCTAAATTTCTGGAGCCTTACAATGGTGCCTATGAAAAGGCGAATGCCGCCTACAGCCTTGTACTAGCACTTACGGTAGACAATGAAGTGCAGCAAAAAATGCTGATTCCTTTGAAGGAACGACTTGAAGCCCGGTTTGCTCAGATGGACCGTGTTATTGATATGGCTGAAAAGGACGAAACTTACATAGCAAGTTCTGAAAGACGTATTGCGGAAATGAATCGTGGCAAAAAGATCATGGACGATGTCCGTATGATTATTAATCAGGTAAAGGCTGAAGAAGAAAGTATGCTGAAAGCCAGATTAAGCCAACAGGAACTTTACATCCAATATACCCCGTACCTGCTTCTGATAGCAGCTTTGGTTTCAATATTGATTACCGGTTTTGCTTATGTCAGGATCAGAAGAGACATGGGTCAGCGTATTGCTCAGCAGGAACAGGACGACAAAGTGTACCAACAAACGCGCCGCAGAATCGCAGCGATGGAAGAAGTAACGGAGCAAATTTCCGGTGGAAATTACTCCATTCGTTCAAGCGACAAAGAAGATGATGATTTGGGACGGATATCCTCTGCGCTCAACACCATGACCGAATCATTGGAGAAAACATTCACGGATCTTGAAGATCGTACTTGGTTGCAGGGCGGAAGTATGCGCATCGCGGATGCCATTCGCGGCGAGCGTATTCTGAAAAACCTATCGGTAAATCTTATAGAGACCATTACCAGTTATATCAATGCCCCAGTCGGGACTATATATATTCAGGACAAAGACTGGAATTTCAAACTAACGGCGGCACATGCCGCTGCTGCGGCACCCGATTATCTCTTTGCGGGAGATGGTATATCAGGTCAGGTGATTCTCAGTAAGGAGATCACGGTTGTCAGCCACATTCCTGATAATTATTTAATGGTTAAGTCTACGCTGGGAGCTACTGTACCCGCTGCCATTGTGGTAATTCCGTTGATTCATTCAGGCGAATGTATCGGAATTATTGAATTGGGTATGCTGGTTGCTCCAAATGAGTTAGAGCAGCAATTGTTCAGAGATACCCAGGATGCAATTTCGATTGGGATAAATTCAGCACTGGATTATGTAAAACTTCAGAATTTCCTTGAAGAGACGCAAGCGCAATCGGAAGAGCTTCAGGCGCAGCACAATGAACTGGAAAACCTGAATTCCGAACTGGAAGCTCAGGCGCAAAAATTACAGGCATCTGATGAAGAGCTGCGTGTACAACAGGAAGAGTTACAGCAGATTAACGAAGAGCTGGAAGAAAGAAGTGGCCTGTTGGAAGAGAGGAATTATGAAATCAGAAAGAAAGCTGCGGAGCTGGAACTGACAACCAGATATAAATCTGAGTTTTTGGCAAACATGTCTCATGAGCTCAGAACACCACTGAATTCTATTCTGCTGCTAAGCAGGCTACTTGCGGAGAATGAAGAAAAAAACATGACTGCAGACCAGGTTGAGTATGCTTCAGTAATCCGGTCTTCGGGAAATGGTTTACTTGGGCTGATCGACGAGATACTCGATCTATCGAAGATTGAAGCAGGCAAAATGGAGCTTGACTATGTAACAAGTTCAGTAAAGGATATTTGTCAGGATTTAAAAGCTTTGTTTGCGCCTGTGGCGAAGGATAAAGGACTCGAATTGAACATTAATATTTCCGGGCAAACCCCGTCTCATTTTGAAACTGACAAAACAAGGCTCGAACAAGTCCTAAAAAACCTGGTTTCCAATGCACTTAAATTTACATCACAAGGTGCTGTTAGCATTGATGTGAGACCAGGAAAGTCTGATGATAAAATTGAGTTCGAAGTACACGACACCGGAATCGGTATAGCACCAGACAAGCTACATCTTATATTTGAAGCCTTCCAACAGGCTGATGGTTCAACCAAAAGGAAATACGGTGGTACCGGTCTGGGGCTTTCTATCAGCAGGGAACTTGTAAAGCTGCTTGGTGGCGAAATTTGGGTAACGAGTGCTCCCGGCGAAGGAAGTCATTTCTTTATCAGCATACCAACAGGAAAAGAAGCTGCGTTGGCTGCAAGAGAAAATGAGGCTTTGCCCCTACTGGAAATGGTGCAACCCGCAACCAGCTCGGATACAGTGTCTCAATATGTAACTACAACCATTCCCGAGAACATACCAGACGACAGAGCCGACATTCTGGATTCGGATAAGGTCATTCTGATTGTAGAAGACGATACGCTTTTTGCCAGAACCTTACAGGAATATACGCGTAAAAAGGGTTATAAATGCATCGTTGCCGTACGGGGTGATGAAGGTCTGCAACTCGCAGAAGTGTTTAAGCCTATGGGCATTCTGCTTGATATTGAGCTACCTGTGATGAGCGGCTGGCAGGTTATGGATGCACTGAAAAGTAATGCTGAAACGCGGCACATACCGGTACATATCATGTCATCGCACAGGATGAAAAATGAAAGTTTGCTCAAAGGCGCGGTTGATTTTATAGACAAACCGATGGTAGCAGACCGGATGAAGGAGGTGTTTGACAAAATCGAATATGTAATCAGTAAAAAATCGAAAAAGGTACTGATTGTCGAAGATAACAGCAAACATGCTAAGGCGCTTGCCTACTTCCTGGAGACGTTCAACATCAATTCGGAACTGAAAAGTAATATTACTGAGGGTGTTGAAGCACTGCAAAACAACCAGGTCGACTGTGTGATACTGGATATGGGTATCCCCGACAAACGCGCTTATGAAACGCTGGAAGAGGCCAAAAAGAACCCGGGATTGGAAAACATTCCTATTATCATATTTACAGGAAAAAGTCTTTCTTTATCGGAGGAACAAAGAATCAAGAAGTATGCTGATTCAATTATCGTAAAAACAGCTCACTCCTACCAGCGTATGCTGGATGAGGTTTCGCTGTTTCTTCATGTAGTGGAAGAGAACAAAAAGCCTGCGACAGAATCAGATATGCGCAAACTGGGTGCATTGAGCGATATTCTGAAGGATAAAACGGTACTGATCGCGGACGATGATGTAAGAAACATATTCTCTCTGTCCAAGTCGCTGGAGAATTACAAAATGAACATTGTAACAGCCCTGGATGGAAAGGAAGCACTTGCCCGTTTACATGAAAATCCTGAAATTGACGTCGTACTATTGGATATGATGATGCCGCAGATGGATGGGTATGAAACAGCGAAGAGGATAAGGGAAAATCATAAATGGAGGAATTTACCTGTGATCGCGGTTACAGCAAAAGCAATGACCGGCGACCGGGAGAAATGTATCAACGCAGGTGCCTCTGATTATATAACCAAGCCGGTAGATATAGATCAGCTTCTGTCTCTATTAAGAGTTTGGCTTTATGAGAAGGCCTGAAAAGTGAGGAATTATCTGAACACGAAATAACATGAACAAAAAGAAAGTGTTGATTATAGATGACGACGCAAGGAATATTTTTGCATTGTCTGCAACGCTTAAAGCCAGATCTTATGTGTGTTTATCACGCAATGGTGCTCCAGAAGCCATTGAGCTTCTCAGAGAAAATGACGATATTGATATAGTACTGATCGACATGATGATGCCGGAAATGGATGGCTATGAGGCTATTCCGATTATTAAAGGGCTCCAAAATCATGCGCAAACACCAGTCATTGCAGTAACTGCGCAGGCTATGGTTGGTGATCGCGAGAAATGCCTGGCTGCCGGTGCGGACGGCTACATCTCCAAACCTATCGACGTGGATCAATTATTATTGCTATTGCAGAAAGATAACACCGATAGCGATGATTGAGGATGAGGATATCGAACTGCTACTGACCGATCTGTTCGAATTGCATGGTTACGATTTTACAAGTTATTCCCGGGCTTCGCTGAAGCGCAGGATCAACAGACTTTATTCATTAGATAAATTTCCGAGTTTTGCTGAGTTGCGTTACCGCGTAAGAAGCGATACATCTTACCTAAAGCGCTTTGTGGAAGAAATTACGGTGAACGTCACAGAGATGTTTCGTGATCCCACTTTTTACCTTTCCTTGCGTAATGATATCTTGCCGATATTAGGCACGAAACCGTTCATAAGGATCTGGCATGCGGGCTGTTCTACGGGCGAAGAAGTCTATTCAATGGCCATTTTGCTAAAGGAGGCGGGCTTGCTGCGGAAATCGTTGCTGTATGCTACCGACCTGAATCCTACTGTACTGGAAAAAGTGCGCAGAGGGATATTCCCGATGAACCAGATGAAACAGTATTCGGAAAGTTATATTGCTTCGGGTGGTGAAATGGATTTTTCTGACTATTACACAGCGAACTACGGTCAAGCGAAATTTAACGGAGAGCTTTCCGAGAAAATAATTATTTCAACACATAACCTGGTTTCGGATAGTTCATTTAATGAATTTGATCTGATTCTTTGTCGCAACGTACTTATCTATTTTGATAAGGATTTACAGGACAGGGTGTTAAGGCTATTCGATTCAAGTCTTGGTTCACTCGGATACCTTGCATTAGGATCCAAGGAAACATTAAAGTTCTCAGTAGTCCAACACAACTACAAGCAGCTGAATCGTGAAAAGATATGGAAAAAAGTAGTGTAAATTCCGGAGTTAAAGTAATTGCAATTGGTGGTTCGGCAGGAAGTCTGGAAGTGCTTTTCCAACTACTGCCGTTGTTGAGAGATGATATTAAGGTATCAATTCTGATTGTTCTGCACCGTCGTAATTCCGCAGATTCTTCGCTTTCTGAACTACTCGCCAGCAAGTGTCATTTGCCTTTACATGAGGCGGATGATAAAGATGTCATTCAGGCCGGTCACATTTATCTCGCCCCATCTGATTATCATCTACTGGTCGAAAAAGATCATACATTATCTCTGGATGATTCTGAAAAAGTGAATTACAGCAGACCAAGTTTGGACGTAACATTTGAATCGGCGGCGGATGTATATGGCCCGGCTCTGACCGGTATTGTTCTTTCAGGCGCTAATGACGACGGTACGCTGGGACTGCAGGCGATCAAGAAAATGGGTGGAACTATCATCGTGCAAGATCCCGAAACAGCTCAAATCCCGATCATGCCCCAAAATGCACTGACGCACCTTGCTATCGACCATATTTTTTCAATTCGCCAAATGGCGGAGTACCTTAATTCGGCAGAATTAAACTGACCATTTTTCCTTCGATTTACCGCATCAGGCAGTCTTCCAAAATCATATTCGTTGATTAGTACCACAGAATATGACATTAGTATTTAATTTTCCGGTTTGAATTAGGGAACTTTGCAACAGTTCCTCATCGATAGTCAGCGGAACGTTTTTAATACTAATCAGACTTAGTCATGGCACATACAAACAGATTGTACAGCGTACTTTTCAACAAATGCCCTCGTTGCGGAGAAGGAGATTTCTTTATCTCTAAAAGTGCATATAGCCTCAGGAATTTTGACAAAATGAATAAACAGTGCCCCAAATGTGGAGAAAATCTGGTACCGGAGCCAGGCTTTTATCAGGGAGCATTGTATATGAGTTACGCGTTTTATGTAGCCTTCATGGTTGTATACTTCCTGATATTCGTTAATTACTTCGAAGAATACCTGGATTATTTCCTTATCAGTATTATTCCTGTATTGATCTTACTTACGCCGTATTTCTATCGACTTGCCCGCCGTTCATGGCTGGCATTGTTCATCAAACCAGCAGAAAAAAAGGCAGCTTAATAATTGTTGCACCGGTGGTTTTCGTTTCAATTACTGATCGAATTCAGTCTGAAAGCCTCCGGTGTTATTCCTGCATATTTTCGAAAGAAACGGGTAAAGTAAGAGTTATCGTTGAAATTCAGCCGATATGCGACTTCTGCCACCGTAAGTTCGGGCATAATTAACAAGCGCTTCGCCTCCAGCAATACTCTTTCACGAATCACTTCCCCAGCCTGCTTTCCCAGGTGCTCCTTCGCCAAGGCATTCAGGTGATTGGGCGATACATTGAGTAGTTCAGCATAATCACCAGGTAAGCGTTTGTTTACAAAATGCGCTTCGATCAATTTAAGAAAACTCCTGACCACTGCATTTTGTAATGGAACTAACAACCGCGATGAATGCGGATGACCTTGTTCAATCGTGATGAATATCTGAAGCAGAATCAGCCTGATCATGTCTATCTGCATGTTGCCGTCTCTTTCAGACTGGGTAATGAGTGCTTCGAACAGCCCCTTCACATCTCCTGCCAGCGCATTGTCAAGATTCAGCACAGCATCTTCTGTAACTCCATCCAGAAACGAAAACGATTCGAGATAATCGGGCCTCAGAAGGAAGGATTGAAAGAATGTTCCTGAAAAATTGATTACAAATCCCTTCATTTCACCTTCGAAATGCCAGGCATGCACCTGCCCCGGTACCATAAAATAGATCTGATTCCTTTTTACATCGAAAGACTGAAAATCAATCGTGTGCCTGCCTTCTCCGTCCGTAAAAAATACAAGATGATAAAAACTATGTCTGTGAGGAAAAATAAGATTCTGATGATCACGGAGATAATCAGAAAGCCGGCTGATCATCAGATCATCCTCTTTGTAATCCGATAAAGTGCAGATATCCAGCCGGGGAATTGCTGTGTGTCTATTTAACATTCTTGACTTTTTACTAAATACTGCAAATTAATTCTTTCAAACCTGATTCTTACGTTTCAGTTACCGGATATTTATGTCTCAGCGGGTATTATGTACGATTTGGTAAGAGAAGTACCTCTAACATTCATATTAATTACCAAATTTGTATTTGAATCTTTTATTAAGATTTATACGCAAACCTAACAATCATTTAGCAAGCTGCCGCTCAGGTAGCCACATTACAGGAAACAGTGAGGAGTTTCGGTTCACTGTTGTCTTGTCTAAAATAATATGGAAAAATCATTCGCACCATTGATGACCAACAGGTTCAAATCCTTGATCCTGCCACTATTCTCATTTGTGATGCTATATATGATTATCTATCTGCTCGATCCGAGGGATATACAGTTTCAGCGATACATTGCAAGGCCATTACCTGCCCTGATTTCTGAATGGGTACTGGCATTTTTTTGCTGTATCCTCAATTCAGAATTTAGTATCTACGTTAACAAACGGCTTAATAATTTCCTTTCCTGGTTTGAAAAACCTCTACAGCGCCTGTTTACAGAGGCGACGCTGAACATCGGTTTTGTTTTCCTGCTGATTCTGCTACAGATTTTCCTGATGTCTTTCGTATACGATTACGACGGCGACGCGCTGGATTGTCTGGATGAAGATGTTGCCGGTTTTTCGCAATGGATTATAGCAAGTGTAGTTATTGGATTAATGATTCTGACTTTTCATACAGGCAATTATCTCATTACCAACTGGAAGAATACCGCAGTACTGGCCGCCACACACCAGCTCAAAGCTGCTGAACATAAGCAGGCTGCCGCAGAAGCAGAACTGGAAGCCCTGCGCCTTCAACTGGATCCGCACTTTGTATTTAATAACCTCAGCGTCCTGTCTGAACTCATTCTGGAGGACCAGAAATTAGGATATGAATACGCTGAGAACTTTTCAAAAGTATACAGATACCTGCTGGTTAATTCAAAAAAAGACCTGATTCCGCTTGAAAATGAGCTGAAATTCCTGAATGCTTACATATTCCTGTTGAAGCACCGCGTTGGAGCCGGTATTGTATTTGACATTGATATCAGTCCTGATTCCTGCAGGCATTATATTCCTCCTATGAGTTTACAATTACTGATAGAAAACGCTATCAAGCACAATAAAACGAGAAAGGAAAATCCGTTGAAAATAATCGTCAGAACTACTGCTGAAAAAGAGCTGGTTGTTATCAATACCATCGACAGGGTGGACTCTGGTAAGTTTTCTTCCGGGCTGGGTTTGAGAAACATCAAACTTCGGTATACATTATTGTCAGACAGACATCCGGTAGTTACAGACGACGGATCCCTTTTTCAGGTTACAATCCCACTTTTGTAGTTATGATTAAAGACATACTGATTATTGAAGATGAGAAACCAAATGCATCACGTTTAAGGCGGCTCATTACTGAAATTAATCCCAATGCCCGCATATTGGACGTGATCGAAAGTGTATGTGACAGCGTCGCCTGGTTCGAATCCCATACACATCCCGACCTTGTCATGATGGATGTACGTCTCGCCGACGGACTGAGTTTTGAAATACTGGAGAAAGTGGAAATCAAATCGATGATCATTTTTACCACGGCTTATGACGAATACGCCGTTCGTGCTTTCAAGTTCAATAGTATAGATTATCTTCTCAAACCCATCGAACCTGATGAACTTGCCAATGCTTTCAGGATGGCAGAGAGCAGACAAGGTACTTCACCAGCACAGTCTATCGAGGGACTTCTTTCTCAATATCTGGGTAAAGAATACAGAACACGTTTTCTTCTGCCCTACCGCGACGGGTTCAAAACGGTATTGGTGAAAGACATTGAATATTTCTATTCCGAATCAAAAATTACACGAGCAAGCCTGAACGACGGTACGGAAGAAACACTTTCTCAAACACTGGAAGAGCTGGAGCAGCAATTGGATCCCAAACAGTTTTTTCGTGCCAACCGACAATTCATTATTCACTACGAATCCATCAAACAAATACATAATCACTTCAATGGTAAGCTGAAAGTAGAGCTGAAAAAGAGCTCGGAGACGGAGGTGATTGTAAGCCGTGACAAAGCAATTCATCTGAAAAACTGGATGGATTACTAAGCAGTTGTGTCGTGTATTAATTTGCATTTTTCTCATCTGAATAAAGCTGAAGGTGAGCTTCATTTCGGTTGTCTGACATCTTCGATTCAGCCGCGATTAATGACGGTTCAGTCAAAAAAAGTGCCCTCATAGCATTGATTACCCATTTCTTTGTATTATAATTTAATCACTACAAAGAATGTTTAACAGAACCTATTTCGTTAACAGTCTGCTTCTGGCAACAGCTGCCATTTCAATTTCTTCATGCGGAGGAGGCGAGCAGCAGGCGGATATGAGTTATATGCAAAAGCCGCAGGTTGACTTCCTTCAGGTCAATGCTGCACCCTCCGAAATTCAGACCACTTATCCGGGTAACATTGAGGGATCAGTCAATGTAGACATACGCGCACAGGTCTCGGGCTATCTTGAGAAAATCTATGTGAAAGAAGGCGACTACGTTCAGAAAGGACAGGCGCTATTTAAGATTAAAGGCGATGTGTTTAATGAGCAGGTCAATAATAGCCAGGCGGTATTACAAAATGCGCTTGCCGCTCAGGCATCAGCACAACTGGAAGTCGACAAGCTGGAACCACTTGTTGAAGCAAAAGTCGTGTCCGACATGCAAATGAAAGTAGCAAAGGCTAATTATGAATCTGCAAAAGCACAGGTAGCGCAGGCTAAGGCCAGCCTGGGTTCTTCACAGATTAACGCGGCGTTTGCGGTAATTAAAGCTCCTGTAAGTGGCTATATAGGTCGTATTCCAAACAGGACAGGTAACCTGGTAACCCCGGCAGACGCCAGCCCGCTTACCACCTTGTCAGATATCAATGACGTATTTGTTTATTTCTCCATGTCGGAAGCTGACTTCATTGAGTTTCTGGAAGCAAGGAAAACAGACGAGCGTATCAGCACGGTAGAAATGGTGATGGCAAATGGCGCGGCGTATAGCCACAAAGGGAAACTGGAAGTAGCCAGCGGGAATATAGAACGTACAACAGGAAGTGTCGCCTTGAAGGCTGTGTTCCCAAATCCTGACAAAATACTAAGATCAGGTGGCTCAGGCCGCATTATCCTGACAAAACGTTTATCAGAAAGTCTGGCGATACCCATGGCCAGTGTGAAAGACATTCAGGATCGTTTGTTTGTTTTCGCCCTTGCCGATAGTAATAAGGTCTCAATGCGCCCGATTACAGTTGATGGTCGTTCAGGAGAAAATTATATCGTAAAATCAGGTTTGGCAAAAGGAGACAAAATTGCGCTCAACAACATTGATGTGCTGGCAGACGGCGTACCAGTGGAACCAGCCGCAACAGGTTCAGCGAAGGTGAGCAGCAAATAATTATTCAGTTTTCAGAACTCAATCAACATGTTAAAAAAGATAATAGACAGACCCGTACTGGCTACGGTGATCTCTGTCGTATTGGTTATACTCGGGATTATCGGCCTTACCAGACTGCCGGTAACCCGCTTTCCGGACATCTCCCCTCCTACGGTGATGGTATCAGGAAGTTATCCGGGAGGAAATAGTGAATCCGTGATCCGGTCGGTGGTTACGCCCCTGGAAGAACAAATTAATGGGGTCGAGAACATGCAGTACATCAAATCTACGGCAAGTAACGACGGCTCATTTTCGATTTCGGTTATATTTAAACAGGGTGTAAATCCTGATCAGGCGGCCGTAAACGTTCAGAACAGGGTTCAGCAGGCTACACCAATTCTGCCTCAGGAAGTAGTGCAAATGGGTTTGACGACCTCGAAGCAGCAGAACAGCATGATTATGATCTTCGATGTATATACCGAAGACAATGCGAAATACGATGAGCTTTTCCTGCAGAATTATGTGAATATCAATCTGGTTCCGCAGATCAAACGTGTACCGGGTGTAGGTCAAACACAGGCATTTGGTGTGAAAGATTATTCGATGCGTGTATGGCTGAATCCTCAGAAAATGGCCAGCTATGGAATGATTCCCGCCGATGTGACTCAGGCTATTGCCAGCCAGAGTATCGAATCTGCGCCGGGTAAGCTTGGAGCTGAGTCGAGCGCACCGCTGGAATATGTGATGCGTTACAAGGGTAAGAAGAATAAGCCTGAGGAATATGAAAACATCATTGTAAAACGAAACGGAACCGAACTGGTAAGACTTCGTGATGTGGCACGTATTGAATTTGGTTCGATCAACTATTCCGGAAATACGCTCAGCAATGGAAAAAATGCAGTGACAGTTGCGATCATGCAAACAACCGGTTCGAATGCCAATGCTATTGAAGTCGCTGTAAACGCAGAATTGGAAAAAGCATCCAAAACTTTTCCTCCGGGTGTCAAATACAGCAGTGTTATGAGTACTAAGGAAAGGTTGGACGAAGCAACCGGTCAGGTTAAATCCACTTTGATTGAAGCCTTTATTCTGGTGTTCATTGTTGTATTTTTATTTCTACAGGATTTCAGATCTACAATCATTCCCGCTATTGCAGTTCCGGTAGCTATCATCGGGACCTTCTTTTTCCTGCTTGTATTTGGTTTTACGATCAATGTCCTCACACTGTTTGCTTTGGTACTTGCCATTGGGATCGTAGTGGATGATGCAATTGTCGTAGTAGAAGCTGTACACAGCAAAATGGAAGGTTCACATATGTCTGGTAAAGAAGCTACACATAGCGCTATGGGAGAAATTACCGGCGCCGTTATCTCGATCACACTTGTGATGTCGGCTGTGTTCATCCCAATCGGTTTTATGACAGGTTCTTCCGGTATTTTCTACAAACAATTTGCCTATACGCTGGCTATCGCGATTATTATTTCCGCAGTAAATGCTTTGACGCTGACACCTGCTCTTTGTGCACTTTTGCTCAAAAACAATCATGCTGAAGAGAAACAGGAAAAAGGATTCGGTAAGCGCTTCTTCACAGCTTTCAACGCAGGCTTTGATAATCTGACAGGCAGATATGTAAAAGGACTTCGCTTCCTGATTGCCAGAAAATGGCTGGCAACTGGTTTTGTTGTAAGCATCACAGGTGTAGCTGTGTGGCTGATGGTCAGCACGCCGAAGAGCTTTGTGCCTATGGAAGATGATAACTTCATGATTTTTAGTTTAAGCATGCCGCCGGGAACAGCGTTGGACCGTACCACGGAAGTGGCAGAGAGAATAGACAAGGTGATCAGAGACAATCCGGCTGTGAAATTGGTATCGAACATTACAGGTTACAATATTCTTTCCAACAGTTCCAGTCCGGCGTATGGTTTGGGTTTTATCAAGCTGAAAGACAAGAAGGATCGTGGCGCGGTACAGGATATTGATGAAGTACTGGGAAATATTTCAGCTGAACTTTCCAAAATCAAGGAAGGGTCTGTTATGGTATTACGTATGCCCCCAGTGGAAGGTTATGGAGTAGCCAATGGGGCGGAGATTGTACTTCAGGATAAAACGGGCAAGGAACCCGCAGTTTTGAAAGCGATGGCAGATAAAGTGATGGGGCAAATTATGCAGCAGCCCGGAGTACAATATGCCTATACTACCTTTCGCGCCGATTTCCCTCAGCTCGAAGTGGAAGTGGATGAAGACAAAGCCAGCCAGATGGGTATTGATGTAACGAGCATGATGCAAACCGTACAGACCTACTTCGCCGGAGATCAGACGCTTAACTTCATCCGTTTTGGTAAGTTCTATCGCGTAAGTGTGAAGGCTGATGGTATTTTTCGTACGGATGAAAGTGCGTTTAACGAAATATTTGTAAGAAACGATCAAAACCAGATGGTGCCGGTAACGGGTCTGGTGAAACTTCACAAGGTGTATGGTCCTGAAGCGATGAACAGATATAACCTTTTCAATGCTTTGACGGTCAACGTAATGCCGTTGCCTGGCGCAAGTAGCGGTGATATCATGGACAATATTGAAAAAAATGTTCTGAGTCAGCTTCCGTCGGATTATGGATTTGAATGGAGCGGATTGAGTCTTGAGGAAAAATCGGCAGGAAGCCAAACCATGGTAATTCTGGCACTTTGTCTGCTGTTCGTTTACTTCCTTCTCGCAGCACAGTATGAAAGTTATCTATTACCTCTGGCGGTGCTACTGTCCATTCCAACCGGGATTCTCGGCGCTTTTGCCGGGATAAAAGGTATTGGGCTTGACAATAATATTTATGTTCAGGTAGGGCTTATTATGCTTGTCGGACTACTCGCCAAGAATGCTATTCTGATCGTGGAATTTGCAGTGCAGCGCCGTGCAGCAGGTTTGTCCATTATGGAAGCTGCGCTGGAAGGGGCCAAATCACGACTTCGTCCCATCATTATGACATCCCTGGCTTTTATTGTGGGCATGATTCCATTAATGGTGGCAACGGGCGGCTCTGCAATGGGTAACAAATCCATCAGTACGGGAGCGGCAATGGGTATGCTTTCCGGAGTAATACTGGGGATTTTTGTAATACCACTGTTATTCATATTGTTCCAGTATTTGCAGGAAAAAGTATCAGGCAAGAAAATCAGTGAACAAGCAATTGCATCGTAAATGAAACATATTCAAAAAAACATGGTTGCTGTGATCTTCCTGGTCACAGCACTCACCTCCTGCGTAGTTGGGAAGAAGTACAAACGTGCAGAACTGGAAATGCCGGAGCAGTTCAGAAATGTTGAGGTGACTACAGGCGATACTGTAATTGTTCCCTGGAAATCGTTTTTCAAAGATCCGTTACTGACTGATTTAATAGAAAAAGCGCTGGTTAAAAACAATGAACTTAAAACAGCGATGCTCACGATAGAGCAGCTCAACTTGTCGTACAGGCAAGCGAGGTTATCTATCTTGCCTTCATTGAACTTTGCTCTGGCGGGAAGCCGGAGTTATCTGTCCAAAAAATCGTTGAATGGTTCTATTTCTGAACAGTTTCTGGGAACGCCCTACATGGATGACTACAGCACCAGTCTGGCATTGTCATGGGAAGCTGATATATGGGGTAAAACTGCAATGAGAAAGGCGGGTGCACAGGCCGATCTGTTGGCACAGCAACAAAACAAACTGGCGATTCAAACCAGAATTATTACCCAGGTGGCGCAGGCCTATTACAACCTCATTAGCTTTGATCAGCAACTTGAAATTGCCAGGCGAAACGTAGCGTTGAGCGATAGCACGTTGACTATCATGAACATGCAATTTAAATCAGGGCAGATCAACTCATTGGCCATCGACCAGATTACCGCTCAGAAAAATACAGCGGAATTACTGTTGCCGTTGACACACCAGAGTATAGAACTTCAGGAGAATGCACTGAGTATTCTTTGCGGTGAATTTCCCGGTTCTGTGGAACGATCAGCAAATGCGCTGGATATGGAGCCGGAAGCGCCGTACAGTCTGGGGATTCCTGCCCATTTACTTAGCAGAAGACCGGATGTGAAAGCAGCAGAGTTGTCGGTGATGACTGCCAATGCGAGAGCTGGGCTGGCCAAAGCGGCGATGTATCCTGCTTTCAGCATTACCGTGCAGTCAGGAGCGAACTCTTTTAAAGCTTCCACATGGTTCAATCTTCCGGGATCAATATTCAATAACCTTGCAGTGAACCTGGCGCAGCCGATTTTTCAAAAGAGAGAACTAAAAACAGCTTATGAAACTGCCTTGCTGGATCAACAGAAAATGGAAGTGCAGTTTAAACAAACAGTTCTTGATGCTGTAGGCGATGTGTCCAATGCGTTGACGCGGTCGAAACACGCAGACGAGCGCATGGCAGTGGTTGAAAGCAGGACAGCTTCTTTACAAAAAGCCAATAAAGATGCCATCATGCTGTACAAAAGTGGTATGGCGACATACATCGAAGTGATAACTGCACAAAGTAACGCTTTGCAAAATGATGTGGAAGCGATAAGTATTCGTTTGGATAAACTGAATGCCGTAACCGATTTGTATCGTGCAATTGGCGGTGGGGTACAGTAAGCCTATACTTTAAAATTTGAAAAGAGACCTGTGACCTATCGTTGCAGGTCTCTTTTTTTATGCTAAATTGAAATGTTGAAGGATAAGTTTAACGATGTTTAGGTTCTACTTATCAGTTTAATGGATCAAAGGAACACTTATTCACCCGAACTCAGTTAACATGGACAGTATTATCAGCGGGCCTACGGGCTTTCTGCATTTTTTAGCTTCGTTGGTGGCGCTCGTCACCGGTATTTATGTTCTGATTGCCCGAAAAGGAGATTCCCGTCATCGTAAAATTGGGTATGTATACGCGGTTTCTATGCTGGTGCTTAACATCACTGCGTTTTTCATATACAAGCTTTACGGAAAATTCGGAATCTTTCACTGGTTTGCTGTCGTAAGTTGCCTCACCCTGTTTGCGGGAATGTTGCCTGTACTACTGAAAAAACCACAGGATTATCTGTTGCTCCATTTCAAGTTCATGTATTGGAGCGTAATCGGATTGTACTGTGCATTGATGGCCGAAGTATTCTCACGGCTTCCTTTTATTTTTCCCGATGAATTAGGAAATCCATCGAAGGTATTTTACAAATTTGTAGGTATTGGTACCATCGTTGTGATGGTTATCGGTATAGCTTTCTTTATCAAAAACAAACCAGTCTGGACACGACAATACAAAAAAGATTAATGCCGTGCCACAGACTGACGAAGTTTAATTACGAAATGGAGCTCAATTTTTCCTGCATTTCAGAATGATAATATCCCGCTCTACCGGCTGACCCATGTTACCAATTGTAATGTCAAGCTGCTCAATTACATCCTCGATTTCAAAACCGGCATTTTTGAGTAACGTTACTACATCTGGTTTTCCATATAGTCTGAAGCCGTAGCGGGTAAACGGCAATTTTTCCATAAATGACTTGTCTGCCAGTGCCAGGTTGAACAATGCGCCGGGTTTCATGACCCGGTATATTTCAGCCGCGTATCCTGCCGGGTCATTCCAGAAATAGATTGTATTGACGGTGAAAATCCTGTCAAATGAATTGGCCATAAACGGAATTAACCTGCCATTTGACAATACAAACGTGACCTTTCCTTCCATAACACGAGAGCTATTGAACTGAGTCGCTTCATTCACCATGGTTTCTGATATATCCAGTCCCGTATAGGTTAGCTGCTCGCATGAGTTGAAAATGGTTGACACGTGCTTTCCATTTCCCGGTCCTATCTCTAAAATCCTCTGCCCGTCTTGTATATCAAGCAATGCAATGGTCGTTGCAATCATTCCATTGTTGCTCAGATTCATCATCTCACCGGTTTTTACTCCTCCTTGTCCATTAGGATTTCCCAATTGGCTCGCTATTTCTTTAAGATCATTTTCTGTCCACTCCTTTTGCATAACTATGCAGTTTAAATTTGGTTAATGATGTGGTGTTATTGCTGTTTCTTCAAAAGAGGCATCGCTTCACAATAAAAGCAAACCTTCAGGCATCAATCCGGTAATTATGTAGTACTTACCAAAGATTTAATAGTCCGGCAAGGGAGTATTCATTCCCCTATTTCAGTCTTCCTCCCAAATTGATTAAGTTTGAAATACGCCATGCTTTAGTTTCCTCAGGCGGGAGCAAAAGCAAACATGTATCCACTTTTAACCAGATTGATGAAAACAATTTTTTTTACCAGTTGCGCACTGATCCTGAGTCTCCCAATGCTGGCTCAGAAAAAGGAGCGAAAAAAGCCCGCTGAAGCCAAAACGACTGCTACAGCGAAAAAACCTCTCAACCATCAGGTGTATGACTTTTGGAAAGACAACACCGAACGATTCGTGACCAACGATGGCAAATTCTTTGTATACGGACAGAATCCACAGGAAGGTGATGGCCGTGTAGTTATCAGGGACCTTAACGGTACAAAGGAGGATTCAGTTGCCCGGGGAAGCGGTATCCGAATCAATAACGATTCAGAATTCGCGGCATTCCTGATCAAGCCTCAGCTCAAACTCGTAAAAGATGCGAAAAGAGCGAAAAAGAAAAAAGAAGATCTGCCCAAGGACACTCTGGCAATCTACAATCTGAAAACACGTAAGGTTGAGAAGATCGCCAACGTAACGAGCTTCAAGTTGGCTGAAAAGGGAGGTAGTTGGCTTGCTTATCAATTGGGTGCTGCCCCGGCTCCGAAGAAAGATACGTTGGCGAAAGCAGCAAAACCTGCCAAAGCTCCCAAGAAAGAAAATGATGATAACGGCTTTAGATTGGTAGTGCTGGATGTGAAATCGGGTCATACAGAAACTTATAGCTATGTGAAGGAATACAGTGTGTCGGAAGATGGGAAATGGCTGACTTTCGCGAGTACGGGAAATGATTCCACCATCAAAGCTGGTGTATATGTTTGGAGTGCCATTAACCATACCATCAAACTGGTTCACGAAGGTGCTGGCAAGCATAAATTCACCAAACTTTCATTATCAAAGAATGACGGGCAACTTGCTTTCATAGCGGACGCCGATACAAATAGTAAAACACAGGTTCGTCTTCCAAAGCTGTATTATTGGAAAGATGGCAGCGAGAAAGCAAGTCTGATTGCGGATGAGACAAGTCAGCCTGGAGTGAAAGGTTGGTTGGTCAGTGCGAATTACACACCTGAATTCTCGAATGATGGTAAAAAGCTATTCTTTGGCACAAATCCTGTTCCTATAGTGGCAGACACTACATTGCTGCCAGATGAAATCGTGAACGTGGAAGTTTGGCATTGGCAGGATAAGAATTTGCAAACCAGACAAAAGGTGACTGCAGAGCAGGACAAAAAGAGATCTTACCTGGCATTATATGAACCTGATTCAAAGAGACTTATTCAGCTTGGTGATCAGCAGCTTACCCGTACAGATCTTGTAAATCAGGGTGATGCAGATTTCATATTGGGAACTTCTGATCTGAAATATTCCCATGAACACTGGGACTGGAACCCAAAACAAGATGTATATCTGGTTAGTCTGAAGGACGGTTCAAAGAAACTCGTGAAGGAAAAACTGGAAGGAAACGTGCGGATTTCACCTCTTGGTAAATATGCCTATTGGTTTTCTAACCCAGACACTGCATGGTTCGCTTATGACATCGCAAAAGGACAAACCATACAATTGACAAGCAACAAGGATGTAAACTTTGCAGATGAGCAGGATGATCATCCTGACTTTCCGAATCCTTACGGACTGGCAGGATGGACCAACAATGACGAACAGGTAATCGTGTACGACAGATACGACGTATGGAGCATCACTCCTGCTACTCAACCCGTGCTTAAAAAGCTGACAGTAGGAAGAGCGCAAAAGAAACAGTACAGGTATGTAAGACTGGATCGTGACGAAAGAAACATTGACCTGAGCAAATCGTGGTTGCTATCTACATTTGATGAAACGGATAAAAAAGAAGGTTATGCAAGGTTGAATCCTTCCACCGGAGAAGCTGTAAAATTGTATGAAGGGGATTTCAAAACAGGAAACGGAGTATTGATGCCCAAAACGGCCGATCGCTATCTTTTCACAAAGGAAAGTTTCAGGGATTATCCTGACTGGTACGTGTCTGATACAAATTTCAAATCCGTAGCTAAAATCACAGATACAAATCCGCAACAAAAGGAATATAGCTGGGGAAGTGTGGAGCTGGTCAACTGGCTTGCAGGAGACGGAACGCCCCTGCAGGGACTACTTTATAAACCGGAGAACTTTGATCCGAAGAAGAAGTATCCGATGATGGTGTATTACTACGAGAAGAATACAGACAATCTGCATACTCATTTTGCACCAAAGCCGATTCGCTCGTATATCAATTTCAGCTATTTCGCCAGCAACGGTTACGTAGTGTTTGTACCTGATATCGTTTACCAGATCGGGTATCCGGGGCAAAGCGCATATAACTGTCTGATTCCCGGTGTTCTGAGTCAGATTGACAAAGGTTTTGTAGATAAAGAAAGAATCGGAATCAGCGGTCACAGCTGGGGTGGCTATCAAACTGCCTACCTCGTAGGACAAACTAACCTTTTCAAAGCTGCAGAGGCAGGTGCTCCCGTAGCTAACATGACTAGCGCTTACGGGGGAATTCGCTGGGACACTGGCTTGACCAGACAGGCGCAGTACGAAAAAACACAGAGCCGGATCGGAGGAACGTTATGGGACAAACCGATCCAATACATTGAGAATTCTCCTTTGTTTTATGCTCCCAAAGTACGTACTCCCCTGTTGATGATGCACAATGATGATGATGGTGCTGTGCCCTGGTACCAGGGAATTGAGTATTACATGGCACTGAAAAGACTGGATAAACCCGTGTGGATGCTCAACTATAACGGCGAAAAGCATGGCTTGGGTAAACGTCAGAATATGAAAGACTTTGCAGTGAGGCTGTATCAGTATTTTGATTATTATCTTAAAGACGCACCGATGCCGTCATGGCTGGGCGAAGGTTTGCCTTATATAGAAAAAGGCATCAACCAACATCTGGAACCAATGCAGAAGTAATGTTTAACGAGGCCATTCTTACAGGGAATGGCCTCGTTGCTTTCGGTTATTCCACTACCCTTACTCCTACATAAGAACTCTGACTTCCTGAAGTATAAATCCGGTGCGTTGCCGTGTGAAAATCCTCTTCCGACGCTTTATAAATATTGACAAACTTCTGGGGATTACGATCTACCAGCGGAAACCACGAGCTCTGCACCTGAACCATTATCCGGTGTCCCTTTTTGAAACGATGCGCAGCGTCCTGCATGTCAAACTTCACATTTTCAATACTATCGGGTACCATAGGCTCCGGTTTTGAAAAACTCTTACGGAATTTAGCGCGCATCACTTCACCTCTCACAAGTAACTGGAAACCTCCCATCTTCATCGCCGGATTAACCGGGCTGTCGTTAGGTGCATCATTGGGATACACATCAATCAGTTTAACTACAAAATCGGCATCTGTGCCTGTTGTTGAGACAAACAAATCAGCAAATACATTTCCGGAAATCGTAATGTCCTCAGTCAATACCTCCGACTGATACACGAGCACATCAGGTCTGGTAGCTGCGAAACGCTGGTCTTCATACATAAAATCGCTGCCACGAATGATACGTATTTCTGAGGTATAAGGCACTGGTTTGTCAGGATCACTGATGTACTCGTGAAAGGATGGCTTCACGCCCACCTGCATTATGGACATGGTTGGAGAAAAAGATAAGGTTCCGTCAGGATGGAGATAAAGTTTTTTCTCAACGCTGTTTGCCGGCGGCCATTGGTCATACTTTCTCCATTCATTCGCTCCAGTTTCGAAGATATAGGCTTTTGGCAAAGCATGCGCCTCACCATCTTTGAGGTAATGGTTGAAGAATGGAAATTCAATCTCTTTCTGATAAAACAAACTGGTTTTGGCACCGAACCGAATATTGCCAAGCGACTCCCCCGTTCCGCGCGACCAGCCTCCGTGTATCCATGGACCCATTACCAGCAGATTGGGAGATTTTGGTTTATTGGCCTCTATACCTCCATACGCTTTCAGCGGCCCGTACAAATCCTCCTGATCGAACCAACCGCCAACAACCATTACAGCAGGCTTTATATTTTTCAGATGCGGTACCGGCGTACGTGCCTGCCAGAACTCATCATAAACCTCATGTTCCATCAACTGATTCCAAATCCTGTTTTCGCCTTTAAGGTATCGTTCGTTGAGATTTTTTATAGGCCCGACATTTTTGTAGAAAGTATAGGAGTCAGGCGTTCCGTAACCAGAAAACCCAGGTGTTCCCTTGCTTGTCGGAACCGGACGAGGCGCACCATAAGAGGAGATGAATGAAAAAGATCCCATCAGAAAAAATGCACCGTTGTGATGGCGATCATCGCCCATAAACCAGTCCGATACCGGAGCCTGTGGAGATGCAGCTTTCAACGCCGGATGCGCGTCGACGGCACTCATGGTTGTATAGTAACCCGGAGCTGATATACCCCAGGTTCCTACTTTTCCATTGTTGCCTTTTACATTTTGAATAAGCCACTCAATTGTGTCATACGTGTCCGAGCTTTCATCAATATCTTTTTCTGATTTTTTACTGGCGATATAGGGTCTGTAAGCTTCAAAGTCTCCTTCTGACATATATTTTCCTCTCACATCCTGATACACGATGATATAACCTTCACGAGCGAAATACATACTTGGCCCGATGGTAGTTTTAAAAAGCTTTTCGCCATATGGCGCCACGCTGTAGGGCGTCCTGTTCAGCATGATAGGAAATGTATTCTTGTCTGATATTTTCTTGGGTAAATAAATCGAGGTAAACAGTTTCATCCCATCTCTCATCGGAATTTGCCTCTCAATTTTGGTGTAATTCTTCCGGATAAAAATAGAGTCTTCATTGATTCGGGGCTGCGCATACAAAGTGCTTGAAATGATCAGGAAGAAAAATAAAATGGGTCGGAAAAGTAAATGAGTAAAAATGGACATACGTACAGGTGTTTTGATGAAATATCGTCATACAATCAGCGGCAAAAGCAAATTACGTAATACATAACAGTAATTCCAGCTGCTCACCGCTTTTATATGCTGGGGCCAGGCCAGCCCCGAATTTCACCTGAACTCATAATTTACAGAAGGATGTCGTATTTTAACATTGACTCTAAGCAACAACGAACATTTGATGCCATCGTAATCGGAACCGGAATTAGCGGAGGTTGGGCAGCGAAAGAGCTTACAGAAAAAGGTCTCAAAACACTCGTACTTGAAAGAGGAAAAGATGTCAAACATATTGTAGACTATCCTACGACTAATATGCAGCCCTGGGAGTTTGAGCACCTTGGGCAGCCAACGCTGGCTCAGCGCGAAGCAAATCCGATTGCCAGTAAGCATTATATTTTCAAGGAAGATGCCATGCATTTCGTGGTGAAAGACGCTGAACATCCCTATATTCAGGATAAGCCGTTCGACTGGATGCGCGGCTATCAGGTGGGTGGAAGGTCTCTTTTATGGGCCCGTCAGACACAGCGCCTTTCTGATTATGATTTCGAAGGACCTGCACGCGATGGCTTCGCTGTAGACTGGCCGATAAGGTATAAAGATATCGCTCCATGGTACAGCTATGTGGAGAAGTTTGCGGGAATATCCGGCAACCGCGATGGCCTCGCCCACCTTCCCGATGGCGAATTCCTCAAACCACATGACCTGAACTGTGTGGAAAAGCATTTTAGCCAAAAAACAGCTTCAAAATACAACAACTCCCGGCATATCATTATCGGAAGAGTGGCTCACATTTCAGATCCACAGCCGATTCACCTGGAACAAGGAAGAGCGAAATGTCAGCACAGAAATATGTGTCAGCGAGGTTGTCCGTTCGGAGGTTATTTCAGCTCCAATTCCTCCACGCTGCCATGGGCTGAGCGTACGGGGAATATGACCCTTCGTCCGCATTCTGTCGTTCATTCCATAATCTATGATGAGAAGAAGCAAAAGGCGTCGGGTGTAAGAGTGGTAGATACTTTGACTAAGGAAATGTCAGAATTTTATGCTGATACTATTTTCCTGAATGCCTCGGCGATCAATAGCAACCTGATTCTGCTGAACTCTAAATCTGCCAGATTCCCCAATGGATTGGGTAACGATAGCGGTGTGCTTGGTAAGTTTATCGGTTTCCATAATTATAGAGGACGAATTACAGCGGAATACGATGGCTTTCATGATTCTACTACAGACGGCCGTCGTCCCAATGCTGCCTACCTGCCCAGATTCCGAAACGTAGCCAAGCAGGAAACAGATTTTCTGAGAGGCTATGCGGCTTCTGTTTCTGCTTCAAAAAATGGCAATCCAAGAGAAGGATTGGGCACTTCACTGAAAGACAGTCTGTTTAAACCTGAAACCGGTGGTTGGAATATAGGTGCACAGATGATGGGTGAAACCATTACAAAAGAGAGTAACAGGGTAAGTCTGGATCCGGTAGAAAAAGATGCTTGGGGTATTCCCAAACTACGTATGGCCGTGGATTTCGATGATAACGATATGAAGATGGTTCAGGATTTCTACACGCAGCTGTCAGAAATGCTAGACTCTGCCGGTTTTACCAATATCAAAACTGCTGATACCAAACGTAATCCTGGTAGCGAGAACCACGAAATGGGCGGTGTTCGTATGGGAAAAGATTCGAAAACTTCTATGCTCAATAAATGGAATCAGCTGCATCACTGCAAAAATGTATTCGTGACGGACGGCGCTTGTATGACATCTACTGCCACGCAAAATCCTTCCCTCACGTACATGGCCATCACAGCCCGGGCAGTAGATTATGCGGTAAAAGAAAAACGAAAGGGAAATTTATAACATCAAACATTTCAACCGGTATCGCCACTGATACCGGTTTTTTATTGTCACTTTAAATTCTGGCTGGCTCCCGGTTCTTCACATCACATTTTAACTACCTTTGTAAATTCAGTAAACAAAAGAAAATGCCAGTTCAAAAGTATATCGACGGAGCGCGGGTAGGTGTTAAAAACAATCCCGGAGTTTGGATTATTATGATGCACGAGACTATCCAGAAAGGCGCGTCCACCAAATTTACAGGCAAAGTTAAATGCCGCAATAAGGAGACAGGGGAAATCAAGTTTTTCAGTGAAAATGCATGTTCGCCGATCTGATTTTAATTTGTTGAAATTTGAACAGCTACGAACTTCGCTCCAACAATTCCCGTTACAAAAAATAAAATCCAATGATCAGACAAACCATTTTGAGCCTGGCAGCAGCCATGCTTTTCAGTACATCCGTTTTCGCACAGGCAACACTCGGCCTGAAAAAAATTGCTCCCTTCAACATCAAATTGACTAATGGTCAGAATTATACCTCGAAGCAAATGGCTCCGGGGCCTGCTGTATTGATTTACTTTTCTCCGGATTGTGATCATTGCCAGCACTTTACCGAAGATATGACGAAAAATCAGAGTGCCATTGCGGGTAAACAAGTGGTGATGGTGACGTTTCAGGATATGACGATGCTTGCGCCATTTGCCAAAAAACACAAACTCTCTCAGTTTCCAAACATTAAAGTAGGAACAGAAGGTTTGACCTATGCAGTGCAGCGTTACTACCAGATCCGCTCATTTCCTTACATTGCTATTTACGACAAAGCTGGCAATCTGGTGAAAACTTACGAGGGTGAACACCCACATGCTGAGATATTTAAAACAATTAAAGCGGTGAAGTAATCAGACACCATTCATTAGTCTCAATTTTTCGGGATCGTAGTGCCCTTTGATATTTTATTAAAGAAAGTACTTTTCGAAAAACATGATTACAATTAATAAAGCGATGAGAAAAGACATTCCGTTTTTTTCTCATCGCTTTATTTTTTACTTTAAAGTCTGCAAGCTTAGCAGCTTGTCTCAAAAGCTTCATTATAAAACTAACTCATAATGCATATAGTAATCATAGGAGGAGGATTTGCCGGAGTGAATCTTGCCCTTGCGTTGAGGAAAAATAAAAAATACACCATTACCGTAGTCGATAAAAACAACTATAATTTCTTTCCACCATTAATTTATCAGGTAGCTACAGGCTTTCTCGAACCATCCAGTATCAGCTATCCTTTCAGAAAACTTTTTGCAAAGCAACCCAATACCGATTTCCGTCTGGGTATTCTGGAGAAAGTTGTTCCGGAAGCGAATAAGGTAATTTTATCGAACGGCGAACTGACCTACGACTACCTTGTATTTGCAACAGGTGCGCGCACCAATTTCTTTGGCATGGAGAATGTGCAGGAAAATGCTATTGCCATGAAAACACTGGACGACGCCATTGATATGCGTAATACCCTGCTCTCACGTATGGAACAAGCTACGTTACTGGATGATCCTGAAGAAGTACGAAAATTACTAACCATCGTGATTGCAGGCGGCGGTCCTACCGGCGTAGAATTGTCCGGAATGTTTGCCGAAATGCGAAACGGAATCCTTAGAAAAGAGTATCCCGAGTTGGTAGGCAAGGGAAGTGAAATATACCTGATCGATGGCAGTGAGGCACTGCTGTCTCCTATGAGTCTCCAATCTCAAAAGCATACCTATGAGGACCTATCCAAGCTGGGCGTGAAAATTATGCTCAACAGCCGGGTGAAGGATTTCAAAGATGACACGATCTATCTGGGAAGCGGTGAAACGATCGCGGCGAAAACCTTGATATGGGCGGCTGGAGTAACTGCGAAGGTATTTGAAGGATTGCCTGCCGAAGCGTACGGACGTGGCGGGCGTATGGTCACTGATGCATACAACAAGGTAACAAGAACTGCGAATATCTTTGCGATCGGCGACACCAGCATACAAATCACAGACGAAGCTTTTCCATTCGGGCATCCGCAGGTAGCACAAGTGGCCATACAACAGGGAAGACATCTGGCCAAAAACTTCACCAATATTGTTGAAAACCGGCCACTTGAAGCCTTCAAATATAAGGACAAAGGCTCCATGGCGATTATAGGAAGAATGAAGGCTGTGGTGGATCTTCCTAAACCGAAGGCGCATTTCAGTGGTACTATTGCCTGGTTTGCATGGTTGTTTATTCACCTGATTTCGCTAATCACACACAGGAACCGTGTCAGGACATTGTATAACTGGATGATTGCCTACTTCACAAAAGACCAGTCACTTCGTATGATCATTAAACCTACACTTAAACCTGACAGGGATAAGTAGCTAAAATACAACCAATAGAAACTTTCGTTGCCTGATCGGACTATGCCCTCAGGCAATTTTCTTTTTGAGCACTTTTGTAAATTCTCTTATAGTTTTCTCCTTGTCCTTTTTTAGTAAAGTGACAAGCTCTGTATTTTGTGCTGAAGGATTATTTTTGGATCCCCAGATCGACAACTCAATGACCACGGGCAATAAAGAAATTCCTTTTTCTGTCAGATTATAAGCAAACTTGGTCTTATTCTCTGTTGAAGCGGTTTTCGTAATGAACCCATTTGTAACAAGCATATTGAGCCTGTCTGCCAAAATATTGGTAGCCACTTTTTCTTCAGATTGCAGGAAGTCACCATAAGCCGATTTTCCGGCAAACATCATATCCCTAAGCACGAGCAAAGTCCATTTATCACCAATAAAATCCAGGGCATGGCTGATCGGACAGTCTGAACGACTCGTAATTTCTTTTGCTTTTTTCATACTCAAACAGATGTTGTGATACCGGATTGTTCTGAAACTCTGATTGTAAATATACGGGAATAGACTTACCACAGAAAGATTTTCAGGACATTATACTAAAAGAATAATATTCGTCAATATACGGAAGTTGGGATTTGGTTACAGTAAAAAGTTACCATGCCGGCTTAGAACTAACGATATATGCAAGCGGTTAATAATTCATAGTCAGACCAGATAAAATTTTATAATTTGGTATGATTATTTTGAATTACGATATACGTTTCTCCGGTAAGGAAAACACACATTACACTAAACTATATACAACATGAATGCCGAAGCAATCAGCTTAACAGAGAAAGAAGTGAAACCAGTTGTTGACTTATTGAATGACTATCTTGCCAATTATCATATTCATTATCAGAAGTTACGAGGTTGTCACTGGAATATCAAAGGGCAGAATTTCTTTACGCTGCACGTGAAATTTGAAGAACTATATACCAACGCGCAGTTGACCATCGATGAAATTGCAGAGCGTGTTTTGACATTGGGCAAGCCACCTCATAGCCGATTTTCAGACTACATTAAAGAATCCAAAATTAAAGAAGTTGATACCATTGGTATGAAAGACCTGGATATGGTCGATGCGATTCTGGATGATATGGCCAATCTCATTGAGCTGGAAAGAGAATTGCTTGAAGTAACGGATAAAGCTGGTGACGACGGATCTAATGATATGGTCAACCGCTTTATGCAGTTTAAAGAGAAAAACACCTGGATGCTCCGTTCTTTCGCAGGGAAAAAGTAAGTTGAATCGCACATAGAGTCATAAAAAAGCCATTCGGGAAAGAATGGCTTTTTTATGTTCAGGCGTTAAAAGTTCGCTTCACGCTCCGCTCTGGTTTTTGCATTAACGGTCTTAATCGCAGGCCTCAGAATACGCTGAATTCCTGGTGTTTGCAAACCTACTCCTATAAATACCAGCTCAGATACCGGATTAGGCACTTCCCATGTTCCGTAATTTTCCAGTGTCAGACGTTTTCCTGTCGATTGCAGAAGAATCTTTTCGTCGCTACGTTCGAGTTTGATAAATCCTTTAATCCTGTAAATCTGACTGTAGTGAATCATCATGCTCACATTGAGCGTATGCAGCAGATAATCTTTATAAAATTCGTTTTCAGTGCGATAGGTAACCGTGTTTATTTTATGTTTACCAATACCCAACAGCACCCCATCCTGTTCCTGAAGCACAGGGTTTTTTTCAAGAACGGGCGACATCAGTAAACCGTCGGGAATACTGCCATCATTCGAGAAAATGATCTCCGCAAAAGGATTCACTTTCGATAGAATTGCCCTGAGTTTTAATGTATATTCTGAAGAAACAAAATCAATCTTATTAATAACAATCAGATCTGCACACACCAGCTGACGGATTGTTTCATTGGTTTCTTCAAGGTAATCCTCCACATTTTCAGCATCTGCTACACAGATTACACGCTTCAGATCAAAAACTTTACTTACATCTTCTCTCGTAAAAATAGCCGCTACACTTCCGGCATCTGCCACTCCGGTTGTCTCTATAAACAGGTTCTGAGCACGCTCTGTACTGTTGGCCAACAGCGAAAGCACATCATAAAGCTCTTCATCCAGCGAACAACAAATGCACCCGTTGCTCAGCTCATACATTTCATTGTAAGCCTTGGTAATCAGCGTCCCATCTACAGACGCTTTACCAAACTCATTTTCTATTACTACATTTCTCTGACCCGCCACAGTTTTCAGGAGATGGTTGAGAACAGTCGTTTTGCCTGCTCCCAAAAAACCGGTAATCAGAAATACGTTAATCTTGTTATCCATTCTAAACCAAAATCTTTTCGCTCACAGGGCAAACTGCTGCCATCATCTTGTGTTTTCCGGATTGTCTGTCAAAAAAGAAATCAAGACGCCCCAGATTGATTCCGGCAAAACCCACCTGATTTATTAACGTTGCTTTTCCGTCAAGGTTCAATATAGTTTCGGGTTCTTTCAGAAAAGTATGCGTATGTCCCCCTATAATGAGGTCAATGTTACGTGTTGATTTAGCCAATACCTGATCAGACACCTTGTTGTCCTTGTATTTATAGCCCAGGTGAGAAAGACAAATCACCAGATCACAACGCTTCTCATTTTTCAAAAAGGAGGCCATTTCATTGCCCTTCTGAATCGGGTCCAGGTACTGGGTTTCACCATAGTTACTCTTACTCACCAAACCTTTCAACTCAATACCAAGTCCGAACACTCCTATTGTAGTTCCCTGTTTTTTGAAAATCTGATAAGGTTTGGTTTTACCATCCAGCGCCGTATTACTAAAATCGTAATTGCTGCTCAGGAAAGGAAATTTGGCATTATGCATTTGTTTAACGAAACCCTCTACACCATTATCAAAATCATGATTCCCAAATGTGGAAGCGTCGTAACCCATGTCACTCATCAGCTTCAATTCCAGTTCTCCGCCAAATACATTGAAATAAGGCGTCCCCTGAAAAATATCCCCTGCGTCGAGCAACAACACATTCTTCTGCTCAGCTCGAATGGACTTAATCAGAGCCGATCTCCTTGCAACCCCTCCCATTCCCTGATTTCTTGATCCATCCATTGGAAAAGGATCAATACGGCTGTGCACGTCATTGGTATGCAGTATCGTAAGCTGTACCGTTTCACTGCCTGCAAATGCTGCCAGCGGGCAAGCACTCACACCTAAAAAGCCGGCAATAGTCCCTGCTTTCTTCAAAAACTCTCTTCTGTCAGTTGCCTGAAACAACAATTCTTCCATCTATAAGCGGGGTTATCGATTTTCCATTTTTAGTTTGTTCTGCAACATAATCCAAAAGCGCAGTGCGGATTAGTTTTCCAGTGTTTCGGCGTTCCAAGGGATTGGCAAGGCTGCTTTGGTCATCTCCGTTATTGGCCAGATAATCCGAAGTTGCAATGATGTATTCCCGGTTCAGGTCTAACGGTTTGCCGGCAACGGTAACATCGTAAGCCTTTTTATCAACCACTTTCAATCTGATTCCGGAAACCGGCTGGCCGTTACTTGCCGCCAGATAATCAGCGATTTTCTGGACACCGGCACCCGACAACTTCAGAATAATGATTTCATTATCAAATGGCATTAGCTCGAAGATATTTGCAACAGTAATATTGCCTGCTGAGACTGAATTTCTAATACCTCCCTTCGTTGTAGGAAAAGAAATATCAATGGCAGGCTCAATCTTTCTCGCTTCAACCAGGATCGCATCTGCGAAGAAATTTCCAAGCGAAGTTTCAGGATCTGAAGATTTTTCAAGTTCAGATGAAGCTGTTCCTATCACTTTATTCATTTCAGCTTCCATTTGTTGCTTAAATGGCGCATAGTAGCGAATGACAGATGAGTCCGCAGCAACCTCATTGCTGATAACGTATTGCTTGTATTCGTTACTCTTGACAGTAAAATGTTTATGACAAGAAAAACTCAGAACGGATGCCAGTAATACCGCACCAACACTTTTATATTGATTCATAAATTGATGATTGAGGCACAAAGGTACTACCTCAATTGTGATGAAGGGCTATATTAACACAAAATTCATTCGCTAAAAATCGTATCTGACATTTTTGGGCAGAGGCTCCACTTTCACCTTCATCCATTGCCCATCTACCATAATTACCACGATATTCCGATCCTTGTCATAAAACATGGTCCCGTTACCGCCGCCTTGCAATTCCTTAAAATTTACATGACGTGCATCTTCTTCAAAGTTCTTTTCTGCATCATCTGCCGGCTCATTTTTATGCAAATCTTCCTGACCTATATTACCCAGGATCAAAGCATTGCTTAGTTTAAGAGATCCATAGAAAACAGCCTTATCACGACCAAACAGAAAGGAATGTTGCCTCACGTCCGATCCAACTCTATACCAATTGTAAGCACTTTCGGAATGATTGTAAACTGTGCTGTAATAGTAGGTTTCGGCTACAGGCCTGCCAAGTTCAGTATGTTTGTTCACCAACATTGTAATTCTGGATTTGTCATCAGAAGCGTATCCTTCAAAAACATGGTATCCCCATCGCTTTTTGTTTCGCTCATGCTCGTTTCCTCTGACCTGAATCATGAAAGGCGTGCTGATAACTCCATTTACAGTAGTATACATAGGTGTAACGGAGGTATTAAATCCGAAGTTATACCCACGCTCATTCCATTTTTCCCAGGTACTGTCCACATCAGAATTAATAACAACCCTTCTTCCCAGGGAACCCATACTTGCCGGAAGTGTATCAAAATATTTAGAATCTGACATAGGTGTCTGCGCATTGACTCCGAGGACGACAAGCAATTTAAAGATGAATGTTAAAAGAATCCTGAATGAATTGAGGTTTAGCATGAATCCGGAAGTTTAGCATGAATGGTTTATAATATAAGAGGGTGTCTCAAATCAAATTGAGTCACCCTCTTTCATTTACTTAAACTTCTTTGAGGATTTGGTGTTTAAAAAGC
>NZ_QNUL01000015.1 GCF_003383615.1 Dyadobacter luteus
AGCATACGATAACGAGTTTGTTCATAAAAGGGCAGCGTAAATCATACGTTTTCCTTGACTTTGTCTTAGCTATCTCAGGGGACAGCTCGCTATGTTATCACTCCAACCGAAAGCGCCTGTAACGATCTCTTAAATCAGTGCAGGCGCTTTCGGTTTACAATAATTCTGAAACCCTATTTCTTTGTCACTCTGATCGAAATACGGCGGTTCTGCGCTCTTCCTTCTTCCGTTTCATTAGAGGCTACCGGATGTTCCTCTCCATACCCTTCTGATTCCAGACGAGCCTGATCTATTCCTAAATCTGTCAAAGCTTTTTTGACGGAGGAAGCCCTATCCATGGATAATTTCAGATTTGCCACTGAATCACCAGTATTGTCAGTGTAGCCGCCCAGCTTCACATGTACCGCTGGATAAGCTTTCAAAATTTCAGCTACGTTTTCAAGTTGCTCCTGCGATTCGGATTTCAATTTATCACTGCCGGTTTCAAACAACAGTCGATCAAAATCAAACCATGTCTCCTTGTCAGCTGCTTTGTCAGATTTGATGAATTCAAGCAAAGAAGTCTCTACTGGATTACCGGTTGCCGCAATATTCAATCTTGTACCATTCAAATCCAGAGTGGCAGTTTCAACAACAGGAATATTGGCTTCGATAATCTCCTCAATGATTTCGTCTCCATGACTTATTTTTGTTTCTGCAATATGTGGTGCAATGACCAGTGATACAATAGACATCAGTTTGATCAGGATATTCATCGAAGGTCCCGAAGTATCTTTAAACGGATCCCCTACCGTATCACCTGTAACAGCTGCCTTATGCGGCTCTGATTTTTTGTAGTAAGTCACACCATTGATCACTGCACCTTTCTCAAACGACTTTTTGGCATTGTCCCAGGCTCCACCGGCATTATTCTGGAAAATACCCATCAATACACCGGATACTGTTACACCTGCCAGCGTTCCTCCCAATACCTCAGGACCAAACAAAAAACCCACAATAACAGGTACAAGCAATGCAATGAGACCCGGTGCCACCATTTCTCTGATCGAAGCTTCAGTTGAAATCGCTACGCATTTATCGTACTCAGGCTTGGCCTTTCCTTCCATAATTCCGGGAATCTCTCTGAATTGACGACGTACCTCTTCCACCATTTTCATGGCAGCTCTACCTACAGCAGCAATAGCCAGCGAAGAGAAAATGAACGGAATCATCGCCCCGACAAATAAACCAGCCAATACATTGGCTTTGTATATATCGATGGAACTAATGCCGGCCACACCACAGAACGCCGCAAACAGCGCAAGCGACGTAAGCGCAGCAGAAGCGATTGCAAAGCCCTTTCCGGAAGCCGCGGTTGTATTTCCTACAGCATCCAATATATCCGTTCTGCCACGTACTTCTTCCGGTAAATAGGCCATTTCTGCAATACCACCCGCATTATCTGCTATTGGACCAAATGCATCAATAGCCAGCTGCATCGCAGTAGTCGCCATCATACCTGCCGCAGCAATAGCAACTCCGTACAATCCTGCAAATTCATAACTGATAAAAATACCCGCCGCCAATACAAGTGTAGGAATAACGGTAGACTCCATACCTACCGAAAGTCCACCGATGATATTGGTTGCATGACCCGTAGAAGACTGATTCACAATAGACTGTACAGGACGCTTACCCATGGCAGTATAATACTCTGTAACAGTCGACATAATCGCCCCCACAATAGATCCCAGCAAAATAGCCCAAAATACATCTATTGGTGTAAATTCAACTCCTCTGATGCTCAATATACCTTCAGGCAACATCCAGATTGTAAGCGGATAACTGGCCACCAACACTAGTAAAATAGAACCCCAGTTTCCGCGGTTAAGCGCTCCCTGCACGTCTCCCTGATCGTTGCTCACCCGCACCAGTAACATACTCACAATCGAAGCAATTAATCCAATCCCGGCAATAACCATTGGCAAAAGTATCGGAGCAATTCCACCGAAGTTATCTGCAGTTTGAGCAACAATTTCACGACCTAATACCATTGTAGCCAAAATGGTAGCCACGTACGAACCAAATAGATCTGCACCCATCCCGGCCACATCACCTACATTGTCTCCTACGTTATCGGCAATCGTAGCAGGGTTACGCGGATCATCTTCAGGAATTCCAGCTTCCACCTTTCCTACAAGGTCGGCTCCTACGTCAGCAGCTTTTGTATAAATCCCTCCTCCTACCCGTGCAAAAAGGGCAATGGATTCAGCTCCCAGAGAAAAGCCCGCTAATACCTCCAGCACTTTTTCCATGCCTAATCCATTTACATCGGTGCTGTCGCCCACAAAAACGGAATAAAGAATTATAAATAGCCCACCCAAGCCAATTACTGCAAGACTTGCCACCCCGATTCCCATCACGGAACCACCGGTAAAAGAAACCTCTAAAGCTTTGGTAAGACTGGTCCGTGCCGCCTGTGTAGTGCGGACATTAGATTTGGTAGCGATGTTCATCCCGATGTACCCGGCAAAAGCAGAAACAAATGCGCCGACCAGAAATGAAACACCAATGAATACACTGGAATTTTCAACAAGGGTACCGGAGTAGCCCAGCAGAATACTGACAATAATACCAAAGACGATCAAAACCCGCCATTCGGCTTTTAAAAATGCCAGTGCTCCGTCGGCAATGGCATCTGCAATTTCTTTCATTTCGGGACTACCGCTGTCCTGACGAACAACCCATCCCCTTTTAAAAAACATAACCAGCAAGCCAATGATGCCCAACGCCGGAACCAAATACGTAATGTTACTCATGCGCGTTCAATTAATTATGTTAACAGTTGAAAATCACGTAAATATAGAGAATGACACCTCATATCAAAATTCAAAAACCGTTATTTTAGATCAATTTCAATGTTTTTTATAAACATTTCACGAAACAAAGCTTTATTAAAAGCTAAAATGACACATAAAATACTGAACAATAGACAGATACCTGCAAACCCATTTCGGTCTGCATGGGAGCAAGCATGAACCTGAATCTTTTAAAAATCAGAAAAACAAAGCCCGTGAATTCAGCTTTGTGGCTTACGCAAGATATTGAAGAGCAATAATGAAGAAAGAAAACCCAATAAGCCGGCAGCAATGGCAAGCACGGTTCCTCCTAAGAAATACTGAACGAAGTTCACATGAATAGATTCCAATGTCAAATCGGAGATATCAGTGAGCTGTAGTCCGTTTTGATAAAATAGTCCGCCCAGCTTGTAACTGCCAAAAATGATCAGCGGGATCATAGGCGGGATGCTGATATTAGCGGCAGTTATAAAAAGAACTTTATTCATTCTGAAGTACATCGACAACGGAATACCAATCAGCAATTGAAATCCCCAAATGGGCACTATACCCATAAAAAAACCAAAACCTATCGAAATTGCCTTACTAAAATTGGATTCTCCTGGCTTTATCGCCTCCTCTTTGATCAGTTTCCACAACCCCTTTTTTCGGATATAAAGAAAAATCCTGCGGGGCAGATACCATAGCAAAGTCAGTGTAACCAACCAGGTATTCAGAATACTGATTCGGGTGAAATCACGAAATGGTCTGAAATGAGTTACCCTTTCATTTTTGTCATAAATGACTCTGATATTGATTGGGAGGACCGGAACATCCTTCCATGCCAACTTGACGATGACCTCAATCTCGGTTTCAAATTTGGTCGTAAAAAGTCTGGTTTTCTTCAATGGCTCCAACGGGTAAAGCCGGAAACCAGTTTGCGTGTCAGGCAGAGTCAGTCCCGTTTCAAACCAGAACCAAAAGTTGGAAAATTTATTACCAAACGAACTTTTGCCCGGAACACCCTCCTGTTCCATATTTCTTGATCCCATGAGCAATGCTCCCGGATGCGCCAGAGCCGCCTCTATAAAAAGCGGTATATCACCCGGCAAATGCTGACCGTCGGAATCTATACTAATGACATTGTCGTAGCCTAGCCGGATGGCTTCCTTAAAGCCTTTGCGAAGCGAGAATCCCTTGCCCTGATTAGACTCATTTTTTAATACATGTATACGATTGGCATAGCTGGCAAGAATATCAGCGGTACCATCTGTAGCACCATCATTGATAACTATGACATCTTTTGCATCGGCATATTCCAACACCCCGTCAATGACACGTTGTAACGTTTTCTGATTGTTGTAAGTAGGAATCAGTACGCAACAGTTGATATCTCTCAGTGTCATTATGGATGTGATTGTAAAAAATATGTCCGAATAAATCTCAGATATACGCAAGCTGCGCTTTGAAGAAAGTATGTTCCGTGTTCTGGCCGGACGCTACCACTTCGAGCTGCTCACCTTCAGTAAATTTAATTGAAATTGTAAGTGAAGTTGTTTCCTGTGGATTAATGATTTGTAAAAACTTGCAAGTCCGCATGGCTTTCATTCGCAGCTTACGTTTCAGGGACACCTGCAGAATCTCTTTCACAATCTCCAGCTGAACCACTCCCGGAGTTACCGGAACACCAGGAAAATGACCATTGTATATCTCATGCTCAGCATTGAGAGAGATCTCTGCCGTAATGAGACCATTATCTTGTGTAATCGCCTGTATGGAAAATAAATTGTTCAGGAACACTTTCTATTTGATTTAAAGAGCTGTAAGCAAGTGGCTTTCAGCATGGAGAAACTTGTCAGTTATACTGATCGAGAGCAGAAAACCATTTTACAATTCCGAAAAAATTCGGTCTGTAATCGGCTGATTTACTTTTTCATTGGTAAACTTCATCACGCTCTTGTCACCATCTTTTTGGTAAAATGTCAAATCTTTCAATCTCAGATTATTTTTGGAAAATACGAGATCAATCTGCTTATACATTCCTTTCACCCGCTTATTCAAAGGTGTCAGCGAAATCTGATAGGCACTTGTACTTTCTGAAACTGTCTGACTGAAATCCTTCGAATTCTGGAAATTGCCATTCACCAGGCCCAGCATAAGATTACGTATTTGTGCCGCCATTCTACCTGCCTGCCCTACATTTTTCTCTTTTCCGTTTTCCTGCACACGCAATTTATCGCCGTCAATCAGGATGATGTATTTTGTCGGTTTTTGCTGCTCCCAACGCATCTTGTCATTTTTCCGGTAATAGAAAACGCCGGATGAGCGTTGGGGTTCTTTCAAAACAGCCATGGTCTTTTCCTCTTCAAAATCCGCCTGGACTGAAGTCGCAGATTCAGAGGACTTTTTCAAAGCTGCCAATACCTTTGAAGGATCCGACACTGGCTTAAAAGTTTGAGCATGTGCGTTTACCCAAATACTCAGTACAAGAAATAAGAGACAACTAACTTTCTGCATACGCTTTTTTATTGATCACCACTGGTAACGGTTCTATTGTGAGTTTACGTGTGGCAATGTGTTCAATGATATCCGGAAGCGCCTCACAGGTTACGCTCAGCCGGTCATGAAGTAAAATAATATCTCCTTTTTTAAGCAGCGAAATCACTTTATCAATCAGCTGATATTTCGTCTTCGCTTTTGTATCAAGCGTCCGTAATGACCAGCCTATTGATGACAATCCGTTCTTTTTAATTGCGCCACTGTATCTGGGAGTAGTTACGCCGAATGGAGGACGAAAAAATAAAGGTGTTTTAGAAATAATCTGCTCAATCGCCTCATTACACTTGCTTAAGTCATCTGTAAGACCGGAAGACCAAAAAAATGGCAGAAAATAATGGTGACTGTAGGAGTGATTGGCAACAATATGCCCCTCTTCGTCTATTCGCTTTACTAGCTCAGGATACCGTTCAGCCTTTTTTCCGATCACAAAGAACGTTGCTTTTACATTTTTCTCTTTGAGAATATCCAGAATCTGCGGGGTATATTCAGGATCGGGACCGTCGTCGAATGTCAATGCAACAGACTTCTTTCTCCCTTTATTGATGGAATGAATGAAATAATTAGCTTGTATCTGGTAAGATCCATACGCAATTACAGTAAGATAGATCAAACCGAGTGTGCCCACTACAAACCATACCAAGCCAGTCTCCCAGAAGATCACGCCACTCAAAACAATGGCGGTCAAGATTGTAAATGTGAAAATATTATGCTTCAACGGATTGAATTAAAGTTAATCCCAGATTTCGCCGGTTCATACAATTACATACCAGCACATTTTTCAATGATGGATCCTGGCCAATCTTATCAACTGCATAATGAACTGCAAATGCCGAAGCAGTCGGATAAATACCCGAGTAAATCAGGTAATCCTGAATCTGATCTTCCTTAACACCTCGACTAGTAAGATAATGTAACACCTGACCGCAGGCATCTATATCCAATCCGGAAAACAGAACCAGATCCAGCCTGGCAGGATCAATAGAATTAGATTCAAAGAAATTATTGAGATGCTCTTCCAGTTTTTGGATTTCGCCATAGGTCTCTACGGCCGTCAGCTTCGCTAATGTCTGATCCGTTTTTTCTTTGGACAAAACAAAAAACGAACAACCGGATGTCATGGCAACAGGAAGGGTTACGTCGAGCTGCTCAGCTACTGAATCCAGGAACGAGATATGCTCATCGGCAGCACCCACCAATATATGCGCATCTCCCTCAGCCAGCATCATTATACTATCAATGAGTGCATGCTCAAAAGACAGCGTATTCTGAGTATGCGTCATGTTATAGCCATGATTTCCGATACTCAGCGAAATTTGTCCTGCAATGGTATTATGCGTCGATTGTATAAATGAAGTCGGCGGCAACAGACCTTCCACACTTAAGAAAGTATTCAGAAACTTTTCCGTATCCTGAAGGCAACCTAAACCCGTTCCGACGACAATCGCGTCCGGATGTATTTCACCAGCTTGCTGAATACATTCCTTGGCACAAGCTACCGACATCCGCAGAATCTTACTCATACGCCGGAGCAAACCGGCATCGATATAATCCTTATAATTGGGACTGACCAGTTCAGTATCAGAAGAAATAGTGTCCAGAGATGCAGAAAATCCTGCGTTTTTGAACGTAGGCTGATGCGTGATACCGGAAGCTGCTGAAATATAAACCAATGCCTGATCAGAATTTAAAGAGTACTTGAAAATACAACGGAAGAATTGTTGCCACCGAAGCCAAAACTATTGGACAAAACTGTATTTACTTCGCGATCTGTGATAAGATCAGTAACGGGAATAAGCCCGGCCTCCGCGATGGGCGTGGTAAAATTCAGACTTGGATAGATCAGATTATGCTGAATAGCCAATACTGAAAAAACAGATTCTATTGCTCCGGCCGCCGCCAATGTGTGCCCGGTAAATGGTTTTGTAGAGCTGAATGGGGGAATCGCATCACCAAATACATTTTTCAGAGCCACAGATTCCGACAAATCATTATTTTTCGTGCCGGTACCGTGCGCATTGACATAATCAATCTTATCAATACCAACTCCGGAAAGTTTAATCGCCTTTTGTATGGCCATTGTTGCTCCTTTTCCATCAGGAGATGAAGCGGTCTGGTGATAAGCATCGGCAGCATTAGCCCAACCTTTTACATAACAAAGTGTTTTGTTTCCTGAAATCGCAGCGCTTTTATCATTTTCCAATAGTAAAAAAGCAGCTCCTTCCCCCAAATTAAGACCCGTTCGGGATTCATCAAAAGGGCGACACCAGGCATCATCATAAATCATGAGGGATTTAAAGCCGTTGACAGTAAAGCTCGTCAGGGCATCGGTACCTCCTACCAGCACACGATCCAGCTTATCCTGCTGAATTAATCTTGCTCCTAACATGATTGCGTTCACGCCGGATGAACAAGCCGTAGAAAGGGTATTGATGTAGCCCGAAATACCAAGTTCTCTGGCTATTCTTTCAGTAGTATTTCCACTATCATGACAAAGTAATACCTCGTAATCAGGATTGCCTTGCTTCAGAAAATCTCTGTAGAACCATTCACTGCGATCCATACCTCCTACCGAAGTAGATGAAATAATTCCTGTACGAATACCACTATGGTGCGGTGAATTCCCCCAGGCTTCGCGTGCAGCGGTTAAGCCGAGTAGAGAGGTTCTTGAAATATTGGGATTATTAATTGCCAGTTTGTCAATCAGTTCAGCATTACCGATTTTCACTTCTCCTACCAACAATTCGGGGCGTTCTTTAAGATACTGAACAGGAGCAATTCCTGATCTCCCTGATTTTAATGCACCCAGATTCTCAGCAACCGTCTTACCGATCGCCGAAACTATGCCAATACCTGTAATTTGAACACCCATGAATCAATTGAAGTCAGAACGAAACTTAAAGAACGGATTCTGCCTTTCTTTTACGAATGTATTCAGCCATCGAATTAATAGACCTGAATGCTTCCTTACCCTCTTCCGGCTTGGTAACCTGAATACTGTAGTATTTTTCCAGCAATACGATCAGCTCCAATGCATCAATGGAGTCAAGTCCCAGTCCGTCCGCATCGAACAAAAGGGCTTCGTCATCAATATCCTCAACCTGAACATCTTCCAGGTTCAGCTGCGCAATAATTTGCTTTTTTAAATCTTCCTTCAAACTATCCATCACTGGAATCTATATAGTGTAAAAATTAATTTAGTCTATTCCTGAAAGGCTATGTAGGTTATCTGTAGAAAACTCTACTCCGGACTCTGCTGCCTCAACCAAAAACACAAAAGCTTCCGGTTTTTCCTCTGAGATATTTATCCAACCACCCAATACAGCTTTGGCATCTGCCTGCAAGAGTATCTGGCTATAATTAACGTACCAATCAGCATCAAATTTAGGCAAAACGGCAAACATATTTTCACCATACCATTTGTTGGCAATCGCTATTTCCCCCATCACAATATTGGGAAGCGTATATACAAACATAGCCGGGCTTGGTGCCTTTTGCTCCTGATAAGATTTCTGAAACCGAATATCACTTTCCGCGCTGGAAAACCGGTTGGCAAAAACGAGCGCAATCTCATCATCTGCATATTCTGAAAGCTCCGTTACATGATTGCTTTTGATGAAACCAGAAGCCAGATAACCAATCTGAGACAACATATCCATTTTATAAAATTTAGGATAGGTTTGCCTGCTGTAACGATACAACTGTTTCAGCCAGCCATCTTCCGATGATGTATCCAAAGTAGCTAGTACCTTGCCATTTAAAGAGCAGGTATCACCGGAAATATGACAATATGTTGTTATAAAATTTTTCATTCACGGATAAGCAGTGAGGCGTTGCCACCGCCAAAACCCGAGGCAGTTTTTAAAATCGTTTTTAAAGGGGCTGACTTGGTTTCAGTCACAATGTGAAGTGGGACAGACGTTCCCGGATCGGTAAAACCCCGACTTTTGATCAAAGTACTATGACGCATCATTTGCAAACAGACAGCCGTTTCCAAAACTCCTGCCGCACCTAAAGTATGCCCGAAATATCCTTTAAAGCTATTCAGCGGAACCGCAGTCAGTCCCAACCTGTCCATAGCAATGGATTCCATTTCATCGTTGTACAATGTCCCGGTACCATGGGCAGAGATAAAATCTATTTCTTCCGCTTGAACGGCATTTTTTTCCAAAGTCCTCTTCACACTTCTGTATAAACCTTCACCTGTCCGCGAAGGACCGGATATATGGTTAGCGTCATTAGCCGAAGTTCCCGTCAATAGAGAATAAGGTTTTTGCTTGAAAACAGATGTTGTATTCGAAACCAAAACCGCACTGCAAGCTTCACCTAAGGTGACGCCTGTTCTGTTCTGATCAAAAGGCATACAGGGCTGATTGCTGATCGCAAACAGAGATTGGAAGCCATACACTACGAAATCAGTCACGACATCACACCCAATCACGATCACATGTTCATACAACCCGGCTTTGATCATATTCCCGGCCGTATTAATCGCCAGAACACCGGATATACAGGCATTGGAAATCACAACAGGGACATGTGCCAGTTGAAATCCGGAAATCAGAATTTCATTAACCGCTCTGAAGGGGTCCTGAATATCATCGTAAAGCCCCCCTTTGGTAGAACTCAAAATGACCAGGGTACGATCTGATCGGATAATGGAATTATCGATCCTTTCAGAGAGCGAGTTCATTATCGTAACAATCAGTTTTTCAAACGATTGAGCCGGATCAAGATCTTTAATTTTCGCCAGATGAAGATCTGTATGGTTAAATCCTGCCCCGGGCATAAGTGAAATGCCGGATACATCAGCTTTAAGTGCAGAAAAATTGACTTCCGCATTCGTACCCAGCGGACTGATTATTTCTTCTGCACCAATGTAAATCATAAAAGTATTAAACGGGATATGCAACGCGCGCGGTTCGGAACCACAAATATAGTGATCAAATTATTGATTGTGGGTTTGCTTCCAGGTACGATAAAAATCGGGAGTCAATAATTCCAATGTTCTGCTTTCACGATCAAGAAAAACCTGCATCGTTTTACCAATAGCACAAAGTTCACCTGTGGTTACATTGTGTACTTCATATTCAAACTGAATTTTTGCCGACTTGGCAGGAATATATCTTGTAATCACTTTGATCACCTGACCGTAATAAACCGGCGCCTTGTGATCTATTTCAGATTTTACGATAGGCGTGAAATAACCGGAATCAAAAATGGTGAGGTATTCAAGTCCGTAAGTTTTCCCAAAATGCTCCCGCCCATCTTCAAAGAATTTCAGATAGTTACCGTGCCACACCACACCCATTGCATCAGTTTCACTAAACCTTATATCAATTTCAATTTCCGACGAAAGCATATATTTAATCAAATTAGGGATGGCAAGATTAGCGATTTTTGTCACCTCTCGCAAGTTCCGGGGTCGAAATGGGGTAATCTCAGGTATTTTAAAATCCTATTCAGAGATTACGATCTTCATCTCACATTCCAGCAAAAGATTTCCATTCAGATAGCTTTTACCTGAAACCATCACGATGTTACCAAGCCTGTGGGTAGGTTCAACAATGGTATTGATACGGCAAGACAGAGCTGGTAATGCATGTACCTGCACTCTGGAGATTGCACCAATAAAACCGATTTTTGGCTCCCCTTCCTGTTCCCGGTCCAGGTAGCCGAATGAGGCGGCACAAGTTTGCGCTATATTTTCTATGATCCCGCTTTCCTTAAATTCACCATCTGATACAAGCACATTGTGCTCTGTAATTTCAAAGACAGACTCGAATCGTTCGGCAGTTACAGCTAACAGGCCGTCTATCATCAAAAACGGTGGCCGGTGCGGCAAAAAATCCTGTATATGTTCTTGGGAAACAATCATTGTTTGAAAAAATCAAAATAATTAAACCACTGCTCCGGATATTGCTTCACTTTTTTTTCCAGTTCAGCAGCGTACAAAGCGGCAATCTGTTCCGGCTTCATTTTCTCCTGAATTGGCGCAGTGGCACTCAAATGATAACTGTGCGTACGATCCTTGGCAGCAAAAACAAAAGTAATGGGGGCATCAAACTTGGAAGCAATCACAAAAGGCCCATGCGGGAAACGGGCTTTTTTACCCAGAAAATCGAGTTCTATAAAGCGTGCTCCTTCCATGTAACGGTCTGCATGAATGGCTACGAATTCATTATTTATCAATGCATTACGTATCGCAATCACATGGGAAAGATCATCCTTAATCGCAATAATCTTAAATCTGGAACCGCCGGTCGCCATTTCCATGAACTTTTTAATATTCTCGACTTCCGCATCCAGCATCACAATATTGATCGTGGGTGTAATACGGCCTTTCAGGAGATTTCCGGCAGTTTCCCAATTACCCAAATGCGCACTAAGCAAAATCCCGCCTTTTCCCTGTTCTCGAATATCAATCAGATATTGCTCATTTTCAAAAACATGTGAAAATTTCTCATGCTTACCGAGCAGAAAAGCCGTTCTGTCCACGAGTGTCTGCCCGAAGATGTAGAAGTTTTTACGTGCCAGTTTTTTAGCTTCGGAATGAGAGAAATGAAGTGTATGCTGATAGAAATCCATCAGCACATTCCGTGGTTTGGAAGCAAAAAGATAATAATAGTAGGTAACAATGCGCAGAAGCGAGTAGGCAAAACCCAACCCGAGGAAGCGTATAAAAAAAAAGAAGATTTTATAACCTGCAAGAGTGCCTTTGGTTTTTCCATCCCAGGCACTTTTTTCTGACTTAGTATCGATACCAGGCCTGTCGGGCGATTGGCTCATGCCCTACAGCGCCAGTTTTTTCTGAACGAGACCGTAGAAATCTCCGAAGGTTTCAATTCCTTTGAAATCCTCTCCTGTTATTTTAATATTTAGATTTTCTTCGATCAGTACAACCAGGTCTACATAGTCAAGACTATCAAGATCCAAAGTTTCCTTCAGGCTGTTTTCCGGAAGAATCAAGTCTCTGTCTACCTCAAATTCCTCAGACAAAAAATCCCTGGTCTCTTCAATAACTTCTTCCAAATTCATCTTAACATCTTTAGCATACATGGCAGCAAAATTAATTTATTCTTTTCTGATACTTTCATAATGTATCCAAATTTTAACACAATAATTACCGCATCAAAGGAAAGTCTCACAAAAGCTTGTTCTACAACAATGCACTTACACGATTAGTGCAAATTCGATTTACCAAAAGTACCAAATTATCCATGGCACCTCCTTCCGTTCGATAAGTGAGGGTTAAATTCTTTTGAGGATAAGTGTAGAGTTCGTCCCTCCGAACCCAAAAGAATTCGATAAAAAACAATCGATGTTCTGTTTGGCAGTTTCCGCCACCACATTGATACGGGCGGAATCTTCATCCGGATTTTCAAAATTGATATTGGGTGCGATAAAGTCGTTCTGCATCATCAGCAATGAATAAACGATCTCGCTGGCACCTGCCATCCAGCATTCATGGCCTGTAAGCGATTTGGTAGAACTGACCGGGGTTTCTGCACCAAAAACTTCAAAGATGGCCTGGGCCTCAATACCATCACCAACCGGCGTGGAAGTGGCGTGTGCATTGATATAGTCAATATCTCCGGCCTGTAGCCCGGCCTGTTTCAATGCCATTTCCAAAGAACGAATCTGTCCTTCTTTACTTGGATTCGATATGTGATCGCCGTTGGAAGAAAAACCATATCCTACCAGTTCGGCCAGAATTGGTGCGCCTCTTCTTACCGCAGCTTCGTAGGATTCAAGAATAATCGTCGCCGCACCACCGCTGGGAATAAGCCCGTCACGATTTTTATCAAAAGGTCGCGACGCTTTTGCCGGCTCAGCTTCATTCACCGAAAATGTACCTAAACCATCAAAACTAGCCATGGAAGCAGGATTAATTTCCTGCGCTCCACCACAAACGACACGTTCCTGCAAACCCTGACTGATCATCAGATAGCCCATTCCTATGGAGTGTGAGCCAGAGGCACAAGCGGCACTCAACGTAAAGTTGATTCCCTTCAGCTTGAAAATCGTGGAAAGATTCATGTTCACAGTGCTATTCATATTCTGAAAAATAGCACCACTGCCAATCAATGTAGTATCCTGCTTTTCCCGTGCTTTATCAACAGCCTCAACTACAGAGGCGGCTGTACTGTCGTTACCGAAAATGATGCCGGTCTCTGTTTTGTCCAGAAAGTCAATATCCAGACCCGACATTTCCAGTGCCTCGCGGGTTGACATATAGGCATATATAGCCGGCTGGTGCATTCCAAGCCGCTGCCTGCGCGACAAGTACGATTTCAAATCGGGCTCCTTCACCATACCGGTAAGCGCAGAGCGAAATCCGAAATCTTTCCTTACCTGGTCAAAAACAATTCCACTTTTACCCTTATACAATGAATCTGTTACCTCAGCGAGATTCTCACCAAGGCAGGAATAAATACCAATTCCGGTTACTACAACTCTCTGATTCATTCGTTACGAGTAAATCCCTCCGTTAATATTGATTACCTCACCGGTGATATAAGCGGCTTTATCTGAACAAAGAAAACTCACCAAATGTGCCACCTCATCTGCTTTTCCAAATCTATTCATCGGAATCATCTGCTTCAGTTCGGCCTCATTCAATTCTTTGGTCATGTCACTGATGATAAATCCCGGCGCTACGGCATTCACAGTTATTTTTCGCTTCGCCACTTCCTGTGCCAATGCTTTGGTTGCCGATATAATCGCTCCCTTCGCAGCAGAATAGTTGGTTTGCCCTGCTACTCCTTTCATGCCAGATACTGAAGCAACATTCACAATACGCCCCGAACGTTTTCTCAACATCTGTTGAATTGCATTTTGAGTAACGTTGAAAAGGCCTTTGGCAGAAATATTCATTACCTCATCCCAATCACTTTCAGGCATCCACATAAACAGTCCGTCGCGTGTCACGCCGGCATTGTTGACCAAAACGCTGATGAACCGCTCTGGATTGTTCTCCCGCCAGGTATTTAATGCTTCATCCACTTCCTGCTTCGTCTGGACATTAAACTGAAGTAATTCTCCGTCACCGCCATTTGCCCTTATTTCCGCCAGCGTTTCTTCCGCCGCGGCAAGATTACTGGAATAATTGACCAGGATATATAATCCGTGATCAAGAGCCAGTTGAACCGCAATAGCCCTGCCTAAACCTCTCGACGCTCCGGTCACTAATGCGCAACTCATAACTGGAAAGGGGTTTCTTTGATGTATTCATAAACCGCAGTGATACTTTCTGACTGTGGCAGATCGTCTTTTACAAAGCTCGCCATCTTTCTGATCTGGTTATAAACTGACAGCGCGTTCGGCGAAAGTCTTTCTTTTTCTTCTGGTTCAAGTAAATCGATCGCCTGGCATATCGCCATAATATGGATGGACATCACCTGAAAGGAGTTTTCCAAAACCTGCTTGGCTAGTACGGCACTGTTGGTACCCATGCTCACAATATCCTGATTATCATTATTATTCGGAATACTGTGTACATAAACAGAATTGGACAAAGCCTGGTTTTCTGCCGTGGTGGAAGTAGCCGTGAATTGGACTCCCTGGAAGCCGAAATTCAGTCCCCATGTGCCGGCATTCAGGAACGGCGGGAATTTCCCGTTCAGTTTGCTGTTCATGAGGAAGTTCAGCTGTCTCTCCATGAGCATAGAAAGCTTCGTGAGTACAATTTTCACTTTATCCATTTCCAGAGAAATATAGTCCCCATGGAAATTTCCACCATGGAAAACATTACTTTCTTCCGGACTCACAATAGGATTATCGTTGGTTGAGTTAAGCTCATTTTCAACAACTTCCTGCGCATACCTGATCGTATCTACCACAGGTCCGATGATCTGAGGGACACAGCGTATTGAATAATACTCCTGAATTTTCCTTTCAAATTCCACGCGTTGCATGGCAGTATTGTCCTTGAAAAGTTCTTCACGGTTACGGATCATCCCGCTTCCTTTTACGAACTCCCGCATTTTGGCCGCTACTTGCTGTTGCCCTTTGTGATGTTTAACCGCATTAAGCTGCTCCGAAAATGAATCGTCAAACGCTTCGATCACTTCATTCAACATGGAAGAAGCAGCAATTGACCATTCTACAAGCCTGTTGGCATAGATCAGGTTAATGGCAGCAATCCCTGTCATACAGGAAGTTCCGTTGATAAGCCCCAACCCATCACGAAGTTCCAGTTGTAATGGCTTAATACCATGTTTTTCAAGCACTTCGGCAGTCTTCTTTCTTACACCATTTTCGTACACGTGTCCCTCTCCGATCAGATTGAGCCCCAAATGCGAAAGTTGAACAAGGTCCCCGCTTGCTCCTACACTTCCGTGTTCGAAAATTTCGGGAACAATACCATGGTTCAAAAAAGTAACCAACTGATTGATCACACCTGAACTTATACCGGAATTGGCCTGCAAAAAAGCATTCAGACGAGCGACCATTACACTTCTGGCGTAAATCTCGTTGAGTGGGCGCCCCACCCCACTGGAATGGCTGCGAATGAGGTTGTACTGTAAACTATTCAGTTTATCTGATTCAATACGGTACTGCGCCATTGGCCCGAAACCAGTATTGATACCATATATAATTTTATCTTTTGAGAAGTCTGTCAGAAAAGCAAAAGACTCAGAAACTTTGTTGAGTGCATCTTCCGCGAGTATAAATTCTTTCTTTTCAAACGCATATTGCTCTACATGAGCTAACGAAATACTATTCATTTACGGATAGTGAAATTAAATAACGTGTAAAATAAATCTTTTTTTGCCGCTTTGACAAGCTCGCTACCTGATCGGTATTGAACATTAATAAGTTGGGCAAACACCTACATTTCCTTAATTTTGCCAGACACTCACGTTTAACCAGTTCATGATCGGAGAATTATTATTTAGGCTAAATCTGCTCCTTTCCAGACACAAAGCTGTTTTTTTTCTATTCCTGATCGGTTTGATCGGAGTTTTGGGCTATGGAATTTCCCAACTCCGTGTCACAGAAAGCATTTTTTCCACCTTGCCCAAAGGTGACAAATTTGAAGAATTCACAAAATTGATTGATAACAAAAACATCATCAATCAAATTGTATTTTCTCTGGAAAACGACCCGGAAACAGAATCTTATGAAGCGCTTCAACTCGTAGAGAGTCTGGCAGATTCTCTTTCCTTCATACCTGGCAAATACATCAAAAACATTCAGGCAGTAAGACCGGATATTCAGCAAGACGTCTATAATTACACCTATTCCCGTTTTCCGGAATTGATTGATTCGTCTTATTACAGGTATATAGGCCAAAAAATCGCGCCCGATTCTATCAGAAGTTCAGTTACGTCTACCTATAATCAGCTGATATCGCCGGGTGGGAACTTCATTAAACAATTCGTTATTAATGACCCTCTCGGCATTACCACCCGTTACTTCCAGCAGCTGAATGCGCTCAACAATGCCTCGGGTATGACTGTAGTAGATGGGGTCATGTTTTCGGCGGATCGCAGACATATTATCGTAACCGCCTCCACTTCCTATGACTCCGGCAATTCGGCAATCAACGTGGCGCTCTTTCACCAACTTGAAAGCCTGAGTGCGAAGTGGAACGCCGCACACCCGCATCATGAATTGTCATATTTCGGCACATTTGAAATCGCAGCCAGAAATGCGATTCAGGTGAAACAGGATTCAACCCGAACCATGGTGATCGCCCTGGTCATCATCGTACTTATACTTATTGTTTATTACAGAAAAATCCTCATCCCTGTTTACATTATTCTCCCCGGTTTATTCGGGGGAATTTTCGCATTGGGAATAATAGGATTTCTCAGACCGGAAATATCAGGAATTTCACTGGCCACCGGCGCAGTTATTTTTGGCATATTGCTGGATTACGCATTCCACTTTTTTACCCATCTGAGGCATACCGCCTCCACAGGGACAACGATCAGGGAAGTCAGTGCGCCATTGCTAACGGGAAGCCTTACTACCATTTTGGCATTTACTGCCCTACAATTTACCAATTCCGTCGTCCTGCAGGATTTCGGACTTTTTGCTGCTTTAAGTCTTATTGGTGCTGCAGTCTTCACAGTCATTGGACTTCCCATAGTACTGGATTTTTTCAAATTTGACTATCGAAAAATTCCGGAGGAGGCAAAGCTGTTTCGCATACCGGAAATTCCCCGAAAGGCTAAACCTGCTATTCTAACTATCATAGGTGTCCTTACTATCGTTTTCCTCTATTTTGCACGTTTTACAGAATTTGACAGCAGCTTCGATAACCTGAGCATGCAGGACGAAGAGCTGAAAAAGAGAGAGGAAAGCCTGACAGGAATTAATCCGGATCTGGATAAGCGGATATATGTTTTTGCCACTTCAAAAGACAAGGAAGCGGCAGCGGATATTAATCTTGCTGTTTATGAAAAAGCAAAAAGCTTCAAACTCAGAGGAAAGATCAAAAACTTTGTTTCATCCGGAGCGCTGATTCTTTCAAACAAAACTGCTTTAGAAAGAAACAAACAGTGGAACGAATTCTGGAGCAGCGAGCGAAAAAAACAGACTTTTTCGTCCATGGATCGGGCTATCAGAACAACGGGATTGAGTATAGATGCTTTTAATCCGTTTAAGAACTGGATTAATGGTACCATGAGGTATCCAACGGATGAAGATGAGTTGTTAAAACAGCTCGGTTTATCTAATCTCTCAGCTACCGATTCGACTGGTACAACCTGGATCACGACCATTACAATTCCAAAGTCGCAGCTGACGCTTGTGAAATCAGAACTGAGGTCTATCGCCGGCGTTTCGGTATTCGACCGGGGGGAAATGGCAGAATCACTTCTGACGATGGTGAAGGAAGATTTCAACTTCATTCTGCTGATTTCTGCTTCTATCGTCTTCTTTACTCTACTGATCGTTTACGGAAGGATCGAACTTACCCTGCTCACCTTTCTTCCCATGGCCATCAGCTGGATATGGATATTCGGCATAGCAGCTTTATTGGGTATCAAGTTCAACTTTGTCAATGTCGTTATCACTACATTTATTTTTGGCTTGGGTGACGATTTCAGCATTTTTGTAACAGACGGCTTACTGAACAAATACAAAACCGGCCGCGAAACACTTCGGTCCTATCAATCTGCGATTCTTCTTTCTGCCATCACCACCATTGTAGGAACCGGAGCTCTTTTCTTTGCCGAACATCCTGCAATTCATTCCATTGCGCTGGTAAGTGTACTGGGAATTGTTTGTATTTTAATTATCTCATTCACCCTTCAGCCCATCCTGTTTGACTTATTTGTACAGGATAGAATTGAGAGAAAACGTCCACCGGTTACCCTGCTTCCATTTCTGATCAGTATTTCCAGCTTTACCTATTTCCTGTCCGGTTGCCTGTTTTTACATTCCAAACTGGTGACTATATTGCTGCTACCTGTTTCGAAAAAGAAGAAAAAAGCAATGATTAACAACTCGTTGTCTTTTTATGCCAAAACGGTGATCTATTCAGGTCCTCATGTCAGAAAAAATATTTCAGGTACAGAAAATCTCGTAACAGACAAGCCGGTGATTTTGATCGCAAATCACAATTCGTTTCTGGATATACTTCTGGCCATCATGCTTAATCCGAAGATCGTGCTGATGGTCAAAGGCTGGGTTTACAAATCGCCCTTTTTTGGTCCTATCATCCGCTACGCGGGTTATGTATATACCGACGATGGTCCGGAACAAAACATAGAAAAAATGCGGCAGCTTGTGGCTGACGGCTATTCACTCCTGGTATTCCCGGAAGGAACTAGATCTGAAGACGGCACAATCGGGCGATTTCATAAAGGAGCATTTTACCTTGCAGAACAACTCGGGCTTGATATTCAACCATTGCTTATCCACGGAGCTCATGAAGTTTTGCCCAAAGGAGATTTTCTGATCAGACCCGGCGCATTGAATGTCCGTTTGCTTCCTCGCATTCATTACAATGATCCTCAATGGGGTAATACCCTGCGAGATAAAACCAAAAGTATTTCCCAGTTCTTCAAATCTCAATACGATAGGTATAAAACAGAAATGGAAGATACACGCTATCTGAAGCACCGTATCTTTACCAATTATGTATTTAAAGGTCCAGTACTCGAATGGTATTTTAAAGCGAAATGGAGGCTGGAGGAAAAGAATTTCGCCTACTACAATACGCTGATCGAAAATCGGAAAAACATCCTGGATATTGGCTGCGGTTACGGCTATCTTTCCTTTTACCTGCATTATTGTAATGCCGGGCGCGTGGTAAGAGGTGTGGATTATGACGAGGCTAAAATAACAATTGCAAAAAACAGTTATAACAAAACGAACCAGCTCAGTTTTGTTTCTGCGGATGTGATGTATCTGGATCTTGGACAACAGGATGTCATATTTTTAAATGATGTGCTCCATTATATATCACAGGAAAAACAGTTTTCTTTGTTGGCTGAGTGTGAACGTGCGTTGTCGGAGAATGGCATACTTTTCATACGTGATGGCATCACGGATCAGCAGGAAAAACATCGCAACACTGAACGTACAGAGGCGCTTTCTACCGGACTTTTTTCTTTTAATAAAAAAATGGAAGCTTTTCATTTCTTTTCGTCACAGGATATCCGCGACTTTGCGGCCTCCCACGGATTGACGTTTGAAATGCAGCAACATTCCGGCACGACTTCCAACGTACTTTTCATTTTGAGAAAGATCTCCCCCACATCCGCTATCAACCTCTATTGATTACCTCAGCAGCACTATGCCACAATTAACGGAAAAGGAATTTGACTTCGTAATTATCGGAAGCGGTCTGGGAGGACTGGCTTGTGGCTACATTCTGGCGTCGGAAGGGCACAGCGTGGTTATTCTTGAAAAAAACCATCAGATTGGCGGTCATTTACAAGTTTACAGCCGGGATAAAACCATCTTCGATACAGGGGTTCATTATGTGGGCAGCATGAACGATGGAGAAAATCTGAACAAGTTTTTCAGGTATTTCAAAATTTTAGATCAGCTTAAGCTTCACAGACTTGACGAAGACGGGTTTGACGTCATCCGCTTTGATGATGGAAAGGAATACGACTATCCGCAAGGCCATAAAGCTTTTGAAGAAAAGATGATTGGCTACTTCCCGGAGGAGGCTCAGGCTATTAAAACCTACTGCGCAAAACTGAAAGAAGTTTGCAGCAAATTTCCGCTTTACAACCTGCGAACAACCGGAGAAAGTTACCAGACAGATCAGAGTCTGCTCCAACTTAATGCCTTTGAATACATTGCTTCTCTCACAAGCAATAAGCGTCTGCAGAATGTGCTGGCAGGCTCCAACCAGCTCTATGCCGGAGAGAAAGAGACAACACCTTTTTATGTACATGCCCTAATCGTCAACAGCTATCTGTCAGGCGCATATAAATTTGCTGATGGTGGTTCGCAAATTGCCATTCTGATGAGTCGCCGGATCAGGGAACTTGGTGGTGAAATACATAAACACAAAAAAGTAGTTGGTGCGTCGTATCATGAAGATGGAAATATCAGCCATGTAGAGCTGGAAAATGGTGAGGTTGTCAGGGGAAAGCAGTTTATCTCCAACGTGCATCCCGCCGTAACCATTGATATTTTTGGACCAGACCGGTTTCTGAGTGTCTACCGAAACAGGATTACGACCCTTCCGAATACAATCTCGACCTTTCTGGTTCATGTTTCGTTTCTGGAAAATTCATTCGAATACCTGAATCATAATATTTACCAGCACCATATTGAAGATGTGTGGGACGGTATTGACTACGAAGAAGAAACCTGGCCACAAACGTACTTCATTTGTACACCCTATTTGTCAAGAAATACTAAGTTTGCGGAATCAATGTCAATCATGACGTATATGAAAAGCTGTGAAACTGAACAATGGGCGCACACTTTCAGTACAATAGCTTCTCCGGGAGACCGTGAAGCGCTTTATAAAGCCTTTAAAAAAGACAGAGAAGAAAAAGTATTAAACCGAATCGAACAGGTTTTCCCCGGTATTCGTCAGAAAATAAAGCATGTACATAGTGCTTCTCCGCTGACTTTCAGGGACTATATAGGAAACAAAGACGGCTCATTATATGGAATCTCCAAAAACTCAAATTCCCCGGCACGTAGCCAGGTGAACACAAGAACGAGAATTCCGAACCTGCATCTGACCGGACAGAACATTTCCATGCACGGAATACTGGGTGTCACTGTAAGTGCTTTCGTAACCTGCTTTGCATTCGTTGATAAAAATGAACTTATTAAAAAAGTTGTAAATGCCTGATCATGCAAAAAATTGACGTACTCGTAATTGGTGCAGGCCCCGCTGGTACTGTTGCCGCATCATATCTAAGAAAGCAAGGTTATGAAGTGACCATTCTGGAAAAAGAAAAATTCCCACGTTTCCAGATCGGAGAAAGTCTGCTGCCGTGCTGTATGGAGCATTTGACCGAATCGGGATTGCGCGAAGCAATTGAAGCTAAACATTTTCAGAAGAAAACGGGAGCTGCTTTCATGCGTGGAGAAAAGAGATGTGAATTTCTTTTTGAAGAGCAGTTTACCAATGGCTGGTCGTATACCTGGCAGGTAAAGAGAGCCGATTTCGACCTGGCACTTGCAGAAGCAACCAGAGCTAAAGGAGTAAGTGTGAATTTTGAATGTGAGGTGTTGAGCGTGGATGCAAACAGGGAACGTCAGATTACGGAGTACCGTGATGCCGAAGGGAAAATTCATCAGATTGAATCACGATTTATTATCGATTCAAGTGGTTACGGTAGAGTTTTACCGCGTCTTTTTGATCTGAGTAAACCATCGTCCTTCACTCCACGCGGAGCTGTATTTGCGCATTTGGAAGATAACAGACGTACAGAAACAACCAGCAATAATATCTTTGTCCATTCCTTCGACAACAACAGATCCTGGATTTGGGCGATTCCTTTTTCGGATGGCTCTACTTCTGTAGGTATTGTGGGCGACAGAGAAAAAATTGAAGACATGGCTGCCAACAATGGAGAAAAATACAAAGAATTCATTCGCAATTTCGAAGACCTCAACGGACGTTTTGAACACTCGGAACTGAAATTTGAGCCCCGTAATATTCTGGGTTATTCGGTAGGTGTGAAAACGATGTTCGGCGATGGATTCGTACTCTCCGGCAATAGCACCGAGTTCCTGGATCCTATTTTCTCATCCGGTGTGACCTTCGCAACTGCATCGGGCCTGCTCTCAGCAAAAATGACGCACAAGCACCTGCAGGGAGAAAATGTGAACTGGAAAACAGAATATGAAGATGTGGTTCAAAACGGAATAAACGTATTCAGAAGCTACGTAACCGGATGGTATTCGGGTGATTTCCAATCTATTGTTTTTGCAAAACATATCGACCTGGAAATCAAAAACCAGATATGTTCGGTACTGGCTGGTTATGTATGGGATACGACAAACCCATTCGTGAAAAAACACGACACGATATTACCTACCCTTGCAAAGGTTATTAAAATGAAAGAAGCACAGGAGGACCAGGAATAACACATATCTGCTGTTGAAGGCAGTTGTATTCAGACTGCTTTCAACAGTATAAAACTATGTTGTACTCCCTGGTAATGGTTGTAAATCAAAACATACTCAGGACGCTCTTTTCTGCAGTTTTCAGTCAATATCAACGAAGCCGGCGCCTGCTCACCATTTAGAATTCCCGTTCCAAGCCAGGTGGCAAATGCTGTTGCGGTAGGATAATCTCCGGATAAATTCTTGAAAGTATAAATGTCCGTTTCCCGGAAAAAGTGCTCCCGCACCTGATCATATAAATAATCGGTGCGATTATCCCCGCTGTACCCGGCAATCAAAACATCTATATCATCCGCACACACCTCATTCTTTTCCAAAAAATGGCTGAGCCGGATTAAAATCTCATCAGAATCGGACTGACCCAGCTGGTCTACATCTACAATTTTTGCCAGGGATTGATCCGATTGCAAACTCTTCACGACAAACATCACTGCTGCCTCCCCGCATACCGATCCTGGCGTATTGTCTGTTAACACTGTTTCAGAAGACGCCTCGTAGGTTTTGTAGTAACCGTTCAGATAATCAATATTGTAGTTGTATTCTGATATTTCGTCCACGCTACCCAACAGCACCGAATCAGCATTACCCTCTTCTAACAAAAGTAAAGCATCCAGCATCGCATTTTCAAATGCCAGTCCCTTGTGTACATGTGTGGTATTGTAGGTAGTAGTTTTGCTCATCAACGCAAGATTTCCCGCTACTGCATTAGGAGTACTCTGAACAAAATTGGTGGGCGTGAGCGTGCCTTCATTGTAGTCAACGATCTGGTTCAGAAATTTGAGACAATCTTCCAGACCGCCGTTGGCAGTTCCTAATATAATACCTCCTAAATCCGGATTTTGTTGAATCAATGGCAAACCTGCCCCCACTCCCATTCGTACCGCCTTACCCATTCTTCGCAGTAATCCTGCCGGAATGAGCGTACCATAAGAGGGCTCTACGGCGGTGTATCTATTTCCTTTGTAACTGATTATATCACCATTCCAGAAGGAACTGTCAAAGGACTTCTGTGCTGAAATGCAAGCCGATGCTGTTATATACATAAAATTTAAAACTCACTTTGTCTTATAGCAGTCGGTATGATCATTCAGCCGCCGCCATAAATTTGTTCAGGATTTGCTGATAAGTCGTTGTTTCAGAAGCTCTTTGTTCCTCTGTCCAGTGGAGCTCTTCCGCCATCAGGACAGCCACAACAGGCAAAGCGGCCAACGTTGCTTTCCAGTCAATAATTTCCAGCCTCGTACGCCTTGCCAGAAAATCCCTCGGTGTTTCCACCATTTCATTTCTTACTGTATAAATCACTTCGGCTTTGATAAAACAATGTGCCGGAACAATCCGCTCTTTCAGGCTCGCGTCGTGCGCTGTCAGGATACAAACCTGTTCAGCCCGCGAACCATATTTTTTCACCAAATGCTGACAAACATCCACAGGCAAACCATATTGCGCAGATAGTTTCTTATAATTTTCATATTGATAACCTGCTCCGCCTGCTAACTTATGGCTTTGTGTGGTACACTCATTTCTCTGATTGAAAAGGAGATCGATCTGGTCAACAGCGTCCTTCGCCATCAGTCTGTAAGTGGTCCATTTCCCTCCGAGCAAACTCACCAAACCCGAAACAGGGTCTATCTCTACCTCATGATCCCGAAGCAGGCTTTTGGTAGATTTACTGGTCTCAGCAGAAAGCAAAGGACGAAGCCCCCCAAACCCCGCGGTCAACTTTGATATATCTATTTTCTTTTCCAGATAAGGATTGAGCGTATCAGCCAGATACTGTTTTTCTACAGCATTCAGCACAGGTTCCTGATCAATACTATCACATTCAGTATCCGTAGTACCAAGAATCATAGCTCCTTCAAACGGGATAGCAAACACGACCCTTCCATCAGAAGTCTTGGGGATCAGCATCGCGAAATCACTATTCAGTGTATCATAAGGAAGCACAGCGTGAACGCCTTTACTGGGCCGTAGCCTTTCGGGCAGAGCCGGATTCCCCATCAAACGGATATGGTCTGAAAACGGGCCTGTACAGTTCAGTACAAGTTTTGTTTTGATAGACAATGACCTTCCTGACCGTCTGTCACGAACCTGAACTGCTTTTAGTTTACCTTGTTCAGATTTATCGAATCCGGTTACCTCTACATAGTTCGCTACTACCGCGCCCGCTTCGGAGGCAGATTGCGCCAATGCAAGACAATACCGGGCGTCGTCCAGCTGACCGTCGTAGTACAAAACTGCACTGTGAATGTTGCTACGATTAAGTGTGGGTACGTCTTTAAGCAGTTCTGACTTCTTCAACCATCTGCTCTTCGGCAATGTATCATCAGAAGCGAAGCTGTCATACATTTTCAGGCCGATTGTGAAATACAAACCTTCTATCCAGGATTTTACAGGGGTAACCAAAGCCAGTGGACGAGCTAGATGCGGGGCGTTGCTTAATACCAAATGGCGCTCCTCCAGTCCATGCCGAACCTGCTTAAGCTGTGCGAAATCCAGCTTTTTGAATGCCTGTTCAAGGTAACGAACACCTCCATGAATCAGCTTGGTAGACTTGGAGGATGTTTCGGAAGCGAAATCCTGCCTGTCAATAAGAGCTACTTTGTACCCTCTCAGCGCTGCATCCAGTGCGCAACCGGCTCCGCTTGCTCCTGCTCCGATTATACAAATATCAAATTCGTCCTTTTCAAGGTTAACCAGGGATTGATTTCTATTCATACAATGAGCCTATACTGATTACAGCAGATGGTATTATCGCCGATTGCAAAAATACAAATAGAAGTGTAACGCATGGGGTGTGGAAAAAATTTATTGGTACGTAATTTGTTACTTATCTGTTATATATTGGTCTCACACTTGTTCAATGCTAAAATAAGACTAGTTTTGAATGTAAATTTTATCACTTTACTTACAAAAAACTAAAAAATTATTATGGGATTAATGTCATTTTTCAAGGGAGTTGGAGAGAAAATCTTTAAAAAAGAAGAAACTGTTGCTCCCACTCCGGAGGTTGAACCAATTCGTGCCAGTGCATTGCTTGCGCACGTGAAGGCCTTGGGACTTCCTTACAATTCCCTGACAGTAAAAACTTCCGGTGATACCGTTACAATCGAAGGTGAGGTTGCTGAACAGGCAGATGCAGAAAAAATCGCGCTTGCTGTAGGCAACGTGGAAGGTGTTGAAGTTGTAGATAATCGCTTGTCTGTAGCTACACCGACAGTCGAAGCAACGTATCATACAGTTGTGAAGGGCGACACGCTTTCTAAAATTGCCCAGACTGTTTATGGCGATATGATGAAATACCCAATTATTTTCGAAGCGAACAAACCTATGCTCACGCATCCTGATAAGATTTATCCGGGACAAGTATTGCGTATTCCTTCTTTATAATCGGTGAATATGAGCTACTCCGACGGTAGCTTGCTCTTAAAACCGAAACGCTCTAAAGGTGTTTCGGTTTTTTTGTGCTGAACCTTTCAAAACTATCCATAAACAAAAAGGACAACTCTTTTGGAGCTGCCCGTTTCGTACCGTTTGTGAGAAATTAAATTTTCTCCTTATTAATTGTTATCCTCTGCCGCAATTACGTTCAGAGAGATTTTGTGTTTCACTTCTTTGTGAAGATCAATCAGTGCTGAATAAGTACCAATAGATTTAACATCATCAACAGTAATTTTCTTACGGTCGATATCAAAACCTTTTGATTTCAGAATATCTGCAACCTGAGTGTTAGTAACACGTCCGAAGATACGGCCGCTTTCACCCACTACAGTACGGATATCGATTGTCAGGTCACCGATAGCAGATGCGATATCTTCAGCATCTTTTTTCAGTTTCTCAGCTTTGTGAGCTGCCTGACGTACGTTTTCAGCAACAATTTTGCGATTTGACGCGTTTGCCAATAAAGCAAAGCCTTGTGGGATAAGGTAGTTACGACCGTATCCTGCTTTCACAGTTACGATATCGTTCTTATATCCTACTCCAGCTATATCTGTTATAAGTATGATTTCCATTGTTCGTAGCTCTTTCTAATTTATTTCAATTGATCAGCAACGAAAGGCAATAATGCCAAATGACGTGCTCTCTTAATTGCCTGTGATACTTTACGCTGATATTTCAAGCTAGTACCTGTAAGGCGACGTGGCAAGATTTTTCCTTGCTCGTTTACAAGCTTCAGCAAAAAGTCTGGGTTCTTGTAATCGATATATTTGATACCTGCTTTTTTGAAACGGCAGTATTTTTTGCGGTTAATATTTTTCTCAACCGGTTCGTTTACGAGTGACATAGCTTATGCGTTTTCGGTTTTTGATTCAGTTGATTCTTCTTTCTTTCTTCCAACAAGACCCTTACGTTTCTTCTCGTTGTAAGCAATTGAATGCTTGTCAAGAGCGATGGTCATGAAACGCAAAACGCGCTCATCACGACGGAATTCAGTTTCCAAAACATCTACTACATTACCAGAACTAGCAGTTCCTTCAGTTGCAGTGTATTCGAAGATGTGATAAAAACCAGAATTTTTCTTCTGGATCGGATAGGCCAGCTTACGCAATCCCCAATCCTCTTCATGTACTATAGCACCACCGTTTGATGTGATGATAGCACTGAATTTTTCAACGGCGTCCTTTGCCTGGGCCTCAGACAAAATGGGAGTTAAGATGAACACCGTTTCGTATTGCTTAGACATACGGTTATTGATTAATTATAAAAAAGTTGTTAAAAATTCCTCAGTTCAATACAAATACTGAAATGAGGGTGCAAAAATAGGGCTTGAAATCTATAATTCCAAGCCCTATTTCTAATTCAAACTAAAATATATCAACTTACGCTGCTCTGACACAGCTTATTTCACGGTAAAGTCTCCCTGACCAATTTTGAAGCCTTCACTGTAGACTTCAATAGCATATTTTCCTTCCTTCATTGAAATACCACCTCTGCCATAGAAAATATCTACATTCTGGCCTGTATTGTTGAAACTGACAGTTTGCTTAGAGCTGTAAATCACCTCTCTTCCATTGAACATAAAAGAACCTGAGCCTGTAGCCATGTCCGAAAGCACTGCTCCGTCTGGATCAAGGATGCGCAGATAGATTTCCTTCTCGTTTTGTTTCGCTACAGCATTTTCAGCCAGTTTAAAATTCACTTTAAGCCTGTCGATACGCTTTGCTTTGTATTTTCCACCGTCACGTTCTTTCCCTTTGGAAGAAACTGCATTCACGGTCAGGTTCTCAGCACGTAGTGCAGATGCCAGATTCACCTTCTCGGACAGTTCACGATTAGCAGCAGAATAATTGCTTACAGAGTCGTTCAGTTTACTGCGCTCAGATTCCAGACCGCTCACCTGATCACTTAACTGCTGATTTTTCGAAGTTGCAATACCCAACTCTTGTCTCAACTGCGCAATTTCGCTGTCCTTTTGGTTCAGAACAGCCTCATAAGATTTGATTTTTTTATTGTAATCAGCTGTCGCAAATTTGTTTACATTTTTCAAATCCTGTTTATCTCTTTCCAACTGCGCCTTAAGTGCAACCAGTGAGTCTACACTTCCACCTAACTGCTGGATTTCCGCAATTCTGATATCCAGCTGAGCGGAGATAGAATCGAGTTTTGTCTTTGTAAATAAAACCTCTTCGGTTTTGGCTGTAATAATATCGTCTTTCAGATTGTTCTCTTGCTTCTCGTGGTAAATGAAATAAACCAGGACCAGATTAAGCAACAGCAATACTGCCAGTGCTGCCCAAAGCAGGGTTTTCCGATCTTGTTTTTGTTCTTGATTATAGTCCATGGAAGAGCGTTTAAATTTTAAATTAGTTGGTAAAAGAACTATGTTTTTTTCAATTTTGAAATAAGTTGCCTGTGATTTCTGGGAGCAAAACTCCAAATCGCCTCAATAATACACTAATTACCAATACGTTGATACGAAATATGTCCTCAATCGCACAGAATATTCGCAATATAGAGCTTGAAATTAAGGAAAATGTAAAGCTGGTTGCCGTAACAAAAACCAAGCCTGTCCCGGTTTTGCAGGAAACCTACGACTCAGGATTCCGCAGATTTGGCGAAAATAAGGTTCAGGAAATGACTGAAAAATACAATTTGTTGCCCAAGGATATTGAATGGCATCTGATCGGTCACCTACAAAGCAATAAGGTGAAATACATTGCTCCGTTTGTAAGTATGATCCATTCCGTGGATAGCTACAAGCTTCTGAAAGAGATCAATAAAGAAGCGCTGAAAAATGACAGAGTCATCCCCTGTCTGCTGCAGATCTTTATCGCTATGGAAGAAACCAAGTTTGGTTTATCGGAGCAGGAGGCAATTGCAATACTGACATCTGAGGAGCTGCCTGCACTTTCCAATATTAAAATCGTCGGACTAATGGGAATGGCATCCAATACAGATGATGCGGATCAGGTGAGAAAAGAATTCAGGAGCCTGAAAAACCTTTCCTACTCCTTGAAAAAATATGATGCTTCCAACGTGGAGTTAACTGAAATATCCATGGGAATGAGCGGCGATTACCTCATTGCAGCGGAAGAAGGTAGCACCTTGGTTCGTGTAGGAAGCGCGATATTCGGTAGCCGATAGAGCTAAGCTGATTTCTATCTATCCAAAACCTTCTTTACCTCATCCTGTACAAACTCAAAAGAAAGCTCGGCACAGGCCAGTCCTTCCTTACGAACAAATACCGCATTTTCCTGACTTCCATATCCTCCCGAATAAGGATTGTAACTAGAAAAAGTCACCAGTGCTCCCATCAGAATAATACCGTACGTTCCCGTTGCATTACCCAAATGTGACGGGCCGCTATCCAGACCGATAAAAAAGTTAGCGCGGCGAATCACCTCTGCGGTTTCGAGTATGGTAAGCTTGCCGCAGAGATTCGTATAAGAAGTTGTAGAGACATTCAGATTACTCTTCAAACCGATCTCTACAATCTGATAGTTATAATTGGCAGTAAGCCATTCTATCAATTGTTCCCAGCGGGCTGCTGGCCAATCCTTGGGAGCAAAGTTGGATTGACAATGTATTACAATGTATGGTTTCAGAACGCCCAGAGAATCCACTTTTAAGCGATGCTGATCCTGCAGATACAAACGGGGTTTGTCGTCACCGGCAAAGCTTTCATCAACAGGCAATAAGCCGGATGTCTTGGCAAACACATTCAGCAAATTACCAAAATTAAAGTAGTTCAGGACATTAATCCCACGCTGTTCAGCGACAGGATTGTCTGTAAATACATCACATTTAGCACACTGATTATTGTTTTTGAACTGAAGTTCGAATACCTCATCAAATACGCCAGTCTTTAGCAGTGTACGCCGCTGGGTAACACAGAACTCACCAAAAACTTCATTGATCACAGGATTGTAACTCACCAGCTCACTAAAAGCAGGTTTCACAAACCACACAATATAAGCTTCGGGGTGCAAACTGCGTACATGACGGGAAAGCGGCTCAGCAGCGACAATATCTCCAAAGTGTTCTGTCCTGATGATAGCAATCAGCTTCCGTCCTTTTTTCAGTTCACTTTTCAGAATAAGGAATTTCAGGGCAGCCATATAGCCCAGCCAGACAGCCTTAAAAATATGAGAGTACTTATGATAGCGGTGTGTCCAGAGCTGGCGAAATCGTGATATGGTCATTGAAATAAAACTTAGAATCGGGCGACCGACAATTGCCAATCGGGCACGCAAGTTAATAAAATCCCTTCAAACAGTTGGTTGATCTGGCATCTGAAAGTACCTTTGGCAGGCTGTGGGAGATGTATCATTACCACACTTCAAACCTGATAATCGCTTTATATATGAAATTTATGTTACAAGCCGGAGGCATACTCGGTGCGCTGGCAGTTGCTCTCGGTGCATTTGGAGCACATGCTTTAAAAGGAATGCTGGAAGCTTCGGGCAGAGCTGAAACCTTCGAAACTGCTGTTAAATATCAGTTTTATCACGCAATCGCCCTGGTATTGGTAGGACTTTTGATGAAAGGAGCAGGACAGGATGCGGTACGTTTACTGGGATGGTCAGGAAATGCCTTTGCTATCGGCGTAATTATTTTCTCGGGTTCCCTTTACGCCATCTGTTTTACAGGCATCACTAAATTCGGTGCCACCGCACCTATCGGCGGGCTGGCTCTGATTGTGGGATGGGTACTATTGGTCGTTGCTGCGGCGAAACTAAGTTAAAGAGGAATTAAGAATTAAAAGTGAAGAATGAATAATTCATGATCATTAGCCACACCTGAGCCCGATACTGATCGCAACAGAGGCACAGTCTTAATTCTTAATTCTTAATTCTTAATTCTTAATTCTTAATTCTTAATTCTTAATTCTTAATTCTTAATTCTTAATTCAGTTTCTCGACAGCGTAAACGGTCTTTGCGCATCGATCTTCAAAAAGACAAACAGCAAAATCGAAAATGACCATAGGGATGACCCGCCATAGCTGAAGAACGGCAAAGGTATTCCGATTACAGGCATCAGACCTATGGTCATCCCGACATTCACCATAAAGTGAAAGAAAATAATACCGGCAACGCAGTAGCCATATACCCGCGCGAAGCGGCTTCGCTGTCGTTCGGCAAGAATGACCAGCCTGGAAATAAGTAATACAAAAAGTGTCACCACTACAAGCGTTCCTGCAAACCCGTGCTCCTCACCTACTGTACAAAAGATAAAGTCGGTACTTTGCTCCGGCACAAAGTCAAACTTCGTTTGCGTTCCTTCCAGAAACCCTTTTCCTGTAAGTCCTCCTGACCCGATGGCAATTTTAGATTGAATCACGTTCCATCCGTCTCCACGAGGATCGGAATCCGGGTCAAGCAATACCATTATTCTGCCGCGCTGGTGTTTTTGAAGTACATTATTCATAAAGAAATCAACCCCGAAAACAATCCCGATCATCACACCCGCCACCAGAATTGTAGCCCATAGCCCTCCTCTTCTGCGGGTCATTACAGGCATCAGCCAGATCACCAATCCTGCGATAATAACAATCACCCCGGCGATGTACCATTTTACAAATAGCAAAGTGATGATCAGCAGTGCAGCAGCGATCATACCAATAGCAGGAATAATGCCCGGCATTCCTTCCCTATACAGCACAATAGCAAACGAAGCAAAAACGAGCATTGATCCTGTTTCATTAGACAAGAGAATGAGCAATGCGGGAAGCGCAATAATACCAATGATCGGATAGTAATCCTTTAGTTTACGGTTCAGACTTATAACCGGATCGCTCAGGTACTTGGATATAGCCAAGCTGATTGCCAGCTTGGAAAACTCTGCCGGCTGTAGAGAGAAGGCTCCTAACTTGATCCAGGACCGGGACCCGTTGATATTGGATCCTGCAAAGAGAACAACCACGAGCAAAAAGATGACTATCGCATATATGATGAAGGAAAACGTTTCGTAAAACTTATAATCAATCACCAAAATACAGGTAATCAGAATCGCAGCTGTTCCAATCCACATCAGCTGTTTACCTGCGTTGTTAGACAAATCGAACATGCTGGTATTTACTTCCGGATTATATACTGCTGCATAGATATTTATCCAGCCTATCGCAAGACAAGCCAGGTAAATCAAGACAACCACCCAATCCACATTTTTGGTTATGGGCTTACCCTCAGGTTTCTCTTTCAAACTAATAATGATTTAAGATCTATTTCTTCAGAAGACTATTACTTTCCGGCGCTTTTTTCCGCAACGTATCGGATTTCAGCATCGCGCGTTGTTCAGGAGTCAGTACCACCTTGTTGAGCAGGTTCAGCTCCATCATCCTTTTCTCCAATGCCTTGTTGGTCACTTTACCAGTCAGGTATTTTTCCATAATAAGGCCTGCAATAGGTGCAGCAGCCTGCCCTCCGAATCCTCCGTTCTCCACAAATACTGCAATAGCAATTTTAGGATTCTCAACCGGAGCGAAACCGATAAAAATAGAGTGATCGTCTCCCTTTTTGTTTTGAGAGGTACCTGTTTTCCCTGCAACAGTAATACCTTCGATACGCGCACTTTTAGCTGTACCAGACTGGATAGCTCCGATCATACCTTCAATGACGGGTGCAAAATGCCGGGCATCCACATTCGTTTCACGGCGTGTCGTGTACATCGGATCCAATTTCTTTTGGTCCCCCACTCCGTGAATAACATGAGGTGTATAAAAATAACCCTTGTTCGCTATAATAGCTGCCACGTTGGCCATCTTCAATGGTGTAATCAAAATCTCACCTTCACCAATACTGATTGAGTAAATATTAGAGAACTTCCAGGCGTTTTCGCCATATATCTTATCGTAGTATTTTTTATCAGGAAGGTTTCCTTTACGCTCACTGGGCAGATCAATCCCAAGCTGCTGACCAATCCCGAACTTACTAACCCGAGTATGCCAGTCTTCGAGCCCGGCTGCAGATGCTTTGAAAGTATTGGAGATCTTATTGTTATAAATTACCCGCCGGAACAAGTGATAAAAATACGGGTTACATGAATGCGTCACCCCCAACGCAATCGATGTAGTTGCAGCGTGGTTGTGGCACCCTACCGGACAATTGGCATGACTGAATCCCGATCCGGGAGTTACGACCCCTTCCTGCAAACCTACCAATGCCTGTATGAGCTTAAACGTCGATCCGGGACGGTAACTTGCCATGACCGGTCTGTTGAACAAAGGTTTAAAAGGATTTCTTACCAGAGCTGAATAGTTTTTCGAGAAAAACCTGCTGGCCAATATATTTGGATCGTAGGTTGGAGCCGAAACCATGGATATAATTTGCCCTGTTGAAGGCTCAATGGCAACAACACTCCCCACCTTATGTCCCATCAGACTATCAGCATATTGCTGCGTTTCCAAATCAATTCCGGAATAGAGATTGCTTCCGGCTACTGCCATCGTATCCAGTTCGCCACCTTTCCAGGGTCCCTTGTATACTCCGGCCACATTTTGCATCACGAACTTCGTACCGCGTTTCCCTCTCAGTTCATTCTCATATATTTTCTCTACCCCACTCTGACCAATGTAATCACTTTGCCTGTAATAGGGTTCCTCCTGCGCATCCAGCTGCTTCTTGGTGATCTCACTCACATACCCGAGCGTGTTCGCCAGCGTAGGAGCCGTATACGTACGCAAAGAGCTCTTGACAAACTGAAACCCGGAGTAATCCACCATCACATCCTGAATCGATGCAAAATCCTCTTTGGAAAGCTGCCGCAGAAATACAGATGGCTTATTACGGCTGTACACACTTGCCACATTCATTAAGCTGTCAAACTCCCTTCGTTCAATACCTAACACCCTGCAAAAACGAAGCGTATCCTCCACCTTCGCTTTTCTTGGAGTAACCATTAAATCGTAAACAGGGGTGTTATAAACAATCAGCTTTCCATTCCGGTCATAGATCTGACCGCGAAAAGGAATTTCAATTACACGTTTGATGGAGTTGCTTGATGAAACTATAGAATAGCTCTCATCCAATACCTGTAGGTAAAAAAGTCGGGCGAGATAAATCAACCCTACAATAGCAAAAAATCCAATGATGACGAAGCGTCGGTTTTCAAGCATTCTGCACTAATAATCCTGTTCTCTCAATTTTTACGCGAAGTTCGTGATATCAAAAGACTTATCAAAGACAGGTTCGTGGCTTTATCAAGGAATTTAAACACAATTTTCGCAATACTGTAAAACCGTTAACGCACTGGTTAAAATTATAGAAATCACTCCCCTTTGGCCACAACCATTACCACATCTTCTTTGTCTATTGTAACGGCTCCTTCGGGCATTCCTTTCAATTTTCTCACATATTTTTTGGCCGTTACAATCACCGGACACAAACTATCATTCTTTCTTTTGGAATAAAATGCAGCAAGCTCGGCAGCTCTTTCGATCACCGGCGCCGGGAAGTTTTTACCGGGTTGCTTTTTGATCACAACATGGGAGCCACTTACATCTCTGGCATGCAGCCATAAATCTTCTTTTGAAGCATACTGCCTGGTAAGCAAGTCGTTGTTTTTGGCATTTCTACCAACGAGTATCACATACCCCATATACTCTACCTTTTTGAAAAGCTCGGCTGCCGGTACACTTCCTTTCGGTGCTGCACCGGTCAATCCATTTGCTTTAATGTAAGTACGCAATTCCCTGAGCAACTCTATGGTATTGATTGATGCAAGGTGTCCGGCAATTTGTATCTTCTCTTCCTCCCTTGCGGCCAGGTTTTCATTCAACCTGTCAATCTCAATTTTTTCGTTCTTAGATTTACGGTAATAGCCCTCAGCATTTTTCTGTGGCGTGAGGTCCTTTTTCAGTTTGATGCGAATAGGCTGATCTCTGTAAAAATCATATAATTCAACTGACTCCGCTCTCGCCGGGATCTGATGCAAATTGGCCATAATGATGTTTGCCAGCTCGTCATTCCTGATCGCACTTTCCAGCTCAACAAGTTTGCTGAATGTATTTTCCAGAAAACTTTCCGTTTGCCGCAACCTCTTGTTTAATATCCTGATAATTTCTCCTTTTTCCTTCTCAATTCCTGTAAGACGGATAAAGGCATAATAAAAAGCATTCAAAGCTTCGATCGGATCTGTATATGTCGCTTTTACTTCTCCTAAGGGAAGAAAAGAAAGAGCAGTAACGTGCTCGTATTGAACAAGATAAAAAGTGTCATTATTCAGTTCAGCAAGCACAGACTGTATGATTTCCCAACGTGCCTCGGGTTCTGTAGCTTCGCTAAGCTGAGCCTTTAAATAATTATTGATCTGTTTTCCGAAAGTTGGGAATAATGCTTCGTGCCTAAGGTTCTGCTCCACATAAGCTTCGAAACTTTGCTCAATAGGTCGGTTAAAATCATGTAGTGTAAGCTGATGATCAGCTCCGAGTTTATTGTTAAAAACTTCCGAAACAGCTCCATGAGAATCAAAAGCAATCAGATTCGAACGATTTCCATACATTTTAAAAACAAGCGTATTCCCATTTTCAAAATTCACAGCAAACGCTCTTTCGTTCTGAAAAGTAGCGACAGAAGCAATCCTGAGGCCTTCAAATCTTGCGAAAAGATTGACACTGTTTTTACGGGCCCGATCAAATTTTTCAGGAAAGCTCAAACTCGAAAAATCAGATCGCATCATCGCTTTTATAAAAAACGGATTTTCCAGCGAATCTTCGGAGTAAGCGTTCGCAAAGACAAGAACCAATTCGTCCTTTTCCTGACTGAAAGTTTCAACAAGTAATTTTCCAGTCAGTTCTTTATTCAGACGGGGAACCAGCTTTTTTAGAAAATAATAATTCTGATGCAATTTGTTATTGTATTTAAAAACAGCGGACTTCTCCCCTGCTTTATCCGGAAATCAATTTGACAATGAATGCAGTAAAACTGCTTCTTCCTTTTTTACTTCTTCCAGAAGCCCTGCATCCGTCAGCCATTGTTCGTTATAATAGGTATTGAGGTACCGTTCTCCCGAATCGCAGATCAGTGTTACAATCGAACCCTTTTCGCCCTGCTTTTGCATTTGCCCGGCAAGCTTCAGCACACCCCAGAAATTTGTTCCTGTTGATCCGCCTACTTTTTTGTTCAGCAAGTGACTAAGCACTCTCATCGCAGCCAGACTTCCGGCATCCGGCACTCTGATCATATGATCTACCACACTGGGTAAAAACGAGGGCTCTACTCTTGGACGTCCTATGCCTTCAATCCGGGAGCCGTATGGGCTGCAAAGTGTCTGATCCCGTTGCTGCCAATAGTCGTAGAAAACAGAGTTTTCCGGATCAACTACAGCTATTTGAGTTGAATGGCATTCATACCGCACGTATCTTCCCAGCGTTGCAGAAGTACCTCCCGTACCGGCTCCTGTCACAATCCAGTTCGGTACAGGATATTTTTCGTGTTGCATCTGCCTGAAAATCGATTCTGCAATGTTGTTGTTCCCGCGCCAGTCTGTTGCGCGTTCGGCAAATGTAAACTGATCCATGAAATGCCCGCCCGTCTCCCTGGCAATTGCGTGAGAAACCTCGTATACTTCAGCGGGATGATCCACAAAATGACATTTCCCTCCATAAAATTCGATAGCCTGAATCTTGTCTGTACTTGTAGCTTTGGGCATCACAGCGATGAACGGCAAGCCGAGTAATCGGGCGAAATAGGCCTCCGATACGGCGGTAGAACCACTCGACGCTTCAACAATGGTGGTTCCTTCATGCACCCATCCATTGCATAGCGCATATAGAAAAAGAGATCGGGCAAGCCGGTGTTTGAGGCTTCCTGAGGGGTGCGTCGACTCGTCTTTGAAATAAAAATCTATATCTGAAAATCCGGGTAGTTTCACGAATACCAGATGCGTATCCGCAGAACGCTGATAGTCAGCTTCTATTATTGAAACTGCATTACTTAACCAGGATGTGCCTTTGCTTATTTTGTTTGCTGAATATTCCACTTGCAGAACGATATTTTCTACAAAGATGAAATCATCCTGCACAGGATACAAGAAAACAACGGTTTCAAACGATCATAGTCTGGGTTTTCCCGCTCAGAATCAGTTGGGAATATACAACGACCTTCCCCTTCCACTCCATTTTCTGTGATAGGTTACTCCTTTGTATACAATGATGTCAGCATTTTGATGCTCAGAAACGATGCAGTCCGGACGAAAATCTTTGTCTTCCAGCGAAACAGAAGGATTTCTGACCATTACGTGACCAAATCGCCGCCCTTCCTTTTTGATTGCATATTGATACGCGTAGTCATGGCTATATTCTTCAAAATCAAATCCGATATTTTGAGCGTTAACAGTATCAATCAACGCTACCATTTCCTGGATTTCCGGCCAATTCTCTCCCCAGAGCATTTCTCCCGGGGTACTCTCCAAAATACTTTTTTGCTTAAGATTATAGAGTTTTTCCGGTTGAATATTAAGCTGAAGTGGTTTATTAATCACCGGGAAAACTTCTTCAAAAAACCACCTGGTGGAAAGCAAAGGATGCGTCGAACTCAATAAGGCAAACGGCAATGCGTTCAACCAGAGTGTCAGAATGAGTATTTTTTGGATAATACCATTCAGCATGGAATATAAAAGACCAATGGCCGGGGCCATCAGCATAAAGAAAGGCAGATGAATCCTGGATCCGTAAACCTGATAGCCAATGAAATAGCAAAAGAACAGGAAAGCAAAAAATGTGAGCGACCAATACAGCTTGCTCTGGAAGTTCATAATTCCAAATGGCAAAGCCAGCATTCCGAAAAGAATAAGCCACATCGCAAGAAAATTGTGGGCAAAGTCTTCATTGAAATTCAGCTTATTCATTTTGAAAGGCATCCCTGCAGACGGCGAGTCGAGCGGAATACCCAGTCTGTCATGAAAATCCGTAAGAACCTGTTGCAGATATCCATTGTAGCGGTCGCCGGGAGAGACAAATCCCAGATGCAGAAATACATGTTTGGACACTGAAGAAGCAAACACACGGTGATCTCTGGTATCATTCTGATTCCCAGAGCTCATTGTCCCGATCGGGCTCTGGAAAATCTTAAATGTACGGTACCAGAAAGGACCATTTGATAACAAAGTCAGCATTACAACCATCAAACCTGTGGTTACAAGGACATTCCAGTACCCACGTTTCAACAAAACAACCAGAAAATACAATGCAAAAGGTAGTGTATAGAAAACAAACGTCCCTTTTGTCATGATTCCCATCGCTACGGCAATCGCCAGGAGAAAAAGGTCTGTTTTGAGACTGTATTTCAGAAAGCTGAATATGTAATAAACCGCGGCAATTATGAAGAAAGAGACAACCAGATCATTTTGTGTAGTCATCGCTTCAAGCACACCAATAGGTACAGTGATGGCAAAACAAAGAGCCATTTTCATGGCAGAAGTACTGCCGCCCAACAGTGCAATGAGCATTGATACATAAAACAAAATTCCGGTAAATGACAGCCATTGCAAAAGCTGAAAATAACGGTCACCTCCCGACAATGCAAAAGTGTGTAAATGAACATACTCCGACAACGGAGCAAAGGATATGGCGCGCTCAATATGAGAGGCGTAGTGTTCCACGTGCCCACTCTGTAGCCAGTAACCCAGGCGGCTCAAATGATAGCAAAGAGAATCAATATTATTAGGCTTTGCCACAATGGCAACGACAAGCGTAATAGTCAGTACAGAAAACAGCACAACCTGCGTGAGACTGCCCAGAGACTGCCGGAATGCTGCGAATCTGCCGGCCCACAATCGAGGCAAATCAGCAAACCGAACTTCATTTTTTCTTTGTAAATTAAAACACCACCACCCGAGCGCACAATTCAGAAACAGCCAAGAAACCGTAATTCCTGTCTTAGTAATTGCATCAAAAAAACTCAGAAACTCAGTGGATAAGGCAATAAAAAGAAACAAACCGAACGCCATTGACAAAAGGGAACGCCGGAGAGGGTAATTAGCATTTATATGAAAAGCCATGAAACTACCCGCTGTGCCCAGCAAGATCGCTATGGGTAAAAGAAGTATCATTAATTACTGAGTAGAGGTATAATTTAGTCGGATTTAATTAGTGGTTCTGTGTGTGTAATTATAGTTCAATAGTCAGGCCGTCATACGACAGGCGTACATGTGGCGGGAGCTCAGCTTCTACATCAGCATGCTTTCCCAACTTATGGCTCATATGAATCAGGTAGGTCTGAGGAATGTTCAGTTTGTCAATGAGTTCCAAAGACTGAGATAACGTAAAGTGCGAAAGGTGCGGTTCTTTCTGCAGGGTGTCCAGTACCAACACGCGGGAACCGAGGATTTTTTCCTGTTCCTGCTCCGAAATATAGTTAGCATCTGTAATGTATGTAAAATCACCGATTCTGTACCCAAATACAGCCAGCTTGTGATGCATCACTTCTATTGGCGTAATTGAAACACCTTCAATAGAAAACGGGCGGTTTTCTACCGGATTAAGTTCAAAATGGGGAACGCCCGGATACCGTTGTTCACTAAAAGCGTAAGCGAATTCTCCTTTGATCTGATTCAGAACGGATTGGCGGCCATACAAAGGAATATCCTTTTGTTGCCTGTGATTATATGCTCTTATATCGTCCAGGCCGGCTGTATGATCCTTATGCTGATGCGTAAATAACACAGCTGTAATGTCAGGCACGTTGGCTCTCAGCATCTGTTGTCTGAAGTCCGGTCCGGTATCAATCACAAAGGATTTACCATGTGTCTCCACCCATACGGAAGTGCGAAGACGGTTATCCCTTGGGTCTGTAGAATGGCAAACGGCACAATCGCAAGCAATAACGGGTATTCCTTGCGATGTGCCGGTTCCTAAAAAAGTAATCTTCATCCGGATTATTCCGTCAAATGTGCCACTACCTCCACAAGGCGGTCAAAATTTAATGGTTTCATCAGCGCGTCATCAAATCCGGCTTCTTTAAAATCTTCTTCCGAGTAATTTTTAGCATTACCCGTTATAGCTACAATCGGTGTTTTTGCTTTTTTGGTATCCGACAATTTCCTGATGCTTCTTGCACATTCCATTCCGTCCATCACAGGCATGTTGATATCAAGCAAAATAATATCAAAATCTTCTTTTTCAAGAAGTTGTAACACTTGCTCTCCATTCTTCACGGAAGTAATTTCGTAGTGTTGAAATTCCAGAATCTTCCTTGCCAGATTTTGAATTACGGAACTATCTTCGGCAATGAGTACTCGCTTTGTGTATGACATATGATGAATCAGGTATTGTGTTTAATAAATAATAAGGTCAAGTTAGGCATATTTAATCCAAGATCGCAAATGATTCCGGTCGCAAGTTTCAAAATTATCAAAAAAAGTAAATAAACGTCTTATACATTTTCAAACCAGTCTTTGAGATGTAAGTTTGTACTTTATTCAGTACATCGAACTACACCAAACATGTTCAAAAATAAAGTAATCAGATGGAGCACAATTGCCATGGTAATTGCAATCCTCACCTATTTCGTTGTCGAAAACCTACCCGGTTCCGAATCCTCGGAAGACATAGCCGTTACACGCCCTCAGGAATACATAGAAAAGATCAATAAGGAACGTGCTGCCAAAGATGAGCTTTTCCGTACCGGTCCCGATTCTCCGATTAAAGACAAGGAGAGCTTCCATGGTTTACATTATTTTAAAGTAAATCCCGAGTACCGCGTGAAAGCGACAATCTCTCCTTACATGAAGGACGACAAAGAATTGATTATCCCGTACACAGACAGCACCTCCGAAAAGTATGAACGTTATGGCTACGCTCATTTTAAAATAAACGGGGAGGATCATAAGCTCCTGCTGCTCAAAAGCGAAGGCGTTATCTCTGTACTCTTCCGTGATGAAACGAGCGGCAAAGAAACCTATGGTGGAGGCCGTTATCTTGATTATCCAGTTTCAGAAATCAAAAACAATACACTGATTCTCGATTTCAATAATGCGTACAGCCCTTATTGTGCTTACCAACCTGAGTACGCATGTCCTGTCCCGCCGGCAGAAAATACGTTGCATATTCCTCTTTGGGCAGGTGAACAGGTGGAAGAAGGCGTACATTAAATAAAAATCGCTGATCAACGGGCCGTTTCCGTACTCTTAGAACTTAAATTATTAGTTTTGCAATTCGGTTCGTATGAGAAAAGTTGAAGCTTACAAAATTCCTGAGTTAACGAACAATTCAGACTGACCGTAACCAAAATACCACATAACATAACCATGAAGGAACTCTCAGTACAGATTCGAACATGTACCGACAGTTTACCGTTTTTTATATCGCATGAAAATTTCTTACAAATGGCTGGGCGAACTGATCGAGCTGACCGAAACTCCTGAAGAGATCGGTACTTTGCTGACTGCTACCGGCCTGGAAGTTGAAAATATTGAAGAAGTAGAATCCATCAGAGGTGGATTGAAAGGTGTGGTTGTAGGTGAAGTTCTTACCTGTGAGAAACATCCTGAAGCAGATCGTTTAAAAATCACGACTGTCGATACAGGCCTTCCTGAACCGTTACATATTGTTTGTGGTGCAGCCAACGTAGCTGCCGGACAAAAAGTAGTGGTTGCCACAGTCGGAGCAGTTTTGTACCCGACCGGAAGCGAAGATGCGATTGTTCTTAAGAAATCAAAGATTAGAGGTGCGTTATCGGAAGGTATGATCTGCGCTGAAGATGAGCTGGGACTTGGTACATCTCATGACGGCATACTTGTACTGGATACAGATTTACCAAACGGAACTCCGGCCGCTGATTATTTTGGAATCTCTTCTGACTACCTGATTGAAATCGGTCTTACGCCTAATCGTGCCGACGCTGCGTCTCACTTTGGTGTGGCCCGCGATCTGAAAGCAGTACTTGACAGAGAAATCAAACTTCCATCTGTAGCAGAATTCAAGGTTACTGATCAGTCTCTGACATTTGGGGTTAGTGTTGAAAATGCCGAAGCTTGCCCAAGATATACAGGTTTGACGATCTCCGGAATTACTGTTGCTGAATCGCCTGAATGGTTAAAGCAAAAGTTACAGACCATCGGTATCCGCTCCATTAACAATGTCGTGGATGTTACCAATTATGTATGTCATGAATTGGGTCAGCCGTTACATGCTTTCGATGCAGCAAAGGTTGATGGCAATCAGGTGATTGTCAAAACCGTAGAAGCCGGCACTAAATTCACTACATTGGACGATCTTGAAAGAACACTTTCGGATCAGGATCTGATGATTTGCAACGCTACTTCTCCTATGTGCATCGGAGGGGTATTCGGCGGTGCAGACTCCGGTGTTAGCAATACCACAACCGCTATTTTTCTGGAATCAGCTTACTTCTCCCCTGTTTGGGTAAGACGTACGGCGCAGCGGTTTACACTTAAAACTGATTCGTCTTTCCGTTTTGAGCGCGGAACAGATCCTAATATGCCTCTTTTTGCACTGAAACGTGCTGCTCTTCTGATCCAGGAAGTAGCAGGAGGACAGGTTACGTCAGAAGTTACGGATATCTACCCAACTCCTATCCAAGATTTCAGTATCAATATCAGTTACAGGAATATTGACAGACTGATCGGGAAATCGTTAGGTGCTGAAAAGATCGAACAGATTCTTACAGGTCTTGATATCAAACTTGAAGAAAAGACGGATGCCGGATTCGTTGCCATTGTACCGCCTTATCGCGTAGACGTGCAAAGAGAAGCTGACGTGATCGAGGAAATCCTGAGAATTTATGGTTTCGGCCAGGTAGAACTTTCTGAGTCACTGAGCTCTGATTACCTTTCCGATTTTCCTGTGAACGATCCTGAAAAATTAAAAATGCGTGTCTCCGAGTTATTGGCAGCAAACGGTTTTTATGAAATGATCAACAATTCACTTACAAAGCCGGATTACGCAGCACTTCTTGGAGAGCAGGCTGAGCAAAGCACAGTGAAAATTCTGAACTATCTGAGCGAAGATCTTTCTGTCATGCGTCAGTCACTTGTTTTTTCTGGTCTTGAAGTAATTGAACACAACATCAACCGTCGTCAGCGGGATCTGAAACTTTTTGAATTCGGTAAGACCTACAATCTTATCAACGAAAAATATTCAGAAAAAGAAAGACTTGCTGTATTCCTTTCCGGCAACACCCAGGAAGAAAGCTGGATTGCCAAATCTAAAGAAAGTGCATTCCATGATCTCGCAGCTGTAGTAAGTCAGGTTCTGGCAGCGATGAAAATCCGTAGTACTGAAAAGCAGGAAGCAGATGGTACTATTTTTCAATACGGACTTACATTGAGCATTAATAAAAAACCTGTAGTGACATTTGGTTTGTTGAAATCTGCCATAACGAAGAAGGCCAGCGTTAAAGCGCCGGTTTTGTATGCAGACTTTGACTGGGAATACATGCTGAAGCAATATGACAGTGCCGTACAATATCGTGAAGTGCCTAAGTTCCCTGAGGTAAGGAGAGATCTGTCGCTGGTGGTGGATAAGAAAGTCACTTTTGAAGAGCTTCGTCAGGTTGCATTTAAAACCGAGCGCCAGTTACTTCGTTCTGTAAACGTATTCGATGTATACGAGGGAGTGAATCTGGAAGGACGTAAATCCTATTCGATCAGTTTCATTTTGCAGGACGACCAACAGACACTGACCGACAAAGTGATTGATAAGACCATGTCAAGACTAATCGCCAACTACGAGCGTGAGCTAAATGCTATTATCCGAAAATAACTTTTTTCTATTCAGGAGATACTAAGATGTCTCCTGTACGTTTTATTTGGTAATTTTTTCGAAGTAAATTCCTTTTCTCTGAGTACCTGACAAAGCCTTCAAACTAAAACCCGAACAAGAATGGAAAGGAGCAGCACACGCATTATCGAACTTAAACTGGCCGATCTGGAAAGAAGATTAGAAATTCTCATCAATACAAAAGAGAACCTAACCTGGTCAGTATCAGAATTACAGCGCGAAAATGCAGAGCTACGTTTATCCAATATGAGGCTGAAGGAAGAAGCCAAGGAAACAAAGAAAAAATACGGTACTTTAGAAAAAGACTTTAATAAGTCTAAAAGTTTCGCTAAAATTGTCACTAGTAAACTGACACCAACGAGCGGATTAGCCGAACTGAAAGAATCAGTTGACCGATATATAGAAGAGATCGATAAGTGCATTGAAATGCTTGAAGATAGCTTATGAAAAAAAATAACATACCTAATCCTGACGTCTCTGTCTTTATAAAACTGCTGGACAGAGGCTTCAAGCTGAGCGTGCCAGCCGATCAGGAGAGATATTACAGGGATGGATATGAAGTATTCATGGAGCGAGTAAAGCAGCATAAATCAAAGACAAAAGGTTACGACGATATTGAGGCCATGGGTCTCACCGCAATAGAATGTATGGTTGCCCTGCAACGCATTCGGGAACAAATGGATGGTATGATGGAAGCATTTCAGGACAGGATTGAAAAACTGGATGCGGCCGTTGCAAATGCCATTGATAGCTGAAATCGGGAAGAAATTTCTTCTGCTTATCAGCCCACGTTTCTAAACCTTTGTCTGTTTCTTCCTAAAATTCATCGTTCAGCCACAACTGGTTCGGCATTTCATACTTTGGTAGTCGGTCACAAGCCAACTATATTGTAACCATTACATAAAATGCCAGATTCATCCATTTTTATTGTCCTCTTATCCGATATCATCGCTGTGGGTATCGGTGTATTTGCAGGTAAATACATTTTTCAGAAATCTTTCGATCAAAAGGAAAAAGAAGCGCAGGACAGAGCAGCAGAAATTATCCGCAATGCTGAAAATTCAGCTGAAAATATTAAGAAAGACCGCATTCTCGAAGCAAAAGAGAAATATCTACGCCTGAAATCAGAGTTCGAAGAAGATGCTAATAAGAAAAGAAACATCCTTCAAACTAACGAACAGAAGCTGAAGCAACGTGAGCAAAGTCTGAATCAGAGCATTGATCAGAATAAAAAACGTGAACAGGAACTGGAATCGCAGAAAAATAACCTGTCTCAGCAAATCGAAACAGCTAACAAGAAGCGTGAAGAGGCGGAGAAGTCTTTACAACAGCAGGTTGCACAACTTGAAAAAATCGCAAACCTTACAGCAGATCAGGCACGTGAACAGTTGGTAGATGCACTAAAGGCTGAAGCCGATACAAGAGCCGGATCCTATGTAAAAAGTGCGATGGAAGAAGCACGCCTTTCAGCTACGAAAGAGGCTAAAAAGATCGTTATCGAAACAATACAACGCACGGCTGCAGAGCATGCTATTGAAAACTGTGTATCTGTTTTTAACATTGAAAATGATGATATCAAGGGTAAAATCATTGGTCGCGAGGGACGTAACATCCGTGCCCTGGAAGCAGCAACAGGTGTTGAGATCATTGTAGATGATACCCCTGAAGCGATCGTAATATCAGGATTTGACCCGGTTCGTCGTGAAATAGCACGTCTTTCTCTGCACCGTCTGGTTCAGGATGGACGTATCCACCCTGCCCGTATTGAAGAAGTAGTTGCAAAAACACGCAAGAATATTGATGACGAAATCGTCGAGATCGGGGAACGTACTGTGATCGATATGGGTATTCACGGCTTACATCCTGAGCTTGTGAAGATGATTGGTCGTATGCGTTTCCGTTCATCTTACGGACAGAACCTGCTTCAACACTCACGTGAAGTGGCAAAACTTTGTGCTACCATGGCGGCAGAACTTGGCTTAAATACCAAACTTGCCAAAAGAGCCGGTCTACTTCATGATATCGGAAAAGTATGGCCTGAGGAATCAGACTTGCCACACGCAATTCTGGGTATGGAACTGGCCAAAAAGTATAAAGAAAATCCGGAGGTATGTAATGCAATCGGAGCTCACCACGACGAGATCGAGATGACGAGTATGCTTTCTCCGATCATCCAGGTTTGTGATGCAATCTCAGGTTCACGTCCTGGCGCACGTCGCGAAATGATGGAATCCTATATCCAGCGTTTGCGTGACCTTGAAAACATGGCGTTGTCGTTCGATGGTGTAGAGAAATGCTACGCAATCCAGGCTGGTCGTGAACTTCGTGTCATTATTGATGCGGACAACGTATCAGATGAAAAAGCAGGAATGCTTTCATTTGATATATCTCAAAAAATTGAAAAGGAAATGCAGTACCCCGGACAAATCAAAATCACAGTAATTCGTGAGATGCGTTCGGTTGCTTATGCAAGATAATCCAAACAACTTCAATGACTTATCTAAATCTGAGTAGTTCAGAGCGATTGAAAATACAATCGCTTGGTGATTTAAAGAAAGCCGGTTACACATCCCGCTCTATCAAACAGGAGCTTCGTGATAACCTGATAGAGAAGATTAAGAACAAGGAAAGTGTGTTCCCGGGCATCTGGGGATATGAAGAAACTGTAATACCGGATGTTGAACGTGCTATTTTATCCATGCACAATATCAACTTTCTTGGCTTACGCGGACAGGCAAAAACCAGGATCGCCAGAATGATGATTAATCTTCTGGATGAATATATTCCATATGTAAAAGGGTCGGAATTGCATGATGATCCCCTGCAACCACTATCACGTTTTGCAAAGGATACATTAGCGGAATCCGGTGATCAAACATCGATTGCATGGCTTCACCGGGACGAACGTTATACTGAAAAGTTGGCTACTCCGGATGTGTCCGTAGCGGATTTGATCGGTGATGTGGACCCTATCAAGGCCGCTATGCTGAAGTTACCTTATTCTGATGAGCGTGTAATTCATTATGGACTAATCCCCCGTTCACATCGTGGTATTTTCGTGATCAATGAGTTGCCCGATCTTCAGGCACGTATTCAGGTTGCTCTTTTCAATATTTTGCAGGAAGGAGACATTCAGATACGCGGCTTTAAATTGCGTTTACCTTTGGATATTCAGTTTGTATTCACAGCCAATCCTGAGGATTATACCAACCGCGGAAGTATTGTTACACCTCTGAAAGACCGTATCGAAAGCCAGATTGTAACGCACTACCCAAAGACGCTTGAAACCGGTAGAAAGATCACCGAACAGGAAGCGATTGTTAAAAAAGGACAAGGTGAAGTAGTTGTAGTAAACGACCTTATCAAAACCCTGATAGAGCAAATTGCGTTTGAAGCCAGAGATAGTGAATATGTTGACAGCAAAAGTGGTGTTTCGGCACGTTTGACTATATCTGCCTACGAAACACTGCTAAGTACTGCAGAGCGCCGCACCCTAATCAACGGCGAAGAGAGTACCCATGTTCGTATATCAGATCTTTATGGAGTGGTTGCTTCTATATGCGGTAAGGTTGAATTGGTATATGAAGGTGAAGTAGAAGGACCTGTAATTGTGGCTCAAAATCTGATTGGCAAAGCGATCAGAACTCAGTTTTTGAATTTCTTCCCCGATCCTGAAAAATCGAAGAAGAGCAAAATTAATCCCTATGCCAAGGTCATTGAATGGTTCGGAGCCGGCAATGAGATGGAAATGATTGGTGACATGACTGATCGTGAATATGCTGCCCGGTTGGGAAGTATAGACGGACTGGATGATTTTGTGGATATGCTGAGTGCCTACGGAAACAAGGCAGAAAAACTGTTTATGATGGAATTTGCACTGCATGGAATGGCAGAGTTCTCACTCATCGGAAAACAATCATTGGATCAGGGTATGAAATTCCAGGATCTGGTAAGCAGTATGTTCTCCGGACCGGATGACGAAGATTTCGATTTTGACGAAGATGACGACGACAGTAAACTTTTCTAAATACTGTCATTTCCTATATTAAAAATGCCCTGAAAAGTTTGAAACTTTCAGGGCATTTTTATTGGAGTGATTTAACAATTATTCAGGAGATCCTTCGTCTGCCACATTTGGTTCGCTGGTGTCAATAAGCGAATCAGGCTCATTGTTCACTTTTGCACGAACTTTTGCTTCCAGCTCATCCAACAGCTCAGGATTATCCTTCAACAACGCTTTTACTGCATCGCGTCCCTGTCCCAAACGGTTCCCCTCGTAGCTAAACCAGGATCCGGCCTTTTTAACAATTTCTAACTCAACAGCAAGGTCGATTACCTCTCCTACTTTGGAGATTCCTTCGCCATACATAATATCAAACTCTACCACTTTAAACGGAGGAGCCACTTTATTTTTAACAACCTTCACTTTCGTGCGGTTACCAAGTATCGCATCAGCGCTTTCTTTGATCTGGCCCACTCTGCGGATGTCCAAACGTACAGATGCATAGTATTTCAATGCGTTACCACCCGTAGTTGTTTCAGGATTTCCGAACATCACACCAATTTTCTCACGAAGTTGGTTGATGAAAATACAGCAGCATCCTGTTTTATTGATAACCCCTGTAAGTTTACGTAGTGCCTGAGACATCAGACGTGCCTGGAGCCCCATTTTGCTTTCACCCATTTCCCCTTCAAGCTCAGCTCTTGGTACAAGTGCAGCTACAGAGTCAATCACAATAATATCTACAGCACCGCTGCTGATCAGGTGCTCGGCAATTTCAAGTGCCTGCTCTCCGCTGTCTGGTTGTGAAATAAGTAAATTACTTGTGTCAATCCCTAGCTTCTCTGCATACACGCGGTCAAAGGCATGTTCTGCATCTATGAAAGCGGCCAGGCCACCCTGCTTCTGAGCTTCAGCTATGCAATGCATAGAAAGCGTCGTTTTACCTGATGATTCCGGACCATATATTTCCACGATACGCCCACGAGGAACTCCCCCTACCCCAAGTGCAAGATCAAGCCCGAGAGATCCGGTCGAAATAACAGGAACATCAAGAACTTTTGTATCACTCAAACGCATTACAGTTCCTTTACCAAAAGTCTTGTCTAGCTTTTCAAGCGTAGTCTGTAGTGCCTTTAATTTGTTTTCCTTATCGGTTGTTGCTGGTGCTGCCATACTTAATGAAAAGTAATTGTTTATGTTATGATTAAGGTTGCTTTGACAAACCGCTTCTTCATATTTCCTCGACAGACGTAAATTTACCCTATTTAGTGCAAATCCAAAATCTATTTCGTGCCTATGGAGGTAATGTTTCAACACATTGAACGACACCTCAAATCAGCTCATCGATAATTTCAGTAACAAAGATATGATATTAATTGTATCAAACCATATCGATTGGCAAAAAATTTATGACAGCAAATTTAAATAGTACCCATTTCTACTCAGTTCTGAAAAACAGCCCGGTATACGTCAAATGCTTCTTTTAAAACTGATTTTTGTCATCAATCCGCACTTTTCGTAAAAATAACTTTGCAGCTCATCTATCAAAGCTAGGTTCGCTTCATTATGATCATATTATTGTTTTTCATTGCGCATTGGTACCTGTCGTTACTGATGCAAACTTTTTTTCTACACCGATACGCAGCACACAAAATGTTTACGATGAGCCCGGCTTGGGAAAAAACATTCTATGTGTGTACATGGATATTCCAGGGATCATCCTTCCTGAGTCCTTATGCATATGGGGTCATGCACCGTCTGCATCATGCTTATGCTGATACCGAAGACGATCCGCACTCTCCGAGTTTTTCAAGCAGCCTGACAGACATGATGTGGAAGACAAAAAATTATTACAACAACATTGTCAGACGTACTGATACCATTGAAGCCAAATTTAAAAAAGGCGTCCCACACTGGGAGTTCATGGAAAAAATCGGGGATTCCTGGTTTTCCCGACTCGGATGGGGAATATTTTATGTCCTTTTCTATATGCAGTTTGCCACGCATTGGTGGATGTACCTGCTTCTGCCCATTCATTTTCTGATGGGTCCTGTTCACGGAGCGATTATCAACTGGTACGCGCACAAATATGGCTATGTCAATTTTGAGGTCAATGACACGGCCAAAAACCTTCTTCCTTTTGACTTTTTAATGATGGGTGAGTCGTACCACAACAACCATCACAAATATGGGGGGCGTGCCAACTTTGGATTCAAATGGCATGAATTCGATCCGACCTATCCATTTATTCTGCTATTAAATAAGCTCAGGATTATCAAACTGAAACCGAATAATGATCTGAATTATATGTAAAAACTAAAAACATACGATATTTTTGTTTTTCAACCGGCCGGCTGTTCATCACCGGCCTTTTTTGAGTTTTAACAAGTCAGAATATCGTGGTAAAAAAAATCCTGGTCGCCCTGCTTTGCGTCGTTGTTGTACTTGGTATTATTTACCGTGATTTGCTGAGTTACGGATGGATGCAGGCAAAAGGACAGATCGGCATTCTCATGAACGTTAAGGATGTGAGTGAAGTACTGGCCGACCCTACCTTTCCTGACTCCTTAAAGACTCGAATACGGCTTATTGAAGAAATCAAACAATTCGGCGTTGATTCTCTCGGCCTTTCCCCATCAAAAAACTACACGACTTTTTACGACCAGCACGGCAAGCCGCTCATCTGGGTTATTACCGCGTCCGATCGATATAGAATCAAAGCCTACAAATGGGATTTCCCGATCCTGGGTAGCTTTCCATACAAAGGCTATTTCGACTCCACCCGCGCTGTAAGAGAAGAAAAAGTACTTGCCGATGAAGGATTTGATACTGATATCGGGGAAGTATCAGCATGGTCTACGCTTGGTTACCTGAAGGATCCCATTCTGTCCAGTATGCTCAAAAGACGGGAAGGTAGCCTCGCGAATCTTATTCTTCATGAGCTGACCCATGGAACACTTTTTGTAAAAAACGATCTTGAATTAAATGAAAACCTGGCCAGTTTCGTCGGAGATTTAGGGGCTACACGTTTCCTTAAACAGAAATACGGAGCAGATTCGAAGCAATATGCAGACTATCAATATTCTAAAAATTACAATGATGCCTATTCCCGACATATGTTAAGGGGGATGAAGCAATTAGATAGTCTTTATATTACATTCGGACCAGACCAAACACCCAAACCGGAAAAGGATTCAGCTAAAAAACATTTAATTCAAAAAATAGTTAGTACCGCAGATACACTGATGGGCGGAGGAAAAACGTTGAAAGCCAAACGTTCGGAGCAATCATCTTTTTTACCGGGAAATGCGTATTTTATAAGCTACCAAACTTATAAATCGAAACAGAATGTTTTTAAACAAGAATATGAGGAAAAGTTCGGAAGCGATTTTAAGAAGTATCTGGGTTATCTGAAAAACAAATATCCCTCTCTTTAATTTTAACTTTTTGGCATGAAACGCATACACATTACACTATCAGTTCTTATCATTTCATTAGCTTTCGTAGGTTTCCGCCAGTTTGATCAGGCCCGGGTAATTCCTAATAAAAGTTTTGGGTTGGGAGAAAAAGTAGAGTATCGTGTGCATTACGGTTTCATCAATGCAGCAGAGGCAAAAGTAGAAATTGCCAGAAATGTATCCGTGGTCAATAATAAACCTTGTTACAGAATTAACGTAACCGGACGCACAGTCGGTCCGTTCGACCTTATTTCCAGAGTCCGCGATACGTGGAGATCTTATGTGGACACCACTTCCATAGTACCACATATGTTTCAAAGAAGCATTCAGGAAAATAAATACAGAAAAGAAGAAACTGTTGTTTTCAATCACAGCAAAGACATTGCCATCTCGACTGTGAAAGACGAAACCAAAACCTTTAATGTCCCCAACAATATACATGATATTATCAGTGGTTATTTCTTCCTGCGTACCATGAATTTTGACCGGGTGAATGAGGGAGAAGTTATTGAAGTTCCTACTTTTTTTGATGGAGAAGTATATAAACTCAGAGTAAGATATGTGGGTAAGGATGTGATCAAAACAAAATTTGGTAAGACTAAGGTATTACGCCTGAATCCGCTGATCCCTGACAATAAATTGTTCAAAGGGGAAGGTGCGATGAAACTCTGGATTTCGGACGATGTGAATAAAATTCCATTAAAAGTGCAGGTAGAGCTCGTTATTGGTTCTCTTGAAATGGATCTTAAGTCCTATAAAGGATTAAAAGCAGAGCCCGTCTGGTTCTGATCAGATATCTTCGGAGCGATTGAAAATAGTTGAGTGGAAAGCAAAGGTGCGTTTTACTTATTGAGACAAATGGTGTATCCGCTCCTCCAAAAGACTGATAAAAAGCATGAATATGCGGCTCCTGTGCACTTTCAAAATCGAATAACAGATCCGTTCCCTCATGCTCCATGAAGTAATTATTGAGCATGACCGTACACGCATTCCCTTTCCGGCCCTTTTCGTCAGCGGCGTTAAAGATATACACTGCATAATCTCCATATCTGAAAATAAGAATACCCGCATGTATCTTTCCTGATACTGAGGCATACCGTAATGTCGCATTTCCATGCAGTCGAAAAGCTGCAACCAGTTTTTCCAGAATGCGATACGATTGTACACTTACCCCGCCTTTAATATTTCCGGAATGATGTATGCTGAACAAAGAAATGAGTTCAGCAGTATTGATTCCCTCTTCGATCACCCAGTTCGATTCAATTCCTCTCCTCAGGTTTCGTTTTCTGTCGGCATTGTAAAATTGATTCAATGCCAATGATTTCCGAAAAGTTTGCTGTTTGACAAATGAGATAGCTGAAAAACGCTTCAGCGATGGCTCTACTGCGTCTGACAAATCAGGATGAAAACTGTAGGAAGAGATATAAGAAAAATGAGAAATACAGGATTCCAGGAAAACACCGGCAATCTCAACGGTGATTTCAGATTCAGAAAATATGCCAAGAAACTGGCAAAAATGAGGCTGATACAAAACCTGGAGACCCAATCTTTTTTTGATTGGCAGGGGCATAACGAGCTTATAATTCTCTGCAGAAGGCCAGACCAGCGCCTGCCAGCTTTCACAAACAGTATCAAGAAACCAGCTGAAACCGTAAAAAACTGAATTTACAGAATCAGCAATAAGAAGATCCCAGCGACCGGAATCTATTTCGGAGCGATTGAGCAGTACAGGTTCCAACACAGTCAGGATTTAAATAACCCAATAAACTGCGTTTGAAACGTAACTTCTTACTTAAAGTAACTGCGTAATTTCAACAGTGTCTCTTCAACATCGGGCGTCTCGTCCATGAGCAGGTTCACGCTTTGTATGGAGTGAATTACAGTACTGTGATCCCTGCCTCCAAAGTGATAGCCGATAGACTTAAGAGGAAGTTCGGTATATTCCTTGGCCAGGTACATCGCCAGCTGCCTTGGATAAACAACTTCTTTCTTACGGCTTTTACTTTTCAGATCTGCCACAGTAATCTGAAAGTAGTCTGAAATAACCTCTTGAATGGTATCAATGGTTACCTCTTTCTCTTCATTCATGACAATGTTACGCAGCGTATTTTTCGCCAGTTCAACGTCAATCTCACGACGCGTCAGCGAAGCCTGTGCCATTAGAGAAACAATAACACCTTCCAATTCACGAACGTTGGAATTCACACTGTGTGCTACGTATTCAATCACATCATAATCGATGGAGATTCCCTCAGACTGAATCTTTTTCTGAAGAATGGCAATACGCGTTTCGAAATCCGGAGTTTGCAAATCGGCAGTAAGTCCCCACTTAAAACGTGAAAGCAGACGATCCTGCAGGCCCTGAAGTTCACGTGGCGGACGGTCACTTGTCATGATGATCTGCTTACCCAGCTGGTGAAGGTGGTTGAAGATATGGAAGAATGTATCCTGCGTTTTCTCCTTACCTGAAAGGAATTGCACGTCATCAATTGCCAGCACATCCACTTTCATATAGAAGTCCGTAAACTCCTGCAAAGTATTGTTTCTGATAGAGTTGATAAACTGATTCGTAAACTTTTCCGAAGAAACATACAATACCAGCTTATTATCGAAGTGATTGGTGATGTAATTACCGATGGCTTGCACCAGATGCGTTTTGCCTAGTCCAACACCGCCGTACATCATTAATGGATTAAATGAAGTAAGACCCGGACGTTGGGCCACTGCAAAACCTGCAGAACGTGCCAATCGGTTACAATCACCTTCAATAAAGTTGTCAAAAGAATAGTTAGGATTCAGATACGTATCCAGAGTCATGGCATCATGATCCTTCAACTGAACATTGGCTCCTACCCTTGGATCCGTCGAAAAATTGTCAGGTTTTGAAGTATTAGTTGACTTAGGCGTAGACACGTTCATCGTAAGCGGTTGATGCTTGTCGTTGCCTTTGTCCACGATGATCGAATATTCCAGCAAACCGTCCCGGCCAATTGCATAGTCGAGTGCTTTTCTGAGCAGATTCACGTAATTATCCTCCAGCCATTCGTAAAAGAATTGGCTTGGCACCTGTATGGTAAGCACCTTACCATACAACTTTAACGGACGAATGGGTTCAAACCATGTCCTAAAGCTATCTTCCGGCACATGCTCCTGAACGACCCTGAGACATGCGTCCCATACCTGATCTACTTCCCTATATCCGCTTAGTCTTTCCAATGTTAAAAACCCTAGTCAGTACTTCTTTAAAAATCAAAAGGACGCAAAGATATAAAAATAACCTGATCCATGCTGCTGAAAATACTGCACAATTTAAGATCGTAACAAGGTAATTTCAAGCCGTATACTCATTCGTGATCAAAAGCGATTGTTATTTGTAAACATTCTTAAGTGAAATCATGAATAAAACATAACTTACCTCAAAATTGTAACGTGGCAGTACGGTTACTTTTCGTTTTTACTTTCTGATCAAAATATGATGGTTATGGCCGAAAATCTGTTTTCCGAATTTCATTCCTCTCATCGGTCAGACTGGGAAAAGCAGATGGTACAGGAAATCAAACAACCGCTTTCCGAACTTCGAAATTGTAACCCGCTTTATCCCCACGAATGCCTGCCCTATTTTTCACATGAAGAGTATGATCAACTACGTTTTGCAGAACTCAGAAATAGTCAGAGAAAAGATACCGGATGGCTTAATATGCCTGCAATCGAAATAAAAAATATCGCCGGCAAGACAAGAAAAATCAACGAAAAACTGAATGCCGGAGCACAAGCCATCTTGCTAAAAACAGAGAATAATCCTGTTGAAGAAATTGAAAACATTCTGATCAATATTGATAAAAAAGATGTACCTGTATTTATATCTTCTGAACAGGATCCCGAAGCGTTGTTTGAAGCATTTCAGAGTGCCCATCTGAGCCTGAAAGGTGGCATTGCCAATGATCCGCTTGCCAACTGGATGAGATGTGCAAAAGGGTTCGATCAGAACCTTTCCGGATTAGCGCAGCTATGTAGTTCGACCAACAATATTCCGGGCTTCTACCCGATCATGATTGATGGTCACGTTTATCATGAGGCGGGTGTAACACCCGAACAGGAGCTTGCTATGGTACTGGCTTCATTTGTATTTTATCTGGATAAGCTCACCGACTCCGGGCTGTCTCCATTGGCTTCGAACAACATTTTCTTCTCGCTTTCCATTGGTACAGATTATCTGTCCGAAATCGCAAAGCTCAGAGCACTTCGAATGCTCCATAGCCGCATTTTAGAAGCATACCACTGCCAAAAATCGGAAATACCACATCCGTTTATTCATACCGAAACCTCCAGGTTATACTATTCAGCTACAACAGAGCACACCAATATTATCAGGGCAACCAGTGAAGCCATGAGTGCGGTAACAGGCGGTAGCAACGCCTTAACCATACATCCGTTTGACTACGGAAATGACTTTTCAGAACGAATCGCTATGAACATTTCCTCCGTTATCGCTTATGAAAGTGGGATAGGTCAGATCGCAGATCCTGCTTCAGGATCTTATTTTCTGGATAACCGCAGTCAAATGATGGCTGAAATGGCTTGGAATCTTTTTCTTGAAATTGAAAACCAGGGAGGAATTATTGATAGTTTCAAAAACGGATTTGTCCAGAATTTAGCAAATACATCATGGAGCGCTAAAGTTAACGCAATGCGCGAAGTTTATGTGATGGTGGGTGTCAATCGATACAACACATTTTCGAAAAACAACGTGGAAGTAACAACTAAGAAGAAAGTGGCCGATGGACTTCTCACTTCCCGGAATCTGTCATCATCCTGGTATTCAAACTGATTCAGCGCCATGAAACCGGATTTCACCAAATTACAAAAGCAAACGCAGTCAGACCGGGATACAGGCCTATTTTCTATAACTCCGACTGCTTTACCTCATCTTTCGTTCGGAGCCGGACAACCACCTTTTCTTCGTGCACCTTACGCCAGCATGTATCTACAAAAACCGTGGACTATACGGCAGTATGCAGGCTTTTCTACAGCCGAAGAGTCGAATGCATTTTACCGCAGAAATCTGGAAGCAGGTCAAAAAGGACTATCCGTAGCTTTTGATCTTGCTACACACCGCGGTTATGATTCGGACCATGCCCGTGTAGAAGGAGATGTTGGAAAAGCCGGGGTTGCTATTGATTCCGTTGAGGATATGAAGCTCCTGTTCGATCAAATCCCGCTGGATGAGATGTCTGTTTCCATGACCATGAACGGGGCAGTATTACCAGTCATGGCATTCTATATTGTTGCAGCGGAAGAACAGGGCGTAGCGCCGGAAAAACTTTCAGGTACTATACAAAATGATATACTGAAAGAGTTCATGGTACGTAATACCTACATTTATCCGCCCCAAGCATCTATGCGCATTGTAGGGGATATTTTTGCTTATTCTTCGCGTCACATGCCGCTATTCAATTCCATCAGTGTAAGTGGTTATCATATGCATGAAGCCGGGGCACCGGCGCATATAGAGCTCGCCTATACATTGGCAGACGGATTGGAATATGTACGTACAGGCCTTGCGGCAGGGCTTCTTATTGATGATTTTGCTCCGAGATTATCATTTTTCTGGGGAATCGGAATGAATTATTTTACCGAAATCGCAAAGCTTCGTGCAGGCAGAGCGCTTTGGGCAAAAATTGTTCATCGTTTTTTACCCAAAAATGAAAAGTCGATGATGTTGAGAGCGCATTGTCAGACCAGCGGGTTCAGCCTCACCGAGCAGGATCCGTTTAATAACATTGCCAGAACCTGCATTGAAGCTATGGCCGCAGTGTTGGGCCATACGCAATCATTACACACGAATTCGCTCGACGAAGCCATTGCATTACCTACCGACTTTTCGGCACAGATCGCCAGAAACACTCAACTGTTCCTCCAACATGAAAGTGGTATCTGCAAAGCGGTAGATCCCTGGGGAGGCTCGCACCATGTGGAAAAACTAACAGACTACCTTTGCCGGCAAGCCTGGCAACTCATTGAAGAAATAGAACAATTGGGCGGAATGGCCAAAGCGATTGAAACGGGTTTACCTAAAATGAGAATCGAAGAAGCTGCCGTAAGAAAGCAAGCCAGAATTGAAACAGGGCAGGAATCGCTGATCGGAGTTAATAAATTTCAAACTTCAGAAAAAGAACCACTCGAAATCCTCGAAATTGACAACACAAGTGTCAGAGCTACGCAGATTGAAAGATTGGTAAAATTAAAAAGTGCACGTGACAATAATGAAGTAGAGAAAGCACTTGCCTCAATTACTGAAGCGTGTTCAGGGATTGGTGGTATGCAAATGGAAACAAACCTGCTTGCACTTGCTGTAGATGCTGCACGCAAACGGGCTACATTAGGAGAAATTTCAGAAGCGATGGAAAAGAAATTCGGAAGATATAAATCTACAATCCGCGCTGTTTCGGGCATATATCAGGCGGAATCATCTGATGACGAAAATTTCCGCACGGCTCTGAAAATGTCTGATACGTTCGCGGAGCTGGATGGACGCAGACCACGAATTATGGTGGCTAAAATGGGACAGGACGGCCACGACCGCGGAGCGAAAATTATTGCTACCAGCTTCGCAGACCTTGGTTTTGACGTGGACATTGCCCCACTTTTTCAAACACCACAGGAAGTGGCTCAGCAAGCCGCCGAAAACGATGTACATGTAGTGGGGATCTCCAGTCTCACTGCCGGCCATAAAACACTGTTACCCCAGCTGATAGCAGAGCTCAAAAAAATAGGAAGAGACGACATTATGGTGATTGCGGGCGGGGTTATACCTGCTCAGGACCATCAATTTCTTTATGATGCAGGTGTGAAAGGAATATTCGGACCAGGCACTATCATTTCCATCGCTGCTCAAAAAATACTTGCAGAATTAATGAAATAAAATTAAACCTTACCCAAAACAAGGGAGGTACAATTGCCACCGAAGCCAAAAGAATTGGACAATACGTTTTTCAACTCCGAATTTACCAATACTGAAACAGGAGGATACTCCGGATCAACAGGATTTTGGACATTAAAGGCCGAAAAAACAGTCTGATGCTGCAAAGATAAAATACTAAAAACCGCCTCTACGGCCCCAGCCGCACCAAGTGTGTGGCCAGTGAATGGTTTCGTCGAGTTAAAAAGTGGAACTTTACCAAAAAGTTTCTTTAAGCCCTCCAGTTCCACCTGGTCATTATTAGGAGTTCCTGTCCCATGCGCATTGACGTAATCAATTTCATCAGTTCGGAGTCCGGCACTTTGTAGTGCAGCCTGCATGGAAGCAACGGCGCCAATTGCCTCATCGGACATCGCTGAAGGATGGTGCGCGTCATTAGCGTTGCCATAACCGGCAATTTCCGCCAAAAACTTTTTCCCAACAGCTGTTTCTTCTGATTCCAGAATAAGGTACGCGGCTGCTTCACCAAGATTAAGACCATTCCGATCTACATCAAATGGTTTGGACGGATTATCAGACAGTATCTTAAGTGCATTGAAACCATTGATCGTATATTTAGCCAGACTGTCCACTCCGCCTACAATTGCCCTTTTCACACGACCCGATTTGATCAGACGAGCGCCTAGCATAATTGCGTTCGCTGAGGAAGAACAAGCTGTATTAATTGTATTGGTATAACCCCGGATCCCGAAATGCTGCGCCAACCTGAGCGTATGCGCCGCACAACCATAAGATTCGAGGTACTCCGAACCACCAGAACGGAGGTTAGCGTCCTGATATAACTGATCAGTAAGGCACATTCCTCCTACTGTACTGGCAGATATAAAAGCAGTGTCATAACTCCGGATCTGATCATTGGTCAGGTAGGCTTCACGAATGGCTTCATTCATGGCTGTCAATGCCAGTAAATCAGTGCGTGTATATCCCGGTTCCTCCTGAAAACCGAGCTTTTCGCGAAGTCTTTCAGTACTTTGTTTCACTTCACCGAAAGGTAAACTTGCCGTGTAAACCGACTCGAAATGGGTAGCCTTGCCCACGCCGCTTTTTCCCTGGCGCAGGCTGTCATAATTCTCAGCTACGCCATTACCGGCTGCACTGATAATCCCCATTCCTGTTACGATTACACGCCCCATTTACTCAGGCAGTTTTGGTATTAGCAAGAATGTAGGCAGCCATGTGGTTCACGTCTACCAATATCTTACGGCCTTCTGCCGGATTGTTAATCTTAATTCCATACTCACGTTCCAGTAATACAACCAGTTCAAGGGAGTCGATAGAATCAAGTCCAAGGTCTCCGCCAAAAAGAGGTTCATCATCCTTGATATCATCCGGATTGATATCCAACAAATTAAGATACTGTACAATTTGTCCTTTAAGAACAGGCTTTAAACTTTCAATATCCATGGTTAAACGATTTCTAACAGTAATTTAAAATTTTCAATATTCGGCTGATCTAAAATGTAGAATCAACAACTATAAAATCTTTTCAATTCTCAACTTAAAATAGGTGCAAAGTTGGCAAATGAGGATAAATATGCCGAGAAATACAAATACTCCCCATAACTCAGTCCAACTTCCACCCTTAAGAAATAGTATATAAAACCCTTCCAGGCACCAGTGCAATGGTGAAAAATTACTTACCAGCTGCATGTAGGATGGCATTACGAAGGTCGGGACAAGTATTCCACCAATGGCTCCAAAGATAATAATGGACACTGCTCCAAAGCCGTTAGCCTGTTCCTGGGTTCTGGCAATTGATCCGATCATAAGTGCATAACTTACTGCAGCCATACTACTCATAAAGATCACGGAAACAAAAGCAGGCAAATTTCCAGGTAGTGTAAGCCGGGGTAAACCAAGTAACGGCAATATCCAGATTCCCATAGAGAATGTAAGAATAACCTGCAAAACTGCGACAGCCAGATACACGCTCATTTTACCAAACATCACAAGCATAAAACTGGATGGCATGGTTTTCAGCCTGAGAAAACTTCCGTTCACACGCTCTTTCACAATATTACTTCCCAGCGAAACTACCATGAAAAACATGGCAAAGATGGTCCAGGCGGGAACATTATGTTGGGTTGAATTAGGAACCGCCATCGACTTATTGTTGGTAGCAACTACCTTATTAATCTTTACGCGATTATCAATCATTCTCTCTTTGAGTATGCCCGACTTGTCACCAAGATCCATTTCTGCATACATATTATCAATCATCAGAGAATTTTCAATCACGCTAAGGTACGACTGAATAACGCCCATAACGGAATACGTATAATTCTCCTGCAACACCGGGTCACTATAAAAAGTAATAGCCGGAATATTGACGGTTTCAACGGAAGTTGAGTCGTATTCCAAACCCAAATCTTTCATCAAAATCCGGCTCACATCGCCGGCATTGGACTCCAGTCCGGCTGAAAAAGTAGGTGGAATATGTAAGGCAATCATTTTTCCTCTTGCGAGCAGTTCCTCTTTCAATATCCCGGCATCCGCTCCGGCCACACCATCAATCTCAAACAAACCGGATGACGTCAGCACGTCGGTCAGTTTTTTGCCCAGTTCTCCCTTGTCACTGTTCATGACCAGCAAGGGAATTTTATTCTCATTTACAACCTTATAAACGCTGTCCTGAATGATTGTAATAATAAAAACAAGCAGCAATGGCATCAGAAACATCAGTGCCAGACCAACCTTATCGTTGATCAGCAACAGCAGTTCCTTTTTAACAGATGCGTAAACTTTAAACATATTCTTAATCTCTATACGCCTCTCCCGTCAGTTTGATAAATAGTGACTGCAAATCGCCAACCTTGTTTTCTGTTTTCAGCTCCGTCAATCCTCCATGAGCAATTACTTTTCCATGGTCAATCAACGCAATGCGATTGCAGAACTCTTCCGCTTCCGACATATGATGTGAAGTGTAGACAATTGTTGTGCCTGCCTGATTCAATTGCTGCAGATAACGTATAATTGCGTTTTTACTCTGAACATCGACGCCTACTGTTGGTTCATCCAGAAACAATATTCCAGGCTTGTGAATAATGCCAATCGCCAGGTTCACCCTCCGTTTCATCCCACCTGAAAAAGTACCTACAGCTTTGTCCGCAGCCTTTGTAAGACCCAGTACTTCCAGCAATTCTTCACGCCGCTCAACAAGATCTGTTTTTTTCAGGTTGTACATAGCGCCGAAATAATCCAGATTTTGCCTGGCTGTAAGCTCATGGTAAAAAGCATACTCCTGAGGTACAAATCCAATCAGACTTCGTCTTTCTGTATCAGAAACTTCTTTTCCTCTGTCATAAAAGTTGACTCCTCCGAAAGAATGTGGGATGATGCCGCACAAAATAGAAATCAATGTAGTTTTACCGGCACCATTAGGCCCAAGCAAACCGAAGACGTCCGATTCAAAAATATCCAGAGATATATCTGTAAGCGTGTTTTCTGAAGCTGATTTGTATTTGTGAGAAACCTGCTGAATCTCAATTGCCGGCGGTTGTATCATGCTCGAATCTTACTTCCCAAGGTTAAGTTTGGAAAGCTTTTGAAATGCCTCCTTTTCCACTTCCCGGATATTCACAAGCATATCGGCAATTTCTTCGAAATCCTTCTGTTCTGTAAGGCGTCCTTTATAAACTCCGGCCATTTTGATGGCACTCCCCCGCCACAAATCTCCCGCCCGTGTGAAGTCTTCTGAAAGATTCGCAAGACGATCGTCCTGTAACCAGGCCGCCGATTCTTCCAGGAACGCGCCATACAGAAAACGGAAACCTCCGCCACCCGTACCGATTTCTTCCTGCATACGCACGATTTGCCCGAGATATAAACTGGCCTTTTTGAGACCAAGTTTATCACGCCATTTTCTGATATGATTGGAGGTATGTCTGATACCATCCACACCAGCGAAGTTGCCGGGAATCCTTAACATATCCCTGACATTTCTCTTGATACCTGTTACGATACCTTTTCTGATCAGATCGTCATTAATTGCGCCAATGCGTTCAGGAAAATAAATATGACCCTTAGGCGCAAGCGGCCCTTGTGCAAATCGTACCCGGTTAAGTTCCTGAGCAGAAAGATGTGTTACATCTTCCATAATAGGGTCACTGATATTGTACTGATCACCTTCACGGCCGTATACAATCAGATTATGAGCATTGAAGTGAAAGCGGTATTCTTTTGGAAAATAGGTAAGATGAAATACACCTACCTGGCAACCTACAGGCACTCCTTCACTTATTTTCTTATCCAGAAAAAGCTGCGCTTTTTCCTGACTACTAAATTTCTTGCGACTTACTTCCACGCCAAGTGCCTTGCAGGTACGGGCGAAAATAGCACCCGGCATCGTCCTGAAAGAAATAGCAGGACCGTTGTTAATAGTAAGAAATGGAATTTGTATATAAAACAGCCCTGATCCCATACCAAACGCCAAAGGCTCTGTCATGAAATCAAGGCCGTGGTGACGAAGCAGAGCCGTTGTCACACCATTCTCACAGTGTGCGGCCTGAACGTGATGAAATTCTTCTGTCCGTATATCTGTATTCAATTGTTTAACCTTTAAAATTTTTCAATTCGTCTACAGTAATATCAAAGGCATTGGCATATTTTTGAAGCTTTTTATCACTAAGCTCCTTGAATACAGAAGGTTTCAGATGTCTTTTTATAAAAAAACTAAAAAAACCTGTATAACCTGCCAACACTGTAAGATCCATAAGCCGGAGTTCCATAAAATAGTATACCGGACTTTTCTCCCCGTTTGCCACAGCCTTCCGCGCCTCTTCTACCCTATCATTTACATTATCCCAGGCACTGTCAAGCGCTTCCTTCTTCACATCCCAGCCCTTACTCAGTGCTGTTTCATATTTCCCGTCTTCATTTTTGACATAGCAAAGTTCACGTGTTAAGCGCGACAATGCCCCCGGTTCTTGTGGCAAATCTTCCTTTTTCATAGTGAACGATTATTAAAACAGCATGAATCAGATAGAGAAATCGGATAACAATTTAATCAATTATTACTAGCAAACCGTTAACAGACAGAACATATATGAAAATCTTGAACTCTCCGGAACAGCGAGCAGCACCTTCTGACCCTTTTCAAGTTTACCACTCGCGAAAAGTTCTTCAACCATCATGTATATAGATGCCGCGCCAACATTTCCTTTAGTCGCCAGATTCGTAAACCATTTTTCCTTCGGAACCGGAATACCGTTTTCAATCAGTACATCTTCAATTTTACTTTCGAAGAAATAACTCGAAATGTGAGGGAGAAAATAATCAACATCATTCATGTCAAATCCTTTCTCTGTCAATATTCCCTTCAGGTTGGTGAAACCCAGTCTCACGATCTTCTCACTGAGCAATTTCACATCCTGCTTGATACCAAATACCGATTTGGACTGAATTTCCTCATTGGAATAGTCCTTAAAGCTTTTCAAAGTACCATCTTCCAGTTTATGCGCACCCTGATACATACAGGCTTCCTCCTCGTTGGCAAACGAACAACCTTCAATCCAGTCAATCCTGAGAGACGGTCCGGTTTCATTAGGCTTCCCTTCAATCAAAAATGCACCGGCACCATCCGAAAGCATCCAACGCAGAAAATCTTTATCAAAAGAAACATACGGGTTCTGCTCCAAGCGGATCAGTTCCTGCACTTCTTCTTCAAATTGCTCCGCCCTTAATGAGGGAGAAAAACGCTCTGAAGCAACTGCAATGGCCTTTTTCTTATCCTGAAGCTTTACCGACATATACGCATATTTCAACGCGTGCATACCTGCACAGCAAACTCCGGACGGAGAAACTACTTCAATCGAACCAGTTTCAGGTAACCAGCCATGAATCATGACGCCATGTGAAGGCATAAGCTGGTCGGGGCTGGAAGTTCCTGCACTCAGCAAATCTGCTTCTTTGATTTCACTCGTATTCTCAGAAAACAAACCTTTTACTGCCAACGCAGCCATTTCAGCGTTCGTATGAGTAGGCTGTCCCTCACGGGTATATGCATAGTAGCGGTTCTTTATTTTATTGTTTCTTAAAACAATTGCCTTCGATTTGGATGACTTACCGTTTATGAATCCCAGATATTCTTCCATCTCCTCGTTGGCAACGCCTTCGTTAGGAAGAAATTTGGAAACTCTGGTTATGTATGCTTCTGACATTTTAATAATGGTAATAATTAATAGGTTGATGATTTGCTGATCACTGGCTCAGTCTACACCATAATAATATTCTTTCGACTTCTTTATAGACTTCTGACTGAACGGGGCAATCAGTATAAAATACACGGTCAAAATGATCGGCGACGCGACAAACAGCGCAATCAGCAAATAGTATTTAAACAGATTAACGAAGAACGCACGCTTTTCAGCAGTAACACCTTTTTTCTTGATCAGGCTCGCCCATATTCTGAATATCTTCTTTCCTCTCATTTCGATAAACCAGATATCCGTCGGGATATCGATCAGTCCAAGAGAAAGGATTTTCTTTTGAAGCCCGTCAAAATTATTCTCGCTCAGTGCCTTGTTTACAATTACGCCAAATTTATCAGCGCTTTTGATATCCTGGTCGCTTACACCCGGAACGGGCAAAACACCCCATTTTCTCTCCTTTTTGCCCGTAAGCATCCAGTGAAAAATGGTAAGAACACTGATCAAATTCGGTTCGCGGTCCATAAGAGGGACGTTCCCAACGAGCTTTCCACCTGCATTGCGAATATACGCTTTGATACTTTCCTGAGAATTGAGCCACATATTCCTTCCGCCTATTACCGTAACAACCGGTGTTCTTTTCAGCTTTTGCTGAAAAGAAGGATCCTGTAAAATTGATGTTGCCGGAAGCGATGGTGATAAAAACCATGGCTGGTATCCGAACACGATCAAATCATATTTTTCAGATCCATACTGAATAGGCTTCAGAGCTACCGGTTCTTCATTCACACACTCAGGCATGGTATTGTAAAAAACTTCACTCGTCCACGGAAATGCAATGGGCTGCACTGGTTGTATGGCAACTCTTTCAATTTCTGCATTTTCAAAAGGGATCAAAAAATTGTCGATAATTTCGTTCAATTGTCCCGATTGAGAATAATTTATTACTAGCACCTTTTTCATTTGAACAAGCTAATATTTCAGATGCCTCTACCGCAAATCTACTGTTTTAATAATTTTTGAATCTTCTGCATAATTCCTGATCACCTTCTTTAAGTCTTCATCAAGCTTCTTAAAGTTGCTTATGATCAATTGTTTATCAGATTGTATATCCTTATTGTATTTTAAAATTCCCGGCGCGTGCTCCTGGATAGTCAACCGAATGAAACGATACTCTACGTTATCAGGATTCCGGCTAATCTCTGCTTCCAGCAACTTTGCTCCCGACTTGAAAGTTTTCACCTTATTCCCAGCCCCTTTCAAAAACTCCGCCTTCTTCATCAAAAGTGCACCTTTCCTGGCATTCTCCAGAGAAGTCAAACCTTCCGACTCCAGCTTTTCAAGTTCCAGGTTTATACCAGCTTCGGAGTGACCCGACAATGCCTTAAAAAAAGAACTCCTGTCCCTTCCTATACTTTGCAAGGCACAAAATAGAGTCAATAGCACAATCGTCAAACTAATCCTTCCTTTCATTCTCCGTCCTGAATCAATACTACAAAGATAGAAATTACCCGACACTATACATCAGCCCTTTTCCGGCACTCCAGAATCGAATGGTAGCTGTCCCCGATTAATGGATAGGTTTCTACCACTTCAAATCCCGACTCCTTCACAAGTTCCTTCATCACATCAATGCTGTACATTTTGCTGTTTCCGTTGGCCATAATGGTAAAGTACAAAGATGTAGCTACCAAACTGTACTCGGCAGCAGGGTACGCCTGGTTGTCAAAAAATGGTTCCAGGATATACAAAGTAGTGGTTTCAGAAGCCGCCTGATAGGCGTTTTTGAGTATCTGAACAATTTCTTCTTTTGAAAAACAGTCCAGAAACTGACTCATCCAGATGACATCGGGACCCTGAGGAATTTTTTGTTCTGTATTTAAAAGGTCAATTGCGTGAAAATCGATACGATCCAGCAGTCCCTTTTCTGTGGCATTTTGCCGCGCCACTTTTAACTGAACCGGCAAATCAAGTATTTTTATCCTCACATCAGCATCATGAGCACAGCAGGCAAAAGACCACTTACCTGTATTACCGCCCACATCAAATATCAGTTTAGGCTGATTTCTGAACACGATTTTTAAAGCTTCCGGAAATGCTCCGTCAGAATAATAATGATCAAAATCAAACCACGATTTTTTTGCAGGCTCCGGTAAAATAGAAAGTCCTTCATAAATCGTAGGCCAGTCACCCAGCACTTTCAATCCTTCCGGTTTTCCTTTCACAATACTATCCGTCATGGCCTTGGCACCCATATAGCAAACGTCGTTCATGAAGTTCACATTGATGCGCGTCATTTCATCTTTCAGAAGAAAAAATCCTATTTTCGTAATTTTAACTACCTTATTTTCAACCTCCAGAACGCCTATTACTGCGGCTGCTTCAATCAGCAAATTGATTCCGTATTCACTTACATCCAGTGTTTCTACAATGGTATCAATACTTACTCCTTTACGGTGCTTGTTGATAAACTCCAGAATACCCAGATCGCGAAGTGCAATCACAGACTGGAAGAACATGGGGCCAAAAGCTATTTTTTGCGCTTCATATTTGGCTTCAATCGCCGACAATTCCTTTTTCATTCGCTGTATTTATGGTTCCCTTATTCCTTGGCAGGCAGGGTTCTGTTTTTATATCTTCTTTTTAGCTTTTTCGTCTTTAAGTCGGATTCATACCATTGGATATAACCTCCCATCGTTCCTTTGAATCTCTGAAAAAAATGTTCCCGTTCCGACAATCTCACAAAATCTTTCCTCATCGCAAGAGCAGGATTTATTCCTGGTTCATCCATCTTCAACGACCGCAAAGTATCCAAAACCGTGGGTAAAAAACCAATAGGTAATTCGAACCGGCGTGCAAATTTAGACATATAACTGTTTTGGTACGGATCGGTGGCGAGCGCTACTTTGGTAAACCCCATATCGCGTGCCATGCAAAACGAGTAATACACATTTTCAGTACTGTGCTCTGCTTTTTCTTCTATGAAAATCCTGTCTTCGGCAACACCCATAGCAACAGCATATTGCTTCATAATTCTACTTTCAATATAGGGAGTCGCAACCGCTGAGCCTGAAAAAATAATATTTTTAGCATAGCCCTTCCTGTATAGAAAATTGGCCCAATGCACTCTCATTTTTACGACTCTGTCCCAGTTTTGCCCATTGTAAGGAAAGCCAGGCACTATTACTACATCGTAAGGTTGCTGACCGATTCCTTCTTTAAATGCCTTTTCTGCCGAACGAAACATCATTTTCGTACAACCGGTTGAGAGCAGAATAAGTAAGAGCAGTAAACCTAAATATCGGAATTTCACGCTGATTGGTTTCAAAATAAGGAAGCTGTGAGACGTCCAAAAAAGAAGAACGTTTCACAGCTTACAGGAAAACTTATTGTTCGTATCAGTTTTGAAAACCTGAAAATAGAAAACTATTTCCTATTTCTCATTATTTGGCAGCCTGGCTCCACTTCTTGTAATAGTCCGAACCTATGTTACCGTTGATCTTGTATACAGCTCCGGCCCAGTAGTTACGGAAGCCAAAACCAGCTGCTTTACCCTCTACTTTCTCAATCAGCAACACTTTACGTGTTGACAGATCAATGAATGTAACCCAAACAGTCATTTTTTCCAGGGTTTTATTCAGGCTCTCTACAACGTACACAACACCAACACCTTCTTTTTCACTCAACGCATATTTAGAAACCGCCTTTCTGGCCTGATCCTCGGTCAAGGTATAAGATTCGTTGATGATGTTATCAGCTACGTTCGCATTCTTGTTCTGTTTGATCATGTCCGCAACTTTTGCGCTGTATTGATCGGCTCTCAGTTTAAGCGGCTTTTCAAGAGAGAACTTCTTGGGTTCAGCCTCAATCAGCGTATTCCAGCTCACCATATGCTGATTCTGGATCGCATTCGGATCTGTAAAGCCCGGACTACCAATATACTTCGCATGCGTAAAATCCAATCCAAGAAAAACAACTTTTGCTTTTCCATTGAAAACATCAGCAAGAGTGTTTTGTGCGTAACTCTGCACGAAACTTAAAACCAGAAGGCCTGCAATAAAGAACTTTTTCATTTTATGTGTTTAATTCAATTAATCAGATGGCTATTTTAATTTTTTATCCAGAAACGCCGCTAAACTTTTGCCCGCTTTCGCATAAGATTCCGCTATGCGAACGCCGGTATCAAAGTCATATCCGCCAAATTGACCGCCCGGCACTTTTGCCAGAACAATTTCCGCCAGTTTTGCGGATTTGTTAGCAGATTCTACCAATTCTATTTCATAATCGACAGAAGCATTTTTACGCACAACGCCTACATTGAAACCCGGCTCCACAAACTTGGTCTTCACTATAAAGGTGTATTTTGTATCCGGCCGGCCATGCACAGCCGTGAGGCCTTTGTCCGCTAATCCTTTCGAAAACAACTCCTCGAACTTGGGCTCATATTTATTTTTACGATCATCTACCCAGTCTTTTTGCCAGGCATCTCCTTTGCCGGCTTCCTTGGCATTATACTCCGCAGCTTTCTTGTCGAGGTACTCCTTTTCCGTAGCAAACTTCCCTACACCGAAGGAAGAATAATCGTACTCAATGTTCACATTTTTTTCACCAGAAAGTGCATCCACACTCCCCGATTTCAAATCAACACGCTGAGCAAAGGAAACATCAGACAGGCACAAAGATACCACCGCAGAGGCAGCAAACACCAAAGATTTCATATTGTGAATTTGTTAGGAGTTAGAGACAAATCAAATATATATCAATTTTTCAGGTTTGCGTTTTTCCTGTTTGTATATTCTGAAATTGAGTTCTTGAGCGGTAATAAATTCAAGCTGCGGCGACACCCGAAGCTTAGATTTAAACAGCGAATGCAGCATTTCTCTGAAAGTTGGGTTGGATAAATTGAGTGGTAACAGAACCGTAATTTCGTCGTTACCGTATTCGTTCTTCGAAATCACAACCTGATACAATTCTATCTCCTTCACCATATCCAGCACATCGAAAATGGCTGGTGGAAATATCGTCGTTCCTTTGAATTTGATCATCTGCTGCTTTCTTCCCACCACCGGGCCCAAACGCTCGCTGGTTCTCCCACATTTACACGGTTCATAATATACATGACAAAGGTCTCCTGTTTTATAACGGATCAGAGGCATTCCTTCCACGCCAAGCGTTGTAACGACCACTTCACCTAATCCTCCCTCCCCCACTGCATTTCCGTCTTCATCCACCACTTCCAGTATCAACAGGTCAGGATTAACATGACCGCCATTTCCATATTCACATTCCGTGAAGGCTGCCCCCATTTCCGTGGATGCATAAGTAGAGTATAATTTGATATCCCATTGAGAAGTGATACGCTTCCCCAACTCGTTGTAGGTAAAATCGGCATTCCGGATAGGTTCTCCGATACAGATTACGGATTTCACACTTGAAGCTGCAAAGTCTATTCCGTTGGCCTCGGCGTAATCCAGCAATCTGGGAATGAAGGAAGGAATAGCAATTAACACCGTCGGAGAAAAACGCTGGATTGATTCCCATTGTAGAAACGGTGCCCCCGGCCCTACGCGGATCATTCCGGCTCCTATTTTCCGCGCACCCATCCAATAGGCCAATCCGGCCATAAAACGCTTGTCGATGGTGGTCATCAGTTGGTAAATATCATCCGCACCGCCACCAGCACAACGGAAAGATTCTGACTCATTAGTTGCCAGTCGTTCAATATCCGAATCCGTCAGATAAAAAGCAACCGGATCGCTCATGGTTCCAGAAGTCGTTACAAAATCAGCAATACGGCTTTTAGGGACGCATAAAAAAGCATCATTCTCACGCGCCAGATCATCCTTCGTAGTAAACGGAAGTTGTATCAGATCAGAAGCCGACTGAATCGTTTTGTAATCAATAGTATGTTCACTGAATATTCGCTGGTAATAAGGCGAGTGCCCGGCAACGTATTCGATAAGTGATGGTAATCGTGTATCAGGTATTTCGTTTTTCATGACTTGACTGTAATGTAATTATGCTTTGGCCAGCGAGTTTTTACAAGCCTCTATTTTATCAAGTATAATCTTTTTTTCGTTTTCCGAAGCCACTTCGTGCGTCAGCGAGCGCTTATAATAGGCAATTGCCTTCGGATATTCCTTTCGCGCTTCAAAGTAATTCCCTAATGCCATATAGGTCACATAGCTTTCCGGATTATTACTTATAAAATCCTTTTCCGCTGCTGCACTCAGGTCAAACGGAATGCCCAGCATTACAAACTTATTAATATGCTGCCTGGTGACTTTATAGGCCTCATACTTTTTGTAATCTGCCGTATTCAGGAAAGGATCGCTTTCTACAGTTAGCGAATCAATCGCATGAAATGTCTTCGCATTTCCGAAAACGTTATTGAGATCATAACAAATAAATACCCCTAACTGATACGGTGGCGTCGAAACCCAGATTTTAGCTTGTTCGGGCTTAAACAAAACACCATGATGTGCAATGAGTTGGTTCAGCGACTTGGCATTCCCATACCCGATAAACTTATCATTCACACCATTTTTATCCCGCAAAACTCCCGCAGCTTTTTTGATATCTATTGGAAAAGAACGGGAAAGTAATTCGTTCATACGCTCAAAACGATAGCGTGAATCGCTCGATTGTATGTTTTTTATATTGACCGAATCTTTCACGAAAGCTTTACTCTGATAGTGATTAGCACATACCAGCTGATCTCCTGCGGGCTGGTAAACGTCCATTTTGCCGGGAGACTTCTCAATAATCGCCGCATCGTGATCAGCAGCTGAGCCAATCAGTAATGATTCAGAAACGAAGGTCTCACTTTTTGCAGCAATTTTTCTCGCCTCTTCTATCGTTCCGGCATATTGCAAAATTTCCCGTGCTAACAAAGAAATAGGCTCTTTGGCTGCAAACGGGATGTCAGATTTTGAAGCGTTAAGTGTGACAGTGATCCCTTTTTCGTTCATGCCGGACACAACGCCTGTTAGCCCTGCCCAGGCGTAAGAAGCAAATTTGTAGCCCTTATCAGGATTCATGAATACGATCAGCTTATCCTCAGCAAATGCATCGCCCATGTAGAAGTCAAAATTTCTTCCGATCAGCAAGGATGAGTCAGCAGAGAATTGGTTCTTCACAGCAAAAGAAGTACAGCCCACCATGTTCAGGTCCGTAAGTGCATGACCAATATCATGCGCTGCGTGGTAGTTCAGTATGCGGTAATACTTAGGACCGATGTAGTTGTATTTGTCTGAAAAAGATTGGGAAGCGCCATATATTTCCTGCAGGTTTTCTTCAGGAATGTATTTGTAAATGTCTCTGTTGAACCACCCTACGAATCCTCTCAATATCTGCAAAAAGAAAGTATTCGGTATCATTTCATTGATCTGATTCACGAAATGTACCTCCTGCTTTTCCATCAGTTCCCTTGCCAGGATTCCGTATATCAGTCCCCTCTCGTACGGTGAGCCTTCCAGGTACATTTCCCAAATCCCGTGTTCATTTTTGCGCAGCCAGCAATTATCGACCTGGTAATGATTTTCACTTACCTGGATACGCTTATAGCTTGCGACAGTTTTGGCACTACCTATTTCCGGTGCCGGAATACGGATACACCAGATAAACAGAGCGAAAAGAAAAGCCATAAGCAGCAGGAAAATCAATAGGATCTTTCCGGCTTTCCTGACTACTTTATTTTTGATCAACATCATTTTTCAAATACAGAAACACACTTCCAAACAAACGCACCGGGCGCCGAATAAATCTCTTACACGAAAAACTTTTTCATATACGAGCTCTGGGAATAACTTTACATCAGTAACTCCGGTCTCCTACGGTGGTCAAAATTAGAAATAAATGGGTCTTGTCTATATAAAAAAAGTATCGAAAACTGCTCGGCTGGGTCTTTGGGAAATTACCGAAGCTGAAGATGTTCTCCGGCAACAGCTGACATTGACAGGCGAAGAGGAGACGGTGCTGGTGAACAAACGGAGCGAAAGGAAGAAAAAAGAATGGCTTGCGACCAGAAATCTTTTGCAAACCATGTTTCCTTACAATACCGGACTAAGCTATGACGCTCATGGAAAACCTTACTTAGTGAATAGTAAAGCGTATATTTCCATTTCACACTCTGCCGGGTACGCCGTAGTTTACATCGACAGCATAAAACCGGTTGGCATTGATATTCAGAAATTGAAACCTGATATCAGCAAGGGCGTTGCTTTTTACATGAATGATACCGAACTGAGCTATTTTGAAATCACGGACAACATCCTGCTCCATATTGTGTGGTCGGTGAAGGAGGCGGTGTTTAAATACCTCGGCGATCCGGAGCTTAATTTCAAGGAAGATGTGACTTTGTTACCTTTTGCCCGCAACCAATCTGGCACAATTCAGGTTAATATTTTACATTACAGTCAGAAACAAAGTATACGCGTGGAATACGAAGAATTCGGCGACTATATACTCACCAGAACACTCTGAAACAGCATCATTTATCCCTATGAAGTACATTCCTGAAACCTTTGTAAAACCTATCCTCAACTTACTTTCCTTACTTGCAGCATGGCCCACGCTGGCGCAGGTTCCTTCTCTCTCTTCCGCGGAAATCTTTCAGAATATCAAAAAACTGAATGTGGTAGGCTCCGTGCTCCACATAGCCGCCCACCCGGATGATGAAAACACATTGTTGCTGACTTACATGTCCAAAGACCAGCTGGTCCGAACCGGTTATCTGGCGCTTACCCGTGGCGACGGCGGGCAAAACCTGATCGGCGCAGAGCAGGGTTATAATATTGGTGTGATCAGAACGCAGGAGCTTTTGGGAGCACGTAAAATAGATGGTGCTCAGCAATATTTCTCCCGCGCTTATGATTTTGGATTTTCCAAAACGAGGGAAGAAACGCTCAATTTCTGGGATGAAAACAAAGTGCTGGGCGATGTAGTATGGCTGATTCGTAAATTTCAGCCGGATGTGATCATTACCCGCTTCCCGCCGGATCCGCGTGCAGGCCATGGTCATCATCAGACATCTGCTTATCTGGGAGAAAAAGCGTTTGAGATGGCTGCAGATAAAAAAGCCTTTCCTGATCAATTAAAATATGTAAAAACATGGCAGGCGAAAAGGTTGGTTTGGAATACATTCTCGCCGGGTTTCACAAACAAAGCACCTGCCGATGAGAAAAGCACCTATATATCGATCCCGATAAATGGTTACAATGCATTGTTAGGAACATCGTATTCCGAGATTTCAGCATTGAGCCGCAGTCAGCATAAAAGTCAGGGATTCGGAAGCGCACCTGCACGCGGAGAGCGGATTGATTACTTTCTGCATAAAGCGGGAGAACCTGCATCCAAAAGCGTTTTCGACGGAATCGACCTGACCTGGAAACGGATTCCAGGCAGCGGACAAGTACAGGAAACGGTTTCTGCTTTGATCAAAAATTATAGTGTAAATGATCCTAAGGCGTCACTTCCTGCTCTTTTACAACTGAACCGGCAACTGGCTAAACTCGACAGCTCTGACATCAATGTCAAATCTAAAATACAGGAAGTTCAGGATCTGATCATACAATGTGCAGGTTTGTGGTTTGAAAGTAATCCGGTAAGCTTTTCGGCAACGCCTGGCGATTATGAGAAGGTCAACATTGGTGTAGTCAACAGAAGCGGTTATCCGGTGAAACTGGTTTCCGTTCGCTGGACAGGCAGTAGCAAAGACAGTACACTGAATCTGAGCTTAAAAGAGGGAGACGAAAACCGGTTTGCGGTGAATCCGCTGATACCCAAAAATCTGAAGATTTCTCAACCTTATTGGCTTGAAAAACCCATCGTGAAAGGTATGTTTCAAATTGACGACCAACGCGACATAGGCTATCCGGAGAATCGTCCTGAAACGGTCACCACTTTTGTATTTGACATCGACGGACAACAATTTTCATATACCCGACCCTGGTTGTACAAATTTACCGACCCGGCAGAAGGCGAGATATATCGCCCGTTCGAAATACGTCCGGCTGTTACCGTCAACATCAGTGAACCTGTATATATTTTCGCCTCAGCAGCTGCCAAAACCGTGAATGTTACAGTTGAAGCACAGAAAGGCAAGGTAAGCGGAACCGTAAAACTGAATGTTCCTGCAGGATGGAAAACAGAGCCTGCCTCTACACCATTCAGTATTGAGGATAAAAACCAGGTTAAGAATTTCAGTTTTAAAGTGATTCCGCCTGCCAAAGATCAGGAAGTAGGTATGACGGCGTCGGCAGAAGTAGGCGGACAAACTTACACTAAATCCATCAGAACCATTTCTTATCATCACATTCCAAGCCAAACGATTTTCCCCGATGCCGAAGCCAAACTGGCCAAAATAGATGTACGTACCACAGTCAAAAACATCGGATACATTGCCGGCGCAGGCGACGATGTACCGACAGCATTGCGTCAGATCGGTTGCCAGGTAACCATGCTCGACGCTTCTGAACTGGCTAAAGATCTTTCTTCCTATGAGGCAATTGTTATTGGGGTACGTGCTTACAACACGGTTGGTTATTTATCTCATTACCAGTCCAAACTGATGGAATATGTCAAAAACGGAGGAACGATGATTGTTCAGTACACGATCCCGGGCAGCGTAAAAGTCGCCAATATCGGACCGTATCCGCTTACAACAGGCCGTGACAGAATTACAGAAGAAGATGCCGCTATCAAATTCCTGATTCCAAATCACACCTTGCTGAATCATCCCAACAAAATCACGCAAAAAGATTTCGATGGCTGGATTCAGGAGAGAGGTTTGTATTTTGGTCAGGATTGGGATAAAACCAAATATCAGGCTCTGCTGGCTGGAAACGATACAGACGAAACGATCAAAGAAGGAAGTTTGCTTTACGCGCAATATGGAAAAGGGCACTACATCTACACAGGACTTTCGTTTTTCCGCGAACTGCCTTCCGGTGTTACAGGTGCTTACCGATTGTTTGCCAACATGATTTCTGTGGGGAAAAAATAGTTTTCTATTCCTAAAATCCATTCCTCAATACCAAAAAAGAGACCGTCACCATTGAGCAGGTGACGGTCTCTTTACATTACTAAACACATTAACTATCACAAATCAACAACATCAAATCTTAGTGATCTTCACTACGGCATTGGTGTTGGTCAATTTTTCGTCGGGCGTACGGCTTGTTTTATTGGTTACATAAATAGCCCCTGTCTTTTTATCCAGGCTGATTGTATTCGGAAGCCCCAGCGTCGGAATTCTTTCAATGACTTTATATTCCTTCGCGTCGATTACGGCTACTTCCTTTTTACTTCTGTTTGCGGTATAGACCACATTCAGTTTCTCGTCATACACCAGCCCGATTGGCGATGTGTCATAACCCAGATATATTTTGTTGATGATTTCTCCTGTATTTCCGTCTATAACCGTCACGTTATTGTCGTTAGACTGACTTACGAAAAGGCGGTTGTTTTTATAGTCAATTGCGATATTGAGCGGGCAATACGACCATGTTTTAAACTTATTGACCAACTGATTTTTTTCTGAATCAAAAACCAGAATATTTCCTTCCATCGTGTTGCTGTCCGTTGTGTAGATCTGGCCGCGATCAGCATCTACATTCAAACCCAACAAATAAGAATCAGGATATTCGAGAGGTGCTTTGAGCGAGTTCGTAGCGCCGTCGATCACCCATACGGAAGAGTGCCCATGATCCGAAACGTAAACCAGATTGCGTTTTTCGTCTACCGCCAGCTCCCGGATTTTACCTTTTTCATGGCCTCCTTCAATAACCTTTTGTGTTTTCGATTTAATATCTACCACACTAACAGCATTTTGCGTAGCATGACCTACATAAAGTGTTTTTTCTTGTTGTTGATGGCAATACCGAACGGCAGTTTTTTACCCAGACTAATCGAATCGATCACCGCCAGACTTGAACCGTTCAGCACATACACAAAATTCTCAGCATTCTTATTGAAGCCAGCTTTTGGCCCTACCACGTACACATTTCCGTTGGTAGGATTATGTACCAACTGATACACTTCAGCATTAATTTTTTGTACCCCTTCGATTTTATAAGTAGGCTCAGGTTTCTTTTGAGCATTTGCAGCCATCACGAACGCTGCCAGGCATGCAGTGATAAATATCTTGCGAATTGCCTTATGAATGTTTTAAAAATTAAAAACTCCTTTTTTACAGGTAGTAGCTTAAACAGCGCTTTACCCGAAGCATTGCCGCATTTTTTTTATCACATATAATTAAAACCGGATCCACACTCTGACTTAATGCTATCTATACGGCGTCCATCAACAGCGCAATACGATTTCCTTCACTATCCCGGAACTCAGCCACAAATCCATAGGCTCCATTGGATGTTTTGGTATACAACACTTCTCCCCCGTTTGCCACAGCAAGGTCCAGTAGCGTATCAATATCTTCTGCTTTAAAATAAATCAGTACACCATCAATGGTAGGTTTATATATCTCTCCTTTTGCCAAAGCTCCCGAAATACCGGAGCTATCTTCTGAAAAAGGAAATACAGACATCTCGTTGTGGTCTATGACCTCACTTTCAAATTCAAATCCGAATACTTTGGAATAGAATGCAACAGCACGGCTCATATCCTGCACAGGAATCTCAAAATACACGACGGGATTAGATCTCTTTTTATCTTTCATATCATCTTTTTGCCTCAATATCTGCAACTAAACGTAATCTGTCAACCCATTTTTACCTATATTGAAATACTCAATGTAACTACTCCTATTATGATCAAAGCATTACGTATTTCACTTCTGTTTGCCATCCTGCCTTTTTACCATTCCTTTTCTCAGAAAATTCCGGTTGTACTTCCTGAAAGGGAACGCGCTGCAGTAATCGATAATATTCTGGAAGACCGCTTCGAAAATCTTTTACCCGCATTGATGAGACGGGAAGGAATTGACATGTGGATTATTATTTCAAGAGAATACAATGAAGACCCGGTCATGAAAACGATGCTACCCAGTGTATGGTTGTCGGCACGAAGAAGAACCATAATGGTTTTTTATGATCCCGGAAACGGAAAACCGCTGGACAAACTTGCTATAGCACGTTACGACGTTGGCACACTCCTGACAGGCGAATGGGATATCAGCTCTAATCCCGACCAATGGGATGCTTTGATGAAAGTGATTAAAGCTAAAAATCCAAAAAAGATCGGACTAAACTATTCTGCTACGTATGCACATGCCGATGGACTCACCTTTACCGAACGGGAGGAGTTTATGCAGAAGCTTCCCAAAGAGTACCATGCAAAAGTTACGTCAGGAGAAAAGCTTTCTATTGGGTGGCTTGAAACGCGCACAGAAAAAGAAATGACCATATACCCTATGATATGCCGTATTTCTCATGAGATTATCAATGAAGCGTTCTCTGAAAAAGTAATTCAGCCGGGTGTTACTACCACCGATGATGTGGTGTGGTACCTCCGCCAGCGTGTGACTGATCTGGGATTGGGAACATGGTTTCATCCTACGGTTGATATTCAGCGGGCAGATGACAAGAATTTTGATCATTTGAGAACATTTGCCAAGCGCCCCGGCTCGCAGCCAATTATGCCGGGCGATCTCATTCATGTCGATTTTGGGATTACTTATCTCAGGCTTAACACCGACCAGCAGCAACATGCTTACATTTTAAAACCTGGTGAAAAAGAGATTCCTGAGTACCTGAAAAAAGCATTTGCACAAGGAAACCGCTTGCAGGACATTCTTACTGAACGCTTTAAAGCAGGTAAAACAGGTAACGAAATGCTGGCGGAAGCGCTCAAACAAGCCGAAAGCGAAGGCATTACAGGCTCTATATACTCACATCCCATTGGCTCACACGGACACGCCGCCGGACCTGCCATAGGTATGTGGGATAACCAGAAAACCGTAAAAGGTACAGGCGACTATCCGTTGCATGAAAATACAGCCTATTCGATTGAGCTGAATGTCGCCGTTCAGCTTAAAGAATGGAATAAAACCATCAGGATTATGCTGGAAGAAGACGGCTATTTTGACAAAAACGGTTTTCGCTATATTAATGGCCGGCAAAAGGAGATTTTTACCATCCCCCGACAACTTCATGGTGTAGAATGACGTTGGAAAAAGAAACTCTGTATTGCCTGTTATGAAATTGCAGTATATCATTTGTATGTTTTTTTTGTCACCCGGAACACTGCTGGCTCAGGAACAAAGTTACTGGACTGCCTTCATGAATGCGAACAGCTCTCTGATAGGATACAAAGATAAGAATGACCATATTCGCATTCCTCCCAGGTTTGAAACCTACTCTCCTGCTCGAAAGTTTGACGATATTATTGCTGTGCACGAGCAGGTTTCGGGGAAAATAAGCAGCTATTATCTGAGCAAATCCGGCAGGGTTACAGCCCGCGATAGCATGTACGTTTTCGACAATACGCTTGATTGTGAAAGTGAAGGATTTATCCGTTTTCGTGATCAGAAAACGGATAGAGCTGGTCTTTTGAACAAATCAGGAAACATAGCGATTCCAGCCGTGTACAATGATTTATCCCGAGTTGAAAACGGATTGATTATCGCACTTTCAGGAGCCAATAAGAAGCAATCTCCTGATGGTGAGCACACGATGTGGGAAGGCGGAAAGTATATACTGATTGACACCACCAACCAGCTATTGATTGATAATTTTGAAGTCGAAGATCCAATCAGCTTACATACCTTACAGGTTTCAGACAAGCCGGGAAATGATCATAAAAGAAAATACTTTAAAGGATTGAATGGCAAATATTACGGATTCATTGATACCGATGCCGAATTCAAATTATGGCTTAAAACCACCCTGCTGACTGAGAGAAGTGAATCATCCTTTCACAAAGCAACTTTCGAGGAAATAAAATATTGGGATGAGTCCTCTGGCTGGATTTCAGAAAACGGAAAGACTTTTATAGAGCAGAACTTTAATATACTGCAAAAACTATTGGCGCGACTGAACGCACCTGATTGCCAGTATGATATATTCAATGAAAGTCTGAACCCCTTTCTGTTCGAATCTGAATTGTTTTCATCTTACCTCAATAATTGCAACGAGGCGCTCGAAAACCGGTATCCTGTTAAAAATATAGTAATCAGTCATGGTAAGGGAGTCGGAGTAAAGCAAGATCATCTCGCATTCCTTCGTACGGATTCAGGTTACAAATTGATAAGTGTATCTCTCAGCACTGAAAGACTTAGATAAAACAGGAACAGTTCCCGTGTAGAACTGTTCCTGTGTGACAACTATAGTTTTATTGCTGCGATTCCAACCAGTTATGAATGTAGGCCGCCACTTCTTCCCAACCCGGCTCTCCACATATATAATGAGAACGGTTGTCAAACTCACGAAAAAATGAACCGCCACTTATATCATCCGTGTAAGCCTTGCTGTTTTTTTCCACCAGTTCGGTAGGTACGATCAGGTCTTCTTCTGCACCTATAAAAAGCAATGGCGAATGCGGAACATCCAAATCGACCTGTCCGGCAGAACCCAGGCATCCGCGTAAGACATTCCGGCTATCATGCGTTGCGGTTTCGTCATAAGCACGCCGTGCAGCCGCTTCATCCAGTGTGTTGCAAAACCCTTCGTGGAAACTTTCGGGTGTCTGCTTAAATGGCTCATCTCCTTTAAACGGATTCGTAATAGCGGCAACATTTTTGAAAAATGGCCAGTCGAGCGTCATCATCATATTCGGAGCCACGGAGCAAATCGGTACACCTACGCTCACCAGATTTCTGTTTACGAAGATCTGCGTTAGCAATCCGCCAACGGAGTGCCCTATTACAATCGGTTTGTCTTTTACCTCAACCTCCCCGCCACCTGCGCTGATCACAACCTGCTCGATAGCGCTGATCACATCTTCGAGCATCAGGTCACCCAAAGTTGCGGGAGGGTTCGCCCTCAATGTTGCCGGATCGCCCTCATGATCGGGCCATGACGGTGCTATACAGTTGTAGCCTCTTTCGTTAAAATACGCTACCCATTTGTCCCAGCTGCGCGAATTCTGAAACATTCCATGGATAAAAACAATCGTCTTTTTCATAACATTGGTTTTTAGTTTTGACAATCAGTTTTTGATAAATTTGAGTCGATTATATAAAAACCAAGCCAATATTTGGGGTTATAGCTCTGAGTTGTGGTTTACTTCTTTACCCTGATTATCATATTTTCGATCCTGTTATGAATGCGCCGGATAAACCATTAGTCGATAAATTATACATGCTCGAAAAACAGGCAGGCAAAGGTGGCTGGACGTACGTAGTCATTTCTGAAATCGCTCCGGATAAACATAAGTATTTCGGTTTGGTAAGAGTACGTGGTACGATTGATGACTATGAAATCAAATCTTACAACCTGATGCAGATGGGAAATGGCAAGCTATTTCTCCCGGTGAAAGCGGAGATCCGTAAAAAGATCGGGAAAGCAGAAGGTGATCAGGTACATATTACGCTTTACGCGGATGACCTTCCGATGGATATTCCCGAAGAGCTGAAACTTTGCCTGGCCGACGAACCGGAAGCTTACAAAAACTTCATGTCGTACAGCGAAGCCATTCAGCGCCAGTTTATCGAATGGATTTACAATGCAAAACAGGAGGAAACCAAAATTGAACGTCTTGCCAAAACTGTGAATATGGCTTTGCTCGGACAGACACTTCACAAGGCTAAACCGTGATCATGATTTCGAATTCAGCCCTGAAAACTTAATATTAGAATCGGTATACATTCCGTTAGCTTTGTACTGCCGGATATCCGGAACAGGGCAACATCATCATGAAACTGAATGCAAGATACAGAAGGCTGGAAGAGCGTAAGCTTATCAAGATTTCTATGTCTATTGGTTCCGTTCTTACAATTTGGGCGATTATCACAGGTATTCTCGGAGATTCCAAATCGATCATTTTTGATGCGCTCTTCTCCATGGTCGGTATCAGTTTGTCGGGAGTTTCACTGTTTGTAAGCAATTTTATCCGCAAACCTGACGACGAAAATCTGCCATTCGGCCGGTCTCAGTTCGAGCCTTTTGCCATCACAGTGCAATCATCAGTCATTATTTTTCTTTGCCTCTATTCATTGGCAACATCCATTATGGACATTACTGATGGTGGAAAAGTAGTGGAACTCGGCGTTGCTCTCCCCTATCTGATAACTTCAATTCTCGGGTGTTTCGGATTGTGGTTGTTCTTTAAAAACAAAGCAGCAAAACTGGAATCAGAATATGTGCGTATTGAATCTACGGAATGGCAGCTGGATGCACTGCTGAGTCTGGGTGTATTGATCGGTTTGTCGCTCGGGTATTTTCTCAAAGATACTTCTCTGGACTATATCACTCCCTACCTGGACCCAGGCATGGTTCTGATTATCTCCATACTTTTCCTCCGGATTCCGGCTCAGACTTTCATCAAAAATATACGAGAATTGCTTCAGTTTGCTCCGGATGATGAAGTGGAAGAACGGATTCATAACGCAGCCGAAAAAATGGTGCTTGATCAGGGATTTCTTGATTCGCTCGTCCGCGTGGCCAAAACGGGCAGCAGCTATACTGTAGAAATCGATTTTTTACTTCCCATGTCCTTGTCTGCTATGGAAGTGGCGGAGCTAGACGTACTCCGCCAGGAATTGTATGATCAGATCAAAGGCAGTTTTCCGATGTGGCTGACGATCTCCTTCACAACCGAACGGAAGTGGATGATATGATCCGGTTATTTTGAAATTTCCTCCACGATTCTGAAACCAATATAGTCAAACCGTGGCGTAGCAGCCACTTTTTCACGATGTTTATTAGTGCAAAATGTGCTTGTATTGTACCAGCTCCCGCCACGTACCATTCTGAAAAAGCTCGTCTGATTTCCTTTGGGATTCGTCACTTTCCTGCTTGTGTAACTTCCAAACCTATCCTGGCAAAACTCTGCAGCATTACCACTCATATCATAAAGTCCCAATGCATTCGGTTTTTTACTCCCTGCAGGATGTGTTTGATTCCCCGCATTTTTCACAAACCAGGCCACTTCCTCTATATCGTCAGAACCGCTAAAAACGGTACTATTGCCGCCGTTTGCTGCAAACTCCCATTCAGCTTCTGTAGGCAGCCGGTATATCTTTCCGTTTTGTTTTGAAAGCCACTCCATGTATTTGCCGACATCATTCCAACTGACATTTACAATAGGGTGGTCTTCCTGCCAACCCCAGCCGGGAGGTGAAGGCATGGCTATCTTTAGAGCTTCGCAATAGACCCGCCACTGTGCAACGGTTGTTTCTGTGGCAGCGATCCGGAATGGACTGAGTACCACTTCGTGCCTGCCTGAGGTTGCATCCTGTAAGGAATCGCCCATCCAAAAACTACCACCGGCAACATCCACCATGTTCGGATAGTGCTGGGCAAAACCCTGCTCAGTTACAAATAGCAAGAGAAATAAGCGGTATATAAAATTTCTCATTTTCTTCATTTTTTCAGATCAATAACAAGCCTTTCATTTAGGCAATACCGGCGGGTCTGTATCATCCGGATTGGATGTGAGCGATTCCAGAAAAGCAATAATCGCGGATTGCTCGGCACCGGTAAGTCCAAGCGGTTTGATGTGTGGTGAGAGTTTGGGAAACATTGGATCTTTCAATTGCTCAACAGTAGGCGGCGTTATGTTGAAAGCTGCGTTGTAAAAAACCATCATCGGTACCAAATGCGTAAACTGCCCGCGGTGAAACCATGGATGTGTACGCATGACATTACGCAAGCCAGGCGTCCGAAACTTGCCTACGTCTTCCGGATTTTTGGTAGTGTTATACAAGCCCAAATCCTGCTTTAGAGAATCACCATAAAAGGTTTGTCCCAAATTATGAAACTGTCCATCAGTCAATAGTGGGCCGTTATGACAGTTAATGCAACGCCCTTTGGTTCTGAATAAGTGCAAGCCAAATAATTCCTGGTCTGTGAGCCGGCTACTCATACCTGCCAGAAAAAAATCGAAGGAAGTGTAGTTGCTGGATACCGTTTGCTGAAATATGGATAAAGCTTTCAGGATACGCATTTCGGTAATGCCGGCATCTCCGTAAGCCAGCGTAAACAATGGTCTGTAACCTTTGATCTTTCTCAGTTTGCCTGGTATCTTTTTGATTTCCTGATGCATTTCCACATCAGCGCTTATGGGCAAACGCGCCTGTTCTTCCAAGGTTGCAGCCCGACCGTCCCAGAATAATTTCTTCTGAAACCATACATTCTCGATCGTTTGTGTACTTCGGATATTGCGCTGATGATCGTGCCCCAGAGCCAGCTTGCGCCCATCTGTCCAGAAAAGATCCGGATTATGACAACTGCTGCATGATATCTGGTTGGAGCCGGACAGACGCGGATCAAAAAACAACGTTCGCCCCAAATCAACCAGATATCTGACTGAATCCAGATCTACTCTCAATGGTGGCTCAGGCAAAATACCCAGTTCTCTGAACACAATTCCTGAGTCGATATGCGGCGCAGGCCAGCGATCGGAAGAGCGTGAATAAACCTTTCTCAACGAATCCAGATACCGGTCTTCGGCAAAATAGGGCTTATCCGAAACAGTGGCAACAAACATGGCAGCCACCGAAATAGCTGCCATTGTAAGAATGAATTTTGAAGTCATACTACTATCAATTGTAACCCGGATTCTGAATCAGCTTCGGATTGCTTTCCATATCGGCACGGGAAATAGGCAGTAAGGCTGCGTGTGATTTCCAGGTTGGCTTCTCAGCACCGAATACGGCATCTGCCCGACCAGTTCTTGTGATATCAAACCAGCGATGACCTTCTACAAACAACTCCGCACGTCTTTCTTTTTCTATTTGAAGAATCATTTGTGCCTGTGTCATCGTTTCAGGAAGATTGGGTAATTCGGCCCGTTTTCTCAATACATTGATATCTGCAACCGCTTCTTTCAGATTCCCCTTTTGAATATTTGCCTCTGCACGGATCAGATATTGTTCTCCCAACCTGAGGATGATCGCATCCTCTGCCAGGCTTGCGTCAGCCGGCGTAGCCCGTTGTTTGTATTTATTGGAAAAAGTAAGCGTATCAGTACCGCTGATTCGGTAGCCAATCCATTTCTCTTTCCTCTTATCGCCCTTTTCGAAACTTCTGTACAAGGAAGTATAATTAGGATACGTAGGCAAACCCGTTTCCGATGGCACAATCATTTGTGCGTAGGATGTTCGATCAATCAGTGAGGGATTACTGTTCTGGCTACTGATCTTCCAGATTGCTTCAGTGCTGGTTCTCAAAAATACTTTGTTCAGATCTGATTCCAGTTTTGCACTTCCGGCAAGTACTTCCGTCGCCTTTAGTATCGCCAGATCCCAGTTTCTTTCATACAGGTATACTCTTGCCAGCAAAGCGGATGCCGCCAGTTTATTCACCTTCGTTGTCGGCATAGCAACCGTTGCCAGTACTGTTTCGGCCTCCTGAATATCCTTAATCACCTGTGCCATCACTTCGGCTTTGGGAGTTCGGGGAGCTACGGAAGTTTCACTCATGGTTGTTGTCAGTATCAGAGGAACATCGCCGTAATAACCAGCGATGAGCATGTACATATATGCCCGGATAAATTTGGCCTCAGCAGTATAACGCTGCTTTAGAGCTTCACTTACCACTGTATTTTTTTCCAATCCATTGATGATGCTATTGGCCTGATAAATGATTTTGTAACCATTGGACCAGAACAAACCATAGGTAGCAATATTTGGATTGTAAGTATTATATCGAAGGTCATCAAAAACCGTTGCCGTTCTTGCATAGATCTCGTCGGCAATCATCCCGCCATAAAAATGTGGGGCATAATGCCAGAAATTCCCTGAAATAAAAGCGCTGCTATATAGTCCCGTAACCGTCGCTTCCACGGTTTTAGGGTCTGCAAAAACCACATCTACAGTAAGATCCGAAGCAGGCGGATCTATCTCAATGAAACTTTCGCATGAAACCGTGAACGTAAGGCAAACCAGCGAAAGTGCTCCCTTACAAATTGTATTTTTAATATTTTGAAATAACATGATAGCCGATTTTTAAAGTGTCAGACGAATACCTGCAATGAAGGTTTTGCTTGGAGGTGTCAGCCTCGGTGTCTCGGGATCCAGACCATCGTAATTCGTGATCGTCAGCAGATTTTGCCCTTGTACATAAAACTTAATGTTCTCCATCCGCAACGTATTCGACCATTTCGCAGGCAAATTGTACGACAACGACAGGTTTTTCAGACGGATGTACGAAGCATCACTAAAGGCTGCATCAGAGTAGGCATATTGTCCGGTGTAATTCCTTCCTGCTTCTGTTGAGGTAGAATTCGTAAGTCTCGGACGGGTCGCGATTTGTCCCGGTGTAGTCCAGTAATCCTGAGCCAGTTCACGCTTCACGTTTTCTCTTCCTCCCACCGGAGTATAATACGACCACAGATAACCATAGTCGACAGGCTTGCGGGAAAACTGAAAGAAGACGTCCAGTTCCAAACCTTTGAATTTAAAATTGTTACCCAATCCTCCATAAAATTTGGGATCGTCACTTCCTATTGAGAAATAGTCATTTCCGGCATTAAATACTCCGTCGCCATTTTTGTCTTCTACCATCGCCAAGCCGTTGTCAGGGTTGATTCCTTTAAACTTATAGACTCTGAAAACATTCACAGACTGGCCGATTTCAAACTTATTGGCATAGGTTGTAGAAGCTAATCCAGGGAATTCGAGAAGCGTATTTTTTAATGTTGTAAGGTTGAAACTGGTTGTCCATTTCAGTGCGCCGTGTGTGATGTTCTGAGATGTTATCTCAAACTCCCATCCTTTGTTTTCTACCAAAGCAGGCAGGTTATATTGGTAAGACGAAAATCCCGACTGGCTCGGAAGCGGATAACTTACCAGTTGATTACTTGATCTGTTGCGGTACCACGAAACATTTACCCCCAGACGGTTTTTCAGAAATGCAGTTTCTAATCCGAATTCCATCTTTTTGTTCACTTCCCAGCTGTAATTCGGGTTAGCAACGCGACTTGGCACAATGCCTGTTACGCCCATATACGGAGAAATTCCAGTTGCTGAATACGTCTCCAGATAACGGTAATTCCCGATCTGATCATTACCCGTAGTTCCGTAACTCGCACGAAGTTTACCGAAAGTCATTACCGGAAGCAATTGTGCGATGAAAACCTCGTTCGAGAATATCCAGCCCGCTCCTACTGCCCAGAAGTTACCAAACCTGTTACCTTCACCAAATCGCGACGATCCATCCCTTCTTACCGTTCCGTTCAGGATATACTTATCATCCCAGGTATAAGACAACCTTCCAAACACGGATTGATATTTATATTCTTCCCGGTTCGACCCTTTATCGGCTATCACTGCTGCCGCTGCAAAACTGCCCATCAATGCATCGCTCGGAAAGTTCCGACCTGTGAAATAGTCGAGCGTGGTAGTGGTGTGCTGATAAGTTGACCCCAGTAAGGCAGAAAACAAGCTGCGGTTCATCCGCACAGTGTAATTCAGCTGAGGCTCCACGCTGATGGTACCCATTTGTGTGCTCGCCAAATAGGATTCATTGGTATAAGAAGAACTGGAAAAAGGGTTGACATTATTCGAAAAAATCTTCTGCGTCTGGCGCACATTCATCCGCGTATAACCAATATCCGCTTTAGCCTCCAGGCCATTGAGTAGCTGATAGCGTAATGTAGTGTTTCCAATAAAATTATCCGTTTTGGTCTGTACATCCACGAATTTGTATGAAGATGGATTGGTAGAAGTTGAAAACCAAAAAGGTTTGGTTCCGGTGCTGTCGTACATCTGCAGGTTCGGGCTTGTCAGCAGATACGAAAATGGATTAAAACCAGTTGTTTTCAGATGATCCACCCCGTACGTAAGTGTCGTGTTCAGGTTGAATTTCTTATTCGGAGATGTATGCTGAAGATTCAAATGCGCACTTCCGCGTTTATCAAAGTTATCTCCGATCAGCGTTGCACCTTCATTGCGGAAACTGGTTCCAAACAAAAACCTTGTATTTTCATTTCCTCCTGAGATGTTCAACTGTGCATTGTGAACAGGTGCTTTATTTCCCATCAATTCCTTTTGCCAGTCTGTATGCTGATTAGGATTCCAGTCCACCAGATCCGGTGCATTCGTGGAATTAGGCGTAATACCATCTGCAGCAAAAGCAGCTCTTCTTAAATCGAGATATTCAGAAGTACTCAACACATTCAGCGTGCGCGTAGCTTTGGAAAAGCCCGTATAGAAATCAAGTTCCACCTTTGTCTTTCCGGCTTTCCCCTTTTTTGTCGTGATCAAAATAACTCCGTTTGCACCTCTCGAACCATATATAGCGGTAGCATCCGCATCTTTCAGGACTTCGATGCTTTCTATATCCGCCGGATTGATCGCACTCAAAGGGTTCATCCCGCCTCCAAAAGCAACAGGTCCCTGTGCTGCGGGAAAACGGTTCAATGCCGTATTTGTCACGGGCACCCCATCAATCAGATAAAGTGGGTTTCTACCTGATTCAATCGTATTCGTACCTCTGATCTGCACATTCACAGCGGCGCCCGGTATACCAGAAGTATTATTGATAAAAACACCTGCCATTCTTCCCTGCAATGCAGCGAGCGGATTCCCTAGTGGTTGTCTTTCAATGGTTTCGGCTGTGACCTTACTGATATTTCCGGTACTCATCGCCCTGGTAGTCTCGAAATAACCGGTAGATACTACCACTTCTCTCAGTACTGTAATATCTCTGTTCAGCCTGATCACCAATTCGAATTGCAACGGAAGCGTTACCAATGTATCCACTGAACGGTAACCTATAAATGACACAACCAGGTTCGCACGATTTCCGGCTACAGAAATACTGAAATGACCGTTTTTATTTGTAGTAGTACCGTTTTCTTCATTTTTAACCAAAACTGTTGCTCCCGGCAAAACTTCCCCGTTTTCAGCCGCGACCACCCTTCCCTGCAATACATATTGTACCGCATTTTCTGATGTATTTACCAGATGAGCTCCTTCCTTTACTTTTTCGAAAAGAATGATACTTCTATTAATCTGCCGGAAGTCAAGATCTGTGTCAGCCAACAACTCCTTCAAAGTTTGATGTACGGATCTCATTTCCCTGTTGAGCGTTACTGACCTGTATTGTCCCACTTTTTCAGACGGATAGGCCAAACTAAAACCAGAAGCATTCTCCAGTTTTTTCAATGCAGTTTTGAGCGAACTGCTTTTTAACTCCATGGATATAGCGGTCTCTTTGATACTTTGAGCTGCCGTTGCTGCTGCGAACAAGGTTTGGCTCGTTACCAAAACAATTGCACACCAGTAAAAAGTTAATTTCATAATCGACACCAGGTTGTAGCGTAATGAAAAGCGCAGGCGACTAGCCGACGAATGCCACATAAGGAGCAATCGCCTTGCATACGCATGGGATTTTTGCATACTTTGTAAAAGTTAGTAGAATTGAGAGATTTTATTTAGCTCGAACCCTTCAATGCTTGCCGGCGGAAGGGTTTGTTTTTATTTGGGTTTATTTGTAATTCGCATTATCGTATTTCATTAGGCATCTGTCATTTACAGACCACATCCTTTGCCTTCCACCACAATCAGTTTTCCTTTATTTTCAATCTTGTAAGTGGCTCCTCTGGTTGCGGTAAGTACATCCAATATTTCCTGAATAGTTTCTGTTCCCTGAAAAGAGGCAGTCACCGGACAACCTTCCAGCTCCTTATTTCCAAATCTGATGGTTATACCATAACGTTGCTCCAGTTGCCTGGCTATGGTTTTAAACGATACTGACTCAAACTCCATCCTTCGTTTTACCGGATCCTGTTCTTCTTCGTTAGTATGTGTTTCTGCATTCCGGCTTTTGGCATCATATACGATTTTCTGATCCTGTATTAATATTCCTAAAAGCTCGTCTCCTTTTTCCACTTTTACCTTTCCCCTTGTTACGGCTACAGTTACCTTATTCTGATCCCGATAGGCCTTCACGTTGAAAGCAGTGCCCACTACTCTGACAGTTATATCACCTGCACGTATTACAAAAGGTTTTTCCGGTTTATGCTGAACATCGAAATAAGCTTCGCCTTCCAGAGCTACTGTCCTTTCATTTTCATGGTCTTCATATTGAACTTCACTTCCTGCCTGAAGCAGAATCCGGCTGCTATCGGGTAGCATAAAATGGCGCGAATCGCTTGCCGACTGCGGAGTGACAAAGGATATGGTATTTATGTCAGTCTTGTTATGTTGCAATACCCGGTAACCAATGCCAAGTAAAAACACAACTCCTGCCAGTGTAGCCACCAGTCTCCACCAATTGCGAAGTGGCCTGAGCTGAACTATTTTTCCGGATGGCACCTTACGACTCATCAGATCATCATAAAGCTCACTTGCCAGCGCTGCCTCGCTGCCTGCCTTTCGCAGCCATTCCCTGAAAGAATGATCCGACGCTCCTAATTGATCATACCAGTTTTCCAGCTCGTCCAGCTCCTGCTCCGTGGTATCGCCCCGGTCATATTGCTCCAATAAGTAAACGAGTCTGCTGTGCTCCATTTTGTGGCTTTTAAATACAAGACACTTTTTGCTTCTATTACCGTTACTCCCGGCTTGATTATTTTTAGACTTTTTCCAAATATCATTACCTATACATGTTAAAAATTGGAATAGTTATATTAAATCAGAAAAATCAAAATATTTTTTTAGACATTTTCTAAATAAGCTACATTTGTAAAATCATTTTTGCACTCAGAGATTATCAATACACTTACCAGACACGAAGATTCAGAGTTGCTCCTGCAATGGAAACAGGGGAATGATGCTGCATTTGAAACTTTTTATAAAAGACATATCGTGCAGTTGCTGGGTGTAGCATGTAAAAAAATAAATGACGAAGAAGCAGCAAAGGACATTGTTCAGGAAATGTTTCTTTCAATGATCAGCAACCGTGATAAGCTTCCTGAAATAGATTCGCCGAAAGCTTATTTACATACCAGTCTGAAACACAGTATTTACAATTATTACCGGCGTGAACTGGTCAGTAAACGGTATGAAGAATTTGCGGTGACCACGGCCACCGGCACCGACGACACATTGCTCCATCAGCTACATGCCAAAGAACTTGAAACACAACTGGTTTTGGCTATAGAGACCTTACCTCCGCAGTGCAGGCACGTTTTCAAACTGAGTCGTCAGGAGTTTTTATCCAATAGCCAGATTGCCGAAAAGCTGCAGATTTCGGAAAATACCGTAGAGCAGCACATGAGAAAGGCACTGCGTTTGCTGAGAATTTCTTTGGGTGAATATCTTCCCATCGCTATTATACTGTGGTCGATCGTAGAATGAAACTCCATACAAACAAAAAGAGAGCAAAACTGCTCCCTGTTTGTAACTTCAATATCCACTAGAAGCCTTACTATTATTTCCAATGCCTGAGCGCAAAGGTCGTTATACAGTATTACCCCAATCTTACCTGAAAGTTAAAGTCCTGTGAAATGGTGATTGGATCCTTGCTACGACTTATCCTGAACATGACCGTACGCACAATGCCTGCAACCATTGCGACAACAATAGCCTTTTTGAATATGATACAGTTCGGTAAATACAAGATAAGGTCCTTCCATATAGTAATGGACGCCTTCAATCAATTCAGATCCACTTTTGGAAATAGCAATGTCTTTCGAAGCAGTAACTAGCTGATTCACATCAGACAAACAACTATTACATAAGCAACCATAATTTGTCTTTCCCAAAAAACGGATGGTCTCCGGTTGCAGACGAATTTTGGAGCATTCGCATTGAGCGATGTCGGAGGCGAGGCATTGAATGGGTTGCTGGCAGCGAGAGCAGGAAGCAGCTGTGGCGTGGCTGGTTGTAATTGTTTTAGCTGCTCCCATGGTATTGAATATCGCAAATTGACGCACAAAAGCAACATAAGCTAACTCTATATTCTTTCACAAAGTCCATGTTTTATCCCACCCACCTCATCAAATCTATCCTGAATAATTGAATAAAATTGATCATCCCCGAACTCATACTTCCGAAAAAGCGAATATGCGATCAGATCTGAAAGTTGTATCAAACGAGATGCTTTCGAATCCAGAAAAAGAGGAACTTCTGACAGATTTCTCAATACCCCCCAACGATGACCAATGGTTCGAAAGTCTGTGGCAAGGCCCTGAATGGTACTTTCATAAGTAGACTTATCAAAAATGATTATTCCTCTTTGTGAATCATTATTTTTATGTAATCGGGAAAGATACTGGTCAAAGCGACTTGCTACTTGTTCAAAAGAATAATTAACAGGATCCGCAGGTGAAATGTTTTGTTTGTTAACAACGCAGGCAAAAATCCTATTTGAGTGGTGAGAACGCGCCAAAATTTCTAACGCCTCTTTTATGATATGCCAACGCTGCTCTTTTGGATACTGTCTCCATATTTTCTTGCCGCCAAACATCGGACTTCCATGAAGCTCCAGTGGCGCTGGGTCTGCCGGATTAATGCTTGAAACAAGTTTATCAAGCTCATTAGCAATCCAATATCCTTGTCTTTCAAAAAGAGAGACCCCCGCTAAAACAAAATGAGTTTGTCCAGCGTCTCCTGCACTCCCAGCTTCATCAAGGTATAGTAGGTGCATAAAAAAGGCAGCCGAGGAGAAACCATGTTCTCACGATCTGATTAAGTCAAACCTCCCAACTGCGATACAAAGATAATAATATACAAATTGTATTCAAAAGCAAAAGTATGACAGATAGAACTACATACTGATTTTCAACATGATAACTTCTTCATATCAATTCCTTTTAAGTATTTAAACCAAAACTTTTGCTTTCTTATACACGTCCTCATCTGACCCAGTTCGTCATTCAAAAGTTACTACCCTATCTGGTATTCCTGCTCCTATCTCAGTGCAAGCAGGATATAAAGTCAAATGATTTTCAGAAAATAAAGGAATCATTCTCTCTCGAAACCATTAACTACTTCTATGAAACAGCGTTTCGTATGAATACAAACGACAAGCGAAGTACAGTTCAGAAATGGAAAATGATGTTGCTGTATCCCTGGATGGAAATTTACTGAAAAATGATTCAGCTGACATTACAGCCGCTTTGAGGGAATTGGACCAAATAGGGCTTCCAATTAACATAGCGCTGACAGACAATCCCTTATTTGCCAATATCCGTATCTTCTTTGGAAATAAAATATACGTTCAGGAGAAACTGGAAATTGACCAAATAGGTGAAAAGCATAATCCAATCATTGTAAACTGGCGGGAAGATATCGGACACGTTTCTATAGGCATTGTTGACGGTATTGCAAACAATCAATTGTCTGGCAATGTGGATGTTGCCACCATAAGGCGCAGCAATATTATCAAGGATCTGACAAAAAGTTTGGGGATATTGGGAGGTAGCTGGAATGTGTATCACAAAAGATTTTATGCGGGAGACAATGTTACTGCTACATTATCGGATATAGATAAAAGCGTACTTCCTTTACCACTCTTCCACTCCGGACAATCTGGACAGAGCTGATTTTGAAAGTTACTTCGGCGATATTCTTTACACCGTTGACAGTGAACTGAAATTGATGCATTACGTGCAGGAGAATAAAATACCCATTAGCAGACTGTGGAATTCATTCGGGATCATTGCTTTATCGACAAATCATTAAAGAAGTATCCTACGGAAGTTTTCGTCAATATTCAGGGGTAAGAGGAAGATCTTAACTTCTGGAACATCGCTATCAAAAACTTAAATAGTATTACTGGGCAAAACTTAAAACTTGCGATTGGATCGCATTCCCTATCATCTCATGTCCCCTCGATTGATATTCTTTACAACAATTCAGATATCAAAGAAATCGATATTAAAACAAATATGACCTTTTATCCTAAGCTATTTGTCGGGCGTTTTAAAGGAGAAATAAGATTTCCGAAAAAATCTGATCATCGACTCAAGAACCAATTTAACAACAAGGCATTCAATTCTCTTTACTGTCTTTTAGCCTTCAATAGCGGAAAGCTGGAAGTTGCCGAGTCAATGATCAAGGCAATATCAGCTGAAAACCTGAGTTCAGAGAGATACTTTCACTAATTTACAACCCCATTATTCCGCAAGGTTTTACGTTGCAACAGATGGATGCGCTTATTGCTTCCTGTAAAAAACAGAAAAGGGATAACTGCTGATCACCAGCTGTTACCCCTTTTCTCCTATACTAAGTTTTAAATATCTGCTCAATGATCTCCGAACCGCTTCTCGCCTGCTGTAATCGCCACGGCAAGTTTGTTTTGCTTGGGAGGTAACGGGCAGGTTGCATACGGTGAGAACGCACATGGAGGATTGGTCGCTTTATTGAAATCCAACCAGTAGGAACCGTCCTCCGCTTTTTCAGAAGCATATACAAAACGACCTGCACCGTAAGTTTCTTTCTTGTTTGTTTCATCCCCGAAAATGATGAAAAGGTTCTTTTCGGTTCCAACTGCATCCAGTCTGTATTCCTTTCCTTTGATATTGAAAACCAAAGTACCTGGAGAATCCTCTTGTGAAAGTCGTCCGGTAATATCCGTAATCGCAACTTTTTTCCCTTCTGTCTTTTCCAGTTTCGCTTTTACCTTCCAGTTTTCATTGATCGGATAGGTATGAATACCTTTGAAATCCTTCAATGTCTGGCTTTCCAGATCCCGAAGACGCACCGCATATTTATCACCTCTTTTGATGATGAACCAGCGCAGTGACTGATGTTTTACCACCACGGGTTTTTGATACGGGAAGAGCGTTATTTTCTCAACAGGCTCTGTACCATTGAAAATCTCAGCATCTTTATCAGCTTCAAGCGTTACCTGTCCGTTTTGCAGGATAATTTTACCCAGAGCTGGTTTACTGTGATCCTGCGGAAAAATAATGTCATTTTCTGAGCTTCCTCCGAAGGTATTCACACCTTCTTCCAGCCAGAATAAACCCGCAAGATTAAGCCAGCCTTCTTCTGCTTTCAGACCCTCTACCCGTTTTTTATGCCACTCTTTGATCTGATTCTCATAAGCAGCATCTCCTCTGAAACTAAATAACACAACGCCAAGCAACAGCCAGGAAACTGCAAAGATTGATTTTTTCATAGTAATAGAAGTCAGTTGATTTTTAATTGACAAATAGTCAGACCGGGAAGTCATGGTTCCCGGTCTGACATCAGTCTTTACTCATTGGATTAGAATGAATATCTTACTGTTACACCGTAGGTACGTTGGTCACCTACGATTCCGGCATATTGTCCGTAGCTACCAGGAGCAGCCAATAGTTGTTCGTAATAATTTTTGTTAAACAGGTTTCTGCCCCACAGGAAGAAAGAAACTCCGTTCGATGCTCTGAAACCAATGCGGCCGTTCGTCAGAGAATATTCGTCAATGTTGAGATATTGAGATGGTGACGGGCTCGATGAGAAACCTGAGCGGTAGAATACATCGGCAGCTACGAAGTAGTTACCTTTCAATCCAAGGAAAGTTCCTTTTGCAACAGCTTCACCTCCTGCAGATCCCGACCATTTCGAAATACCTGGCAGACGACCACCTGAAATGTCTTTGAATGCTGCAGCCCCACCTACTTCTTCAAGAGGAACAGGCGCGTTCGTGAATTTCACATATTTACCATCTGTATATGCAACAGCAGCATTGAAGGTGAAAGCACCAAAACGGATATTTCCATCCAATTCAGCTCCCTGCACACGTACTTTCTCAGCATTAGCAAGGTATCCACGGTTCACACCAGGCTCCGGAGTTTGCACCTGCGTCTGGAAATCGTCGATGTCAGAACGGTAGAACGTAAGGTTCAACACCGAGTTAGGAGACGGTTTGGTTTTGATACCAATTTCTTTGTGCGCTACGTACTCAGGCTTCACTCTTGCAAGATCAATCAAAACCTGTCCGTTTGCACTTGGCAATCCACCCACGTTCACACCAATTGGCTTGTAACCAATCGAGTAAGTTGCATAAGCATTTACCTTGTTTGTTGCTTTATACTGAACAGAAACCTGTCCTGAGAAATTTCCTTCTGCGTAATCCGTATTGAATGCCTGGTTAGAATAAACACCGTTTTTCAATGCCAACAGTGCAGGGTCAGTTGTTTGCAAACCGCCATAAGCTACACGGCTGTAGTCAACCACTTTTTTGTCGTAGTTATAACGAACACCTGGTAGTACATGAAGTTTGTCAGTAATAGCCCAGTCAGCCTGTGCGAAAGCAGCCACTGAAGTACTTTTGATACGGTTGGTAGTGCGAATACCGAAGTTGTCAAACAATCCCGGAGTTGCCCACAATGCACTTGTTGAACTCTGAGCAAATCTCCATTGAGCAGAACCTGCTTCTTCTGTCTGAACCGGATCAGAAGTAAGATCCTGCCATAAACCAAATACTCCCACAACCCCACTCAATTTCGGAGAAATCTTTCCTGAGTAACGGATCTCCTGAGACCACTGGTCATGCTTGGAGTTACCAGAAGAAATCGTAAATACCGGCAAACCAATGTAGTCACGGTCATTCAAAGGAACCCATTTCCAATATCTCCATGCTGTGGTAGAAGTAAGTGTACCGTTTCCGATTTTGATATCTGCGTTTACAGAGACACCCCCAAGCTGGTTATCTGCTTTCGAAGGCGTATCCAGATCTAACTTACGTTCGAATGCACTTTTGTAAGGAATCTCGTAATTAAGGTCCTTGATAATCGCGTTGAACTGACGATAAGCAGCTCTTTGTGTGGTTACCACCCCTGCTACCGGCCATCCGTAACCAGTTGGTTTCTGATCAGAAATGTCTCCGATTAATGTAATATTTATGTTGTCATTTGGCTTATAAAGCAACTGACCTCTTACACCAATATTATTGATATCATTGATCGGCAATTGCGTATGCTCGTTGTAGAAAGTACCGTTACGTTGTGTACCTGTGAAAGAAACGCGTGCAGCCAGTTTTTTGCTGATCGGCCCTGTCAAAGAAGCTTTTGCCTGAACAAAACCTAGATTCCCATAGCTCAGCTCAAAGCTGGCACCCGGATCAAAACTAGCTCCACGGGTTGTAATGTTAAACGCACCTGCTGTTGTATTTTTACCAAAAAGTGTTCCCTGTGGACCACGAAGTACTTCAACGCGCTCAATATCAATAAAATCCAAGGCTGTTGCCGCCGGACGAGCGTAATAAACACCGTCCACATAGAATCCTACACCCGGGTCAATACCGTCATTAGTAAGACCGTAAGTAGATCCCAAACCACGGATGTTAAGAGTTGTGTTACGTGCGTTGGAGGCGTAAAGCTGTACAGTTGGTACAAGCTCTTTCAAACGGTTTACGTTGAAAGCACCCGCGTCTTCTGCGCGCGTACCGCCAATCACGGAAATAGGAATTGGTACATCCTGTGCCGATTCCTGGCGGCGACGTGATGAAATTACAACGTCTTCCAGTTGTGTATTGTTAGGATCTAGACGAATTTCTACTTTCTTGTCATTGATCAGAACCTCTTTTTTCAAATAACCTACATACGTTACGATCAAAGTAAAAGGAAGTGTCTGTCCTGTAACGAGTTCGAACTCCCCGTTGGCATCAGTTACGTCGCCGTTGGTAGTTCCTTTAATGGTAATAGTCGCTCCGATAAGAGGTTCGTTGCTGCGTGAATCCAATACTTTACCGGTAACGTTGGCATTAATCAAAGTTCTGTCCTGTGCAGACAGTAATAGCGGAAAGATCAATGCCGTCAGGAGGAAGGCCGACTTAAGAACTTGTTTCATTAGGATGATTTTTTTGGTGGTGTTTTTCTTCTCTGTTTGTGTTGACCGGCTTTGGTGTCAACCGGCAGAATCACGCCTCGACGCAATTCTTTGAATGTGGTGCTAACAACAGCAACAGGAAGCAGGGTGAAGTAACTGTTTTTTCATAAATGCTAATTTATCTTGATTCTCATGCAAATGTACAATCTGTTTTTATATATACTATATAAAATTGGTAGATTTTATAGGTATTGAAAATTTTAACAATCAATTAATTGATTTACAGATAATTAAATTTTAAAAATAATTTATAAATTTTCACCAAAATGCTAACAAATGCCTGTTTCCATAAGACTTCACCTTCAGATAAGATAGCATTAAAATCATATTTGAGGAAAAAAGAGACAGTTACTTTTCTTTAAACGGTTACATTTATTAACCGAAAAAAACAGGAACTAAGAGGCAAATTCTTTCCTGTTACTACACATCAGGTTGAAAGAAATACGGTAATTTGCCCTTCAATTCAATCCGCTTTCGGACAATATTCCGAAAGGAACGACCTTACATAACTTACCTGTATGAAAATAACTTTAATGCTGGCTGCGTCGCTTACCGCTTGCCTGACAGCCTTCGGACAAGAAAGTAACAATGCCAAACTCTGGTATGACAAACCTGCAAAACACTGGGTTGAAGCACTTCCGGTCGGGAACGGCCGCATCGGCGCTATGGTTTTCGGAGGCGTGGAGAAAGAATTACTTCAATTGAATGAAAGTACGCTTTGGTCGGGTGGACCGGTGAAAACCAAAGTAAACACAGCTTCTGTAGATTATCTCCCGCAGGTACGCAAAGCACTTTTGGAAGACCAGGATTACCAGAAAGCGAATGAGCTTACCAAAAAGATGCAGGGCTTATATACGGAATCTTATATGCCGATGGGTGATATTTCCATCACTCAGGATTTCAAAGATGCAAAACCAACTGCGTATTACCGCGACCTGGATATTGCAAATGCAACGGCAACTACTCACTTTACAATCAATGGTATAGAATATAAAAGAGAAATTTTCACTTCTGCACCCGACAACGTAATGCTGGTTCGGTTTACAGCATCCAAACCCGGACAACTAAACTTTAAAGTGGCAGCAACAAGCCAGCTGAAGTATACAGTGGAAGCCTCTCAAACCAAAGAGCTGGTTCTGAAAGGAAAAGCGCCTGCGCACGTGAACCCGAGTTATTACAATCCGAAGGATCAGCAACCCATCATTTACGAAGATCCATCTGGCTGTAATGGGCCCAGATTTCAATTCCGTATGAAAGCCGTAAACAAGGGTGGACAGATCTCTACTGATACAAGTGGAATCACAGTAAATGGTGCTACAGAAGTATTACTCTATGTAGCTGCAGCCACCAGTTTTAATGGTTTTGATAAATGTCCTGGCAAGGAAGGAAAAGACGAGAATGCGCTGGCCAAATCTTTTCTGGATAAAGCCTTAAAAAAGACCTACCCAGTCCTGCTCAAATCGCACACCTCCGACTATCAATCCTACTACAACCGGTTGGTATTGAATGTACGCGACACCACGGCAAACAACCCGAATATCAAACTTCCTTCCGATGTACGCTTGCAGCAATATTCAAAAGGAGATTACGATCCCGGTATTGAGATGCTGTATTATCAGTTTGGCCGCTACCTACTGATCTCCTCATCACGACCCGCGCAATATGGCCTACCGGCAACACCACCAGCCAACTTGCAGGGTATATGGAACAAGGAACTTCGCGCGCCATGGAGCTCTAATTACACAATCAATATCAATACCCAGATGAACTACTGGCCGGCAGAGGTGACTAACCTTTCAGAAATGCACCTGCCGCTGATGAGCTGGATCAAAGACCTTTCGGAGACTGGCAAAGTAACTGCAAAGGAATTTTACGGCGCAAAAGGTTGGGTAGCACATCATAATGCGGATATATGGGGACTTTCCAATCCTGTAGGTGATGTTGGTGCCGGTGATCCTGTATGGGCCAACTGGTATATGGGCGGCAACTGGCTTTGCCAGCATCTGTGGGAGCATTACCGTTATACTGGAGATAAGACATTTTTACAGCAAAAAGCCTATCCTGTAATGAAGGAGGCTGCCTTGTTCAGCATCGACTGGCTTGTGGAAGATAAAGACGGATACCTTGTCACTGCTCCTTCCACCTCTCCCGAAAACCTTTTCCGCGATGCAAATGGAAAACCAGCGGCAGTATCGGTAGCGACCACTATGGATATGTCCATTATCTATGATTTGTTTTCCAACCTGATTGATGCGGCTGAAGTGTTGGGCAATGACGATGCATTCAGAAAATTACTGATTGACAAACGTGCAAAACTTTATCCATTAAAGGTTGGAAGTAAAGGACAGTTACTGGAATGGTATAAGGATTTCCCTGAAACAGATACGCTGCATCGCCACGTATCTCACCTGTTCGGATTACATCCCGGACGCCAGATATCGCCCGCAACACCTGAATTCTTCAATGCGGCCAAACGTACGCTTGCCATCAGGGGTGATGCCGGAACGGGATGGAGTAAAGGTTGGAAGATCAACTTCTGGGCGAGACTCCTGGATGGAGATCACGCCTATACACTGATTCGCCAATTGATGCAATATGTGAACGCTGACGGCAGCTCAAAAGGTGGCGGAACTTATCCTAATTTCTTTGACGCACACCCGCCATTCCAGATCGACGGTAACTTTGCCGGAACCGCAGGTATGTCCGAAATGCTGATTCAGAGCCATTTGAAAGAAATACAGCTTTTACCTGCATTGCCTTCAGTTTGGAGAGAAGGTTCTGTGAAAGGACTCAGAGCGCGTGGCGGATTTGAAGTCGATATGAAATGGAAAAGCGGGAAACTGGTTTCATCTTCCATCAAATCACTGAATGGTGATCAGTGTGTAATCAAAACTTTGCAGCCTGTCAAATTTACCGGAGTAACTGCGAAGGAAGAAAAGACGGATTCGGGATTTGTATATACCTTCAAAACGCAAGCTGGAAAGACTTATCAGGTTACAGCACTTTAAATTCAAGATATACAAAAATCCCCGCCACTCCTTTATCAGGACGGCGGGGATTTTACTTTATATCCACTTACAAATTTTTCCGGTTCAGCTCCTTCACAGCATGATCCGCCGCACGTGCGGTCATAGCCATATAGGTGATAGAAGGATTCACACAACCTGATGAAACCATTGCAGCGCCATCCGTTACAAACACATTTTTGGCTGCATGAACCTGATTGTATTTATTGAGGACGGATGTTTTCGGATCTTTTCCCATACGGGCAGTACCCATATCGTGAATACCCAATCCCAGGTGCGTATCCTGTCTGTTGTTGCCAGTAATGTTTTTAAAACCAGCCGCTTCCAGCATCTCCATCGCTGAGCGCATCATGTCTTTTCGCATGGCGATTTCATTCTCGCCAAAAGCAGCATCAAAGACGATCATCGGTACTCCCCATTTGTCTTTCTTTTCTTTATCCAGAAACATCCTGTTTTCAGGATTAGGCAGTACTTCACCAAAACCTCCGAAACCGATGTTCCAATTTCCCGGTCGCGTAAGATCTTCTTTAAAGGATGCACCAAAGCCATCCTGACCTATCCCCCTTTTCCAATCCGCACGACTCGCTCCTCCCTGATAACCATAACCACGAAGAAAATCCTGTTTATCACTTTTCCAGTTCCGGAAACGAGGAATATACAAGGCAGTAGGTCTTTGACCGAATATATAATCATCGTTAAACCCTTCCACCGTTGCGTTAGCTCCTACCCCCAAATGGTGATCCATAATATTACGGCCCACCTGATCGCTGTCATTCCCGAAACCATTCTGAAAGCGGTTTGAAACCGAATTCAACATCAGCCCGGCTGTATTCATGGAGCCTGCATTCAGGAAAACGATTTTGGAAAAGAATTCTTCCACCGCCATTGTATGCTGATTGATTACGCGCACACCTTTTGCTTTTTGCGTCTTTTCGTCATACAAGATCTCTGTGGCGATGGTATCGTGTAATACCGTCAGCCGATCCGTTTTCCTTGCTGCCGGTATTGAGCCGGCTATAGAACTATAATATCCTCCGTAAGGGCATCCTCTGGCACATTTGCTTCTGTACTGGCAAGCAGCACGCCCCAGTTCGGTATGCCAGGATTGTGGCTGGGTCAGGTTGGCAATACGACCTATGGTGACCGGTCGGTTAAGGCTCTTTTTCATCTGATCCCGAAAATGGCGCTCAGGTGCATACATAGCCATGGGAGGAAGAAAATGGCCGTCGGGCAGTACATCCCAGCCTTCCTTTTGTCCGCTGATACCGACAAATTTTTCAACGTGGGTATACCATGGCTCCAGGTCATCATAGCGGATCGGCCAGTCAACAGCGATTCCCTCCTTCGCATTGGCTTCAAAATCTTCCCTGCACATCCTGTATGACTGACGTCCCCAGTGCATCGATTTCCCTCCCGTATGATAAGCCCTGATCCAGTCGAAAGGACGTTTTTCTATGTATGGATTCTTTTTGTCGTCTGTAAAAAACGGAGAGGTTTCTTCATTCGCCAATGAGCCGAAGCGATTATTAGCCCAATATTCCTCCGCCGAATGAATAGAAACCTTTCCCCTGTGCTCAAAATCCCAGGGAGCCTTCATGGCAGTTTCATAATCTTCAATATGCTTGATTTCCCGCCCCCGCTCAATCATCAAAACCTTTAGCCCTCTCTCAGTAAGTTCTTTGGCAGCCATGCCGCCTGTCATCCCCGACCCTACTACAATAGCATCAAAGGTGTGCGTTTTATTAACTTGTAAATTTAAGTTCATGGTGGTGAGTTTAATAAGCGTAAGCCCTTTGACCAGGTTTCAGTTTGATAAGTTCCAGCTTTCCGGGAATAGGCACATACTCGAAGGAGCCCTTGATTCCCGCCTCCGAAGTGAAATACCCGAGCAAGGTAAGTTCCTTCATCAGTCTCCAGAACGGCAAACCCTTTGCCACTTCTTTCATTTGTTCACGGTCTTCATTATCGCCCATTTTGGTCTGCTGTACCTGATATTCTTTCATCAACTCAACGGTTCTGGCTTCCAGATCGCGAATAGCTGTTTCCTTCTGTTGTTTGTTGAGCGACAGAAACTGACTCTTTTCAAGATCCTGTAAACCTGACGCAAAGCTTTCATGTTCAGGTTTGCGGTAACAATCCTTCAACATCATCACTATAAATACGGGTACACCTGCGTCGGCAGCACCCGGCGTATCCGTGCGGGGAATGATAATCTCCGCTACTTCAGCAATAATCTGCTCTTGTGCTTTAGAAAATTCGGCTCCGGAGCTCTTTCCCGAGTGGTGGTTTCGTTGCTCCCATGCATCCATCGCCTGTAAGGTAGGAGCCGAAAAGGCACCTCCCAGCATTATTGCGACGCTTTTAAGTACTTCCCGTCTGTTCATGATTGTATAGTTCAGGTGATTACAACAAATGGTATTAAAGCAAAATACTTTTGTGTTTTAATAATTGTATAAAACACAAGTATTCCCGATTCTACCGATTCATTTACTGAATTTTGACTATAATTACACGAAATTTAACATAACCTGCTCCGAAGGATGCCCAGCACAGATCAAACTCCGACCGTAACAGCTCAGATGCGCATCAGAAAACCTGTGCATGAAGTGTTCAATGCGTTCATCGATCCTGAAATCACCAGGAATTTTTGGTTTACAAAAGGAAGTGGTAAACTGGAGGCAGGTAAAATAATAGTCTGGGAATGGGAAATGTACAATGTGTCGACAGAGGTACATATCGAAGAAATTAAACCGGACGAAGAAATCGTCATCAGTTGGGGTGAACCTGCTACCAAAGTGGTTTTCTCATTCCAATCCTTGTCTGACAACTCCACTTATGTAAGCATCACCAACACTGGTTTTTCTCAGCAAGGATCTGAGCTTTGGGCTGTTATCAATGATAGTACGGGCGGATTTACAACAGTACTGGATGGAGCAAAAGCATGGCTGGAATTTAACATCAATCTGAATCTCATCGCAGATAAATTCCCGAAGGAAGTATCCGACCATGGAGCTTAATATAAGATGGTGTAATAACCGATAAAACGGTTTAGTGCAAAACTTTAAAAAGCAGATCGGTCAGAAAATCAGAAGTAAACTCACTCTTGTTCTGCGGATTGACATCCGTAAGTTTGGGCAGAAACTGACAGAAAAATTGTTGATGATGTGCCGTCTCTATGAGCGTGCTGCTCAGAGAATAAGGATATGCGTATTCAGGATCATAAGCCGTAATAGCTCCGGCAATTTTTGCACAAAGATCTTTATAGGGTTTAAAAACCTCGTTTTTGTTGTACTCGCTCACTTCCTTCACCAGATACACCTTGCTGCTTTCAGAAATGACGATATGGTTAAGAAACTTTTTGTTGTAGTCAAGCTGCCCCGAACTCTCAGGTAGTTCATGCGTCAGGAGCTCTACAATGGTTTTTAATTTTACTTTTTTATCCTCCACATTCTGCAATTTGAACACCAGCAGAAATTCCATGTAGCTCCAATACCAGTTAAGGATATACAGCAACAATTTGTGTTTGTTTTCAAAATAGCGGTAAATAGTAGCCTCCGTTGTATGAATTTCTACCGCCAGCTTCTTAAATGTAAAATGCTCAAAACCAAGATCATAAATTAAATCAATCGCACTTTTTACAATATGTTTACCTATCTCGCTCTTCTCTGGATCCCGAAGATAGATATTCTCATTAAGGTGAAAAGTAAGTTGAAATTCCATGCCGCGTGAATAATGTTTCTGCAAAGTTGCAAAAATTCTACGGACAAAAGTTAAAATATCATTAGAAATATTATAACTACTTTATGCAATAGTATTACTATTGTTTTTCGTTACTAATGTTATATTTGTAGAAAAAAACCGCTTCATGAAAAAAATGACTCCCTTACAAAGGCTTTGGAGCCTCATAAAGCTGGAGAAACCCGAAATAGTATCGATATACTTTTATGCCATACTGAGTGGACTCGGACAACTCAGCGTACCCGTAGGAATTCAAGCCATTATCGGCTTTGTACTGGGCGCAGCTATGGTGACTTCAATATATGTACTGATTTTTCTTGTTGTACTTGGCGTAGCAGCGGTAGGTATTTTCCAGATTAATCAGATGAAGATTATCGAAAAAATCCAGCAAAAGATCTTTGCAAGAAATGCTTTCGAATTTGCCGATATCATTCCGCGATTTGATCTCATCAAAACAGATAACCTTTATCTCCCCGAAAAGGTGAACAGGTTTTTTGATACCCTGAATGTTCAGAAGGGGCTGTCGAAATTATTATTAGATGTGCCAGTTGCCAGTATTCAGATTGTGTTCGGCCTGTTGCTTTTGGGCATTTACCACCCATTCTTTATCATATTCGGCTTATTCCTCTTGCTGATCTTATGGCTTATCTTTTACATGACAGGTAAGGACGGTCTGGATTCAAGTCTGGAAGAAAGTAAGTACAAATACAAGACCGTTGAGTGGCTTACAGAAATGGCACGTGTGATTACGCCTTTCAAAGTAAACCGGAATTCTTATCTCAATCTGACCAACACTGACAATTATGTCACCAAATACCTGAACTCGCGTACGGATCACTTCAGGGTACTGTTGTTTCAATTCAAGACACTGGTTTTCTTCAAGGTAGCGATAACCCTGGCCATGCTTTCGGTAGGTACTTATCTTTTGCTGAGCCAGCAACTTAATATTGGTGAATTCATCGCCGCCGAGATCGTCGTACTTACGGTGATCGGAGCCGTTGAAAAACTGATCGTAAGCCTTGAAAGCGTTTATGACGTAGTAACTGGCCTTGAAAAACTGGCATCTGTAACGGAAGGGCTGACAGAGTCCAATAACGGACTGGATATAAGCCAGGTAAAAAACGGACTGAATATCGAATTAGACAATCTTACGTTTGGTTTCCCTGGCACGCGAAAAATCGTACAGAATCTTAGTCTGAAAATTCCGGCAGGTAGCAAAATTGCCATTGCGACAGGAGAATCTACAGGAAAATCGACACTCCTTAAGTTACTCGCCGGCGTTTACAGGGATTTTGAGGGTATATTTAATGTTAACGATATACCGCTGACCAACTATGAGAACAAGTCGCTTCGCGGGCATTTTGGTCTGTACCTGAACCAGAAAGAAATATTCGGAGGCAGTGTTTTCGAAAATATCAGCATGGGTAACAAGGCGGTAACGCACGAACACATCATTGACCTGGCTCAGCAAACCGGTCTTATCGAATACATCAAGCAATTACCTAAAGGACTCGACACCATCGTGAATCCGAATGGTAAGAAACTGGTGGGGCGTACGCTGAGAAGCATTCTGCTACTTCGTGCTTTCGTTACCGAACCTGACGTGCTGATCCTGGAAAAACCATGGGATCACATGGGGCCGGAAACCAGAGAGCACCTGATTTCGTATCTAAAAAACAGACCTCCGCATGTGACCGTAATCGTTGCCACACAGGACAAAGATTTCGTAGAAGAAAGCGATTACACACTTTCTCTTCAGGCTGGATTTGTAAACATCACTAAAAACAACTAAGAATGGATCAGGCAAAATATCAGATTCCTCTGAGGTCCTTCGATCAGATATATCGTATCAACGAAGATAGTAAAGTAGCGAAATGGTCCTTTGCTTTTCTCGTGTTCCTGTTGGCGATCTTGTTTCTGCCGTGGACACAGAACATCAAGTCAAAGGGAAATATCACAACGCTTTACCAGGAACACAGAGCACAGAATATCAACTCTCCTATCCCGGGGAAAATTGTAAAATGGGCTGTGCGGGAAGGTGAATTCGTAAAAAAGGGTGATACCATCATGCACATTTCCGAGATTAAGGAAGATTACCTTGATCCCAACCTGATTGGCCGGACACGTGAACAGCTTGAAGCGAAAAAAGGTACGATTGAGTTTTATGAAAGGAAAGCAGCAACGGCATCGGTTCAGATGGAAGCGCTGAGGGAATCAGAGAAACTAAAAATTGATCAGCTAAATAACAAACTTAAACAGCTGGACAACAAACTCGCATCAGAGAAAGCAGAACTGGAAGCTGTTACAAATGAATACGAACTAGCCAAAAACCAGTACGAGCGCCAGCAGAAGATGTATGAAGATGGGCTGGTATCTCAAACCCAGCTGCAACAGCGTAACCTGGCTTTCCAGAATGCTTTGGCCAAGCGTGTAATGGTAGATAACAAACTGGCACAAACCCAGCAGGAGGTCATCAATACACGTATTGAGCAGAACAGTGTAAAACAGGAGTACGCGGAAAAAATAAGCAAAACAGAAGGAGATCGTTTCCAGAGTATGAGTAATGTTACGACAGGAGAAGCTGAAGTGGCAAAACTTGAAAATCAGGTAAGCAATTATATCATTCGTAACGATATGTACACGATTCTGGCTCCACAGGACGGTCAGATCGTACAGGCTAATAAAGCGGGGATCGGCGAAATACTTAAAGACGGAGAACGCATTGCTGTTATAGTACCAACACGTGTACACTACGCTGTAGAAATGTATGTCGAGCCGGTGGACTTACCGCTGATCAGCGTCGGACAAAAAGTACGGTTTATGTTTGACGGTTTTCCGGCAATTGTATTCAGTGGATGGCCCAACAACAGCTACGGAACCTTTGGTGGGAAAATTGTGGCTTATGAAAACACGATAAGTCCAAACGGTATGTTCCGCGTATTGGTAGAAGAAGACGATACAGAAGACAAAAAATGGCCCGCTCAACTCAAACTGGGAACAGGAGCTCAGGGCATTGCCTTGCTAAAAGACGTACCGGTTTGGTACGAGCTATGGCGGAATATCAATGGCTTCCCGCCCGACTATTACAACCTTCAGGAGCAGAAGGCTAACGAAAAAGTGAAAATCAAGTAATGTTACATATTCATAAAATTGTCTTTACGGTCGTGCTGCTGCTAGCCTGCATGCTATATACGCGTAGTGCAGGCCAGACCCGTGATTCCATACCGGAACTGAATGCAGAAGAGGTATTGGAAATTGTACGGAAGCATCATCCGGTTGCAAGGCAGACCGACTTACATATTGATCAAGCCAAGGCTGAACTGCTCGTGGCCCGCGGCGCATTTGATCCGGTAATCAGCGCTTACCTTTCCCGCAAGAGATTTGCCGGGACCAACTATTACCAGCAAACTTCCCCCCAAATCACCATCCCCACCTGGTTTGGGATTGAAATACAAAGCGGACTCGAAAATCTGCGTGGAAGCCGGCTGGATCCTACCATGACCGCCGGAAAATCAAGTTACATAGGCGTAACCGTGCCATTAGCCAAAGATTTACTAATGGATAAGCGAAGAGCTGCTTTGAAACAAGCGCGCATATTCAACACCATGGCCGTGACGGAACAACGGGCGGTAGTCAACAACCTGCTGATGGACGCTATGGACGCGTATTGGCTATGGGTCCGCTCCTACCAAATCTTTAAAATTGTAGAAAATACGGTACTAATCAACCAAAGAAGGCTTGACCTCGTACGCCAGTCTTTTCAAAATGGCGAAACTGCCGCAATTGATACCGTAGAAGCATTGGCCCAGCTACAAAGTTTTCAGTATCAGCAAAATGAACGATGGCTGGAATTTCAGAATACCGGCCTTGAATTATCTGCCTTTTTATGGACAAAAGATACTGAGCCTTATGACCTGCCGGTCACAGTTATTCCACAAGGTGGCTGGGAAAATGAAGAGGCCGTCAAAAACTTCAATACGAGTCTGGAAGAACTGCTGAGTGTGGCCAACAAAAGTCATCCGGAGCTTCAGATATATGATTTTAAACTGGATGCACTTGATATTGAAAAGAAGCTGAAATTTCAAATGCTTTTGCCTAAAGCTGACTTCACATACAATCACCTGAGTAAAGATTACGGCATTGTCAGCAGTGAATATCTGACGCCATTTTTTGATAACAACTACCGCTACGGATTTAAGTTTGCCTTGCCTCTCCGTCTTTCTGAAGGACGCGGGGAATACAGAAAAGCGAAGATCAAAATTGAGTCGACCAGACTCGACCTTGATCAGAAAAGGCTAAGTGTGCAGGTTAAGGTAAAAAGCTATTACAACGAACTCACTAACCTGCGCAACCAGATCGCCCTGCAAAGCAATAACTATATCAACTATCAGCGCCTGGTACAAGCAGAAGAAGCGAAATTGGAGAGTGGAGAAAGTTCGCTGTTCCTGATCAATACCAGAGAAAATAAAGCGCTCGAAGCGCAACAAAAATTGCTGGAATTGAAGACAAAGTATTTCAAAACAATTTACGCCTTGCAATGGAGCGCGGGGTTGCTGGCATTGTAGCGCGCTCGGCCCGATTTGTAATCGGGTCGGACAAGGCTTAGCGTTTGTAACGCGACTTAACCCAGTTTGCAATCGTGGCGCCTATGACTCAGCGTTTGCAATGCAAATTTTATAAAAGCGTTACAAACGCTAAGCCAGCTAACCCCGATAGCAAATCGGGGTTAGCGAGTTACAAATCCTCCGACGTAACGTCATAGCCATGAACCTAAAATTCCCATCATGGCCTCATCTCAATATTTTATACGAAATCAAAATGGAAATTACTTCCTCACAATGACAGCAGTTGATTGGGTAGACGTTTTTTCGAGAAAAGAATACCGATTCATCATTGTTGAAGCTCTCAGGTATTGTCAGAATAACAAGGGCTTGATCATACATGGCTGGTGCCTTATGTCCAATCATCTGCATATGCTCACAGCCGCAAAGGAGGGGTTTCAACTTTCAGACATCATCCGGGATTTCAAGAAATTTACATCGAAAAGAATCAGAAAGCAGGAGAGATTGGATGCTTTACAGATTTCAATATGCCAGAAAGTTCAAAACCAATGTCAAAGAGTACAAATTTTGGCAAGATGGGAATCATGCTACCGAATGCTTTAATTATGAGTTTGCTATGCAAAAACTTTACTACATTCATCAGAATCCGGTTCGGGCACTGATTATTGAAGAGGCAGAGCATTACCTTTTTAGTTCAGCAAAAAACTACTGTGGTCAAAAAGGATATTTAGATGTAAAGTTGATATAGAGCCGCTGGAGATTCACCTTGACACCATTTATAATCGGGTCGGCTGAGGCTCAGCGTTTGCAATGCCAATTTTTATATACGCGTTGCAAACGCTAAACCATGCAACCCCGATTACAAATCAGGGTTAGCGCAAAACTTTCGTCCCCGTCAACTTAAACTGATACGGCCACTGCTCTTCCGGTGATGGCGATTTTTGTCTCCCAAACGGTATCGCCCAATGTTCTGCAGGAGCTCCGCTTACAACTAACCACAGATGCTCAGTATCCTTAGGAACTGCAAACTCTGCCTCTCCTTCTGCATTTTTGTATACATCACTATATACCCTGCTTCCATTCTTCTTCTGCGCCACAAAACCATAACGCCATCCCGCTTTATCTGTTTTCACATTCGCATATCCAGGGGCACCGGCCATTCCTTTAAAATTCAGATGAAGCTTTGCATCCCCAGCCGGAACCTGCAATGGGATACCATTATACCCATAATTCTGCGGACAGTTGGTAGAATCCACTTTATACCATCCGTCTCCAACCTCGTTCAATTTGGTTGTATGCTGATTTGCATATTGAGCGGCCACTTTTTCGACCCTCTTCAAATCCCAGGTCATGAATTTACGGGCAGCATCAAAAATTTCATCATTGAACTTGTCCTGATCTGTGTTAGTAATACGCTTATAGGTTGCCACAGGATCCTCTCCCTGTTCTGTTTCTCTGCACAATTTCCCAAAGAACTCCTTCCCATGCTTCTCCGACCAGTATTCAAGTACATATGGGGAGTGATACATATTGGTAGGATGAAGAAAGGCATAATGCGTTTTCTTCATGAAGTTCACAAGGTGGTAATTTTCAAATGTCATCCATTCCGGATAAACCTGCCAGAGCATATACTGAGCAGACATTTCCATGATAGGCCCACGAGGTCCCTTTTTGTTATCAGAACTCGCCATATATTGAAAAGCGTGACCCAGTTCGTGAGCCAGCGCCCCATAAGGTGCTTTTGACATACGCACAGCCGGCGTCCACAGAATTCCTATTTTATTCTCAACACCTCCGCCAAATGCTGTTTGTTCTTCCCCTCCGAACACATAAAGAATCATCTTGTACTGATCCGTCAGCGATTTGCCTTTCTGAACAATTTTAAGATCATTCACGTAATAATCATAGAAGCGTTCGCACTCTCTGAGCGCAGCCTTCGGATCAAACCGTGCTTTTTCGTTCGGATTTTTTGTGGGGTCCTGCCCAAATTCCTTATTCCAGAAAATCGCTATATTATCAGATTGAACCATACGCTTGAAACTATATTCACTGGCATCATTGGTATAGTCATTACCGTCCGGCACCTTCATTACTTTTGCAGGAATATACAATTCCTTTTCTTTCGTTACCTCTTTCGACTTGTCATGGCCATCTGCAAAAGACGTCACAGGCGTGACGACTAACCCACCAATATAAAATAGGACGGCGGCGGCTTTCAGAAAAATTTTACTTTCCATTTGTGCTATATAGAGAAATAAATGATTTAATCTCATAAATATAGCATTTCCAATATCTCTCACTTTAACCGCTGGCGGATAGGTTAAAATCCGCGTTATATCGGTTAATCTCAGCCAATTGCGAGGGTTCAAATTTCCGGTTATAGGTTTTTTTCACACAGTCTGCAACATTCGAGAAACTAAAGTGTCCTTACTCCATCAATTGGACACACACGCACCATTTCGTTAAACTAACCCCTAATCACCATGTTACCATGAAATTTCTACCAGCCCTAATTCTGGCGCTTTTTACTTCTGTGGCATTCGCCCAACAGTCCCGATTAACCGGCATTTTAGCCGACTCCTCCAGCAAAGTACCCGCTGAATTCGCGACAGTTGCTTTGATGAAAAACAACAAAATCCTTGAAGGAACAACTGCCGACTCCCTAGGCAGATTCCACTTCGACAAAGTGGAGCCTGGCCATTATGCACTTCAGATTTCATTATTGGGCTACACCACCAAAATCGTTGAAAAAGTTCATGTAACCAAAGACCTCGACCTGGGCACAATCCTGGTGGTGTCCAATACAAAAAAACTGGATGAAGTAACCGTAACCGAACAAAAAGGTCTTTTCGAAGAACGCTCCGACCGTATGGTCTACAATGCGGAAAAGGATATTGGTATCAAAGGAGGTGATGCGACTGATGTATTGAAACGTATCCCCTCTATAGCCGTGGATATAGAAGGCAATGTGCAGCTTCGCGGTAGCGGTAACATCAAAGTTTTGATCAATAATAAGCCTTCAAGCATTGTAGCACGAAGTGTTTCGGATGCATTGAAACAGATCCCCGCAGACATCATCAAACAAGTGGAGGTAATCACCTCGCCTTCTGCAAAATATGATGCAGAAGGGACTGCCGGCATTATCAATATCATCACCAAAAAGAATAGCTTGCAGGGAACCAATGGATCGATCAGCCCCAACTTCAGCCGCTGGAATAACTGGTACAATGGTTCTATTAATCACCGAATGAAAAGTATTTCTATCGCTGCCAACGGTGGTTTCAGCGACTGGAAAAATAAAAGGACAATCGACCTTATCCGAAACTTTGAAAGTGAGGGTGTCAGCAGCAATCAGAATCAGGGACAACTTGTTGCCGGCTCAGGAAAGAATTTTTATGGCAACCTGAATGTGGACTGGGATATCGACACCCTGAACCGCCTTGGTGCAGGGCTCAATTACTACAATGGTATCAATACCAATGGGTTTGATATCAACTTCCGGGAAATCAGCCAGGGAAACCTGATTCAGTTTTTCCAACGCGATATGAGCCGTACTTATGACTGGGCCGGAGCTACTGTAAATCTGGATTATACCCGATTATTTAAGAAACCTAAAAAGGAGCTTAATCTGCTGATGATGTACTCTTTTGAAGAGGAAGACAGCGACTATTGGTCAGATCTGGCAAATGAGTCTAATCTGACCTATTTCAGGGAAAAGAGCTACAATATCAGCAATAATAAGGAAGGGACTATTCAGCTGGATTTCACCAATCCGATCGACAGCATCAGCACGATTGAAATGGGTTCAAAAGCCATATTCAGAGGCATTCTCAGCGACTACCGTATTGCCAGGGCAGAGGACGGTTCCACGGACTTTGTTAATATTCCGTCACTGGCAGATGTTTTTGATTATGCACAACAAGTGGCATCCGCCTATTTCGTTTACAGCCGTACGCCCAAAAAGAAATGGGGAATTAATCTCGGCGCGCGCTATGAGCAAACTTTCATACAGGCTAACTTTTTGAATCAGACCAGCTCATTCTCAAACTCATACGGCAACTTCATTCCCAATATCAGTCTTTCAAAAAGCCTTCCCAAAGACCAGCAGGTTCGTTTCAGCTATACACAGCGTATTCAGCGTCCCCAGTTTTTCTTTTTGAATCCTTATATCAATCAGTCGGATTCTAAAAATCAATATGGAGGGAATCCATATCTCAAACCGGAACTAACGCACTCTCTGGAAGCCAATTACACGGTTAACATCAAGGAAACCAATCTGAATGCTTCATTTTTCCTGAGACAAACCAACAATGCCATCGAGAGTGTGAGTACGGTAGACAGTGAAGGGGTATTGTTGCAGTTGTTCCAGAATGTTGCGCAAAATTCGGCTTATGGAGTAAACCTGAGTGCCAATACAAAAATCACGAAAAAATGGTCAGTGAATAGCTCGCTAAACCTCTTTTATAACATTTTAGAGAGCAAAGAATTACAAGCCCGTAATGCAGACTGGATGTACCGCATCAACCTGAATTCCACCATTGATCTGGGTAAAGGTTTCAAAGCGCAATTCTTTGGCTTCTATAATTCTGCGAAAGTGAATCTTCAGGGCAGGTTCGGCGCATTCGGATTTTACAATATGGTCGTACAAAAAGAAATATTGAAGAAAAAAGCCACCATCGGTGTCGGTTATGACAATCCGTTCAACGATACTATCAAGTGGCGCAATGACTTTAACGGTGCCAATTTCCGGCAAACTCAGGATGTAGCCATGTACCGCCGGGGCTGGAGAGTTAATCTCAAATATGAATTCGGTAAAATGAACGGATCACCACGTCAGAAAAAGAAAATCAGCAATGATGATAAGAAATCCGGAGAAGGCAACGGTTGATTCATTATGAAATCAAAATAAGACTTTACAACAGGCAGCTCTTGGTAGCTGCCTGTTGCTTTTTAAACATATTTTTAACGCTCTAAGAATTCTTCTACGATCCGCCTCGTTATATGAAAACGTATATAAATTTGTATCGTATTTATATTGAGGGCCGCAAGGCCGGTATCAGCTTCAATGACAAACAATAACAGGACGAGGAAGACGGGGCGCTTTAACAGATTCATTTGGATTACCTTCATTCTACTTCATACGCTCTGCCAGTCCTTCTCACAGGGATTAGGAAAAGTATCGCGCTACGGTATTCAGGAGGGGCTTTCCTATGGCGTTGTAAATGACATTGCCCAGGGAAATAAGGGCTTTTTATGGTTTGCTACCGGCGATGGACTCAACCGGTTCGACGGACACGACTTCAAGGTTTACAAACATAATCCACAGGATACCAACAGTATAGCAGGAAATTATGTAAAGTCCATTCTTGCAGATCCGGACGGTACCCTCTGGATTTCCTCCAGAAATGGTATGAGCGAGTTCATTACCAGCCGGGAAAAATTTGTCAGATACCTTCCTTCTTCCCAGAAAAGGGGAATCAATAATGATGTCAGCGATATATCAAAGGCAAGAAACGGAGATTTATGGATATCATTAAACGGATCCGGATTTGCTTCTTTTAACAAGAAAAACAAAAAGTATAGATTTTATGACCAAAAGAATCTGCCCGGATTACAAACCAATTCCATTCTGAATATTTTTGAGGATTCTCATGGATTGCTTTGGCTGGGTACCAGAGAAACCGGTGTTGAACTCTTTGAAACCGACGCTCAGAGAAATCTGAAGAAATCCCGGATAGATTTCAGCATTCTTCCCAAAACACGTATTCATCAGGTTTTTGAGGATCATTTCAAAAATATATGGATTGCATCCGCAAAAGGATTATTTGTATACCAGCGAAAGGAAAGCAGATTTTATCAGATCAACATTTCTACTTTCCACAAAAGCAACATTTATCTGTCTCTGTTGGAAAATAAGGCAGGTATACTCTTTGTGGGCGTGCAGGATGGAGGTGTCTACAGTGTTGACCTGAACAAGTTCCATAGTAAACCTGTGTCTCAGTATGAATTCATTCTGGTCAAAAACACGCAGAACGAAGGAATTACGCAGCGCTCGGTTCAGACCATGTTTCTTGATAAATATCAGAATATTTGGTTGGGTACATACGGCGAAGGCGTGTACATGATAGGCAGCATTCCCGAGAAATTCACCCTTTTCCAGAAAAGAATTGCCGATTCACGGGCGGAGGCCTATCTGAGGTTCTACGGAATGTGTACTGACAAACAGGGAAATCTCTGGCTGGGGACAGACGGTGATGGCATATACAAAACAACTCCTTCGGGGCAGTTACTCAAACATTACAAGGTGGACGGTCGGCCTGGCAGCCTCACGGATGGAGCAATCATTGCAGCTCATCGCGACAGGCAAGGCAATCTTTGGTTTGGAAGTTATTCCAAAGGTTTATTTCTATACAATGCTGATAACGATTCCTTTACCCGATTTCCCGGTAATACTACCCAACCGGGAAGCCCGCCGGTAAATGATGTCCGTGTCATTTATGAAGACTCTAAAAACAGGCTGTGGGTGGGAACAAATGGTGGCGGACTGTGTTTGCTTGACCGCAAAACCGGAAATTTCAGACAGTTTGTTCCGGGTAACAGCAGTATTAATGCCAATGACGTCCGGGCGATTGTTGAAGATAAAAAAGGAAACCTTTGGATTGGTACGTATGGCGGCGGACTTAATTACCTGAATACTGAAACACTGCGTTTTACTCAATTCTTCAACAGCACAAGGCAAGGATTTCTGATTTCAAACCGCATCATTTTTTCACTATATCTCGACAACCAGGATCGCCTTTTTATCGGTACTGAGGGAAACGGGCTTGTGCTTTACGACATTCCTAACAAACAGGTTAAACGCTACAATGAACGAAACGGGTTGGCCAACAACGTAATCAATGCGATTCAAGCTGAAAATGAAAAACGCGTTTGGATCAGCACCAACAGGGGGTTGTCCCTGATTGACCTCGGTGCCAACCGCATCGAAAACTTTGATCATAGCGACGGACTACAGGCTGGTCAATTCAACCCAAATTCATTCCTGGCTGGCCCTGATAATCGTTTTCTGGTTTTCGGTGGGACTGAGGGCTGGAATATTTTTAATCCGGGAGATATCCACTTATCATCCTATAAGCCCCCGGTTTTGATTACCGGTCTGCAACTATTCGGGAAGGATGTAGAAGTGGGCAGCATACAAAATGGCAGAGTCATTCTGGAAGAGCAGATCAATCCCTATTCAAGTATTACACTGAAGCCTGACGAATCAGTATTTTCCATCCAGTATACTGCATTAAACTATGCTTATCCGGAGAAAGGCCAGTTTGCCTATAAGCTGGACGGGCTGGATCACGATTGGAACTATGTAAAAAACGAACGTACTGCTACCTACAGGTATTTGTCTCCCGGAGACTATACATTCAGAGTAAAGGCGTCCAACCAGGACGGAGTTTGGTCAGAAGAACAGAGTACACTTAGAATCCGGATCCTGCCCCCCTGGTACCAGACCTGGTGGGCGATTGTTTTGTATGTATTGGGAGCAGGTTTTTTAATCTATTATTACCAAAAATACAAGAACAGACAAGCTGCTCTGAAATATAAAGTAAGCCTCGCACAGCTGGAATCACAAAAAGAAAAGGAACTGAATGAAAGGAAAATTTCCTATTTCACGAACATTTCTCACGAATTCAGAACTCCGCTGACGTTAATCATAAACCCTGTAAAAGAGTTGCTGCTTAAACAGGACAATGATAACAGCGCCAACCTGAATATTATTTACCGGAACTCTAAACGGCTGTTAAGTCTGGTAGACCAGCTCCTGCTATTTCGCAAGGCAGACCAGAAACAGAATGAACTCCACCTTGGAACACATCTCCTGCCACCATTACTCAACGAAGTCTTTTCTTACTTTTTGCATCAGGCCGAACAAAAGCATCTCCGGTACGAGCTGATCTGTGAAAATGAAAATATTGAGATCAATGCTGATAGCGAAAAACTGGAAATCGCGCTATTCAATCTCATTTCGAATGCGATCAAGTTCACACCTGATCGCGGAACCGTATTGGTGCGTTTGTCTGAGCGGGACAATGAAATCAGTATCATGGTAGAAGACAGCGGTATAGGAATCCCGGCAGATGCTGGAGAAAGAATTTTCTCTGTTTTTGACCAATATCCGGATAAACGGGCACTTTCAAAGGGAGGTTTTGGTATCGGATTGTTTCTTGCAAAAACATTTGTAGAGACCCATTTCGGAACGTTGACTTACGAACCTAATCCTTCAGGAGGTACCATTTTTACGATAACATTGCCAAAAAATCATCCTGATCTGCAATCAGTTATAAAACCAGATGGCGCCGGACACAAATCTTCTGTTTTTCTGGAAGAACTGTCACTGGCAAATTTTGAAACTGAAAAGGATTCTAAAAGAACAAAACTGGGTCGGCCTGTTCGTGAAGAGCTGAACGCAAAAATGGAAACGATGCTGCTGGTAGATGATGATAGTGAAATGCGCACCTATCTGTCTGGTATTTTTGGCGATCAATACAAATTACTTGAAGCTGACAGTGCCGAGCTTGGCCTTGAATTGGTAAAAAAACATAGCCCGGATATTGTACTCAGCGATGTGATGATGGGCGGGATGACAGGTATCGAAATGTGTGAGCGCATGAAAGAGGACATTTCGGTAAGCCATATTCCGGTCGTACTGCTGACCGCCAGCTCGTCTCAGGAATCCAGACTGAAAGGTATCGAAGGAGGTGCCGACGACTACATCAGTAAGCCATTCGACAAAGATTTACTCGTAGCCAGAGTGGCTTCATTGTTGAAAAGCAGAAGTGATCTGCAAAAGTATTTTTACAACGAAATCACCCTGCAATCGGGCGACTCGAAGATATCTCCGGAGTACAAAGAGTTTCTTGAAAAATGTATTTCTATCGTTGAACAACACATCACAAATCCGGAGTTCAACATCAAAGTACTGGCTTCTGAAATCGGGATGAGCCACTCCACTTTGTACAACCGGATCAAGTCTATTTCGGGCCAGTCGACAAATAGCTTCATCAGGTTTATCAGACTAAGGCGCGCAGCCGAAATATTGATCAGTACCGACACTACCATACTCGAAACTGCCGAGCAGGTAGGCATCAATGACGTCAAATACTTCCGCATTCAGTTCACCGCACTCTTTGGTATGAAGCCATCAGAATATATAAAAAAATACAGAAAACCCTTTCACGAACGACATCCACTCAACAAGGATATTTTCAAATCGAAATAAAATTTTTGTGACCATATTTTTAAATATGTTTAGTTAAAAATGCCCGATTCTAATAGGATCGGGCATTTTTATTGAATTACCCCCTCTTTATTATGAAAATACCCCCTCTTCGTAACATTTAAATAATCCTACTTTTGATCGATCAGTTTATAAATCTCCCCAACCCTTTCAGCACTTGGTATTATTTCAAGATTCGCCTTATTCTGTACGAATCAATATTACTGTGAGCTGAAAAAACAAGGATAATCCAAGACTGACTAACTGACCAAATTTTAACTATCAACTTAATTCATGTATGAAAAAAAGTTTTCATAAACATGCTGAATTCATTCGGCTGTCTTACGAAAAAACAAAAGCGGCAGGGCTTCTCCTGATGCTGCTTTCGGTGCTTTCTACTTTCTCTTACGGACAAACTTTGTCGGTAAAAGGAGTGGTAACAGGCGACAACGGAGAGACACTTCCGGGTGCCAGTGTAATACTGAAAGGAACCACTACCGGAACTACAACGGATGTGGATGGAAATTATACACTGAACCTTCCTGACGGTAGCGGTACACTTGTGTATACTTATATTGGATACATCGCGCAGGAAATCGCAGTAGGCAACCGCAGCCAGATCGATGTAAAACTGGTGACGAACGACAAAACACTTGACGAGCTTGTTGTAGTTGGTTATGGTGTTCAGAAAAAAGCAACACTTACCGGTTCCGTTTCCGAACTGAAAGGTTCTGAAATTGTGAAGAGCCCGCAACCCAACGTTTCCAACTCATTGGCGGGACGTTTCTCTGGTTTCGTAGCCAATAACCGTGGTGGCGAGCCAGGTTACGACGGATCTTCTTACACCATTCGTGGTTCTGCTTCCACAGGAAACAACGACGTATTGGTTGTAGTTGATGGTATTCCTGGTCAGGTTGGTGGTTTGGACCGTCTTGATCCAAACGATATCGAAAGTATCTCGATCCTGAAAGATGCATCTGCTGCCGTATACGGTAGCCGTGCTGCGAACGGGGTAATCCTTGTAACAACCAAACGCGGAACTACAGGTAAGCCAGTTATTTCTTACAGCTTCAACCAGGGTTTCTCCTCTCCTACCCGCTTGCCAAACATGGCCGATGCTTCTACGTATGCAACGATCATGAACGAGATTGATTACTACAACAATCCGGCGGGAGGCATGAATCAGTTCTATTCAGCTGAAGAAATTGAAAAATTCAGAAATGGTTCTGACCCCATCAACTACCCGAACACAGACTGGCAGAAAGTAGCGTTGAAGAATTTCGCGCTTCAAAACCAGCACAATCTGGGTATTAACGGTGGTACTGAAAACGTGAAGTATTACTTATCTCTTGGTACTATTTACCAGGATGCACTTTACAAAAACTCCGCAACGAAGTACAAGCAATACAACTTCCGTTCGAATATCGACGCCAACGTTACAAAGGATTTCAAAGTGAGCCTGGGTCTGAACGGTCGTCAGGAAAACAGAATGTTCCCGGTTTCATCTGCTGAGAATACTTTCCGTTCCATCTACCGTGCGTACCCGACTTTGATCGACCGTTATCCAAACGGAAATTATTCGACCGGGGTTGAAAACAGCAATCCGGCTGTATTGGGAACTGATATGGGTGGAACTACCAATAACCCGACTTCTATTTTCAATGGTATTCTGAGAGCAAGCTACAACCTGCCATTTGTACAGGGATTGTCAGTAGATGGTTTTTATTCGGTTGATAAATCTTTCAACTTTACCAAAACTTTCGCTGTTCCTTACACGCTTTATAGCTACAACGACGTAACTGATTCTTATTCACAAACCGTAACAGGTGGATCAGCAGGGAAAGCATCATTGTACCAGAAGCAGGTAAACCTTACCAACCTTACTCAGCACATTCGTCTGAATTACCTGAAAAGCATTGGTAAGCACAACATCAACACTTTCGTAGCTTACGAGCAGAACAAAAGAAACGAGATCATTTTCGACGCTAACCGTATCAACTTCCCCACAGTATCAACTCCTGAGTTGTCTCAGGGTGGTGCAGCAGCAACGGACAAAAACAACAGCGGTAGTACCATTAACTTCACAAGAAAAAGTTATATCGGTAGATTCGCCTACGATTACAATGAGAAGTACCTGGCTGAAGTGCAGGCGCGTGTAGATGGTTCTTCTATCTTCCCTAAGGGTAAGCAGTATGGTTTCTTCCCGTCGGTTTCTGCAGGTTACCGTATCTCCGAAGAAGACTGGTTCAAAAGCAGTGTGCGTTTCATCGACGATTTGAAATTCCGTGCTTCATACGGTTCATTGGGTAATGACAACGTAGGTCAGTTCCAGTTCTACAACAATTACACTTTTGTAAACCAATACGTTACAGGTGCAAATGTAATCACTCCTGGTATCGACCTTACGAAACTGGCCAACCCGAACATTACCTGGGAAAAATCGAAGAAACTGGATATTGGTTTGAACGCAGTGTTCCTTAAAAACTTCAATATCGAATTGATCTACTTCGATCAGAAACGCTCTGACATTCTTGCGACGCGTAACGCATCAATACCAAACACATCTGGTATTGTGAATCCACATCCAACGAATGACAATACTCCTCTTGTACCAAGCGAAAACATCGGAAAAGTAAACAACAGCGGTTTTGAAGCTACATTGGGCTACAACCACTCTGGTAAATTCCGTTACAACATCTCAGGTAACGTAACGTATGCGAAAAGCAAAATCATCTTTAAAGATGAGGCTCCGGGCGCACTGGCTCACCAGAGAGAAACAGGAAACCAGCTGAATACTTACCTGCTTTACAACAACCTTGGCATTTTCCGTACGCAAGAGCAACTTGACTCTTACCCGCATTTGAAAGGTGCACAATTGGGTGATTTGATCCTTGAAGACTACAACGGAGATGGACAAATCACAGCTGATGATAAAGTAAGAACAAAATATGGCAACATTCCTTTGCTTACTTACGGTGTTGTTTTCAGCGGAGGTTACGAAGCATTTGACATGTCTATCGTTTTCGCAGGACAAGGCATGGTTAGCCAGTACGTACTTCCTGAGTCAGGCCAGGTTGGTAACTTCTACAGCAGCTGGGCAGATAACAGATGGAGCCCTACAAACCCTGACGGATCGTACCCACGTGCTGATACCCGTGCATCTTCGTCGATCAATGGTGGATTAAACCAAAACAATTTCTGGTTGAACAACGCATCATTCCTTCGTCTTAAAAACGTAGAATTTGGCTATACGTTGCCAAAAGATGCTTTGTCGAAAATCAAAATCCAATCACTGAGAGTGTATGCAAGTGGTTTCAACCTGTTCACCCTTACAGGCGTGAAAGATTTCGATCCGGAAGGAAGCCAGGGAAGCGGCCAGTTCTATCCTCAGCAGCGCATCCTGAACCTTGGGTTAAACATTAAGTTTTAATTGAAAGAATCAAAATGAAGTATATAAAGAAAATAGCCGTTTCATCCGCACTTGCCGCATCGCTGTTTATGGTGTCCTGCCAGGAGAATTTCCTGGATGTGGTTCCTACCGACCGTGTATCTGATGCATCCATTCTGTCTGACTCCGTTTTGTTCGAAGCCTATGTTTTGAACAGATACATGGGTACAAGACTTACTGATAAAGAAGCTGAAGGAACTAATCCTGGCTTCGGACGTGGTTTTGAATACGCGATGTGGTCTTCGTTGACAGACGAGTCCATTTACAACAATGACGACAATACCTGGCTGATCCAACGTGGACAAATTGCCCCTGAAAACACCGGTATTGCAGGTACTTTGTGGGGAAGAAGCTACCGAAGCATTCGTGAGATTAATTATGCATTGGCCAACCTTGAACAGGTGCCGATGAGTGAAGGTAAAAAGAGAAGTCTGAGAGGCGAATTACAATTCCTGCGCGCATTCCGCTACCACGATCTGATCCGTAACTACGGAAGTGTGGTGTTGATGGGTGACAAGGTAACTGAGATCAGCGATGACCTTACGAGCCCGGATCTTTTCAAGCGCTCGGATATCAAGGCTGGTATCGACTATGTATCGGCTCAGCTTGACGAAGCGATTGCTTTGCTTCCTGCATCTAACGACAACAATAACTGGAAGCTTGGCCGTGCTACAAAAGGTGCTGCCATGGCATTGAAATCAAGAATTCTGCTTTACGGAGCAAGTCCGCTTTACAATAATGCTGCAACCTGGGCACAGGCAGCAGCCGCGGCTAAAGCTGTAATGGATTTGAACAAGTATACGCTTTATACAGGTGGATACGGAAATCTGTTTACGAGTAACGACAATTCTGAGATCATCTTCGGACGTCTTTATGCAATCGGTGCGCGCCACGTGTGTCTGGAGATTGCCAACGGTCCTAACAGCTACAACGCATGGGGTGGTAATGTACCTCTTCAAAATCTTGTAGACGATTACGAGATGAAGGACGGTACCAGAATCACAGATGCCAATACAACTTATGATGCAAAGAATCCATACCTGAACCGTGATCCACGTTTCTACGCAACGATCCTTTACAATGGAGCAACGTACCGTAACAGCACGATAGAAACTTTCACGCCGGGTGGCAAGGATAGCAAAGATGGTCCGTCCAACTGGAACACCTCGAAGACTGGTTACTACATGAAGAAATTCATGAACGACAACCTGCCTATCGACAACCCATGGGATGTAGCAGGAACGCAAACCTGGATTTACTTCCGTTATGCTGAAATTCTGCTGAACTATGCAGAAGCACAAAACGAAGCATCGGGACCTGATGCAACTGTGCATGCAGCCATTAATGCCGTAAGACAGCGTACAGGTGTAAACATGCCAATACTTCCGGCAGGACTTACACAGGCACAGATGCGTGAGCGTATCCACAACGAAAGACGCATTGAGCTTGCATTTGAAGAACACCGTTTCTACGATGTACGCCGTTGGAAAACTGCTCCTGTAAAAGAAAACGTACCTGCTTACGGTATCGAGATCACTAAGAGCGGAACCAACTATGTATACACGAGAAAAGAAGCACTTACCGGTAAAAGTTTCGTTGAGAAACAATACTGGTTGCCAATTCCCCGTGCGGAAATACAGGCTTCCAATAATCAGTTGACCCAGAATCAGGGCTACTAATTGAGTCTTCACCGAAGCCCTTTTCCCACTAACAGGAAAAGGGCTTTTTTTATCCCCTAACCCATGTCCAATACCACTACCTCCAGCCGGGCACTTTTCTTCGCCGGTCTCACATCGCTCTTTCTGGCTTGCAAAGGATCAGAAACAGGTGTCAAAAAACAGGAAAGCGATAATGTGATTACGCTTACGGTTAATCCGGCAGCCACATTTCAAACCATTGATCACTTCGGGGCGTCCGATGCCTGGTCGGGGCAGTTTGTAGGAAACTGGCCGGATGCAAAACGCAAAGCTATTGCTGATTTATTATTTAGTCAGGAAGCGGATGCGAACGGTCAACCCAAAGGAATCGGTTTGTCGTTATGGCGATTTAACATCGGTGCCGGCACTGCCGAACAGGGTGCGCAAAGCGGGATCGGCGACGAATGGCGCAGAGCAGAATCCTTCCTGAACAATGATGGCTCGTATGACTGGAACAAGCAAGCAGGTCAGGTTTGGTTTCTGAATGCTGCCAAAGAACGTGGTGTGAATGAATTCCTGGCGTTTCCGAACAGTCCTCCTGTGCAGTTTACTGTGAACAAAAAAGGTTATGCGAGTAACGGAAAAAGCAACCTTGCTCCTTCTGAATTTCCCAAATTTGCCAACTATCTGGCGGATGTGATTTCAGGTGTAAAAAACAAAACCGGCATCACATTTAACCATATCAGTCCTGTGAACGAACCTCAATGGGATTGGAGTGATGGCGGCCAGGAAGGAACCCCTTTCTATAACAACGAAATTGCACAAATTACCAAAGCGCTGAGTTCAGCTTTGATCAGCCAAAAGCTGCCTACCAAAATTGATATTGCGGAAGCAGGACAGATTGATTACCTGTATTCTGAATTTAATAAGCAGGATCGCCAGAATCAGATCTATGCGTTTTTTGATAAAGCATCTCCGAACTATGTTGGCGACCTTCCAAACCTTTCCAGGAGCATTTCAGGACACAGTTATTTCACCACCTCTCCTTTCCGGGCAGCGGCTGAAAAAAGGACGAAACTGGCTGAAAAGTTGAAATCTGTTGAAGGGTTGAAATACTGGATGTCGGAGTATTGTATACTTGGTGATAACGATGGAGAAATCAACGGAAATGGGAAGGATCTGGGTATAGATCCCGGGATTTACGTCGCCAAGGTTATTCATAATGATCTGGTAAATGCAGGTGCTTCTGCATGGCACTGGTGGATCGCCATTTCTCCTTATGATTACAAAGACGGTCTTATTTACATTGATAAAAACAAAACAGACGGTAATTTTCAGAGTTCCAAAATGCTTTGGTCATTGGGCCAATTTAGCCGTTTTGTTCGTCCGGGTGCAGTAAGAACAGAGATTATTTCCAACAAACCAGAAAATGATCTGCTGATTTCATCCTACAAAAATACTAACGGTGAACTGGTAACAGTATTGATCAATTCCGGAACACAAACCAGAGATGTAGTAATTAAAACAGGACAGAATAACCTGACTATTACCAAGGGATATCAAACTTCGGCAACTGCTGATATGGAACCTTTTGATATAACAGCCGCGACATCAGGTTTGAAAGTTAGTCCGAGAAGTATTGTTACGCTGATTGGGACGGCGAAATAATTACTACCACAAGTTAGTATTACAGTAATGCTCCATCACAGAATATCTGAATTAAGGGTAATTCCTGATGGAGCATTTATTTTACTCTCCTTTTAATACTTCAACTCCTTAATTTTAGCAATAACCCTGTTCGCTACAATCTGATATCCTTTGTCGTTCATGTGAATATCGTCATTATTAATATCGCTGCGCATGCCTCTCGGAAAATTCATCCTTTCCAGATCCTGCCGGTCTGCAGCAGATGGGGTATATTCTATGGCAGCCATTTCCTCGTCAGTAGGAGGCGTCATCACTACAAAGTTTTTACCATACTTCTCAGCCAGGCGAGTATTAATCCCCGAAATGAGGTTATAATTGGATGTTCCCTGATTATCATTGGTGCCCTGAAGAATTCCAAGGATAATGTACCTGGCCGGGGAATTGATGTAAGCTACCGAATCCTCCAAAGCAGGCATGATATCAGACTCCACCCCTCTTCCGATATTGTTACGGCCATACCAGAGGATTTGTGTTGCTGATCTCACCCTTGGCCCGTCATCCAGAAGAAATTCCGAATCTTCGGGTACATCAATCACGCTGACAGTCGCCGGTGTAATTGTATATCTGTCTCCTGAAAATCTACGGATCGTACAGCTCACACCATTGATTTTTCCCGTTCTGCTGTATTCGTGATTATTAGAGATTGTGCTCAGAAACTTGTCATTCAGTTTTGTAATAGTTACCGGCTGTATCCCATTCAATTTATTCCCTTCAATAGAAATAATCAAAGAGCGGCCGCCTTGTCTGACAGCAATACTCGAAGCCACCTGTCCCACAATGCCATCACTCACAATGGGACGGTCTGGGAAAGCCAGACCGACAATATTACCGTATGGACGTATCCCACCAGCGCCAATGGTAAGACTATCCCCTATAAACGCCAGGGTTTTGTCACGATTCTTACGATTAGGGAAAATATCATCCAGCAATCCGCTGCATGAGGAAAGTAAAGTACTACTTAGTGCAACCGCTCCTGTGGTGCGAAGGAAGTCCCTGCGACTCGTATGGCCGGCAGGATATGATCGCTTATTCTGATCTGAAAACATTCTATCTGATAAATCTACGTATATAGCTTTTAACACAATAATTGTTCCAAACAAATAGAGAATATTCTATCGATTAATAGAATCAATTTTGTTGCATTTTTACACGAATCGTAGCTGTGTGGAAGTGTGGATTTTTCAATTTCCAGCGCCCATCAATGCTGCCTTAAAACACAACGACATTTAGAGGAACAATATTTGTGCAGGAGCTGACAAAAAACTGTCATATCATGAAAACCGAAGATATAAGAACCGCAACAAGAATTCTGCTGGGAGCAGGTTTGGTATTTGCAGGTATAGGTCATCTCACGTTTGCGAGGAAAGAATTTCAGGCGCAGGTTCCTGAAATCATTCCAATCCCCAAAGATGATACAGTAGTTTATTCCGGTGTCGCCGAGATATTGCTTGGTACTGCCATAGTCGTTGCTCCAATGAAGCACAGACCACTCATCGGGAAAATAGCCGCAACTTTTTTCACAGCCGTTTTCCCCGGAAACGTTGCTCAGTATGTCAACCAAAAAGACGCTTTCGGCCTGGACTCCAACAGAAAAAGACTGATGAGATTGTTTTTTCAACCCGCACTCATAGCATGGGCATTAGGAAGTACCCATCAGCCGGAAGAAAGCAAATCCTGATCATGATTATCGTATAGCAGTGAGCCAAAATGCCGCTATACGATAATTTTCTTTCTATGCTGCTCACCCCACCTTTGCATGGCATCCAGCACCTCTGAAAGCGTCTCGCTGTAGGGCGTCAGTGCATATTCTACAGTAATAGGTTTGGTTTCACACACCGTACGGCTCACCAAACCGTTCATTTCCAGCTCCTGTAATTCTTTAGACAGAATCCTTGGTGTAATGCCCACTTCCCGCGACAGCTCCCGAAAACGGCGCTTCCCGGTCCGCAGCACCGTAAGCAATACCAGTTTCCATTTACCTCCAACGACGTCAAGTGTATCTCTCACAGCAAGTTGTGACCTTTTGCAGGCCTCATGTGTTAATATGGTATCCATTTTGTAATCGGTATCCTTTTTGTAACAAGTAACAAAGGTATAGCATAGTGACGTAATTTTGTATCAACAATTAAAAATTACAACCATGTCACAAAAAACAATTAAAATTATAGGCTACGTACTCACCGCCATCCTCACTTTTCTTTTCGGAATGAGCGCGTTTATGAAACTGACACAGGATCCGACAGCTTTAGAACAAGCTAAGGGGATTGGATTTGATGCACAGACTTATCTGGCTATCGGCGTTATTGAAATTATTTCATTGCTACTTTTCATCATACCGAGAACAGGATTGCTGGGATCACTTCTCCTGATTGCCTACATGGGCGGAGCTATTGTCACACATTTGCAACATCAGCAACCGATCGCGATGGCAGTTGGCGTACAGGTACTTCTATGGATTACAGTTGCCGTCAGGTTTCCCGAAGTTCATAAGCGTTTGTTCTCGTCATCCGCTGTTTAGTTACAATCTGTAACCCTCTCGTTATTTACATTCATCTTCATCCCAATAGATTTTAATCATGAAAACCAGAAAAATAGATCAGATCCTGCACAATCCTGCTCATCCCGGATTTTTAGGAAAAGGACACATAGCTACTGCCGTGATAGGCGGAAGAAGTTTCGATCAGAACGACCCTTTCATTTTGCTGATGGACGATCAGGTGGATTTACCAGGTGGTGAACCCGCTGGCGGTCCACATCCTCACGCCGGTTTTGAAACTGTAACCCTCATTCTGGAAGGTAATGGAATGGGCTGGGAAACGGGTAGCCTCGAAGTGATGACCGCAGGAAGTGGCATTGTACATACAGAGGAGATTACCGCAGAAACCAAGGTCCGTATTCTGCAGCTATGGCTGATATTACCACCTGAAAAAAGATGGGCTCAGCCCTTCTGGCAGGAGTTGTTGCTCGAAAATGTACCGACAGTGAAGCATGATGACATGGAGATCAGAGTGTATAGCGGTAGCAGCCAAGGGCTTACTTCACCTTTGCAAAACCAGACTCCGTTCACGCTTGTGGATTTTCAACTGAACAAGAACACTTCCGCGAAACAGGAACTGCCTGCCGGATATAACGGATTTGTATATGTCACAAACGGTTCTGTTGTTATCGGCGACCAGCTAATAACTGAAGGCCAGACCGCATGGCTGGAGGAACCTTCGGACAATGAACTCACAGAAGTCAGCTTCAAAACCGGCGATCATTCTGCCCGTTTTATCCTCTATGCAGGAAAACCACAAAACGCACCCATCGTCAGTCACGGTCCGTTCATCGGTGATACCCAAGAGGATATAGCAAGACTGTATCAGGCATACCGTCGTGGTGCATTGCCGCATCTGAATACACTGCCCGACAGCCAAAAGTTAAGACATCAACTGGTGGTATAGAAGAAATAATTTGGTGTACTTATCAGAGGCAAGTCGCTGAAAAAATTTCTGTTCCTGCCATTCAGAGACAGAAGTAAAATGAACAATTTAATACGCCGCCTGACCTGATGATTACGCCGAAACCGAAAACTGCCGGTACCGAAAACTATGGCTGACCAAAACATAATTATATTGTAATTTGTCATTCGTTTTCACTTTCGCACGACTAATACGTGATCCGGAACGATAAACAAGCACATTATAAATTTATAAAACACATGACATTTACCCTCAAAGCCATTTCCGACGCCCACTCCAAAGTTAAATCCGGCGCAGATTTTCCTCAATACATTCAGGATATTAAAGCATTGGGTGTCACAGCATTCACCACCTGGGTGTCTGATAGCCATACGGATTATCATGGTTCAGACGACTTCCGGATCAGTTCAGACAGCAAGTATGAAACGCTTTCCATCGCTGACCAGACGGATCAGGAAGGATTTATCAATAATCTGAAAGCGCACCAGCGCGGAGAAACGGATTATTTTACCTTTTGTAGACAATGTGCAGAGGCAGGTATCGAAAAGTGGATAGTGCTTATAGAGGATATGACCTGCATTTATTATGATAAAGAAGAAAATAACATTTTGGAAGAAATGATTCCGGTTGCTAAATAAGACATTTCCGCAGCTATGTTGGTTGAGTCAATATTGAAAACCTCCTTATTCAGGGAGGTTTTTTACTATCCAAACCCTATTCCTTCGGCCTTCTATTACGGTGCGCTGCACCTGTCGTTTCTTCGTCTTATGCTTGCTGCTCTACAAGTATTACGGCGCTCTGCGCCTTCGCCAACAGAACATAAGGCGCAGAGCGCCGTAATATTTTTAGAAAACCTAATTCTAACGATACACACAAGGTGCAGCGCACAGCAATAATCCCCTACGAGCACTCCTGAACTTCATTACCAATAATCAAATCCCCCTACAAAACAACTTCAACCAGCATTCGATAATTTTTAAGCAATAAAACCTCTTTCTTTGTGCCCTTCAACCAAACCCATAACCGGCACATGGAAAATCATATTCTCTCTAATCTCAAAGCTGTTCAGAAAAGAATTACACAGGCCTGTGAGAAAGCCGGAAGAAATCCTGATGACGTGCAACTGCTGCTGGCAACTAAAACGGTTCCTGCCGAAAAAATCAGAATTGCCGTAGAAGCCGGTTCTTATATCATTGGTGAAAACAAAGTGCAGGAACTTCGTGATAAAGACGCCGGACTGGCTGGCTTGAAGATTGAAAGACATTTCATTGGTCATTTGCAAACCAACAAAATTAAAGATGTCCTTAAGTATGCTACCTGTATTCAGTCCCTGGATCGTATTGTTGTAGCGGAAGAATTGGACAGACGCCTGCAGAAAGAAGGTCGAAGTATAGACGTATTTATTCAGGTAAACACCTCCGGAGAGGAAAGCAAGTTCGGGATTGAACCTGGCCATGCAGTTTCTTTTATTCAGGAAATCCAAAAATTCGATACGCTCAAAATCAAAGGGCTGATGACCATCGGATTACTGGATGTCGAAAAGGAGAAGATGCGACCATCTCTGGCATTGCTACGACATACGCGCGATCAAATACTCGAAGCCCGTATACCCGGAATAGACACGCTGGCTTTATCCATGGGCATGTCCCAGGATCTGGAATTGGCCATTGCAGAAGGATCCAACATGGTACGCGTCGGTACGGCTGTGTTTGGGAATCGTTTCCTTGGAAAAGAAATTTGGAATGAAAACGAAGCCTGACCGGTTGTTACTTCAGCCCGTTTAAATCTGTTTAATTAATTACAACGTGTAATGAATGTTTTCGAAATCATCATCAACGACCAGGAGAAGGTCGCGATGGAGGATGTGTTTCACAGTGCAGACAACAAAGCTGCGCTTACTCAGATCATTAAGGAACACAGATATCTGGATGTTCTTGAACAATACAAATTACCGGTAAGTAATAAAGTGCTGCTCTATGGCGACTCCGGATGTGGCAAGACCACTACCGCCAAAGCCATCGCTACTGCCCTCGGCAAAAAAATTGTGATTGTAGATCTGAGTACACTGGTGAACTCGCGCATTGGTGAAACTTCCAGAAATATAAAAGGGCTTTTTGATAAAGCTGCAAGAGACAAAGCGGTACTGTTTCTGGATGAGTTTGATCAGATCGGTAAAATGCGAAGCACCGACGATAAAGAAGTCGGAGAAATGAGGCGACTTGTGAATGCCATCATCCAACAAATCGATTACCTGCCTCAGCATGCGATTCTGGTGTGTGCTACAAATTACTATGACCTGATTGATATTGCTTTGATCCGCCGGTTTCAGCTTCGCCTCAAATTTGAATTACCCGATGAAGCCAGGCTGGATGAATATTACGACAAACTGCTTTCAACCTTTCCTCCTCATTTACAAAACATTGAACGTAAATACGGCACCTCCTTTGCTGAAGTAAAGGATTATGTTCATGCCGAATTAAAGAAACGAATTATTCGGGATTTGGAACAAGCTGACTGACGCTGGATCAGAATTTGCAGCAGATCCTATCCGGGAATCTCAAAACGCACTTGCACTATGCTGGAAACAATAAAGGATGCCCTCTGGCAACAATTCGGAGCATCCCTTCAAATGATCGAAAACGCCATTAACCTTTGGCCGGAAACCTTGTGGGATACGGATAAAAAGTTTTTCTATACCGTTTACCATACCCTCATTTTGACCGACTATTATCTCACAATCCCTTCTCCTTCTGAATTTGTATCAACTCTTCCTTTCACATTCATGGATAAAGAAGATATCCCGACCGGCGTTTTGGGGGACATGGTGCCCGACAGGATTTATACTAAAAGTGAGACAATTGATTATTTGCAAGATATAACGGCGAAATGCCATTCGGCAATTCACAACCTGACCGACCAGCTGATAAGCGAGAGATGGATCGAAGAAGGAGGAGAAATGGATTATTCAGTTTTGGAAATTCTCATTTACAACATGCGGCATGTACAACATCATGCTGGGCAGGTAAACATGTTATTAAGACAAACAACGAATCGTTCATCAGGTTGGGTGTTCAGAGCAGAAGAAGAATAAAATATGGTATATGCATTGGCGATAAATCCTGATCCGCACATCATGCGGCTTTCAGGAAATATGAAAAACACGATCAGGGAAGGACTGAACAGAAACTTCGGAAGTTATAACGCACTTCCGCACATTACGCTACTTTCATTTGAAGCTCAGGAAAAGAACTATCTTAATATACTGGCAGAGTTTAAAAAGGTTTTGGCTGTGATTACTCCTTTTCAGCTGGGCTTCGCCGGATATGGAGATTTTATAGCTAAGAAAAATTGTACATTTTTTGTAAAACCGGATGACGATTCATCAGATGCAATCATTGAACGTTGCCAGAAAATAGGTAGCCTTTTCGACAAGTCGGTGAGGCGTAAGTACATTGACAGCTGGAAAATGGTTGTCAAAAAAACACCACACATGACACTGGCGCGCGAGCTAACCGAAAAAGAGGTCGCTGTTTGCTATGACGTCACTCCTACGGATTTCAGCGAATCGTTCTTTTGTAAGTACTTTGTAATCAGAAAATTCAACGAACAAAGAGGGCAGTTCGATATCCTTGACACCATTGAATTACTGGGCCGGGACTATATGGAGGGAGAACAGACGAGGTTATTTTGAAGGGAATTAAGAATTTAAAATGAAAAATGAAGAGTAAAGAGTTACCAACCCCTTACCCCCACTTCTCATTCTTAATTCCTAATTCTTAATTCTTAATTCTTAATTCTTAATACCCCGGATTCTGCTTAATCCCCGAGTTCTGATCCAACACATTTTGAGGGATCGGATTCATGTATTGTTTCGGTTCGAACTTCACAGTGTACTTCACTTCCGGCTCAATGCTGTAAACCCACACACCTGAGTTGTTGGAAGGAACAGAGTTACGAATCACCATATTGTGACGCGCTTTGCCCATTACCTGCGCAGTCTGGGCGAGACGCTTCGTGTCCAGGAAACGTTTGTCTTCAAAGCAGAACTCAACTCTTCTTTCTCTTGCAATAGCAGCACGCATCTGATCTTTTGTAAGTCCGGCAGGAAGCGCTGCAATTTCAGAACGCTGACGTACCTTGTTGATCGCATCATATACAGATGCATCCGGTCCCACAGCTTCATTCTGAGCTTCAGCGTAATTCAGCAAAACCTCCGCATAACGTAGAAACACATAGTTTTGTCCACTTGCATCCGTTCCGGGTGCCGCATCAGGATTGATTCTTTTCTTCTGGTAATAGCCTGAGTCACCAACGTCAGTCTTTCCGGCGAGGTCAATCTGATTTGTACGGTCAGGGTTCGGGTAAGTCAGATCAATACGGGTATAAATCGTATCTGCTCTTGGCATCCAATCCAGTTTGTAAGGAGCACCGTCATACACAATGAAGTCGTAGAAGCGTTTTTCACGATTTACATATGGTTTCTGAGGATTATATCCTGAAGTAGGATCTGTAATCGCTTTTCCGTTTGCCATCGCAAACTGATCCACCAGTTCCTGCGTAGGATTGTAGTTACCCCAGGTACGGTACTCGCCCAACACATAAGTGACACCGCCGCGACCTTCATAGTTTCCTCCCATTCCTGAAACATTGGCAACGACCTGCCTGTCCCAGATCACTTCAGAATTATATTCATTCGCTACTCTCCAGAAATCCTTCAGATCAGCAAACAGGTTATAGTTTTTACCATTGCCAAATTTGTCGATGAACTCCTTATTCGTAGCTGCCGCCTTTACCCAACGTGCAGGATCATAATTCCCAAAATGAACAAACTTATTCGGGTCTGGAAGATACGGTGTGGCAGTATTGAAAAGCGGACTCGCTCCAAATAACTCCACCCATCCTTTCAATGCCAGTGCCGCACCCAGCGTCGCTCGTCCTGCTTCCCGGTCGCTTTTAGCATATTTGATAGCGAGGTTACCGTTTTTCACTACCGCATCCAGTTCAGAAACTATAAAATCAAAAGTTTCCTGGAAAGTTTTACGTGGCTGCTGCAATTCCTCAGGGCTCATCGTGTTACGATCCAGCTGCTTGGTAATAATCGGAAGACCTCCCATCTGAACAAAAAACTCGCTGTAGAAAAATGCTCTGATAAAGCGAACCTCGTCGATGCGTTTCTTAAAATAAGCCTCGGAGAAATTGCCTTTGTTTTCTTCCAGCTTTTGTAAAAAAGTATTGCATTTCCGGATTTTGACAAAGAAATTTTGCCAGGTGTAACCGTAAGTCGGTCCCTGAGTTCCTCCCCATGGGTTATCGGTACTGGAAGACGGCACAATACAAACCCCGATGCGCCAGTTGGAAGCTGTATAGTAATGACTGATGTTATAATCGTCAGTATAATAATCCAGCGTTTCAGTCTGATTTACCTTGTTTGGAATTTCGCTGTAAATGTCATTCAGAAATACATCTGCGTTCGGCTCCGACTCCCATTGTGTGGCGTCCGTGAGGTTCGACTTGTTGACATTTTCAAGAAATTCATCCGTATCACACGAAACAGACAGGGTGAGCATCAACAGACTCAAACCCAATATTTTGAAGTAGTTTATCGCAACTTTCATATTCTTTCAGTTTTTGGGTTAAAAAGTCAGATCAAGTCCAAATGTTGTGGCTTTCATAACAGGATAAGCCGTTTCACGATCCGTGTAACCCATTTCCGGATCGACGTGTTTGATCTTACTGATTGTGAACAGATTTTGAGTCGTTACATAAATCCTCGCAGAACTCATTTTCAGCTTACCCAATACCGATTTTGGAATTGTGTACCCAAGACTAGCCGTTTTAAGGCGCAGATAGCTGGAATTCATCCACCAGAAATCCGAATCCTTTGTATTATTGGCATAAGGAGCAGGCGTAGAACGTGGATATTTTGCATCCTGATTTTCCGGCGTCCAGCGATTGTTATAGTATTCGTAACCTGTGTTACTTCCGTTGTTTTCAAAAGGAACTGTCAGGAACTGGCGCACACCAATACTTGATTTTCCTGTTCCCTGGAAGAACAATGTCAGATCGAAACCTTTCCAGTTTACGCTTGGTGTGATACCGTAAGTAAGTGCAGGATATACAGGATTACCGATAACCGTAAGATCGTGATCATTAATGATTCCATCAGGAACACCATCAGGACCGCTCAAATCAGCATATTTGATATCTCCAGGGTGCAGCGCGCCAAACTGTGTCACGTTGTAACCATCTTCAGCATTTACAATACCATCACCGTTTTTGTCATCCGATGTTTTGAATAATCCCAGTGACTTGAATCCGTAAGGAGTACCAAACTGACGACCGACTTTGGTACGGTTCGGGTTCTTCGCTTCTGCATCCGTTTGGAACACCTCGTGCATTTTGTTGATCGAGTAACTCACGTTTCCTGTAATCGCAAAATCAAGATCTTTCGAAATGCGTTTACGCGTACCGATGTTCAATTCAAACCCGTTGGCGCTCATTCTGCCTTTATTCTCCTGTGAAAGAGAAAGGCCGTATTCTACCGGAAGTGTCACCTGAGGTGCCAGCAACATGCCTGTTCTGTTCTCATGGAAATAATCAAACTCAACATTAACCAGCGAATTCCACATACTTAAATCAAAACCTATATCGGTTTTTTTAGAGATTTCCCAGGTAATAGCACTATTGGCTTCACGAGGTACCCTTGATCCCTGTACAAGCGTTCCCGTTCCGTAGGCATAGGCACCACCGCGCAATACATAACCCGACTGATACTGGAACGGTCCTCCGGCAAGCATTCCGGCCTTACCCCAGGAACCTCTCAGTTTGAATTCGTCTATGAAGCGGAAATTCTTCATGAATTTTTCTTCAGAAAGCCTCCACGCTGCGGAGAAAGCAGGGAAGTAGCCCCATCTTTTACCAGGTGCAAAATAGTAGTGTCCGTCATAACGACCAGCGGCTTCCAGAATATACTTGTCTTTGTAGGTATAACCAACACGATATACATAACCCAGCTCAGAGCCCGTGGCAGATGTTCCTGAGTTGTCGTAATCCAGCCTGTCGGAGCTACCAAAGCTCAGCTCATCAATACCGATAGCGAAGTTATTGCGGCGGGTGGTCAGCGTATCAATCTGTGTTTTACGTACTTCAACTACCGCCAAACCAGTAAAAGCGTGATCTCCGAAAGTACGGTTGTAGTTCAGGTATCCCTGATAGGTATAGTTTACCCGTTTGTAATTTTCAAGTCCGAGCCATCTGAATGGCTTACCAGCTCCTTCCTGAAGGGAAATCGCATCTGTATAAGTATATGGCTTTTGCGAAAGATCAATTTTGTGATACACAAACGGTACGTGCCATAATTTCAGATCTGTGCGGGAAGGGTCATAGCTGAATACCCCTTTCACACTTAAACCCTTAGCCAGTTGTTGTTCTATAGAAAGTGTTCCCAGTAAAGTATTCCCGTTGGAACGACGATAACCTGGTGAGCGCAGTACACCCACAGGCGTATTCGCAGAAGACTCACCCCATTTGTCACCTTCCGGATAGATCAGACTCTGGGTAGGCAGAAATTTGTAAAAGCTGCGAAACAAGTGTCCTGACGTACTTTCATCTGCATCCACATCTCTTGTATTTTCAATACTTCCAAACAGAGACATACCTACTTTGGTCGTCTTTGTTACGGCCATTTCAAGATTCATGTTGTAGTTATAGCGACGATAGCTAACGGGATCAAAAAGCCCCTGCTGATCGAAATAGCCAACACCTGCATGATAAGTAACATTCTCATTTCCACCGCTCAGCTCCACGTTATGGTTCTGGATCGGCTGGTTTTTGTTAAACACTTCAAGGAAATTAGAGCTTGGATATTTCCAGGGATCTTCCTGATGCAGCCTCTCATAATCCCTCACCAGAGCAGGGTCATTAGGAAGACTTGTCCCTCCCGGAGTCTGGTGCAGATAGGCCTCATTCTGAAGAGTCATATAATCCTTAGCATTCAGTACATCCGGTAAATAAGTGGGATTCTGAAACCCGTAAGATGTACTTACACGCACCTGTGCCTTACCGCTTTTACCCTTTTTTGTGGTAATCAGAATTACACCATTGGCACCGCCGATTCCGTATGGAGCAACAGCCGCAGCATCTTTCAGAATAGTAATTGTTTCTATACTTGCCGGATCAATCTGGCGGATATTATCCCGGCGAACACCGTCAACAACTACCAGCGGCTTGTTATTTCCTGTCGTTACAATACCACGAATGTGAATATCCGGATCATCTTTTCCTGGCTGGCCACCATTGGGACGCATACTTACACCCGCTACCCGACCTGCCAGCGATTGGGAAATATTGGGGGCAGGAACCTGTGCAATGGCATCTCCTTTAATACTGGCTATAGAACCTGTCACGGTTACTTTTTTCTGAACACCGTAACCAACCACCACCACTTCTTCCAGCGCCTTCGTATCAGGATCAAGTTTTGCATCGATTGTTGACGCTGCGCCTACCGGTATTTCCTTTGCCAGATATCCTACAAATGAAAATACCAAAACATCACTATCTCCGGTACCGTCCAATGTATATACGCCATTCACATCTGTAGATGTTCCCCGGGTAGAGCCCTTGATGGTCACGTTTACACCAGGCAGTTCTCTACCTTGTTCATCTGTAACCTTCCCTGTTATTTTTTTATCAATATGTCGGGAAGTGCTATACCGTCCCGTCTTTGCAACGGAGGCATTAGCAAACGCATCTGCATGACAATGAACACTTAACAGTGCAACATTGAGGGCAGATACCTTCGAAATTAAAAGTAATTTTTTCAGCATGGAGCCTGGGAGTTATGTGATTTTTAATGTGAGTAATTAAAAATTTGTAATTCATGCTATCAGTTTCCTGAGCCGGACCCTTCACCTTCCGACGCCGATTTTAAAAATCGGGCATAGCATATCCGTTGCATTTGTTTTGACAAAAAAAACAGACACAAAAATCTTGTACGCCTGAACATATCAAAGCCGCCGGGTACAAACCCGAAACTGTCATTGATCAGACATTACCTCTCCGAAAAAAATGGTTAAAAGTTAAATTGTTGTCATAAGTTAAGGGATGGAGTTGAGTGTTAAGATGAAAATCCTTCAGATCAAAATTTCCAGATTCTGCTGCGCAACAAAAAATGGCCTTACTCTTGCAAGTGGAAAACTCAATTGAACAAATTTAACATTATTTTATAATATGTCAACAGTACACTTAAAAAATATAATTAAATTATGAAAATATTTACCATAACAAGTAAAATCGGAAGATTACCACCTTACTGCATATCAAAACACGGACAATAAAAAAGCCGCCTCAGCAAATCTGAGACGGCATAAATTGTAATACTATGTAAATCAGATATGCTTTTCGGGCAATATTACTTCAAACCTTGATCCCTTTCCTTCTTCACTGAACGGTTTAATTAGCCCGCCGTGATTGGTAACAATGCGTTTACAAAGTGCCAGCCCAATTCCATTGCCTGTATACGTTTCCCGATCATGCAGTCTCTGAAAAATTTCAAATATGCGGTCACCAAAGCCAGGATCAAAGCCTATTCCATTGTCAGCGATTGTAATCCTAACGTAATTCTGAGCAGGATCAAGTTCATGCTGTTCAATGTCCTCCTGGGTCAGATTACCTGAGGTAATTGAGATTTCCGGCCTGGCTCCATCCCGGGAAAATTTGAGAGCGTTTCCTACCAGATTATAAAAAAGCTGGTTCATCTGAGAAGGTACGGCATCAATTACCGGCACCGTACCCAGCGAAATCACTGCCTCCTTTTCCTGAATAAGCAAATCGAAGTCAGCGATGACGTTCTGAATTATCTTAGATAGCTGTACCGGCGTAAATGATGTAACACGATCCTGAATACTACTATAATTCAAAAGGTCATGGATCAATCCGATCATCCGGCTGGCGGAATACTCAATTTTCTGCAGGTACTCCATCAGATACATATTCTCCTTCGACTCACGGGCCAGCAACATCCCTGCAAAAACCTTAATTTTCCGCAAGGGCTCCTGCAAGTCGTGAGATGTAACGTAGGCAAACTGCTTCAGCTCCTGATTGCGGTCCTGCAGATCGTCATTGAGATCTTTTAAAGCACCAGTTCTTTCTTCAATCTTTCTTTCCAGCTCTTCATTCAGCGTCTTCTGATCATGGATGTCGGTGCAGGCCATGGTGTATCCCAGAAATTTATTATCCAGTCCGAAACGCGGCTCTGCTATGCAGCTTACCCACCGGTACTTGCCCATGGTTCTAAGCCTGATATCCTTCTGAAAACGACTATTTTTCTTTGCGGCTGCATCCTGCATGACCATAAACGACTCCAGGTCATCAGGGTGCATGAAATTACTCCATTTGGCACCACGCATTCCAGTATCCGATGCTCCTATAAATTTTTGCCAGAGTTTATTAAAGAAATAGAAATTACCCGTCAGATCGCACATTCCGACCATGACTGGTGAGCTGTTGGCAAGCGTTCTGAAATGATGCTCGCTATATTCGAGCTTTTCGCTCGCTTCTTTTCTCTCCGAAATATCTGTAGTAACACCTATCAGATTAATCACTTCACCATCATCGCCGAGCTGCGCCAATCCTGATGCTTCCATCCAGTGAATCGAATCATCAGGCCATTTCACCCTATACTCAGCATGAAAGGGACCTTTGGTTGCTACAGCAGCATCGATTGCCTCACGTAAGGTACTTTTATCGTCGGGTAATACCAATTCAAGTAGGCTATCGTAGGTTAGCTCAGCGTCATCAGGCAAACCGTAATTGGCTTTACACTGCTTCGACGTTCCCAGTTTCCGGTCGTCCAGTCGCAGTTCCCAGGAGCCAATCTGCCCGGCATGAAGAGCCAGATTCAACCTTACTATCGCCTCCTGTAATCTTACTTCACCTGTCTTCCGCTCAGTAATATCCGCTACAACACCTGTCAGCCTTTTGATCTGATTATGTTCATCAAACATGGCCTTTCCATGATTGCTCACCCAACGGACAGTCTGCGTTTCCGGAATTCTGATCCGATACTCTTCCGCGAATAGTCCTGCATGCCCTCCTTTTACAGCTACACGAATTGCCGACTTTATCCGATCAATATCATCTTCTACTACTCTTTCCAGCAACGATTCCCAGCCTTGCAGCGACAACTTCTCCTGTCCGAGAATGTCACGGGTTTCTTTGGACAAATAAAGAATATTGGTCTTGATTTCGTAATCCCAAACACCATAATGCGTGGCGTCTATCGCCAGCCGTTGCCGCTCTTCATTAATATATATCTGCTCCTGTTTTTCCTTAATTCTGTCATTGGCTACAGTGAGCTCCGTTACATCGTTAATAACCAAAAGGATGAGAGAGTCTCCTTTATCTCTGGATCTGATCTGCTGTGCATTCAGTTTCATCACACGTTTTCCCAACGAGGGGAAATCATGTGTAACAATAAATTCATTGAATGATCTTTTTCTGGGTAAAATCTCTTCCAATTGGCGTCGCAAATCCATGATATCCCATTGTCCGTTACCCAATTCGTAGAGTACTTTCCCTTCAACCTCACCAGGTAATACCTCGAATTTCTCATAAAAAGAGGTGTTGGCGGACCTGACGCGCAGATTATGATCCAATACTACCAGCGCATCAGTAATGGTATTGTTGATAGATTCTGTGTACTCATTAGCTCGCGTCAGCTGATCATTCAGATGGGAAAGTTCTTTGTTACGAATCAGCAACTCTTCGTTAATTGATATCACCTCTTCCTGCGAAGTCTGAAGCTCCTCATTCAGTGATTTCAATTCTTCATTCGCAGACTGAAACTCTTCATTTGTAGCCTCCTGTTCTTCACTCAATGCCCGAAGCTGATCACGGCTTTGTACCAGTTCCTGCTCCAGTTGCAGAATGCGCAAATCCCTCGCATCATTAATACCATCCTCAGACACAGCCGCGGTGGCCATACTCTGGATTGTTTGAAAAAGTATAAGATAAAATTTTTCTTTCGTTCCCGCCAGCGGTAGCACATCCAGTGTTATCCTTAGTAACCTTCCTTCATGCTCCAGTGCGATATTCTCCCTTTTTACCGGAGAACGTTCTGCTTTCACCTTATTAAGTGCTTCATTCAGATCATAGTAAAGCCCTTTCCTTACCATCTTCAGTACGTTAAAACTGGCAATACCAGGACTTGGTTCTATAAAAAAACCAGTATTACCTCTGAAATCCACGATATCAAAAGAGTCATTGATAACCACTCCTACCGGCACATACTTTTGCAGTAACATGTCGTCTGCCGCGGTCTGAAAATCCTTTTTGTCCATATTCTTACTTAAACCAAAGTGGTTCGATAAAGTATTCTTTTTTCTGGTGTCTTCCGACTGATGATGAAGTGTGGTGATCGGAGTACGGTTCACAAAGATGTTCGCACTTTTATTGATACTTTCAAACCGTCCTGACAAACCACTCGTTTCCGATTTTCCAAGGAATAAAAACCCTCCCGGTTTGATCGCATACGAAAATGTTGCCAGCACTTTTCTTTGAAGTACAGGTTGCATGTAAATCAGTACATTCCGGCAACTCAGCAGATCAATTTTGGCAAATGGAGGGTCTGCAAGCACATTTTGAACTGCAAATACACACATATCTCTGATAAAGGATTTGATACGATATCCGTCCTTCACCTTTGTGAAATACTTTTCCAGCCGTGGTTGTGCCATCTTAGCCACAGTTTGTTCCGAATATGTCCCCTGCCTCGCTTTGGCAATCGCATTTTCTGACACATCTGAAGCAAATATCTTGATGTTGGACAAATTGCCGATCAACTCATGATGTTCGTGTAAACATATTGCTATTGAATAAGCTTCCTCCCCGGTAGAACAACCGCATACCCAAACACGGACAGTTTCATCGGCCTGTTTGTCTTTCAGCAGACTGGGAATAACATCAGAACATAAAAAGTCAAAGCTTTTCTCATCCCTGAAAAAACTGCTCACGTGAATCAGCATTTCTTTATAGAGCTGATGCTGCTCTGCCTCATTGTAGACCAGCAGGTCGTAATAGTCGGCAAGGCTTTGCAGATTAAGGATATGTAGCCTTCTGCTGATACGGCGTTGTAGTGTGGTGTGCTTGTAGTTCAGGAGATCTACACCGCTTTTTTTAGACAAAACGGCCAATATCCTATCAAGATTTTCTTTGTCAGTTCTCAATGATCAAATCAATCTAAGCCTACTGTAAGCGGCTGGTTTATTAATCTATTTGACTTCGATCAGATGGTTATTCAGCACATCCTTAAGATCATTACACAGATAATTGAATGAACCGTGTTTGGTCAGATAAGCATTCGCACCCAGCCTGATACAATCATTGATATCTTCGGGGCGTGATGAGGTAGAGAAAATAATGATCGGTACCTGCTCAAATTTGGGATTATTACGAAGGGTAGTAAGTAACTCTTTTCCATTCATCCTTGGCATATTCAGGTCAAAGAATGCGATATCAGGAAGCTGGAAACCAATGGAGTTAACAATATCAAGTGCATCTACACCATCTCTGGCAGTCTGAATTGAGAAAGCTACCCCAATATTTTTCAATGCTTCCATGAAAATCAGCTGATCATCAGCATCATCATCAACCAGCATCAGAGAAAACTTCGGGGGCATGGATATCGGCTTAGAAACGAGTACGCCCAAAAATACAAATAATTTTGTAAATCACATTATAAAACAGCCTGTAGACAGATTTGCCACAGTTTACAGTACTAAATAAAATCTACAAAGTAGCCATTAAAACTACTAACCCTGCTGCTATAAGTTAACTACAAAAGTCAAATATTTCGGGGTAGAGATTCCAGCTTGCTTTCATAGATCACTGACTAATAAAATATTCAAAATCAGTTCAAACCTGCCTACCTGTTCTCATAGCCAATACAGAACAACGTTTCTTCCTCCAATACCGGAGGAGTACCTATCTTATATAATATGAGACCCGCGACCGGTGCTGTTACTTCTGTTAGTTTATTGCCAAAGAGATCTGTGATATATCCAAGAGACTGCCCCTCGGCTACGAGTGCTCCGCTTTTCAGGTCACTATAAAAAATACCTTTCACGATCGACTTTATATAGGTCTGTCCTGTTAGCCAATTTGATTTTTCGGGTTTCAGCTGTTTTTCAGGCTTATACATGTGCATGGATGCAAGCATATTCATCACACTATTCCTGATCATATCGACTGCTTCGGGCTGCACATTGCCAAGTTTTCCGGCCTCAATACTTAATGCCGCCACACCCTGCCGGGTCGCTTGCTTGAATGCGTACTCCGAAGGTTGGTCTGCTTTGAGATTAAACGGATACCTTACTTTCAATTTAAAACCTGATTCGTCTGAAAGTTTTCTTGCTAATGCCGTTTGCACGGGTGTCTCTTTATGATCATAATAGCAAATAAAATCGGCCAGATCTTCATTCCCATCTCCGGCGTGAATATCCAGAAATACGTCCGAACCGGTGATGATTTCTCTTGTGATCAAATCTGCCAATCGCTCTGAAATACTCCCATCCTCTCTACCGGGAAAGACCCTGTTAAGATTCTTGCCATCTTCCGGATTATAAAAAACGGATCTTCCATAAAAACCGGCTACGTTAGCAACCGGAACAATCACCACCGTTCCGCTAAGTTGTTCCGGTTTGATCTCATTCATCAGCTTTTGCATAGCTATAATGGGAGGATATTCGTAACCATGAATACCTGCAACGATTGTAAAAACAGGACCTTCATTAATCCCTTTGATGACTTTCACCGGCAACCCAGCTTCATGCTTCCCATCTTTTACGCTCAGCAGGAATTGTGAAACCGTTCCTGCTTTCATCGATTTCCCTTTATCAAAATGCCGCTGGGCCAAAACGTTAGAGAGCATCATGACGAAGAGAATGGACAGGAAATATCTGAAGTAGGACATAGGACTTAACGTATATTACTGCTTAGTAATACAAACCCAATAGCGGATGAGTTCGGAAGTGGTATGTTAAACAAAAGAAGCATAGCCAGATAATCAGCCATGCCCCTTTCTTATTGTAAATGCCATTACCGTCTATTTATTCAAATCTGAAATCTTTATTGTATCTGTTCCATAGCGGGTTGGCTCTGCTGATGGCTCAATTACCAGCTTGCCCCCTGCCATAATTTCATCGTGAGTCAGCCACAAACGGTTAATGTCTTTTCCATTCAGCAAAACACGTTTGATGTAACGTTTCTGATCTGAAAAACCCGGCACTTGTATTTCCAACTGTCCTTTCTCCTGCTTGATGGTGATTTTCGGAAACAGCGGTACGTTCAGATAATAAACCGGGTCTCCAACCAAAGGCTGTTGAACTCCCAGGGCTGTCATAACGAACCAGCCCGACATCGCTCCTGCATCGTCGTCCATGGTTCGCACAAATGCCTTCGGCTCATTTTTATAAAGGCGGTCGATATGTGCGCCAATACCACGGCTATTGTCATTGAAATAATACTGGATAGTTGTATCCACCGCCAACTGATGTACCAGTTGCTGATACTTCCAGGGTTTTTCACTTGCATAATACAAGGTGGGAGATTGCAGGTCAGGTTCATTGGCACGATTGAAATAATGTTCATCAAAGAACTCATCCAATTGCGAAGTGAAAGCAGCCTTTCCGCCGGCAAGACTAACGAGTCCGGCAACATCAAAAGGAACAGCCCAACGATACTGACGTACTGTACCCTGGTACATGCTACGCGCCGACATGCGATCGACATCCCGTTTTGTCAGATCCTTAAACTCTCTCTCCCAAACATTTTTATAAGTAGCAGATCGCGCCAGAAAATGTCTACTCAATGCGCTTTCTTTGATTTCGTCTGCGATCCTTGCCATTGTCCACATATCAAACGCAGCTTCAAGATATTTATCCGGTTTTGAAAAATCGAAACGAGCTGTATCAGCCATTAATGAATCCCTGATTCCTTTGAAGTCGACCTTATAACCTTTCTTAGCTGCATCCAGCAATACTACAGCTGCATGTTCTGTCCTTACGGAATTAGCAGGTTCGTTGGGACCAGCGAAATCATATTTTCCATACCGATACAAATCACTCACCGAATGGATTATATCCTGATACAGTTTCGGATACAGTATGGATAACAACGGCAGCTGGGTTTTGTAATTATCCCAGATCGCCCAGCCATGGTAGTGGTTGCCATCTGCCTGATGTACGTTTCCGTCAGTTCCGCGATATTGTCCGTTGGCTTCCGCAATGCGGTAAGGTGATTGTAGTGTGCGATAGAGCAAAGAATAAAACAGGTTTTCGCGCTGCGGATTACCTTCTACCTTCACCGTTCCCAGGAAATTATTCCATGTTGACTGCGATTTTTTGAATATATCCGCCTCAGTCTGTTTTGCATTCACCTGTAATCTTTTCAATGCAGATGCCTCATCAAGAGAGGAAAAAGCGACACGTACCGTAGTCTGTGTAGCAGATGCCGGAAGCAGAGCTGTCAGGAAATGCTCTTTCTGATCGGCCCATTTCGAACCGCCCCCCAGCTCCATGGCGTAGTAAATCTTGTATGTTCCTGCATGGCAAGTGGTCTTAGACTGCACCCAGCCAATCAATACCGAACCTTCAATGCGGTGTTGCTCAGCAAAAAATGCGCGATTAAACGAATGAGATAAATCTAATGTAAATCCTTTATCTCCTTTGGGAAAATCGAAAACAGAAACGCCATAATCTTCATGCACTGCCACTTTCGTTTTAATACCATTTGTAAAACTGATCGCATACTCTCCCGGACTTGCCTGATCACTTGTTTTTTGCAATGGTTTACCATCATCTTCTTTTCCCAGAAAAGGTTTCAAAAGCAATAGTCCTCCGCTTCCCTGGCAGCCTACGCCTTCAAACCTGTTGTGGTTGAAACCGATTACATTTTTAGCCAGCTTTTCATAACCGGTATGCGTACCAGGGTCAGTTTGGGGCAATATACTGAGTTGTGAAAACGGCGAAGATGCAGCAGGTGACATTTGTCCGTGATCTCCGGATGATCCCAGAAACACATTCACTTTTTCACTCTGACCAAAGCCGTCTGCAGCTGTTTGAAACAGCATTAATGTTGATAGTAACGAAGGATAAAGGAATTTACTTTTTTGAAGATGATACATGGTATACTGATTCGTTAAAAAAACGTAGCGGCGAAGATAACTCCCCGCCGCTACAGATGTCAAAAATTACTGGTCATAACCCGGATTCTGTTTCAGATTCGGGTTGTTTGCCAACTGCGTTGACGGAATCGGATAAATTTCCCGGTTCGGATCCATCGTACGCTGATGATCCCACCAGCTACCATTGTTAAATCTTCCAAAACGGATAATGTCTGTTCTCCGCTTGCCTTCGAACACAAACTCCCTCCTCTTTTCAGCGAGAAACTCGTCCATCGTCAGCGTAGCGGTTGTATACCTGATTTTCTCCCAGTCTGCCGCTGCAAATGCACGTTTCTTACTTGCATTGATCAGATCCACAGCTTCCTGCGTAGTAACACTTCCATTTTTGCGCATCAGCGCTTCTGCTTTATTGAAAGAAATCTCAGTAAGGCGGTAGATCATAAACTGGTTTTCTCGGTAGTTCGGGTCATTCAGGCGGCCTGTTTTGTACTTATGGAATCTTCCAATATCGATCAAACAACGCATTAATGCCTGTGGGTCGCTATCTCTGGTTATACGCAGAAAATAGGTTTTTATCAGATAAGTTGAATAAGGGGAGTATTCATTAAGAACCGCCTGGGTGCCAGTTACTTTTTAAAAACAAAAGTAACTGGCACCCAGTCAAATACGCGGACAAAGGCGCACATTTAGCAATCTCCTAACATTAAGATTTTCCCTGACAAATCTCTTTCGTTTTTAGCAAACAAACCATTAAAATAATATATATCAAATAGTTAATAACATGCACTTCATTGCAACAATAAAATTATTCTAATACATCTCTGCCACATACAAAGAATTCATCGTTTCCGGTCTGGCGGGTAAATCCGGTGGACTGGCATCTTTATTTTCCGGAAGTTACTTATCGACCAAAAATGAAAGTCATGAAAAATCTCGTTATGTTCCTGTTAAGTTTGTCTGCCACCAGCACAATCGCTCAGCAAGCCTATCATATAGAGGGCCGGGCTTCATCTCTTCAGGAACAGGATAAACTTTATCTTGTTTATGATTCCGGAGACAAGCAGCTTACTGACTCTGCATTTGTAAAAAGAGGAAAATTCAGTTTCAAAGGAAGCATACAATATCCTGTGATGGCAGCCTTATACCTTCATAAAAACCCTTACTTCACTCAGCTAAAAAAGGGAGAGCAAATGGATTACCTGCGATTTTATCTGGAAGCAGCCCATATGAGTATGACTAGTTCCGATTCAGTTAAGAATATGAACATTACCGGGTCTCCTGCGAATACCGCTTACAAACAGCTACTTACAATGCTGGAGCCTAATGAAAAGCGATTTACAGCTTTGAGAAAAGAATTTGAAGCACTTGATGAGCAGCAAAAAAAAGATAAGGTAATTTTCCAGAGAATTTTAGATCGTGAGCATCAGCTATTGCTGGAATCCTACACCATTCATTTGAAGTTTGCTGAGCAAAATCCCAAATCATATCTGAGTGTGATTAGTCTGTCACATGTTGCCCCCAATCCCGAGCTGAGCCAGCAAGCGGCAACAGTTTTTGAAAAACTTGACCCTCAACTCAAAAAATCACCGCTCGCACAAGGTATACCCGAACAACTCTCAGCACCTGAAAATACCAGGATTGGTAACCTAGCTCCCGACTTTACTCAACCGTCACCAGATGGGGTTGCGGTGAAACTATCTGATTTCAAAGGTAAATATGTATTGCTTGACTTCTGGGCAAGCTGGTGTGGACCTTGCAGGGAAGAAAATCCAAATCTGGTTAACACATATAAACACTACAGCCCTAAAAACTTCACCATCTTTGGTGTCTCTCTTGATCGAGGTAGCCAGCGCAATGCATGGTTGAAAGCCATCGAAAAGGATGAATTAACCTGGACACAGGCGGGAGATATGCTTGGCTGGGAAAACAAAGCCGCTAAAATTTACGGTGTCAGAGCTATTCCTGCCAACTTTCTGATTGATCCTTCGGGCAAGATCGTAGCGAGAGATTTACGGGCGGAAGATCTCAATAAAAAACTTCGTGAACTGATCGGGGAATAGAAATGAGCTGTCATCTCCCTGCCGGGACCGGGAATGACAGCTCATAAAATCACATCCCATCGATAATCACCTGCGGCTGGCCTTGTGAGCAGCGCTCTACCCGGACGTTCACGTGATATACTTCTTTGATAATTTGGGGAGTAATGGCCTCTTCTGGAGCTCCGGACGAAGTTATCTGCCCTTTTTGCATCACTAAAATCTGATCCGCCCAGCGCATGGCCAGGTTCAGATCGTGCAAAACCACAACAACAATTCTGCCTTCCCTTGCCAAAGCGCTTGTAAGCTCCATCACCTGCACCTGATGTTTGAGATCCAGCGCACTTGTTGGTTCATCCAGCAGCAGCACCTTTGGTTCTCTCACTACCGACCTCGCCAGACTTGCCATTTGCCTTTGCCCGCCCGAAAGCTGATTTAATGGAGATAAAGCAAGATCAGCAATTCCGATCCGGTTCAGCGTTTTTAAAGCAATGTCATATACTTCCGAATTTTTCACATTCAATCCATCCAACGGAGAAGCTTTCAGAGCACTGATAACGGCCTCTATCACCGACAAACTCACATCCTGAGGAATACTCTGAGGCATAAAAGTGAGATGAGATGCCCGCTTTTTCAACTCCATTTGCATCAGATCCGATTCGCCTAACAACATCGATCCGGTTGCAGGAAGCAAGCCTGACATGGCACGCAGTAAAGTGGATTTACCAGCTGCATTGGGTCCTACCAAAGCCGTAACAGTACCGGCATGCAACGAAGCGAGCGAAAGACCCGATATGATGCGTTTTTTACCGTAAGGATCATTCCCCGTTCTTCGGGATGAAGTATACACATAATTGACTTCCAGCTTATTGTTCTCATTCAACCTGTACAGGAAATTTGTACGGGAGATCACATTTCTGAAATGCATCTCAGAAAGTGCGGCATGTCTGCTTTCACCAACGCGGGTAGAATTCGAAGTAAATTGTCCGAACCAATCATATTGACCACGCAGCATATCCACACGGTTGATCGTAACCGTATTGATGACAGCAAATTGGTCGATCTGAAATTTATTATCCAGGAAGGATTTTTTATACCTGACAGACGGTACAACTGAAGCCTGTCGGCCAGTGACTGCACCATAAGGATCGGTCATGAGTGCAGGATGCTGCTGCTGACGGTTCAATACAAAACCTGCCAGCGAAAACCGCAACTCATCTGCCCAACGCCTGTTTACAACCCCGGCAAATGCTTCAGCATAGTAACTTGTAAACGCATTGTGAAATAACCTTACTTTCTGAACGCGCTGATTTTTTGTGATCGGATCAGTTACTTTCAGGTCGGCAGAATAATCGTTGTCAGAATGATTGTAGAAGGCATCTGCACCGGCAATCCATTATTGCCTTTGTCTGTATAAAAACCATTGAGGGAAACCCGATGGGTATTAAATGAAGCGATTTCATAAGCGACGCTAAGTTCAGGCTGATATGTTTTACGGGTAACCAGATTGACCGCCCCAACAAGCGCATCAGTACCCAGTGACACAGGCAACACACCCTTACATATCTCGACTCTTTCCAGTGCATTCACGGGTACGGAAGAAATATTGTAGCCATCCCGCAGATAATCGAGCGGAATGCCGTCCCTGAAATAACGGATAGACCTTCCCTGAAATCCAGTCACAGAAATGTCGGGTGCTGAACCCAGGCCACCCGCCTGGCGGATACGTACTCCTGCCGAGCGATTCATCAGTTCTGTAAGGGTTGCCGGTTGATTGAATACTTCACCGTGCAGATACAACCGTACTTTTGATAGCCAGTTCCTTTACCTGCCGCATTTCTGTCTTACCCGCCACCACTACCTCCGACAATTCTCTGCTATCACTCACCAGACATACCGGTAAAAAAACAGGTTGTCCCCCCAACAATTTTCACTTCACCTGTATAAGCCTTGTAACCCACATGCGAGACATGAATTATACTAAATCAGAATTATATTGACGTATTTTTAATGTAAGGAAAGCACGTCAAGGAAATTACATTGTCCGCTGACTCAGAAATCTTTTCGACGATCT
>NZ_QNUL01000016.1 GCF_003383615.1 Dyadobacter luteus
AGCATACGATAACGAGTTTGTTCATAAAAGGGCAGCGTAAATCATACGTTTTCCTTGACTTTGTCTTAGCTATCTCAGGATGACACAATCTTGAATCAGAGATCAATACTAGAAATGTCTCTCTCCAATCTCTCTCTTTCCAAGCATTACCGCACCTACCATTGCAACCAGCAAAAGAACAGAAGCAAGCTCAAATGGCAACAGATAATCGCGGAAAAGCATTTTACCCAGATTTTCAATCATACCAATCTGAGAATCAAAAGTATTGGGATCGTAAGATGGAATCAGTGTTTTCTTGTAAGCCCCGAAAAGGATCACAAATAACGTCCCTCCTACAATAGCACCTGCTATTTTGGCAATATTGGTTTTGGCTTCCTCGTGGTCCTGCTTGATATTGAGGAACATTATCACAAAAAGGAAAAGTACCATAATGGCCCCCGCATACACGATGATATTCACCGCCGCAAGAAACTGTGCATTCAAAAGGATATAATGCCCTGAAAGCGTAAAGAACGTCAGAATCAGGTATAATACACTATGAATAGGGTTGCGGGAAAGAATCACCATGAGGGCACTCAGTACCGTCAGAAATGACAAAAAGTAAAAAAATGACAGCGTTGGATTCATACGTATAATTGTTACTGCTACTTTGCTTTATCTGATTCAGGGAATTGCTCTTGGAACAACGTTGGTTACTTCGCCATTCGCTCTTTTGTTATCCAGCGCGCGGGCTTCTTCTTTGGTCCAGGCTTCGCGGGTATAACGACTGTTCATGTCTTCTACCAAAAGATCCTTACCCCAGATCACCTGATCGCGGTCTGAAAATACAGGGACAAATTCGTCGTGACGAAGATAAACCGCCTGCTTAGGACAAGCTTCCTCACACAATCCGCAGAATATACAACGAAGCATATTTACCTCATACACCGCCGCATATTTTTCTTCACGATACAATTGTTCTTCTCCTTTTACACGTTCAGCAGCCACCATTGAAATCGCTTCTGCGGGGCATGCTACAGCGCAAAGTCCGCATGCAGTACATCTCTCACGCCCATCTTCATCTCTTTTCAGAATGTGACGACCACGGAAAACAGGACCCAGATAACGCTTTACTTCAGGATATTGTATGGTTACTTTTTTTGCAAAAAAGTGCTTGATGGTAATTGCCAGACCGGTCGCAATAGCGGGAAGGTAGGCGCGTTCCATCAGCGTCATTTCTTTGTTGCTTACTTGCTTAGATCGATTGGTTAATTGCATGGCAATACGTATTATATAGTTTCTTAATTCAACCAGGCTGTGATGAGCGGCTTAAGGAAAAGCACTGCTGCACCTGTGATAATGATGTTAAAGATAGCTAATGGGATCAGTTTCTTCCAACCCAGGTTCATCAGCTGGTCATAACGGAAGCGAGGGATTGTCCAGCGTACCCACATGTAGAAGAATACGAAGAATAATGCTTTTCCGAAGAATACAGCCGTTCCTATCAATGTGGCAATATTGTGACCTGTTTCAGGACCAAAAGAACCTGTCAACTGCGTATATACCCAATCCATCCCCGGATAGTTGTATCCACCGAAATAAAGCACAGATATAATGGCTGATGAAATGAACATGTTGATGTATTCAGCAAACAGGTAAAAACCAAGCTTCATACTTCCGTATTCTGTATGGTACCCACCGACAAGTTCCGTTTCACATTCAGGCAAATCGAAAGGTACACGATTACATTCTGCAAAGGAACAGGTAATGAAAATAATGAAACCCAGCGGTTGGTAGAAGATATTCCAGTTACCGCCATGCTGCTGAGCAACAATCTCACCCAGTGAAAGTGAACTGCTCATCATCAGAATCGCGATCAGGGAAAGTCCCATTGCCACTTCGTAACTGATATTCTGAGATGCCGCACGGATCGCTCCAAGCAGGGAGAATTTGTTGTTAGATGCCCATCCCCCAACCATGATTCCATATACACCCAGTGCAACCACACCAAATACATACAAAATCCCAATGTTGGATTCAACACCTTGTAACACCACTTCTGCTCCATCCCATTTAATCGTACTTCCGAATGGAATTACAGCACTTGCAAGAAGCGCGGTAAGCATCGCCAAACTTGGTCCGGCTATAAACAACCATTTGTTAGCCAATGCAGGAATAAAATCCTCTTTGAAAAACATTTTTCCGGCATCTGCCAATGGTTGCAGTAATCCGCCTGGTCCCGCACGGTTCGGCCCCATACGATCCTGGATAAAACCCGCAACCTTACGCTCGCCCCATGTGGAGTACATAGCGATAACCAGGGTAAGAGCAAAAACCACTACGATGGTGATGGTCTTGATGACGAACTCCGTTAATTCCATTTGTTTAACTCAAATTTTGTATTGACTCAATCCGGTTATTGCCGGCTGTTAATTATTTTGTGACAGCAATGAGCGGTGGTTCGCTTTGTCATTGTTCTCAATGCTCTGCTCTCTGATAGTCTCCGTGTCAGTAACGTACGGGCGAGAATCATCGATAGGCTTAAACTGCGTTGCAGCCAGCTTCATTGCGAAATCAGGCTTTGGAACCAGATTTGCGCGGTATTTATTCGCTGAAATTACAGAACTGCGCTTCACCTTGGTTGGCCCTTCCAGAACCCAGTCGCTGGTTTTCTTTCTGTCGAAACGGCAGGTATTGCAGATGAATTCATTTACTTCACCCCAAACGTTTTTCCTGGCAGTTACACGGATCACCTCATCACCACGGTACCAAACGATGGCTTTACCAGAGCATTTATCGCATTCGCAATGTGCATCTTCAGGTTTGGAGAACCAAACACGGTTTTTGAAGCGGAAGGTTTTATCAGTCAATGCTCCTACAGGGCACACATCAATCACGTTTCCTGAGAATTCGTTATCGATCGCGTTAGAGATATAAGTACTGATCTCAGCTGCATCACCACGACCCATTACACCGTGCTCACGCTTGTTGGTGATCTGGTCGGCGGTATATACACAACGGTAGCACAAGATGCAGCGCGTCATGTGAAGCTGGATATTCGGGCCGATATCTATTTTGTCAAAAGTCCTTCTTTCTTCTTCGTAGCGGGTTTTTGCTGAACCGTGTTCAAAAGCAAAATCCTGAAGATGACATTCTCCAGCCTGGTCACAAATAGGGCAATCAAGCGGGTGATTGATCAACAAGAACTCAACAATGCTTTTACGCGTCTCAAGTACAGCATCGTTGGTTGTATTTTCCACAACCATCCCTTCCTGAACCTGCGTGATACATGAAGGAACCAGTTTAGGCATAGGGCGAGGATCTTTTGCAGATCCCTGAGCTACTCTTACCAGACATGCACGGCATTTACCTCCCGAGGAAGGAAGTGGCTTGTAGTAACACATTGCCGGAGGAACAAGTCCTGCCTGAGATTCATCCGCTTCTGCAATTTTACGTGCAGCCTGCATGATGGTCGTTCCCGGTGCTACCTCGACTTCAATTCCGTCGAAAGTAATTTTTATCAATTGTGGCTTTACTTCTTCCATAAGACCGCTGTAATCGTCTTTTTAAAAATCTTTTAATACCTCTCCTTCATTCATTTACCAACGACTATGCCAACACAGCATCGCGGTAAACAGCTCCCGGTTGTGAAGCTTCGTGAGGGTGAGTAATATGCCATACGAATTCATCACGGAAATGGCGAATTGCGCTGGCAACAGGCCATGCAGCCGCATCTCCAAGCGGACAAATTGTATTACCTTCAATTTTTTTCGATATATCTACCAGAAGATCAATATCATGCATATTGCCATGACCATGCTCTATACGGTGAAGTACTTTCTCCATCCATCCGGTTCCTTCGCGGCATGGGCTGCATTGTCCACATGACTCATGATGATAGAAACGGGAGAAATTCCAGGTATTGCGAACGATACAGGCTGTTTCATCAAATACGATAAAACCTCCTGATCCCAGCATAGTACCGGTTGCAAAACTTCCGTCCGACAGCGACTCGTAGCTCATAAGCCTGTCTTCGCCATTGGCAGTTTTCGTAATCAAATGCGCAGGTAGAATAGGGACAGAAGAACCTCCGGCAACGAGTGCTTTCAGATAGTGCCCGTCACGGATACCTCCGCAATATTCGTCTGAGTTAAGGAATTCATCTACACTCACACCCAGTTCAATTTCATATACCCCGGGTTTTCTGATATGCCCTGAAGCTGAAATCAGCTTGGTACCTGTGCTTCTTCCTATACCAATTGCCGCATAAGCATCACCACCATTGTTGATGATCCATGGCATATTGGAAATCGACTCCACATTGTTAACTACCGTTGGAGACTGGTAAAGTCCTTTTACAGCAGGGAAAGGAGGTTTATTTCTAGGATTTCCACGTTTTCCTTCGAGTGATTCAAGCAACGCTGTTTCTTCACCGCATATATAAGCTCCACCACCCGGCTGTACTACCAATTCAAGATCATAGCCACTTCCAAGGATGTTTTTACCAAGAAAACCTTTTGCTTTGGCTTCTTCAATCGCCTTTTCCAGAATGCGGATTACATACATCAGCTCACCGCGAACGTATATAAAAGATTTATTCGCACCCAGTGCAAAACTGGAAACGATCATTCCCTCAATGAGTAAGTGAGGGATAGATTTCATCAAATGGTGATCTTTAAAGGTACCTGGCTCCGACTCATCTGCGTTGCAAACCAGATAACGGGGAACTCCCTCAGGTTTGGCTAGAAACCCCCATTTCATTCCCATTGGAAAGCCCGCTCCTCCTCTACCACGCACACCCGACTTTTTTGCCTCTTCCACAACTTCCTCAGGAGTCATGGTTTTTATCACCTTCTCAACAGCCGTGTAACCTCCATGCTTGCGATATACATCGAAAGTTTCGATTCCGGGAACGTTGATATGCTCTGTTAATATTTTTCTAGCCATTACTGATCAGGTTTCAGCCTTAAAAGCCTATTTGCTTAATTCTTCAATAATTTGATCTACCTTTTCACGGGTCAGATTCATATAAAACTTCTCACGGATCTGGAACACAGGCCCCCATCCGCAAGCAGCCAGACATTCCACTTCTTTGAGTGTAAACAACCCGTCAGGTGTAGTTTCACCCGCATTAATGCCCAGTTTTTCTTTCAGGTAATCGTAAATATCTTCTCCACCCATCAGGCAGCAAGGCCCTGTACGGCAATATTCAATCACGTGTTTGCCCACTGCATCAAGGTGATACATAGTGTAGAACGTTGCAACCTCATATACTTCTACAGGAAGGATATCAAGCAGCCCGGCCACGTAATCCATTACCTCGCTGCTTACCCATCCCCACTGCTCCTGCGCAATGTGTAAAACAGGTAATAAAGCTGATTTCTGACGTCCTGCCGGATAGCGGTCTATAATCTCCTTTACTTTTTCAAGTCGTTCGGGAGTAAACGCAACGGGATTAGATGTTTCGGTCATTTTTTTATTATAGTATCTTCATGAATCAAAACCGGCCAACAGTTACTTAAAAGAGTATATATGCCGGTAAATCTATTCATCTGAGTCATCAGATATTAAGCATCGAGCTCTCCTGCGATTACATTGAGGCTACTCATTGTTAAAATCGCATCTGAAAGTGTACTTCCCTTACACATTTCAGGATAAGCCTGGTAATAAATAAAGCTTGGGCGACGGAAGTGCAGACGATACGGAGCACGTCCTCCATCGCTGATCAGATAGAAACCTAATTCTCCGTTTCCACCTTCTACAGCATGGTATACTTCACCAGCCGGAGCATCAATCTCTCCCATCACAATTTTGAAATGGTAGATCAACGCTTCCATATTGTTATAAACCTCTTTCTTCGGAGGCAGATAATACTCAGGAGCATCTGCATAGTAAGGACCTTCCGGAAGATTGTTAAGCGCCTGCTCTACAATCTTTAGGCTTTGCCACATTTCCTCTATGCGTACATTGTATCTGTCGAAAGTATCACCGCTCTGCCCGATCGGAATACTGAAATCAAAATCTTCATAGGAAGAATAAGGATTCATTACCCGTACGTCGTAGTCAAGTCCGGCAGCTCTCAGGTTAGGGCCGGTAAAGCCATAAGAAAGTGCACGCTCCAGTGATATTCCTCCCACGTTGATCGTACGGTCCATGAAGATCCTGTTACGGCTCATCAGCTTTTCGAATTCCTGCAATACAGGAGGGAAAGTTTTGATGAAATCACGGATTTTACGAATGGCAGTTGTGGAAAGGTCACGCTCCATGCCGCCGATACGCCCCATGTTGGTTGTAAGACGGGCACCGCAAACTTCTTCATATATCTCATAGATATCCTCACGTTTTTGCATTACGTAAAGGAATCCAGAGAATGCGCCGGTATCAACGCCAAGGATACTGTTACAAATCAAGTGATCGGAAATACGAGCCAGCTCCATCATGATCACACGGATGTACTGTGCGCGTTTAGGAACTTCGATCTGAAGCAATTTCTCCACCGTCATATGCCAACCGAAATTATTGATCGGGGATGAACAGTAGTTCATGCGGTCGGTAAGCGTCGTAATCTGATAGAAAGGACGTCTTTCCGCAATTTTTTCAAAAGCTCTGTGTATATAACCTATGGTCTGCTCGCCGGATACGATTTTTTCACCATCCATTTTAAGGATGTTCTGAAAAATACCGTGTGTTGCCGGGTGAGTAGGTCCGAGATTGAGGGTGGTTAACTCCTCTACAAGCTCAGGAAGTTCAGCCTGAGATGGTACATTATGTGGTAATAATTCAATTTCTGCCATAGCTTACTAAAAATCAGTAAAGGGTTTATCGGCCAAACAGGGCATCGATCTTGTCCTCGCGGGTAGCATCCTCCAATGGATATTCTTTACGCATCGGGAAATAATCCATTTCCTCAATGTTCAATATCCTGATCAGATTAGGATGTCCGTCGAATAATATACCATAGAAATCGTAAGTCTCGCGTTCCATCCAGTTGGCACTGGCAAACAATCCTGTAGCAGTAGGAATGTGTATATCCGCTTCGGGAATGGACACTTTAATACGGATACGGAAATTATGAATAAAGCTGTGCATATGATACACTACCATAAATTCCTTCCCTTTATTTTCCGGGTATTGAACTCCCGTCAAATCCGTAAGGAAATTAACCTGATACGACTTATGGTCTCTCAGAAACTCCAGAACAGGAATAATATTTTCTCTAGTAGTGGAAAGCGTCAGCAATCCGTATGGCTCTTCAAAGTCAAAAACCTGATCGCCGTATTTTCCCAAAAGCTCTTCTGCTACCTCCTGGTTACTTAGCATAAGGGTAATTATTGAATATTGTAAGAAGCTAACAAGTGTTGGTATTCGTCGGTATTTCTTCTGCGCAACTTTTCGTTCTGCGCCAGATATTGGATATGCATTAATCCGTCAATGATTTGTTCCGGACGAGGTGGGCATCCTGGTACATAGCAGTCAACCGGGATAATTCTGTCTATCCCCTGGAGTACGCTGTATGTATCAAAAATACCTCCGCTTGATGCACAGGCTCCTACCGCCAAAACCCAACGAGGCTCAGCCATCTGAAGATATACCTGCTTCACAACTGGTGCCATTTTCTTAGCGATTGTTCCCATCACCATCAGCAAATCTGCCTGGCGTGGGGAAAAGCTTGGTCGCTCAGAACCAAAACGTGAGATATCGTAATGCGCACCCATGGTCGCCATAAACTCGATACCGCAGCATGAAGTGGCAAATGGCAATGGCCACAACGAATAACTTCTGGCAAGACCGATTGCTTCATCGAATGAAGTGGCAAAAAATCCTGCTCCACTATGTCCTTGCGGTGCTTCCGCGATGGTTACTTCTTTCATGATTTATTAGCTTTTGGCTATTAGCATGCAGCTTTTAGCTCACGTTTTCAGTTTTATCCTCTTCTCTCTCAATGAATAAACAAGGTGCTCTCTAACATGGAAACCGCTTGTTATTCTTCCCAATTCAATACGCCCTTGCGGATCACATAATAGAATCCTGATAACAACAGCGCCATAAACACCAACATCTCCACGAATCCAAACATACCAAGTTCCTTGAAGTTAACTGCCCATGGGTACATAAAAATCACTTCCACATCGAAAAGCACAAACAGGATCGCTACGAGAAAGTATTTTACGGAAATTGGCGTACGTGCATCACCTACAGATTCGATCCCGCACTCAAATGGATCGTCTTTCAGCTTACTCTTGCGGCTTGGGCCTATAAGGTGGGTAACAATCATTGTACCGCCGATAAATCCTACTGCAAGTATAAACTGTACAATAATAGGCAGGTAGTCTGAAGGGAGATAAGAATCTTTCATGAAAATTTGTCTGTCGTTATAAAGCAATTCTTCCTGTAACAGTCAAAATTAGCCTATGCAAATTTATCAATCAACTTCTTGACTTTATCTTTTATCTAATTAGTATCATACTAAATAAGCCCCGATCTCCCGGGGCTTATTTATAACTATTAAAATAAAAAATATTTATCTTACAACAATCTGCTTGGTTAAAGAGGTATTCTCACCAGTCACCCTCAGGATGTATTTTCCTGATGCGAGATTGGATACATCCAGCTCTAACCGGCTGTTCAGAATGACTGGCGGGGTAATCCGGATAACTCTTCCGAAAATGTCATAAAGCGTTACAGATGCGTTTCTTATATCATCACGTGATTCGACGTATACATATGCCCCCTGACTTGGATTAGGATAAACCACAATCTCATTGGAATCATTGGTTTTGAATTCACGTGCTGAAGTATCCGAAACACAAGTAAGTGCATTACTACCGATAGTGTAAACCACCTGCGTACGCGCCGAATAAATACCTGATTTAAGGATTTTGATCACAGGAGCTAGCGTATCTTTCTCACTTCCCGGTATACGCCACAGATATTTCTCATTCAAGCCTGTCTCAGGAATGCTTGCAGTTACGCTGAAAGGACCACCAGACTCAATGATTGGCTTGCTCACTTCCGGACGGATAATAAGTGAAGCGGCATCAGAATTATCGGATACACATCCAAAAATATTTTGCGCTCTTACCTGATAGTCGCCTGTCTCGCCTACTGCAATAGTATTGCCTGTACCCAGCACTGCCTGGTTGCCCGTTTTGAACCAGGAGTACACAACATTGTCTGCAGCAACTGAGAAATCAAATGTGGAGTCGGCACAAGCCTGTTGTGTTCCCTGCTGTGTAATAAGCGGTTTAGCCGGTTTGGCATCTTTCTCCAGAACAACTGCAGAAACGATAACTGTATTACCAAGACTGTTTTTTACAACGGCACTGTAGGTACCCGCCTTTGTAACAGTAATGGAACTCGTTGTAGCGCCTGTACTCCATTTGTACGAGCTGTAGGTAGTAGGCAAAGATATGGTAACACCATTATTGCCAGTAGTACAAATCGCTGATAAGGCTGGCACTTCTTCTGATACTATCGGTGGCACCTGGGAAAAGAAGCTGGCATTCAGACTTTCATTCCATGCATTTGCCAATAATGTCAATGCCTTGACACCGACAAAGTGTGTTCTGTCTCCTTTTATGGTTTCATCACCATTTCTTTCCGGATCCAGGGCATCTGTCTGTGGGCCACCCCACGTTGGATTAAAACTCTGGTCAATCACGGCATTTTGTGCAGCAATGATTGCAGGGTAAGTTTTAGGAGGATTTATTTCATCCGCAGAAATTCTACTCGTTCTGGCAATTACCCAAGTAATCCGCTTACCAGTATCAGCTCCAAGCTGGTTCATTAATAACTGAAGATTGTCACGATAAGTAGCAGAAGGCGTACCATATATTCCATCCGTTTCTCCCTGCATCCAAAGTATGGCTCTCACCCCATATTGACTGGCATAATTGCGGGCAGATATCCGCAGGTTAGCGTATGGCATCTGAGGCGGCATTTTATATCCATACTTTGTGGTTGTCGGCAACCCTTGTGCGCTTAAAGACCAGTCCATTACCGAAGTTCCCTCCCAGGCATTATTGATAAATACCACAGGCATATTGAGCTTGCTTACCAAAAGATCACCCAAAATTCCCCAGCACCAGGCAGTTTGGCCACGTGGAGCAATAAAATTGGTATTTGCTGTAATCTTTGAAAAAACTGGTGCAGGAGGATCATCCAGTTTATCTATATCGTCATTGATGTAGTTCGAAATATACTGCACCCGTTCATCTACCGCGGAGGGACCAGGAAACTTTTTCAGCCCTTGCGCATTGGATTGACCTGCAATAAGAAAAACCTCACCCACACCCAAACGCTGTAATACAGCTCTTCCAACGATTTGCCCACCCAGTGTACCACGTACTTCAAGTGTATACCAACCGGCATATATTTTGAGTTTTCCCTGAAAAACTCCACCCTTAGGGGCTGATTGAATTTCTGTCCAGGGAACGTCGATCCCCTGACCAGCAACCGCAGGCACTACCCGCGCTTCAATCTTATCTACAGGCACAGAGAACGTTCCTGAAATGGTCACGTCACGCTGGCCACTTACATCTCTCTGATAAACCGCATTCGTAATCGGGGAAGTGATTGTGATGGCCGGTGGAAGAGTTTGTGAAAATACTGTTGACTGTAAAATACAGAGCAATAGTAAAGTTTTGACCAAAACACTGGTAGTAAATTTGCTATGCATTTTGTTTAGTAATACAGGTATAGTCTCTCATAGTCAGAAAGAAAATGTGATCAGATTTGGATTTGCCAGACCGTTCATGTCCAGCAAATCAACGACAAATTTAAAACAATTATTTCGCCAATAATATAACTATTCCGTTTTTTTGACTACCCGTCAAATTCAGATAGCTACCTTACAACAACAATTTTCTGCGTTCCTGTAAAAGAACCGGCTACAACCCTGATAATATACACCCCTGACCTCAGATCTGAGATATCAAAAAATTGTCTGGAGTCGAACCTTGCAACGCGATAGGTTTTATGAATAATGCCTCGGCTGTCAATCACTTGCACCTCTGCATTCACCAGATCTTGCACGGTTTCAAGAGCTATTTTTCCGTCTGTTAGCGGATTCGGGTATACAATCAATCCGTTACCCAACTCTTCCGGCACAAAGACAAACGGCTCAGAATAGTCGGAATAGCAGGTAAGCGTAGGGCTGTACACGATTGTATTGTTCACAGAATACGTTCCAGCAACGGTTGCTTTCAAAGTGGCACTGTTTTCACTCAACACAGTCTGATTCAATCTCCAGACGTGATCGCCATCATTCAGGTTGTTTTCTGCCAGTAAGGTAAATACACCCACTTTCCTGATCACAGGCGAAGTTGGTGTCGGTTTCACATCCACAGCTACTTCAGGCGAATAGGGAGAGAAACATCCCTGTGCATCTCTTACCCTGGCCGAATAAGCCCCCGAAGCAGTCACATGAATAGAATCTTTTTCCTGCCCGCTGTTCCAGATAAAATTACTTCCACGGGAAGCCTGCAAGGCAACAAAGTCTCCGTCACAAATCATTGTAGCACCAAGAGCGACTACCGAAGGAGCCGGAGGCAGCGCCAGCGTACTTGTTCTGATTTCGTTACTGCGGTCCGAATAACATTGAAACTGATTGATGGTCTGAACACTGAAAGTCCCTGCTCTTGTAACCCTGATATTTTGACCATTAGAACCATCACTCCATAAGAAACCAGTTGCGATGGTAGATTGCAGCGTAACACTCAAATCTGCACAGAAAGTAGTAGGGCCATTGGCTGTAATCACCGGAGTGTCCGGCAAAGGATTGACAGTGACACGTACTGCAGGAGAAGCCGGAGAAACACATCCGTTCTGATCTCTGGCTGAGATCGTGTAATCACCGGATGAGCGTACATCTATTTCCTGAGAACCGCCCCCGTTACTCCACACATACTGATAAGCTGCACTACTTCTGAGCGTGGTATAATCCCTTTCACAGAATGTCAAGGGCCTTAGCGTGGTAATGGACGGAGTCGCCGGCAAAGGATGAACTGTGACAGTAACAGGATCCGACATAGACTCACATCCGTTTGAATCTCTCTGTAGCAGGCTGAATGTACCCGACTGGGTTGAAGTAATTGCTTTGCTGGTCGCAGCATTACTCCAGATATTTCCGTTGTCGTAATCCGATGTCAACACGATATTTCCACCTTCACAGAAATTTGCAGGTCCGTTCAACGAAATAGACGGCTTACCAGGCAAAGGATTTACACGTACATTGACCGGCTCTGAAGCTGGAGAATAGCAACCAAAGTTATCAACCGCCTGCACTCTGAACTCACCCGAATTCCGGACATCGATAGCACCGGAAGTTTCACCATTGGACCAGCGATTATTCACTGTAGAGTTGGATCTGAGGCTTACTACACCACCATCGCAAAATGTGGTAGCACTGGCTGCTGTAATCGTAGGTTTTTCAGGTAGTGGAGACGTAAGAATTGTAATATTTACCCTGGATGAAGATGACTCACATCCATAAACATTTCTTGTTGTTACAAAGTATTCACCGCCCTGCGTAACTGTAAGCTGACTGTTCGTTGATCCATTGTTCCAGCGTATGTTTTCAGAAGTATTGGATATCAATGTGGCGGTATTGCCCAGACAAACAGGATTACTTCCCTGTAAAGTAACCTGAGGCTGCGCAGGAATGATTGATTCGTGAATTCTGATTTCCGGAGAGAATCTCAAATTTCCGTTTCCGTCTCTGGCAGTTACTCTGTAAGTACCGTTCCCTACCTGAATACTCGCTGAGTTTCCTCCATTACTCCAGTTAATGGAGGCAAAACCGTCTGTATTCACTGCCAGATTCACATTACCTCCTGCACAACTGGCAGTAATTTGTAAAGGTTGCACGCCGGAATAGGGTTCTGACCTGTTAAAGAAATCATCATTCAACTGATTATTCCATGCCTCTGCCAATGAAGTAAGCCCTTCATGATGAAAATGGATACGCGCAAAATCCGTTCTTGGAATCTGAATAACATCAGTATTAGGCCCCGTAAACATATTGGGTAAAGTACTGATCACCTTTTGCTGTGCATTCGTAATTCTCGACGCTGTTTCTCCGTTATAAGAAGTGAGAGAGACCATCCACGATACATTTTTTCCCGACTCGCTTCTGTTTGTATTGATAACAGTCTGTAAATCGTTGACATAAGAATCCATCGAAGTTTCCCATTGATTATCACCCTCTCCCTGAAGCCACAATACCCCTCTGATACCTGTGATAGGCACATAGTATTGCATGACCGATCTCATATTACCATAAGGTGCTCCCGAAGGCGCATAGAACTCTGTAGGCGAATAGGGAGAATAGGCCGTTCCGTTAATACTTTCCCTCCAACTACGCACAATCGTTCCTGACCATGCCACGTTGTAAAACAAAATAGGCACCTGCAAGCGGTTAGCCAATAGGTCGCCAAGTTTCCCCCAACTCCAGGCACCCTCTCCTCTCGGAGACACTTGCGTATCAGACTCCAGGTGTGTGAATGAAGGGTAAGGCAAATCAAATGATCCCTTTCCTGTTGTACTGAAGTCAATGCAGTTTACACGGTCATCGTTTGCTCTCTGTACGCCGTAATCAAAGTTATCATTTTCATTTCTGTTATTAATAAATCCCTGTGCATTGGATTGTCCGGCGATGAGAAAAACCTCACCTATACCAATTGGTGATATGGTCTGGATCCCGACTTGCTGGTCCCCCAGCATTCCTCTTACCTGAAGCTCATACCAACCACCAGACGAATTAATACTACCTGAATAGAAACCGCCCTGAGGATTTGAATGGATAGTCCTCCAATCCACGTTACCGCCACCATTAATGGCTGTAAGTTTTGCCTCTATTCTATCTACATTTTTGGTATAACTACCGGAAATGTAGATGATTGCCGAATTATTTTTATCTCGCTGAAAAATCGCTCTAGATGAAGGGTAGTCAATATTGACCTGAGCTTCAACATAAGTGAATGCAAAAAAAGATAGTAAACAGACTATAAACGTAGTACAATACCTCATCGAAACCGGATAGTTTTTCATTCCAAAGTAACTCTATCGACACATTATACGCATCAAAAGGTTGCCTCTATCAACAAAAAAATTATTAAGCGGAAAGCGGATTATTAATCGCATTCCAAATCCTGTCTTTCAATTGCTCTATACCTTCCTGAGTTACAGAGGAAATAAACAGATGAGGAATTCCGGCGGGAATTGTTTTTGCCAAATCATTTCTTTCTTCTTCTGAAAGAATATCAGTTTTGGAAATCGCCAGTATACGATTCTTATCTAAAAGGGAGGGATTGTAAATGGTAAGTTCATTCAGGAGCGTCTCATACTCCGCATTAACATCTTCACTGGTAGCGGGTACCAGGAATAACAAAATGGAATTTCTTTCAATATGTCTCAGGAAACGAAGCCCGAGACCTTTCCCCTGACTGGCTCCTTCGATAATACCAGGGATATCCGCCATCACAAAGGACTTGTAATCGCGGTAGGCCACCACACCCAGATTGGGCACGAGTGTTGTAAAAGGATAGTCCGCTATTTCGGGCTTTGCTGCTGACACGGCCGCAAGCAAGGTAGATTTCCCTGCATTGGGGAAACCTACCAAACCTACATCTGCCAATACTTTAAGTTCCAGTATGACCCATGACTCCAGGCCAGCCTCTCCGCGCTGTGCGTGCTGTGGCGTTTGGTTCGTCGCAGATTTGAAATGATCATTTCCCAAACCTCCTCTTCCACCTTTCAGCAATATAATTTCCTGGCCGTCTTCTGTGATTTCAAAAAGTTGCTCTCCGGTTTCAGCATCTCTTGCTACGGTACCCAGGGGAACCTCCAGCGTAATATCCTTTCCTATCGCTCCTGTTCTTCTTCCACCTTCTCCGCCCTTGCCATCAAATGCCTTGATGTGTTTGGTATATTTCAGGTGTAAAAGTGTCCAGAGCTGAGAGCTGCCTTTCAAAATAACGTGGCCGCCTCTTCCTCCATCACCACCATCAGGACCTCCTTTTTCAACGTGTTTTTCTCGGCGAAAATGAAGCGACCCCGCTCCACCCGAACCGGATTTCACATTGATTTTTACGTAATCGATAAAGTTAGAAGATGCCATGGCTATGGTGTTGATGAATTCGGACTCAAAAAGCTAAGCTGCAGTTATACCGCCGCAATTGCTTTATTTATTTCTTCAAATATGGTTTCAATCTCTCCGATACCATTTATAGGTACGAATTTTTCCTGCTGCTGATAGTAATCCGCTACAGGTTTGGTTTTGCTGTTATATTCCTGAATACGCTTGCTGATAAGCTCTTCATTCTGATCATCAGGACGTCCTGATGTCTTCCCGCGGTTCAGCAATCGCGCTAGTAACTCATCGTCTTCAACGACCAAAGCCACCATTACCGAGATATTCTCGTTATGGCTGGCCAAAAGCGTATCCAATGCTTCAGCTTGCTTCACAGTGCGGGGAAATCCGTCAAAAATAAACCCGGCAGCATCTCTGTGTGCGCTTAGTTTATGATCAATCATTCCAATCACTACTTCATCAGGCACAAGTAATCCCTGATCCATTAGTGTCTTTGCTTTCAGTCCCAACTCTGATCCGGCCTGAATCTCAGAACGTAAAAGATCTCCGGTCGAGAGGTGAATCAAATTGTACTTTGCAATGATTTTTTCACTTTGAGTGCCCTTTCCAGCACCAGGAGGGCCAAACAGTATAAGATTCAGCATAGTCGCTTATTTAATTGGATGTCGCGGACGATTGGTGTTTTTCCGCAAATTTACGATTCTTAACAGATGTCTGTCTAATTAATTGGATTATTTTCAATAAAAGATGATAAATGTTATAACAACTAAATCAAAATATACGCCTCGGTTACCAAATAGACATTAGAAAACACTTTTATTTTTTTATACCTATTAGAGACCAATAAGAACAAGATTAAGAAATAAATAAAAATTTATACAATAGCAGTTACATTTCACTTTCCGGTGTATTTTGCACAGAATCATATTCCCTCCAATTGCTGCCAGTGTATAAACAAATTGTATGGGTTCAGTAGTCTTACTCGTTATGAGGGTAGACATTGTATGAAACACATTCATTGTTTTGAGCTGCACACTTAAATAATTAATAGTGGTTACTAACAAAAAATTGACAGTACTCGCCGCTTGTATCAGCGGACTAATTTGCCTCGTTTTATTACTGATTAAAGTCTACATATCAATAAGTTATTTGCCGGATATATCAGGAAGTGAAACAAGCGCGATACTTCCGATTCAGCGCCTTTCCGACGGTCTGCCTATCTATACAGATCCTGAAGAACCCACTTTCCTGATGACTCAGTATACACCCATTTATTTTGTTATCGGGTCATTTTTTGTCAATCTGCTGGGTTTTGAAGGGCACGAAGTTCACAAAATTTTTCTGCTAAGCAGGCTTATCTCCATTACATTCACCCTGCTTGCCTGTGCAGTTGTTTGGTACGTGCTATACAAGAGAACAAATAAGAATGTGCTGTTATCCAGCCTGGCTACGTTCTTTATCTATCAGGTACTTGCATTCTGGTTTCTCACGAGCTCACGACCTGATAGCCTCTTGGTTTTAAGTTTTTCTCTTTTTGTCTGCTCTGCTTTCAAAGCGCTTGATCAGAAAAACGATAAAAGTCTCTGGTGGATCGCCGCCATTTTCTTTGCAGTAACCTCATTTTTTATCAAACAAAGCGGGGCTATTCATGCTATAAGTTTAGGCTTGTTCCTGATCTATACGAAGCAATGGAAGATTTTTTTAAAGGTCCTTGGTTTCGGGATACTGTTTTTTACCGCTTATCTTTTTGTATTACCCACATCCTCAATGGACGTCTTCTTTACCAATATCATTGGTGGAGTTGCAAATTCCGTGAGCTGGGGCTGGTTCTACGACTGGACACTGGAAAAGCTTCTTTTGCAATTTGCACCCCTACTGGCTATCAACTTCGCAATAGCAGGCATCTCGCTTACCCGCCGCGACAATCTTTATTATCAGTTTTTGGCCATTTGTAGTATTCTTTTATTCATTCTTTCAAGTTCAGCAGCATTCAAAGTAGGTGCGGGAGTGGGTTATTTTCAGACTTACCTGGTTGCATCGGTGATTCTCATCACGATGTTTATTCATGAGAAGAAGGATGAATTCCAGCTCAAAAACATCCTTAACATTTCTGTCGTAAACACTTACCTCGTACTTGTGGCAGTCCACTGTATCCTATTCGTTTATGACAGATATACAAAATCGAATCTTAACTTCTTTACAGCTCAGTATATCGAACAACGTGATATTGCCCGCTTTTTGAGTGAAGAGAAAAATTTGAAAGACAGTGAATACGTTTACATATGCCAGCCGGATAATTTCAATGGCTATTATCTTAACCACTTCCTTTACAAGAATTCGCTCGTTCCATTTCCTGACATTGTCTATCTGGCCGATAAAAACAAGACATTCGATTTTAAAGAACTAAACAAACTGGTCGCTACAAATCGGATCAAGTACGTAGTTTCGGAAAAACATAAGGAGCCCGTGACTATTCTGGGCCAGCCATTCACAAAGCTGAATAAGATTTACTCCACTGAGCGTCTTGACGTTTACCAGGGATATTAAAATGAAAAGACCTTTGCCATACATTCCGGCAAAGGTCTTTTTATTTCAGTCAATGACAATTACGGAATCACAACCCTTTTGACAGCCCCGTCTTCATTCTGCACGACCGTTACGAATACGGTTCCTTTTGTGTTTTTCTTCAGATCAATTTGTCCTACGAAATTGCCGCTGAAATCTTTTATGTCCTTTTTACCAACTTCTTTTCCTTTCACGTCGGTAACCACAATGCTCAGATCACCTTTCTGAGGAACCTGAAATCGCAGATTCAATACGCCGTTGTCAGGATTATTGGAGTATACATTCAGGTCACGAACAGTAGCGGCTTTCACCGACTCCCTGCCCCACATGTCTCCCATTCTTTCTCCAAAATTTTCCATATCACGGATCATTACCCGCGCTTTCGGCTTAAAATCTCTTTCGAAATTGCGCATGTGATTACGGAATTTTTCAGTCTCAAAATTAAAATCTTTTGAAAAATCGTCCTTCCAGTTAAACACCAGCGGTTCGCTTTCGTCACGATGATCAATGATTACGTTACGGCGTTTCCTGGTCATGATTTGTTGGTCACCCTCACCGTCGTCGACTGTGACGGAAACAACCTTAGACCCTTTGCCGGATTTAGCATCCAGAGAATCCAGCACTTTGTCAACAAAATCCTTCCGCTCTTTCTCGCTCATAGGATCAAGTTTGTATTCTTTTTCAACATCCTTACCCTTTTCCTGATCAGACACCCTGACTTTAACAGTCGTTTTTTTATCCTTTTCTTTATTCTGAGCAAATGTCTGAGCTGTAATCAGACAAGCTGAAGCAATGAGACAAGGTACTAATACCTTCTTCGAAAAAATGTTTTTCATGGCATTTATGTTATGTGAATGAATCAGTTACAAAATTATCGACTGTATTTTCATGTCCCTGTTAAATTTTGTTAAAAACAATTTCAGGCGAATGAGAAAGGTTAAATTTGCTTTCTCTCCGGATAGGTACCCACCAATGTCGGAAGCAGGAGGTGAAACGTTGCATGAGGTGAAACGAGAAAAATGACAAAAAGAAAAATTCAGATCATTGTAGGCTTAATGTGCATTGCACTCATCGGATTGATAGGATTGCAATGGTACTGGATACGCGAAGCTATTGCGATCAGAAATGAGCAATTCAACCATAAAGTATCGGAATCGGTGCAGGAAGTGGTGCATCGTCTTGAAAAACAGGAGATGATGTATCTTCTTCAGCAGAGGATAGAGCGGGAGCAACAAAAAAGCAAGCTGGAACGCATCACTCAGCTCAGAAACGCTCCGGTCAGGAAAGCCAAACCAGCTGCGGTTCAGGAAGCGAGCCGGGAAACAGCTGCCCGCACACCACATAATATAGAGGTTTTCATTGGTCCTAACGGTGAGGAAATTCATTACCGTATTTCTTCGGAGAGTGTACCCACAGATGTACTGAGTCCCAATTTCCGGATAATTGCTGACCATCAGCAAAAAATCATGGAGGAATTTTTCCAGGCGCAGCAATTTGGTATGGCTGGCATTGATGAGTTCATGCGCAGACGGATGGAAGAAGAAAAAGGACTGGGGAAAGTTTTTAACCAAATGAATGGTCAGAAAGACAATACAAAGAAGCAATCCGCAGCAACCGGCAATATTCAGCAGCCCTCGTATCTGAAAGCTAAGAAGGAAAATCAGGATAAGGCAGCGCTTGCCAACGCTAAGAATCTTCCGCTCACTGCAAGAGGCGGTGCGGATAAAGCAGAGATATTGCGTGAGGTAATGCAAGACCTGTTGTATACGAAAAGACCTATTCAGGAAAGAGTCAATCGCTTTTTACTTGATACGTTATTGAAAAAGGAATTTGAAGAGAACGGAATCACACTTCCTTATGAATTCGCTGTTCAGGGAAACAACCCGGGCAACCTACTGTTTTCAACGGCCAATCTGCAACCTACCGACTGGCAGCAAAAGTCATACAAAGCTTCTTTGTTTCCCAATGAAACCACACAAGGACAAAATTCTCTATTTGTCTATTTCCCCGATCAGCAGAGGCATATCATGAGCGGAATGGGTGTAATGTTCGGAGGGTCTGGTGTGCTTATTCTGGTGGTAATGATCTGTTTTTATCTCGCAGTGACCACCATTCTACGCCAGAAAAAACTGTCGGACATTAAGAATGACTTCATCAACAACATGACGCACGAATTCAAAACACCTATTTCCACAATAGCGCTCGCAGCAGAGATGGCTCAGGAAAATTCGGCCAGCGGAACAGCCTCATTGAATCTCCCACGCCTTTCGAGATATCTCGGTATTATTCGTGAAGAAAACCGAAGGCTTGGTACCCATGTTGAAAAAGTGTTACAAATGGCACTTCTGGACAAAGGCGAGGTAAAACTTAAGAAAACGTTGGTGAATATGACTGATCTGACCACCAATGCATTAAATAGTCTGAGTGTGCAGATTGAGAATCAGAATGGCATTGTTGATCTGGAATTTGAAGCAGAAAACGAACAGGTACTGGGAGACGAAGTGCATTTAGCAAACGTACTCAATAACCTGATTGATAATGCTATTAAATATTCTCCTGAACAACTTCACCTCACAATCCGGACAAGTAATACGAATAACGGTCTGGAATTGGCAATCACTGACAAGGGGATTGGCATGAAGCGGGAGCAACTTCACCGGATTTTCGACACTTTCTACAGAGTCCCGACAGGCAATGTCCATGATGTGAAAGGTTTCGGACTGGGACTGAGCTACGTCAAAACGATGGTAGAAGCACATGGTGGAACTGTGACCGCTGACAGCAAACCGGGTGAAGGAAGTACCTTTATTATATGGCTCCCTATTGCTGCTGAGGCATAAAACGTTAGAAAATTTCGTCTGCAAATCCTAACTTGCCGTCTTTTTAAGACAGCAAACCGCGCGTAGTCGCATTTTATACCTATAATAATGATTTCCAAAACTTATGCTCCCCAGGAAATAGAGGATAAATGGTACTCCTATTGGCTGGAAAACCGCTTTTTCAACTCCCAACCTAATCCTGACAAGGAACCTTATACGATCGTCATTCCTCCGCCTAACGTAACAGGTGTGTTGCACATGGGTCATATGCTTAACAATACGATCCAGGATATTCTGGTCAGAAAAGCGCGTATGGAGGGCAAAGAAGCATGCTGGGTGCCGGGTACCGACCATGCCTCTATTGCAACTGAAGCAAAGGTGGTGGCAATGCTAAAGGAGCGTGGAATCAATAAGAGAGATTTGTCCCGTGAAGAATTCCTGGAATATTGCTGGGAATGGACGCATAAATACGGAGGTATCATTTTACAACAGCTCCGCAAACTGGGCGCTTCCTGCGACTGGGATCGCACACGTTTCACGATGGAGCCGGATCTGTACGATTCTGTTATTGATGTTTTCATTGACCTTTTCAACAAAGGAGATATATACCGCGGACACCGTATGGTGAACTGGGATCCTCAGGCACGCACGACTGTATCCGACGAAGAGGTGATCATGAAAGAGGTGAACCAGAAGTTGGTTTATCTTAAATATGAGTTGGTTGACGGGCAGGGGGCAGAGGGCTCAGGAGTAGTTGTAGCTACTACACGTCCGGAAACAATTATGGCTGATGTTGCGATATGCGTGAACCCGAATGACGAGCGCTACCAGCATCTGATCGGGAAGCAGGTTTTGATCCCGTTGGTCAAAAGAGCGATTCCGGTTATTGCTGATGATTATGTAGAAATTGAATTCGGTACGGGCTGCTTGAAAGTGACGCCAGCTCACGATACCAATGACTATGAGTTGGGCAAACGTCATAATCTTCCAATCATCGACTTGCTGAATGAGGATGGAACGCTGAATGAAAAGGCACAGATTCTTGTGGGTGAAGAGCGTTTTGTTGCCCGTAAGAAAATCATCAAACTTCTGGAAGAATCAGGAGATCTGATCAAAGTAGAAGAATACCGCTCGAATGTAGGTCATTCGGAAAGAACTGATTCTGTGATCGAACCGCGCCTATCGGAGCAATGGTTTTTGAAAATGGATAAAATCAGCAAACCTGCTCTGGAAAATGTCATGAACGACACCGTTCAGCTTATTCCTGCCAAATTCAAAAACACTTACCGTCACTGGATGGAAAATGTGCGCGACTGGAACATCAGTCGTCAGCTTTGGTGGGGACACCGTATTCCTGCATTTTACCTGAAAGACGGAACACTGATTGTTGCTAAAAACAAACGCGAAGCATTACGCAAGGCGCAGCATGAATACCAGCTTTTCGCACTTACGGAAGAAGATATCGCGCAGGATCCTGATGTACTTGATACCTGGTTCTCGTCATGGTTGTGGCCTATCTCTGTTTTCAACGGTATCAAAGAACCCGAGAACGAAGATGTAAATTATTATTATCCGACTAATGACCTGGTGACGGCTCCCGAAATTCTTTTCTTCTGGGTAGCACGTATGATCATTGCAGGTTATGAATACAAAGGCACGTATCCTTTCAAAAACGTATACCTCACCGGAATTGTACGAGATAAACAGGGACGTAAAATGTCTAAATCTCTGGGTAACTCACCTGACCCGATCGACCTGATTAACCAGCATGGAGCGGATGGAGTACGTACGGGTATGCTTTTCAGTTCGCAGGCGGGTAATGATTTACCATATGATGATAAACTGGTAGAACAGGGACGTAACTTCTGTAACAAGGTTTGGAATGCATTCCGACTTGTGAAAGGATGGGAAGTTGATGCAAATCTTACTGCTCCACAAGGTTCTTCGCTAGCCGTAGCCTGGTTTGAAAGCAAACTGAATGTTACTATTACCGAGGTTCAGGATCATTTCTCGAAATTCCGTATTTCCGATGCGCTGAACTCGGTATACAAGCTGATTTGGGATGATTTCTGCGCGCAGTATCTGGAAATGATCAAGCCGGGTTATGAACAGCCTATTGATCAGCAAACTTTTGAAGCGACATTGGATTTTTTTGATCGTCTGATGAGACTGGCGCATCCGTTTATGCCATTTATCAGCGAGGAAATCTGGCAAAATATCCGCGAGAGAGCTGCAAATGATTCAATCTGTATCGCGCCATTCCCGCAGGCCGGAGCATCGGACGCAGGTTTACTGGCTGATTTTGAAATATTATTTGAGCTGATTTCCGGTGTTCGTAACCTGAGAAACTCGAAAAATATCAGTCCTAAAATTGCATTACCATTAGCGATCCGTACAGATTCAAAAGCAAGATATGATAACCTTGCAGAGCTGATTACCAAACTGGCAGTAATTGAATCAATTGGTTATGTAACTGAAGATGCAGAGGGCACTTCGTTCCGTGTGAAGTCTGACGAGTTCTTTGTAAATCTTGCTGATGAGATCGATGTAGAAACTGAACGTGAGAATCTACAAAGAGAGCTGGAATATACACAAGGCTTCCTGAACTCTGTGATCAAAAAGCTTTCAAACGAGCGTTTTGTTCAGAATGCAAAAGGCGATATCGTTGAAAAAGAACGCCAGAAACAAGCTGACGCTGAAGCAAAAATTGTAACGCTGAAAGAGGCTTTGATCAGGTTGGGGTAACAACAATTCTGACTTATAAACTGGGGTGTATCGGAATTATTTTCGGTACACCTTTTTGTTTAACAGATGTACCAATATATTTTAGTTTCCCGCCCAACTTTATACAATAGAGAGCAAGACATCACAAACTACTGGCAAATTCCAAAGTTTTAACAATCTCTTCCGGATTGGCAAATTCCACTTTATTTTCTTTGAAATAGGTATGTAAGGCTTTTTTGTGTCGTGGAAACACCTTGACCAAATTCCCTTTCGTAGCCAGGTATATATCTCTGTTCTGATCCAGAAAAAAGTAAACAAAACGCTTTTTCAGAGCTATCCTATCACTTCCCTCTAATGTCTGCGGTTGTCCGTTACTGTTGACAAATGAAGAATAAGTGGATATCGCTGAGGTAGAGCTATATTGATTGTAGGCAGCGTAACGCTCAACACCATTTGTTCCCAAAATCTGCTTCTCTGCGAGACTTACCCGATTGTAACCTGCCACTTTCCTCACATGACCATGGTGTTGGTAATAGTAAAAGGTATCAGCAGCAATTGTTATTTTGTCTATAAAGTTCTTATCATTTAAGATGAGCGTGTCTTTCTTTGCATCCACAAACTGAACCTCTCCATGCGGAAGACTATAATTCAATTTCGCGTTTACAACACGACCATTCCTGAAATACACTTTTCCGTCAAGAAAGGAAGGATAGCTGAATCTGTCAGAATACTTTAGTGATTTTGTAATGTCTGAGCCATTTTTAACTTTCATCTCATCACCGGCATTTTGAGCATTTGCACAGAAAGGCAAAAGGAATAAGAAAATAGCCAGATATCTCATATTGTCAGGGGTTTATGCCGTAAAGCGAAAGAGCAGAATATTTTAATTTTCAATATCTCTTGTTATGCCACATACATCAATATAACGAAAAAAGTATTTCGGTTACATATTATCGTTTACAACTATTTTTAACGATTCCCGTTAAATTCTACCTGGCACAAAAAACAAAGGTGCCGGCTTCCAAAGAAACCGACACCTTCAAAAAGAATATTTAAGTTCTACTCCGCATCTGCATAAGCTTCCACAGGAATACAAGAACAGATCAGATTACGATCACCGTAAGCACTGTCCACACGGCTTACGCTCGGCCAGAACTTGTTGAAGCGCAAATGAGGAAGCGGGAAAACTGCTTTTTCACGGCTGTAAGAACGGCTCCAGTCTTCGCTCATCACTACACGTGAAGTATGAGGTGCATTTTTCAACACATTATCCACACGGTTCGCTGTGCCTTCTTCTACTTCTCTGATTTCATTTCTGATCGAAATCATTGTGTCACAGAAGCGATCCAGCTCCGCTTTTGATTCTGATTCGGTAGGTTCGATCATCAATGTACCTGCTACCGGGAAAGATAATGTAGGAGCATGGAACCCATAATCCATCAAACGTTTCGCAATATCTTCTGCCTCAACACCAGCTGCTTTGAACGGTCTGCAATCAAGGATCATTTCGTGCGCACAACGGCCATTCGTACCGGTGTAAAGTACATCGTAGTGTCCGTTCAAACGCCCTTTCACGTAATTCGCGTTCAGAATCGCGTATTTGGTCGCGTTCGTCAGTCCATCCCCACCCATCATAGCGATATAGGCGTGAGAGATTGTCAGGATACTTGCGCTACCATAAGGAGCTGCCGAAACCGCACCCGCTTCACCAGCAGGAAGATGTTCAGGCTGAATGCTGAAATTAACGTGACCTGGCAGGAACGGCATCAGGTGTTCTGCAACACCGATTGGGCCTACACCAGGACCTCCTCCACCGTGAGGAATACAGAAAGTTTTGTGCAGGTTCAGGTGGCAAACGTCAGCACCAATTGTTGCAGGACTTGTAAGCCCTACCTGTGCGTTCATATTCGCGCCATCCATATAAACCTGTCCACCGTGCGAGTGTATCATCGAACAGATTTCAATGATGCTTTCTTCATACACACCGTGTGTTGATGGATAAGTTACCATCAGACAAGACAATTCGTTGCTGTATTGCTCTGCTTTTGCAGTCAAATCAGCAACATCAATATTTCCGCGTTCATCGCATTTGGTAACCACTACCTTCATACCGGCCATGACAGCAGATGCAGGGTTCGTTCCGTGTGCAGATGAAGGAATAAGTACTACATTACGGTGGAAATCACCACGGCTTTCATGGTAAGCTCTGATCGCCATCAAACCGGCATATTCTCCCTGTGCGCCAGAGTTTGGCTGGAACGACATGGCAGCAAAACCTGTGATTTCACACAACCAGATATTCAGCTCACTTACCAATTGTGCATAACCTCCCACTTGGTTCGTTGGAGCAAATGGATGTATGGCACCAAATTCCGGCCAGGTAAGCGGTATCATTTCGGCAGTAGCATTCAGCTTCATCGTGCAGCTTCCCAATGAAATCATGGAATGAACAAGAGAGAGATCCTTGTTCTCCAACATTTTCAGGTAACGCAGCATTTCATGCTCTGTGTGGTGCTCGTTGAAAACAGGATGCGTCAAGTACTCAGAAACTCTTGCGATATCCTCAGGAATCAACAATTCAGCTTCTTCATCAATCACCAATTCTCCCTGGAATCCTGACACTTCAGCAAATACATTCAAAAGTGCGATAACGTCATCAAATGACTTCGCTTCGTCAAATGACACACCAATCGTTTCGTCTTTGTTGTAACGAAGATTAATACCCCATTTCTCTGCCTGCTCTCTTACTTTCTTGCTAAGCGGAGTCTGAATGGTAACCGTATCAAAATAGCGGTCAGTTAATACGGTATAATTGAACTTACGAAGTGTTTCCACAAACAAATGCGTCAATCCGTGAATACGGGCTGCAATTGCTTTCACTCCCTCAGGTCCGTGGTATACAGAATAGGCTCCGGCAATCACAGCCAGCAACACCTGAGCAGTACAAATATTGGAAGTAGCTTTTTCACGACGGATGTGTTGTTCACGCGTCTGAAGCGCCATTCTCAATGCTGAATTTCCTTCTGCATCAACAGAAATACCAATGATACGTCCCGGAATATTTCTTTTGAAAGACTCCTTTGTAGCAAAATATGCAGCGTGCGGTCCACCGTAGCCCATCGGAACTCCGAAACGCTGAGAAGAGCCTACAACTACATCTGCCCCCATTTCTCCCGGTGATTTCAGCAATGCAAGAGCCAGCAAATCAGCAGCAACGGCAACCGACAGATTTTCGTCGTGAGCAGCAGCAATGAAATCAGTATAATCTATAACTTCTCCGTTTGTAGCAGGATACTGCACCAATATACCATACAGATTTTCATCGGTAAGGTCTACGGTTGCATGGTTACCAATTACCACATCAATCCCAATAGGCTTAGCCCTTGTATAGATCAGGTCGATGGTTTGCGGATGACATAATTCAGAAACAAAAAATGTATTTGCCTTCTTTCTCGAAGCAGGACGTAGTCCATGCAACATGGTCATCGCTTCAGCAGCAGCTGTAGCTTCATCCAAAAGGGAAGCATTCGCGATTTCCATCCCGGTTAGATCCGTTATCACGGTCTGAAAGTTCAACAACATTTCAAGCCTACCCTGTGCTATTTCAGCTTGATACGGCGTATAAGCTGTGTACCAGGCCGGGTTCTCAAGAATGTTGCGAAGAATTACATTAGGCGTAATGGTGTCGTAGTAGCCAGTACCGATGTAAGATTTCAGAATTGCGTTCTTGCGTGCAATTTTTCTGATTCCCTGCAGGAATTCCTGCTCAGTCTTGGCTTTTGGTAAATTAAGTGGTTTAGGCAAACGGATAGCTGATGGAAGCGTCTGGTCTATCAGTTCATCCAGAGAAGCCACCCCAACAGTAGACAACATTTCCTGTAACTCCGATTCATCTTTTCCATGATGACGGCTTTCGAATTTGTCTTGGCTGCGAAGATTAATTTTCATCTAACTTGTGGTCTAACAAGGCCGTTAATAAGTGGTTATAAAGTACAAAAGTAAGCAAAACCAATCAAATCTTTCAGAGATTGATGGTAATGCTTACTCTTGAATTTGTACAAAAAAGATATAAATTCTGCGGATTAGTGATTTGGGCATCCGCAGTCACTCTTCCGCTTGAATATTCCAAGTATTTTTTTGGATTTGGGCTTTTTATAACCTTTAAATTTCTTTCTCTTTTTTCCGAAAAGTTCAGACTTGGTGCCAGCCGGAGCTGCATTCACCGTATTAATTCCGGATAGGCTCACTGAAAACACCAGCAATAAGAGGAGACAGATATTTTTTTTCATAATCCTGTTCTTGTACGTAATGGCAGATATACTTTTTAACGCAATTAATCCTGACACAGTATGTATCTGAGTCTAAGACAGAAGAAATTTATGCTTTTACCAATTCAAGAATAGTAATCTCAGGCAAAATCCCTACCCTTCCCGGATAACCCAGATAACCGAAGCCCCTGTTCACATAAAGATACTGGTTATTTTCCTCATACAAACCTGCCCATTGCTTATAGCGATACTGAACAGGGCTCCATTTTAGTTTTCCGATTTCTACGCCAAACTGCATCCCGTGCGTATGACCCGCAAAAGCAATATCAATGTCTTTGTATTTAGGAAGCACCTGCGCCTGCCAGTGGCTCGGATCATGGGAAAGTAATATTTTTACAGGGTAATCTTCTGTGTTCTGGTAAGCCTTTTCCAGATTACCATATTTGGCAAAATTCCCCGCTCCCCAGTTCTGAATTCCGATCAACCCGATTTCTTCACCGTCCACCTTAACAGCGCGATTTTCGTCCAGCATCAGATTCCATCCAAGTAATTGATGTGCTCTTTTCAAATCGTTAAGATTCTGCATTTTTTCCTGAGGAGTTGCCCATTGGAAATAATCTCCGTAATCGTGGTTTCCTAAAACCGAATGAACGCCCAGCGGTGCTTTTACTTTATCAAAAATATTGATGTAGTCCTTTACCTCGCTCGCACGGTCGTTTACCAGGTCACCTGTAAAAAAAGCAATATCCGGCTTTTCTTTCATGAGCATTTCAACCCCTCCTTTTACAGCTGTTTTGTTGAAAAAGCTTCCTGAATGAATATCCGAAAGTTGCGCTATCTTAATTCCATCAAATTGTCTTGGCAAATTTGCCAGAGGAACACGTACTCTGCGAATCCTGTAATCATGTGCTCCTGATATAATTCCAAATGCAAAAGTTCCCATCAAACCAGCACCCGCTACAACGGCTGTCTGCGCCAGAAATTCCGAACGCGGAATGGTTGGCTCGCCCATTACCGGAGAAGGAGTTGCCGCTGCCGGATAAAAGAAACTGACAATCCATTGAAAAAAACGGCGTATATCATCAACGAGCAGCACCAGTACTGCAAGCAATTTGGACAAATAGGGAATGGCAATGAACGCAAATACGAAAGTGCGCGCGGTACGTCCGAAATAATCGGGCGGCAGCAGTTGCATGGCCACGTAAGCGACTAGAGTGAGTGCGGTGAAGATCCAGTAGGCACCTCCTATGTAGCGCTGGAGGCCGGGGGAAAAATTACGGATTGCTAATCGGAGTCCCTGCCACACATACCAGTCAATTGCAACAAGGATAAATGTCAGTAATATAAAGAAGAATGCTCGGTTCATTTTAAAGAAAAAAATCTATGTATATCATTGCCTAACACTTACGTTTATTTTCCCGTTCACCGTCACATTCAATTCTGAAACCATCTTGCATAAGTGGTCGGAGAAGAGCTTCAAACGGAGAAAATACGGATGTAAATGGTAAAGTGCGTAAATTTGTGCCGAAGGAAATATCACTGAGTATTGTTAAACCGAATAGATTATGCCCGAATTTGATTTCAAAAGATACCACATCAGATCTATGAACGCAGGTTCCGAACTGGAGCGCGCCGAAATAAACCAGGAATTGAAAGACTTGTATAGCAGCTTGTCCGAAGAGGACAAAGAAGCATTTAATATCCAATTGCAGAAGTTCCTTGCCACAGAAGTGGGGCGTATCAAGTCTGATTACGAATCAGTACATGGTTTAAACCAGCCTAATTGAGCCTCGGATCGGTAGGATAATGAGCAATGGAGCGGTATTCACCACCCATACTTCTTAATATTTCTCTCCAGAAATCTCCGGGGGGTGTATCAAAAATGAAGTCAGAGGATGTATTGGTGACAATCCAGGAATCCTGGCTCAACTCGTCCACAAGCTGTCCGGCACTCCATCCGGAATATCCTATAAAAAAACGCAGATCGTCCTGTAGTATGGTATTCATGTTGATGAGCGTTTGAAGATGCGCAAAATCTCCGCCCCAGAAAACACCATCCATAATCTCGGCGCCTCCTGAAATAAGATCAGGACGCCGGTGAATAAAATGTAGCGTGTTTTTCTCCACCGGTCCTCCCAGGTGAAGTGGAATATCCTGATAGATTGTTTCTTCCAGCACATCACCTAAAAACAGATCTGTTACCTGATTCAGTACAAAGCCAAAACTTCCGGGAGATTCATGTTCACACATCAATATCACTCCCCTTTCAAAATTGGGATCTCCGAGAAAAGGTTTGGCAATCAGCAAGCTGCCTTTTGTAACAGATTTGGAAGATGGCATAATCAGTAGAATATGTTTAATTCATCAACTAAATATATTTAATTTCGGTAACATTTGTTAGTTTTCATTCATCACTCAACTGCTTTCAGAGCTCTGAAACAACTGTCACCGACAGATAACCAATAAAAATTATGCCGTTAATTAAATCCGTTCGGGGAAAGAGTCCTGTCTTTGGCAGCGATTGCTGGTTTGCGGAAAATGCTACCATTGTAGGGGATGTAGAAATGGGAACAAATTGTACAGTTTGGTTCAATGCGGTAATACGCGGCGACGTCAACAGCATCCGGATCGGAAACTATTCCAATGTGCAGGATGGTGCTGTAATTCATTGTACTTACCAGCGGTTTGCAACGACTATTGGTAATTATGTATCTGTCGCACACAACGCTATTGTTCATGGCTGCACCATTGAGGATCACGTATTGATCGGAATGGGTTCTATCGTGATGGATGGCGCGGTAATAGGTACAGGCTCAATTGTGGCAGCCGGAGCAATTGTTACCCAGGGAACCAAAGTTCCGCCGGGCACCATTTATGCTGGCAATCCAGCCAGGTATCTGAAAGATGTTTCACCAGAATTAAATGCGGCTATTGATCGAACCGCGAATAACTATATTACCTATTCAGGTTGGTTCAAAGAGGAAGAACAAAGCTAGTTCACTTCCTTTCTTGCGTTCAGATAGGCCTTAATGACTGTGAAAGTTGTAATAGCAAGGAAGAAAAGAACGATGTATTCCACGTAGTTGACAATCCCAGGGAAGCGCTCACCGAACAGGTAACCTCCGCCTGTTAAAAGAAGTATCCAGATAGCTCCACCGGAGACATTGTTGATTAGAAATGACACAAAAGGCATACGCACAAGCCCTGCCAAAATGGGAGCAAAAGTTCTCACGATCGGAAGAAAACGACTTACGATCAAAGTTCTGCTCCCATATTTATCGAAATATTTTCTGGTAGTTTCGAGGTGCTTTTTCTTAAAAAACAGAGAATCCGGCCGGTTTTCGAACATATCTCCAAAATATTTCCCAAAAATATATCCTACCAGTGAGCCCAGAATCGCGGCAGTAATCATCGAAACCAGTAAAATTCCGATGGGTACGTCTAAAATGCCGGTACCACAAAATACGCCCGCCAGAAAAACCAGATAGTCCCCTGGAAGAAAAAAAGCAAAAAACAGACCGTTTTCAGCAAAAACGATGAAGGTGATCACCAGTAACCCACCGGTACGGATGATCTCTTCAGAATTGAGTATATATTGAAAAAACTCTGTTATCGAATTCATATTGTGAGGTATTATGGGTTAACTCTTTTTGCCGGCCAGTCGGAATTCACTACAGATTTTCCGAAAGTTCCAGCCAACGCATTTCCTTCTCCGACTGGCTGCTCGTCAGTGCCTCAATTTCCATAGACCAGTTTGTCACTTCCACATGTGATCCTCCATTGTTGATCTTATCCAGTAACTGCGTCTTTTTCTTTTCAATCTGAGCCATTTCAGCCTCCAGCGTTTCCAATTCGCGCTGCTCTTTGAAACTCAGTTTCTTTTTTGCAGGTGCCTCAACTTTTGGAGCTGCTACTGGTGCAGCAACCGGTTCTGGCTTGGAAGCTTTTCCTGATTCAGCGAGTTTTTTTTCTGCTTCCTGTATATCCTGATAGTCTCTCAGTTCAGTATAATTCCCCGGAAAATCACTGATACGCCCCTCTCCTTCAAATACGAAGATATGCTCTACAAGTCTGTCAAGGAAATACCTGTCGTGGGAAACGATGAGCAAACATCCTGAAAAATTAAAAAGGAACTCTTCCAGTACGTTCAACGTCGCGATATCCAGATCATTGGTAGGCTCATCCAGAATCAGGAAATTAGGCTGTTTGATCAATATCAGAAGAAGCTGTAATCTACGCTTTTCTCCTCCGCTCAACTTCGAAATAAAATCATATTGCTTGGACGGCGAGAACAAAAATGCCTGAAGCAGGTTCGTTACAGTTACCGTTTCTCCTGTACCGAGCTGAACGACTTCCGCCACATCTTTAACTATATCAATCACACGCTGACTTTCATTAAAAACAAGGTCAGACTGCTTGTAATAGCCAAACTGAACAGTTTCTCCGGTATCAATTTTACCTGAATCCGGCTGCAACTCTCCCGTGATCATATTCAGCAGAGTCGATTTACCCATACCGTTTTGACCTACAATTCCGATTCTGTCACCTCTGCGGAAAGTATATTCGAAATTTTTGATCAGTTGGCGGTCACCAAATCCTTTGCTGACGTTCTCCATCTCAATGATCTTACTTCCCAATCTTGAAGTACGAACATTGAGCTCCATCTGTACATCAAACTTTTTCTGGCTCGCTTTTTCCTTCAGTTCTTCAAAAGCATCTACCCGGTATTTTGCCTTCGTTCCCCTCGCCTTAGGCTGACGACGGATCCAATCCAGCTCCTTACGCATCAGGTTTCTTGCTTTCTCAATACCCGCAGCTTCCATTTCTTCACGCTCAGCCTTCTTTTCAAGGAAATAAGAATAATTCCCTTTATAGCTATACGCCGATCCGTGATCCAATTCCAGTACCTGATTACATACGGTATCCAGAAAGTATCTGTCGTGTGTTACAACAAGAATGGTGGTATTTGAAGTATTGAGATATTCTTCCAACCATTCTACTGTTGCCAGGTCAAGGTGGTTGGTTGGTTCATCAAGAATCAACAACTCCGGATCTTCAAGAAGAATTTTTGCCAAAGCTACCCGCTTACGTTGTCCTCCGGAAAGGGTTCCGTACAGATTTTCAGTGTTATGTATGCCCAGTCTTCCCAAAACCTCTTTCGTTCTGTATTCAAAATCCCAGGCATTGTACTTGTCCATATCCTCCATTACGGACGCCAGTTCGTCGTGGTTATCCGTTTCGATAGCGTGCTCATATTTTTTTACAGTCTGAGCTACAGGATTATTAGACGAAAATATCACTTCCAGAATTGGCAATGTCTCATCGAAAGCAGGACTTTGATCCAGATATCCTACCCGAATATCCTTCCGTATACTCACAGATCCTTCGTCTGTAGGAATCTTTCCCGTGAGTATGTTGAGAAATGTTGTCTTACCGGTTCCGTTTGTTCCGATTAATGCAATTTTGTCTCCTCTGCTGATACCAAAACTTATATTTTTAAACAGCCATCTATCTCCGAAAGACTTGGCAACATTTTCTGCTGAAAGGTAATTCATAATCAATTTTATAATTCTGTGTCACAAAGTTAGAACAGATATTAAACATCAGAGAAAAAATTCGGTTTCATACGGTAAATAACATAATATTGCTCCTTCTATTTTGTTATAATGTTCCATAGAACGCATTGTTAATCATGTACAAAAAATTCCTTTACCTAATCCCATCTCTGATCTTCTCTAATGCCATTGCCCAAAAAGCTGATTTCAAAAATTACACGCAAAAAATTGGTGGTAGCGCTCAGGTTTATGATATGGTAGCAATTCCCGCTGGAGAGTATACCATGGGGAGCCCCAAAACTGAAAAGAATCGTCGTGACGATGAAGGGCCTCAGCACAAAGTAAAAATTGAACCTTTCTGGATTGGCAGGTATGAAGTGATCTGGGATATATATGATTTGTACGCTTTCAAAAATATGGAAAAGGAAATGGCCTTGCGCCATCCGGATCCTGAAAAAAGCGTTGCCAAAACGGATGCAAGTACAAGACCTAGTCCTCCTTATGTAGACATGTCGTTCGGTATGGGTCGTGCCGGCTACCCCGCAATTAACATGACACAATATGCGGCCATTCATTTCTGCAAATGGCTCTATGAAAAAACAGGCATTTTCTACCGACTTCCTACAGAGGCTGAATGGGAATATGCTTGTCGTGCAGGAAGTACTACTGCGTACTCATTTGGAGACGATGCCTCAAAGTTGGGAGAATATGCCTGGTTCACTAAAAACAGTGATGCTTCCTACAAAAAAATCGGACAGAAGAAACCAAATGCATGGGGACTATACGACATGCATGGTAATGTAATGGAATGGACGCTGGATCAGTACATACCTGATTATTATGCTAAAAAGCCGAAAGGAGAAGCTTTTGCACCCGTAACAGAATTATATCCAACCTCAGCCAGAGGAGGCTCATGGGATGACGAACCGGATAATCTGAGAAGTGCAGCGCGTACTCCATCAAAGCCTGAATGGAAAGTTCTGGATCCGCAACTGCCAAAAAGCGAATGGTGGATGACAAGCGCCTCTTTTGTGGGATTCCGTTTGGTACGACCTGTCAAAGTACCTTCTCCTGAAGAAATTAAGGCGTATTACAATCCAACACTGATTGAAGATTATTGAAAAACCTAAATAACTCTTAATCCCTGATAATTATGGAACAAAATCGACGTGATTTCCTTAAAGTTTCCAGTCTGTTTGCCGGAACCGCTTTATTGAATCCTTTGAAAGGACACGGCTTTAACAGCGCTGTGGACGAAACAATTAAAGTAGCACTTATCGGATGCGGTGGGCGCGGAACAGGAGCTGCGGCTCAGGCTTTGAGCACTTCGCAAAATGTCCAGATCGTTGCTATGGCCGATGCATTCAAGGACAGACTTGATCAGGCATATAACAGTCTGACTCAAAAGAAATATAAAAATGCAGCTGGAGCTGCTGTGGATACCAAATTGAAAGTGAATGTACCCGACGATCGTAAGTTCGTAGGTTTTGATGCTTTCAAAAAAGCCATAGCTCTAAAGGATGTAGATGTTGTAATTCTTGCAACACCTCCTGGCTTCCGCCCATCTCATTTTGAAGAGGCAGTAAAAAACAACAAGCATATATTTATGGAAAAACCGGTTGCGACAGATGCACCGGGAATCCGTAAAGTGCTTCAGGTTGCCGAAGAGGCTAAAAAGAAAAAACTGAATGTTGTTGTTGGTCTACAGCGTCACTATCAAAATAACTATCTGCAGGCGATTAAGAGGATTCAGGATGGAGCTATAGGTGATATAGTTGGCGGACAGGTTTACTGGGTTGGTAACAGTCCATGGATGAAAGAACGCCAGGCTAACCAAACTGAAATGGAATACCAAATGAGAAACTGGTATTACTTCAACTGGCTTTGCGGCGACCACATTTCTGAGCAGCACGTACACAATATCGACGTAGCCAACTGGGTGAAAGGCAGCTATCCTGTGTCTATTCAGGGAACAGGCGGACGCCAGGTACGTACCGGAAAAGCATATGGAGAGATTTTCGATCACCACATACTTGATATGGTTTATGCTGATGGAACTACCATATCCAGCCAGTGCCGCCAGTTCGAGGGTACGTGGAACCGTGTGGACGAAGCATTCGTAGGAACGAAAGGACGCATTGATAGCTTTGATGGAAACAAAACAATCCTGAAAGACTATAAAGGTGGCGTGATTTATCAGCACGACGCCAAAGGAGACGGTAATCCATATCAGGTAGAGCACGATGAGTTGTTTGCAGCGCTTGCGAAAGGAGAATATAAATTTGCAGATGCTGAAAACGCTGCCAAGAGTACAATGACCGCTATTATGGGTCGTATGGCAACCTATTCAGGAAAGCTGATTACATGGGACGAAGCACTTAATTCGGACATCAATCTGTTCCCTGACAAGCTTGCATGGGATGCGAATCCCAAAATTTTGCCAGGTGCCGATGGATTATATCCTGTAGCGGTACCGGGTAAAACCGTGGTTATCTAACACCAGCAAGTATTATAAAGAACCGGAGGCATTAGCATGTTTCCGGTTTTTTATTGAATTGTATTCCAACTCTGCTCTTTGCCGTCTTTCTGCTCAACCAGCCACACTTTGTTATCAGGAAATTTGTTCAGGTACTTCTTTCCCTTTTTTATTCCTGATACGCTAAAGGCCGTAGCCAAAGCATCCGCTTCTGTAGCATTTGGAGAAATGACTGTGGTACGAAGATGGAATAGCAGCCCTATTCCTGTTTTCGGATCAACAATGTGAGAGTACTTTTTGCCTTCATACTCCAGATAGCGATAAGTCGGACCTGAAGTTGCTATACCTACGTTTGAATAAGTGATCGTTTGAATAGAATCTCTTCCCGTGGAAATTACGATCTTCCAGCCATCCTCACCGGGAGGCGGATCCATCAGCGCAAGTTTACCTCCTGCATCTATCATGGCACTGGTAATTCCAAATTGCTTTAAGACCTTTACTGCTTCATCGGCAGCAAATCCCTTACCCAATCCTCCGATATCAAGGCGCATCCCTTTTTTCAAAAGCCTGATCCTTGTCGAATTTTTATCAAAATGAATATTCTTATACCCCGTTTTGGCCAGGGCTTCACTGATCACCTTTTTTTCAGGGAGATACCCCTTTCTGGTTGCTCGCCGCCATTCCTGTACAATCGGCCCCAGGGTGGCATCAAAAGCACCATCTGTCTTTCTGCTGATGTCATCTGATATAGACAGAATATCAAAAAGGTCTTTACTGACAGAAAGCCAGTTTTCCGAACCGGATTGCGCTGAAATATGATTGATTTCGCTATCATCTCTGTAATCGCTCAGAGAAGCATTCAGGTCTTCTATTCTTTTGAAAGCACTTTCAGCAGCAAGATTAGCCAAAGAGTCATTTGGGGCATATAAGATGATTTTGAAAGGGGATCCCATCAGTCCCCTTTCAAAAGTATATCTGCTTTGTGAAAAGCAATTTAACGCCAATAAACAGCTTAACGAAAGCAGTAGAGAAATCCGGCATTTGAGCTGCCCGATGATCATGCTTTGCTGGTTCTATTACGAAGGTAGAAATCAACCAGCACCAGAGCCGCCATCGCTTCTACGATAGGTACTGCACGCGGAACAACGCAAGGATCATGGCGGCCCTTGCCCTGTACGATTGCGACATCTCCATGTTGATCTACACTTTCCTGATCCTGCATAATTGTAGCAACAGGTTTAAATGCCACCTTAAAGTAAATATCCTCCCCGTTTGATATTCCTCCCTGAATTCCTCCTGAGTGATTGGTACGGGTATGAACAACATTCTCATCTCCTACAAAAAAGGCATCATTGTGTTCAGAGCCTAGCATGGATACACCATCAAAGCCACTCCCATATTCAAAACCTTTTACCGCATTGATGCTCAACATCGCTTTTCCCAGCTCCGCATGAAGCTTATCAAAAACAGGTTCTCCCCATCCCGCAGGAACTCCTTCTGCCACACAACTCACCACACCACCAACAGAATCACCCTGCTTTCTGATACCATCAATGTAATCGAACATTTTTTGAGCCAGTTCCGGATCAGGGCATCGCACTGCGTTATTCTCCGTCTCATTCAGATCCAATTCCTTGTAGGACGCCTCCAACTTAAGCTTTCCAACCTGAGACACATAAGCTTGAATTTTCACACCCTCATTGGCCAGAATAAGCTTCGCAAGCGCACCGGCAGCCACACGCGCAGCTGTTTCCCGCGCCGAACTACGACCTCCTCCGCGGTAATCACGTACCCCATATTTGGCCTGATAAGTATAATCCGCATGCGACGGACGGAATTGGGCTGCAATATGAGAGTAATCCTTACTTCTCTGATCTTCATTTCTGATCAGCATCGCAATAGGTGTGCCCGTCGTTACTCCATCGAACACACCGGAAAGAACCTCAAATTCATCAGCTTCTTTTCGCTGGGTCGTAATTCTTGATTGCCCAGGCTTTCGTCTGGTCAATTCTGCCTGAATAAAGTCAGTATCGAAAGGAACCCCTGCAGGGCATCCTTCTACAATCACGCCAATTCCTGCTCCGTGAGACTCTCCAAATGTGGCTATTTTAAATATCTTGCCGTACGTACTTCCCATTTTATATCTACTTTCTGAATACCCAAAACATAGCCAGTACCAATACAACTACTATTGCATTGGTCAGGTTTTTAAAAAATTCTTTATAGTTAAAACTTTCACGGGTTGTGTCTAACCCGTCAAGATTATCGTATAATCCCGCCGACCCACTCAAAGATATATTTCCAAGCTTATAGTCCTCCCCTTTTACCTGCAATTTCTTCACAGATTGTAAAGTATCGTAACGCTCTCTTACAGGATCAAAGTAAATCCATTGAAAATACCTGCTCAAAGGGAAAACACCATCCTTTCTCGGAACCACAAAGTAATCAAATGTCATCTGACCAGAAACCTGCGTATAACTGCGCTTTATCTCCTGGCTTCTTTCCGGAGGGTAAAAATCCAGCGCTGAATTCACCTCTGTAACCGGCGATGGAATCGCAGCAATATTTCCTATCCCCTGTATTTTAAATTCGTATCTCACACTTTCTCCGGGATAAACCAGAGGACTGGACAACCTTTCTGAAAGGCTATATCTCCCGACAGCCACCTGATCCATCAGCGGATGAGGTGGTAAACCTTTAACACGAACAATTGATGCTTTTGATTTAAACGACCTTAGTACCTTATGCTGGACATTAACAGCACTTCTATTCTCCTCAACAAGCATATTAAGGCTAACAGAAGGCAAAACTATATCCTGTCTGGTAATTGGAAAGAGCTGAGCCTGGTACATATTATATTCCGTATACTTTTTCCCTTTAATACGAACCTGACGCTTCACAATCTCCTCTATTCCCACATTCTCCTCCCAGCAGTTTACAGGTCGCAATTTTTTGAGAATCTCCTGGAGTTGCCTGTTAAACTCATAAAACTCCATTTGCAACGGTACTGATTCTGCAATGTATAACGAAATCCCTAGTGAAAAGCCTTCCCTTACATAAACACTTTTTTTGTCTGCTTTTACAGAAAAGAAAACATCCTCTCCGTTCAGATCGACGTCGGGTAAATTTTGCTCCTCATTCTCAATCCCAGCCATTACCCCATCAGACATGCCAAAAGAGATCCTGAATCCTTCCGATTTTACTTTTACTCCATTAATCAACACAGTAAAATCGGGTATCTCATACACTCCGACTTTATCTGCATAATACTCCTGGCTGATGGTTTGAATAAAAACCTTGTTGCCGTCTATGGTATTAATGCTGCTTGTTGCGGACTTACTCCTCTTCTCTAATCCTTTGAAATCAGGGAAAATTACTGGTGGTCTGTTTTCAACGTCTTTGATTACAACAGAAACAACAAATGGCTCATTAACAGACAATTCCCTTTTGCCAATTTCAACACTTACAAGTGATGCCTGATCCTGAGCAAAGGTGATATTTAAAAAACACAAAAATATATTTAATATAACATATAATTTCATTGAGATTTTTCGTTAACTTTATTAGAAACATCCCACACTATGACCAATGCTATGAACGCTTATACTTTAAAGTATGGCCCCCTGAACCACAAAACTACGTAATACTATGGCCTCCATGCTTGAATACATTAAAATTATTCTGCAAAAAGTAAGTTTTGACCGCAGATTGTTTGAAAAGGAGTTAAAGAAAGCCATTAGAATGCTGATGCCAGCGGAAGTTAAAAGACTACAACTATGGTGCTACGAACATTATAGCAGTGTTTATCTCCCAGTTCTGAATAACTGTTTTCTGCAATCTCCACCTTTAGGTTAAATTAATAGCTTATAATGAAAGAAGCCTTACCGGAAATCCGGTAAGGCTTCTTTCATTATAAGCTATTTGAATCCTTATTTTTTCTTAGCAGGAGCAGCAGCCGGCTGTGCAGCAGCAGCTAAACCTAACGCTTCTTTTGCATTTACATTATCAGGATCAACTGTAAGCAGCTTGTTCCAATATTCCTTCGACTTAGCCTCATCCTTCAGTGTAGTCTGAGAGTAGAATGCAAGGTATGGGTACACTACTTTGTAGAATCCTTTGTACTTAGCCTGATCAGCAGTTTCTTTTTCTGCAAGCTCAGCAAACTTCGCGTAGTGAGGGGCAGAAATACCTTTGTCTATGTTTTCTTGTCTGTCATAAGCATTGTATAGAGAAACACCTCTCCAATAGTAAGCATATGGCCAGTCAGGAGACTTTGTAGTAACAACTCCAAAGATAGAATCCGCCTTCATGTTAAGTGCTCTTTTGGCAACTGCGATGTTAGCGCTATCAGCACCTTCTGCAATCGTTCTTGTTGCTTTCTGGAAGTAAGACAGCCCAAGGTAATAGTTGTCATTGATCAATGATTTCGCAGCTGTATCCAAAGGAATACCTTTTTCGAAAGCAAGAATTGCATTGTCATAATCTTTGGCACCGTAGTAAAGCATTGCTACTTCTTTAAAAGTTGCAGCTGCGTCAGCTTTATTAGTATCCAAATCAGCTCCTTTCATGATATAAACAACACCAGTTGAATCATAAGGCTTTCCATCAGCTGTTGCTTTCAGGTTATACGCACGACCAAGATACTTGTAGTCATCTCCAACAATTTTCTCCGGAGCAACTTTGATAAAATTATTTAGACTGTTAATAGACTTATCCGCCTCGTTAGTCTTGAAATAAGCCCATCCATACATACGTTGGATAATAGGGTTGTCAATTTTGCCATCAACACTTTTCAAAATTTCCAGTGTTTTTGCATAGTCATCTGCAGTAAATGCGAATTTTGCACCACGTAGTACAACCTCAGGATCTGTAGTTCCGCTCTTTTGTATAAACAAATCAAAATTCTCAGCAGCTTGCTTATATTTCTGACCTAAGAAATACAGCTCAGCAAGATCTTTGTATGCTGGTCCGAAATTAGGATCTGCTTCAATTGCCTTTTTGTAATTCTCTAATGCAAGATTATAGTTTTTACCGCGAAGATAAATCTGTCCGATACGGTTATAAGCAACAGCATAATTTGGTTTTGCAGTCAAAGCATACTCATACGCCGTTGCAGCAGGACCACCTTCGTTACGAAGCATTAAAGCATCACCTTTTGCGATGTAAGCATCAGCTAGGTTTTTGTCTCTTTTAACAGCTTCATCCAATAAACGGATTGCTTCAGCAGGATCATTATTTTTTTCGAATAATGTATACGCTTCTCCAATTCTATAAAGCGTTTCAGCACTTTTTTTGTTTTTCTTTTCCGCAGTATCGAAATACTCCTTTGCTTTTGCTTTATCTCCTTTGCTTAAAGCGATCGCACCCAAACCAACCTGATTCAGATATGATTTTTCATCTAATTGAAGTCCTTTTTCAAATGCCTTCTGCGCCTCATCCAACTTATCAGTTTTCAGGTAGTAATAACCGAGATAGTACTGATTGTCAGCGGAAGGAGTCCCCTCAGCCAATTTCTTGAACAACTCTCCAGCCTCATTGAATCTTTCAGTATGAATCAAAGCCAACCCATCCTGAACTGTTTGTGCCTGCACATTAATAAATGCTAAGACACTGAATACAAACGCAATTACTTTCATTCTCATGTTTCTGTTCATTTTTTACCCGGTTAATATAATGATAAAAAATTTGGTCTCTCAATAAACAAGTCCAAATGTGAAAAATTGTATGAAATACATTAAAAATTTTTGCCCGTTCTTATCTCCACTTGTCGGGGATAGCGAATCATAGGAATCAACCCCATTTTCTGAATAATCAAACCACCCACATCTCTGGCGATGTAGGTCATCAGCCCTCCGCCCAATCCGGAATATTCCTCTCTGCTTATAATGTAAACATCACGCGAGAGCGGATAATTTTTAAATTCCAGACCTGCCTGAAATGGTTGATAATAATTTGACAGAGAATCCGGATTATCCTTTTGAGATATCCCAAACACATTCAAACCTTCCGATAACTCGTGTGATTTAAGTGAGTGCCCGTCACTAATCCAATTTACTCCGATAAAGCCAAGGTGTAATGGATTACTTCGTACATCCTCAATCACTTTTTCATTTGAACCGGAAGCAATGATGCGTAAATTCTTAATGTCTTTTAGTCCAAATTTACTTCTGACAAAGTTGAGATTACTGGCATTTACATCATCAAATACCAACGTTATCAACCCCGTCTGATTACTACCTGGCAATTGCGACCAATTTGTTATCTTACCTTCCAATATTGCCCGAAGCTCGGACATTGTGATTAAACTATCAGAATTCGCTTTACTCGCCACCAGCGCAAGACCATCTATCGCAATATGCTGATATTTGATATAGCCCTTTTGCTGCTTCATGATATCACTTTCCTTTCCAGTCAACTTACGGGTTGCTATTATCAACCTTGCACTATCCTGTAAAAGCTGCAGTACTGCTTCCTGCTCAGGAAGATAGTTTACATTGAAATGTGATTCCGGATAAATACCTTCATAAGCCTTCGTCAATCCGTCCACCAGTGGCCTGAATGACTCATCGGCTGCTATTGTAACAGTGCCCCTGCGAGGATTATCCACCTGACTGTTTTCCGTCCCGCCTGAACAGGCGTAAATGAACGCTCCCGCAATCAGCACAGCTGCGGCTTTATACACGATTTTCATGGCTTATTCTGATTGTTTTTGTCTTTTCCAAACTCGGTAGCCACGAAATATTCCGTACAAAATAAGTGTGCCAGCCAGTGCATACTTCTGCACATTTGTAATGGGTAAGAAGTTAAAAGACGAGGAGGAGAAGATCAAAAAGATCCCTCCTCCCACGTATATCAGAGCCATTAGCACAGAGACCAGATCAATGACCTTCTCATGCAATGGTGTTTCCTTCATGAGTTACTCCAATTGGAAGTTGATAGGAAGGTTATATTTTACACGAACTGCACGTCCTGACTGCTTACCTGGCTTCCATTTCGGCATTGCTTTCACAACGCGAATAGCTTCCTCATCGCAACCAAAACCTAGTCCTTTCAATACTTGTACATCCTGAATACTTCCATCCACGTTAACAACGAAAGACATAAAAACGCGTCCTGATACGTTGGCGCGGGAAGCTGCACTAGGGTACTTGATATTTTTACCAAGATACTTGTACATTTCAGAAGTTCCTCCCGGAAATTCAGGCTGTTGCTCAACCACTGTAAATACTTTCTCAGGCTCTGGTGCCGCTTCAACCACTGTTCCCTTACTAGGAGCTGCAACCGCTTCTGGCGCTACAATGATTTCGTTTGCGTTAGGATCACCTTCGATCGTTTTGTTAGCAACAACAGCTTCTTTGATTTCCTCAACTGTTGGTGGAGGAGTTTCCTCCGGAACCTCTTCATCCTTCTTAACTTCAGGAGGAAGGAACTTCACCGTGTTCACCTTAGGCTGCTCAATTGGCGGCGGCGGTGGCGGTGGTGGTTCTGCCGGGTCAATAGGCGGTGGTGGCATTTTCATTAAATCCACTTCAACTTCTACTAACTCTTCTTTTTCCTCACTGGCAAATTTGCTAATGATGGCTGGAGAAAACATCGCCAAAAGAAAGAGTGCAGCACCAATTAAAGTAGCTTTTGTCACGTCTGCACGGTAACCCTTGCGAAGTGAAAATGCTCCATACGCCTTATTACGATTTGCAAACACTATATCATCCAGTGTCGCATTCGGGCTAACTTCTGCCATGGCGATTTAATTATGATTGTTAAAATTAATTTTTAGGTTTGATCTTGTCTCCAAGAACTTTCTTCTCCGCATCCGTCAGGTTGTCAACAAGTGCATATCTTTTTGATTTGGTGATAGCCATCTCATCCAATACGTCCACCATGTTTTTGTAAGAAGATACATCCGTTGGTTTAATTACAACCACAAATGCTTCGTTCCCCTTATCGTCCTTTGGATTCGCAGCGTTGATACGCTTCTGCGAAGCAAAAATTACATCTCTTAATTCCGTACCATAACGGGTTGTTTTAAGAGAAGCCTGTGCATTCTCATCGTCTGCGGCAACACCATCCAGATAGTAAACATCATCGTTCGCACCCATAAACAGTGTCAATACTTTTGATGCTTTCAATGGCTCAGTTTGCTCCTCTTCAGTCTTATCCTGCTTGTCAGGAAAAAACACAGACATTGCCGTTGGCTTACTCATCGTAGTGGCAAGCATGAAGAAGGTTATCAGTAGAAATCCAAGATCCACCATCGGGGTCATATCGACCCTTGTTGACATCTTTTTACCTCTAACCTTACCATCACCTTTACCACCACCGCCACCGGATTCTTCAATAGCTGCCATGTTATAACTTTAAAAGTGAAACAGTTATACTTTATTATTCCTTGAAACCTGCAGGAGCATCCTCGCTACCAGTAATCAGAGAGAACTTGTTGATATTCTGCGACTGAAGGTTAGCCAACACATCCTTAAACTTAGGAAACTTAGCTATGTTATCACCCTTCAGGGCTATTCTCAACGCCGGGTTGGCCTTTCTTGCGGCATAAACCCAGTCTGCAAGTTCGCTGGTTCCTGTCGAATCGGTAGGAATACCAGGTTGCTTTACAGAAGTCATTTGCTCTTTTGGCATATTCAACCAGGGCTTAATCTGATTGATCGGAAGACCAAAGCTTGTCTGGATAGAAAACTTTGCCTTCTCAACATCCGTAAATGATATACCCTTGGTTTGAGAAATGTTATCCAACATTGCGATACGCGTCGGCTTTGCATCTACGCCAAAGTAAACCTTGCCGTCTTTATCAATACTGATAACCATCAACTCATCATCTGGCACCTTGATCTGCGAAATAGATGTTGGAGTAGTAATCTCCGCATCGTTCGTCTTAAATGTCGCCGTCATGATAAAGAAGGTCAGCAGCAAGAACGCCACATCCGTCATCGCTGTCATATCAGTATGCGGTGGGTGTTTCTTAGGCTTAACTACTCCCATGGTTTTACAAATATATAAGTTTTTTTAATATTAACGAAAATTATATATTAATAGTTTCAAACTATTAATAATGAGCAGCAAAGTTTTGCTGAATGCTCAAACCGATTTCGTCAATACTATAAGTCAAGTCGTCAACACGACTGTTCAAATAAGCATAAGAGATAGTTGCAATAGCAGAAGTACCGATACCAATCGCAGTGTTGATAAGGGCCTCAGAGATACCCGCTGCAAGTGCACCTGAATCAGAAGCTCCTGATGCTCCAAGAGCAGCAAATGCACGGATCATACCAAGTACAGTTCCAAGAAGGGCGATAAGTGTAGATGCACCGGCAAGCGTTGCAATAACAGTAAGGTTTTTCTGAAGCATTGGCAATTCAAGCGTAGTAGCTTCGTCAACTTCTTTCTGCAGAGCAGCAAGTTTTTGCTCTTTGTCAAGTTGAGTTTCGTTAGCAAGTTGCTTGTATTTCAACAAACCAGCTTTAATAACGTTACCAACTGATCCTTTTTGCTTGTCGCATTCTTTGATAGCCTCGTCGATTTGGTTTTTATCCAAAAGGCTTTTGATTTTGCGAACGAATGAATCAATACTTCCTGTTCCGTTTGCTTTACCAATTGTAATCATACGCTCGATTGTGAAAACAAGTACAACCAAGAAACATGTCATTAAGACAGGTACAATAGGTCCTCCCTCGTGAACAATACCGAAATAATCACCTTGAACCGGGCCTTTAGTGTGATCGCCGTCTACAAAGTGCTCAGGAGCACCAAGAACGAACGTGTAAACTGCCAAAGCGATTGCAAATAGTAGGGGGATTACCAATGCCGGATTTAAACCGCCAGAGCCTTTTGATGCTGCTGCTGCAGCTTTTGGTGCTGGTGCCGGACTTGTAGCTTTCTTTTCCATCAGACTTACTTTTAAAGGTTAAATTGAGATTATTGGTTGTGAATTAAATAAAAGTTTTGGTTTAAAATGACTTTTGTAAAATAAAATTTCGGTTGACCTCTAATCTTATCGACTTTCACAAAAGTATGAGTTTTCCTTTTAAAAAAAAGCAAGCTTTTCAGCTGTTTTTTTGGTCAGTTTTTTTTCTTATCGTTTAATAATTGTATATTTTGAAGAATGTTAACGAGAACGCAAATCACCATCTTGCTATCATTCACGCTGATAAACAGCATTATATTGCAATATTTCAAACAAACTAAAATTGCACTCTTTCAAATAGATATGTGCAGCTTATTTTTTATACACACCCCAAAAGGCGTAAAAAATTTTAATAATGGACACTAAAAGCAAATATTATTTCCCCGGGATTCACTCTTTTGTGTCCGATTTTTATAATTACACCACTAAAAAATTATACTCTTTTAATTATGTACTTTTCGTATGAATACTTATAACGCCTTTTACGGACGTATAAGGTATGTTGTTTTCTAAATTCTCCTTCCCATCCGGGCTAAGGATTGGCAAAAATGTCATAATTTTGACTTTCACAATAATACCTGACGAGAACTTAACACATTCTTAACACGAAAATGAAGATAGATAGGGAATCTTTGCAAAAAATAGCTCACTTATCCAGGCTACAAATTAAACCGGAGGAAGAAGCGTCATTACTAAAAAGCATGGACTCTGTTCTTTCCTGGATGGAACAGCTGAATGAAGTGGATACAGATGGAGTTGAGCCACTGATTCACGTAATGGATGAAGCAAACAACTGGCGCCAGGATGATGGCAAAAATACGCTCCTCCGCAACGAGGCTCTTGCAAATGCCCCTACTAAAAATTCATCCTATATAATGGTACCCAAAGTTATTGAGTAAGCAACTCGAATGAGTCAGCATCCAGGTATGCCGGAAATGATTTCCTATAGTTATCCAGATGCTGTTTTGATATACTTATAATTTTGTATCCGGCTGACTCTCCCATCATAGCTATGGATTCTCCTAAAAAATCATTGACAACGGAGTTCCCGTTATGATCAGTCCCATGACCATCAACCCCCAGCCTGTTTACTCCTACCACATAACTTTGATTCTCGATAGCCCTTGCCTTTAATAATGTATTCCAGGCACTTACCCTCCTGGCAGGCCAGTTGGCTACATATATAAGCAGGTCGTATGGATTTGCAGCCGCATTGCGACTCCAGACCGGAAATCTGAGATCGTAACATATCAGCGCCCGGATATTCCAACCCTTCCAGGCAATCTGATTATTGACGCTACCCCCTGAATAGGTTTTATGCTCTTCACCCATTCTGAAAAGATGGCGCTTGTCATAGACATCATGGCCACCATCCGGGTAGGCATACAAAAGCCTGTTGAAATAATTTTCACCTTCTCTTACAGCGAAACTACCAATGACCAGTGCATCCGTTTGTCGGGCGATTTGTTTCATCCAACGGGTTGTTGTCAGATTCATTGGCTCAGCAAAAGCCACATTCATGGTAAACCCTGTGTTGAACATTTCCGGAAGTACAATCACATCCACCGGTTTATCAAAGGTCGCAATCGTTTCTTCCAGGGAAGCTAAATTGGCCGTGACATCTTCCCAGTACAGATCTGCCTGAATTATGGCTATTGCCAGCGATTCTTTCATGATGAATCGGGATTATTTACGCCCTGGAAATTTCATGCGGTAATCAGCATCCACATTTCCCTTCATTATATCTGACAATCTCTTTTTAATCAGCTGTTTTTTCAAAGTTGGCAGATAGTCTACAAACAACTTACCCAACAAATGATCATATTCATGCTGAATGATTCTTGCTGCCATACCGCTATATTCCTCAGTGTACTCGTTCCAATCGGTATCTCTGTAACGGATCACCAATTTCTCAGGTCTGTAAACATCGCCTCTGATACCAGGAATACTCAGACACCCCTCCTCAAAGGCCCACTCTTTACCACTCTCTTCCAATATTTCAGGATTGATAAATGTTTTTTTGAAATCGGCAAGCGACAAATCGACATCTTCGTCCTCATCATCCTCCTCCTTTTCGCTAAACGGAGTTGCATCAACAACGAATATGCGAACGTTCAAACCAATCTGAGGTGCAGCAAGTCCTACACCATTCGCTGAGTACATTGTTTCAAACATATCATCAGACAGCTTTTTGAGATCCAGCTCGTCCTTTTCAATAAAACGGGTTGGTTTTCTAAGTATCGGATCGCCGTAGGCTACAACAGGATAAATCATTTTTCTTATATACTATTTAATTGTAAACAAAACAGATGGAGCACGACCCTTAGCGCCGGCTTTCCATGTAAGACTGGAGAATAATGGTAGCGCTAATCTTATCGATATTACCTTTATCTCTTCTGTCACTTTTTTTTGAGCCACTGGCTATCATAGATTGCAAAGCCATCGACGAAGTAAATCGTTCGTCGTGAAGGTGAACCGGTGTGCCGGGAAATACCTTTTCCAATTGCTTGACAAAGACCCTTACCCTTGCCGCGTTCTCGCTATCCGTATTGTCAAGCTTGCGGGGCATTCCTACAATAAATCCTTCTACGTCCTCTTTCTCCTTATAACTTTTAAGAAAATCAATGAGGTCGTGCGTTCTTACTGTTTCGAGCGCCGTTGCAATGATTTGCAATGGATCCGTTACAGCAAGACCTGTTCTTTTTGCACCGTAATCGATTGCTAACAGACGTGGCATCTTATATGTTAATTAAAACTAATTACTTGCAAAGATAAGACCTTTCGACTAGCTTTCTCCCTCATGAGCATCACTAAGCCATATTTTGCTGCACACATTATATATTAACATTATCTTTGTGGCATGATTGACAAACGCTGGATAAACCACCCCGATCTCACTCCTGAGCAGATTAATATAGTAAACGAACTGACTGAATCCTTAAAAATAGATTCTGCTTTGGCTACTTTACTGACTCAAAGGGGTATCCGGGATTTTGAAGATTCCAGACAGTTTTTCCGCCCGGATCTTTCCAAACTTCACGATCCTTACCTGATGCAGGATATGGATCTTGCCGTTCAGCGCCTGGCAAAAGCTATTGCGAATAATGAAAAGATTTTGGTATACGGAGATTATGATGTTGACGGCACGACGTCTGTAACTGTCTTCTACGGTTTTCTCAGTAGGATATATGAGCAACTCGACTACTACATACCCGACAGATATAATGAAGGATACGGTGTTTCGTGGCAGAGCATTGACTGGGCACAAGAGAATGGCTATACACTTATTGTGACACTGGACTGTGGTATAAAATCCGTTGACAAGGTAACAGAAGCAAAGAAAAGGGGAATCGACTTCATTATATGCGATCACCACCGGCCGGGCGATGAACTTCCTCCTGCCGAGGCGGTTCTGGATCCCAAACGTGAAGACTGTCTCTATCCTTATAAAGAACTTACAGGCTGCGGGGTTGGCTTTAAGCTGTTACAGGCATTTTGTATCCATCAGCAAATTGATCAGAATATCCTTTTCGAATATCTGGATTTACTGGTTGTCAGCATTGCAGCTGATATTGTCCCTATTACAGGTGAAAACCGGATACTTGCACATTACGGTCTTTTACGACTCAATGCTGCTCCTCGCCCTGGCATCAAAGCGTTAATCAAAATTGCGGGCATGTCGGGCACACTGGACATTACCAATGTTGTTTTCGGACTTGGTCCACGCATCAACGCAGCTGGCAGGATCAAACATGCCAAAGAGGCTGTCAGACTTTTGCTTTCTGAAGAAACAGATGAGGCGGATGCGTTCGCAGAAGAAATCAATCAGCATAACAGCGACAGAAGAAATTTCGACAGCAGTATCACTGAAGAGGCATTACTGATGATCGAAAAAGATGAATGGTTCCTGACTGCGAATAGTACCGTATTATATAAGGAAGACTGGCATAAAGGTGTGATTGGTATTGTAGCCAGCCGGTGCATAGAAAAATACCACAGACCAACGATCATCCTCACACAATCTCACGGAAAAGCTGCGGGGTCCGCCCGTTCGGTACCCGGGTTCGATGTGTACGAAGCAATAGAAGAATGCTCCGACCTGCTCGAACAATTCGGCGGGCATACTTTTGCGGCAGGTCTCACTCTTCCTATTCAAAATATAGAGGCGTTCCGTAAAAGATTTAATGAGATTGTCAGCAGCCGTATACTTCCGGACCAGCTCGTTCCGATGATTAATATTGATCTTCCACTGAGCCTGGCAAGTATTACGCCAAAGTTTTATAATATTCTCCGGCAAATGGGACCATTTGGTCCTGGTAATATGACTCCTGTTTTTATGAGCAGCAATGTAATGCTATCCGGTAATCCAGTTATCATGAAGGAGAAGCATATCAAATTTGATGTGAAGCAGGAAGACTCTCCGGCATTTACTGTTATTGGCTTCGGAATGGCACCTTGCTACAAAGAATTATTGAATAATAAGTACTTTTCAATATGTTACAATCTTGAAGAGAATAACTTTCGGGATAAAAAAACGTTACAATTGTTTCTTAAAGACATCAAGTTCAACTGATCATTCCCTCACCGGCGATTAGCACTAACAAATCAATGATATTAAAAACAGAGAATCTGGTTAAGAAGTACGGTCCGAGACTGGTTAATAATAATGTCAGTTACCAAGTGGAGCAAGGTGAGATTGTAGGATTACTTGGACCTAATGGTGCCGGCAAAACTACCTCTTTCTATATGGCCGTGGGCCTGGTGAAACCGAATAGCGGCAAGGTGTATCTTGACGACAAGGATATCACAAGTCTGCCTATGTATAAAAGAGCACGGCTTGGCCTTGGCTATCTTGCTCAGGAGGCGTCGGTATTCCGCACATTAACCGTAGAGGAAAATATCCGTGCTGTACTGGAAATGACTGATCTCCCCAGAACCAAGCAAAAAGAAAAAGTAGAGGAATTACTGGAAGAGTTCCACCTGCAACATGTAAGGAAAAGCAAAGGCATGGTACTTTCCGGAGGAGAAAGAAGAAGAACTGAGATTGCCCGGGCTCTTGCTGTGGATCCGAAATTTATTTTGCTGGATGAACCATTTGCGGGTGTTGACCCTATTGCGGTAGAAGATATACAGAGCATCGTCGCCAAACTCAAACATAAGAACATTGGTATCCTTATTACTGATCACAATGTAAATGAAACACTTTCCATTACAGACAGAGCATATCTTCTGTTCGAAGGTAAAATTCTGAAACAGGGAACTGCGGAAGAACTTGCGGAAGATGAGGTAGTAAGACGTGTTTATCTTGGGCAGCATTTCGAGCTGAAACGCAAGTTCGTATAAAAGGAATAAAAATAGAAAAGGGAACGCTCACCGGCATTCCCTCTCTTACAATTATTCACCATGAACTGTATTTACTAGATTATCTTTAAGGAAAACCTATTTCTTAGGACACTTTTTGCAGTGCTTTCCTTTCTTTTTATATTTTTCGCAGCATTTCTTGAATACGCATTCATCTCCATCTTGAATAGACTTCGAGAAACAACTCTCCTGACCAATAATACCACCCGGCTCAATGCACATCAACGCGCTCATCTTTATTATCTAATTAGTGAGACAAATGTATGACCTATTTAGAATCATTCAAAACATTTGACGAAATTATTTTGAAAAAATCTAAATAACATCGCTTAATACCTATTTTTCCATTACTGAATTTTCTCCCAGATCTCGTGAATAGGCTTACCGTCGCTGCTTTTTCCACTATGATCCCAACGTCCGTTTTCAAGCTTCCAGCCAAAATTAAGACTAGTTCCTACACGATTATTATCCTTTGAAAAGAATTCGATCTTTTCTGTATACTTGCCATTAGCCGCTGTATAAGTACCTCCCCCTGTTGCATAAAATCCTTTTACAGCAGGATCAATTGCAAACCAATGGAACCGTGTACCGGAAAGTAATTTTAAAGTTTTTCTGGTTCCCTGCTGATGAATCTTAACTAATTCACCTTCTCCGCCATTCGCCCTTTCCGTTATGTGCCAGGCACCTGCCATGGGCGCATTGGCAGCTTCATCGACTTTCATCCAAACCATCGCCTCTTCGTACTTCATGGTAAGAATTCCATCCTTTTTGGTTATCGTAAATACTATAGGTATGCCAATCTTGGCTGTATCTGCCGAGTTAAACTCGGGAGTGTATGTCATCTTATCTCCATCCATAGTAAATGCGCCTCCTTCAGCCCGCTCAAAATATTTATTACCAACGCTGAAAGAAGCTATAGATAAATAGTTATCAGCGACAATGAGCATGGAAGTACTTCCTGTCGGCTCCTGAGATTTCCAGGCACCTTTTGGCGGTTGGCCATACGCTACAGCTGAGGCTATACATAAAATCAATAGCAGTAAATTTTTCATTCTTGGGATCTGATTGGTTTATTAAAAAATACATCAAAATTGTGCCACCCTTATCATTGATGAATCCACTACTTTAATACCTCCTTTAAGACATCGAGGGAACGAATCTCACCAAGCCCTTCCAGATGTATTTTAAAGAAAAAAAGTGTCTTTTCAAGAATAGACACACGCCGCGTCCTGTCCAGCGCAATAACGGTTCCATAATCCTCCGCTATCATTCGACCCATTGCTGTCAGCTCAATTGCATCACCTATCTGAGGAAAATGATGATGATGGATTTCTCTTTCCAGATCTTCCTGTGTCTCAACACCAAATCCCAGATAAGAGGCCAGTTGCAGCATAAATTGAATGTGGAAGTTTTCAAATCCATCGTCTGCTTCATCCAGATAAATCACAGATTGTTCCAGAAAATAAAATAATGGCTGATTCTCCTCTTCCTCTCTGAGTGATTTTACCAGAATCTCTGTTATAAAAAGTGCCAGACTTGATTTCAACACATGGTAAGGAAGTGTTTTGAACGGATGGTAACACTTGATTTCGGAGATACGATGAATTTCATCCTGCTTACCTTTGTGGTACACTACCAGGTCAAGGAGTGTAAGCGGTTGAAATAAAGCGATACGGTTATGTTTTGCACTGCTGCTTCTGACTCCGTTTACGATGTAGGTCTGTACACCAAATAACTCGGTGTAGATCTTCGCAATGATGGAAGACTCCTTGTATTTAATATAACTGAGGGCAATACCCCGGGTCTTATGTAGCATCGTTTTCGGGTTAAAATCAAATTTAGGATAATTGGTGGTTACCCTTTCTATCTCTTCAAACACAGCCAGAAAGAATCATACTCATTATATCCTGTCGGCGACCGGCTTAGAACCTTTAAAAATACGACTGGTTTGAATATTTTTAAGAGAAAGGATTCATATCTTTGCACGCATTAACGAACTAAAAAAGGTCTTTAAATCGTTAACCAAATATTAAAAAGGAATAAGCTTTGCAAACAGCAAACGGATCTATTTCTAACATATTATTCTTCCCATGAGCGACGCTATCAAGCATGAGTGTGGTATTGCACTGATTAGACTTCGAAAACCTTATCAACATTACATAGACAAATATGACACACCACTATACGCTGTGCATAAACTGTCTGTAATGATGGAAAAACAGGTAAACCGGGGTCAGGATGGTGCAGGTGTTGCGAACATTAAGATTGATGTTCCGCCAGGCAAAAGATACATCAGCAGATACAGATCCGTAGAGCAACAGGCACTTACGGATATTTTTTCCAAAATTCATAAGAAATTCCGCAAAGGATTAAAGAATAACCGGGACCGTGCAACTGACGGACAATGGCTACAGGAAAATCTGGCCTTTACCGGAGAAGTATGGCTGGGACACCTTCGATACGGTACACATGGAACCAACGAAGTAGAGAACTGTCATCCGATGCTTCGTCAGAGCAACTGGCGCAGCAGGAATCTGGTTATGGCAGGTAATTTTAACATGACAAATGTTGACGAACTATTCGGAAAGCTCGTTTCATTGGGACAGCATCCGAAAGAAAAGGTGGACACTGTCACTGTCATGGAAAAAATTGGACATTTCCTTGATGAAGAAAATCAGAGAGTATTTGACAGGTTTAAGGGAATTTATGAAAATCCTGTACTGTCGGATGTAATTGAAGAAAATCTGGACCTGCAGCGTGTGCTCCATCGCTCATGCCGCGATTTTGACGGAGGTTATGCAATGTGCGGACTTACGGGCTATGGTGCTTCTTTTGTAATACGTGACCCGGCCGGTATTCGCCCTGCATTTTATTATGCGGACGACGAAGTAGTGGTAGTTGCAAGTGAGAAACAGGCTATCAAAGCGGCGTTCAACGTGGATTATGGTCAGATCAAGGAAATCACACCAGGTTCTGCTCTGATTATCGACAAACACGGAGAATATAACGAATTCCCTATTTTGCCTCGTCTTGAAAAGCGTTCATGTAGCTTCGAACGTATTTATTTTTCAAGAGGAACCGATCCGGATATATACTATGAGCGCAAGCAACTAGGTAAATTGCTTATTCCTCAGATTCTGGAAGAAATTAATTACGATCTGGAAAACACCATTTTCTCTTACATTCCAAATACTGCCGAAACAGCATTTTTGGGAATGATTGAAGGACTGGAAGAATACCTGGCCAAGAAGCGGAAACAAGCGATTATGGATGGTATTCTTTTTGAAGAAGACCTGGAACGTGTGTTGTCTTTCCGACCCAGAATTGAGAAACTCGTTACAAAGGATGTAAAGTCAAGGACCTTCATTACGGCTGATGCCCTGCGTGACGATATGGTGTCGAGTGTATATGATACTACATTTGAGGTTGTAAAGAAAAACGTAGATACAGTTGTTATCATTGATGACTCGATTGTACGTGGTACTACCCTCGAAAAAAGTATCCTTACTATGTTGGATCGCCTGAATCCGAAGAAGATTGTAGTAGTATCATCCGCTCCGCAAATCCGCTTCCCTGACTGCTACGGTATTGATATGTCGAGAATGAAGGATTTTGTTGCTTTCCGTGCAGTATTGAAATTATTGGAAGAGCGCGATCTGGATCACCTTCTGGAAGACGTATACACGCAAAGTGTAACTTCTATCGCGACTAAAAATCCATATCATACCAACTACGTAAAAGCATTGTATGAGCCTTTTACAGATCAGGAAGTATCGGATAAAATAGCTCAGATCATTCGTCCGAAAGATTTAAATGCTGAAGTTTCTGTAATATTCCAGACAGTTGAGAACCTGCATAAGGCTTGCCCTAATCACTTGGGGGACTGGTATTTCACTGGAAACTACCCTACCATGGGTGGAAATAAAGTAGTGAATAAGGCATTTGCTAATTCACATGAAGGAAAACTGGAAAGAGCTTATTAGTAGCTAAAAAATATAAGTTGTACAAAAGGCCGTTCTATCATGAGCGGCTTTTTGCATTTAGCACCGGTTCTACGAAACAGATATTCTGTTAACTTGCACAGCATTTAAAATCACTAAACCTATATGACCAGAATTACAAAATTTCTATTACTGACGGTATTTTCTGCCTTTATCGCAGTACAAAGCAATGCACAAACTACAAAAACGGGTACGCTCAATGACATCAGCTTTCTGAATGGACGCTGGAAAGGGACATACAATGGCGGACCGATCGAAGCATCCTGGACTGCTCCCGAGGGTAACAATATTGCTGGCTTCATACGTATGATTAAAGATAATCAGCCCGCACTTTATGAGCTGTTCGCATTTGAACAAACTGAAAAAGGACCGGTAGCACACGTGAAACATTTCAAACCAGGCATGATTGCCCTCGAAGAAAAGGAAGTGTCGGACACGTACAACTTTATTGAAGCTAAAAAGAACCAGGCTTTGTTTGAAAAGGACGATTCAACCGTTCGTATCATTTATGAGCTGCGCAAGCAAAATCAACTTGTCATTCAACGGGGGAAACTGGAAGAAGGCGCTTCACCAAAATGGACTTTTATAGACCTCTTTATTTTCAACCGTATTCCTTAATAGGCGCTACAGACCAAAAATACGGATATCAGTAATTCTTTTGCGGTGCTCTTCCAGAAATCCGCAAAAGAGTTCTATTTGTTCCTTCTGAAAGCTCAGATCAACTGTCTGGTCATAATCTTCCTGATACACTCCCTTGAAATCCGTGATGATATAGCGGAGCGACCGAATGCCCTTTTGTCTCAAAGCAGGTAAATAAAGATTTTGGTGACTCTGCGCGAAACAACCCGGAACATACAAACTCGTTGTCTTGATATCTGCTGCCAGCGTCTTTCCGATCACATCCACATAACCATAAAAAAGTACATTGCCCAGCTGATGCTCACAATATACCTGCGTCCGCATCATAGGTCGGGGTAACAAGGCGCGTACTTTCTGAAGAATACTGTAGTCATAAAGATCTTCATCAATCCCTTTAATCACTGCATTTTCAAACGAGATACCTCTCGCCTGCGCCTCAGTCGTGGGGATAGGTACTCGATTGATTCTTGCAATAAAATCTTCGTACTCCAGCTTTCCATCCAGATATCTCCCATAAAGATTGAGAAGACTCGGATAAAATCTATATCTGATCGTTTCCAATAACGTTTTTTGATTTAGAGTTTACTCGCCTTACTTGCTACGCTTTCGCAGATAGTGGGTCAATGTAACAGCAAACAAACTGAATTTATCATTAGGTGTATCACTATAGGATGTCTCTTCCTCGGGATTATCCAGGCTTTGCCCGGATGTTGCATCCAACTTATCTGTCCTGACAAAGTAAAATCTGAAGTCTAATCCCAACTTCAACCTGTTTGTCAGATTGTAATCCAACATCGCCCCGACCGGAATAATTCGTTCATGCGTTCTTTTGATTCCTGCCCGTCCTCTCGGATTTCCCCAACGCAAAAAGAGCTGATTCCGCTTACTCGTTTTGCTGTTGGAAAAGCGGACCAGTTCATTGGTATTCAGATCAAAAGCATTGGCGCTAAAAAACATTACTCCTACGCCCGTATAAACACTTATGTCAAGCAAATCCTCTTTCCTTTTAGAAAATTGCTTTGTAAGATTCCAGCGACCTATAAACTCAACAGCATTGTACTCATTGATAAAGTAAGAATTAAAAAAGGGTACTTTCTCTCCTCCGATTTTCCCTGCCGAATAATCCAGGCCAAGCGTAACACCCCTGGCAATTCTGCCGTGAACTCCTATCCCGTAGGAACCCTTCATATCCTGTTCATTTAGTTCGCCGTAGAACTGCGAAAGCCCTCCACGTACAGAAAGAGAGAAACGAGATGGCTTTGCATCATTATCGGATGGTGCTGATTGATCGACCTGATTAGTGTGAGGCGCGCAACTTGCTCGCGCAACGGTCAGAAAGACCGCCATAGTAAGAATGATGTATTGCATAGTGTGATGAAGTGTGTTTCATAAATATATTAAAATAGACAGAAAAAACAGATAGAAAATCAGGATGATCTTTTTGCTTCTCAACTATAATCTTCCTGTCAACTGCGTTAATCATATTTTACAGTAGTTTTGTATATATTTAATTTTGATCCCATTTGCAATGAGCGTAGTACCATATAAAGATAAAGAAGGCAGTAAAAGAGAGCAGGTTGCGGAGATGTTCGACAATATCTCTCCGAAATATGATCTGCTTAACCATTTACTGAGCGGAGGTGTGGATATATACTGGCGTAAAAGAGCGATTAAGCTGCTACGCAAGCAACAACCTAAAAAGATACTTGATATTGCAAGTGGCACCGGCGACTTTGCCATTGAAGCATTATCCCTAAAGCCTGAAAAAATCATAGGTGTGGATATCTCTGAAGGAATGTTGGCGGTAGGCCGTGAAAAGATCAAAAAGCTTGGCAAACAGGATATCATTACCCTTCAAACCGGAGATTCTGAAAACTTGTCATTTGAGAGCAATTATTTCGACGCGGTGATCGTTTCGTTTGGAGTAAGAAACTTTCAGAATCTGCTTGCCGGGCTGACTGAAATGAACAGGGTAATGAAGCCGCAGGGCAATTGTGTAGTTGTAGAGTTTTCAAAGCCCCGGAGTTTCCCTTTCAAGCAACTTTATAATTTTTATTTTAAATACATATTACCATTAATAGGAAAGACAGTCTCAAAGGACAGTTCAGCCTATACCTATTTGCCGGAATCTGTACAGGCATTTCCTGACAGAGAGGCATTCCTTGATATTTTCAAAAAAGCGGGTTTTATCAATACCAAATGCATACCACTTACCTTCGGGATCTGTACCATTTACATTGGCCAAAAGTAATTTTAGTAATGCTCCTATTGAGCGTTACCGTTCAGGAAGCTGTTTCTCAAGGTCAGGGTTATCGCCGCAAGCACCTGGAGTTCTACGACGACAAACCGATTCATTACGGTATTCTTTTCGCTATGCCTTTCACACGTTATGCAATCAAGCATAATGAACAGTTTATGACAGGAGATACTGCTTATTCAATTAAATCTCCTACGAAGGCTGCATTCCGGATGGGTTTTACAGTAAATGCATTTTTGAATGAGCGATTTGATCTGCGTACGACACCTTCCGTTTCACTGTATGAGCGCGAAGTAAGGTACAGCTATCCTTCAAGTCCTGAGAAAATAGACAAACGTGAGTCAACCTGGATTGAAGTTCCTCTACTGGTGAAATATAAATCACAAAGAAGGGTGAACAACCGTATGTATATGATTGCAGGAATAACCATGGCTATTGAGACAAACGTACGACGTGGCCGCGGAGGTGGCGTGGGAACTCTGGATACAAAGTCGACAGACTTTACACTGGATTACGGCGTCGGGTTCGAGCAGTTTTTCGAGTTTTTCAAGTTCGCACCGGAGTTACGTTTTTCCCATGGATTGGGAAATGTATTTCAACCTTCACAAAATTCTTTGGGCAAAGGTATAGGCAGGTTGTCGACACATACTGTAACGCTGTATTTAAATTTCGAATAAGCACTATTGACAATCAGACAATTATAAAAAAGTTTAAATTTTTTTATACCAAAGTTTGCATAATAAAATAAAGTCATCAATATTTGCACTCCCAAACGACGGGTAAACGAAGAAAACAGAAAGGGAGTTTAGCTCAGTTGGTTCAGAGCATCTGCCTTACAAGCAGAGGGTCGGGGGTTCGAATCCCTCAACTCCCACAACTGAAAGCCCCGTAACTGAAAAGTTACGGGGCTTTTTCATTCACTACTTTCGTAGAAAACGACTTAGTGAATGACGAAAATGAATGCGGCAGTTTTCGACATTAAAATGTTCTTAAATTCACTGCTCTCCACACACTTCTGGTAAGTAACAATCGGAAACTAATCATCTCACACACAGTTAGTTTCTTTCCTAAAACACCCCCTTCACAAACACGTTATAATATTTTATCTACCAAAATGATAAAAAAGGTTACTTAAGGACCTTTGATTTAATAATATTTTGAGATGAAATGTTACATTTACTACGTTTTAACCTAAACAGCACCCATAATGAAGATTGATAAAATCAAAAAACGTGACCGCGAACGGACCAAAGGAAAAATCCTGAAAGCGGTTGGAGAAGTAATTGAGCAATTCGGCACCGACAAAGTTGGTGTAAACCTGATAGCTCGTACAGCTGGTGTCAACAAAGTCCTTATTTACCGCTATTTCGAGAGCGTGGACGGTTTGATGGAGCAATATGTAAAATCAGGCGAATATGCTTCAACAGCAGCTGAAGACTATGCTGAAAGCATCGGAACATTGCCTCCCGAAGAGCGCAACCAAGCGATGACTGACCTGATGGTCACTTTCCTTCGTGATCTCAGAGAGAGGAAGGCGACCAGAGACCTGCTTCGCTGGGAAATCGGTACAGGGAAATCCATTCTGTCAGAAACCAAAAATGTTGTAGCTAATCGTTTACTGGATAAGATCGGCACATTGCCCAACTTTGAGGATACGAGCGGACTGATGGCATTTTTGTCAGCGGGGATCTACTATCTGGTTATGGTAGAAGATTACCGTCCCAAAATGATAGATGTAGACCTCAGCACAGATGATGGCTGGAAAAGAATTGAAAATATTATTGAGCGGATTGTCAGTGACATCGGTAAATAGATATTCGATATAATCAAAATAGCCCTTCTCAGCAATGAGTCGGGCTATTTTGGTATAATGGCTTACACTTCCCTTATATTTGCTCTCACAAACCAAAATTCGCCCCTCAAAGCGAAATCAAAAGGGAATTCTATTCTGTTACTATGAGTGTTTTAAAAAAGCTGGCCAGTGATACCGCATTATACGGCGTTAGTACAATGCTCGGTCGGCTACTCAATTACTTGCTTGTACCACTTCACACGAGCCTCTTTCTTCCTTCTGAACTGGCAGTACAGGTACAGCTCTTTTCATTTGCCGGAATAGCCCTGGTACTGTATACATTCGGAATGGAAACCGCATTTTTCAGGTATGCCACTGCTGAATCAGACAAAAAAAGATATTACAATCTGATTCTATCCGCAGTGATATTTGTGAGTGTTGCGATCTCATCAGTCATATTCACATTTTCTGACTCTATAGCAGCGATTATAGAATATCCTGAAAACGGAAAGCTCGTACGCTGGTTTGCGCTCATCATGGCAACTGACGCCATTGTCTCAATTCCTTTTGCCAGATTACGGCTCGAAAAAAAAGCACTAAAGTTTGTGACGATTCGGGTATCCAATATTCTGATCAATATCGGACTCAACCTTTTCTTCCTCGTCTTGTGCAAAGACATATATCTTGGTAAATACCTGTCCTTCCTGAAACCGGCAGTAGACCTGTTTTATGATCCGGTTCATGCAGTAGATTATATCGTTTTGGCCAATGTGATTGCCAATCTTCTTTTTATCCCTATGCTATGGAGAGAGTTGGCAGATTTCCGGTTTGTGTTCAACCGTGAGCTGTTTAAGCCAGTGTGGGTATACGCTTTCCCGATTATGATCATGAACCTCGCTGCGGTTACCAATATGCTCTTTGACCGGCTCTTTCTGCAGTATTTGCTCCCTGAAAATTTCTATCCCGGGCGTACCACTAAAGATGCCATCGGAATTTACGGACAATGCGTTAAGCTTTCAGTATTTATGAATCTGGCCATTCAGGCATTCAAATACGCTGCCGAGCCTTTCTTCTTTTCAAAGGGAGAAGATAAAAATGCACCACCGGTTTTCGCCCAGATCATGAAATGGTTTATCATCGTTTGTGTCATTATGTGGGTGGGAATATGCCTGAATCTTGACCTGCTCGCTGAGGTATTTCTCAAAAAGAAAATATTTCACGAAGGATTACCCGCAGTTCCATGGCTGTTGAGTGCATTCCTGTTTCTTGGAATTTACTACAATCTGGCCGCCTGGTTCAAGCTTACCAACAAAACCCAATACGGCACTTACCTTACGCTCACTGGTGCAAGCGTAGTAATCGTCCTGAACGTAGTGTTGGTACCTCTGATTGGCTATCTGGGATGTGCCATTGCCTTTGCCACATCCAGCTTTGTAATGATGAGTCTATGTTATTACTATGGCCAGAAATTTTATCCGGTACCCTATGATCTGAATTCCGCCATACGTTATATTCTGGCCGGAGGAGCTGTGATTGTAGCTTCCACCTTTCTGACACTCCCCAACCTATGGATATCCGTTCCGGTTCATATGTTTATACTGCTGCTATTTACAGCCGGCGTATTTATGATGGAACGTAAACATTTACCTTTTTTTCAAAAAAAATAGTCTAACGCCCCATTTCGCGAAGCAGTTTATTGGAGAATAAAAACTCTTTTAGCTCTGCTACATTGGTCTGAGTGATATCACCGCTTTTTCCTTCCCAGAGTTTGTGTCCCTGATACAGGAAGATGATGTTGTCACCAATTTCCAGCACCGAATTCATATCATGCGTGATAATGATTGTGGTAATTCCATACTCTTCCGTAATTTCTTTGATTAGTTCATCAATTTTAACGGATGTCAGCGGATCTAACCCTGAGTTAGGTTCATCGCAAAACAGATACATCGGATTCATGACAATGGCTCTGGCAATGCCCACCCGCTTTTTCATTCCACCGCTGATTTCCGAAGGCATTTTTTTCGCTGCCGCATCCAGTCCTACCCGCTGCAGGCAAAAAGCAACCCTATCCCGCTTTTCACTTTCTGATTGATCTGTAAGCATATCCAATGGAAAACGGACATTTTCCTCAACCGTTTTAGAATCAAACAATGCACCTCCCTGGAAAAGTACGCCCATCTCTCTTCTTATCGACTGCTGTGTATCTTTATCGCTGTTATAAAAATCCCTGCCGTTATATAATACATGACCTGAATCCGGCTTTACCAAACCGATCATACATTTGAGTAAAACACTTTTTCCTGTCCCGCTTCCACCAATGATCAGGTTTGTCTGGCCCTTTTCAAACGAAGATGTAATTCCTTTCAGGACCTCCTTTCCACTGAAGGCTTTCTCTATACCTTTTATTTCAATCATGTTCTTTTAAAATTGTTGTTAGCAGATTTTTTACAGCTAACCTCATTTACAACAGTAACTGTGCAAGCAGGTAATCTGCGATCAGAATGGAAATACAACTATTCGTCACTGCACCTGTACTCGCTTTACCTACCTCCAATGCCCCACCAGACGTGAAATAACCCTGATAAGAAGAAATGGTCGCGATCAGGAAACCGAATACAAATGGCTTTACACACATAAAAAAGATATTATAGGGAACGAACGAATCTCTGATCCCCGCCAGATAATCTTTTTCCGTAATAACACCTGTGAGTGTACCGGCAAGGTACCCGCCAAAAATCCCCAGAAACGCTGCAAAAATCACGAGCATAGGGAATGTAAACATGGCTGCGAGTACTTTCGGAAGCACCAGATAAGAAGAAGAATTGATTCCCATTACTTCGAGCGCATCGATCTGTTCAGTAATACGCATGGTTCCCAGTTCACTGGCGATATTGGAACCTACTTTGCCGGCCAGTACGATACAGGTAATGGTAGGAGCCAGTTCGAGAAGTTGCATATCCCGAACGATAAGAGCCACCGTGGAAACAGGAATGATAGGACTTACAAGATTATACGCAGTTTGAATACAGGAAACAGCACCTATGAAGGTAGAAACGATAGCGACAATGAAAATTGAACTTACGCCAATACCTACACACTCTTCAATAAAACGCCGCCAGTAAACAGATAATTTTTCCCCTTTGCCAAATAACGATCCTAAAAAAATGAAGTATTTACCGATTACAGACATAATATCTTAATTGTATTCAATATTTTCGGGAAAATTAGGCAAAAAAAGAAGTAAAGAGAAAAATGAATCCATTAGTAGTCGTAACCGGAGGGACAAAAGGAATTGGAAGAGCTATCGTTGAGCGATTTCTGAAAGGAAAATGTGATGTAATTACCTGTGCAAGAAACAATAAGGATCTTTCCTCTCTACAACAGGAAATGAATAACCTGTACACTGAATCCCAATTGTTTTATAAAACTGCTGATATGTCGGTTAGGGAGGAAGTCAATGGCTTCGTTGCTTTCATACAATCCATGAACCGACCGGTAATGGTCCTCATTAACAATACAGGAGTATTTATTCCGGGGCAGATTCACAATGAAGAAGAAGGTACACTGGAGAAAATGATTGAAACCAATGTTTACAGTGCCTATCATCTCACGCGTGGAATTATTGGCGGGATGATGGAACAGAAAAAGGGACATGTTTTCAACATATGTTCTACAGCTAGCATTACAGCATATACTAATGGCGGATCTTACTGTATTTCCAAATTCGCGCTCTTAGGTATGACAAAGGTGTTACGGGAAGAAATGAAACCTTACCAGATAAAAGTAACGGCTGTAATTCCAGGCGCAACTTATACAGACAGCTGGCAGGGAACCGATCTTCCTCAGGAGAGATTTATGGACTCGCAAGATGTAGCAGAAAGCATCTGGGCAGCTCATTCACTTTCTCCAAGGTCTGTAATTGAGGAAATCCTGATACGTCCGCAATTAGGAGATTTAGATTGATTTGTAAACAATAAGGCATTTTTGCTAAATTGCGGCATTTTTAAAATTATTTATTAAACCCATATTGATTTCATGGAACAGTACCTCGGTATAGACGTGGGCGGCACCAACGTAAAAATGGGGATCGTTGATGCTACGGACGGAAGAATATCCAATTTTTACAGCCACGATACCGCTAGTTGGCGAAGTTCAGGCCACTTTATTGAAAGACTGGGCGATGCGATCGCATTACAACTGGTTGAATATCCGGAAGTAAAAAAAGTCGGAATAGGTGTTCCTGGCCTTACCAACAGAGCCCGCACAACACTGATTGAGATTACAGCTATTCCTGAAATTGATGGAATTACAATTGTTCCTGATTTAAAGAAACGTTTCCCGAATCATGACTTCTTCCTGGAAAATGACGCAAATGCTGCGGCACTGGGAGAATATTATTTCGGCGAAGATAAACTACCTGAGGATTACATATTTGTAACGCTTGGAACAGGTATCGGCGGAGCTGCTATTATTGATAAAAAGGTGTTCAAAGGTGGCGGCGGAAACGCTATGGAGCCAGGACACGTTCCTTCCAAACATGGAAAAGTATTGGAAAGAAATATTGGTAAAAAGGAATTGCTCGACATGGCAAACGCAATGAGAGCCGCCTACACCGGAACTACACAATTGCCGGCAGACGGAACAATTTCCACAACAGGCCTTGTAGCTGCGGCATCAGCCGGAGACGAACTGGCGAAGGCTATTTTCACAGAAATGGGCTATCTGTTAGGCGAAGGGCTGGTTTCAATGATTCGCATTCTGGACATTACCACTATTCTGATCGGTGGAGGTATCTCTGCATCTTTTGAATTCATCCTGCCAGCTATTACGGAGCGCTTCCAGTATTGGCTTACTCCTTACTACCTCAAAACAATCAATATCAAGAGAGCTACGCTTGCCAATGACGCAGGTCTGCTGGGGGCTGCTTCTCTGTGTTTTGAATAATAAGTTATTGAACGGAGCGCCCTGCTACATGCAACAGGGCGCTTTTTTTATATCTTTACACCCGTAAAATTTTATTGACATACATTATTTCTAATGAAATTATCTGTAATAGTACCCGCTTACAACGAAGAAAAAACCATTCTCACCGTGTTGGAAAAATTAAAATCAGTGGAACTGATAGGTGGGTTTACGATGGAACTTGTGGTTGTAAATGATTGCTCTGCAGATAATACAGAAGGGAAAGTTCGTCAATTTATGACGGAAAATCCGGAAGTAGAAATCACGTATTTCAGGCATGAAGTAAATAAAGGAAAAGGTGCTGCACTGCACACGGGAATACGCCGTGCAAACGGTGATTATATCATCGTACAAGATGCAGATCTTGAATATGATCCTAAAGAGTTCAATGTTCTTCTGAGACCTGTTATCAACGGATACGCTGACGTGGTGTACGGATCGCGCTTTATGGGTGGCCGCCCTCATCGTATTCTTTTCTTTTGGCACACCATCGGAAATAAATTTCTTACTTTCCTGAGCAATATGTTCTGTAATCTTAACCTTACAGACATGGAAACCTGCTACAAACTGTTCCGTGCCGATATGCTCAAAGGTCTTAATCTTAAAGAAAATCGCTTCGGATTCGAGCCAGAGGTTACAGCAAAAATTTCAAAAATCCCTAAGATCAGAATTTACGAAGTAGGTGTTTCCTATTACGGAAGAACCTATGAAGAAGGCAAAAAAATCAACTGGAAAGATGGTTTCAGGGCGATCTATTGCATTTTGCGATACGGGTTGGGGAACTGATCAATAAATCCACTCCTTAATTCATTCAATACCCTGAAATCACAATTGTGGTAATCAGGTGTACTACAACATTCGCTATTGAGCTAATCGCAATCGTTTTAGGACTCTTCGGTAAATGTGTTGTATTTTCTTACCCGATTTTAAAATTTCAACGCTTACCTTTACCTCATAATTATCATCTGCTTACTATACTGATTCGCCTTTATACAATGATAAGACATATACTTCTGCTTTGTCTCATCCTTCTGGCAACCTCCGGCATCCAGAGCTTTGGACAAAAATTCAACCTTGCCAGCTTCGATAAGCTTCCGTCGGATAAACAGCTGTTTCCAAGAGATAAAAACAACGAAGCTGCTATCACTATTTCGGGCCGGCTGGAAAGCCCAGGATTTACACATATTTCTGTAGTTAGATATAGAAATGAAGCAAAAACAGGCTATCAAAAAGCCAGCGCGAGCTATACAAACGGAGTTGCTCAATTCAAGTTTGATACAAAAATTAAATCCGAATTAGCTGAATATGCTTTCGAGATTTATGCCATTAAATCCGCGACTGATTCCTCTCTGATCGTTAAAAGATCCGACATTGTTGCCGGTGATTTCTACATCATATATGGCCAGTCAAATGCCGTAGCATGGGAAGTGGACTATCAGTACAGAAATGAATATTGTCGTTCATTTGGAGCTTCGGGTGGTGAAGGAGGGTTTTTATGGGGATTGTCCAATAGTGTGACTCCACGAGTGGGTATCTTCGGAATAGAATTTCAGCGGTTAGTGGCAGAAAAATATGGCATTCCTACCTGTGTTATCAACGGTGCTGTAGCAGGAGCGTCATTGGCCGACCTCACCGTCCGCAATAATTCGAACCCTACGGATGGTTCCAATCCTTACGGATCCATGCTGAGTTATGCGACTCAATCCGGACTTTTACCTTACACGCGAGCCATTTATTACTGGCAGGGAGAAAACGAAGCTGCGTCCCCGGATCCGTTGTCATGGGCACCCCGATTTCCCGCACTGGTAAATCAGTTACAGCAAGATTACCCCTCTGTTGAAAAAATATACGTTTTCCAATTGCCTCTTTTTGGAGGTGGGGCTTATGACGATCGGATTGGTGTTTTCAGAGAATCACAACGTACGCTTGACAGAACTCTACCCATTGTACAGCCTTATGCAGCACTTGGTGCTCCTGGCTGGAACGGATTTCATTATGGGTTGGATGGATATCTCAAATTAGGTCAGGAAATGGCTGACATGGCGGGTTATTTTCACTATGGTAAAAAAGAAAAAATGACCTCGCCAAGTCTGCAAAAGGCATTTTATTCAAATCCTCAGTCTAGTGAAATCACGATGGTATTTGAAGATTACCAGGAAATGGTATATCCTAATGACACTATTACAGTCAATATAGAAGGAAGCCAGGAACCCTATTCGAACTATTCGGTTAAAGATTTTTTCTTTCTCAATGGAGAGTGGCAAAAATTGAAATCCGGAAGAGCGGAAGCAAACAAGATCATCGTTGATTTGAAAAATGTTGGAAATGATACGACCATAAAATATCTGCCATCCAAGTATCACTTTGCTGGTTTGTTATCAGCTCCCTGGGTATATATTGGACCATTTTTGAGGAATACAAAAGGTTTCCGGGCGTTTGCTTTTCACCACAACAAAATTCATCCGTATACTGATCTGGGGGCACTGACTTTAAACGCTTCAGAGGACAAAAGCAATATCGTACTCAAATGGAATACCCTCCCATCAGCCACAAGTTATATGCTGGAACGTGTTTCGGGCATCGGCGCCCTTCGCGCTCACGAGGTAATTCATCTCAAAGCCGGGCAAACGGAGTATAGCGATCCGAGTGCTAAACAAGGCGTTGAATATACGTATTCAATCAGAGGTATTTCAGCTACTTCCGAGTCAAAAATTATATCAACAACCATTGTGAAGCAAAATGAAGATACACCTACTCCTGTAGCTACCAGCTTATCCGTTTTCCCCAATCCGGCGATTCAGGAAAATGTCAATATCGTTTCCAGTACATATAAAATTCTCAGAGTTGATATCTTTACTACTTCAGGACAGAAGGTCAAAACAGAAGAGTATTCCGGGCAAGACTGGGTATCTATCCCAACCACAGGTATGAGCGCAGGACAGTACATTTTTAAGGTAATGACTGAACAAGGCTTCACATCTCACAAAATTCTGGTACAATAAGAATCCTCAGGGATCCATTTAATACATAGTTCCGAAGCTATCAACGTTGCGGAGCTATGTATTTTTCATAATATGAATTAGTATCTCCACTGTATTGATCAGCACCTTTTTGAGACCACTTCATCTGAAGAACTTCGTACACATTATTATACCGATCATAAGGAATCGGCTCGAAACCATGTTTGTTTAATACAGTCCCGGCAATAATGGGATTATGAACAGCAGCTCTGAAAACTCTCTCTAGACATATTATTGACGAAGAAAACAGCAAAATAATCAGAGCCATCATGACTGGCTTCTTCCTGACCATTAAAAAAAAATCGTACCCGGAGCTTATACTTAACGGGTATAATAAATACATACCGATCAGAAGTAGCAGTGGCATCGCACCACGAAATAAAAGGTCATTCACCTCCCCCATTCTATAAAGCGGCAAAGTAACTATAAGAACGAATATAAAATAAGCAGGTATACTGTCAAAACCGGGCAGCTTCGCCCTCTTATACAGGGAGTATAGGCTAAAAAAAATAATTACATTCAAGCCTATATTTACCACATATTCAACGATAAAATTGCTCGTAGCATCACGAAACGTCCATACAAAACCAGACAGTGGGGACGCCTTGTGTGATAGGAAAAAGATTAGGACAGGCGCGCATACTAAAAATGGAAGCAGACTTTTATTAACTATCCGACTCCACTTCTGTTCTCCCGGAAATAAAATCCAACTCCTGAATACCAATCCCCCGACTAAGAGTCCACTTATAAATGTAGGAAATACTGCCCACCAAAAAGATAACGCTACAGGCAATACCAATAAATCAAGTTGCTGACGCTTTTTTAATGCATACCCCATCATACCGCCGATCAACAGAGTAGGGATAATTTGGTTCGGAACCCATAGTAGATTTTCGAAGTTAGACCAGATCTCAATACCAAAATCTTCGAATGAATATAGGTTTACAGAAAAAAGAGAAAATAGTGCCTTGAGCAAGCGGGGAAAATCTCCTATACATAATACGACCCAAACCAGGATAAGCTTTTTGTTCAAAACAAGATATAGCCAGCAAACTCCTAACAGCAATCCAATCCATGTCCATATAAAAATTACTATTTCACTGATCTCGCCAGTCATTTTAAAAACAAAGCCAGGAACAACGTAATATCCGAAATAGTAAGAAATTACAGCCTCATCAAATCGAAGTGGCCAATCGTACGACATAAGCTCATAGAATTTGACATTGTGAGCCCAGTAATCAACATTCTGGAATGCCAGTCCACAAATACCGGAAACCAGTGTGAGGAAAAGTGAGAATACAATAATGGAAACAAGGTGCCCGGCATTTAGCACAATCTCTAAACTATAATCCTTTCCCAAACTGTCTTTTAAGATCAGATAGCTCAATGTTACTGTTCCGAGAATAGCTATTGGTATATTTACCCAGTAGAAATAGAACAGAAAATTGGGAAGCGCTAAATAGATAATACTAATATTTCTCAGAAACTTTTCAGTCATTTTACAAGCCATAACGGCCAAAGCCGCTACATGATGGGTTACAAGTTAATTCTTAAAAATTTTTCTATTGACCATCTTACCATTTCCGGTTTTCACGGTTAATATGTAAATCCCTTTCGGCCATATTTTCATATCTATTTCTAAATATCTCTGATACACAGCTACCTCTGAAAACATCCTTTTGCCTGTAAGGCTGTAAACTTCTACCGTATTGCTACGACTTTGTTCAAAATCAATACTAAGAAAATCCTCTACAGGATTAGGATAAGCATTTACAAACAATTTTTCAATCAAATCTTCATCTCCAAGAATTACACCATGGTCGATACTTACATTCTCAAATGAAAATGCTCCAACTCCCCTTTTATTTTTCAAATAAGGGCCATTAAACACCCCAATCTTTAGTTTTGTAGGATCAGGTAAATTTTTGATAAAGTAAGAGGGGAGATAACTTATTTTTTTAGCATCAAACGGTTCTTTAAGAGTCAAGATTACACGATTACTATCCACTCTTCCAGCCGAGAAATGTTTCTTTGTTTCATCTCCATCCAGATAGAAAAGATCTTTCAGACTTATGGTCAGAGGCTGACCATCTTCTCCCCTGATGGTTGTGTCATTTGCCCATTTCAACATTTGTCCCTCATCAAAGGTTAGTACAATTTCATTTTTAAGATTCGATGTATATTGTACCTTCCTTATATCAGCACTTCTGACATTATCTGAGTCGCCCGATTTATAAACCTTGGGACGTAAAAATTGAAATAGTCTTTGCCCTAACTCTTCATATCCAGGCCTGGAATAATGCATTCCATCATACCCTGCAATCCCAATCGGACTAAAATGGTCCGTTTTGGCGTACAAATATTTCGTCCTCCGTAGAAAATCACGAATAGATCCTGATATGGGGACACTATTCTCATGATTCAATAGTATCAGATTTGTTTGCAATACTATGAATTGATCCACCTCAGGATAATCTCTGACCCACTTCTTGTAGAGCTGATCGTACTGCTCCGGATACGTTTTGATATATTCTAAGGCCTCTTGTTCACCATGCACCCAGAAAAAAGCCCTTATTCTGGTAGGTTTGGCCTTCCTTACCCGGGTTAGAAGAGACCCGTATAAAGAATTTACATTGATTGGATTAGTGTCACTATCAATCAAAAATTCACTAATCTTTTTGCCTGGTAAAGATCCATTGATCACACATGTCGGAATCCCCTCCTCCTCTAATATCTGTTTTTGAAGCTCCAATCCCCAGGCACCTACATATGTCCATGACCATGCAGCAGGAATCCATAAGGTATCAGCAGGCGTTATAGCAGGACTTTCATCCGGAATCCGCGCAATAGTCCTTGCATACTTGCTCGACCAATTTCCAAAAATAGTTGCTGATGCATTTGATTGCCCACTAATGACATAAAAATCACCCGCTACAACATCGTTCCTCTTTATTAAGGAGATTGAATCAGTGGCTTTACATGCAAAAACTTCAAAACTATAATCAGCCATTTCAGCCTTTATGGTTGGCTTCATCTCAAATGTTGTTGAAGTTCTTCCCTGATAATTCAGCAACGATTTATGATAGCCAACCTTCTCTCCGTTTCTGTAAGTAATCACTGACATGTGACTCCAACCCGGTATTTCGATAATTCCGGAAATAGGAACCTCAGCCATATTATTGTCATCCCGGGCATACAATTGCATATCGGTCGGTAACTGATTAAAATAAACAGAATATACACGTTGCCCGTATATTTCTGTTAAAGAACAGATTATGAGAAGAACAAATAATCCGACAGAACTTTTGAATATATAACTCATCCCATCCGCGAAGATTTAGGTGATTAATATATTCAAAATTATATTAATTAGTTCACACTTTGCCTTACAAAAACATTCTAATTCTCTCTTTCCGCCAAAGCCCACTCTTCATCGAACATAGCTAAAAACCACAATACCATAATCATAGGAAGTGAATATTTGTCCCAGGATAATTGAGCTTTTCCGAGTAATAAAAGATTAAACAGAACTACAAAACTTGCGAAATTAAGATTCGGGGAAAAGAAACGCATCAACGTGATCAGCATCAGGATCCCAAAAACACATTGTTTTAAAATCCCCGAAATCCCTATCGTCATCAGCAATTGATCTACGTATCCCAGATACGGCCAGGTGAAATATGGATTATAAGCCTGTTTCGCAGGAAATAGAAAGATAATCGCAACAATGACTGCAATACCACCGAGAAAAAAAACAGTATGTTTACGAGGATAATCTAAAAAATACTTCCACTTTTTGGTAAACAAAACTTCCGGGATAACATAATAAACGGCTAATACAGCGCAGGAATAAAGTACAAATCCAAAATTGTAATGAACAATTTTGTCTGAATCATAGTGCTGATCGGCCATGACGCTGGCCGGGGCCGGACCGTTCCATAATATTACCCACGGAACAATACTCAGCACTGCAATTACATACCACATCCATACCCTTTTGGTAAGAGCATATGTGACAAGCTGTTGTATACCCTGGCTCTTTCTAAGTAATATCCACAATTCATAACAAACGACCGCTGCCGGGAATGCAAGCATGTACTGCCGGCACGCTACTGCTGCTATAAAAAATACCACCGACCAGATATGTTTCCCTTTTATATATAGAGCAGTTCCTGCAAGTGCAGTCGCCATCGCAAATATGTCGGTGTAATAATAGGCACTGCACAAATAGTAGTTAGGAAAAAGCAGCAATCCCGCAAGGCACAAGAAAAACCTTTTGGACCGATCAGGAGCAGACCAAATAAATGTCATTAATAGCAAAAAACTAACCCCATAGGTTAGCAACCTTAGGTATTGAATATCTTCACCAAATAGCTTTACCACCCATCCACCAAGAATAAATGGAATAGGCGTATTCAGTTCGTTGTAACTTCTGAGAAGATCCAGGGATGGTATCGGCTCTTCGCTGAACGTAACTGCAGCAGGGAGATAGTGATTTTCATCCTGATACAATGGTCCGGTAAATCTGTCCTTCAGAAAAAAAACAACAACAAAAAGGATAAAAATAAAAATGGATGTGAATAGCTTACGAGACGGCATATTGATGCTTACATTAAATAAAATTGACCTCTGTCGACAGAGACACTCCGAATTTATCAGCTACGGAAGCTTTTATCTTTTCTGACAGTGCCTTAATATCTTCTCCTCTCCCCCCTCCGTAATTGACAAGTACCAGCGCCTGTCTTTCATGAACACCTATCTGCCCATCCCGAAAACCTTTCCAGCCTGCCTGCTCAATTAACCAGCCTGCCGGAACTTTGACCTTTCCTGGCTCGGTAGGATAACCGGGCAGGGTTGAAAACTTCAACTTCAACTGATTGAAATGAGACTGCTCTATCTCCGGATTTTTAAAGAAACTACCAGCATTTCCTATCACGGCAGGATCCGGTAATTTACTTTGTCTGATTTGTATAACTGCCTGACTTACCGCCTGGATAGACAAATCTGCAACACCCATATCGGCTAATGTCTTACGAATATCCCCATATTCAACATGAAACTCAGGCGTTTTATTAAGTCTGATCAGAATCCCTGTAATAATGTAGTGGTCCTTAAGTTCCTTCTTAAAAATGCTTTCCCTGTACCCAAACTGGCATTCTTCATTTGTAAATATCCTTAACTCACCCGTTTTCAGAGAAACAGCCCTTACCTCTACAATCACGTCTTTCACTTCCACACCATATGCCCCAATATTCTGCATGGGGGCAGCTCCTGCAGTACCGGGGATCAGCGAGAGATTCTCAATTCCTGCATAACCATTCGCTACACAATGCATAACAAGGTCATGCCAGACTTCCCCTCCACCAACACTCAGCCATATGTACTGTTCATCCTCCTTCACCACTTCAATGCCTTTGATAACAGGATGAATGACCAACGCATCAATATTTTGCGTAAACAAAACATTACTTCCTCCGCCAAGGACAAATCTGGGAATTTCCTTATATAAAGGATTCGCTAACAGTTTTTGTAGATCTTCTTCGGATTCCGCTTCCGCAAAATATCTGGCTTCAGCATCTAACCCGAATGTATTGAGGGGAAGGAGTGAAACGTGCTCTTTTATTTCCATGTACAATTCTTAAAACTCCTGTAAAGTTAGCTATTACATTCAAATTAGCGCTGAATTGGTGATTCTTCCAATTTTGGTTAAGTTTGTGCGCTCATTTCGAACTATTAACACATGTTTTTGAAGAACAAATTTCTTTTTTCAATTCTGATTCCGGCGCTGTTCAGCCTTGCCGGTTGCAGCAAAAAGAACATTGCAGGTTCATCATCTTTTGTATATGGTGACGATCTGGCAAAGGTTCGTCCCCGTTTCGAGTATACCGAACCGAAGGAGCAAATCAGTGAAGAGAAAAAGCCGGAGCCCGTTACGTCACCAACAACTTCCAGCGAGAAGCCTCTTCATGTTAATAAAAAACTGGATTCTGCATTAGATTCCCTTTCTAAGCAAAATAAGGCTATTAAGTACATCAATGGCTATCGTATTCAGATATATGTTGGGAATGTAAGGCAGGAGGCTGACGCCGCGAAGTCGTATGTTTACCAGGTTCTTCCGGATTTAACGCCTTATGTTTCCTATTCCCAACCGACCTACAGAGTTAAGGCCGGAGACTTCATTTATAGAAGTGATGCGGAGCAATACCTGGAGACGATAAAAGCTCAGTATTCATCTGCAGTAATACTCTCGGACAGGGTAGAAATTAAAAAGAGCCTGATGGTTAATTCAGGAGTTATTGAATAAGTTATTTACTCTTAAATTTTATATTTTTTATACATCACACAAATGAAAAAAGCACTCATTACGGGTATTACCGGTCAGGATGGAGCTTATCTTGCTGAACTTCTTTTGAGTAAAGGATATGAGGTTCATGGTATCAAGAGAAGAAGCTCTCTTTTTAATACCCAAAGAATTGACCATATCTATGAAGACCCGCATGAAAAAAACGTCCGGTTTCATTTACATTATGGAGATCTGAGTGACTCAACCAATATTATCAGAATTATTCAGGAAGTACAGCCTGATGAGATCTATAATCTGGGTGCCATGTCTCACGTTCAGGTGAGCTTTGAAGAGCCGGAGTATACAGCTAATGTGGATGGTATAGGTACGCTACGTATCCTTGAAGCTGTTCGTCTTCTGGGTCTTACACAAAAAACAAAAATCTATCAGGCTTCAACATCTGAGTTGTATGGCTTGGTTCAGCAGGTTCCTCAGTCGGAAACGACTCCATTCTACCCACGTTCACCTTACGCAGTTGCCAAATTATACGGTTACTGGATCACGGTAAACTATCGGGAGGCATATAACATGTTTGCTGTAAACGGAATTCTTTTCAATCATGAATCACCGCTACGTGGTGAAACCTTCGTTACACGTAAAATTAGCCGTGCGGTAGCCAGAATTGCTCTGGGTCTTCAGGATAAGGTATACCTGGGGAATCTGGATGCACAGCGTGACTGGGGCCATGCCAAAGACTTTGTGGAAGCGATGTGGCTTATTCTACAGCAGGAGACCGCCGAAGATTTCGTAATCGCTACCGGTATTACTACAAGAATCCGTGATTTCGTTCGCATGGCATTTGCTGAAGTAGGTGTAGAGCTGGAATTCTCAGGTGAAGGCGCTCAGGAAATCGCCAAGGTAACCAAATGCAATAATCCTGAATTCCAGATTGAAATCGGAAGAGAAGTAGTTGCGGTTGACCCTCGTTATTTCCGCCCTACAGAAGTTGAATTGCTGATCGGCGATCCTACCAAATCCATGACAAAACTAGGCTGGAAACCTAAATATGACCTGAAAGCGCTGGTGAATGATATGGTGGCAGCAGACGTTGCTCTCTTCAAAAAAGATCGCTTATTGGAAAGCAGCGGACACCGTGTTCCGAACTACTACGAATAAGATATCCATCAATATAAAACAAAGCCCTTGTATGAAAATCATACAAGGGCTTTGTTTTATATAATCATTCGCTTGTTACAAAACAGCCTTATTAGTGTATTTCGGGATCTTTTGACCAATCTTAATCAATGTTTCAGGATTCTGATAACCAATCACCTCTTTTACCATTTTACCATCCGGATTGATAAAGAACAATGTTGGATAACCCTGAAGAGGGTATTTTTCTGCCAGCATCGGTCCTTCACCACTCTCCATGTCAAACTTCACATTAATAAAGTTTTTATTGAAAACCTGCGCAACATCAGCTCGTGTAAAAACATTTTTTTGCAATAACTTACAAGGCCCGCACCAGGTTGTATAAGCATCAAAAAAGATAACCTTGTTTTCGGCCTTCGCCTTTTTCAGTATCTCAGCCCATGTACCTTTGGTAAATACAATCCCTTTTTCTGCCGTTTTAGATTCTTTCTTTGTTCCATCGCCTGCGAAGGCAACGGAAACTGTCAACATCAACGCAAAAGTGAACATCAACTGTCTATAAATTCTCATTTTTTCGTGCTTTATTGATTTAAACAATGGTATAACGAAAATACTACTTTGTTTTATTTTACCATACATAACTATAAACCAATCATTTCGGTTCAGTCAGCAGAAACACACCCTGTATGCCATCTCCGTCAAAAGATTGAGTACCTTTGCACCCAAATTAACTAGAAATATTATGAAAATTCAGGAAGCCAAATATGTAATGAGCAATTCGGATTATGAGAAATGCCCTGCACCTGTAAAACCTGAATATGCTTTTATAGGACGCTCCAATGTAGGTAAATCTTCACTTATCAACATGCTGGTTGAGAAAAAATCCCTTGCCAAAACATCTCAGCAACCTGGTAAAACTCAGCTGATTAATCACTTTGAGATTAACAATACATGGTATCTGGTCGATTTGCCGGGCTATGGTTACGCGAAAGTCAGCAAAACAGAACGGGAAAAATGGGAAAAGATGATTTCAGATTATCTTCACAACAGGGAAAATCTGGTTTGCACATTTATTCTTGTAGATATAAGACATAGCGCCCTGGCAGTAGACCTGGATTTCATGGCAGGACTAGGGGAAGCCGGTATCCCTTTCCATATTATTTTTACCAAAGCTGACAAACTTAAAGCGTACCAGGTAGCCAACCAGGTGGAGGCTTATACCCAGAAACTAGCCGAGCTATGGGAAGAAATACCTGCTTTTTATGTCACCTCAGCAGAAAAGCATGAAGGAAGAGAGCCTATTCTGAAAACAATAGAAAGTTATAATGAAACGTTTTCCCAAAACAGGTAAGTACAGAGTTGTTTAAGGTAGAATCTTTCTGTTATTTTGCGCAGAAATTGACCTTGTCTGCAACTGGTCTCAACCATTTAAGTGGCAAGAAAATCTAAATAAAAACTAATAGCACAGAAAGAAATGAGTGATACATCAGAAACAAATGGAATGGAGTTGCTGAAAGAAATAGCGAATGTTTCGGGTAAAGGCGGACTTTTCCGTATCCTGAAGCCTAGCCGTGCAGGTGTGATCGTAGAGAGCCTGGATGAAAAACACGAGAAAACATTGATTGGCCCCAATGCCCGTGTCTCTGTACTTAAAGATGTTTCTATATTCACTGATGGTGCAGAGGAATCTGTCGCTCTTTCTGAAGTTTTCCTGAAAATCAGAGAAATTCACGGACAAGAAATCACTGTGGACGTTAAAGCTTCATCAGACAAGGATCTGATCGAATTTTTAAACAAGGTTCTTCCTGAGTTTGATCGTTCTAAAGTTTACATTTCTGACATCAAAAAAATCATTTCCTGGTACAACCTGCTTTCTAAGTATGTACCTGAACTGTTTGCTTCTGAAGCTGCTGCTGTAGAAGAAGAGGCACCGGTTGCAGAGGAAGCAGCACCTGCTCCAAAAGCAAAAAAAGAAAAAGCAAAAGCCTGATCAAGCCGAGCTGACATCATGATATAGCAAGAGCCCTGTCTAAGCGACGGGGTTTTTGTATTAATGGTACATCCTTTTATGAATGAAATTTCCTCCTATATAGATCACACCTTACTCAGCCCTACCGCCCGGGAAACAGATATCCGGAAAGTGTGTGAGGAAGCCTGGATACATCAGTTCAAGGCAATATGTATAGCTCCCGCTTATGTAGCCTACACCAGAGAGATGATGGAGTTTTGCCCGGTTAAAATTGAGATTGCCACGGTTATCGGATTTCCATTGGGTTACTCTACAACTAAGGTAAAGCTAACGGAAGCGGAAGAAGCATTGGAAAATGGTGCTACGGAGCTGGATGTGGTGATGAATATGGCTCATTTCAAATCCATGGCATACCTGAGTATCAGAGATGAAATCACACAGCTTGTTCAACTATCTCATCATCGCGGAGCAGGTCTCAAAATGATCATTGAAACAGCTTATCTGGATTCTTTCGATTTGTATACAGCCTGTGAAATATGTGCAGAGTCGGGTGTTGATTTTATAAAGACTTCCACCGGATTTGCGCCTGCAGGGGCGGATTTGGAAACAGTTCGTCGCATGAGATCCATTCTTCCCGCGGAAGTAAAAATAAAGGCGTCAGGAGGAATTAATACTTACGAACAAGCTGTGGCTTTTTTAGAAGCCGGAGCCGACCGTATCGGAACATCATCAGGTGTATCGATTGTAACCCAGGCCTGATGAAACGCGCCTTACTTCTCAGCAGTATACATCCGGCAACTGACCCGAGGATTGTGTATAAAACAGCGCCTGCCCTGGCTAGCTGCTTTGAAGTAATTTGTGCACTACCGGAAGATAGCCATACTGTTAAGAACACTTCTTCCGATATAAAAATGATCTGGCTGCCACGGTACGAGGGCTTGTTACAAAGAATTCTTTTCTGCCATCCGGTAATACTGTGGAAATGTCTGAGGTTTCGTCCCGAATATGTACACATTTTTGTGCCTGAACTTATTCCTGTGGCTATTTTATTTAAATGGCTGGGAGCAAAGATTATTTATGAAGTACAGGAAAACCTGTATAAGAAATTTGAGATTAAGACATACAACAATCATCCTGTTTTCAGACTCTTTTTCAAGCGACTGGATGGTTATGCTCGGAAACAGTTTCATTGCATTTTCACTGACGATTCTTACCTCAGCGAATATCAAAATTTGAAACATCCATCTGTCGTTATCAGAAACTTTGTGTCTCTTACGTTTGTTGACCAATACGTTGCCCAAAATATAAAATGGCAGATAAATCGACGTTCATTCTTTTATTGTGGGGTAATTTCTATGGAAAGATGCTTTGATACGCTTGTTGCTGCAATAGCTTCTATGACTCATCAGTATCCCGATCTGACGGTCCATCTGTTTGGTCCGGTTCGTTTTCAGGAAAAGGATGCAGAGCAACTGCCGGATTACCACAGAGTAAAAAAGCATTTGATCTTTTACGGATATACTGATTTGAAAAAAGCATTGCCTTACGCAAAGCATTGTATCGCAGGCATTGCACTTTTAAAACCGGTAGCTGATTACCCGGATTCTTATACAACCAAAATATTTGAATATATGGCATTAAATTTGCCAGTAATTACATCAGATTTCCCGTTATATAAAGATGTTGTTCAAAAGTCAGACTGCGGGTTTTGCATACCGCCTGACAACGCATCTTTACTTTCCAAAGCTATGGAATGGATTATCTCTACTCCTGACAAGGCAAGAATCATGGGAAACAATGGCAGATTAGCTGCCGAAAAACATTATAACTGGGAAAAGGAGCAACATTACTTATTGAAATTTTACAGTCAGATTAGTAAGTAACCCAGTTTGAAAGCTTCCGTAGTATTATAATTTTATAAATTTATTGTTGAATTGTTCAAATATCAAATACTACGTTTTCTATGAAATATTTAACTTTCGGAATTAAAGCAGAATTTTAGCTTGCGAAGTCAACTTCACAACCATGTATATTAATACAGTAAGTCATTATTTACCAAGCCAAGTTATTGGCAATGAATATTTTACAAAACTCAACAATCTTTCTGATGAGTGGATTGTATCTCGCACCGGCATTTCTGAAAGAAGGAGAGCTGCGCCTGATGAAAATACTGCCACAATGGGTATCAAGGCAGTTGAAGCCTTATTAGAAAATATTCCTTACAGCAAAAATGAAATTGATCTGATCGTTGGTGCAACCTACACGCCATACGACACCATTGTTACGCTTGGTCATGCAATTCAGCATCAGTTACAAATTCCGGATATTCCTGTTGTAACCATTTCATCCGCCTGCTCTTCTTTGCTCAATGCTGTCGAAATTGTGGAGGGCTATTTCGCAATGGGAAAAGCATCAAAGGCATTGGTCATCGTTTCTGACCATAACACGGCCTATAACAATGAGCAGGATACAGTATCCGGGCATTTGTGGGGTGATGGAGCATCTGCTTTGCTTATTTCAAAAGAGAGGCAGACAGAAAAAGACATGCACATCAGAAAGCTGATCACAGGTGGCGCCGCTACAAGTGGCAAAGCCATTGAAGCGGTTGTGTTGCGTCCTAATGACCGGGGTGTAATCATGCCTTTCGGAAGGGATGTATTTCAGAATGCATGTATTTACATGCCCAAAGTAAGTCAGCAGGTAATTCAGGCTTGTGGCCTTACCATCGACGATCTGGATTATCTCATCCCCCATCAGGCAAATCACCGTATCAGTCTTAATGTAATCAATACGCTTGGTATCCCAGCGGAGAAATTACTTTCCAATATTCAGTACCTGGGTAATACCGGTTGTGCAGGCTGTGCTATAGCATTATCCGAAAATCAGGAGAAATTTGTAAAAGGAGATAATATTGTAGTTACCGTTTTCGGAGGGGGCTATTCTTACGGAGCTATGCTGTTGACAGTATAAACTCCGCCTTAATATCAGCATTAAAAAGCCTTTCCGTTTACGCAACAGAAAGGCTTTTTTAATTTTATAGCGATATCTATTCTAATTCTGACTCTGCTTCTGCATACTTGGCAGGCTTCCAGACGTTATTCTCAGGCTGAATATCCGGTAGATTATGATCCGGATCAATCGTCACCGAACGAATAGGTTGTGTAGTTGCAGCACGGAAGGTCCAGGTGCCACCTCTTTGCCAAATCTCCACAGGGAATTCAACACGTGTTTTTTTGCCACTTACCTCCTCTATATCAACCTTAGCTGGCATCGCCCACTGGTTCAGGTTTTCAATGGTAATCAGGGAGCCTTTTTCAGGACTTTGACCAACATAAGCTACATCCTTCACGCTCTGATCCAGCTTGTAGTTTTCGAAAAACCATCCTTTCCAGAACCATCCAAGATCTTCCCCTGCTGCATCTTCCATCGTCCTGAAAAAGTCGTAAGGCGTAGGATGTTTAAATGCCCATCTTTTCACATAGGTTTTGAACGCATAGTCAAACCGGTCTTTACCAAGAACCTGCTCTCTCAGCATTTTCAATCCTAATGCAGGTTTGTAATATGCTTCCCAACCCAGGTTATTAGGCTGAATCACATCAGGTACAGTCATGATCGGGTCTGCTTTCGGTCTGAAGATAATCGGAGCCAAACGATGCAAATTGTTCATTTGTGTGTCCTTATACTCTCCGTTATTAAAATGATCACCAGACAAGAAGTTGATGAATGTATTAAAGCCTTCATCCATCCACGCATATTTGCGCTCGTTATTACCCACAATCATTGGGAACCAGTTATGGCCAAATTCGTGGTCTGTAACGCCCCAAAGATCATCCTTTCTGCTTTTGCTACTGCAAAATACAATTCCCGGATACTCCATTCCTCCTACGATTCCGGCTACGTTTGTAGCTACAGGATAGGTGTACTCATGAACATAGGACGAATAGAACTCAATACAGCCTTTCACATATTCTGTCGAGCGACCCCAGCCATCAGCTCCACCATCTTCAGCAGGATATGCAGATTGTGCCAATGCCGTTTTTCCGTTAGGAAGATTCATTTTCGCAGCATCCCATACAAATGCCTTCGAAGTTGCCCAGGCGATATCACGTGCCTGCAGACATTTGAATTTCCATGTAAGCGTACCTGATTGCTTAGGACGCGTAGAAGGATTAGTCACTTCTTCTGCACTGCGAATCATCACAGTTTCGTCGCTTTTCGCAGCAGCTGCCAATCTCTTACGCTGCTCTGCAGTAAGTACATCATTAGGGTTCAGCAACTCTCCTGATCCCACTACGATATGATCCCAGGGCACAGTTACATTGTATTCGAAATCACCGTATTCAAGGTAAAACTCACCCGCTCCCAGATAGGGCAACAGGTTCCATCCTTCAATATCGTCAAATACAGCTACCCGAGGATACCATTGCGCCATTTCGTACACAATTCCGTTTTTGGTTTCCAATGTACCCATGCGGTCAGAACCATACTGAGGTATTTTAAAAGAATAGCCTATTTTGATACGAATGACATCTCCATTCGCTTTCACAGGAGTGCTCAAACGGATCTGTAAACGGGTATCATCAACAATGTAGTTAGCTGCAACAAACTTATCTTTTCCTTGCTGTATCTGAACCGAATGCAGAGAATCACCTCCGTTGAATCCTGTATTTCCAAAACGACCACCGGTTACGGCAGTTGTCTTTGCTCCTCTTGAATGGCTTCCAAATGCATTCTGATCCAATTGAAGCCAGATAAACTCCTGGTTTTCGGGGCTGTTATTTTTGTAAATGATCTCAACATCTCCGCTTACCGTGCCTTTCTGCTCATCCAGCGCAACATTGATTTTGTAATCAGCCTTATTCTGCCAGTATTTAGGCCCTGGCGCTCCACTTCCTGTGCGATATTCACTTCCAGGCTGGAAATTAAAAAGAGGGTGGAACAGAACATGGGCATCGTACTTTGTTTTCTCGGTTTCCTGAGCAAAAACACCCGAAACTCCGAGTAAACACAAAGCCGCTATCCCATAACAGATTTTTGAAATTTTCATTATGATGATGACTTATTAAAAGATGTTGTTGAAAACGAGCAATATACAGGTTTTCGCGTTTTTTTAACTTAAAAAGTTTCATTTTTACCCATCCCTGCCGACTTTTACCGGTATTCCAATAAACCTCAACCATGAGACAGCGGCTTTCTGCAGATACTTACAGCGCAGGTATTCTTTCGGGTGACCGTGTGATGCTGAGCCGCGCTATAACAGTCATAGAAAGCCATTTACCTGAGGACCGTATCCTGGCAGGCAATATTCTGAAAGCTATTCTTCCGCATACCGGCCAATCATTTCGTATCGGAATTACAGGAGTTCCGGGTGTAGGGAAAAGCACTTTCATTGAAACGCTGGGGAACTATGTGATAGATCGGAATAAAAAGGTAGCCGTTCTCACAATTGACCCTTCCAGCAAGAAGTCGGGCGGGAGCATTCTGGCAGACAAAACACGAATGGAAAAATTGTCGCGCAGCCCTGGTGCTTTCATACGTCCATCCGCATCCAATTCATTTACAGGAGGCGTCGCACGCAATACCCGCGAAAGCATTCTTTTGTGTGAAGCAGCGGCATATGACATTATTATTGTAGAAACCGTAGGTGTGGGGCAATCAGAAACGATGGTAAAGGGGATGACAGATTTTTTCCTGCTCTTGATGCTGTCCGGTGCAGGAGACGAACTACAGGGTATCAAAAGAGGTATTATGGAAATGGCCGATGCCATAGCCATCAATAAAGCAGATGGTGATAATATGCTACATGCTGAAAACGCAGCTCAGGAATACAGGAATGCGCTTCATCTTTTTCCTGCATCAGCATCTGGTTTTCAGCAAAAAGTAGTCACCTGTTCAGCAAAACATCAAACCGGAATTGATACCATCTGGGAAGTTCTGGCGGATTACCAGCAATGCATACGAGGTAATGGATTTTTTGAGAGAAATCGCAAAAGTCAGAATAAGGATTGGATGCATGATTCGATCAGATATGCCCTCGAAAGCGAGTTTTACAAGTCGCAGCTCATTCGCAGGAAGATCAAAACTCTTGAAAAAGCGGTAGAAGCTGGTACAGAGTTACCGTTAGATGCAGCCGAGGAACTGTTGCGTCTGTTTTTTAGCAAAATCAATACAACTGAAAATCAGAGTGGACAATAGAAATTTGACTTTTGAAACAATATTTTAGACTACTTTTACTTTCTGAATAACGTAATGATTAACACCAACTTTTTTATTCCCTACTTATGAAACCGAACAGACTATTCACAAAAACACTTTTCCTGTCACTGCTTGCTATGGCGACACTTTTTGTTGCTTGTAAGGATGACGATAAAGAACCTGAAAATGTTGATACAAATCCGATCGTCGGAACCTGGCAATTGAATGGTGTCAAAACGACCGCAGGAGCTGACCTTCCTCAATTGCCTGTTGTACTAGCGGGAGCACCTTGCCTTTTTAGTTTGAAATTTGAGTTTATGTCGAATAACAAGGTTACTGCAAAGGATTGCCCTAATGCAACTGCGCTCATGACATCCTTCTTACCTATCAATGCTGAAACAACCTGGAAAGTTGATGGAAGTACATTGACACTAACTAACGGTACTAATATTAAAACTTTTCCTCTATCTCAAACAGAAAAGGAAATGAAAATTACGGTCTCAATCGATCTGACAGGGACCGGTACACCAACAACAGGTGTGATGGTCTTTAACAAATTGTAATCTTTCCAATATCGAAAGGTGCTGAATGCCTGCCTGACCAGTTCGGGCAGGCATTTGTTTTTTATATTTGCTTCTAATGAGCTGTCGGATATCCGTACAGCTTGTTTCTCATATTTTTTATGGACTTTTGCACAATTGATTTCGTAACAGTTAAAAGCTACCATGAGTAAGTTTGATAATTTGTTCAAGAAACTGGATCGGCAGAAATATCCGTTTATTGATGGACTCTACTATCTGTTCATTATTGTATTCCTGTTTATTCTGTTTCTCTTTTTTGCTTGATCTGTGGCTGACTATCTTTTTATCCTGAACCCTAATTCAGGTACATCCATCGGAAAGAATATTGATTCCGTCGCCCGTGCGATTGAAGCTTTTGCAAAAAAAACCGATAATACCAGCCATATTCTCTTTACAGAATCACCTGGCCACGCAAGCGAACTGGTTCGGCAAAACAAAGAATCATCTCCGTGGAAGGCCATTGTAGCTGTGGGTGGTGACGGTACCGTCAATGAGATAGCACAACCATTGCTGGGCACAGCCATACCAGTTGGAATCATCCCTGTTGGCTCCGGAAACGGACTCGCCAGACATTTGAAACTTCCGTTGCGTTTCGATCAGGCACTAAACAGACTATTTACAGGGCAAGCTATTACTATTGACAGCGGACTGATTGACGATATACCTTTTTTCTGTACCGCTGGGATGGGATTTGATGCCTATGTAGGGCAATTATTCAGTAAGCAGGCTACAAGAGGATTGGCTACGTACGTGAATGTTTCCTTTAATGCTTACTGGACCTACAAACCGCAGCAATTTACTGTTGACGGGAAAAAATTAGATGCATTTTCTCTATCCTTCGCGAATGCCGGGCAATTTGGAAACAATGCCTGGATAGCACCTCATGCCGATTTGCAGGATGGCATTTTAGATCAATGCACGATCAGCCCGTTTCCGAAATGGTTTGGAACATCGTTGGCTTATCAACTGTTTACCAGACAAATGAAGCCATCGGAGTATATTTCTTACCAAGCCATAACCGAAACAATTATACAGACAGAGCGACCGCCGGTTATTCATTACGACGGAGAACCGCTGCAATTAGAAACTACCCGGATTAAGGTATCTGTTCGTCCCAAAAGTTTAAATATTATTGTCTGAACAGACATCAGATTAAAGTCAGAATAGTATGTCAAAGAAAAATCGCTCGGGAGTGATCTACTCCACGAACCCTGATTTTGAATATCAGGATGACGCAGAACAAGAACCGGATACTCTCGCACCTCAACAACAGGATTTAAGAATTTGGCTAGATCGCAAAGGTGGCGGTAAAGTGATTACCGTTGTAAAAGGTTTTATTGGAAAAACTGAAGATCTGGAAACGCTGGGAAAACAACTGAAGGGTCTTTGTGGCAGTGGCGGCACTGTTAAAGATGAAGAAGTACAGTTACAGGGAGACCACAGAGAGAAAGTAATTGCATGGCTTGTATCTAAAAACTACAAGGCAAAAAAAGCAGGAGGATAATGAAAAAGAGCGAAGGAATTCGTTTCCCTCGCTCTTCAATATGGTTTCTGATACTATAAAACTGCTGAAGTATCGATCTCGGTTGGAGCCGGCAAAGGTTCAGCTTGTGGTTGAGTCTGCGGGAAATTGGTTCTTCCACCGCCCAAAACCTCAACATTCGTCACAAAATATTTGGTATCTCCATTCCAGGGAAGCGTAAAGAACTTTTGTTCGTAAGTCAGAGATACGCGGTGCCCATTCTGAATTGCCTCTTCGATTTTCTCAATCGCAGCTTTATTGCTTCCACTCACTGAAAAAACCCATTGAGATGAGTTCATTGTACCATCTCCTTCACTAAGCCCACCCATTCTAAGCTCGCCTTCGTAAGTTTTGAATAAATACCCTTTCTTGCTCAATTGAGTAACGAAACCTCCGCGTTTCCCCTCACTATAATAACCAAATGTAAGGTAGTAAATAACCCCGAACACGATCGCCAGGAAAACAATAAAAATGACCCACTTTCGCATGATAATAAGTTTTCTAAGTATGTGATATAAGACGAACTTCGGAAAATGGTTTCATTTTTCCTAGTTATTATTTCGCACGTATGGCTATCACAGGGTCCATTCTGGCGGCAAGCATCGCCGGAATAATACCCGACAAAACACCGATTACGCTGGATACGCCCAATCCCAGCATCACATTCTTGAACGAAAGGATAATCTGTAATGAGCCCATTGGAATGAACGAAAGCAAATACACCAGGAATATCCCTACCAGCCCTCCTACGAGGCTTAGCATCACCGCTTCAAACAGAAACTGGAATAGAATTGAATAATTCTTTGCGCCAAGCGATTTTTGTATACCGATCAGGTTGGTTCTTTCTTTTACAGATACAAACATAATGTTGGCAATACCAAAGCCTCCCACCAATATCGAAAAACTACCTATCACCCAGCCTGCCAAAGTCAGCACACTAAATAAACCTTCCAATGCCTGTGCCGCTGCTTCCGGCCGATTTAAAGAGAAATTATTCCCGTCCCGCGGTTTAATTCCCCGCTTGGTCCGCATCAGTCCGGTTATCTCAGCCTCCACTTGTTGCATTCCTTCATCTTCCGGAAAACCTTTAACAACGGTAGTGGCCCGGCGTCTCCCCGATTGAAAAAGTTTGGAAAATGACGAAAATGGGATGTAACAATTCTTATCAGGATTGCCGCCAAAATCTACAAGACTCTCCCCTTTTTTTTCCTGCACACCTATCACAACAAATTTATTACCTGCAAGCTTAAACTCCTTCCCAACAGGGTCTTGTCCCGGAAAAAGAGCCGCCGCCAGATCAGCCCCTACCACTGCCACATTTCTCGCATTGGAGCTTTCCAGGGGCATAAAATAACGTCCACTGCCAATGGGGATATCGGAGATCATATTGTATTCATAAGAAACTCCCTGAACCGAGCCCAGAATACTGTTGGATCCGTTTTTTAACGTCATCGAACCACGGGAATCAAAAACTGCCACAGCACTTGCCGATTCCATATTGTCGTACAAATATTTATATTCAGCATACGTAGGTTCCGGCCACTGGAAATACTTCCACCATTGGTATTCTCCACCAAATCCCCATGGCCATTTCTGGACATAAATGACCTTGTCGCCAATGAAACTCATACTGTCTTTAATCCCCTTTTCCAGTGAATCAACAATAGTAAAAACTGCAACGATAGCGAAGATACCTACAGTTACACCTAGCAAAGACAGTGTGGTACGGGTAAGATTAGACCTGAGCGCTTGCCAGGCAAACCTAAAGCTTTCCCATAACTGACGTAGTGATTTCATAGTTGGATGCCCCGGATATAGATATGCAAATAAAGAATTATTCTGAAAAGTACTATGATCGTCCTTTACCGCAAGATAAATTAGGACAAAAGGCAGGAAAACCATGTGAACAGCAAGGGATTATTACCACCAACGGCATTCCCAGCGCAATTTTTGAGAAACGTTTAGTACATTGCTTTTATATATTTTCCGAATTTTCAGACAGAGCTTTTATGAAAAAATGCTTTACACTTATTCTGCTTCTACTTTCATTCTCTGAATTTTCCACTGCGCAAAAACCTGTTCAGGAATCATCAGGCTTTTACCAGTTCCTCTCTGATGACCCGAACCAGAAATCATTTTTTAGTGACAGAAAAGGTGTTTTAGCAAAAAACGGAATGGTCGCTTCTGCCCACCCCGAAGCATCCAGAGTTGGCGTTGAAATATTACAAGCCGGCGGTAATGCTATTGATGCAGCCATTGCCGTGCAATTTGCGCTGGCAGTTGTTCATCCCTCAGCCGGTAATATTGCAGGAGGTGGATTTCTGGTGTATCGGGATCAATCCGGAAAAACAAGCAGTATTGATTTCAGAGAAAAAGCACCGGAAAAAGGACATGCAGATATGTACCTCGACAAGGATGGCAATATTATTAAAAATGCCAGCACGCTGGGAAGATTGGCATCCGGCATACCAGGCTCCGTAGACGGGATGGCTGAAGCGCATCAGAAATTCGGAAAACTTCCATGGAAAACATTGCTGCAACCCGCTATTGACCTTGCAGAAAAAGGGGTAATTCAAACAGAAAGAGAAGCCAGGGGTTTGAATGCAATTAAAAAAGATCTGTTGCAATTAAATCCAGATACCAGATATTTTCAAAAAGAAGACGGTAGCGAATGGATTACAGGTGACAGACTGGTGCAGAATGACCTGGCAAAAGTCCTTAAAAGTATACAAAAGAAAGGACGGGAGGGGTTTTACAGCGGAAAAGTAGCCAAACAACTTGTAAAGGATATCAATCGTAATCAGGAAGGTATTATTACCAGGAATGACTTGAAGTCCTATCATTCGAAATCGCGGGAAACAATTTCTGAAACGTATAAAAATTATAACGTGATTACGATGGCACCTCCTTCCAGTGGAGGAATAGCCCTGGTGCAACTATTGAGATTAACAGAGCCATTTCCTCTGAAAAAATGGGGTTGGCACAGTGATTCTGCTACGCAAGTTATGATTGAAGCCGAACGGAGGGTTTATGCCGACAGAGCGAAATTCCTCGGAGATCCTGATTTCATTAAGATTCCAGCTAAAAATTTAATGGATAACAGTTATCTCGAAAGCCGTTGGCAAACTTTCTCATGGGATCGGGCGAGTGATAGCAAGTTGATCAGCTCAGGCGAAATTACCGGATACGAAAGTATGGAAACCACACATTTTTCCGTGGTAGACAAAGACGGAAATGCAGTATCGGTTACTACAACACTGAATGGAAGTTACGGCAGCAGAGTGGTTGTCAAAGGTGGAGGCTATCTGATGAATAATGAAATGGATGATTTCAGCATCAAACCTGGTACACCCAATATGTATGGGCTTATCGGGAACAAAGCCAATGCCATTGCACCCGGCAAAAGAATGCTTTCCTCCATGACCCCAACCATTATTGAAAAGGATGGAAAGTTACTGATGGTAGTAGGGACACCTGGCGGGTCTACGATTATCACCTCTGTATATCAAACCATTGTCAATGTTATTGAACACGGCATGACCATGCAGCAAGCCGTGAATGCGCTGAAATTTCACCATCAATGGCTTCCGGACAAAACCACTTTTGAAGCCAACGCATTCTCTGAAAATACCATCAGGAGATTACAAGACAAAGGCTTCATTCTGGAGCAACAAAGAAATACAATTGGCAGAATGGACTGTATCCTCGTAACGCCGGACGGCTGGCTGGAAGGCGGCTCCGATCCTCGTGGTGATGATACCAGTGTAGGTTATTGATTTCAGTAGGTCAATTCGTTGATCAGATTTGTGTATTTGGGAAATTCCTTCACTAGTGAATACCGGTCTGCCATTTCGAAATCTCTGAAATCAAAACCGGGAGAAACGGTACATCCTACAAGTGCATAGCTACTTTGAGCTGCAGGGCGGGAAGCAAACCAGTTTCCCGCAGGCACAACTGCCTGAAAAGTTTCTCCTTTCTCCGGATCATTCCCTAGTCGGATTACTTTTAGTTCTTCTGTATTTTGATCTAGAACAAAGATATCCAGCGCTTCACCAGCATAAAAATGCCACATTTCATCTGATTTGATCCGGTGAAATGCCGAGAAGTGCCCTTGTTCTAACAAAAAATAAATTCCGGTAGAAAAAGACCTCACTCCCGACCTGAAACGAACTGGTAAAGCTTCAGCCTGAATTTCTTCAGCAGCCCGATACGTTTCGGAGTAAAAGCCACCTTCCGGATGTGGTTGTAAATTATATTTTTCAACCCAATACGCAGCTGTTTTCATATTAATCTGTAATTACTGTTAATCCTGCCTTTGCAAGGTCCAGAACGGCTTCTGTTTTCTTATTGCTAATAATAACATTAGCAAGGGTTGCCGGAGCAAATTGTAAATACTTATCCTTCCCGATTTTGGAAGCATCACAAAGTAAATAAGTTTCTTCTGCGTGTGCTGCCGCAGTCAGTGTAATGCCAGCTTCAAGCTCACTGTGAGCACTTAATCCTTTGGCCGCCGAAATACCGTCCACCCCCAGAAAAGCTTTATCAAAATGGTATCTGGCGATATGCTCTTCAGCTATTTTTCCATGAACAGCCTGTCGCTCCTTATCTACTTCACCCCCTACGAGATTAATTTTTACAGATGAATCCATCAATTCCTGCAACACGGGAAGCGAATTCGTAACCACATGTATCTCTTTATTTTTTATAAACTGGCACAACCGGAAAACCGTACTACCACAGTCCATAAATATGGTATCTCCTTCCTGAATATGCCGGGCAGCCAATCTGCAAATATGATCCTTCGCCTCAGCGTTACTTGCAATTTTGTTGGTGAAGTTAGTCGGTGTTTTTACCAGATCAAGCCGCATTGCACCGCCATGCGTACGATAAAGTAAGCCTTCCCCTGCCAGAATGAGCAGATCTCTTCGAATTGTGATCTCCGAAATCCCAATTTCATCAGCCAGCTCCTTCACAGATGCTTCCCCCATATCTGTGAGTTTGTCTAAAATTATTCTCTTCCTTTTTTGAAAATTCATTTCAATCTGTACATTTGTTCAAAAATAATCAATTTCGATCAAAATAAATCAAAAATGAACGATAAGATTAAAGTAATATCAGAAGAGATTTTATCCAACAACTGGTACACGCTCAAAAAGTTTACATTCGATTATCTCAAACCAGATGGTAGTAGGGAGCGGCAGTCGCGCGAGGCATATGACCGCGGCAATGGTGCTGTTATTCTCCTATACAATCCTGAAAAACAAACGATCATACTCACGCGGCAATTCCGGCTTCCTACGTATATCAACGGAAATGAAACCGGCATGATGATCGAAGCTTGTGCTGGTCTGTTAGATAAAGACAATCCTGAAGATTGCATTCGCAGAGAAACGGAAGAAGAAACGGGTTACAGAATTGGCGAGATTACTAAAGTTTTTGAGGCATACATGTCACCTGGCTCAGTGACAGAAATTCTTTACTTCTTTGTTGCACCCTACACCGATGCTATGCGAATAGGAACGGGTGGCGGATGCGCTGATGAGCACGAAAATATAGAAGTCATGGAAATGCCATTCAGCGATGCAGTCGCCATGATCGCTTCAGGAGAAATAAAAGATGCCAAAACGATCATGCTCGTTCAATATTTAGCGCTGAAAGGACTGTTAAAACAATAAAAAACCCGGGTTGACCGGGTTTAAAATTTTTGATTATCAAGATATCGGATCGGGAATAGGATCTGTTGTTCCTGTTCCCTCAGTACCCGGCTTATTCGTGAATTTGGCGTACAAATCTTTGAGGAAAGACTCGGCATCCGGGAAATTCGTTTTCAGCGCTTCCGAACCTTTCGTTTTAAGTTCATCGAAATATTCCGGCGCTTTATCTATAGCCCCCTCAGCTTCTGCTTTAAGATCGTTTGCTTTATTTTTCAGATCTTCCAAAAGTTTCTCTCCTTCTTCAGTCTGCAGATATTTGTGGGCGGCTACACCGGCAGCTGCGCCAAGGATAAATGTGGCAAGGTGTTTTGCGTTAATGCTCATAGTTTCTGGTGTTTTAGTTGATTACGTATTTAAAGTTAACGATGATACTCTTCAAAAGAAACAGAATCAGCAAGTTATACATCAACGGTCAAAAAATGATGCCAAATATAAGCTTGGAAGGATCGGCCATCAGAATAAAAGAAAACTGACAGCCGATCGTGAAATTTATTTAATCTCAAAAGCCGCCTGCATGCGGTAGCTTACCTTGATTTTCTGATAAGATAAATCACTATCCTGAACTGCATCTGCAGATTCTGCCATGGCACGCATATTGGTTTTCATGAACATAGGCTGAGGATACTGAATATTTTCATCCAACTCACGGATTTCTAAAACCTGACCCAGTTTTTGATCAACAGCAGCCACAAGGTAGGTAGCTTTTTCTTTGGCAGCTTTCAATGCGTCAATTTTCACCTGCTTTTTGAATTCCTCTCTTTTAGAATGATCCACACGGCCTACATTAGCATACTGAACTCCACGGCTTTCAACCTTTGACAAAATCCCATCCAGCTTTTCAGCACTGTTTACTTTCAGCTCATATTGTTTTGCTTCCAGAAACGTAGCCGGCTTTTTCTTTTTATCAACATAATTCTGATAGCCTCCTACTCCACTGATTGACAGCGCTTCTTTAGGTAATCCCGCATCTGCAACTGCTTTAATCAGTTGTTTTTCCAAAGTGCTGATAATCACTTTGTCTTTTTGATTTTTCTCATCATTGAAATATTCCTTCAGTGATATATTGAAATAAATTTCGTCCGGTACAACCTCAATTTCAGCAAAACCGGCTACTTCAATTTTACGTGTTGGTGCCAGCTGTTGTACTGTGGCAGTTTGAGCAAATGATGATTCTAAAGCTGCTCCGAATAATAATGCGCCTAACAAAACTACTTTTTTCATGGCTTGATTAAATAAATGATATTGATAACTAAACTGTGTACTTACAGCATTTACGTGCCAAAACGACACAAGTAACGACTTATTGCAAACACAACAGTTTGATATCTTATTGCAGGGGAAGTTTAAAAGGCAGATTGTGAATAATTGTTAAATGGTGCTTCAACCCCTGTTTTGTAATGTATCATGTTCACTTTGCACACATAACGCTTCAATTTTATTAAAAAAAAGACGCCCAGGTCAAACCAGGGCGTCCAAAAATACATTTATAAGATTCTGTTTTAACTGAAATTATTATAGATCGAATCCATAATACGGACAAAATGCTGGTAATCCGTTTCTTCCAGGTCTCCCCATCCCTTTCTTCTGATTTCAGCCACAACAGGAAATGCTTTGTCATAAAGCTCGTTTCCTTTATTTGTCAAAAATAAGTTAAACTTTCTCCTGTCGCCGGCCGCCGCAGTCCTCTCCACAAAGCCTTTCTTTTCAAGCAAATCAACAATACGCGTTACAGTAGGAGGATCTTTGAAGGTAAGTTCTGCCAGCTCATTCTGGCTTACACCCGGTTGCCTGCGTATATGATCTGTAAGTACCCACTGATCCACAGTTAGATCAAACCCAGCCTCATTCAACTGTTTTTGGAGGGCATTACGTATTTTCTTAATAGTCGTATCGATCTTAAAAAAATAAGCCCGGTGATCCGATTGATGTGTCATATTCTATATGTGTGTTGTGTCTTCTGAACGTACATATGACCTCATAATTATTGGTCTACTAACAATTGACGTACAAAAGTTCTCTGATTTTTCCTTTTATGATTACATAGCACAGCGGGACGCCTGTTATAAGACATCCCGCTGAATTATGTTTGAACGTGATTCTCTACGCAGAATTCCGGGCAGCATTAATGATTCCAAACATGGCACGCATAATCAGTTGGTTATACGTTTCGACGTCAACCGGCAGATTCTTGGGATCCTCCGACAACATCTGTAGGGCATATTGTTGTATGGTGATCAGCGGAAGTACAATACGTTCTCTCACCTTAATCGATGCCTTCGTTACGTTATTGCTATCAAGCAATTCCTTCTGTTCCGAAACGTCGAGAAGTGTCTCCAGTGTGAGCCGGAATTCTTCATACATTTTATCCCAAAACGCGCGGTACTCTTCTTCGTCACGCAGATATTTTGTAGCAGGGAAGAAGGCTTTTGACAGAGACTGCATAGAGTTCTCAATCAATGTCCTGAAGAACAAAGACTTCTTATATAACTTTTTGATAGATTCCTTTTTGCCAGCTTCGTCCATGCGGGTAATCGCCGTTCCGAAACCGTAGAAACCCGGTACATTCTGTTTCATCTGTGCCCAGGATCCAACAAACGGAATAGCACGCAGATCTTCAAACTTCAATCCTTCGTCACCATTTCCACGTTTTGTGGGGCGACTTCCAATATTGGTTTGTCCATAGAAGCGCAGAGGCGTCTTTTTATCCAGATACCTCACAAACATCGGATGATTCTTCAGATCCAGATAGGACTCATAAGCCACTTCTGCCATCTCTTCTATCAGCGCTTTGTCTTCTTCATTCAGTTCTTCCTCTTTCCGGCTTCCTCTGAACAAGTGATTTTCCAAACCAGCTGTGAACAATCTTTCCAGATTATACATAGCGGTGGTAACTGTACCATAGTTGGAGCTGATCGTTTGCCCCTGAACTGTCAATTGAATCTCTTTGTCTTCAATATCCTTGCCCAGCGACGAATAAAAATTGTGGTTATTACCACCACCACGTGCAGGAGGTCCTCCACGTCCGTCGAAGAACGTCACCTTGATTCCAAATTCGCGGGAAACCTTAGTCAGTTCTTCCTTTGCTGTATATATCGACCAGTTAGCTCTCAGATATCCACCATCTTTGGTACCATCAGAGAAACCTACCATAATCGTCTGGTGATTTTCTCTACCTTTCAAATGAGCTCTGTAATAGTCATTTTCATACAGAACACGCATAATACCCGGCGCATTCGCAAGGTCATCTACCGTTTCAAACAACGGCACAATATCCAGATCCAGCTTTCCATCCTTATCTGCAATCAGGTTTTTACCCAATGCCACCACTTCCATTACATTAAGTGCCGACTGGTTATTACTGATCACATAACGGTGTGCTCCCTGCTCGCCATTCTTTTCCTGAATGGTTTTGATCGCAGAAATTGAGCCGAGAATATCCTTCGTAAGTTCATCCTCATAATCTTCAATACGCAACGGAATATTCAAAGACAACAGCAAGTCTATTTTCTTGGCCTCGTCCCAGCTTTCGTAGTCGCTGTATTTCAGCAAAGGTATTTTTGTTTCAAGTCGTTTCAATATATCCGCCCATGCCTTGGTATGCTTGCGGCTATCCTGACGAACATCCAGGCTCGCAAAGAAGAAACCGAAGATGTTAAGTTTCAAAATAAACTTATCAAGCAGCTCTACGAATAATCCCTGGTGTTTGGTAATCAGTACCTCTCTTGCTTTAAGCAACTCATCGATCAGTTCCTGCGCATCCGAATAACCTTCCTCGAATGGACCAAAGATTGTGCTGTTCATCTTGCGCTCAGCAATATTGATCGCATCATCCACGCCTTTGAATGTCAGCCTTCTTTTCAGCTGTCTGATATCTCTGTAATAACCTCTGAGCAATGTTTCGCGCAAACGTGCTGCCACCTGAAGCGTTGTTTCAGGATTCACAAATGGATTACCGTCGCGGTCACCTCCCGGCCAGAAACCAAGTCGGAAAAGATTCGGATAAGGCCAGTCGTGCGCACTCATTCCCAAACCATCTATCAGCTTCATCAGAATAGACGGGATAGCATCGTAGTACACATTCTCCAGAAACCAGCATAAGCTGACGGCCTCATCAAATGGAGTTGGTTTCTCGTGATTGATAAATGCTGTTTTACCCAATTGAAGCAGAAGCTGATTTACCTCAGTAAAATCATTCTCCTTGATCGCATCTTCCAGATCATTAATGATACCAAGTACCTTTCCTGAATAAAATTGGGTAGGGTGAGCTGTCAATACAATCCTTACACTGAAATCCTGCAACTTAGTCAGTAATTTCTTTTTAAGCACATCGCTGTCAACACGTTCCGTCAGATAACTTACAGATCCTTTTCCTGTAAGATCATGTGTCTGATCAAAAGCTGCGTCTTCCACAGAGTCAAAAAGTACGACCTGTCGTTCGATGTACTGGATAAACGCGAACAGAAGATCAGTGCGCTCTTTGGGTGTGGCAGTCTCCAGTAATTCTTCAAAAAAATTCTCAATAATCTGCCTTGGCGATTTTCCCTCCTGAAACCCTACTTCGCTTTGTTGCGTGAGCAATGGTAGCAGAGAACCTGTCTGAAAGATCCCTCTGTAAGGCAAACTAAGAAAAAGACTATTGAAAATATTGTACTTCGTTACTACGGAATCTTGAAAACTATTATTCATAGTGGAGTGACAAAATTTTATTTGGAGACTTCAAATTACGAGCAAAGATAACCCTAAAAAATCGGTTTTAAGCCTTGGGGTGAGCTTGCTGATGTGTTTTTTTGAGTTTTTCTATTGAATTATGCGTATAGATCTGAGTGGCAGCGAGGTTCGTATGTCCCAGTAATTCCTTTATCGCATTGAGATCCGCCCCGCGATTGAGCAGATGTGTGGCATAAGTATGACGCAGTACGTGCGGGCTTTTTTGCTGCAGGGTAGTAACAGCAGATAAGTATTTTTTAACAACCCTTTGGATAAATACAGGATAGGCTGCCTTGCCGCTGTCCGTAATAATGAGTGCGTTGGTATCCTCATCAGGCGCGCGTACAACCATGTACTTTGCCAACAGATCAATCACAGAAGCTGAAACCGGAATAAGCCGCTCTTTAGCTCTTTTCCCAAGCACCCTGATGGTTTTAGCTCGCAAATCGACATGAGAAGTTTCCAATCCCAGTATTTCCGACAGACGGATTCCTGAGCCATACAGTAACTCCATAATGAGTTTGTCGCGTAGTCCTGCATCATCTTCCGGGAAAACTGCTGCTTCGAAAAGTAGCTCCATCGCTTTCTCTTCCACATATACAGGCAGTTTCTTTCTTGTTTTAAGAACAGAAAGCATTTTGGAAGGATCTTGCTTCACCAATCCTTTTTTTCTCAAAAAACCGTATAAGGATCTCAGTGAAGCTATTTTTCGATTGACAGAAACCGGACTCAACCCATCTTCCATCAGCTTCACAACCCATGACCTGAGCATAGCAGGGCTCGCAGTATCAGGCTGTGCTATTTCATACTGATCAAGCAAAAACTTTGAAAACTGCTCCAGATCCGTTTTATAAGAGCTGATGGTATGTTCGCTGCTTCGCTTTTCAAACTCTAATGATTCCAGATAGGCATTTATCATAACCCGAACATACAAAAAAGAGCTGCCCTGTACAAGGCAGCTCTTTCGATTTATTATATATAACAGGATATAACAATCCCGTCAAATACCTTCAACAGAAAACAATTCCTGAGAACTAGTCTTCCAGATGACCGTATGTTTTTTCTTTGTATACTGCACGCAAAATTTCGAAACGACGCTTTACAGATGGTTTTTCGAAAGCAGTACGAGCACGAAGCTGGCGCATTGTACCAGTTCTTTCAAATTTCTTTTTGTAACGCTTAAGAGCGCGGTCAATCGATTCGTTGTCTTTAATGTTTATGATAAGCATGCTTACTAAATATAATGTTCTTTGAATAGTTTTCTGAAACGGACTGCAAAGGAAAGACATATCATTCAGAAAATCAAGAAAGCAAGCATTAAAATTAGGATATTTTTGCATATTGTCCCTTGTAAACAAAGGATTTAACGAATTTCAGCACGACAATGAGTTCCAGACTGGCCATTATTGATTTAGGAACCAATACATTTCATTTACTGATCGTTGAACAAAACGGTTCTTCGGTAACCACACTCTTTCGTGAAAGCAGACCTGCCCGTATAGGTTTGGGGGGAATTAATAAAAGGATTATTACTGAAGAAGCGATAGAACGGGCGCTGGAAGTACTGCAATTTTTTCGTGAACAACTGAATGCTTTTTCGGTTCCTCAGGATAAAGTTTTGGCTTTCGGAACCAGTGCCATCCGTAATGCGGATAATAAGGATCAGTTTTGCGAGACAATTTTCGAACAGACAGCAATTCCGGTTACAGTTATTGATGGTAATCAGGAGGCTGAATATATTTATAAAGGCGTTCGCTATGGCACCAAACTAGGATCCGCTCCCTCCCTGATCATGGATATCGGAGGTGGCAGCGTGGAATTTATTATCGGCAATGAAGACCAGATATTTTGGAAACAGAGTTTTGAAATTGGCGGTCAACGATTGATGGAAAAATACATGACCAGCGATCCCCTGCCGGAAGGGAACAAGAAAAAGCTATACAACTATCTGGACGATCAGCTTATTCCACTTGCCAATGCTATCCACCAATATGCGCCTCAGAAAATCGTGGGCTCTTCAGGCACTTTCGATACATTGGTTGACATCGACTTTCAGCATCGCACAGGTCAATGGCCTCCAAAAGCTCAAACTGATTTCAGCTTATCTCCGGAAGAATTTTACAGAGCTTATGAACTGATTTTAGCCGGAAACCATGATGAGAGGATGAACATTCCCGGTATGATCCCTCTGCGGGTAGACATGATTGTGGTTGCGATGTGTCTGGTAGATTTTGTTTTGAGGCGTCATCAAATCAGAGAGATTCAGGTTTCTTCATATGCCTTGAAGGAGGGGGTGTTGGCTTCTTTATTAGGAAATTAAATACAATTGACTCATCCTTTTCGGGTATATAAATTGTATCTTAGATTAATAAAAGCGAAGAAAAGTATGACAACCTTAACAATTAACACCGAAGATAAAGAAGTTCTGAAAGCTGTTAAGGCACTTCTGAAAGGATTCAAGGTATCTTATGAGGAAAAAACTGAGGATCCTTATAATTCGGAATTTATTGCCAAAATTGAAAAAAGCAGGCAAGATGTCAGAGATGGAAACACGGTTAAAGTGGACCTCGATGATATATGGAAGTAGAATACACGTCAGAAGCTGTAGAGGATCTTAAGTATTGGAAGAAGCATAATAACACTATCCTTCTACAGCGTATTCGCCAGCTTATTGAATCTATCAGTGAAACTCCTACCAGGGAATTGGCAAACCTGAACCCCTAAAACACAACCTTACTGGTTGCTGGTCAAGGAGAATCAATAAAGAACATCGAATTGTTTATGAAGTAGTCGACAGTAAAATTTATATCCTCTCCCTGAAAGGTCATTACAAATAATTGGAATAGTCGATCTTTATTTCTCTCCTACTCTTCCTGAACTGATTCTCTGCCTTTCATCCATTACTATAGTTGTCATACAAATCAATTACGTACTTTTGCGGATTATTTAACCACATATCTGCAAACCAAATATGAAATTAACCCGGTACCTTCTTCTGACGGTTCTGATGGTGCTATGTGTTTCGAACACATTTGCCCAAAAGAAAAAGGAAAAGAAAAAAGAAGACAAGAAAATTGAAAAAGCAGTTGATGCCGTAGCAACAGCTGTGAAAGACAAACTAAAGGACGACAAAAAGAAAGGTCCTAAAGCATTCAAAGAGGTGATCGATACCTCCGCAGTGAGCCAGAAAGGCATGATTTCTGTTCATAAAGTAGCGGAAAAGTGGTATTTCGAAATCCCCGACTCTATCCTTAACAGCGATATTATGGCTGTAACCCGTTACTCTAAAACTGCTGCAGGCGGAGGAATATTCGGAGGGGAGGAAGTGAACCGCCAGATGATTCGCTGGGAAAAAGGGATGGACAACAATATACTGCTCCGTTCGGTAACTGTCGTAGTGGCAAGTCCGGATAGCACCAAGCCTATTTTCCAAGCCGTAAAAAACTCCAATTCTGACCCTATTATCGGTGTATTTGACGTAAAGGCTGTTAAAAAAGAAGACAAAGGAAATTCTTCTGTTATCGACGTAACAGACTTTTTCAATGCTGATAATCAGGTTTTCTCATTAAGCAGTGTTTCCAAACAACTGCTTAAACTTGCTGCGTTTAAGAAAGAAGCTTCATTCATTGAGAAAATGAGCAGCTATCCTATCAATACAGAAATCAGGACGATCAAGACTTTTTCTGTAATTCCGCCTTCTATTTCACTTACTCCCGCTCCTCAAATTGGCCGTTACTTGCCGGCGGGACGTGATGCGGGTGTTGTGACTATGGAAATGAACACATCACTGATCCTTTTGCCAAAGGTTCCTATGAGAAAACGTTTCTTTGACAGCCGCGTCGGATATTTCGCCAATCAATACGCAGTATTCGGAGAAGAATCTCAGAAATCTGACGAAGAAGTATTTGCTGTACGCTGGCGCCTGGAACCAAAAAATGCGGAAGATGCCAAACGCCAGAAAAACGGTGAATTGATCGAACCTAAAAAACCAATCATTTATTACATCGATCCTGCTACGCCCGTTAAATGGAGAAAATACCTGAAAGCAGGCGTAGACGACTGGCAGGTTGCTTTTGAAAAAGCAGGATGGAAAAATGCGATCCGCGGAGAATACTGGCCTGAAAGTGATTCTACGATGAGTCTGGAAGATGCCCGCTATTCTGTAATTCGTTATTTTGCTGCGGATATTCAGAACGCTTACGGACCAAACGTACACGACCCAAGAAGCGGTGAGATTTTGGAAAGCCACGTAGGTTGGTACCACAATGTAATGCGCCTTTTGCGTAACTGGTACATCATTCAGGGAGCTGCAGTAGATCCAAACGCACGTACTAAAAAATTCAGTGACGAATTGATGGGTGAGCTGGTTCGTTTTGTTTCTTCACACGAAATCGGGCATACATTAGGTTTGAGACACAACATGGGAGCCAGCTCGGCCACACCGGTAGAAAAGCTACGCGACAAAGCATGGACTGATAAAAACGGACATACGTCATCTATTATGGATTATGCACGTTTCAACTACGTAGCACAGCCGGAAGATGGTATTACCAATCTTTTCCCAAGAATCGGAGACTATGACAAATGGGCAATCGAATGGGGTTACAGTAACATCCAGGATACACAGGACGCAGAAGCAGATAAGAAAATACTTAATGTAAAAACGAAGGAAGCTTACAAAAATCCAAGATTACGTTTTGGAACAGAAATGAGCCCTTACGATCCTCGTTATCAAACTGAAGATTTGAGCGACAACGCTATGAAGGCGTCTGAGTATGGTATTAAAAACCTGAAAAGAATTCTTCCAAAACTGAGCGAGTGGAGCAAGGAAGATGGCGAAAGCTACAAAGAACTGGAAGAGCTTTATGGTAATGTGGTGAGTCAGTACCGTCGTTACCTGGGGCATGTGATCAAAAATGTGGGTGGTATCTACGATACTCCGATCACCTACGATACGGAAGGCGAAACTTTCGTAACTGTACCAAAAACAACACAGAAAGAAGCCATCAGCTTCCTGAATACACAATTGTTCAAAACACCGGTATGGTTGCTTGACGCAAGTATCCTGAACAAGATCAAGCCGGAGTCTGGTGTAGAAGCCATCAAGAGTTTACAGGAATATGCGCTTACTTCTCTGTTCGCAGGTGATCGTGCAGTTCGTCTGATCGAAACCGGTACTTCTTCTAAGTATTATACATTGGATGATCTGTTTACCGAAGTTGAAAGTGGGATTTGGTCGGAAGTGAAAGCAGGTGCTCCGATTGATGTATATCGTCGTAATCTTCAGAAATTATACACTGAAAAGCTGATTTCATTGTTGAAACCAGGGAAAGCAAATGTTCAGTCTGTACCGGTTGGTATCACTTACGGTTTCTCTACACGTGTAGTGGAATTGGAAAAAACAGATTTGCCATCCATTACAAGAGCACATCTTGAAAGTCTGAGAAGCTCTATCCAGGCTGCGATTCCTAAGACAACTGATAAAATGAGCAAATACCATTTGCAGGATCTGTCGCAAAGAATTAAATCCGCTCTGGATCCTAAGTAGTGTCTGTCTTTTTAGTCGCAAGTCTGAGTCATAATGTTCTCCGACAAGGCTTGTAAAGATCCAAAAAGCGCAGTTGACCTTTGTCAATGAGCATTTTTGGAGCGAGCGTAACGCAGTCAGAGAACATTATGGACGGACTCTAAGTAATAATTTTTAACTCTAAAAGGTTGATAAGAAAGCGATCCGTTGCTTACTTATCAACCTTTTGTTTTTTAATCGCTTACTGATTTTTTACAGATGAACATACTTCCCGACCTGCTCCGTCAACAACCCGGATTTGCCAATGTTATAAATACGGGCAAACCATTCCGAAAACTTGACTTCAGCGCTGCTAATACGCCACTTTTAAAGCAGGATCTGACTGACACAGATTCTTTTTCGAAGTACATTTTTGACGAAATGCTGTCGCAGGGAACCTATACAGGTGTCGGCGGATACAACGAAAACAGGGTGATTTACCTACAGCGTGCGCATTTTATGAAAGAAGAACAGAATCCGAGAAACATCCACCTTGGCGTAGATATCTGGGAAAGAGCCGGTGAACCTGTTTACACACCTTTGGATGCTGCTTTACACAGCTTCGCATTTAATAATCATTTAGGAGATTATGGCCCGACGATAATTCTGACTCATCAATTGAACGGGATAGAATTTTTCACTCTGTACGGTCATTTATCCGAAAGCAGTTTGCTCGGTTTATATGTAGGTAAAGAATTTAGGAAAGGGGAAAAAATAGGAGAGATTGGCAATTATCCTCACAATGGCGATTGGCCGCCGCATCTGCATTTTCAGATTATAGCCGATATGGGGAACCGGGAAGGAGATTTTCCGGGAGTTTGTAGTATCGGAGACAGGCTGCATTTTCTCACAACCTGTCCCGATCCCAATCTGATTTTACGTATTGATGAACTGAAGTAATTAGTTTTTCTTTTCAAGATTAGGTAAAAACCCTGTCAGTAAGCCGATCAGCGGTAAAAACGAACACACCCAGAATACATATTCTATACTCGTATTATCGGCCAGATTCCCAAGAATCGCAGATCCGATTCCCGCTATTCCAAAGGCAAATCCAAAAAACAAACCTGCAATCATCCCCACTTTACCAGGAATTAATTCCTGCGCATAGACCAAAATTGCGGAGAAAGCTGATGATAGCACCAGACCGATGATAATACTTAATGCACAGGTCCAGAAAAGATTAACATAAGGTAATGCCAATGCAAAAGGCGCAACACCAAGAATAGAAATCCAGATCACATACTTACGACCAATGCGGTCACCCACAGGTCCTCCGATGAACGTACCTGCTGCTACGGCAAAAAGGAAAGCGAACAGATACATCTGAGAACTTTGAATTGATACGTGAAATTTATCAATCAGATAAAATGTGAAGTAGCTGGAAAGACTGGCCATATAGATGTACTTCGAAAAAATAAGCAACAGTAGAATCGAAAGCGACCAGATTACCTTGCCCTTCGATAATTGTAGTGCACCGCTACCGCCGTCCGCAGACACCCTCTTTTTCTTGATCCGGTTCATGTTGTTTTTGTACCAACCACCTACTCGCGACAGGATGACAATGGCAAGCAACGCCACAAGGGAGAACCAGATGATTTGGAATCGTCCGTAAGGCAACAAAATCAAAGCAGCAAGCAGAGGACCTAATGAACTGCCCGCATTACCTCCTACCTGAAACAAAGACTGTGCCATACCGTGCCGTCCTCCGGAAGCCATGTGTGCAATACGGGAAGCTTCAGGATGGAAAATAGCGGATCCGACGCCGATTAACGCCACGGACATCAATACCAGATAAAAACTGGTAGCCAGCGACAATGATACCAACCCCAGAAGTGTGAAACACATACCAACGGCCAGTGCATATGGCTGAGGTTTTTTATCGGTGTATAGCCCTACCAAAGGCTGTAAAACCGAGGCACTGATCTGAAAGGTAAATGTGATTAAACCGATTTGTGAAAAGCTTAGCTGAAACGAATCCTTTACCATCGGATAAATAGACGGGATCAGCGATTGCATTGTATCATTGAGCAAGTGAGAAAAACTCAATGCCAGTAGGATTGGAAAAACGGTTTGCTGCGCATCAGCAACAGGAACAGAAATTGTGCTGCCTGATTGTGGTTCAATTGTTTTCATATTATCAAAATTGCAAGATTCATTTTACAGAGGCTGACCCGTGATTTTGGCTGCCCACTCCCAGGCTTTGGCGGGCTCCTGAGCTACAATACTTTGCAATAACGCCTCATGCATATGCTGTGTGTTTACGAAGCTTTCTGTATTGATATACAATTCCAGAAAATAGCTTTGGAGGTGCTCAGCTATCGTTTTATATAGTTCAAGAAGAAATTCACTTTTAGCAGCAAATGCAATACTCAGGTGGAAATTGATGTCTGCCTGAATACATTTGTCGGGTATATTGGCAAGCGCCATTTCTCCCCGCATTTTCAAGTGTGTACCAATCACTTTGATATCCTCATCCGAACGATTTCCTGCCGCCTTTTCCGCAATTTTCAGTTCAATCAACTGTCTGATCTCATTGAGTTCCAACCCTTTTGCACGTAATACTCTTTCCGATAAGGACTCATCCAATGTTGGCCGCACTTTTTCAACGAATGTTCCCAATCCCTGCTGAACACGCACAAGCCCTGTTTGTGACAAGTTGCGGATGGCTTCCCGTACAGTAGATCTGCCCACTCCAAACATCGCCATCAGTTCCGGCTCTGTCGGTAGCTTCTCTCCCACAGCAAACTCTCCGTCCGAAATTTTCTGAACCAATCGGGCTGCAAGTTCATCAGCCAGATTGCGTTTTTTTATCAACATAACCAATTCATCATATCATCTGATGTTTCAAAATTAAATGATTCTCTCGAAATCAGAATCATTTTTCGGAAAATTACTTTTTATGAATGACAGTCGCCGCAGATTGAGCGCCTGCCAGAATCGTAAGGTCAGCTATTGTTACACGTGCCGGCGCATTGATGGCATAAAGAATAGCATCCGCAATATCACTGGCCTGTAAAGGTTCAAACCCCTGATACACTTTATCAGCGCGGCCTTCATCCCCTTTGAAACGTACTAATGAAAATTCGGTCTCCACCGCGCCCGGAGCTACATTGGTTACCTTAATCCCATGCTGGGTAAGTTCAAGCCGCATACCTTCGCTCAACACTTCTACAGCTGCTTTGGAAGCACAATAAACAGCCCCGTTTACGTAGGTCTGTTTACCGGCAATGGAACTAATATTAACAATATGCCCTTTTCCTCTTTCCAACATCAGCGGAATGACAGCTTTAGAAACGTACAGAAGACCTTTCACATTCCCATCGATCATAGCATCCCAGTCATCGGTATCGCCCTCGTCCAATGTTCCTAATCCGTGTGCATTACCAGCATTATTGATCAGAATATCAATGTTTTTCCAATGGTCGGGTAAGGACCCGATCATGGCTTGCACAGAACCTTTGTCACGAACATCAAAAAGGAGTGTCGTTACATTCACTTTTTCAGACAAACTTCCCGCCACTTCGTCCAACCGTTCCTGACGGCGCCCGCACAAAATAAGATCTATTCCTGATGCTGCAAATGCTTCAGCAGTTGCTTTTCCAATCCCGGAGGTTGCTCCGGTAATCAATGCGATACGCGACATTTTTAATTGTTAATGCTTTATTGTGAATTGTTATGCTGCCCTCATTCCACCGCCTCTATCACATTCTTCAATTATTAATCACAGGCCTACTTCTCTTTACCTTTCACTGTATTGAGGCTACTGAAATCACCTGCTTCCAATTGGCTTGCCTCACCAAACAATTGCAGCGCTTTCACATACACATTGTCTGTGGGATTAAGAACCTGGAACACTTCATTATTCAAACCTGACTTTTGCTTTCTGCCATACACGTAGCGCCCGATGATAGCTTTCGTCTGGGAAACAATAACAGGCTTTGAAATTTTAAGTTCTTTATCATTCGGCTTGATACCCGCCTTGGAAGCATCTTTTACGAGCTCCGCCAGCATTGTATCTGTCACATCAAAAGAAGCAAGGAAATTATTGAAAGTTTGCTTCTCAAGCTTTTTAGAATTTTCATTGGCATACCTCAGCGCATACTCCCTGATAATATTTTTGGAATAAAGCTCAAATAAATATTTGCTGTTGGTCAGCGTGTCACGAGGCACAAAAATATCAGGGGTAATACCGCCGCCGCCATATACCGTCCGACCTCCGTCAGTTTTATATACCTTACTTTTATCAAATTTAATACTATCTGCAAAAAACAACTCTCCGCTTTCATATCTGTGCGACAGATCCTGACTGTAATCTTCACCTTTTCCCATCTCGTAAGGCTTTTGAATACTGCGTCCGCTTGGTGTGAAATAACGTGATATAGTCAAACGAAGCTCTGAATTATCTGAAAGTTTGATTGGCATTTGTACCAGTCCTTTTCCATAGGACCTCCGACCTACTACAAGTGCACGGTCATGATCCTGCAATGCGCCTGCCAATATCTCCGAAGCAGAAGCACTTCCCTCATCTACCAGCACAATTACCGGCCCTTGTTCAAAAGCGCCCTGCACGTGTGAGCGTGTTTTTCTATCAAAACGACTGTCTTTACCTTCTGTATATACCAAAAGCTTATCTCCGGCAATGAATTCGTCGGCCATACTGGTAGCACGTTCCATATAGCCTCCGGGATTTCCTCTGAGATCGAGAATCAATTTTTTCAAACCATCGGATTTCAACGTAGAAAGCGCAGATTTGAATTCATCAAAAGTGGTTTCCGAGAACCTGCTCACCTTAATATAGCCAATCTCTTTATCCACCATATAAGCTGCATCTACCGAATAAGTTGGGATACGGTCTCTCAAAACGGCGAAGTTCATTTTATCCTTCAGCCCTACCCTTTCAATAGCCAAATCCACTTTAGAACCTCTTTTCCCCCTTAATAACTTATAAACCTGCGCATTGGTAACGCCGGGACCGGACAATTTCTCTTTGTTGACAGTCAGAATACGGTCACCACTCTGGATACCCGCAGCTTCCGATGGCCCACCGCTGAGTGGGGTAACTACGTATACGGTATCGTTGTAAATGTTGAACTCAACCCCAATCCCATCAAACCCTGATTCCAGTTGCGATCTTGCAGCCGTGGCTTCTTCTGAATTGAAGTAAGAAGTATGCGGATCAAGCTTTTCCAGCATTTTCGAAATGGAATAATCTACAAGTTCCTGTGTATTAACGGAGTCCACATAGTTATTTTCAATATACATCAGTACTTCCCTGAACTTGGCAGAATTCTTGGCTACATCCGTCAGACTTTTACCTCCGCTGAAAAACGTACTACCGATCAGCATTCCGGCAGCCAGCGTCAATCCGATAATAATGGGAAGCTTTACCACGGAACGGGAATTTCGAATGGGTGCCTGAGGTGTATCCTGATTCATGGGATTGTTGAGATTGATATATCGGGATGATAACTATAACAGTGTCAATATAATTTAACGTGAAGTAAGGAATTTTGATTGCGTAATGCAATTGAAATCACTTATATGTGATAGCAACACAATCAAAAGCAATTTGATTTCTCCCACCACGTTTTTCAGACAAATTCTTTCAGCGAGTCAGGATTTCGCATCGTATCGGGGTTCACTACCTTGCCAGGATCCATACCCATCAGTATTTTCTTCACAGGTGCTTCCATTTTTTTCCCACTGATAGTATAGGGAATATCCCTTACCTGCTCAATCGTGTCAGGTACATGCCTTGGACTATACTGTGTGCGAAGTAACTGTTTGATATCCGATTTCAGCTCCTCTGTCAATTGCTTATCAGCATTAAGCACCACAAACAAAGAAATTACTCCACTGCCATTCTCTTTTTCGAGATACACTGCAAGACTGTCTTTTACACCCGGAACGCTTTCTACCGCGCTGTAAATTTCGGCAGTACCTATTCTTACCCCATCTCTGTTCAGCGTTGCATCGGACCTCCCATAAATCACAACGGATTGGCGTGGTGTAATCTTAATCCAATCGCCATGTCGCCATACATGCGGAAACATTTCGTAATAGCTATCAATATAACGATCGTTGTTCTGATCTCCCCAGAAATACACAGGCATAGACGGCATAGGTTGTGTAATCACCATTTCCCCCACCTCATCTATTAACGGATTGCCAACAGAGTCGAATGCTTCCACCTTGGCTCCCAGCATTCTGCACTGAATCTCTCCTGCATATACCGGCTCCATGGGACAACCTCCCACGAAAGCACTGCAGATGTCGGTACCACCACTAAGCGATATCAGCCATATGTCCTTCTTTACGTGGGAATAAATCCAGTTAAAAGCTTCAGGAGGCAGCGGGGAACCAGTGGATCCAATTGTTTCCAAATGCCGGAGACTATTAGGCTGGATACTTACACCTGCTTTCATAGATGATAAAAAATAGGCAGCACCGCTTCCAAAATGGGTGATACGTGCTTTTTCAGCTAATGACCAAAGTGTTTGTGACGAAGGAAATGCAGGCGCTCCATCGTACAAAACTAATGTCGCACCACATAGCAAAGAGCCTAAGGCGTAATTCCACATCATCCAACCCGTAGTAGAATGCCAGAAATAGCGATCTCCCGGCTTTACATTCTGATGAAGGATCAACGCTTTCATGTGTTCGATCAGACATCCACCCGTGCTATGTGTAATTGCTTTCGGCTTTGCCGTAGTGCCGGAAGAATACAAAATCCAGATAGGATGATCAAATGAAACAGGATCAAAGTCCAGACCGTGATTGGGTATATGCAGTATATCCTCCCACAAAGTAAAACGATCCGTAGTGAGCCCGGTCTGCATATTTTTGATCAGCACAATATCCTTTAATGAGGGAAATGATGATGACAGAGACTCTATCAGCGCACCACCGTCATAGGTTTTTCCATTATACGAATACCCGTCTGCAACAAAGAGAACTTTGGGCTCAATCTGAAGAAAACGATCCACAATGGCAGATTTTCCAAAATCCGGTGAGCACGACGACCACACAGCGCCTACTGCATTTGCAGCCAGAAAAGCCACCACTGCCTGAGGCAAATTAGGAAGCACTCCTGCTACCCGATCGCCAGGCCTCACTCCTCTTTGTCTCAGCCAGGTCGAAACTGCAGCAACCTCTTTTTCCAGAGTTCCCCAGGAAATAGCGGTAAGCTCTTTTTGTTCCGATTGAAAAAGTAATGCAGGTCTATCTTTAGTTTTATTTCGAAAGATATGTTCGGCATAATTCAGTTTGGAGCGCGTAAACCAGCGCGTTCCTATCATACCAGACTTGGGTTTTTGAATTACTTCAAGATAAACTTCGTGTGATTTAATGTTAAAGAAATGCCAGAGGCTTTCCCAAAAGTCCTCCAGATCAGTAACCGACCAGTCCCATAGTTCTTTATAAGATCGGAAATAAAGTCCCTTTTTTACGAAAAGCCAATCTATATATTTTTTCAGGTTCGACTGCTCTGTAAGCGCCTTCCCCGGCTTCCAGAGCGGAGCGGTTTGTATTTCTGCTGACATATTCTATTGTTGAAGGTATAGGTTTATAACATCAGCCTTCAAAAATGAAACTCGCTCAGAAGATTAATATCTTCACAAGTAGCTGACGTAATTCTTACAAATAGTCCAAAATTTTCTTTTCAGACTGATTGTATTAATAAACGTAAGTATGTTCTGTTTGACATAATATTGACCACAAATATTTACTGAAAACATTTTGTTGTATCTTTGCCTCCTAAATATTTTTTTAACTAGTACTCTGATAGTCAGATACGTCCGTTAGAGCGTTTTAGTACTCATTCGGGCAACAACGGTTGCCGAAAGCACTGATCAATAACGCACAACATTTGTAAAGAGGAGACATAATCCAGTAGTGATACTGCATTCCTGATGAGAAACAGAAATAACAACAACAACAATTCGAGGTCGAAATCTTCGGCTTCCTCTAACTCCGGCGGCAACAATTCATTCCGCCGCGCTTCTAACAAGCCGGAAGCTGAAAGTCGTTTCAGCAAACCATCTATCAAAAAATCAAGTCTGAGGGTTGCAAGTTCTGCTCCAACTAACGACAAACCCAAATCGTTCAGGCCACGTGCTTTCGAAAAAGGTGACGGTTTCACCGACTTCCAGAATCAAAATAGTAAACCAGGTTTTGACAAACCAAGATCTGAACGCCCGAGATTCCCAAAGGCGGGAACAGACAAGCCTCGTTTCTCAGAGAACAGGGATTTCAGACGCGATAATACAGATAAACCTTCATTCGGAGATAACCGCAGTGAAAGACCGCGTTTTTCAGAAAGACCTGAGCGGGAATCAAGACCAAGAACAGAAGCACCATCCGGTCGATCTTTCAAACCAGGTTTTGATCAACGCGATAGCGAATTCCGTAGCTTCAAAAAAGACACGGATCGCGGTGCTTCCAACAGAAGTGAAAGAACATCGACAGGCAGAAGTGAGAAACCCTCTTTTAAAAAAAAAGATGAGCCGGTAATTTCTGAACAAGAGGCTATTGAGGAAGCGGCTAACCGCAGAGTAGGAAAATTTGAAACTGCTCCTAATTATCGTTTAGAGCAATTTGATAAAAAATCCGGATCAAAAAAGAAGGTAGAAGAGTCAGGAGAAAGACGTCTTAACCGATACATTGCCAATGCAGGAATTTGCTCCCGCCGCGAGGCAGATGAGCTTATTTCATCAGGTCAGATTTCAGTAAATGGAAAAATCATAACCGAAATGGGCTATAAGGTTTCCAATGATGATGTCGTGAAGTTTGGCAAGAAAAAATTAAACCCCGAAAAGTTCGTATATATTCTGATTAACAAACCGAAGGATTATATCACTACAACTGATGATCCGGAAGAAAGAAAAACTGTACTGGACCTGATCAAGGGTGCATGTTTTGAACGCGTGTATCCGGTCGGACGTCTTGACAGAAATACGACAGGCCTGTTGCTGATGACAAACGATGGTGAACTTGCGAAGAAACTGACACATCCATCCAGCGAAATCAGAAAGATTTATCAGGCTGAACTTGATAAGCCTATTACAACAGAAGATTTTGAAAAACTACAGGCGGGACTAAACCTAGAAGACGGATTTATCAGACCCGACGAAGCAGGATTGGTTACACCGGATGCGATGGTGGTTGGCCTTGAAATCCATAGCGGCCGTAATCGTATTGTACGTCGTATGTTTGAACACCTTGGTTATACTGTTCAAAAACTGGATCGTACGGTTTTCGCAGGATTGGATAAAAAAGATCTTCCTCGTGGCAAATGGAGATTCCTTGCAGAGAAAGAAGTCGTAAGACTTAAATACATGATGTAAGTCTTACAGAGCTATAGTAAAAAAAATCGGACTGGTCAGAGTTTCTGACCAGTCCGATTTTTTTATTGTCTTTTCCTATAACTACAGACGGAATCCGAAAGTAAACACATCATAAGGCGCATCCGGATATAACCCTTCAAATTGCACCATTGCATCTTCTTTACCGGCAAGAGAAGCCTCAAATTCTTTTACAGTTCTTACCGTTTTTCCATTCACTTTGGTAATAATAAATCCTTCTTCAACACCTCTGGAGCGTCCGAATTTACCACCTTCAATAGAAAGTACTTTCACGCCACCTTCCACTTTATATCTTGCCAATCTGGATTTTTCCTGATCCGACAGGTTTCCAAACTGTGCACCCAAAGCAGCCATTACAGAAGCACTTTCATCTTTTTTGATAATATCAGAACCACCCGTACGGTTTCTCAATGTTACCGCAAGATCTTTCTCTTTACCATCACGGTTTACAGTAAGATTCACCTTATCACCAGGTTTACGCAAACCAATTGCTTGCTGAAGTTCAGGAACTGAGTGAATATCAACACCGTCCACTTTCACAATAACATCACCTTTCTGAGCACCACCAGCTTGTCCGGCACTGTTCTCAGTGAAATCACGAACGTAAACACCGTCATTCACTTTCACACCGTACTCCTCCGCTTTTTTGCTGTCCAGCTCATCCAGGAAAATACCAAGGTAACCTCTCTGTACATTACCAAACTTGATGATATCACCGGATACTTTTTTCACAATACTGGATGGAACAGCAAATGCATACCCAGCAAAGCTACCAGTTGGACTTGCAATGGCAGTATTAATACCGATCAGTTCACCTTTCAGGTTTACCAACGCCCCACCACTGTTTCCAGGATTCACAACGGCATCTGTCTGAATAAAAGACTCCAGGGGTGTATCCCCCGCAGTAGCAGCTGCCGGAGTCACTCCGTTACGACGGCTTGACTGGCCAATAATACCCAATCCACGTCCCTTCGCGCTGATAATACCTGCTGTTACAGTCGATTCAAGATTGAAAGGGTTACCTACAGCAACCACCCATTCTCCAACTTTTACTGCATCAGAGCTACCCAAAGTGATAGCAGGAAGATTTTTCGATTCGATCTTGATCACTGCAATGTCAGTAGAAGGGTCCGTTCCGATTATTTTAGCGCGGAATTTACCTTTATTATGCAGCGTAACCTCTACTTCCTGAGCGCCTTCCACAACGTGGTTATTGGTTACAATATATCCATCTGAAGAGATGATCACACCGGAACCAGAAGCCTCCTGTGGCTGAGATCTGCCTCCCCCTCCGAAGTCACCACCGAATCCTCCTCCGAAGAAATCTCTGAACATTTCCTCCATATCTCCTCCACCACGGCGGCTTCCACCTCTTGCCGTTTGTGTAACAGTTGACTTAATATGCACTACTGTAGGAGTGGTTGCTTCCGCAGCATAAACAAAGTCTCCGGGTGCACCGGCAGGAGCACCTGCAGAAGTAAAGCGCGCAATAGATTCACCCGGCGCCTCCTTGATAATTACATCTGTACCATTATTTGTTCCTAACAGCTTAAAGCCGGCAAGGGTTGATGCACTGGAAATCAACCCAACCAACACCAAGCTTTTCCAATTTGTTTTCATATACTCTGTTGGGGTTTTATATTATGAACTGATAACGCAAAGCAGGGAGTAATCTATTCCCTTACAAAAAGCTTTTAACATAATTTAACAAAGGACAATCCTTTTAATTATTACCGATTTCCATACTTAAACGGGCATAATACTTAAAGCCCGATCCGGAACAAAAATATAAAAGGGCGTTATCTCATAAAATAACGCCCTCTCAAAATTAGAAGTTTTTAAGCAATCTCAATCTCTCTTGCAGGCTTATCTTTCGCTTCTTCACGTTTTGGCAAGCTTACTGTCAGGATACCATCTGCATAGGTAGCGCCGATCTTTTCACCATCTACTGTGTTAGGCAGCGTGAAAGTCCGCTGAAACGAAGCATACTTAAACTCCCTGCGTGTATATTTTTCATTCTCATTTTCAGTTACGTTCTGCTCTTTAGAAGCCGAGATTGTCAACTGATTTTTATCCAGATTCAATTTAAAGTCCGCTTTTCCGAGGCCCGGGGCAGCTACTTCAATCTTAAAGCCTTCAACTCCTTCCAATACATTTACTGCAGGAACGCTTCCTGAGAATACAGGATTATACAGTTCATTAAATAAATCTTTTCCAAAGAAACCATTGAAGTGTTTGGGTGCGAATTGGGTTTTTACTAATGTGCTCATTTTTGCTATGTTTTAATGTTTTTGATTTTTGATTCAAGTATCGTTCAGATACGCATTCAACCTATCAACTTCTGTTCCCAGGCAAAAGGAAGATAATTTAAATGACAAAATGTCTCTTTATTGGAAGAAATGAAAAATTATAAGACAAAATGGCACAATCAATGCATTAACTCCCCGACATAATGAACTCACGGAGTCCGAAACAAAAGCATAGAAAAGCGGAATGTTTTTTAGAGTTGTGTATAAAATGCAAAAACCTCAACCTGAAAAGGCAGAGGCAGCAATATTGAAAATAGGTAAAAAATCTTATCTCAACTCTAACAGCGCACAAGCTTGTTCTGAGGCAGACTGTTCCGCTTTTTTCTTGGTGAAACCATTTCCAACAGCAAACGGCTCATCATTCACCAGTATCTGGGAAATGAATTCGCGGTGGTGACGTGTTCCTCTTTCTTCAAGTATTTCGAAGCGAATTTCCTTGCCTTCCCGCTGAGCCCATTCGATGATAAGACTCTTGAAGTTCACATTATTTTGGATAATACTATCCAGATCGTAATGTGTGATGAGTTTACTGATTATAAAAGTTCGTGTGAACCTAAATCCTTTATCCAGATAAATGGCACCCACGAATGCTTCCAGTGCATCGCCATACATAGACGAGCGGGGAGACATTCCCCTACGGTTTCCATCATACTCAATCAGATGATCCAGCCCCAGTTTACGCGAGATCTGGTTCAACGACTCGCGATTAACGATCCGTGAACGGATTTCGGTAAGAAAACCTTCGTCTTTATAAGGATATTTAGTAAAAAGGAACTCGGCTACTACCATACCCAAAACCGCATCACCCAGGTATTCGAGCCTCTCATTGGACTCCCGAAAACCTTTGATGGCTGTTTCCCTGGAAGCAGAAGTATGCCTGAAAGCGAGTTGATAAACGCCCAGATTAGACGGACGGTCACCAATCACATGTGCAATCGATTCTTTAAATTTTTTATCCTCAGCACTTCCGGTTCTGAAAAGAGAAAGTATCGGTATAAGAATTCGCTTTGCCAAGTTCTAGTTTTTAATCTCCCTCGTACTTTTTGAAAATGACAGAAGCGTTATGTCCGCCAAAACCAAAAGTATTACTTAAGGCAATCTTCACCTCACGTTTCTGGGCTTTGTTAAAGGTAAGATTCAGACGAGGATTAATTTCAGGATCGTCTGTAAAGTGGTTGATTGTAGGAGGAATAATCTGATCACGAATCGCAAGGATACATGCGGCAGCTTCAATGGCTCCGGCACCTCCCAGTAAATGACCCGTCATAGATTTCGTAGAGCTGATATTCATTTTGTATGCATGCTCTCCAAAGAACTTCTCAATGGCCTTGATTTCCTGTGGATCACCAATCGGAGTCGATGTCCCGTGGGTATTGATATAATCAATTTCCTCAGGCCTAATTCCTGCGTTTTCGACAGTATTTTTCATCACCATATATGCGCCTCTCCCTTCAGGATGAGGAGCAGTAATGTGATATGCATCAGATGACATACCGCCACCGATCATTTCAGCGTAAATTTTGGCACCGCGTGCTTTCGCGTGCTCGTATTCCTCCAGAATCAACGCCGCACCACCTTCTCCCAACACAAAACCGTCACGGTCTTTGTCGTAAGGGCGGGAAGCTGTTTCCGGAGAATCATTCCTTTCCGAAAGTGCTTTCAGCGCGTTAAATCCTCCCATACCTGCATTGGTAACAGCCGCTTCTGATCCTCCTGAAATGCAGACGTTCATCATACCCAGACGGATATAGTTGAAAGCATCTATCAAAGCGTTGGTAGCTGAAGCGCAAGCTGAAACTGTAATGAAAGTAGGCCCCCGGAATCCATAGCGGATAGAAATAACGCCTGACGCACTGTCAGCAATCATTTTCGGGATAAAGAAAGGATTAAAGCGGGGATTTCTACCGCCTTCAGAAAAGTTTAAAACCTCATCTTCAAATGTCTTCAATCCACCAATACCAGATCCCCAAATTACACCGGCTTTGTCAAGATCAAGCTTATCTGTGTCAAAGCCGGCGTCCTTCATTGCTTCGTCAGAAGCAATAACGGCATACTGGGTGAATGGATCCATTTTACGGGCTTCCTGCCGAGGTATGTAATCATTGATATCCAGTCCCTTTACCTCACAGGCAAATCGGGTACGAAACTTTTCTGCATCGAACCTGGTAATAGGCGCAGCTCCGCTGACACCAGCCACCAAATTTTTCCAAAAAGTAGGAACATCATTACCAACAGGCGTTAATGCGCCCATTCCTGTGATTACAACTCGCTTAAAACTCATAAAATAAAGGACAGAAAGAAGATGATACTATAAAAGAAAAATGAATTACTTCACGTTTTCTTCAAGGTATGCAACAGCCTGACCAACTGTACCAATGTTTTCTGCTTGATCGTCAGGAATAGAAAGGTTAAATTCTTTCTCGAATTCCATAATCAATTCAACGGTATCTAGAGAGTCCGCTCCCAAGTCGTTCTGGAAGTTTGCTTCTGGCGTAACCTCCGACTCTTCTACGCCGAGTTTTTCGACGATAATTTGCTTAACTCTTTCTGCAATTGCTGACATTTTATAAACACTTTTTGGTTAAAATCGCAACAAAGAAAGATATTTCAGTTCACTTTGTCAAAATTTTTTTAGTCGTTTAAATTTATTGCCCTCCGAACCCGGAATTTTAAAAAAACAGAAAATCAGTTGATTGTACTTATACGTTTCAATAAAAATGTCAATCGCATAGAGAACATTAGGGATAACTGTACATTCGCAGAACTTTAGATTTTACCAGATTTACACCGACATGATTAACATACCGAAATTAAAAAATACAGATTCTCAGATGTTTTTCCTCATGGCCGGCCCCTGTGCCATAGAAGGACGGGATATGGCGTTACGTATTGCAGAACACATTGTTACGGTTACCGACCGCCTCAAAATCCCATACATTTTCAAAGGATCATATAGAAAGGCCAACAGAACAAAAATTGATTCCTTTACCGGGATCGGTGATGAAAAAGCCCTTAAAATCCTGCGCGAGGTGAGCGAAACTTTCGGAGTACCAACTGTTACGGATATCCACGAATCGCATGAAGCAGCACTGGCAGCAGAGTATGTGGATGTTTTACAGATCCCTGCTTTTCTTTGCCGACAAACCGAATTACTTACCGCAGCTGCACGTACCGGCAAAGCAGTAAATGTAAAAAAAGGACAGTTTTTGTCTGGCGCTTCCATGAAATTTGCCGCTGAAAAAATCAATGAAGTAAATCCCGATGCTCAGGTGCTGCTTACCGACCGCGGTAACAGTTTCGGATATGGCGACCTGATCGTCGATTACCGCAACTTGCCAGAAATGCAGGAATTCGGCGTTCCGGTAATTATGGATTGTACGCATTCGCTACAGCAACCCAACCAAAGTTCAGGTGTGACTGGCGGCAAACCAAAACTGATCGAAACCATTGCGAAGGCGGCTATCGCCGTAGGTGCAGACGGCCTATTTATTGAAACACACTTTAATCCTGCCGAAGCAAAATCAGATGGTGCAAATATGCTTCCACTGGATCAGCTCGAAGGGCTATTGGAAAGATTGGCACACGTTAGACAGGCTATTCTATGACCCGTCTCTCTCTTCCCGGGCAGGCAAGCCAATATCTTAGTCATTTCGCCGGATCTCTTCGCAAGTTGAGATCCGGTTGCTGTATATTGGTTTTGTTTTGGTGTACCACTCCTTTTGACGTGACTGCCCAGTCGGCCGACTCGACGCGATTATGGGTAGTAAAACCGATGGACGTAATACCGCCGGTTTCACTTGCATTAGCCGGATTGGTAACACAAGGCAAGATCAGCCGGCATCTTCAGCGAAATGTGGTCAGCAATTATCCAAACTTCAGAACACATGTGGACGATTATCTTCCTTATGCACCGGGAGTAGTGAGTTTAAGTCTGGCGGCTTCCGGAGTAAAAGGAAAACATAAACTGGGAGATCAACTGATATTAGCATTACTATCCAACGTGATTGCGCAGGGCGTCACACAAAGCCTGAAACGTGTTATCGCTTATCCCAGACCCAATGGCGAAGACAACCATTCCTTCCCATCCGGTCATGCTACTACTGCATTCACTAATGCTACATTACTTCACGAAGAATACGGACACAGAAGTCCACTATATAGTATTGGCGGCTATGGAACTGCCACTGCTGTAGGCGCAATGCGCGTTTTGAACAACAAACACTGGCTGGCCGATGTACTGATGGGTGCAGGTGTAGGCATCGGTGCAACCAAAGTGCTGTATATCAGTTACCCGTGGATGCAACAAACTGTACGTCGGATGAAACATTAATTGAGCTATTATTCCGATTTTATCAGAAAGCTGATTATTTTGAAATGCTGTTGACATACCGTTGTCAATGTCCTGATTTTAATTTGTCAGGATCACAAAATAATTCAACACATGCAACTCAAAACAATTGCCCCTATTCACGTTTTTTCATTTGAGACCGTCACCACACTTCGGGATCTCTCCCGCTTCGTACGTGTAGTTGTTCGTCAGTTATATAAAGATGCTATTCAGAATGATCTGGAAATAACAGGACCTGTCTATTGGGTTTACAAAGGTGCAGATGGCAATCCGGATACTCCATTTACACTTACCATTGCCCTCCCTGTTTCACAAACTGAAGAAACCATCACTAATTCTGATTTTAAATTACAAACTTTGCCCGCCTTCAGATGTATGTCATGTATACATGAAGGAGAATGGTCAAAACTCGGTGATACTTACGGCGGGATTATTTCCGAAATTCTTGTAAAAGAACCAGCTATGAACGGAGAAAACAGAGAAATTTACATCAACATGGATTTTGACCATCCAGAAAGAAACATTACAGAGGTACAGATAGGCCTCATCTGATCACATCTGCATCATTAGCTATGTCGTATTGCCATTATATCAACAATCAGGTTTCGGAACAGCCGGATTATTTACTGAATAAACATTACCACGATCATCAGTATGGGTTTCCGATTGAGGAGGATGACGAACTGTTCGGAAGATTTATACTTGAAATAAACCAGGCGGGTCTGAGCTGGACACTCATGCTCCGGAAGCAGGCCAGCTTCCGGGCATCGTATGACCAATTCTCTATCGAAAAAATCGCAGCATATGATGAATCTGATCGGGAAAGGCTGATGCAGGATGCCGGCGTTATTCGTAATAAACTAAAAATAAATGCTGCTATCGTGAACGCACAAAAGATATTGGAGCTAAGAAAAGAATTCAGAACGTTTAAGGGCTGGCTGGATGCGCACAAGTCTCTGAGTAAAGCGGAATGGATAAAGCTTTTCAAAAAAACTTTCAAATTCACAGGAGGAGAAATTGTAAACGAATTTCTGATGAGCACGGGTTATTTGCCGGGAGCGCACATCCCTGACTGCCCGATCTATAAAAGAATTCATCTGATTTAATACAATATCCTGCTTACCTGGCAGGATATGTTTTTTCAAGCCAAACCAGCATTTTTTCCATTACGTCTACCATTGAGCCTGCACTCATCCCATGTTTATCTTCCGGATACAATTCATACTGCGCAGGAACACCCATACTCAACAGTTTTTTGTATAAGTTTTCAGCCTGACTAACATGTACCAGAGGATCCTGACCTCCATGAAACAGAATAGTCGGCACACCAGTCTCTTTCGTGAGATGGTACGACGGACTCGCATCTTTCGCAATTTGCGCATTCGGGTCTTTTTCTCCTAAAAACCTGATTACTGTATTATCTGCATCACTGCCATCCGCCCGAACCGTTTTATCTGTCAGGTCGGTAGGCCCCCAGAGATCCACGACACCTTTTACCTTCTTTTCTGTATTATGTCCGTAAGCGTATAACATGGCCAGATGCGCTCCTGCACTTCCACCCATCAGCACAAACTCACTACCATTGTATTTATATTTTTTCGATTTGTCAGTCAGAAATTTCAGCGCTTTTTCAACATCCGTAATCTGTGCGGGAAAAAGATCTTTTCCATCCTTTACCAGCCTGTAATTCATAGAAACTACCGCATATCCCCTTTTCCCTACCAATTCCTCTATAAAAGCCTCAGGAAATTCACTTTTATCTCCTCTGCTCCAGGAACCGCCATGGATGTAAACAATCACCCGGGTTGAATCCGTATGATTGCGGGGAACATAGGCATCCAGCAGATTTTCATTACCGGCAGCATCGGCGTACTTTATATTTTTCAGCGTTATATAGCCAGATTTCTTTTTTTCGGTTCGAAGCACTGCCGTAGCGGGAACAGCATTCCTCCACCCCTTATCTTTCAAAAATGCCACAAGTTTTGCCGGATGATCCGTTTGCAATCCATGTACACCTTTAGCCAAAGCTTCTTCCCAGGTGTCGGGGCCTTCCGAAGGATTTTGTACATCCAGCCATACTGCCACCCCCTTTTCTCCGGCGGTTCGTACCATGTCAGGGCTCGCTATATTATCCAGAACTTCAATTTTCACCTGCCCCAGAAAAATATTCAGCTGCGCGCTGTTTTTCACCTCGTCGATCAGACTTGTCATCAATGGCATTTGCGGAGCTACATTGCGCCATTGTTTGTACTGGGGTATTTTATTGAGATATACGACCACCTGCTTTTCCATTCCAGCATCACGGATTTGCTCCCAGGTTTGTGTTACATCAGCTTCTTTGAAATCAAGGTAAATGTTGATTTCCCCCTTACAAACTTTCAGTACCTCTTTGAATTCAGGAATCCGGTGCGATTTCTTCTCTCCGTTTAATACTTTCAGGGCGCGTAGTTCTGCCAATGTCAAATCAGCAACCCTGCCTTTACCATCAGTTGTACGATCTACAGTGGCATCATGTACGACCACAAGTTGTCCATCTTTACTGGTGCGCAGATCCACTTCCACATAATCAGCACCAGCCTTAATGGCTTCCTTGAACGAGGCAATGGTATTTTCAGGAACATCCACATGATTTCCTCTGTGAGCGATAACGACCAGCTTATTTTTGGAAAAAGGCAAAACAGCCTGTGAGAATACGGACGTATTGATCAGGCAAAAAAATAGAAGCAGATAATATCGGTTGTTGATTGAAGTATACATCTTATGCATCGTTTGAGACAAACATCAGCATGTATACTAAGGAAGAAGGCAGAAGGGCTATTCTTAAAAAAGTCTCCCCGGACAATGGTATTCACAAAAAATGTATGGAAATACAAGTGTGCATTTCCATACATCGAAGCTATTTTCAAGCGATTTCGAAGCTCGACAAATTTACGAACTGCTGTACACGCTCATTAATTTCTTCCTGAGTAAGGTTAACCAATCGCTCCGTTCCGAATTTCTCAACACAGAAAGAGGCCATTGCTGAACCATAAATAATGGCACGTTTCATATTCTCAAAAGAGATATCTCCAGTACTCGCCAGATAACCTATAAATCCTCCTGCAAAAGTATCTCCTGCTCCTGTCGGATCGAAAACTTCCTCCAATGGCAATGCAGGCGCATAGAAAATACGATCGCCCTGGAATAAAAGAGCCCCATGTTCACCCTTTTTAATGATAAGCGTTTTAGGTCCCATTGCCATAATTTTGGCTGCAGCCTTTCGCAAGGAATATTCTCCGGATAGCTGGCGTGCTTCTTCATCGTTGATGGTCACAACATCCACCATGCTGATCACTTCTTTCAGGTCTTCAAGCGCGATATTCATCCAAAGATTCATCGTATCCAGCATAATCAGCTTAGGGCGGTTTGCCATACGCTCAATTACCAGCTTCTGAGTAGCAGGCACCGTATTACCCAACATCAAGAACTGCGTCGACTGGTATGAATCGGGAATGATCGGATCGAAATGCTCCATTACATTCAGTTGTGTTTCAAGGGTGTCGCGCGTGTTCATATCTTCATGATATTTACCAGACCAGAAGAAAGTCTTGCCATCAGAAATGATCTCCAAACCTTCTGTATTCACACCGTGTTCTTCCAACAGACTGATCATACTTTGAGGAAAATCACCTCCTACAACTGCTACCAGATTATTTTCTTTGGTAAAATAAGAAGCAGACAAAGTAATATATGTAGCGGCGCCACCTATGATTTTATCGGTTTTCCCGAATGGGGTTTCAAGAGCATCAAATGCGACAGATCCAACTGTTAGTAAACTCATAAAGTAGTATTGTATTGATTTTAAGTATGTTTCAAATGTTTATTCTATTCAAAAAACGCTGCGAAGATAAAGAAAACAGCTGAATTGCGTATTCGCCTGATTTGTATTATGCTAAACAGTTGGCAATCAATCATGGGTATTTGCTATTTTTGCAGGAAGCCGGATATTTGAGCAAAAGATTCTGTTGATAATTTACGAGTTAGTGACATATACTTCATCAAACCTTAAACTATTATTGACAATGGAAGCCATTTCTGAAGCACGCAGACATATTGATAACGCCAAAGGATTTCTGAGCAACAATGCAAGAAAAGAAGATGGCTTATATCAGGATAAAAAGTATGTCAAAATTGCCGGACACACCGCTTACACGGGTATTTTGCTGGCACTTGATGAATTGCTTGGTGAGAAAAAGAAGAAAACCAGAAAGAGTGTTGAATGGTACCAGAAGGAATTATCTGGTCTGGATAAAAAAATAACTTCAGATTTCGCGACAGCATATCAAATTTTACATCTTGATATGGGTTATGAGGGAACCAGAAGTGCTCAGATAGCAAAATTAGGAATAGACAACGCTGAGAAAATAATTAACTGGGTTGAAAACAGACTAACACCTCATTCGAAATGAAAAGACAAAGTTGTTGTTCGGGCTTGTAAGAAACATAAGTACCGAAATCAGATATTTAAAAGAAAGTAACAATTACATGGCCGAGATCACCTACCAGCCGCTAAGAATTTTTAATACACTTACACGTAATAAAGATCTGTTTGAACCTCTTGCCGCTCCATACGTGGGTATGTATGTATGTGGGCCAACGGTCTACAACAATGTCCATTTAGGAAACATCCGCACTTTTTTATCCTTTGACATTCTTTTCCGATACCTAACGCACATCGGATATAAGGTCAGATATGTCAGAAATATCACAGACGTTGGCCACCTTGTAGGCGATGGGGACGAAGGCGAAGATAAAATTGGCAAAATGGCGAAGCTTCAGAAGCTGGAGCCTATGGAGATCGTTCAACGCTATACCAACGACTTCCACGATGTATCAGCCACTTTCAACCTGCTGCCTCCAAGTATCGAACCTACTGCAACAGGGCATTTGATTGAACAAATAGAAGCAGTACAAGCGCTGATTAACAAAGGGCTGGCCTACGAGTCAAATGGATCTGTCTATTTCGATATCAACAAGTACCAGGCTGCCGGAAACGATTATGGAAAACTTTCAGGCAGAATTATTGAAGATTTGTTGAATGAAACCCGTGAACTGGACGGTCAGGCTGAAAAACTGAATCCGCTCGATTTTGCACTTTGGAAAAAAGCCAGTCCCGAACATATCATGCAATGGGATTCTCCATGGGGTATGGGTTTTCCGGGATGGCACCTCGAATGTACTTGCATGAGTGCTAAATACCTGGGCAAACAATTCGATATACACGGTGGCGGAATGGATCTGAAATTCCCGCACCACGAGTGCGAAATTGCTCAGGGAAAAGCCTTGACCGATACCGAGCCTGTAAGATACTGGATGCACACCAACATGCTGACAGTCAATGGTCAAAAAATGTCCAAGTCACTCAATAACTCATTCCTGCCCGCTGAATTATTCTCCGGGGATCATGAATTATTGGAACAGGCTTACAGTCCGATGACGGTACGATTTTTTATGCTGCAAAGCCAATACAGGAGTACACTTGATTTTTCTAATGATGCACTAAAAGCGGCTCAAAAAGGCTATAAGAGACTGGCAAATGCAATCCGGAATATTAAGAGAATGTCATTTTCAGAGGACACCGAAGCTCAGGCAGACGAAAAGAAAATAGCTGATATTAAGAAATCAATTGAAGGCTTCTACGCAGCTATGAACGACGACCTCAATACAGCTGTTGCTTTTGCAAACTTGTTCAATATGGTGAAATATGTGAATATGCTTAACCTTGGACAATTGAGTACGGCCGCTTTGGGAGAGGAAGTTTTCAATGAACTGAAGTCTAAATTCATTTCTTTCTTCGAAGATGTATTGGGCCTTAAAGAAGAACTGACGGAGGGAAGTGCCGTACTGGATGGAATGCTGAACCTTTACAGAGAATACAAGCAAACCAGGAATTACGAGAAAGTAGACGAAATCCGTTCCTATTTCAAAAAACAAGGCCTTGCTATTCATGATACAAAAATCAGGATAGACTGGGCTTACGAAGAATAACAGATGAGAAACCGGCAGTCTATATTTGCTTACACGCTTCTTGCAGTTTTTCTGCTGGGAGGAGTTGCCTATATGCTGGCTCCGTATCTTACTGAAAAAACACCGCCGGCACGTCAGGTTGATGTGCCGGAAACTGCCTCTCCTGAACCTATAACCAAAGAAGGAGAAGTGGTCTTTCTTCGCGATGGCAAAAAGATTGTCAAAATTGATGTTGAAATTGCCGAGAATGACGCAGAACGAAATAAAGGGCTCATGTACCGCCCTTACATTCCCGATTCTACCGGAATGCTCTTTATCTTTCCTGAAGCCCGTGAACTTGGTTTCTGGATGAAGAACACCCAGATTCCTCTCGACATCATGTATGTTGATGCCGGAAAAAAAATCATTTCTATTCAAAAACACACGAAACCTTTTTCCGAAGAAAGTCTCCCTTCCAATGGCACTGCACAGTATGTGGTGGAGGTAAATGCCGGATTCAGTGATCGTAATGATATAAAGCCAGGTGATGTTATTTCATTTTAAAAATTTATTTCAGAAAGCTGTAATACTGCTATCCGTATCGGTTTTAATCTACAGCTGTAATACAAGTACCAATTCTGAACAAACCACGGAACAGGCCATCAAGCTGGCAACAGCGCCTGCCTTCAATGCTGATTCGGCTTATTCATTTATTCAAAAACAGGTAGATTTTGGCCCAAGAGTACCGAATAGCGTCGCTCACGTTAAATGCGGAGATTATCTGGTAGCTACGCTTAAAAAATTGGGTTTGGAAGTAACAGAGCAAAACTTCACTGCCACAACCTATGATAACCACAAACTGAAAGCCCGGAATATCATCGGGAGCTTCAACCCCTCTGCATCAAAACGTATTCTTCTGGCATCACATTGGGATTCCCGTCCCTATTCTGATCAGGACTCAGTCAGTAAAGACAAACCTGTTGTCGCTGCAAATGATGGCGCCAGCGGTGTAGGTGTTTTGCTCGAAATAGCACGAACTCTTTCTTCACTCCAAACCAAACCAGATATTGGGGTCGATATTATATTTTTTGATGCCGAAGATTGGGGCAGTTCAGATGGAGAGGCTAAGGATAAATTCAGCGGGTACTGCCTGGGATCCCAATATTGGGCAGCGAACAAACATGTTCCTGGCTATACTGCCTATTTCGGAGTGCTTCTTGATATGGTAGGAGCGAAAAATGCCACTTTCCTGAAAGAGGGTTATTCTGTTGACCTGGCCGGAGGAGTTGTAAAAACAGTTTGGGATCTGGCTGCGCAACTGGGATACAGCAATTATTTTGTGGATAAAAGAGGTTCAGCTATTACTGATGATCACGTACCTGTGAACGAAACGGCTAAAATTCCAATGATTGACATTATCCATACAAACGCCGATAACATCGCCAATACATTCTTCAAAGATTGGCATACCACGCATGATACAATGGAGAATATTGATCCGAAAACCTTAAAAGCTGTAGGTCAAACGCTGATACAGGTTCTGTTTCAGGAAGCACAACCAGAGGTGATGTAAAGGGAACAGGGCGTCATATAGTGGCTAGAGCTGGTCACTTATGGGCGTGTGTAGTCATTTGTAGTCAGGAAAAGATCCTGAAAAACAATTTATGCCATTGAATGACTAATCCTGACAATCCATGGACCGCACCTGACCATACTTGACAATTCCTGACTATCAATGACAAAGTTCTGACTTAAAAAGAACTCACCTTAATCCACAAATCGCTGTTCCTTCCCTTGTCATCGCTACAGGATATTTTTACCCTCCCCAAAGGCGGACTGACGAATACGGGCTCATTAGGATTAGTCTTTTTGAATAACTTATCGTTGACGTACCAAAAAACTGCCTCTACATCATTCGCCGCCTGACAGGCCAGCTGTATTTGTTGCGGTTCATCTTTTCTGATAAAGTATTCACTCCCTTCGTTCGGACTAACTATGATTGGTGCGCCGTCATGAAAAACCCGCTCACACAAAGGATTATGTGGCGGAAGTTTGGGATAAGGAATCTTTTGCTGCTCATAATATGCAATCAGTTCAGCAGCCAGATTGGCATATGCTTTTTTCCCAAAATCTTTCTCAGGCAAACAATACGTACAATAAGAGACTTTACCATCGGTAAAAATGTAACGCATGTGTGAACATCTACGATAAGCCGACACACCCATAATGTACCTATCTACAATTTGATGGTCACAAAAGTCGGACGGGATATCACCACTTACTGCACACACCTTCCGCAACTGTACATTCTCCGGAGCGTGGTACCAACCTTTCGGAGAATTATAATCCAGTGAATTGAATATTGAAAAAAGCAGAGGCGTAGCGGTGTTGGCGCCGCTGAGCTCGGGTACACCTTCTCCCGAAAAGTTGCCAACCCATACGCCAACCGTATAACGTTTGTTATAACCAATGCTCCAGGCATCACGCTTGCCGTAGGAAGTTCCTGTTTTCCAGGCAATCTTAGGAAGGTGATAAGTGTTGTCAAAGTTCGCTGGCAGATCGGGTCTTGTGATTTGCGTCAGTATATCGGTAATCAAATAAGCAGCATCTTTCGAAACAATATGATTTGTCTTACCAGTTTTTTTCTGCTCCTTAACATATTGTAAAGGCTGAAAATTACCATCATTAGCAAAGGATGCAAAAAGTCGTGTTAGTTCTTCCAGTGTCACCCCGCACCCACCCAGTATCATAGACAATCCAAGCTCTTTTTCTTGTTTCTTCACCGTCTGAAAGCCCGACTTTTTAAGTTGATTGATTAAAGAAGATGTACCCATTTCTTTCAAAATTCTCACTGCAGGAATATTCAGGGAGTTAGCAAGAGCAAATTCTGTAGTGACCGGCCCGTTAAAATGACGATCAAAGTTTTCAGGCTCATAACCTGAGAAGTTGCCGGGTACATCATTCAAAACTTTTTTCGGTGTAATTATTCCCTGATCGAAAGCTGATGCATATAACAAAGGTTTCAGTGTACTGCCTGGTGAACGCACCGCTCTGATCCCGTCCACCTGTCCGCCATCGTAAGGATTATTAAAGTCTGCCGAACCTACGTAAGCTTCAACTTCCATAGTTTCATTATTCACTACCAACACTGCAGCATTGTGGATATTTTGTCCACGCAAACGATTAATGTAATTACTTACCTGCTCCTCTGTTTGTCGTTGCTGCTGCAATTTCAAATTTGTTCTAATAACCGGTTGGTCCGCAAACTCCCTTTGTAACTTTACAGATAAATGAGGAGCCAGCCGGGGTACTCCTCTCCTTTTGATATGTATAGGCTCTGCAATGGCATCACGAATTACATGCTCTTCAAACAATCCTTCATCCTGAAATCGAAGCAACCACGTATTTCTGGCTTCCAATAATGCATTATTCTGAACACCAGGCTGCAGGCTCGACGGACGATTAGGTACAATTGTCAAAGTAGTGATTTCTGCAAGACTAAGTAATTGCGGCGGTTTACCAAAATACAACAGAGAAGCCGCTTTAATACCCTCTATATTTCCTCCGTACGGTACCAGATTGAAATAAAACTGGAGAATCTCAGACTTTGAAAAATGTAGTTCGAGCTGTAAAGCACGAAATATTTCAATAATCTTATTCAGGTAAGTGCGGGGACGCGGATGAAGTAAACGGGCTACCTGCATGGTGATCGTGGAAGCACCGGAAGTACGTCGTCCGGATGAAATATTTCTAAATGCCGCCCTGCTCATTGCGAAAGGATTCACGCCGGGATGGTAATAGAAGTACTGATCTTCCTTGTGGACAAGCGTTTTGATCAGTTGAGGCGTAATTTCCTTCTCATTCGCATACATTCTCCACTTATCATCTCTACTTAAAAAAGCGCTGAGTACCACACCGTCATGAGCCGTGACCTGAGTAGCATATTGAATATGAGGTTTGAAGGGAAAAACTGTATCAAGCAACAAAAAAATCAAAACTATACAAGCCACGAAGATGGCTGTCCTTTTGAATGATTTTTTACTGATACGTATCAAATGGAGAAGTATTTAGTAGTGTAAATGTATGAATAATTCCTCCCGGTCTGAACGCGCTAGTGGTCTGAACGGTATTAGCAACATCCTTCTTACAATATATATAGAACTGCAGTATTCGTTCAGCCTGCTCACGCATGCAGACCGAGTCGCGAAGACCGAAAAGCCTCCGGTCTGAACGCGATAGCGGTCTGAACGGTATTAGCACAGCCTTTCTAAAATATAAATAGAACTGCAAGCTTCGCCCAGCCGCTTGCATATGCAGACCGGGGGAATTTGTGCATCACAATTAAATTTCATTATTTACTTCCTTTATTGCAAAATAAGCCAATCATAATACTATTATGTCAAAATATATTGCTGCCATAGATCAGGGAACAACCAGTACCCGTTGCATACTTTTCAATCACCAGGGAAAGATTGTTTCGGTCGGGCAAAAGGAACACGAGCAGATTTATCCTCAACCAGGCTGGGTAGAACATAATCCGGAGGAAATCTGGAAAAATACATTGGAAGTTATTGCCATCGCACGTATTCATGTTTCAGCCACCTCGTCGGATATTGCAGCCATTGGCATCACTAATCAACGGGAAACCACTGTCGCATGGAATAAAAGAACGGGCAAACCTTATCATAATGCTCTGGTTTGGCAGGATACACGAACTACCGACCTGGTGGCGAAATACGAAAAAGAAGGTGGTCTCAATCAGTTCAGGGATATTACAGGCCTACCAGTTTCCACTTATTTCAGCGGTCTCAAATTGCAATGGCTGCTTGAAAACGTAAGCGGATTACGCGCTGATGCAGAGAAAGGAGAGGCACTTTTTGGCAATATGGATACATTCCTGATCTGGCATTTAACTGGCGGAGTGCATGGAGGAATTCACGTAACTGATGTGACGAATGCCAGTCGTACCCAGTTAATGAACCTGCGCACATTGCAATGGGATCAAAAAATGCTGGATGCTTATAATATTCCTGCCATCATGCTACCTGCAATCAAAAGCAGCAGCGAGATATACGGAACTGTTACAAATGAAGTATTACCAGGCGTACCTGTTGCCGGAGATTTGGGAGATCAGCACGCTGCACTTGTAGGACAAACCTGTTTTGAACCAGGTATGGCCAAGAATACATACGGTACCGGCTGCTTCCTTGTCATGAATACCGGCAGTGAAATTAAAACGTCAGAAAATGGTCTGCTTACTACCGTTGCTTATCAATTTGGCAATAATCCGGTTCATTATGCCCTTGAAGGAAGTGTAGCTGTAACCGGAGCACTTGTACAATGGGTTCGGGACAACCTCGGATTGATCAAAAACAGCTCAGATATAGAAAAACTGGCAAAAACTGTAGACGATAATGGCGGAGCATATTTCGTTCCTGCATTTTCCGGTCTGTATGCCCCTTACTGGCGTAACGACGCGCGCGGAGTTATTGCAGGCCTGACCCGCTACGTCAACAAAGGACATATTGCCAGAGCTGTATTGGAGGCAACAGCATACCAAACCCTCGACGTCGTGAACGCAATGGAACAGGATTCGGGTATCAAACTCTCTTCACTCAGAGTGGATGGCGGTATGGTTCTGAATCAATTGCTTATGCAATTTCAATCCGATATTCTTGATACGCAGGTTGTGTCCCCAGCTGTAGCAGAAACAACTGCCCTTGGTGCAGCTTATGCAGCAGGCTTGGCCGTGGGTTACTGGAACAATACTGATGAACTGCGCCAGAACTGGGCCGTTGCTCACACGTGGAGTCCGGAAATGCCAGCGGTAAAGAGAGATGAATTATATAGAGGCTGGCAAAAGGCTGTAACAAAATCCTACGCCTGGATGGATTAAAAGTTGAAAAATCAACGTATGAAGCTTGTGTTTCACTTTTCGAATTTAGAATGAATATAAAAAAGAAAGCTTAAAATTGAAACTGATCACATATTTTGGGCTGTAACCATGTAAACCGTAACTTCGCCGTATTAATTAAACCGGAGTACCGTATGCATACCCTTCATCTGAAAAAGCCGCTAGCTTTTTTTGATCTTGAAACTACTGGAGTGAATGTTGCCCGTGACCGTATCGTGGAGTTATCCGTGGTGAAAGCACTGCCAAATGGTGAGACAGAAGTGCGTACAAGACGAGTGAATCCGGAAATGCCCATCCCGCTGGAAAGTAGCCTTATTCACGGAATTTATGACGAGGACGTAAAGGACTCCCCGACTTTTAAGAGCATAGCAAAAAATCTGGCTGTATTTCTGGAAGGATGCGATCTGGCAGGTTTTAACAGCAATAGATTTGACATACCAATGCTGGTTGAAGAGTTTTTGCGCGTGGGTGTTGAATTTGATGTAAAAAATAGAAAATGCGTTGACACACAACGTATTTTTCATATGATGGAACCAAGAAACCTTTCCGCGGCCTACAAGTTCTACTGTGGCAAAACGCTGATAGGTGCTCACGGAGCAGAAGCTGATACATTGGCTACATTTGAAGTATTACAAGGACAAATAGCCAAGTATGAAGGGGTGAAAGTGCTGGATTCGAAAGGGGTTGAATATGAGCCCGTGAAAAATGACGTGGCTGCACTGCATGACCTTACTGCCTCTAAAATCATTGACTTCGCAGGTCGTATGGTTTTCAACGACAAAGGTGAAGAAGTGTTCAATTTTGGAAAGCATAACGGGAAGAAAGTAACCGATATTCTTAAGAATGAACCTTCGTTTTATGATTGGATGATGAAAGCTGAGTTTCCATTGGATACCAAGCGCAGGCTCACAGAAATAAAATTACGCGCACTGACACAGCGATAAAAGCAGTACACAAATACGCATTGGCAGGAAGAACTATTTATAGCTATTTTTGCCTGAAATCAAGAAAAAAAGAGTGAGACAACAAAGAAGCACACATGCATCTTACTCTGAAAGAATCAGTTAAGTAAAATTCGAATATCCATAAAGGTTATCTGCTATGTTCCCAAGTCCTATGTTACCTAACGCTAATATACCTGAGATTATTCAGCATATTCCGCTTCTGCATTACCTTATACTGAGCACTCTTTTATTTGTGATCGGTATAGTGGGTGTACTTACCCGCCGGAATGCCATCGTGATATTTATGTCAGTGGAGTTGATGCTGAATGCTGCGAACCTGTTACTTATTGCATTTTCCTCTTACCGTTCCGACCCTGCCGGACAGGTTTTTGTGTTTTTCATCATGGCAGTAGCTGCAGCAGAAGTAGCTGTCGGACTGGCTATTATCGTAATGATATACAGGAATACAAGAAATACGGATATCGGATTTCTTAATAAACTTAAATGGTAAACCGATAAGCTGAATAAGCCTAAAGTAACCATGATTAAAGAATAACAATAGTTCAAATAAAGACATGTCTCCATCATTACTGGTACTAATTCCTTTATTGCCCCTGGTCGGGTTTCTGATCAACGGACTCGGTTTTCCACATATTCCTAAGAGTCTGGCAGGAATTATAGGAACGCTTGCTGTTGTGGGAAGCTTCGTATTGTCCCTGCTTACGTTCAATGCATTTCTTGGGGCTGGCAGCCAACCTGTAATCGTACCTCTTTTTGACTGGATTACAGTGGGAAACCTCAATATTCCGTTCTCTTTTCAGGTGGATCAGCTATCCTTGCTCATGCTCCTGATTATTACGGGTGTAGGTTCTCTGATCCACATTTACTCCATGGGCTACATGCACCATGACTCAGGTTTCGGTAAGTTCTTTGCTTACCTGAATCTCTTCCTTTTCTTCATGTTGCTACTTGTATTAGGTTCTAACTATGTAGTCATGTTTATAGGGTGGGAAGGTGTAGGACTTTGCTCTTATCTCCTGATCGGGTTCTGGAACAAAAATACCAACTATAACAATGCAGCACGTAAAGCCTTCATCATGAACCGTGTAGGTGACCTTGGGTTCCTGTTAGGTATCTTTACAATCATTGCTACATTCGGATCGGTTGAATATCTGGAAGTTTTCTCGAAAGCAACTTCGTTCTCGATTGGCGATCCTGTTATTATCGCTATTACCGCATTTCTTTTCATCGGTGCGATGGGAAAATCGGCACAAATTCCTCTATATACATGGCTTCCGGATGCGATGGCAGGACCAACTCCTGTATCTGCTCTGATTCACGCAGCAACCATGGTAACAGCAGGTATTTACATGGTCATCCGTTCCAACGTGTTGTATTCACTTGCTCCATCAACACTTGAAATTGTCGGTATTATTGGTGCTGCCACTGCATTGTTTGCCGCATCGATCGGTTTACTTCAAAATGATATTAAAAAGGTTCTGGCTTATTCAACTGTAAGTCAGCTGGGATATATGTTCATGGGTCTGGGAGCGATGGCTTATTCAGCTTCTATGTTCCATGTAATCACCCACGCATTTTTCAAAGCACTTTTGTTTCTTGGAGCAGGTAGCGTTATCCACGCCATGTCCGACGAACAGGATATCCGTTCAATGGGTGGGTTAAGAAAGAAATTACCAGTTACTTTTCTTACGTTCTTTATAGCAACGTGGGCAATCTCTGGTTTGCCACCATTTTCCGGATTTTTCTCGAAAGATGAAATTCTTGCGCATGTATTTGAGCACAACAAAATCCTTTGGGTAATCGGAGTATTGGGCTCAATTATGACTTCTTTCTACATGTTCCGCCTTTTATTCCTTACTTTCTTTGGAACTTTCAGAGGCACACATGAACAAGAGCACCACCTGCACGAATCGCCTGCCAGTATGACCATTCCATTGATTATCCTTGCAGTATTGTCTGCAGTAGGTGGAGCAATAGGAATTCCGGAAGCGCTACACGGTTCACATCAGCTTGCTGCATTTATGAACCCGTTGTTCGATGCAGCACGTCAGGTAAATCCGGAAGCATTCCTGCCGACAGCTTTATCACATTCAGAAGAATATCTGTTAATGGGAATTTCAGTTGCCGCAGCAGCCATCTCCGGGATAGCGGCTTATGTGATGTACGTTCAGAAATCTGCTGTTCCAGCTCCTGATTCTGAAGAAAAATCAGCACTTCAAAACCTGATCTATAACAAATATTACGTAGATGAACTGTATGACAATGTTTTTGTAAAACCTACCAAAACACTGTCTAATGCTTTTTACAGTTTCGGAGAGTTCTTTGTGGATCTGTTCGTAAACGGAGCTGCACGTCTGATCCGGTTCCTCGCATCTCTGTTGAGAAAAACCCAAACTGGTTCAACGGGAGATTATGTATTTGCTATGGTCCTGGGAATTGTAGTGATCTTGTTCTGGAAGCTGTTACTTTGATATTATACCGTTCACCATCTGTTGCTGACCGTTGACTTGAAAATATGCTTACTCTTCTTTTAATTCTTTTACCTATTGCAGCCGCTGTTCTTACACTGGCTAGCGGCTCACGCCTTGCAAAACAGGTCGCGTTAGTCGGCGGTTTGGCAGAATTAGGCCTGGCAGTTTATGCCTGGTCGCAGTTCGATCCCGGGGCAGGCGCTCAGTTTGTATTTAAATATCACTGGCTGCAATCCGCAGGAATCTCATTCGGAGGCAGTATTGACGGAATCAGCATGGTTCTGGTTTTACTAACTACTTTTCTGACACCATTTATAATTCTATCTGCTTTCGGTCACGATTACAAAAATCAGACAACTTTCTATGCTCTGATTTTATTCATGGAAGCAGCACTCATAGGTGTTTTCACCGCTACAGATGCATTCCTGTTCTATCTTTTCTTTGAAGCGGCACTTATTCCGGTTTACTTTCTTGCGGCAGTATGGGGAGGAGAAAACAGGGCGAAAATCACTTTTAAGTTCTTTATCTACACCATGTTTGGTAGTTTATTTATGCTTGTTGCATTGGTATTCCTATACTATCAGACACCGGATACGCACACCTCAGAAATTGCAGCATTCTATAACCTGCAACTGAGTCCGCTTGCACAAGGGTTTGTTTTCTGGGCTTTCTTTATCGCGTTTGCTATCAAAATGCCTTTGTTCCCCTTCCATACCTGGCAGCCGGATACCTATACAGAATCCCCTACACAGGCCACGATGCTACTTTCGGGTATTATGCTGAAAATGGGGGTTTACGGTTTGATCAGATTACTGTTACCGATTGTACCTGCCGGCGTTGAAACATGGGGATTACTTGCTGTAATACTTTCAGTAATTGGTATTATCTACGGATCCGTCATCGCGATACAGCAAAGAGACATGAAACGTCTGGTAGCCTATTCGTCATTCGCCCACGTTGGCCTGATGTCCGCAGGTGTTTTTTCTCTTTCTGCAAATGGATTACAGGGAGCAATGGTACAGATGCTTGCTCACGGTATTAACGTCGTAGGTATGTTCTATGTGGTGGATCTGATCCAAACCCGTACTAAAACAAGGTACCTGGATCAACTCGGTGGTATTTCTCAAACATCTCCTCAGTTTAGTATCTATTTCATGATTTTACTGTTGGGAAGTGTTGCTCTGCCACTAACGAATGGATTCCCCGGCGAATTCCTGTTGCTTTCAGGAGTATTTGGTTACAATGCATGGCTTGGAGCTATTGCCGGACTTACCATCATTCTTGGTTCTGTATACATGTTACGTCTTTACCAGAAATCCATGTTCGGACCTAAGTCCAACTGGGTGGAAGGTTTTAAAGATCTTACACTAAGCGAGCGTGCAGTTCTTTTACCACTTGCCATTATGGTATTCTGGATAGGAATTTTTCCTAATACATTCCTGAAGATTTCAGAACCAGCTATTACGCAGATATTGAAAATAATTGCCAGCTAATCAGACGCTGACAAAATAAAATTAGTAAAAAGCGAAAGCAGAAACCATTCGGTAAACAGTCCTTCGCTAAATCCTAGTGACAAACGATAATAAGTAATATATGTATCCCATTGTATTGTTGTCAGTTTTTGGAATCGTCACACTCTTTTTAGGGTTTTCGAAATCTAAGAATATACTTTTACCATCCGTCCTGCTATTTCTGGCTATTGCTTTAGCCTCCAATTTTGTAGACTGGAACCAGGGGCCACTACTCTATTTCTACGACATGCTGCGTGTGAATAATCTCACACTTGCGTTCAACGGAATTGTACTTATATCGGCATTCATGATCGTCGCGATTTCCGGTGGTTTTCAGGACAATGCAGATTCCGAACCCGCAGAATATTATGCACTGATGTTGCTTTCGCTTGTGGGAGCCATCATGATGATCGGTTTTGAGCATCTTATTATGCTGTTTATAGGCGTTGAAATACTTTCTATTGCCATGTATATCCTTACTGGTAGCAATAAAAGAAATCTTCGTTCCAACGAAGCCGCTTTGAAATACTTTTTGATGGGTGCTTTTGCTTCCGGTTTCATGCTATTTGGAATGGCATTGTTGTACGGTGCTACAGGCTCTTTTAGTCTATCGGGAATACAAGCCTTCGTAAGCATCGGGCATGCCGCGATGCCCTCTTACATCCTTTATGCGGGTCTGTTGTTATTGCTGATCGGGATGTTATTCAAAGTTTCCGCAGCACCTTTCCATTTCTGGACGCCTGATGTATATGAAGGAGCGCCAACGATCTTCACTACGTTCATGTCTACAATTGTTAAAACAGCAGGATTTGCTGCTATTTACAGATTACTGGATCATTCATTTACTAATATTTACAGCTTCTGGTGGATCGTTGTAGCGGCCATTGCGATACTAACACTAATGGTTGGTAATATCGGAGCAACCAGCCAGAGCAGTTTCAAAAGAATGCTTGCTTACTCAGGTATTTCCCACGCAGGGTACTTACTTATTGCAGTAACGGCACTATCTAAGCCTACTCAGAATGCAATTGTTTTCTACTCATTGGCTTACTCTTTGTCAACGATTTGTGCATTCGCTGTACTTATTTTAGTATCGAAGGAAAAAACTATCGACGGACAGCCAGACGAACGCTACGACGCATTTAACGGGCTTGCTAAAAGCAATCCTTTCCTTGCATTCGTTTTGACGGTATCCATGTTGTCACTGGCAGGAATTCCACTAACAGCTGGTTTCTGGGGTAAGTTTTTTGTATTCACCAGTGCAGCAGACAGAGGTATAATCTGGATTACTGTTATTGCTGTTTTGATGTCGACAGTTGGTATTTATTATTACTTCCGCGTGATTATCGCTGCCTATCTTAAAGAAGGCGATGTAAGTCAAATCCGGGTTGCACCTTTTTATCAGGTGATTCTGGTTCTGGCTACTTTCTTCACTCTATTGTTTGGCATTGCACCAGGTCTGCTGGAAGGGATTATATAAAGCTTATAAAATACTGAAGCGAAGGACCGTACATGACGTGCGGTCCTTTTTTTGTTACTAATTATCGTTGTGCCGTATCAAGGTTGCCAGAGAAGCTGTTCAAACTATTACTCTGGTTACACACGCACTGATACAGAATTATGGAACAATTACTTTTACGTGAAAGTATTACCCTGGATTCAAGTAACATCGAAAACTACATCCACGGAAAAAGAATAATGATTACCGGCGCTGCCGGATCCATTGGCAGCGAATTGTTAAAACAAGCCCTTCAATATCAACCTGCACATATCGTTGCTGTTGATCATTCTGAATCTGGCATTGCGGGATTAAAATTGCACTTTCCCCTAAGCACATTATCTACCCCGGTGGCAGATATCAACGACCCTGATCACATGAAGAGGTTGTTTTCTGAGTACAAACCAGAAATTGTATTTCATGCTGCAGCCTGTAAACATGTGAACTTACTAGAAACACAGCTCATACCAGCTATCAAAAATAATATCTTCGCCACTCACGTTCTCGCGACATTAGCAATTGAATTTGGTGTCTCGAAGTTTGTTTTTATTTCGACCGACAAAGCCGTAAATCCAACCAGTATAATGGGGCTTTCAAAACGGATTTGCGAACTGTACCTTCAATCTTTGAAGACCAATACGCAATTTATCATCACACGATTCGGCAATGTGCTAGGATCCAGTGGTTCAGTTTACCCTATTTTTCTGGATAGAATAAAGCAGAATAAGCCTCTTGAAATCACCCATCCCGAGGTGACCCGTTACTTTATGACAATTCAGGAATCTGTATTGCTGGTACTCGAAGCCGCAGCGATCGGGAAATCCGGTCAGATCATGATTTTTGAAATGGGAAACCCTCTCTCTATTGTTGAACTGGCAAACCGTATGATCACGAAATATCAAAAGCCAGGGCAACATATTGATATTGTTTTTACAGGATTGCGACCTGGTGAAAAACTACATGAAGAACTACAATACCTGCATGAAAAAACGGTCAGGCTCTATCAAGGCAAGATCAGAATTATTGAATCAGAAGCCAATTCCCAATCAACAATTGAGGCAGGAATTAAAAAACTACGGAAATTAATAAAAACCGCCACAATACCTGAACTCAACTTAGCACTTAAAAGTATACTTTGAAATTCATATCGCCTGAATAGTGAAGTTGCATAGCGCTGATTTACAGGCTTAAAATTCTAATAGAATTCTAATCGGATATGTGTGCAGAAATACTTTTATATTGACTTTATTACTCTCGTTTTGAGCACATTTTACATATTCGTTGTGAATGATTTTGTGTCAATCCGCATGGCAATAGAGAATTTTACGTATTATACTCTGTGCATGAGTCTTATGCAAATACAATTAGCATTGTGATTGAACTAAAATTGAAACATTCTGTGTTAATTGGCGGATAAGAGTTATTTAAATATAATATTTACAAGAAAATAAAACTGACGCAGATACACGATTCGGGTTTTTCAATCAAAAAAAATACTTAGTTTTGTGTAATGACAGAATGATGCAGTAGTTTCTTTGATGTGTTATAGAAAACCTTCGCAGTTTTATTTTACAAGTCTATAATAAACCCCAATACCAAAAGAATGAAATATTCAGTGCATGCCGAAGGCAAGTTTCAATTTATCGATGAAGGAAAAGGCGAAACTCTGTTGCTTTTGCATGGCCTTTTCGGTGCGTTAAGTAACTGGGACGGGATAATTGATTATTTTTCCGACCGTTACAGGGTTGTTATCCCGCTTCTTCCAATTTATGAACTTCCGCCGCGAGAGGCGGGTCTGGAGGCATTACTTGCTTTTCTGGAGGAATTTGTTGCTTTTAAAAACCTTACCAATGTTACCGCCATCGGCAATTCCCTTGGAGGACACATTGGTCTGTTATATACTCTAAAAAACCAGGACAATGTACATAAACTTGTTCTGACAGGGAGTTCCGGACTTTTTGAGAATTCAATGGGAGGATCTTTTCCGAAAAGAGGAAGTTATGACTATATCCGCGAACGTGTTGCTTACACATTCTACGATCCGGCGGTAGCTACAAAAGATTTGATAGATGAAGTGTTTGAAACAACGTCCAGCATTCCAAAGTGTATGAGTATTGTTGGAATTGCCAAATCAGCTCAAAGACACAATCTGGCGAAAGATCTGCATCAAATCACCGTTCCTACTCTGCTTGTGTGGGGACTGAACGATACCATCACGCCTCCGCATGTAGGTTATGAGTTTAACCGGCTGATTTCGGATTCCGAATTACATTTCATTGATAAATGCTGCCACGCACCTATGATGGAACGCCCGCAGGAATTTAATGTTATATTAGAGAGCTTTTTAGAAAAACATGTTTCCATTCCGGTAGCATAGTTGTAAAGAGCCTTTATTGGCTCTTTTTTATTTTAAAAGTTTTTCCAAATTTGACACATACTTGTTTTTTTGATACATTCGGCAAACTACACTATTAATATGCTGGCTACTACGCTTATAAATCCTATGATCCCTGCCCTGAAACTTACCGACCAGGTAAGCACGGCTCTGGATTGGATGGATGAATTCCGTACCAGCCAGCTCATAGTTGCAGAGTCGGGACTTTACAAAGGAATTGTTTCACAGGATATCCTTTTCGATATCCACGACACGAGCGAAACCCTTTCGCGTGTTATTATCCAGCATGAAGATATTTATGCGTTGGAAGATCAGCATCCCTACGAACTGTTAAGACTTGTCACCGAATTCGGTCTTACGATCATACCCGTTGTACGGGATGGCAAAATACTTACCGGCAGCATTTTACTGAATGATCTGGTAGAGCAATTCGTCAATGAACTGGGTGTACAGGAAAAAGGAGCCGTACTGGTATTGAAGGTAGCAGAAAGGGATTATTCTCTTTCTGAAATCAGTCGTTTGATCGAATCCAACGGTACTAAAATTTTAAGCAGTTATTATTCTTCCTCAGAATCCTCGCACCTGTTACAGGAATCACGACTGACGCTTAAACTCAATCGTACTCACATCACTCCCATCATAGCTACACTGGAAAGATTTGGTTATGATATACTGGAAGCACATGCCAATGACCCTATTGAAACGTTAGATCAGGAAAGGCTGGATATGCTTCTGCGGTATCTGGCAACATAATCCGGATTGACTAAATATTCCCGTGTATTTGAATCGGTGTAATTGTCGCGTATCTTTCGGGCAAAACCATGATCTACTTTTTCTTCCATGAAGATAGCCATTCACGGACGTAACTTTAATGAGTCCGCTCGCCCTTTCATTGAAAATATGTTCAATGAACTGGCAAAACGTGAAATTGACGTAAGCTTATCTCCCACATTCCGTACATTTCTTGATCAGCAGGAAATAATTCACAAAACTTCTCTGGTTTACGATAAACCGGAAGACCTTGACGGGACAAAACTGGTCGTGAGCATGGGAGGGGACGGAACACTGCTCGAAACTATCTCACATGTTGGTGCAAAGGAAATTCCTGCAATTGGCATTAATGTAGGCCGGCTCGGTTTTCTGGCTACAGTTCCTCCTGAAAGAATTTCGGATATGATTACGGCACTTGACAATGGCCAATACCGTATAGACGAAAGAACACTCGTTGCTATTGATAATGCCGATCTTTTCGATGGCATCAATTTCGGATTAAACGATTTTACGATTACTAAAACGGATACCTCGTCGATGATTACGGTACATACCTATCTCAACGACGAATTTTTGAATTCGTATTGGGCCGATGGATTGATTATATCCACTCCTACCGGTTCCACCGGCTACTCACTCAGTTGCGGTGGCCCTGTACTTGTACCACATTCACAAAATTTCATAGTAACACCTATCAGCCCCCACAACCTGAACGTAAGACCTCTTGTTGTTGAAGATACTGCTGTGTTAAGATTAGAAGTTAAAAGCAGAAGCAATAACTTCCTTATATCCTTGGATGCCAGGTCACGTATTGTCGATGAAAATACGCAACTAACAATACGAAAAGCTAACTTCAGAGCAAGACTTATCAAAATGCTCGACGATAGCTTTCTCAATACCTTGCGCAGCAAGCTTTCCTGGGGGCTTGACATGCGGAATTAACACATACAATCACACACACAACCACACATGAAACTTATTCTTCACCAATTCGACCTAAAACTTAAACACACCTTCACCATTGCGCATGATTCCCGTGATGTGCAACCAACGCTTATTGTTGAGTTAAGAGATGAAAATCTGTCCGGCTTTGGAGAGGCTACATCAAATCCATACTATGGCATCACCATAGAAAATATGATGTCATCTCTTGACGCCGTAAGAACGATTGTAGAAACACCTGATTACACATCTGCTGAACAACTCTGGGAATTAACCCATCCTGCACTTAAAAACAATCCATTTTCTCAGTGTGCACTCGACGAAGCTGCTCATGATCTGTTTGCAAAGAGAGTAAAGCGAAAACTATATGAGCATTGGGGTCTCTCAATTGATCAGAATCCACTGACCAATTTTACGATTGGAATCGACACCGTTGAAAAAATGGTATCTAAAATGAAGGAGCTTCCCTGGCCTATTTATAAAATAAAACTGGGAACTCACGAAGACCTTCGTATTATTCAGGAGCTGCGAAAACATACTGATGCTATCTTCCGGGTGGACGCCAATTGTGCCTGGACAGCGGCAGAAACAGTCCGTAATGCTCCGATATTAAAGAGCCTTGGAATCGAATTTATTGAGCAACCTCTGCCTGCCGATGACATCGAAGGTATGAAGCATGTATACCATCAAAGTATTCTGCCTGTTATTGCAGACGAAAGCTGCATCACAGAAAAAGATGTATCACAATGCAAAGGACTTTTCCATGGTGTGAATATAAAACTTACAAAATGTGGTGGCCTGACTCCGGCATTAAGAATGATTGATGAAGCTAAATCATTGGGAATGAAAACTATGATTGGATGTATGACTGAGTCCAGTGTAGGTATTTCTGCTATTGCTCATCTACTGCCTTTACTTGATTATGTTGATATGGATGGATCGTTGCTTATCGGCAATGATCCGGCTTCAGGGGTGACTTTTGACTATGGGAAAGTTATTTATAGCGCGACAACAGGTACCGGGGCAGCTCTCCTGTAAACAGTTTCAGAGCAGTTAAAACTATTCCGAAGCATATGGAGATCTTCAAATCCAATAGTATTCCTGGAAGGACTGTCCATTTACAGGACGGAATAGAGCTACTATGGTTCAGTGGAACAGACTATCTTGGGATGGCCCACAACGAAGAGCTTCGTAAACACCTGATCACTGGTTTTTCATTCCTGGGAAACCATTACGGGGGCTCGCGCAATAATAGTCTCCGGATAAATGTATTTGAAGAAACAGAAGAAGAGCTCGCTGATTTCGTACGGGCTCCGGGAGCACTCACAGTATCGTCCGGAATGTGGGCAGGGCAGTTGGTGCTAAAAGAAATTGAAGCAATTGTAAAGAAGTCAGGCAGCACTGCCATTCATTATCACTATGCCCCTGGTACACACCCGGCTATTCGCGGTAATCAGTATAAGTCTGAAAAAACTACATGGAATGAATGGGCTCATAAAACTATAGAGACGATAAACCGACATAATGATAGTTCTGCCCACATTATAGTTAGTGACTCCATTGGATCTCCCTGGGTAGAAAAATTCGATTTCAAGTTGTTTGACAATTTAAATCATCCAAATGTTTGGTTTGTTATCGATGATTCGCACGGAGTTGGCATTATAGGAAAAGATGGACGCGGAATTTATCAGGAATTACAGAAACTCGCCCCTCACCGAGTGATTGTGACAGCTTCCCTCAATAAGGGAATGGGGATTCCGGCAGGGGTATTATTTGCTGAGCCGGATGTAATTGGTCTGTTGCGAGTATCCCCATGGTTTTCTGCAGCCTCTCCTCCCCTGCCTGCCAGCATGTATGCGTTGAATATATTTTTGAAAGAGCAGGGATATGACGACCTATATCTTCGTTTGATGCAGAACACTGTCTATTTGCAAGATAGCATTGCTGAATGTAAGTACCTGACAATGGTTCCCGGCTACCCGGTAATGTGTACCCATGTTCCTCAGCTCTTTGAATATCTTCTTGCAAATGGCGTTCTCGCCTCGAAATTCCCTTATCCCTCTGCTCATGATGAACCGGTTACAAGAATAGCGATATCAGCACTACATCAAAAAGAAGACCTCGACCGAATGGCCGAGGTCTGTATATCTTTTCAGAATAAACTTAAATCTTAGTCTTCCTCAGTATTTCCACCAGTTGTAGCCAATTGCTGCTCCTCACGAAGTTTTTCTCTTTCCACTCTTGAAGAAACCAGAATACTTATCTCATACAATAGAAATAATGGAATCGCGACCAAAATCTGGCTATAAATATCCGGCGAAGGTGTGATCACCGCAGCTACGATCAGAATTACAATCATAGAGTGCCTTCTGTATTCGCGCATGAAAACAGGAGTAAGAATTCCAATTTTGGAAAGTACAAACACCACAATCGGAAGCTGAAAAGCTACCCCACACGCCAAGGTAAGTGTGGCAACAAGAGATATATAAGATGTAATACTGAACTGATTTATAATGGACGGATCCAATGTATAACTCGCCAGGAAGTTGATTGCTAACGGAGTAACCACATAATAACCAAACAGAACGCCGGAAAGGAAGAGAAATGTAACATAGAACACCGCTCCCCGCGCTGAACGACGCTCAGAGGGACGTAAACCAGGCTTTATAAATCTCCACATCTCCCAAAAAGCATATGGAAACGCAAATATCAAACCGGCAATTACAGACGATGTCATACTCATCGTGAAGTTATCCCCCATTCCTATTGCCTGAAGCTGGAAGTTAAGCGCCTTCACACAAAGATCGTCGTAACCGACAATTACGGACAACTTACACAACATTCTGTAGGTCCAGAAACCAGGTTTCGAAGGAGCTACAATCACATATTGATATATTTCCTGGATGTAGATAAATGCAATGATAGCAAATACCAAAATTGACCCAACTGCACGGATCACGTGCCACCTCAACTCTTCCAGATGCCCTATAAACGACATCTCACCACCTGAATCTTCTTCTTCCTTGTCAAATTCCTGATCTAAGGGCATATTTTAAAAAAGTGTATAATTCTACAAGTACATCCGACGATGATCCGAGCTACCGAACTATTTGTTAAAAACTATTAAGCTGTATACGAGAAAATAATCAGATAAGATCATTTTCAGGACTAAAACCTGAAATTACTTAAAAAAACCCGCCGGAATAACTCGACGGGTTTTTTTAATATTGTTATAATGGTCAGCTTAGTCCATTACAAAAGGATAGTCATTTTCTACATACACATCTGTGTAGGCTTCACTTGCATCCGGGAATTCTGATTCTTCAGCGAACTGAACCGACTCTGCAACGATTTCTTTAACCTTCTTGTCAATTGCATCCAATTCTTCTTCTGTTGCCAGTTTGTTTTCCAGAATTACCGCACGAATCTGCTCGATAGGGTCGCGCTGTTTGTAATCTTCAACCTCTTCCTTAGATCTGTACTTCTGAGGATCGGACATTGAATGTCCACGGTAGCGGTACGTACGGAATTCAAGGAATGTAGGACCATCTCCTTTGCGTGCACGCTCAGCAGCACGGGAAACCGACTCATGAATTGCCTCAACACTCATACCATCAACCGGCTCAGAAGGAATATCGTAAGCCTCTCCCAATGTGTATAATTCAGTAACATTTGAAGAACGGGCTACGGATGTACCCATGGCATAACCGTTGTTCTCAACAACGAAAATTACAGGTAACTTCCAGGTCATTGCCATGTTAAGCGCTTCGTGAAATGCACCCTGACGGATCGCACCATCACCGAAGTAACAGATACAAAGTTTTCCTGTTTTGTTATACTTTTCAGCAAAAGCGATACCCGCTCCCAAAGGAATCTGAGCACCAACGATTCCGTGTCCACCGATAAAGCCTACTTCTTTATCGAAAATGTGCATGGAACCACCTTTACCTTTAGTTGTTCCTGTTTTTTTACCGTACAGCTCGGCCATGATTGCGTTGGGACTTGTACCCAAAGCCAGAGGAATACCGTGATCACGATAAGCAGTGATATATTTGTCACCTTTTGTAAGTGCAGTTGCAGCTCCGGTAGAGCACGCCTCCTGACCTATGTAAAGGTGGCAAAATCCACGTATTTTCTGCTGACCGTAAAGCTGTCCCGCTTTTTCTTCAAACCGGCGCTGCAATAGCATATTCTCGAACCAGAACATATAACGTTCAGTCGGATGCTGTAATTTTTTTGGAGCTGATGCTTTCTTTTTTTCAGTAACGGTGGCCATAAAATTTGGTTCACGTTTATATAAAGACAGAACTTTGTCTTTAAGTTAGTGGTTTGAACAGAGTCTGTTTTGCCGAACTCACGCAATGATTTGCGAAAATAAGCATAAACTATATAACAAAGAAGTTCATGTGGCTAGAAAAGCTCCATCTTACATACTTTAAGAACCACGAGGAGCGGGCATTTGTCTTTGGAACACATGTGAATTGCCTGGTTGGAGAGAACGGAAGTGGCAAAACAAACCTTCTGGATGCTATTTATTTTCTAACCCTTACCAAAAGCGCCTTCCAGAGTCAGGATGCACTCGCTATACGCCACGAAAGTGATTTTTTTGTAATTGACGGAATTTTTAAAGAGCCGGAGCGGAACATTCAGATTACCTGCAGCCTTCAGCGTGGTCAGAGGAAGGTTTTTATGGCCGACAAAAAAAACTACGAACGCCTCAGCGAACATATCGGCCGTTTTCCTTTGGTCCTGATTGCTCCCAATGATACAGATTTGATTCGCGACGGCAGTGAAGAGCGCAGGCGTTTTTTTGACGGAGTACTTGCGCAGGCTGTACCCGATTACCTTCAGAATTTGCTACAATACAACAAACTACTGGTACAGCGTAATAGCCTCCTCAAATTATTTTCGGACAGAAATTATGTAGATAACGACTTGCTTGATACTTACGATGAGCCTTTGGTGGATTTGTCTGTCCGGATATTCAAGTCTAGAACTGATTTTATGAGTCAGTTTCTCCCACTTTTCCAAAGACATTATGGATTTATCAGTAATGAAAAAGAAGATGTGGTTGTAAAATATGAAACAGAAGTATCGGAAGCCGGCTTCTCAGACGATTTTCTCTCACATCGTCAGCGGGACCTGCATGCCCAGCGCACTGGTAAAGGAATCCACAAAGACGATTTCGGATTTGAAATTGACGGTGTTTCTTTGAAGAAATTTGGCTCGCAGGGTCAGCAAAAATCCTTTGTAATCGCCCTGAAACTGGCTCAGTTTGAGCTTTTAAAGATCGAAAAAGGAAAAACGCCGATTATTCTTCTTGATGATATTTTTGACAAGCTGGACGATAAACGCATACACAAGCTCATCGAATTGATAGATACCGGATTTCTCGGCCAGGTGTTCATTACAGACGCACGTCCTGAACGCTCTGCCAAAATACTGGAAAATGTGAAGGCAGATGTGCGATTTTTTGAAATTGAAAAAATGATTTAAACGCAGTGCTCATGAAATTGTAATTTCATGAGCACTGCGTTTAAACTCAACTTTTATACATACTTAGAATCCAGTTCCTTCGCCTGAGCAACAAATTCCTTCACTTTTTGCTCATCTTCCTTTTTGCAGATCATCAGCACGCCATCATACTCTGCAACTATAAACCCGTCAAGACCATTAACCACTACCAGCTTTTCAGAAGGCGTTTTAATAATAGAGTTGGTTGTATTGTGCAAAATCAGGTTCCCTTCTGTTACATTCTGATTCTCGTCTTTCTCCGATACTTCGTAGAGTGATTTCCAGGTTCCAAGATCCGACCAGCCAAAACTGCTTAATACCACATGGACATTATCCGCCTTTTCCATAATACCATTATCCACGGAAATACTTCCGCAATGTTGATAAGCCCTTTCGATGAAAGACTCTTCAGATGGCTGATAATAGTGGGGGCTACCTGCTTCAAAAATCTCAGCGATTTCAGGCTGATGCTGCTCCAGCGCCTTTTTAAAAGATTTAATGTTCCAGATAAAAATACCCGCGTTCCAAACAAAATCACCGCTATCCAGAAATTGTAGCGCTAGCTCCAGCTGAGGTTTTTCTGTAAAAGATTTTACCTTTTTAACGGTTAACTTATCTGGGATATATTGGATGTACCCATATCCTGTATCAGGCCGCGTAGGCTGAATACCAAGAGTTACCAGAATATCGTCAGTCCTGGCAGCGCCCAGTGCAATTCGTACAGTATCTCTGAATACCTCTTCATTTAATATGATGTGATCTGCCGGAGCTACGACCACATTAGCATCGGGATTTTTAGATGCTATTTTGTAACAAGCATAAGCAATACAAGGAGCTGTATTCCGGCGGTTTGGTTCCAGCAATATCTGCTCATCCTTCAAAGCGGGAATCTGTTCCTTTACTAGATCCTTGTATTCCTGACTTGTAACAATATAAATATTTTCAATCGGACAAACACCGTCGAACCTGTCAACTGTTTGTTGTAAAAGTGTCTTTCCTGTTCCTAAGACATCATGAAATTGCTTGGGGAAGTCGGTTCGGCTAAAAGGCCAGAACCTCGTTCCTACGCCACCGGCCATGATGATTACGTGTGTTTCCTTCATTATTTATATGCAATATGTTTTTAGCTATAAACTTTGGCAAAGCTAAGGATTATGGAGAAATAAGCTCTGCTAAAGTCAAAAGGTTACAAAGGAATCACTCCTTATAATTCCTAAAAGTTGTATAGCAATAACTGATATTTTCACCTGTTTAGGCAGGAATTGCATTTTATAAATACCTTTCCTTTTAAAATTATAATTTTTTAATATTTAAAGAAAAAATATAATAATACTAATTACAATTTAAATGGACGTATTCTTAATATATGGAAAACAGGTAAGTGAAATTACGTTGTCAACTGAT
>NZ_QNUL01000017.1 GCF_003383615.1 Dyadobacter luteus
CCATCAGCTAACGATAAGTACTGCAACTCTCGTTCGGGACTTGCACCCTATAGATATAGAACATGCCTGACACACACTAAAAACAGGCTGCCGGAAAATTTCCGGCAGCCTGTTTTTGTAATTGTAAAAATCTGTTTTTACAATCTTGATAACAATTCCGTCTTTTTCGTACTGAATTCCTCCTCCGTAATCTGCCCTCTTTCAAAAAGTACATTCAGCTTTTCAATAGTTGAAATAATAATCTCTTCCGGAGTTCGCAATGGAGTCTCATTCGGATTACTGTATGCACGCGTCACATCATAAGGAATATCGGGCGTATCCTGAATTTTATCCGCTGGCTCTGATATAAGTGTAAGGTCGCTCAGATCAATTTCCCCCTCCTGACTGGTGAAGCGATAGGAACGTGCGTTTCCCTGTTGCTGGGCAACCCCGGAAATATGATGATGCTTGGTATCATAAATCGACCTTTTTCCATTCTCTTCCACAACCAAGCGATGTTTCGGTGCAAAATAGGCATATCTGAAATTATTCTGAGAGCCGCTGGCTGTAGGGTTTCCAAATACTGTTGGCCAGGCACTACCCGGTTTCACTTCCACCAATTCTGAGTCCGATTCGTATTCTGACTGATATGCAGGATCGTTTTCTTCTGATGTAAAAATAACTCTGGTAGAAACCAGATCGGACAATTCGGCTGCCACCTGTTCTACTTTTACTTTGAGCCCATGATTGAACATATCTCCGATCATGGTCATTCCGCCTTTCATCCATTGCCCCGCTCCACCCAGCTCAGGAATATTGAATTGAGCCATAGTTCCGTGCCCCTTTACAACGGCGTTCAGCAAAGCTTCGACTGTTTGAAATTCGAGATCGTGCCTTTTAGCAGTTTCTTCAATAATATGCCGGCCTTCAGTTGTTAATGTTTTCATAGTAATCAGCGTTAAGCTGGCATCCCGAAAGATACCTGCAAAGTGTGTATTTATACTGCTCGCAACAAAAACAATGCCATAAGGCACATTTCAAAACTGTAAAGGATAGCCCATTGTGAAAAGGAAGCCCGGATCAAGCCAGGTCTCGATCATCTCATGAAGGGTTTCCGTTCGAATCAGATGCCTTTTCTCGTTACTTACGTGAAATACCTGCAATAAATCCAGACTCTGATCCTCTCTGAAATTGTAGCATTTAACGATAAAGGACTCATAATCTTCCTCTTCCAGCATGGAGACAATCCTCCCTCTTTCGTCCTTCACAGTTATCTGATACATCTGTGTAATTGCCTTAAAACCACTAAATAACTTATAATCGGGTGTTGAAAGAACAAATTTAAATAACTGGTTTTCAATCCTGAAATGGACTTATTCAACGGTTAAATGGTACAACCTCAGCGAAGCATCCGGCTACATTTTGACATTCTCCACCTTTTTGCCTTGGTGATCAAAAAATACATCCACGTCCTCAGAGCCTTTTTTCAGCTCAACTTTGTATAACGTTTCCTTCCCATTTTGCAGCTTTTCAACATCATCAATCCTGTACCCTTTGTAATCTTTGGCGATCACTGTTTTTACCGCTGCCGGCAAATCAGCGCTTCGTATATCCTCCTTGTGTTTCACCACATTTCCTGATTCATTAATCCATAGGGAGTGGTCTTTTCTACTTATTTCAAATTCCACTTTGTACAATTCCCCCTTGCGTTCCCATTCAACGTCGGCCGCTTTAGGAAATTTCTGATTAAAAACATTCATAACAACAGACGGTACTTCTCTGGCAGGAATATCCTGAGCAAACCCACTCAATGTGCATAGCAACATCAATGCAGACAACATTTTCTTTTTCATGTGTTTTAATATTAAAGTGAAGAAATCCGGATAAAAAATGGGAGCAATTTTCTTGCTTCTCAGTATTTGAAGATGTTTGTTATTTTCTTTTTGGCTCGTAAATGACACGCGCCATGAAACTCATTCCGTTACTCTGAAAGCTGGTGGGAATACCTGTAATGAGCCCCAGAGCGAGGTTATCGGCGAGAACAATTTTCATTTGAGGACGAAGTACCATCTGATTACTTCCCTTGCCATATTCGTCGTTCACCTCCAGACCCACGAAATTGCCGGAAGCAAGAACATAATGCGCACTGGCATTGACCTGATAAAACAGATCACGACGATTTTCTTCCGGAGTAAATTCCCACTCCGGCCCGGTGTAGAGCATTGTATTCCATCGCTGCCCAAACTTTTTTGCCATAATCAGAAAAGGACTTACCGAATTCCCTTTCAACATTCCCCGACCATGATCAATCGAGTAGAATGAATGCGCTCTGAACTCATGCATATACCCTGCAGCCATGGATAACTGATGTTTGGGAGAAACCAGAAAGGTATATTGAGTAGCCAGTTTGAGCCCTTCTACCCTGTTACGCGGAATGGCTGCATTTTCGTCACTGCCAACGGATCTGTAAAAGGAAAAAGGCACTTCCACTTCGAGCCCGAGCCGGTTTAAAGGGGAAAATTCATATTCTACAAAAGTGTGATTGACTGTATAATCCTTGTGTCCTTCAATACCATATCCCACGTTCCATTCTTTCTCTCCCTTTCTTGCGCCAAGGTCTCTGATCAAATCCATATATAATGGTTCTGCATGACGGATTTTAACTGGTAATTTTTTCTCAGTTGAGTCGGACTGAGCCATTGCGTGCTTACCGGCAATGACAAAAATGACGAATATAAAAAAGCTGTACTTCATACTTCCGGTGTTTTTGATACAATGTTAAATGTCAAAACCGGAAGGAATTGGGAACAATCTGTCGCGAAGGAAAAGATCTTAAGTTTTGAAAGAAACCGTCATTGTGTGCGCACCATCATAGTGATAGGTGATCGTCACAGCATACATGTCTGTAATAGCCTTCACAATGGCCAATCCCAAACCTGTATTGTTTTTATCGGACGAAGACTTTTCAAACCTTTTGAAAATCCGCTCACCGTCCAGTGGCTGAGCTGATCCTGTATTGGTAATATTGAAAAAATGCCTGTCCACCGCAATTTTCACAGTACCTCCTTCTTTATTATGGATAATGGCGTTGCGCAGCAGATTGGAAAGTAGAACCACAGCCAGATCCTTCTGCATGTAATAACTGAGTTCTCCTGATTCTTCCACATTCATCTGCACCTCCTTATAATCTGCAAAGTCCCGGAATTCAAGAACAAGCTCTTTGATAATCATATTAAGACTGACCAGCTCACCTTGTTCAAACTGACGATTTTCAATTTTTGAAAGCAACAGTAAAGATTTGTTCAGGCGCGTCAGTCGTTCCAGCGTTTGAATCACACGCCCTACCGTTTCCATATCCGGCTCTGTCAATGCCCCTTTTTCTGCCAGCAGCTCCAGTCTGTTAATACTTATAGCGATAGGAGTCTGTATCTCATGACTGGCATTTTCAATAAATTGTTTCTGGCTATTGAAAGTGTCTGTTGTGTGCCGGGTAAGGGATATCAAAGAATCATTCAATACCTTAAATTCCTTCACTTCGGTTTTTACCGAGCCGACAGGATTGTTCACGCCCAACCTGAAATCCTTCAATTGCTCCAGCATACTGTAAAATGGCTTCCAGACTTTACGTAACAAAAAATTATTAATGATAAGAATACTGCCGATCAGAGCGATATACAGCCAGATCAGTGCATAGAACAAATCCTCAATTAAATCATCCTCCTCCACCATGGAAGAAATGATTTTGAGTTCATAATATCTGTCATTTTTTTTGAACGCTGTAGTGAGCAGCCGTACAGGCTCCAGATCATTTTCATAAGGCATGTACATGAGCGTATCCTTATGCACATCCTTTATTTTCTTTGCATAGCTTTCAGCTACTTCTCGTATCTCATAGTTGCCTTCTGCAAATTCGTTTCGGAAAAGTATGGTCGAATCCTGACTTGCTTTTTCAATGATGAGCATTTTAAAGTTGTCCAGCCCGTCGTCCAGACTGTCATATACTTCATCCAACATATTTACATAAAAGATCACTGCCCATACATTTATGATTCCAAACAGTGCAAATGCCAGATACTTAAGTGTGTAGTTCAGTAAGCTCATAGCTGTATAAGTTTATACCCAATGCCATACACTGCCTGCACTTCCACATCGGCACCCTGATCCTTTAGTTTTTTTCGAAGATTTTTGATTTGAGAATAAATGAATTCGTAGTCGTCCGCGTCTTCCATGTGATCCCCCCACACGTGCTCAGCAAGAGCCGTCCTGGTTACCAGTCTGTTTTTATTGACAAGCATATAGGTCAGGATATCAAATTCTTTCCGGTTAAGCGCGAGAGAATCCCCGTTCACTGTCAATGTTCGTTCATCAATATCCAGTTTCAGATTCCCCAAAATCATAGTATTGTTTCCCAAAAATGATTTGCGTCTTAAAACTGATTTAACCCTTGCGGTCAGCTCTGCAATATGAAAAGGTTTGGTCAGGTAGTCATCCGCTCCCAGATTCAAACCGGCGAGTTTATCATCCAATGAATCTTTCGCGGATATGATAATCACATTGTCTGATTTGCCAAGCGCTTTCAATTCGGAAAGTAATTCCAGCCCGTTACCACCGGGAAGCATTATATCCAACAGAATACAGTCATATTCAAAACCAATAATCTTGTCCAGCGCAGATGTATAATCACCGGCAGACTCTACCACATATTGCTCTATTTCCAGGGATTGTCGGATTACATCCTGCAGATCCGCCTCATCTTCAACAATCAGTATTTTCATAACAGGTAAAATAACCAGGCAAAACCGGAAAAATTAGGGAATAGATCTATCATCTGGTGCTATAGTTTGAATAAAGGCACAATTATTTTAATACCATGCGAAACTATTTACTAGTATAAACGTCTAATCGTCATGGATATATATCAAGTGGCTACCGCCTTCTGGGAACAAAACCAGAACATTTATTCGAATAGTTTCAATACCGAGCCTACACCTGCTCCTACAGGTCCGGATGAAATGCCCCCATTCGATCCACGTCCGGAAGTGCCGGTTCCCGATGCACCGGAAGAAACTCCACCCTATGAAAGAGAACCAGAGACACCACCTGTAAAACCGGAACCCGAACTACCGCCTGTAGAGCCAGTAGTTCCTGAAACGGAGCCACTTCCTTATCCGGGAGAGGAACCGGAAATCCCGGCTTTTAAATAAATTATTAAGGATTGATCATTATTGGCAAACCGTCTGAGGACGACCTCGGTTTGGCGCACATTCCCAAAGCTACTGTTTACTCCCGTAACAGAATGTCCTTTATGTGCCAGTCAAATATAATCTCTTAAGGATGAAACAAATCCAGGTTTCGAATCCTCCTACCCGCTTCAAATCAAAAATATTGCCCTGTAAACTATAAAATTCCAGCATTGTAAAAATACATTGTATACCTGTAGAATATAATCTATATTTTTACAAAAAATTATTTTCGCTCAAAGCAAAATGATTGATTAAAATTTCTACATTGCTACAAATAAATTACAATAATCTCCTCCCGGATTTTCGAGATCAACAAATGAAAAAACTGCTACTCCCTCTACTCTTAATTTGGGGCTTTGTGTGCGCCAATGCCCAGAATTACACCTCAGTTCCTTCCAGAATTGAAGCTGAAGATTACAATGGCATTCATGATGCCGGTACGGAAACTACCGCTGATACAGGTGGCGGAAGTAACATCGGAAGCATCAATAATGGCAGCTGGATAGACTACAACATTAAGACATCCCAGGCCGGAGGATACACACTCCAACTAAGAGTGGCTAACGGATTCAATGATAATGCCGAGGTACATATCAAAAATGCAGATGGCACCAGACTGGCGGGTACCATTGTACCACGTACCGGTGGAATGCAGGCATGGCAGACTATCTCTTTGTTCGTGACGCTTCCAGCTGGAAATCAAACCATAAGAGTGTATGCACAAAACGGACTTTTCAACCTCAACTGGATCGAATTTGTTGCACCTAAATTACTTACAGCACGCATTGAAGCAGAAGATTTCAACGCAGCCACCGACGTAAGGCCTGAAACTACTGCAGATACAGGAGGCGGAAGCAATCTGGGATATATTGATGATGAAGACTGGATGGATTACCACGTAAAAGTGGCTAATTCAGGTGTACATACTTTTTCATTCAGAGTCGCTAATGCGTACGGAAACGGAATTATTCAGATCAGAAACCAGAACGCAGATGTGTTGGGAAGTGTGAACGTGCCGCAAACAGGAGGATGGCAAACGTATACTACTGTTAGTACTACTGCAACACTTAACGCAGGAGACCAGGTAATCAGGCTATTCCTGCCAAAAGGAACTTTCAATTTCAACTGGTTCGAAGTTGCAGAGGGAGGACAGGCAGAACAACCTACACAGTCTGTCATTACATTTGAAGCAATACCGGCTGTAAAAGTGGGCGGCAATAGCTTCAACCTCTACGCCACAAGTAACAATGCTCTAAGTCCTGTTACATTTACATCTTCCAACCCTTCGGTAATTGCACTCACAAACAATGCAGGTACATGGATCGCGACAATTCTTGCAGAGGGAAACACAAGCATCACCGCCTCACAGGCAGGCAACGGATCATTTACAGAAGCTGAGAATGTGACCAGAAACGTCATTGTTCAGCCCGCTGATCCAACTACGCCTGCAACTTATACACAAATCCCTTCCAGAATTGAAGCTGAAAATTACAGTGCTATTCACGATGCCGGTACGGAAACTACCGCTGATACAGGTGGCGGAAGTAACATCGGAAGCATCAACAATGGCAGCTGGATAGACTACAACATTAAGACATCCCAGGCCGGAGGATACACACTCCAACTAAGAGTGGCTAACGGATTCAACGATAATGCTGAAGTACATATCAAAAATGCTGAAGGAATAAAGCTGGCAGGTACCATTGTACCACGTACCGGTGGTATGCAGGCATGGCAGACTATCTCTTTGTTCGTGACGCTTCCAGCCGGAAATCAAACCATAAGAGTGTATGCACAAAACGGACTTTTCAACCTCAACTGGATCGAATTTGTTGCACCTAAGCTACTTACAGGACGCATTGAAGCAGAAGATTTCAACGCAGCCACCGACGTAAGACCTGAAACTACTGCAGATACAGGAGGCGGAAGCAATCTGGGATATATTGATGATGAAGACTGGATGGATTACCACGTAAAAGTGGCTAATTCAGGTGTACATACTTTTTCATTCAGAGTCGCTAATGCGTACGGAAACGGAATTATTCAGATCAGAAACCAGAACGCAGATGTGTTGGGAAGTGTGAACGTGCCGCAAACAGGAGGATGGCAAACGTATACTACCGTTAGTACTACTGCAACACTTAATGCAGGAGACCAGATAATCAGGCTATTCATGCCAAAAGGAACTTTCAATTTCAACTGGTTCGAAGTTGCAGAGGGAGGACAGGCAGAACAACCTACACAGTCTGTCATTACATTTGAAGCAATACCGGCTGTAAAAGTGGGCGGCAATAGCTTCAACCTCTACGCCACAAGTAACAATGCTCTAAGTCCTGTTACATTTACATCTTCCAACCCTTCGGTAATTGCACTCACAAACAATGCAGGTACATGGATCGCGACAATTCTTGCAGAGGGAAACACAAACATCACCGCCTCACAGGCAGGCAACGGATCATTTACAGAAGCTGAGAATGTGACCAGAAACGTCATTGTTCAGCCTGCTGATCCGGTATCCAATGCTCAGAAAATCACACTTGACCCTAAACGCTGGTATCAGCTAACCAATGCCGCTAACGGCCTTGACCAGTTATTTGACGGTAATTTAACTGAGACCTTACAGACAGGATGGGGGAAAGTGATCAGTGAATATGAGGCTTACTATCCCTTACTTGAAGGAGAAGAAATGACCATTGAAAGTCTGAGGTTTTTTGACCTGGAAGGGTCGAATACTCAAAATCCGGCGAAATTATCCATCATCACCGATCAGTGGGAACGCATCGAAATTGCAAGATTCACCGGAGACAGATACAATGGATGGGTTGGACCATATCCTGAGCGCAACCTGTCCGGAAATGCCCAGTTCTTACTTGATGCACCGGTTGGAAATATCCGCTATCTGATTTGGGATATACGTGGAATTATGCCGACGGAAATGGAAATTTACGGAACCCATACTCCTGCCACTGTAACTCCTTCACCTGTACCTGCAAAATCTGTTCGTCTGGGCGACATGTTTGGCGTGAATGGCTATGAATGGAATTTCCAGCATGGAGCCAAACCATGGGAAAATGACGAAAACCTGGTTAATGCTGCTAAAAACTTCAAAGGTTTGAGACACTATCTAGATTGGGAAAAGCTTGAATCAAGTGAGGGTGTATATTCTTTCAATCCGACACTTATTGGTGGCTGGCATTACGACCTGATGTACGAACGTTGCAAGCAAGAAAACATAGAAATTCTGGCATGTATCAAAACGCTGCCTGGCTGGATGCTTGCAACCTATCCTGAAGGGCATCGCGAAACAGAATTTGTTCCTGTAAAATCTGGCAAAAACTTCGCAGATCCTCTTTCCTACATCGAACAGGCTAAGGTAGCATTTCAATTCACCGCGAGATATGGAAGAAATACCTCAGTAGATCCATCTTTGTTAAGCGTATACAGTGAACCAAGATGGCCCGGTGACAATCCCAACACCATCAAAATCGGATTGGATCTGGTGAAGTACCTGGAATGTGACAACGAGCGTGACAAATGGTGGAAAGGTCGTATGGGTTATCAGACTGCCCGTGAATACGCAGCAAACCTCTCTGCATTCTATGATGGACACAAAAATACAATGGGACCTGGCGTAGGCGTTAAAAATGCCGATCCAAGTATGCTTGTAGTTATCGCCGGACTTGTTACAGGCCCTGACTATGTAAAAGGAATGGTGGACTGGTGTAAGGAATTCAGAGGTTATAATCCTGACGGCACTGTGAACCTCTGCTGGGATGTCATTAATTTTCACCTTTACACCGACAACACCTCTTCCGCTCAAAGCGGAACTTCCACAAGAGGTATGTCAGCAGAAATGACGCCTGCTAATATCATTGTTGAAGAATTCATGAAAGTAGCTCACGAAATTTGCTACGATATGCCCGTATGGCTTACTGAGACCGGATTCGATGTTCAGCCCAACAGTCCGATTAAAGCCATTCCGATCGGAAACAAATCTGCTCTGGAAACGCAGGCAGACTGGACCATCAGAACTTCACTATTCTCAGCCAGAAAAGGAATTGACAAGGTATATTTCTATCAGATGTACGACGACAATCCACTGGCTGGAATGTTCGGATCGTCTGGGCTTCTGAACACAGACCAGACCCGCCGACCAGCTGCTGACTACATTGTGCAGATCAATAAGCTTTTTGGTAACTATCGTTATAAAGAAACCATTTACAGCGATCCTATTGTGGATCGTTACGAGCTGGACGGCCAATCTCTGTATATTCTCGCTGTTCCCGACGAGGTGGGAAGAACAGCTGATTACATCCTTAATCTTCCAGGAAGCTCTAAAGCGCAGATATACCGTCCCGTCATAGGTGGTGACGATATGTCCTTGGAAGAACTTCCCGTAGCTAACGGAAAAGTAAACATTACTGCTACCGAAACACCTATGTTTGTACTTGGAGCAGGCAATCTGAATGCGCGCCGGGCTCTAATTGATACAGCACTAACGCAACTTACTAACAGCGAAGAAATTATTCCTTTGCAACGTGTTGTGTCTGTTTACCCCAACCCTACTGCCGATTACATTACAGTTGATCTTGCGAATACATCGACCGGAAATATAGAACTGCGGATTTTTGATACCGGCACCGGCAGACTGTACAAAAAAGAAACGCTGTCCAAATCAGAGAATAATTTCAAACAAAAGATCAGCGTTGCTCATTTACCTACCGGCTCCTACATTGTAGAAGTCATTCAGGGACAGGACAGAGCTTTCAGAAAGATCATTAAAACACATTAAAATCTATTCCTTATCCCTGATAGGCTCGAAAGTTGGTTATAACTTTTGAGCCTATTTTTTTGCTCCTGCCTTGTTAAGATATGCCTCACCACGTGGAGAAATGGAGTATCCGGGTTCATGACTAATCGTGAGTCCGAGCCCTTTTAATTTTCTGACATTCAGCTTCAGCCACTCTTTCTCCCGCTTCACAAGCACTGCAAGGTCTGCCGCTTTAAGTCTTGGATTAGCTTTAATTGCCTCCAAAACTTTACCTGTCCATTTACCGGTTTTACTATTCTTGTCAAGGTTCAGCAACTCTTTCTGGATTTGCACAAAATCAACCTCTTCCAGTTCCACCGTCTCTCTTAATTCTATGCGGGGATCTTCTGAATCAAACAGCACCCCCATTCTATAAACCTGGCCTTCGTCCTGTTTTCCCAGTAATCCAATCAGTGTGGAAGCATCTCTTAATCCTGCACTTACGGCTTCAGTATCAGAGATCTGAGATACGTTGATTTCCTCCACAGTAGTGATGCGGATTACCCCAACACTTGTTTTTATCAGGCTTCCGGGTTTTACCGCTAACTTTTTCCATCTGCGAAATGCAAGGGTTATTTTACCCGATTTTATAGCTTCCAGATGTTTCTGTTTGAATAACATATCAATTTTTTAATAAGTGTAAATTCCTAACTGCCACTAACTCGTATATGGCAGGATTTTTGGCAAAGATTGACAAATCGAAACAATTCCCAGCCATGGTCATGAATATCGAAGCAAAGATAATGTATTGTATTGATGCCTGTAACGCATGTGTGACCGCATGTAATTATTGCGCAAGCAGCTGCCTCGGAGAAGAACATGTAACGTACCAAATCAGATGCGTCAATCTTGCTTTGCATGTGCTGCGTCATGCCAGGCTGCAGCTCAGCTTATGCTTCTGAAAAGTAATTATACAGCCGAATTTTGCGCGGTGTGTGCTAAAATTTGTAATGAGTGTGCCGAAGAATGCGAAAAGCACGCCGTCATGCATATGGAGCATTGCAGGATATGTGCCGAAGCGTGCAGAAGATGCCAGGGGACCTGTGAATTTCTTGCACTTGCTGCCTGACTTTTCGTTATAAAGCTCCCATTCCGGCTGTCTGTCCATTCCGCTTAGGATCCATTCGGGCTACATTGAACTTGGCCCGGTAATCCTTTGGCGTGAGTCCTGCACTTTTTTTGAAAAGCTGACGAAAAGATTTAAGATCATTATATCCCGAATTCAGCATCACTTCCAACACGCTCTGATCCGTTTGCTCCAATAATTTTTTAGCCGCCTCTATTCTCGTTTTCTGAAGATATTCAATGGGAGTTATACCCGTCGCCTGTTTGAAACGACGTACCACATTCCGCCGGCTTGCAGGAATATCCTGAATCAACTCCTCAATCGTTCTTCCTTCCTGATATTGTTTTTCGATTTGCTTTTGCGCCATATTAACGATACCATCCCCATGATTCACCGCTGGCTCAAACGTCCCGAAATAGGTCTGCTGCTCACGGTCCATATCAATCGCAAACATCTTCGCAATACGCGTAGCCATCTCTTTGCCACAATAGTTTCGTATCAGATAAAGCATCAGATGAAAACTACTCGTAGCTCCACCGCTTGTGTACGTACGGTTATCATCCGTCACCACTGCATCTGCAGTCAGCAACACATGTGGAAATGATGCAGAAAACGGAATAGAGGCATTAATATGCGTTGTCGCTCTTTTGCCATTCAACAGGCCGGTAGCCGCAAGTAAAAATGCACCTGTGCAAAAGCTGGCAATCTCAGCTCCGCGGTTATACTGCTGATGTAACCAGGGAATCAGAGGCGCATTTTCGCCGATAGCATGCGATATGTCCTCAGCAGAAAAGGCAGGAATAAATATCAGTCCCGGTTCCTTTGCTTCGGAAATAGGGCGTACCGGATGTTTACCATATGCCTGAATATCTGTGGACGGTGCATATAATTTAATATCGAAAAATTCAGGTTGTCCGTCACTTTTATAAAACAGATTTACCGATTCAAATACATCCAGAATGGCTGCAACGCTTAACATCCTGTGTTTATTGGTGATCAATAAAGCTAACTGTATCATATTGTAAGATTTTTCTTTTGTATAGTGTTTCTGCAAGATTCCCACAAGTTAGTATTTTGTCCCGAATACCCCTCGCAGCTGTCTGATTCCGCCATACAAATTTTGCGTCATTCTATGTATTTTTGTTCATAGTTGCCACGTAAAATCTGCAGAGTCAAAATGGATGCTGTTTTCAAAAAGCTTAACTTCAAAATGCAATCCCCGGTAGTCATCCTGAATGCTCCGGATTCCTTCATTTCAAACATAGACAGTATCCGGGAGGAGGCTGTTATAGTTACAGAATTGGATCAGGTTATCCATACTGAATTTTGTATGGCATTTGTAACAAAGCAGGCAGAGATTGATGCCCTAATACCCAGCCTTGCCCCATTACTTAAAGGCGACGCAATACTGTGGATGTGTTATCCCAAAGGAACATCTAAGCGATACAAATGTGATTTCAACCGGGATACAGGCTGGACCATCATGGGGCAATTCGATATGGAGCCCGTCAGAATGGTAGCCATTAATGAAGACTGGAGCGCTTTGCGGTTTAAAAAAGTCGACTATATCAAAACCATGAAACGAAATACAGAAGGCGCTTTATCAGAAAAAGGAAAGATCAAAGCAGGTCAGAATTCTTAAATTTTAACATCTCATCTCAATCCAATATCAGTTCATGAGTAAGTTCGAAGAATCGTTATCATCAGGAATTCATAAAGAATTGTCGGCACTGACCGGTGCATGGAAAGGCATAACCAAAACCTGGTTTGAACCGGATGTACTCGCAGATGAATCCGAAATGGAAGCTACCTTTCGTCCTGTACTCGGAGGGCGCTTTCAGATGTTTGAATACAAAGGTCAGATGCAGGGAAAACCTTTTGAAGGCATCGCTTTCTATGGTTATGATATTCCAAATGAAACCCTGCAATGTGCCTGGATTGACAGTTTCCACATGGGTACCGGCATCATGTTATCAATGGGAGCGAAACAAGAGAAAGGCATTTCAGTTTTGGGCAGCTACGGTGGACCTGACATTCCGGTTCCCTGGGGATGGCGCACCGAAACAATACTTACAGAAGACGATACACTGGTGGTAACGGCTTACAATATTTCACCGGAAGGCGAAGAAAACAAAGCTACCGAAACGATTTTTCGCAGGGTGCAATAAAACAAGGACGTCACTATCTGTTTTCGCTGGAATGCTGATCACATGCCCCGTCATAAATAGGGTTTGTCAGCACCTTGTTGCAAATCGCCCACTCCAAAACGCCGGACGTGTTTTTAGCATCGTGGTAATAAACAAGCGGTATCGATTTATCCTTTTTCCACTTTACAACAGTTTCGTTTAGCTCTGTACGCATGGCTTTGAGAGCGAAATAGTTATTGTAAAAAGATAAGCCCCAGATTGAAAGCGTAACCGGCAGAATATACCTTAGCTGCGGCCACTTGATGATTCTCATATCCAGCAAAATCAGGACGATCATGACGGGAATGGTGGCCGTGAAGAACATGTAACGTGGGGCAATTCCTCCGGCAGATTTGGTTTCAAACCGTGAAATGGAAATGATAATTCCTGTTACAACCGGCAAAGAAAACAGCACATAAAGCAAAGGTTTTCTAAAAGCATATCCTGAAAAAAACAACCATAACCAGAAACCAGCTACAACTATTCCCGCCAGCATGCACACAATGATGTTGGCGTAGTGCCCTACCGACGGATTTACATACAGGAAACTCCCCAGAAAAGTAAACAACAACCTGCCCATCCATTCGAAATTGAAATCAACTACGGATAGCCTTTCAGGTTTATCAATCCGGAAGCCATAAATGATCATCATGCTGGTAAACAGAATCCATATAATCAGCAACTTGTAGCGGCTTCTTACAAACAATAAAAAACAGCCCATCAGCAAGGCCAGTATTCCATTTCCGAATGAGAGCGTGGCCAGCATGCCAGACAAAACCGCGAGCCCAAATCCGGAACTCCACCATTTTTCAGAATCATTTAAGCAAACCAGACATAAAAATGAGAAAACAAACACTGTGTAATGTTGAATACCACCCCAGTAAAATGAAGTGACCTGATAAAATGACAATCCGAACAGAAAGGAAGTGATGAATAAAAAGATAACAGGATTAAGCACTGCATACTTCCGGTATAAACGGACAACGATTCCGACAAACGCGAGTAGAAAGAGATTCTGAAGAATAAGCAGATGATGAAAACTAAGTTTTCCAAAAATGCAATAATAAGTCGCAGCCAGCGCTCTGGAAATGACAATTCTGTGTTCGTTGTGCCTCGCAAACAATAAGCCTAGCTGCTTCGCAAAGTCTGCATCTTCGAAGTAGAAGGTTTTGATCAGATACAGCGTGGCAAAATAATCATCAAAAGAAGGAATATCAGGAACAGCGAAAAAAACAATATATCCGAAAGCCAGAATCATAATGATACTGGCAGCAATGTATTTGATCATTTCTCAAAAGCGTGCTACTGGTGTTACTCAAATATCTGCAAAAAAACTATCGAACAAAAGCTATAAAAAAAGTGGAGCAACCAAATAGTTGCATATTTAACAGAATGATAAAAAGAGACGTTTTTCAGGTAACTACAGATCTTACAGGAAGGCCGATTCTGGTGTTAATAACTGATGGGGAAATGTTCTTGTAGATTCAAACCTGGCTTGGCAAGAAATTTGATTACCTATCAATACTGCTAAATGCGTAAAACAGATCAACGGCTGTCACAATTCAGGCAACTCCGGGAAGTAGGTCTCAGCCGGCTGGATGAATATTAACCAACCTAAATTCTGAAAACGATGAAAACTGACCTGTTAATGAACTTCTTGGTAGACAAAGAAAGTAAGAAAATCCATGTTGACCGGGAATTTGCTGCTCCGTTGGACAAAGTATGGGCAGCATGGACACAAAGTGAGATCCTGGATCAATGGTGGGCTCCGAAACCATGGCATGCACGCACCAAATTTATGGATTTCAGTGTAGGAGGTTACTGGCTATATGCCATGGTAGGACCTGAAGGTGAAGAACACTGGGCACGTGCCGATTACAGCGCGATCACTCCGGAAGATACATACACGGCACAGGATGCCTTCTGTGACGAAGAAGGCGTCATCAATACTTCATACCCGGGATCAACCTGGACCAATAAATTTGTGCAGTCAGGGACAAACACAAAGGTTCACATTGAGATTTCCTACGATGATTTGAAAGATCTTGAAGCTACACTGGAAATGGGCTTTCAGAAAGGTTTTACCATGGGATTACAAAATCTCGACGAGCTGTTTCAATAACATCCGGGCATGTGAGGCTTATCACCAACGAAACGTGCAGAGCCTCACATGTTGCAGTTTGTTTCTACAAAACCTATTTTTGCCTGCTTTCATAAGTAGTTTCAGTCAGTAGCTGCTTTAAGTATTCTTCCCTAACAAATAATACAGGATGATTTTTCCGCCCGATCTATAGTGATAAAAACGGAAATGTAAGTTTAAAGCCGATTCATCCGGAATAATTTCACTAAATTAAAATCGGAATAGTATTATTTTTTAACGACAAAGTTTTATATTATCGTTAAAAATAAAAGTTAGAACATTGCAGCAATGTCAGAGGAAGAGCAACTGTGGAAAGACTTTACGGGCGGAGATGAGAAAGCGCTGGAGCAGTTGATAAAGCTGTTTGGGAAACCGCTTGCACTTTATGGCAGGAAACTCATTAAAAATGATTTGCTGATACAGGATTGTATACAGGAAGTATATATTCAGCTCTGGCAATACCGCTCTGGCCTTCGCCAGCTTACAGAAATACGTCCTTACCTGTTCACCTGCCTTCGCCGGAAAATTATCAATACACTTAAAAAAGAAAGTGTATTTGTTACCAGTGAGCAGGACGACGAAGATCCATTTCTTTCGGAATTCTCAATCGAAACACGGCTTATCGAAAATGAAACCGAGGCCGAACGTGTCCGTACAATCAACCATTTCATCAATCAGCTCCCCCGCAGACAGAAAGAAGCGATATATCTTCGCTTTTATGAGAACATGAGCAATGAGGAAATTGCAGAAGTAATGGGTGTCAAATACCAGACAGCTACAAATCTTATTCACGAAGCGCTTACCTCCCTCCGCCAGTCGTTCCCGCTGAATTCAATATCAGCCATGCTTTTTTACTTCAAATTTTATTTTTTTTAAAAATTTCAAAAAAAAATATAATCAAACCAGTATAAACTTTAAGAAGTGTTGCTACTGCTAATAAACGGCAATATTAACATTTCATGATAAACTATTCCCATTACAAAGTAACCGACTATTTGTCCGACGAAAGTTTCAGACAATGGGTGCTTGACGGAGGCTTTCGAAATAGCGATACAGCATGGAGTTTATGGCTGTCACAAAATCCAGAACCGGCCAAAGAAGCAATGAAAGCCAGAGAAATTGTTCTGGCAAGCATCATCAGAGAAGAACCATTTCCGGACGATTATTTTGAAACGATCAGCCGCGAGACAATCAAAGCTGTAAGAGCAGGGCGATCAGGCTATATCAAACCCATTTACTGGCGCGCGGCGGCTGCGGTTGTGCTAATTTCTGCTTTTGCCGGCTGGTATTTCCTGACAAAACAAACTTCCGGTGATATTCAACCGGAACACTATTCCGCAGTTACCACTAAAACCATACCGGTAAGTATTTATAAAGAGAACAAAACCAACACGGTTGTACCGGTTGCATTGCCCGATGGAAGCTCCGTATTGCTTCACCCCAAAAGCACTTTGGAATATGAAAAAGAAGCAGGTGGCAACAGGACGGTGCATCTGACAGGAAAGGCTTTCTTTGAAGTTACAAGAGATCCGTCTTCTCCATTTTTGGTATATACAGGTGAAATGCTGACAAAGGTTTTGGGCACAAGTTTCACGGTAACCGCCTATTCAGGAGATAAAGATTATTCTGTAGTTGTGAAAACGGGAAAAGTGGCTGTATCAAGTATTTCGGAGCAACCGGGCAAAAATGAAACGGTCAATCTTGTACCTAACGAGCAAGTGATCTTCAATAGAGCAAAGTCCGGTTTTAACCGGAAAGATCTGGAAGCACAGGATTTGCTCAAATATGTTCCTGCCACACCAAGTTCCTATGCTTTTACGGACACGCCTGTTACAGAAATTTTTGAACAGATTGCCAAAGCATATGGATTAAAAATAGAACTGAGTGAAGCGCTATTGGACGGTTGCGAATTGACTACCAATCTGACAGACGAGCCCTTATTCGAGAAGCTGAATATCGTATGCAATTCAATCGGCCCCGGCACCAGCTACATAATTGAAAACGAACACATAAAGGTTATATCAAAAGGATGTAACCAATAAGAATTTCACATTTAAACCTGAATCTATGCTGATAAATATGTTTTACTCTCCCTGACAGGTCTATAAAAAAGCCGGGCATGTTCGTACCATGACCGGCTGAAATCCCCGACTTGTTTTCGATGCCAAGCTGCTCCCTTGCCGGGGAGCATGAGGAATGTTTTTGCCTTTTCAAATCACAAAAACCTATTAAATCTATGCAAAAAAATTATAACTATACCAATCTGTGGTTTAGGATTATGAAAATTACTACAGTACAGATTTTCATGACATTGCTGTTTTGCGGCGTTTCTTACGCAGGTGCCGCGCAGGAATTGCTTCAGAAACGGCTGCGGATATCCAGGGAAAATACAGAAATGCGTACCGCTCTGGATCAGATCAGCAAGGCTGCTAATGTCAGGATTTCTTTTAATTCAAAACTGATACCAAAAGGACAACCTGTAACCTTATACGCCAACGACGAACGTTTGTCGGAGGTGCTCGACAGAATTCTGACACCTTACGGAGTTTCGTACATCATTATGAACAAACAGATCGTGCTCCGTAAAAACACGGAAAAGGATCAAAGTGAAGTGCTGGATCTTCAGACTGCCCCTTCTATTGACCGGACTATTGCCGGTACTGTCAGGGATGCAGCCAATGAACCACTCCCCGGGGTAAGCATTGTTGTGAAAGGAACCAGCAGAGGTACCACTACCGGGTTTGATGGCCGGTATTCCATAGAAATTCCCGATAAGGCAGTGCTCACATTTTCCTATGTAGGTTACGAAACACGCGATGTTGAGATCGGTAACCAATCGGTACTGGACGTTACCCTTACGAATGATAATAAGACACTAGAGGAAATTGTAGTAATCGGATACAACCGTGTTAAGAAAAGCGATCTGACAGGTTCAGTAGCCAGTGTAGGCGCTGATGAAATCAAGAAAAGACCGGTGGCTAACGTACTGCAGGCTATGCAGGGAAGAGCTGCAGGGGTGGATATTACCTCCAATGAACGTCCTGGTGAAATGGGCAGTATACGTATACGGGGTAACCGTTCACTCAGTGCGAGTAACTCTCCATTGTATGTTGTGGATGGAATTCCGCTTGCGGCTGGTGGTATTGAATCAATCAATCCCAACGACATTGAGTCGATTGATGTTTTGAAAGATGCTTCTGCTACAGCCGTTTTCGGTTCCCGTGGCGCGAATGGGGTCGTTCTTGTAACTACCAAACAAGGTAAAAGCGGAAAGCTTTCACTGAACTACATCGGTACCACTACGATCGAAAATCAGCATGATCGCACGCAAATGATGAACTCAGCTCAGTATGTTCAGTTCAGAAGAGATGCATTTCGCCGTGCGGGAAATTATCCTGCTACGCCTACACAGGCTGACGATCAGCGTATTTTCGGAGGAGATTCCTATGCATTGGCCAATATCATGAAAGGCTGGGAAGGCGGCACCTGGAATGGCGATTTGGTACCGACCACCAACTGGACTGACATGGTGCTTAAAACCGGCGTAACCCAGGATCACACGCTAAGCCTGAGCGGGGGAACCGACAAAATGAAAGCCTATGGCTCAATTGGCTATTTATTCCAGGATGGTACGCAGCTGGGACAGGACTTCGAACGTTTCAATGCAAAATTCAGCGTAGAGATGTCTCCTGTGAAATGGTTCAAATTCGGAGGTAGCATCAATGGAACCTTTAGCCTGCAAAACTATGGCTTCGCTTCAAGCAGTGCGTCAGGTGCAGGTAACCTCTATTTTGCTGCACAAGGTATGCTTCCATTCGCTGTTCCGTTTGATGACAACGGAAACCGCATCAACCTCCCTGGCGGTGACATCAACATTTTGAATCCGATTGGTGAAGATAAATACAATATCAACGAAAGAAAGGTATTACGTACGCTAGGTGTATTATTTGCAGAAGTGGATATTTTGAAAGGACTTAAGTACCGCATGAATTTTGGTCCTGACTTTTACAATCTGCGTAACGGAAGATGGATGGATAAAAACTCTATCAACCGTGGTGGCGGTGAGCCAGGTTCAACCAACTACGCTCAGCTTAACCAAACTTCACGTTTCTCTTACACACTGGATAATCTTCTTTACTACGATCGTACTTTCGGAAAACATACAGTGGGTCTAACATTGCTGCAAAGTGCATCTTCCAACCTGACTGAAACCAGTGGAATGACTGCCACTAACCTTCCATGGGACAGCCAGAGATGGCATCAGCTCAATTCTGTGAGTGCTTTGGATGGTTTTGGAACAGGTTTAAGCCAAACACAGCTACTCTCCTATATGGCTCGTGTCAATTATGGATTTAACGACAAATACATGTTTACTGCATCGGCTCGCTGGGACGGAGCTTCTCAGCTGGCACCAGGCAACAAATGGGACTTCTTCCCATCAGCGGCATTTGCATGGAATATAGATCAGGAAGAATTTCTTAAAACAGTTCCATGGGTGAATCAGCTTAAAACCCGTATCGGATTCGGTAGTACAGGTAATGCGGCGATCAGTCCTTATCAAACCAAGGGAGCTGTACAAACGCTTTATTATACATGGGGAAACAAGGTTGAAGCAGGTTATGTATCATCTGATCCCTCTTCTCAAAGCCCTACTGCAATGGCTAATGAATTATTAAGCTGGGAGCACACAGCGCAAGTAAATATCGGTATAGATTTTGATTTATTCCGTCATCGCATAGGTGGAACACTTGACTTATATAAATCGCGTACATCCGGACTATTGCTATTACGAAGTGTAAACTCAGTGTTAGGCTATACAACCTCATGGGACAATATCGCCAGTACCTCAAACAAAGGGATAGACTTAACGCTAAATACCATAAATATAAAAACGCGAAAATTTGAGTGGTTGTCAACTGCGAATTTCTCAGCAAATACTGACAAAATAGAACAGCTTGTAAATGGAGATACGGACGACCTTAGAAACTTGTGGTTTATTGGTCAAAGACTAGCCGTATATTATGATTACTCTAAGCAGGGAATCTGGCAAAATAGCGAAGCAGACTTGGAAGAAATGGCAAAATTCAATGCTAATGGACACAGCTTCAGAGCGGGCGATATCAGAGTAGAGGATTTAAATGGTGATTACCGTATCGACGCTAACAATGATAGAAAGATTGTAGGGAATTCAAGTCCTAAATTCACATTCGGATTCAACAATACGTTTACATACAAAAACTGGGATCTGGCTGTATTTATGTTCGGACGCCTTGGATTTACAGTAGCAAGAGGGGCAGAATCCCTTCAAGGACGTTTTTCTCAACGCGTTGTTGACTATTGGACACCAGAGAATCCAACTAATGATTATCCTTCTCCAAATTACAATTCAGCAGCAGGTGATCCTTTCAAAAGTGCAATGAACTATCAGGATGGGTCATTTGTCAAAATCCGTAATATTTCACTGGGTTACAATGTTCCAGCAAACATTGCCGGAAAACTGCGCATGAGCAACTTCCGTGTCTACGCACAAATCCAGAATCCCGGTCTGATCTATTCAAACATATCCTGGCTGGATCCTGATCTTGGGGGTTCTACCTTCAACCGCGGATTTGTATTTGGTTTGAACATTGGTTTCTGATAAATCCTTTTTGAAACACTTTAAGATAGAATTTTTATGAATCATATAAAGTCGATATTTAACAAAGTTTGCATGGGAACTCTTTTACTGACAGCGCCGTCTGCCTGCAAGGAAAGCTTCCTGGATGAAGATCTGATCACGGCAAGAAGTACCCAGGATTTTGAAACCCCAAACGGATTGGACGGACTCGTAACAGGAATGTACCAAAGTCTCCGTTTCCACTTCAACTACGAATGGGCCTATGCTACCACTAATTATGGCACTGATGAATTTGCTGTGGGTGGCGACCGCACCATGCAGATGTGGAATTCGTACGATGCAAACCTGAACTCCCTGACCGGAGATGTAGGATCTGTTTGGGATAATATGTATGGTGTTATTAACTCTGCCAATATCGTCATCCAGAATGTACCGGTTTACTACGGCGATGGTACCAACAAAAATATCCGTCTTGGTGAAGGATATTTCATGCGTGGCTTCAATTATTTCAAATTAGTGAAGCAATATGGTGGCGTTCCGCTGAAGCTGGAACCATCGACAAGGGTAGAATCTGAGTTCTCACGTAACACTGCACAAGAGGTATATACGCATCTCATCAGTGACCTTGAAAAAGCTTATGAGCTACTTCCCGCAGCTCCCGCCGAAACGGGAAGAATTACAAAATGGGCAGCTGCTCACTTCCTGGCCAAGGCTTACCTTTACAGAGCCAGCGAACTGTATAGCGACTGGAACAGTAGCAGCCGTCAATCAGATCTGGAGAATGCGGTCAAATATGCCAATCTGGTTATTGATAGTGGATCCCATAGCCTTGCTCCTAATTTCAGTGATTTATGGAACTACACTGCTACTGATGGCGCTTCTGAAAGATTACCGGAAATTATTCTTTCAGCTCAATTTTCAGGCAACACCGCCACACAAGGCCGTTATGGAAATCAAGTTCACTTGTACTATCCGTCTGTATATCAGAATCTGGCAGGTATGCAACGTGATATCCCGGGAGGACGTGAATTCCAGCGTTTGCGTTCTACAGATTACGCTCTTGATGTATATGACAGAGTGAACGACAGTCGTTTCTGGAAAAGCTTTAAAACAGTATATCTTTCTAACCGTCCTGCAGCTGCACCGGTCTGGACCGCTGCGAATGCACCAAGCGCTGATCTTGTAGGCAAGCCAAGATTTGCAGGTGGAGAGCAGTCTATCCTGTACATTGTCAATAAAGCAGGTGACACACGTTATACATCCGAGAATATCCAGCGCCGTGCTCCCCACATGTTCGTAAGATATTTCTCAGGCCAGGCTGAAAATATGTTGGGAGGACATGGTAACTATGAGGCAAGCCGTTTCGTGGCACTTTCCAAATTTGCCGACGGATCACGTATTTCTGTAGCAACACAATTTGGCCAGCGCGATGGCATTCTTGCACGTCTGGCAGAAACCTACCTGATTGCAGCAGAAGCTTACGGACGTCTTCAGCAATATCCCCAGGCTTTGGCATATATCAACAAAGTACGTGACCGTGCCGCATACAAGTCAGGCGAAGATCGTACAGCTTATGTGGACGGAGGTGTAGCATACAAAAACAATGTAGCCGCCAATACAGCTGCATTTGTATCTTATTCTGACAAAAACACTTACTATGAGTCCAATAACGTTGCGACCACCACAGCCAGTTCTCTTGATGGATTGCACCTGACAAGCATCAATGACATTTTCAATTCTACGACTGAGTTTTATACCAAAGTAGGTGCTTCTACAAACGAAAGTAAATTCATCCATTTCATACTGAATGAGCGTTCACGCGAATTGATGGGAGAACTGATGCGCTGGGAAGATCTTGCACGTACTAAAACTTTGGTGTCACGCGCTTTGGTTTTCAATGATGAGGCCAAACCAAGTGAAGCCAAACATTACCTGCGGCCAATTCCACAAACCTTCCTTGATGCCATTCAAAAAAGTGGCAGACCGCTTACAACTGATGAAAAAACTGCTATGCAAAATCCGGGTTGGTAGTTAGATTTAAATGCAAAGAGGCGGAGATATCACAAGGGTATCTTCGCCTCTTTACGTTTACGCTATCTTCTTTTAAATAATCACATTAAAATGTCCGTTCATCGGCCGAAGGTCCATATATGGATGGCACAGCAATGTCATTCAGGCGCATGTATACCGTTAGCTGTCCACGGTGATGGACCCAATGCCTGACCGTCGCACCCAGTTCCTCAATCACTTTGGCTGTATACAACAGTTCTCCATTTTGTTTCAAAGAAAAAGAACCTGCAAGCCTCTCTTCTGTCGCCCCCTTCAAAGACTCCTTTGCTCTGACCAGATTTTCTTCAAAATGTGCAGATAATTTATCCTGCGTGCTTAGCTCAAAATGCTGATAATTAGCAAAGTCAATTTCACCCTTATCAATCATAAAAGTAATCCACGCCGGTATTTCGGCCACCAAAAGAGCCAGATAACCCAGATTCATGGATTTGGGATTAGGTTTGAAATCATAAAGCGATTCGGGAATTCTCTTCAGACATTTTCGTGTAGCAGTAGCTTCGGCATCAAGATCTCTGAGATAGATACCGGTAAGATCCATATTTTGCATAGTGCTGATTGATTTTAGCATCACCCACAAAAAATCCATACCTGATATTAAACATCAGCTATTTATAACATTCCTGCATGGAATTACTTATTAAGCGGAGCATGAATATTTTTCTAACTCAGTAACTTTCCATCATTACTTAATCCATCATAAGATGAAATCTGTTACCGGCCTCCTGTTTTGCCTTTTCATTTCCATTCCAATATTCGCCCAAAAACCTGCAGCTGACACATGGTCAAATGTACCTAAAGCACAGGACGACAGATATACCAACCCTAAAAGCGCAGTATATGCGGGACCGAATGGATGGTGGAATTTTGGAGAGGTTCGCGCGGAAGGCGCTTCGTCTCCGACACTTAAATTCTCCTACAAAGGTGGTCTGAGTACCAATAGTGGTATTTTTTCTTTCAACGAATCAGGAAAGCTTCAGATTCTAAATGTAGATTTTGGCACTGATGAGCCCATACCCGGAACATATCAAATCACGAAAAAACCTGATTTGGCAGGTAAAAAAGTATCCGTTTCTTTCTCCGATGTAGCTAACAAGGCCATCAGGAGCTGGTCAGGAGACAATGGTTCGGGAACCATTATAGTTACCAAATCAGGTGATTTTATTTATTTAAAAGCAAGAAATATTGTGCTTCAGCCCAGCGATGTCTACAACAAAAATGAAAGCAAACAAGCGCTAAAATTAGGTTTTGAAGGTGCATTAAAACCATAAGCTACTTACCTTTTCTCATTTTCACCAAATGGGAATAATGCAGAAGGTACATGCGCCTGGTTCATCAGCTCTCCCAGCTTTTTAGCCTCATCCGGATGCTGTCCGGCTATATTCGTTTTTTCAGCAGGATCTTTCGACAGATCGTAAAGTTCAACGGGTCCACCAGGTTGATCAGCTGCTTTTAAGCGCACGGCTTTCAAGTTGCCCTGTCGCACGGCCTGCCGACCTCCCTGCTCATGGAATTCCCAGTAGAGATAATTGTGCTGTATTTGTTTTCCTTTTCCGGTAAGCGTTGGTACAAACGAGACACCATCTATTGATCCGGTTACTTTCGTTTGAGCCAATTGAGCAAAGGTGGGAAGCAAATCCCAGAATGCCCCTACATGATCGTTGGTTTTGCCCGAAGCAATAACACCAGGCCAGCGCGCCACAAATGGCTCCCGTATCCCGCCTTCATAAAGATCACGCTTCACACCTCTGAATCCACCTCCACTATTGAAAAATGTCGGATCAGCACCGCCTTCAACATGAGGTCCGTTGTCACTTGTAAAAATCACCAGCGTATTTTCATCCAGCCCCTTCTCCTTCAGTCTGGTCATTACCTGCCCTACGTACAAATCAAGTCGAGCTACCATGGCCGCAAAGGCTGCATGCGGATATTCCTGTGAGGCATAACCTCCATCCTTAGCATCCGGACCATAGTCTGCTCCCTTGTAAGGCTTTTCTGCAAACTTACCTTTGTAATATTGAAAGATACTGTCTTCCGGCACCAACAACTCTGCGTGTGGCAAAATATAAGGAAGGAACAAAAAGAAAGGTTTCTCTTTGTTCTGAGCATCGACGAATTCAAGTGCCTGTTTCTGGATCAGATCCGGAGCATACTCTTTATTATATAACAAGTTCTGGTTTGCCTCCAGGATCACCTTTTTGTCATTATTCCACAAATGATTCGGATAGTACCTGTGCGCCAAAGACTGACAGTTGTAACCATAAAACTGATCAAAACCCTGTTTATTCGGCTCACCTTCCGAACCTACCGGTCCGAGCCCCCATTTGCCAAATGCCCCCGTAGCGTAACCTGCTTTTTTCAACACCTCAGCTATCGTCACAACCGAATCAGCAATAGGCTGCTGCCCTTCCGGATCCACCCCTTTGTTGCCGCGTATGTAAGTATGCCCTGTATGTTGACCCGTCAGCAAAGACGAACGTGAAGGAGCACAAACACTCGTACCTGCATAAAACTGGCGGAATTTTGTCCCTTCTTTGGCAAGTCGGTCAATATTGGGTGTACGAATCAGCTTCTGTCCATTGAAACCTACATCACCGTAACCAAGGTCATCGGCCAGAATAAGCACTATATTGGGACGCTTTGCAGAACCCTTTTGAGCCAAGGCCACAGATGCGACAAATAACAGGATTAGTAACAAACACTTTTTCATACTTATTAAACCTGGTTTTCTTTTATATCTACCTTCTGAAAATTGTCAAAGCGAGTCAATCCTGAAATTATCAATCTGGTGACGAGACCATGTTGACCTGAAGCCGAAATAACCCTCTGTTAACGGTGCAGGATCTTTGTAATCGAAGTATTTTTCCCCATCTACCCAAAAGCTTGTTTCACCATTTTGAACAACGATTCTGATTCGATAAGTATGATTAGGTTTCAATAAATGTTCCTGATCTGTATATTCCTGAAGCAGTTTCCTTTCACCCTTTCCATCGTATTTTCTGAACCGGGTAGTAGTGTTGGTATTGCCACCCATTCCTACATAATAAAGGCTGAGCGAATCGTATTCTTCAAACTTGCCGGTACGGGTAAAAAGCGAAGTATTTTTCGGATCTGTAGCCATCCAAAACTGGTTCAGATCTGAGAGCCGGTCATTCTTCCCTCCTGCCACAATCACTTTCCAATCATATGCAATGACAAAATCACCTTTCAATTTTTTATCGAGCCAAACCGTGACACCGCCGGGAGAGTCAATCACCAGTTTTCCATTTTCCGTTGCAACCAATACCGGTGCTGCTATTTCCGTTTTCCAATGATTCATATTCAGCTTCTCACCGAATTGATCTTCGAAAATAGTCTTCGATTTCCGGGACTGAGAGAAGCATTGTCCGCTTAGCAGGATCAGACCAAAAAGTAAAAAGTGAGCAGGTTTGAAACAAGTGAAAGAAAACTGAAGTATCATGAATATAAAATGTAGTCGTACTGCAAGGTCGGTAAAATATACACTCACCACCAGATTTATACTGAATTCCTGTGGATTTTACCTAAACTTATCAAAAGATCAAATACCAAAAGTAATCGGTTGCATACTGAATGGTCTGAGCATTTAGTAAATCCGTCTACATTTGTACTTATTTGAACGGAGACTTCCGAAACCTTTAATTACTTCCGTAACAACGAATGGAAAACGAGAATACATACTCTGGTGTAAAGGAGATAGCACGAAGGGCGAAAGTATCCATTGCCACAGTGGACAGAGTGTTGCATAACCGAACCGGCGTTTCTGAGAAAACGAAGAAAAGAATCAATGAAATCATCAAGGAATTGAATTACCAGCCCAATATTCTCGCGAGCAGACTTGCCTCCAAAAAAGTAATCAGCATTGGCGTACTGATCCCAGCCGTATCTGAGGAAACGGACTTCTGGGAAGCACCTTTAAGGGGAATTCGCAGAGCTGAAAGTGAGATCAGACAATACGGTATTCAGGTACACACTTTCCTGTTTGACCTTAACAATAAAAGGTCTTTTCAGGAACAATCTGATCTCTTGCTGAAAACAGGAGTGAGTGGTGTACTCATCGCTCCTTCGTTTATAGAAGAAGCATCAACATTCGCTCAGGAATGTAAAAGACTCAAAATTCCGGTGATTTGTATTGACAGCAACTTACCTGATACCGAAACACTTTCCTATATCGGGCCACATCTGTCTCAAAGTGGCTATGTGGGTGCCAGACTGTTGACATACAGACTTCAACCTGATCGCAAAATCCTTTTTATCAATATCTCTCCAGAAAAAGAAAGTTACAACTACATCCGGATCGAAGAAGGGTTTAGGTCCTATTTCAAAGATCACAATCAGCTGAATGACATTGTACGGATTGACTTACGGGATACCGATTTTCTCTCAGTGTCAAAAGCTTTGCTGGAAGCATTTCAAACTCATTCAGAAATCGGTGCCATTTTCGTTACCAATTCCAGGGTTTTTACTATTGCCAAATATTTGCAGGAAAAGGGTCTTACCGATATCGGTCTGGTTGGATATGATTTCATTAAAGAGAATGTAGTTTTTTTACAAAACGGAACGATTGATTTTCTGATCTGTCATAAACCTGAGGATCAGGGATATCGGGGGGTCATGTCTCTGTACCAAAATCTGGTATTGGGCACGTCCGTGGAAAAGGCTTACTTCATGCCTATTGATATTGTAACAAAGGAAAACGAAGCCTTCTATCAAAACTAGAAGTATGCTTGTCCCGAGCACCCGCTATAGGATTAATTTATCAATATTAAATCACATAAAAATATAAATTTATTCCTTTAAGGAGCGATTTACAGAAATATTTGATAATTTCACGGGTACGTACCCGATCTTTATGTTAATTGCTGACTATTCCTAAATCCTATAATTACATTTTGCAATGAATACCTTTTCCAGAAGAAAATTCGTTGGCACGGCGCTGGTTGGTGGTGTATCACTCGCGCTGATGGATAGCCTGGCACTCAGAGCGGCCGGCAATGTTGGCAAAAGAGTGGGAATCATTGGTCTTGACACTTCCCATAGTGTCGCATTCACAAAAGTGTTAAATGTCCCGGACTCCGATGCTGCTTACAATGGCTATAAGGTGGTAGCTGCTTATCCGCATGGCAGTAAAGATATCGTTTCGAGTACCAAAAGAATTCCTGAATACATCGAAGAAGTAAAAAAGCTGGGCGTAGAAATCACCGGTTCCATTCAGGAATTAATCGCGAAATCAGATGTGATTCTACTGGAAACCAATGATGGTCGCCGACATCTGGAACAGGCAACTGAAGTCTTAAAAGCCGGCAAGCGTATATTCATAGATAAGCCTGTAGCAGGTACGCTAACCGACGTAGTAGCCATATATAAGGCAGCTGAAAAATATAACATCCCTGTTTTCTCCGCATCATCACTCCGCTACATCACAGGTATTGAGGGTATTGACAAATCTAAAGTATTAGGTGCTGATACATTTAGTCCGGCTGTTCTGGAGAAAACGCATCCTGACCTGTTCTGGTACGGCGTCCATGGCGTGGAAACCTTATATACTGTCATGGGTACAGGCTGCAAAACTGTGACCCGAGTGAGCACACCCAATACCGACATTGTGGTTGGTACCTGGGAAGACGGACGCACCGGTACGTTCAGAGGTACCCGCACCGGCAAACATGACTACGGAGGAACCGTATTCACAGAATCAGGCAACAAAGTTCTGGGACCGTATAATGGCTATGAGCCCCTGCTGAAAGATATTATTAAGTATTTTCAAACCGGACAAGTACCGGTGACACCTCAGGAGACCATCGAAATATTTGCTTTTATGGAAGCAGCTGACGAAAGCAAAAGATTAGGCGGAAAGAGTGTAACCATTGAAAGTGTGATGAAAAAAGCGAGATCATGATATTCCTAAACTCTTAACTATGAAAAATACTTCCATCTCAGAACCTGCTGATACTGAATCTCGTCGTGGATTCATCAAAAAAACATTAGCCGGCTCAGCCTTGCTGACTTTCGGCGGCGTGCTCCCGGGCTTCAGTGCCAAAAGCTATTCCCGTATTTTAGGAGCCAATGAAAAGATAAAAGTGGGTGTGATGGGAGTAAACAGCCGGGGGCTGGCACTGGCCGGCAACTATGCACTTCAGCCCAATTGTGAAGTATTATCAATCTCTGATGTAGACTCCCGCGCCGCTGAAAAATGCATCAGTACGGTTGCCTCCATTCAAAACAGCAAGCCTGCCAACATTCCTGATTTCAGGAAATCGCTTGAAAACAAAGATATGGATGCGCTTGTGGTAGCCGCTCCCGATCACTGGCATGCGCCTGCCGCTATACTGGCTTCCAAAGCCGGTAAACATGTATATCTTGAAAAACCCTGCAGCCATAATCCGCATGAAGGCGAACTGCTTGTAGCTGCGGCAAAGAAATATAAAAATGTAATTCAGATGGGTAATCAGCGCCGTTCCTGGCCTAATGTGGCCGCTGCCATTCGGGAAGTACAGAACGGAGTTATCGGCAGGCCCTATTTTGCCAAAGGCTGGTATACCAACAACAGAGCTTCTATAGGAATCGGGAAACAAACTGCTGTTCCCTCCTGGCTGGATTATGACCTTTGGCAGGGACCCGCTCCCAGAGTTGCCTATAAAGACAACCTCATTCACTACAACTGGCACTGGCTGTGGAACTGGGGTACCGGAGAAGCTTTGAACAACGGGACACACATGGTGGATCTTATGCGCTGGGGTCTTGGAGTGGAATATCCCACGCACGTAACCTCGTCCGGTGGTAGATTTAGATATAAAGACGACTGGGAAACACCTGATACACAAGTCATCACATGGAATTTCGATAACAATACTGCTATCACCTGGGAGGGAAGAAGTTGCAACGGACGCACTGTAGAAGGTGATAGTGTGGGTGTCGTTTTTTATGGTGAAAATGGATCTGTACAGATTTACGGCGGTAATGAATACAAGATTTATGACCTCAACAACAAGCTTGTAAAAGATGTCAAAAACGATCTGGTGATTGATCCCCGAAATAAAATGAATCCTTCTCAGGCGTTGGATGCGATCCACATCCAGAATTTCTTTGACGGAATCAAAAAAGGTACGGCACTCAATGCAGAAATCGTCGGCGGACATCAGAGTACATTGCTTTGCCAATTGGGCAACATTGCGCAGCGTTCAGGAGGTTCTTTAAATATCGATCCTAAAAACGGACACATCATTGGAAATAAGCAAGCACAGAAATATTGGAAACGGGAATATCAGAAGGGCTGGGAGCCTACGGTTTAGGGGGCTGGGCAAAGGGCTGAGGGGGTTGGGCAAAGGGTGCAGGGTAAGGGGCTGAGGGGCATGGGGAAGGGCGTTCTGATAATTTTTATTAAAACTTTTGGGCAATGAAAACAGCTACAGCTGCTATTAAAGTTGAAAGTCTCACCAAGTCGCAAACCATGTTATCGATCTTCCTGATCGGTGTGATGTTTTTCATTTTTGGCTTTGTTTCGTGGGTCAATTCTATTCTGATTCCTTATTTTAAAATTGCCTGCGAACTCACCAGCTTTCAAGCCTACCTGGTGGCATTTGCTTTTTACATTGCCTATTTTATCATGTCCGTTCCTGCTTCCTATTTGCTCAGGACGGTGGGTTTCAAAAAAGGTATGATGGCAGGCTTCTGGTGTATGGCGCTGGGTGCCTTTATATTTGTACCGGCTGCAATGAGCCGCACTTATGAAATCTTCCTGGCAGGACTATTCACAATTGGTATCGGACTTGCCATATTACAAACGGCTGCCAATCCTTACATTACCATTCTGGGTCCCAAAGAACGCGCCGCTCAGCGGATCAGCATCATGGGAATCTGTAATAAGGCGGCAGGGATATTGTCTCCTATTGTATTTGCAGCGGTTATTCTTCGCCCTACTGATACAGATCTTTTTGCACAACTCGGAAGTATGACCGACATTGAGCGAAGTGCCGCTTTGGATGAACTGGTCAGAAGGGTGATTAATCCCTATATAGGTCTGGGTGTGTTTCTGCTGGTACTGGGTTTACTGGTCTATCTCTCCCCTCTACCCGAAATCGATACAGAACACGAAGATGAAAACCTTAGTGTCACCAACGCAGGAAAAACAAGTATTTTTCAATTCCCCCATCTGATACTCGGCGCATTGGCCATCTTCCTGCACGTGGGAACCCAGGTTATCGCTATTGATACAATCATCAGTTATGCCGGCTCAATGGGCATCAGTTTACTCGAAGCCAAAGTTTTCCCATCCTACACCCTGTTCTGCACCATTTGTGGTTATTTCATCGGCATCGCACTCATTCCAAAATACCTGAGTCAGGTGAATGCGCTTAGAATCTGTACGTTGCTCGGAGCTGTCTTTACCCTGCTGATCATTTTTGCCAAAGGGCCGATACAATTTCTTGGACACGATACAGATCTGTCCATCTGGTTTGTCGTATTGCTCGGTTTGGCCAATTCATTGGTGTGGGCAGGAATATGGCCACTGGCGCTGGATGGTTTGGGGAGATTCACAAAGCTTGGTGCATCCATCATGATCATGGGACTTTGCGGGAACGCCATCATGCCTTTATTCTACGGACATTTTGCCGATGTATATGGACTGCGTGAAGCCTATTGGGTGCTGTTTCCCTGCTATCTGTATTTGATTTTTTATGCTGTAAAGGGGCACCGGTTCAGGAAATGGGGTTTTTATGATCAGAATACCCGCCACTGATTACCACCTGCTTTTGAAATTCTTCTGATTATTATGAAACTCAAAATAACAAACGGAACGGTCATTACTCCTCACAGGTGTATTGAAAGCGGCACAGTATTGATTGAAGATGGTAAAATCATCGGTATAGAGCAGGGAAACACCGACTTCCCCGATGCTGAAATTATTGATGCCGGCGGCCAATACATTTCTCCTGGTTTTATTGACATCCATATTCACGGTGGTGGCGGATTCGATTTCATGGATGGTTCAGAAGAAGCTTTTTTGAACATAGCAAAAATCCACGCCCGGTACGGAACAACATCTCTTGTTCCCACTACGCTGACCAGCGAAAAAGAGGATCTCTTAAAAACACTGGATTACTATAAATCTGCTAACGAAAAGAATCACCATGGGGCGCAGTTTCTTGGGATGCATTTAGAAGGACCTTATTTTGCCTTGAATCAGCGGGGCGCACAGGATCCACGTTATATCCGTAATCCTGATCCGGCAGAATATGAAGAAATACTCGCCTATTCAGATTCCATCGTCCGCTGGAGCGCCGCGCCCGAACTTCCTGGTGCGATTTTATTCGGACAGAGACTTCGTCAAAAAAATATATTGCCGGCCGTGGCGCATACCGATGCGATTTACGAGGAAGTGCTGGAAGCATACGAAAACGGATATACACTTGCCACACATTTGTATTCAGCTATGTCGGGCGTCACGCGCAAAAATGCCTTCCGGTACGCCGGAACTATAGAAAGTGCATTATTACTGGATATGGACGTGGAGCTTATAGCAGATGGTGTCCATTTGCCGGCACCGTTGCTAAAACTCGTATTCAAGATAAAAGGACCTGAGAGAATTGCCCTGATCACAGATGCAATGCGCGCAGCTGGAATGCCAGAAGGCGACAGTATACTTGGTCCGCTGAACAATGGATTGAAGGTAATCGTAGAAGATGGTGTAGCCAAACTTCCCGATCGCACCTCCTTTGCCGGAAGCATCGCTACTGCTGACCGGCTCGTGAGAACAATGATTCAAAAAGCGGAAGTCTCCCTGACTGACGCCATTAAAATGATGTCGCTCACACCAGCACGAATTATGAAGGTTGATCATCGCAAGGGATCCCTTGCAGTTGGCAAAGATGCTGATATCGTGATTTTCGACAACCAGATTAACATAAGTCACACCATTGTATCCGGTAAACTGATATTTGAAAACAACAGTAGGCCGGGAAACAAACACTAACACCCTTATACAAACCTGACATGAAAGTAGATAATCTGAACATCAGCGTATTTGAAACGAGGCGGGATCTTGGACAAGCGGCTGCTGTACTTGTGGCTGACCGCATTCGCAAACTGCTCAAAGAAAGAGAACAGGTCAATATTATTTTTGCATCCGCACCTTCCCAAAACGAATTTCTTGAATTTCTTTCCGATGAAGAAGGTATTGAATGGCATAGAATCAATGCCTTTCATATGGACGAGTATATCGGGCTACCTGATGATGCACCCCAGAATTTCGGATATTTCCTGAAAGTCAGGTTATTTGAGAAAGTGGGAATACAAAACGTCTTTTATCTGAACGGCAACAATCCTGATATTGAGTCCGAAGCTGACCGGTATGCCTCTCTGCTTCAAAAATATCCAACAGATATTGTCTGTTTAGGAATTGGGGAGAACGGACATATTGCTTTTAACGATCCGCATGTCGCTGATTTCAATGATCCGCTTTTGGTAAAAAAAGTAGATCTTGACTTAGCCAGCAGACAGCAACAAGTTCATGATAAATGTTTTGATGAATTGTCGGAAGTTCCTGAACATGCGCTCACACTCACCATTCCTGCACTGATGAAAGCCACCCATGCCTACTGCATGGTTCCGGGTCCTACAAAAGCACAAGCCGTACTCAACACCATCACCAAAGATATTATTGAGGAATTCCCTTCAACCATTCTACGCCAACATCCCGATTGTATTCTGTTTATTGATGAAGACAGTTCAGGGCAATTGTAAAAATTTGCGTCGGTATTGTTAGCTTTTCTATGACAAAATCATGGCGATTAGAGTAAAATTGTAACCTCAACCAGTTATTAGTATTTAGCTGCAAAGATTTATAACCACAATCAGATGAAGGGAAAACTGTTAATGATCGCCGTAACGGGCATACTTGCTTTGAATCAGGGATGTAATCAGAAAAAAGAGGAAGCTCAGGAATCGAAAAAACCTTTGAGCCTTATCGTGGTAGAACCAGGACACTTCCATGCCGCTTTGGTGCAAAAATCTATGTATGCCGATGTTGATTCGGTTGTGCATGTATATGCTTCGGAAGGCCCCGATGTGAAAGCGTATCTTGACAAAATTGAAAAGTATAACACCAGACCAGAAGAGCCAACCCACTGGAAGGAGGAGGTATATACCGGACCGGATTTCCTGGATAAAATGATTGCTGATAAAAAAGGCAATGTAGTCGTACTTGCCGGTAACAATCAGAAAAAGACAGATTTTATCAAAAAGTCTGTAGATGCGGGGCTTAACGTACTGGCCGACAAACCCATGGCTATTGATGCAGCTGGTTTTGACAAACTGCAGGAAGCATTCACAAGTGCTGAAAAGAACAAGGTACTGCTATACGATATCATGACAGAACGTTATGAGATCACCAATACGCTGCAACGTGAACTGGCATTGCTTCCGGACATTTTCGGTGAATTGCAAAAAGGTACGCCAACTGATCCCTCAGTAGTAAAAGAAAGTGTTCACCACTTTTTCAAATACATTTCCGGTGAGCCTTTGGTACGTCCGAGCTGGTTTTTTGATGTAGAACAGCAAGGTGAAGGTATGGTGGATGTAACAACTCACTTAGTAGATCTTGTACAATGGAGCTGTTTCCCGAATGTATCTCTGGACTACAAAAAGGATATCAATTTACTTTCTACAAAGCGCACTGCAACCAAAATAACACCATCTCAATTTAAGCTGGTTACCAAAAGCGATACCTATCCTGACTACCTTAAAAAGGACGTTACGGACAGCACGCTTAACATTTACTCAAACGGTGAACTGAATTATACGCTGAAAGGCGTTCATGCGAAAGTGTCTGTAATCTGGAATTTTCAGGCACCGGAAGGAACCGGAGATACGCATTATTCGATCATGAAAGGTTCTAAAGCCAATCTCATCGTGCGCCAGGGTAAAGACCAGAAGTACAAGCCCGTTCTTTACATCGAAACAAAAGATAAAAGTAAGGCTTACGAAGATGCCGTTGCTGCAAGTTTCAAGGTTGTTCAGGATAAATATCCGGGCATTGAGTTGAAGAAAAACAAAGCCGGTTGGGAAATCAGCATTCCTGCGAAATACGACAACGGACATGAGGCACACTTTGCTCAGGTGGCGAATAAGTACATGGAGTATCTGAAAGAAGGAAAACTACCTGAGTGGGAAGTTCCTAATATGATCGCCAAATATTACACCACAACACAGGCGTTGAAACAGGCGAAAGAAAAGAAGTAATAGTTTCAGAAAATAATATGTTAAAAATGCCGTAGGTGTGCGATGTTGCATGCCTACGGCATTTTTGCTTCGCCACACATAACCTTGCTGCTACCGAAATTATATCCCTGACGGGATTTCTACATTTGATATTTGATATGCGCAGATAAAGACATTAACAGGTACAGGCAAGTCCCGTTTGGGACGTAATTTCGGTAGAAACAATCCAGCCTGAATTTTCCAAATCCCGTCAGGGATGGAATATCCGCAATGACGTAAGCATGTCCTAACCCCCTAAATCAACAATGGGCGCCCGCATTACTACGGACACCCATTATCACTTATCATTGAATTACCTTCTATCGCAAATCAACAACCTCCACACCCGGATATTGTTTTTTATCAAAAACAAAGAAGGCTTCCGCTACATTTACGTCAGGCTGAAACTGCTCCACTTTATAAGTAACCTTAGCTCCACTTTTTGGAAAAATTTTCCAGCTGGCAATTGACTTATCTGATTTGTTTACCTGAATCTGCACCTTGTTCACCTGGCTGGTTTTACCTGTTGGCGTAAGTTCCACAGTTTCCAAAACCTGGTTTCCTACTTTCTTCTCGTCCACAAAAGTATATTTAAATCCTTTTTTGTAAGCCGAATAAATCTTTGTCGGATCCAGGTCACCCGTTGCAGTAGGATCGAAATCCTGCACATTTACCTCATTTGTTTCTTTGATATAAGTCGACATCAGTTTACCGTCATTGAATATCTCCTGCCCTGCCATTTTAAGACGAAACTTCGTTCCTTTCACTGTCACATCCCCTTTCAATGCTTTTCCACCTTCGGGTGTATAGGTAAAAACTGCCTTAAAGGATTTGATTTTCTGATATTTGGCACTCATGGCTTCCAGAATAGCCGTAGACTTTTTATCTCCCTGAGCCGACACTTCTACTGCGTTACCCACACAAACAAAAAACAGCAGGAGAGATAACAGAACTTTCATTTTTTTCATAATTACAGAATTGATTCCAAGCGGGTTAATTGCAAAATTGTTTTTTAAAACACACAAATTTTAGACCAGCTCACAACAAGATGGTTTAATATACACTACTTAAATGTATTGAGCTGATGCATTAATTGATACCCATCACGCGCAGATGCTCCTCCAGTCCGCTCAAATCCATGAACATGACATCCCTGGCTTTACTCCCGGTGAATGGACCGACAACACCAATGGATTCAAGCTGATCCACAATGCGACCCGCACGGTTGTAACCCAGCTTCATCTTACGCTGGATCAATGATGTGCTACCTTGTTGGTGTGTTACGATCAGTCGGGCTGCTTCTGGCAAAAGATTGTCAAAATCATCAACGTTGACTTCACTCTTACCTTCTCCGCCTTCTTCACCTTCGTACTCAGGCAATGCATAAGCGCCATCATAACCGCGTTGCGCACCGATGAAATCGCAAACGTCTTCAATTTCACGGGTGTCGATAAACGGACATTGCAAACGGATCATTTCGGAGTTAATAGACAGAAGCATATCTCCTTGTCCTACAAGCTGCTCAGCCCCCCCTGCATCAAGGATAGTGCGTGAATCAATACTGGATGTTACGCGGAAAGACAAGCGTGCTGGGAAGTTGGCCTTGATCAAACCCGTGATAACCTTTACAGACGGGCGCTGCGTTGCTACAACCAGGTGAATTCCGACCGCACGGGCAAGCTGAGCAAGACGTGCAATTGGCGTTTCAACTTCTTTACCAGCTGTCATCATCAAATCAGCAAGCTCATCGATTACTAACACGATATAAGGAAGGAAACGGTGCCCGCGCTCCGGATTGAGCCTGCGCTGCGCAAATTTGGCGTTGTATTCCTTTAGGTTACGCACTGATGCTTCTTTCAGCAAGTCATAGCGCTGATCCATTTCAATACAAAGCGAATTCAGCGTAAAAATAACCTTCTTCGTATCGGTGATAATAGCTTCACCCGAGTTGGGTAACTTCGCAAGGAAATGCCTCTCCAGTTTATTGAAAAGTGTAAGTTCTACCTTTTTAGGATCTACAAGTACAAATTTCAATTCGGCGGGATGTTTCTTATAAATCAAAGACGCCAGAATCACGTTCAAACCTACCGACTTCCCTTGTCCGGTTGCTCCGGCCATGAGTAAGTGAGGCATCTTAGCAAGATCTGCAATATGGATTTCGTTGGAAATTGTTTTTCCCAGAATAACCGGCAAATCGTAAGTTGATTTCTGGAAACGCTCATTGGACAATACTGACCTGATAAAAACCGTCTCCCGGTTTTTGTTGGGCACTTCAATACCAATCGTACCACGGCCAGGCATAGGTGCGATAATACGAATACCCAATGCAGCAAGACTCAGTGCAATATCTCCTTCAAGATTCTTAATTTTCGAAATCCTTACCCCCGCTTCCGGTATAATCTCGTACAGTGTTACAGTAGGCCCGATCGTAGCTTTAATCTTGGAAATATTAATTCCGTAGCTGCCCAGCGTATCTACAATCCTTGTTTTATTTCCTTCCAACTCATCGTGAGATACCTTTTCATGCGCGTTTTCGAATACCTCATTCATTAAGGATACATCCGGAAACTGGTACGAAGGCAAATCCAGAGTTGGATCGTACTGCCCGAATTCGCGCAAAATAGAGGCATTTACATCTTCCTCTTCCACAACAAACTCTTCAGGCTCTTTCACCATCGTATCCTCTACTTCCAACTCCAATACTCCGGGAACCGATACTTTCGCAGGTTGAGCAACAGCTACTACCGGTTCTACAGAAAGCATTACAGGTTCCGCAGCAGAAACAGCCACAGGAGTCTCTTCAATCTCCTCGGCAACTGGCTCTACCTCTTCTACTACTTCTTCCTTCTCTTCCTCTAAGTCGTCGTAGGTATCATTCACCACCGAAACATATTTCGGTTCTTGAGGCTTTACAGCCTCTTTTTCTTCTGCTACGGGTTCGGTTGATACAGTTGCATCATCATTTACTTCGACAGTAACCGGATCCGGCACCGCATTTTTCACCTGCCATTGTTCAATGGTATCTCTGAAATCGTAGAAGTAAACTGCAAAAAGAAACAATGCAAAGATGATCGGAATAATACTTCCCCATTTAAGCCAGTCAAACAGGATTACGTTGATCGCATAACCCATTCCACCGGAAATAAAGCTCAGGCTACTTTCCTGATTGCTCATCAGCACAACGTACCCCATAAGCACACTTCCCCAGATCAGGAAGAAAACAACTTCTTTTGTTTTACGGCTTAACGAATAAGGTTCTCTGCCGAACGCAATTTTCCAGCCTCCCAAAACCGCGATAACAGGCAAGAGAATCGCACTGATCCCAAACCAACGATAAACAAAGATGTGAGAAATGGTGGCGCCGAGCACACCCAGCACGTTGCGTGTCTGCCTGCCAGCGTCACGTATAGATTCTTCTCTGATACCATCAATCACACTTTGGTCTGTGATACCAGTAAATATGTAAGAGACAAAAGATACCTCCATCACAAGGCCAAGCACCATGAAAAAGATACCCCATGCCAGCGTACTTTTCGGACTGGCAAAAATCCCATCCCAGTCTATCGACAAACGAAGACGTGAACCCGCGGCCTTTTGCTCCTGCTGCCTCTGTGTATTCCCCCGGGGTTTGTTAACTGCCATCTAATATAGACTTGTAATGTGTGAAGTGAATTTCAATGAAAACAAGGTATTCAACGTGCCACCATCGCTTTACAGATTCGGCTGGCCAATCCAGGTCCCTCGTAAATAAAACCTGTATACAACTGAACAAGGCTTGCACCTGCTCTGCGTTTTTCCAACGCCTGCTCCGGTGATGCTATTCCACCTACACCAATAACAGGAAAAGCGTTACCTGATTGCTGGCAAAGATAACTGATCACCTCAGTCGCTCTGTTCGCCAAAGGCTCCCCACTCAATCCGCCTGCACCCATTCTTGCAATTTCCGAAGCCGGTGTTTTCAGGTTTTCCCTGCTGATGGTTGTATTGGTTGCGATCACGCCGGCAATACCACTTGTTTTTACTATATCAATAATATCATCCAGCTGACTGTTCGTCAGATCCGGCGCTATTTTTAAAAATATAGGTTTGGGCGTAAACTTTTCTTTATTCTTCTTCTGCAACTCTCCCAACAATGCCGTAAGCGGTTCTTTCTCCTGCAATTCTCTCAGCCCGGGAGTGTTTGGCGAACTTACATTTACTACAAAATAATCAACCACCTCGAACAACTCGCGGAAGCAGATCAGGTAGTCGCTCAATGCATCTTCGTTGGGTGTATTTTTATTCTTGCCAATATTTCCGCCAACCAGAATCTTCGATTTACGGGTACGTAATTTAGCAGCTGCTACCTCAACCCCCTTGTTATTAAAACCCATTCTGTTGATCAGCGCCTTGTCCGATTTAAGGCGAAACAACCTTGGCTTATCATTGCCCGGCTGTGCCTTTGGCGTAAGTGTTCCGATCTCTATAAATCCAAAACCCAACGCTTCCAGCTGGTCAACCATTTCCGCATTTTTGTCAAACCCTGCAGCAAGTCCCACCGGGTTACGAAAGCGCAAACCTGCTACTTCCTGAACCAGATCAGGGTGTTCGTAGGTGTACAACGAGCGGAGGATTTGAGGTACGAATGGAATTTTAAAAGCAAAATCCAGCACGTCACAAACAAAGTGATGTACCCGCTCGGCATCGAACAAAAAAAGGAAAGGCGCAACAATAATCTTATACATGTTGCAAAAATAGAAGGTTTGTAGAAAGGGATAAGTTGATACCAGAATTTTATTTTTTACGCGCCCCTCATACTTCTTCTTGTCCTGATCTTTCCCTGTATTATATCAAAAGGCCAATTCTGGCTTCCCGATTGCGTGCCTTCGTTACATCTAAACGGAATAATGATAATCCAGCGTACCCGGAAACAATTAAAAAAATGCCTTCGAAGCCCGACAACAGTTTTAAATACTTCTTTTTTAGCATTTTTTACAATTTTATATATTAAATTGCGATAAATGTCCGTTTGTCTGGACAACGGTAAAATCATAAATGGTGAAACCGAATTACATCAGACAGTCCTACGGTCTGCCCTGCATTAGCTTTATATCCTAATCCCTAACATAACTTACCATTACTGTGAAAAGTAAACCTTTTCTTCTTCACCTTACTGTATTTTTCATTCTGAGCAACATTGTATCCGTTTCTATGGCCAGACCACTGGACGGCGGAAAACTTGTTGGGAAAATTGTTGAAGCATCCAATAATGAAGGCGTCAGTTTTGCTACTGTTGCTCTGCTGACATCCAGAGACTCTTCCCTGGCCTTCGGAGCTGTAGCTGATCTGGATGGTGTGTTCACCATTACAAGCGTAAAGCCAGGAAACTATATTCTTAGGGTCACTAACATCGGATTCGAAACACTTTATAAGCCGGGCGTAAGTGTTGCCACTGAGGCCAACGTGCTGGATCTGGGTACAATCAAAATGAACTCGGCAGCGCAAAAGCTGAATGAAGTGACGGTTACAGCTGAAAAAAGCATGATCGTTGATGACATTGATAAAAAGGTGATCAATATCGGTCAGGATCTGCTTGCATCCAGCAACAGCGTGAGTGATCTGATGGAAAAACTTCCTGCAGTTTCATTGGATGAAAATGGAAATCCTCAGGTGAGAGGAAAAGGAAATGTAGTCGTACTGATAGACGGTAAGCCATCCAACTTATATGGAAACGACCTTCCGACGATACTACAATCTTTCCCTGCCAATCTTATAGAACGCATTGAAGTGATGACAACCCCTTCCGCAAAGTATGAAGGAGAGGGAGCTTCAGGTGTTATTGACATTATTACCAAAAAAGTAAAAATACGCGGAACAAACGGAAGTGCAAGACTGAGCCTGGGAAACAAAAACAACCATAGCGCCTCGGGTAACCTGAACTACAAATCCGGTAAATTCGGACTTACTGCCGCCCTCAACGGGCAGTCGACAAACCGCTATAACAAACGTACCCTGAACAGGGAAAACTTCATTTCGGAGACTCCCACCTTGCTGGAGCAAACCGGAACTGGGAATAACAACAATAAGAGTCTCTTTGGAAGGGTTGGTATTAACTACGATTTCAATAGCAAAAACACACTTGAAGTTGGTGTGAATTATTCTCTTAATGAGAATGGAAACCGTTCCGACATATTGAACCGTACGACATTATCCGATGGCTTTGTGCTGGAAGAATTTACCAGAATTAACAGAGGTACCGGTAATGGGGAAAGTATGAATATGAGCCTCGATTACCGCAAGAAATTCAATAAGGAAAACCAGGCATTCTCTTTTACGGCCAACTACTCATTAGGCAGCTCCGATAATGATTCGTACTTCGATCAGGAAAGTAGCATTGACAGTCTGGACAGGTTTCAGAAAAACCTACGCAATAATCAGCGTACGTCACTTTTTCTTAATTCTGATTACACCTGGCCTATTACCGCGACAGGAACACTTGAAATGGGCGTTCGTTCGAGAATTAGCTCTAATGACAATGTAAACGGATTTTATAACCTCAACAGGGAAACGGAGTTGTTTGAGTTCAGTCCTGCACTGAGTAATGTATTTGCTTATAAGGATCAGACTTATACCGGGTTTATGACATACAGCCAGAAATCAGGGATGTGGGGAATACGCGCCGGGGTACGCCTTACGGATTATAACCAGGACATCAATCAGGTCAATATCAACCAATCATTCAATGTACATTTCCTTACGTTGATCCCATCTCTTGCACTGACTCGTAAATTGAATGATGCAGCGCAGTTCAAACTGAATTACAGCCGCAGAGTACAGCGCCCGGAAGCAAACTGGCTGAATCCTTTCACCGATCTTTCGGATCCACGTAACGTACAAACCGGAAATCCTGAACTGAGACCTGAGTTCACACACAAAGCTGAACTTGCCTATTCTAATTACGAGGCTTCCGGTGGTTGGGGACCATCCCTGTTCATGGATTATTCTGACAATGCCATTACCCGTATCAGAACCATTGATGAAAACGGGGTTTCTCTTACGCGTTACGACAATGTCGGTAGAGAAATATCATACGGAGTAGAAACAGATTTTTCTAAAACTGTTTGGGAAATACTCAAAATCAACGGGAGCGGACGTGTATTCAGAACTGAAGTAGTGTCGCAAATGGCTCAGATCGACAACCGTACATGGAGCTACTCCGGTAACCTGAATGCATTTATAAAACTCCCGATGGACTTTAGGGCTTCCGCTTATATCAATTATGAGGGTCCCAGGGCAATTGCACAGGGAACGCGGGAAGGTGTATTTATTGCCAATATGGGGATTAGAAAGGATGTTCTGGAAAAAAAAGCCACAGTTTCATTTAATATACAGGATGTGTTTTTGTCAAGAGCTTACAAGAGCCAGCTGAATACTGCTACCTATTCTCAGAATTCGTTATGGCAGCAGACCAACCGTCTGGTTAATCTTAGTTTCAACTACCGTTTCGGAAAAATATCAACAGGAAACGGCAACGGAGCATAATCATCTTCCTATTGTTATATCGTAACTGAAATTATTATATTTCACAAAAAAGAGAATGCTCACAAGGCGTTCTCTTTTTTGTGACCGAAAGTATATGAAAGGTTCAGTTACCCGATCTTTTCAGCATTCCTCTGTTGGCTCAATTCAGGTAATCTTGTAGCTTTACTTTTACACAGGATCAGATGGAACAATTTTTGTCAAACGTGTAGTAACGTTAACAAAAGTTAAGACAATCATGTTTTTTAAACTTTGTGCAGTTACGGTACTCTAAAAAAAAGTTTTGAAAATTACTTCCTGTGCCGCAATTCGTATTACTATTGTACAAACTAATTAAAAACACAATTAACATGAAAAAGCTTTTAAGTACCGCCGTAGCTCTGCTCCTGATACATACATTCTCATTCGGGCAAAAATTACCGGCGGATTCCATTTTTGCCAACTATTACAAGGCTACAGGTGGGAAAGAATTATGGGACGGCGTGAAGTCTTACGCGCTCAAACGTAATTACGCATCTGCAAGTGCTGCACCTTTCGAGGCAAATGTATCGGTTTCTATTCCGGATCAATCCATGTATAAATCAAAGGTGATTATGAGACGTAACTTCGAATATGGCGTTAAACCTGACGGAGGCTGGATCAAAGTTCCTATCGGTAACAAAATTGATGTGAAAGACCTGAGCCAGGCTGAACAGGAAAACATGAGAACTGAGATTTATGAGAACCTTGCTGCTTTCATTGATTATCAAAAAAGAGGGTTCATTGCAACAACTGTAGGTACTGAAGCAGTAAATGGTGTTACAACCAACCATGTTGAAATGCAGGGAAAAGGAATAAAGTACAATTTGTATTTTGATGCAGCTACCGGTTTACTGGTTCGTCAGCGCGAAACCGTGGGAGGAATAGAAACAGTATCGACCTATTCTAACTACGTGAAATCGCCATACGGAATTAGTTACCCAACCAAGATTGTGCAGGTAAACAGTTCAGATAAAAAGCCTGTGACAGTTACATCCAGCCTGACTGTGAATCAGACAATTGCTCCTGAGGTATTCAAGAGATAGTCTGTTAATAACATAAAACGTTTATTACTGGATAGTTATCTGATCATAACTATCCAGTTTTTTTAGCTTAACCAGTTTGCAAATTGCCCGGAACGAACACAAGTACCAGGTTTAACACTAAGGAATGAAAAAGGTATTGAAAGTATTGGCGGTCATTCTCCTGACGATATTGATTCTGATAGGTGTCCTTATATGGGGTATACAAACTCCGGCGGGACAAAATTTCCTGACCGACCAGGCCAATTCATACCTCAGAAAAAAACTCAAAACCAAGCTGAATATTGAAAAGGTACGGTTTGACGTACCGGATTGGATAATGCTGGAAGGTGTATATTTTGCTGACCAGAAAGGTGATACACTACTCTACGGAAAAAGACTCTACGTTGATATAGATATGTACAGCCTGATTAAAGGCAATGTGGGTATCAATAAGGTAGAATTGGAAGGAATAAACGCCAACATTTACCGCACACTTCCCGACACCGTTTTCAATTTTCAGTTTATTGCAGATGCTTTTGCAGGCTCGGATGAGCCCACTCCTGTAGACACCACATCCAAACCGATGGAAATGCGGTTAGACAGAATTTCCCTCAAAGATGTCCGTCTTTCTTATCGGGATGCTGTTATTGGTACGGATGCTGAAGCTAAAATTGACTCTGCCTCTGTACAATTCGACAAGTTCAATCCTTCCTTATCACAGTATCACCCGACCAAGGTTACTTTGCTGAACAGCGGCGCTAAGCTAAGAATGTACGCTGCTCTGAAAACAGATACAACATCTGCCCCATCCAATCCGGCTGATTCGCTGGATCTTAAATTGGGAGATATTGATATCCGTCAGTTCGACTGGGTATTTACCGATGAGACTTCAGGTTTAAAAAATGGTGTGACCGTTGGCAAACTGGAAGGGAAAATCAACAAAATTTATATGGGTAGCCAGCATGTTGATATAGACAAGATCAATCTGGAAAACATGACTGCTTATGCTGAATTTGCCAAAAAGGCGACAAGTGGTGCTAAGAAAGTAGGAAATGAAATTGACAAAGCAACTACCACTCCGGAAGAGGTTGCCAAAAAGCCGGATGCCAAAGCAGAGGATGTTCCAGGCTGGAATGTCAAAGTAGGCAGCATTAATCTTGTAAATAACAATCTCCGTTACGACGACTTTAATTCCCCTCAAATACCAAAGGGACTTGACTATTCACACTTGGATATTAAAAATCTGAACATTGATTTACAGGAATTCATTTTCTCTCCTGAAAATATTGCCGGTGCTTTAAAATCAGCATCATTCAGAGATAAAAGCGGATTCAGAATTGATGAATTCAGAACCAATTTCGCTTATGGCAACGAACAGACCTACCTGAAAAATCTGTTGCTCAGAACACCCAATACAACACTCCGCGATGAGCTTGTTTTAAGATACAGCAATCTGGAACAGCTTACTAACGACATAGCCAAAGTTAAAATCCGCCTGAGACTTACAGACAGCCGTGTTGCCTTTGCTGATTTGCTCATGCTTGTTCCCGACCTGGCAACTACTCCACCTTTCAACAAAGAGCCTAACGGCGTTCTGAAAGGCAGCGGACTGGTAACCGGTTCGGTAGATGATATGCTCATTTCAAAAGCCAGGTTCAGTATGCTGAACGGTACAGTGCTCAGTCTCGACGGGCGTATACAAGGATTGCCCGATGCCGAAAAACTGTCCATGAATATGAATATCGGCGAGTTGTCATCAACAAAACAGGATTTGCTGAAAATGCTTCCCGACAGCGCGTTACCGTCATCTATAGAACTCCCTGAGCAAATTAAAATCTCCGGGAAAATAAATGGCTCTATGGCCAACCTGAGCCTGAATACGACGATCAATACCTCTTTTGGTACCGGAACTTTTGCAGGAAACCTGAAAAATATTACTGATAGTATTAAAGCTGAATACGACGGTACGCTTAGTTTCCAGGAATTTGATCTTGGAAAATTGATGAAGCAGCCGCCTGAACAAATGGGGAAACTCACGCTCACTACCGACCTGAATGGTGTTGGCTATGACCCGAAAACTATGATGGCAAATGTTAACGGAACCATTCAGAGTGCTGACCTTAATGGATACGTTTATAAAAACCTGACCTTAAAGGGAAATATAGACAAAGGAATGGCGGGTGTTTCTGCCAAAATGGATGATCAGAATATCAAGGTAAGTGTAGACGGACAAGCCGATTTATCCAAAGAATTTCCGTCTGTTAAAGGTGATGTTAATATCAATCACCTGGATCTGACCGCCCTGAACCTTTATGCTGATTCATTGCAAATCAAGGGTGACATTAAAGTAGACATGCCATCCACCAATCCAGAAAATCCATTGGGTACGGTGAATATTGCTGACCTTGTACTGACCCATCATGGTAAACCTGTAGGAGTTTCGGACATTAACATGAGCCTTACTGATTCCAGCGGTGAGCGCCAGGCTATTATTGATTCTCCGTTCCTGAAAGCGAAAATGGAGGGCGAATTTGTTTATACTGAACTTGCAGATGTCCTTTTCACTGAAATTGGTAAGAATTTCAAAGCTCCTGATCTCACCTACAATGAGGTTACAAAACCTACCAATTTTACGCTGGACGCTACTGTGACCAACCACCCGGTTTTCAAGATTGTAGCACCAAAGCTTACCGAACTGAATCCTATTCGTTTCCAGGCCAAAGTAGATAACCAGCAGGATTCATCAATAGTAGCGACATTGAATATTCCGGTTGTAGAATTTGACAGTATCCGTACGGAAAGGATCAACGTCAAGTTCAGCAATCTTCAGCAAAATGCTGTGTTGAACTCTACAATCGGCCTGGTTAATACAGGTGGCTTCCGCATGCAAAATGCTTCACTGGAAAGTGATATTGTAAACAATGATATCAAGTTTGATTTTACAGTAAGGGATTCAGCGCTCGTGGAGCAGCATGCATTAAAAGGGGACCTTCTTCTGGCAGACAATAAATACCGGCTCAACCTTCGTGATAACCTGCTACTGAATTACCGCAATTGGGAAACCGATACTTCCGGGTATGTACAATATGCTACTGACAGTGTCTTTGTTAGTAACCTGATCATTAAGGATGGCAATCAATCTTTAAAAATTAATTCAACCACTCCGGAACCGAACAGCCCACTGGATATTGAGCTCAACAATATTGAAATAGGTCCGATGATCGCCATCGCAACCCGCGACTCAACCTTGGCTACCGGATTGCTCAAAGGAAAAATTCTGTTGAGTAATTATATGACTTCTCCGGTTTACACAGGTCAGCTTACAATTGATAATCTCGCTGCGATGCAGATACCGGTGGGTAATCTAAGTTTGAGGTCTACCAACGAAACTGAAAACCTGATAAGAGTCGGTATGTCGTTGGTAAGTGATAAAAATGACATTCGCATAGGTGGAAGCTATAACCTTCAGGATGAGAACAATGCACTTAACTTCAATATGGACTTGAAGAAGTTGAGTGGTGAAACAGTTGAAGCATTCAGCTTCGGCCAGTTACAGAGAGCTACCGGCAATTTGACCGGCAAAGCCAAAATAACGGGATCCACTTCTGCACCGAAGCTCGATGGCTCAGTAGATTTTGATAATGTAGCTTTCAACGTTACCCAGCTGGGTTCCAGATATTCTCTCAACAATCAAAAGATCAATTTCAACGGGCAGAATATCAATTTTAACAACTTCGTCATTGCTGATTCTCTGCAACAGGAGATGAAAATTAATGGGAATGTCAATATCGCTGCTTTGCCGGATGTAGGCTATAACCTGACAATAGGAGCCAAGAACTTTACGGTTTTGAACTCTACACAGAAGCAAAACGAAATGTTCTTCGGCAAAGCCAAAATTGATGCAAACCTTACTGTAAAAGGAAAAGGCAGTAAGTCTGTAGTAGATGGAAACGTAAAGGTGGATCCCGGAAGCGATATCACTTTTGTAATGATCAATGAGGCGACAGAAACGGGTGATGCAAGCAAAGGTATTATCGAATTTGTGGACATGAGTGATTCAACGCAGGTTGCAAAAGCAGATTCTGCAGTTGCCGCGCCAATCATCGTAGATTTTGCATCGGAAATAACCCTGGATATAGATGTGGACGACAAATCCATGTTCAAGGTGGTTATTGATGAGCTGAATGGTGACAATATCCAGCTGAAAGGAAATGCCAAGCTCAATACCGGTATTGCACCAAACGGCCAGCTGTACCTGATCGGAGCGTATGATGTAAGTGAAGGTTCTTACGATCTCACGCTACAGATTCTTAAAAGGAAATTTGAAATAGCCAAAGGAAGTAGTCTGATCTGGACCGGCGATCCGATGAAGGCTGACCTGAATATCACAGCTGTATATCAGGTAATGGTAGATCCTGGCTCTATTGACAATAATTACAAAGGAGACAGAAAAATACCGATTGATGTTCAGATTATAATTACCGGAAATCTGTCGTCGCCAAGTATCGTATTCAATGTGATACCTAATGAGGAGGTGAGCCAGAATGTACAAAGAGATATTACTTCTCAGACGTTCTGGAACGATATGAAAAACAATCCTTCAGAAATGAACAAGCAGGCATTTTCGCTGCTGATTACCAATCGCTTTATCACAGATCAATCCTCCGGTGGATTTGACATAGGATCGAGCGCAGAAGCGATTGCTCGTCAAAGCGTAAGTCAGCTATTAAGTGACCAGTTGAATAACCTTGCTTCTGATCTGGTAAAAGGAGTAAACCTTGATCTCGATCTTAACTCTTCAACTGACCAAGCCGCCGGTGCGCGAACTGACCTCAACGTAGGCCTCAGCAAGGCGTTCATGGGCGACCGCCTTAAGATATCAGTGGGTAAAAACTTTGAACTTGAAAGCAAAAGCCAGACGCCAAGTTCATCACAGGTATTCGACAACATCGCACTTGATTACTCCCTTAGCAAAGACGGACGCTATTTATTCCGCGGTTACCGCAAAAATCAATATCAGTCCATTCTTGAAGGTTTCATTATTGAAACAGGGGTTAGTTTTATTATAACGGCAGACTACGATTTGTTCCGTGAAATATTCCAAAAGCAAAAAAATGAGAATTAGTATAGTAGCCTTCTTTGTGATTTGCATTGCGTTGAGCAGCTGCTCGGTTCAGAAGTATGTACCGGAGGGGCAAAGTCTCTATGTAGGAAATAATGTAAAAGTACAACCTGATACCCTTACAAAACCTGATGTTTCCGGCCTGGCAAGCGGGCTTGAATCGATCATTAAACCCACTCCCAACAAAACACTGTTTGGTTTCCCATGGAAGGTTTGGTTTCATTATTTTATTGGCGAACCCAAAGATGAAGGAGGACTAAAAAGCTGGTTCAGAAAGAAACTAGGCGAACCGCCGGTATTTGCTACGCAACGTTTACTTGATATCAATGCGGCCAATATGGTTGGCTACATGGATAATGAAGGCTACTACCGTTCATCGGCAAAAGGCAAACTTAAAGAATCAAAGAAAAAACGTACTGCCATCGCCGAATACCAGGCTTATGTAATGCCGAGATATGTTATTAACCAGGTTAATTATGTGGTACCCGACAGCTCTACATTTAATAAAAACCTCGTTCTGACAGCAAAAAAAACATACTTACGTAAAGGAGACCCGATCAGGCTGGATGTAGTAACCGCAGAACGTACCCGTATTGACCAGGATCTGAAAGGAAAAGGCTACTATTATTTCAATCCTGATTATCTCATTGCAAAAGTCGATTCGACGATTGGAAAGCAGGACTCTACATTAGGACCTCAGCAGGTGAATATTTATCTGGAAGTAAAAAAAGAAACTGCCCAGACAGCCCTGAAACAATATTACATCAACAACATTTTTGTCAATACCGGAACGAAAGAAACCGCGACAACGGATAGCATGGCGATAAGACAGCCGCTTCGCAGAGGTATCAACGTGACAGATCCGGGCAGGTTATACAAAAGAAGAATTTTTTATGACGCCATTGGTTTCAGGAAAGGAGATATGTATACCAACATCATGCATGATGTGTCGGTGAGAAGGCTGGTTAATTTTCAGAATTTCAAATTTGTCAAAAACACTTTTGAGCTTGTCCCACGATCCGACTCCGCATTACTGGATGTGCGTTACGATCTGGCTCCGATGAAGAAAAAATCGTTACAGACCACAATAAGTGCCAGCACGAAATCCAATAACCTGGGCGGGATGGAACTGTCTCTAAACTGGAAAAACCGCAATTTCTTCAAAGGTGCTGAAATTCTCAGCCTGAGTGCCTACTACGGTTTTGACTTACAGTTGGGTGGAAACAGGGTTGAAAATCCTAATCGCGTAGGTAACGAATTTATCAGGTATGGTGCGCAGGCTAGCTTATCTTTTCCTCGTTTTGTAATTCCTTTTTCCAGAATACGGCCTGAAAAAAGTAATATTTTACCCAAAACCATATTGGCTTTAAATTATGAGAATAGGATTCAGAAGGGGTTTTTCAAATCGACTTCTATCCGTGCGGACTGGTCTTATGTCTGGAGTAAAAATTCAAAACTGGAGCATACTCTCACGCCTATTGCTATCAATTATGTAATTCCGAGTAATGTAAATATAGAGCTACTGGGAAAAATCGCTGAAGTGTTACCAGCCTTGGAAGTTGAGAGATATTATCAATTGGTAGACCAGAATTTCTTTATTCTGGGCTCAAATTACAATATCACTTTTCGGCCTTCTACAAGACCATTCAGTAAAAATCAGTTTGTATTAATTGGAGGATTAGACTGGGGAGGTAATTTACTTAGCCTACTTGGAAAAAAGGACTCCACAGATCTTACTGGTGCGAAAAGTTTTTTGGGCGCCCCTATTCTCCAGTTTGCCAAGTTTGACGGTGAAGTACGTTATTACAGAACTATTAATTCCAGAGTGAAATGGGCTAACCGCTTTGTGGCTGGTGTTGGTATTCCCTATGGAAATTCAAGGAACGATCAGCTACCCCAATTCAAACAATACTTTGGTGGTGGTAGCGTAGGTTTACGCGCATTTAGGGCACGCGCTTTAGGACCTGGTGCTTATAATGCAGACACGACATCAGTTAGCCTATTAGGATATAACTCATTTGGGGATATTCGCCTCGAGTTTAATTCAGAGGTGAGAATGAAATTTACGGATATTATTAATGGTGCCGTCTTCGTGGATGCAGGTAACATTTGGTCCTACAATGAGAATACCGGTAAAGGTTATGGGCCTGAATCAGTATTTAATAAAAATACTTTCCTCAAACAAGTCGCTGTTGGTGGAGGTATCGGGCTTCGTCTGGATTTCTCCTTCCTGATATTCCGTCTGGATCTGGCCACCCCATTCAGGAAACCTTGGTATACTGTCACACCTGTAGAAACAGATCCGGACGCACCATTCGATCCGGATGCACCTGTTGTTTATAAAAATCCGTGGGTGTTTAAAGAAATCAACTTCGGAAGCAGAGCCTGGAGAAAAGAGAATTTAGTATTGAATATTGCGGTGGGTCTGCCCTTCTAAGCTCTCAGGTATGGCAATTATTGATTGATCTCCTGGCAGAGCTCAATCAATATGCCGTTAGTCGTTTTGGGATTTAGAAAGCAAACCAGCTTATTGTCTGCCCCCTTCTTAGGAATCTCATTCAAAAAGCTAAAACCTTTTCCTTTCAATCTTTCGATTTCTGAGAGGAGGTCGTTCACCTCGTAGGCTATGTGATGAAAACCTTCACCTTTTCTCTCTATAAACTTTGCAATAACACTATCCGGCGCTGTGGCTTCGAGTAATTCGATCTTGGTTTCGTTAACTTTGAAAAAGGAAGTAGAAACCGCTTCAGAAGCAACTGTCTCTCTTTTGTATGGAAGGATATTGAACAGACGACTGTAGAGTTCCTCGGCCTGAGCCAGGTCTTTCACTGCAATTCCGATATGTTCCACATTTTTAAACATGATTGCAGTTTACTTCCTGTTATCACCGCCGCCTACCATGCTCAGGTAACTCTCATATCTGCTGAAAGCAATTTGTCCTTCCTGTACTGCATCTTTTACTGCGCAGCCAGGCTCATTGATATGCTGGCAATTGTTAAACCGGCATTCATTTAAGAGCTCTCTCATTTCCGGAAAATAATGACTGATTTCCCCTGGCTTCATATCGGCCAGACCGAGTTCTTTGATACCCGGCGAGTCTATAATGAAAGTATCTTTTTCCAGTTCAAACATTTCTGCAAACGTGGTAGTATGCACCCCTTTGTTTGCGAAAGTAGAGACTTCCTGTGTTTTAATGGAAAGTCCTGGCGAAATTGTATTCACTAAGGTAGACTTACCAACTCCCGAATGTCCCGAAAACAACGATACTTTTCCGTGAAGCAAATCCTTCAGTTCCTGTACGCCGTGGTTGTGCAATGCATCCGTAGCCAGACAAGTATAGCCCAGACTTTCGTATAAATCCATGAGCTGCTGCTGAAAATCACGTATTTCGTCGTTCAACAAATCCTGCTTATTAAATACAATCACACCTGGAATCCTGAATGACTCAATAGCCACCAGAAATCTGTCTATAAATCCCAGAGAAGTCCGGGGGAAGATAAGTGTCGCAATTAATATTGCCTGATCAACATTGGCTGCAAGCAAATGGGCATGGGCGGTTTTATGTACAGAGCTTCTGATTACATAATTGTCACGAGGCAAAATTTCATGAATGATTCCGAAATTCTCAGTTTCATTTTCAATTTCGAACATTACATAGTCGCCAACCGCCAGTGGATTGGTAACCTTAAGTCCCAGATTTTTAAATTTCCCTTTCAGCCGGCATTGCCATATATGTGCATCACGTGTGTCTCTCACCTCATACCAGGAACCCGTCGACCGTAATACCAATCCTTTTTGTAACTGCATTCTTTCAATTCAATTTTAAGCAATTACGAATATAACAGAAGTTTAAGGTTATCAGGAAATACGTAGAAATAAAAAGCATTCTTTACTCCTCCACATAGTAGTTTTCTTCATAGAACTGCCTTTTCTTACCGGCTTAGAAATCCTGCCTGGCAGGGAGCCAAAACCAGTAAACCGAATCCCCTGAGCTGATTGTTTCGAGTATTTATCATCTCTGAAGTAATCAGTGCTAAATCGTTTTATTAAGGCAATTATCATATTAAATTTATTATTTATGACATTTATTAAGAAATATTAATAATAGCCGTATATTTAGTAAATGAAAATGCTTTGCGTAACCGTTTATGAACCTAATTGCTGAGGAAGCAAATTCCGTAATAGATATTCGTAAGAATCGTGTCAGGAGCAATCTCTTGCTTCACCTCTACAATTCGGGCGACACATCCATCAATAAAATGGCACGTATGTTCCATGCCAGCATCCCGTCCGCAACCGGGATCGTCAATGAACTAATACGGGACGGATGGATTGTGGAGACCGGGACGGGCCCTGCAAGAGCAGGACGTCCTCCTGTTTTATATGGCCTGAATCCGAATAAATACCTGACACTGATCATGGATATAAACCGCCATGATACGCAGTTCATTATTTTCAATCTGCACAATAAGCTTATCACAAAACGAAAAGTTGACATCAGACTGGACGATTCTGCAGAGTTCCTCGAAACACTCTTTGAAGCAGCACACGACTTTCTGAGTTTCAACAATATCTCTGTTTCTAATATTTGGGGAATAGGAGTGGCTATGCCAGGACTGATCAACTCGATACAAGGTATTAATCTCACATATCCCAACCTGACCCCGGGTGGCACTTCACTGTCGGGATACATAGGAGCGCATTTCAATCTGCCTACTTACCTTTTTAATGATACAAAAGCGACAACGATTGGTGAACACCGGTTCGGATTCGCTGTAAATAAATCGCAGGTACTTACCATCAATATCGACTGGGGAGTTGGTTTGGGTATTATTGTAAATGGAGAAGTATTTCACGGAACTTCAGGCTTTGCCGGAGAGCTTGGGCATATTCAGGTAAAATCAGACGGCATGTTATGCCATTGCGGAAAAATAGGATGCCTTGACACCGTTTCATCGGCGATGGCGCTGATCAGGCAAGCCAAAGAAGAAATACAGAATGGTCGTGCTACTATTTTGTCTCAGATTGTTAATAACGATTTGAACAAACTTGACACTTCTCATATCATTGAAGCAGTTCACTCCGGTGACGAATTATCTATTGATCTGTTAAGTGTAGTGGGTACTGAATTAGGAAAAGGATTGGCTACCGCTGTTCATTTGTTCAATCCGGAAGTGATTATTGTAGGCGGAATGCTGGCAGAAGCGGGTCCGTTTATTTCGAATCCTATTGAGCATGCCATCAATAAATATTGCCTGTCTGACTTCAAAAATTCACTATCCATTCATATTTCAAAGTTGGGAGCCAATGCCCGTTTACTCGGCACACAGGCTTATCTCTTTGAACACTTGATCACCAGAGAATTTTCCAACTAAAATATTCAAGGCTGATAGCAGTAACCTAACTCTGTTATCAGCCTAACTTTTTTGCTACTTCCTTCATTACAAGATCCGTTGCCCCCACTCTCTCCTCTACGTAATGCCTGCTTATATTTCCTGCTGCATCGCTTATTTTCGGATTTCTCCATTCCTGAATTAATCCTGTTAGCTGAGCCACATCAGCTACCGCAACAGCACCACCTTCAGCGATAAGGTCTTTTGCTTCCTGAAATTTATAATAACCTCTATTTCCGAACATCACCGGCAAACCGAATGTAGCTGCTTCCAGAATATTATGGAGACCATTGCCAAAAGATCCTCCGATATAAGCCATTGTTCCATACCTGTAAAGGGACGAAAGCATTCCTATATTGTCAATAAACAGATAGTCCGCATCCACATGAATTCCTTTTACAAATTCTGAATAGCGAACAGAACTACCCTTCAACTGATCTTGCCATTTAGCAATTTCCTCTGTTTTGATTTCATGTGGTGCAATGATCATTTTTATGCGCTGTTTCAAAGCATTAACAGCCGGAATTAACACATGCATATCTGACTCCCAGACAGATCCCGCTACAAGGCATGCTTCTCCCTTTACAAAATCAGCTATCTGAGGCAACTCCCGGGCCTGGCCTGCAATCGCAAAAACTCTGTCGAAACGGGTATCACCTGCTAACGAACAATTCGTAATCTGAATGTGCTGTAACAATTTTACCGATTCTTCATTCTGTACAAAAATATGATCGAAGTAACATAGCAGACCTTTGTAGAAACCTCCGTACCATTTGAAGAAAACCTGATCCGGACGAAAAATGGCAGAAAATGAATAGACATACCGATCTCCCGATTTTAGTTCTTTCAGATAGTTATACCAAAACTCATATTTGATAAAAAAGGTAATTTGCGGATTCACAATCCGTACAAATTCAAGTGCATTTGCTTTGGAATCATGAGGTAGATAACAGATATAATCCGCGCCATTGTAGTTTTTTCTCACCTCATATCCTGAAGGAGAAAAGAAGGTTAGCAGGATAAAATAGTCAGGATACTGTGCTCTGAAAGCCTCCATTACAGGCCGCCCCTGCTCAAACTCTCCCAACGAAGCTGCATGAAACCAGGCTACCGGTCTTCCTTTTACAAGTCCTGCAAATGAATGGTCCAATTCTGAAAGCAAATTTACTCTGCCTTCCACACCCTTGCGGATCTTACTGCTAAATGATGAAGCTATACGCATCCCCAACTGAAGCAGGAGGATGAAAAACTGATACAAAAATGCTGTCAATGGGCTGCTGATTTGATGTAACCAAAAAATGAGTGACCTGCATACAGGTGAATTTTTCGGTTAATATGTAAGTGTTAAACTTTGTAAAGATCAAACGAAGATTTTTATTGTTAACAATAAGAACATAAATGTACAAAAAACCGTTAAACTGGTGTCGGAGCGGTGAGGATATATCAATAATTAGTATATTCACCCTTCCTACTCTGAATTGCTAATAGTCACTGAGATATAGAACCATATGATTCGTGCCAGACTTTTACTTATTTCATTAGCCCTGATCGCTGTGTCAATGGATTTGTACGCTCAGCGCAAACCAAAAATTGAAGATAACGAAGACGCTTACAAAACCTTCACTTCTGCCGGACTTACGACCAATACAAATTCAGGAATACTGGGTGGGTTTGTTTTCAGGCAATCCTCTGCTTTGTCATCTAAAATGTTCGGAAAAAACCAGTATCGTTATCTGGCCGTGGAATTGGTTAATGTAAAACATCCGAAAGAACTTGCGGAGCAAAACTTTTCGACCGGTTCCAGATTTGTATACGGCAAGCGAAACTACCTCTTTTCCCTGAGACCTGAATATGGCCGGGAAATCACACTTTTCAACAGGCATGAAGACGAAGGTATTTCTATCAGTGCCCTTCTTGCAGCAGGACCAACCTTGGGTCTCGAAAAGGCCTACATGGTACAGTTCCGGAATTCTGACGGGCGTGTAGAGTATCGTCCAATTGATGCATCTAAAGCTAATCCTTATGAAAATGCTGTAGGTGGCGGCAACTTTTTCCAGGGCTTCGGGCACATTAAGGTAGTACCTGGTGTTCACGTGAAGGCAGCAGTTACTTTTGAACTGAGTGCATTCCGCGAAAGTGTAACAGGAGTAGAGATCGGTTTTTTGGGTGAAGCCTTTACGCGTAAACCTGAGATAATGCTATTTGCAGATAACAAAAGCTTTTTCACATCAGGGTATCTTACGCTGTATTTTGGAAGCAAAAAGAAATAATTTGAAGTACCTAACCGACGTAGACTAATAACCTGTCGTCAGTATTTATATAACCATGATTGAATTACCAGTTATTCCTTCGGAACGTAAAAAAAGACCCGACTGGCTGAGAGTGAAGCTTCCGGCAGGACCTGAGTTCCGGAAAGTCCGCCAGCTGGTGGATAATTACAAACTACATACAATATGCGAAAGTGGCAGCTGCCCTAACATGGGTGAATGCTGGGGTGCCGGGACTGCCACATTTATGATATTAGGCAATGTGTGTACGCGCAGTTGTAGTTTCTGTGCAGTAGCAACGGGGCGCCCTAATGAATATGATGCAGATGAACCACGCCGTGTTGCAGAAGCGATTAAGCTTATGCAGGTGAAACATGCTGTACTGACTTCCGTAAACAGAGATGAATTAAAGGACCGCGGAGCGGAGATATGGTATCAAACTGTAGTACAGGTAAAAGAAAATACTCCTGAGACAACCATCGAAACTTTAATTCCCGACGTGAAAAACAATTGGGATGCTTTGATCCGTATGATTGAAGGAGGCCAGGAGGTTGTTTCTCACAACATGGAAACTGTGGAACGCCTGTACAGAGCAGTACGTCCGCAAGCAAAATATGCGAGAAGTCTTGAACAGATCAAACGTACTAAAGAATACGGACAGCGCACCAAATCCGGTATCATGCTCGGACTTGGGGAAACACAGGATGAAGTATACAAAGCCATGGATGATCTGGTAGAAAACGGGCTGGATATCCTTACTCTGGGACAATATCTGCAACCGACAAAAATGCACCACGAAGTAATCGAGTGGATTACACCTGAAATGTTCGATAACTACCGTGAAGAAGGTCTCAGACGCGGACTTAAATATGTTGAGTCAGGGCCGCTGGTAAGATCCAGCTACCACGCTGAAAGACACGTAAATGTGCCTATCTGATCAATGAAATTTATAGATATAAAGCCTTGCCTCTACACCGAAGCAAGGCTTTATGTTTTAGCGATTTATCCGACTGCTCAATTTTAAAGATCACACTGATAACTTTTCCAAATATAAAATTTGGTTAATTTCTTAAAAAAATTCAATTTTACACCTCAAACTGTTTGAATGCCCAAGCGGCACTTGGCAGCTTATAACATCTTAAAAATTCAATTTTTATGCCATATTTATTTACCTCGGAGTCTGTTTCCGAAGGACATCCCGATAAAATTGCAGATCAGATATCAGATGCTTTAATTGACAATTTTCTTGCCTGGGATACTGATAGTAAAGTTGCTTGCGAAACGCTTGTAACAACAGGACAAGTTGTGTTGGCTGGTGAAGTAAAGACAAATACTTATCTGGATGTACAAAAAATCACACGCGAGGTAATTAAGAAAATTGGTTACACGAAAAGTGAATATATGTTTGAAGCCAATTCATGTGGCATTCTTTCGGCTATTCATGATCAGAGTGAAGATATAAACCAGGGTGTAGACCGCGCAGCCGCAGGACAATCTTTCGAAGACAAAGCCAACGCACAGGGTGCCGGTGACCAGGGAATGATGTTCGGATACGCAACCCGCGAAACCGAAAACTATATGCCACTTGCTTTGGATCTTGCACACAAGATTCTTCAGGAAATGTCATATATCCGAAACAATGAACCTCAACTGATCTCATACCTTCGTCCTGATGCAAAATCTCAGGTTACAATTGAATACAGCGACGACAATGTGCCTTTGCGTATTGATACGATCGTAGTTTCAACTCAACATGACGATTTCGATTCAGAAGAAAAAATGCTTGCTAAAATCAAAGAGGATGTGATCAACATTGTAATCCCTCGTGTTAAAGCAAAGCTTTCAGCTGAAATTCAGGCATTGTTTACAGATGATATTACCCACCACATCAACCCAACGGGCAAGTTCGTAATCGGTGGACCACACGGTGATACAGGTCTTACAGGCCGTAAGATCATCGTAGATACCTACGGTGGAAAAGGTGCTCACGGTGGCGGTGCGTTCTCAGGTAAAGATCCTTCCAAAGTAGACAGATCTGCTGCTTATGCAACACGTCATATTGCTAAAAACATGGTTGCTTCGGGGCTTTGCGACGAAGTACTTGTTCAGGTTTCTTACGCGATTGGTGTTGCCAAGCCTTGCGGTCTTTATGTAAACACTTACGGAACAGCAAAAGTATCTGACCATGACGGTGCTATTGCCGAAAAAATCGGTGAAATTTTCGACATGCGTCCATATGCAATCGAACAAAGATTGAAACTACGTAATCCTATCTATTCTGAAACTGCTGCTTATGGCCACATGGGACGTAAGAATGAGATTGTTAAAAAGTCTTTCAGAGCAGCTAACGGAGAAGAAAAGGAAGTAGAGGTAGAATTGTTTACCTGGGAAAAACTTGATTTCGCAGATCAGATCAAAGCGAAGTTCAGCTTGTAAGAATTACAGGATATATCTTAATATTGAAGAAGGCTGGCATCCGTCAGCCTTCTTTTTTTATGGCTTTTCCCAGATTTGCATAATATTATTGGGAATTAGTGGCAAATTATAAAATTAGTTTTTAGCTGGATTGAATTAATATATACTTTTAGCTAATAAATTGAAGCATGTACCGTTCCCTAAAGGTTGAAAGGAGAAAATCTTCTTACTGGCTTCTTAAATTTGCCGCCTCTTATGCAGTATCAGAAGATTAAATTTTCAAATAAGGACAAGTCAGTCTTTTTCCCCGTTCTGCGCCAAAGAATTGACCATCATTTTTCCTCTAACAATATCTGTAAATCAGGTGGAAAAGGGATTAAGTACAAAGCTTTATTTATGCTAAGTCTTTATCTGATTCCATACGCCCTAATCCTGTCCGGAAATTTTTCTAATATGATTAATCTGGCGCTTGCAGTCATCATGGGACTAGGCGTAGCAGGAGTTGGTATGTCTGTGATGCACGATGCCATTCATGGTTCTCTGGCGACTTCAAAACTTTGGAACAAATTTTTCGGAGCATCTATTTACCTGCTGGGTGGTAATGCGTACAATTGGGAAGTACAACATAACAGGCTTCACCATACCTACACCAACATTCACGAGGTAGATGAAGATATTACAGGAAAGTTCCTCCTGCGTTTATCGTTTCAGGAAAAGTACAAATCAATCCACCGCTTTCAGCACATCTACGCTTTCTTTTTGTACAGCCTGATGACCATATCGTTTCTATGGAAAGACTTTAAGGAGATTTCCTTATTTAATAAAATGGCTGAATCGGGAATGACTAAGCCTTTTCCAAAGAAAGAACTGGCTACACTCATCATCAGCAAGATAGGTTATGTAATTTTTATATTGGCAATACCTATGTATTTCCTGCCTATCAGTTTCGGACAATGGCTTCTTGGGTTTCTGGCCATGCATTTCACGTCAGGAATTATTCTAAGTACCGTTTTCCAGATGGCGCACGTGGTGGAAGGAGTACATCAGCCGGAACCTGACGAAACAGGCTGTGTAGAAAATGCCTGGGCTGTACACCAGCTTCAGACTACGTCTAATTTCGCTGGAAAAAGCAAACTTTTATCATGGTACATCGGCGGATTGGATTACCAGATTGAACATCATTTGTTTCCATCAATTTCGCACGTGCACTATCATGCTATCTCTCCGATAGTGCGAGCTACAGCACTGGAGTTTGGTTATGATTACAATGCCAAAAAGAATTTCATTACGGCGCTAGGCTCACACATCCGTATGCTGCGCAGCATGGGTTATCCATTTCCGCCAGCTGTATTTGCACAACAACCGGAAGAGGTATCGGTTCCTGCTTAACAAAAGCGCCAGGAAACTCAAAAACAATATACATCTGTATAGCAAAAGAAAGTGAGACAGGCCTACTCAGCCATCTCACTTTCTTTTGCTATACGGTCAATCATCTTCATGTTCTCATAGTCCTTCTCTCTGGAAAGGAATGTATAAATTGCCGGTATTACATAAAGGGTAAGTACCAGCGAGAACAGCAGTCCACCCATAATTACAATTCCCATCGACATCCGGCTTCGTCCTGCCGAGCCCAATGCCATCGCGATAGGCAGCGCTCCTAAAACCGTTGCCAAACTTGTCATTAATATGGGACGAAAACGTAAGGTGGCTGCTTCCAGAGCAGCTTCTTTAATACCAAGCCCTTTTTCTCTGAGCTGATTGGCGAATTCCACGATCAGAATTCCATTTTTGGTCACCAATCCAATCAGCATAATCATACCGATCTGGCTGAAAATATTGAGGGTCTGATCGAAAAACCATAATGAGAATACGGCACCACCAATGGCAAGCGGAACTGTAATCATAATAATGAAAGGATCAATGAAACTTTCAAACTGCGCCGCAAGGATGAAATAAATCAGGATCAGAGCCAGGAAGAAAGAGAACATGGTATTGGATGAACTTTCCGCATAATCTCTCGACGAACCGCTCAGCGCAGTCTGTATGGATTCATCCTTCAGCTTATCACGGATTTTGTCCATCGCAGCGATTCCATCGCCGATCGTCTTCCCGGGAGCAAGTGCTGCCTGTACCGTGGCACTCATGTAACGATTGAAGTGAAATAATTGCGGAGGACTACTCTCCTCCTCAGCTTTCACAATATTATCCAGCTGAACCATACTACCACTGCTTGTTCTCACAAACATGCTTTTCAAATCCAGTGGCTCATCCCTGTTCATTCTGTCATACTGACCTATCACCTGATACTGCCGGCCATTCATGGTAAAATACCCGAACCGCTGTCCGGCAAATGCCAGCTGCATAGTTTGCGCTACATCCTGAACGGATACGCCTAAAGATTTGGCTTTTTCACGATCAATAGAAATTTCCAGTTCCGGTTTACTGAATTTGAGATTCACATCCGTGATGGAGAAAGTGGGATCATTGGAAACCTCTTCCATAAACTTTGGCAGGTATTCGCGAAGCTTCTCAAAATCGGGAGCCTGGATCACGTATTGTATCGGTAACCCACCTCTCGAATCCACAGAAATGGTTTGCTGCTGTACTACAAACGACTTGGCATCAGGCATTTGTTTCAATTTGGCATTGACATAATCTGCAATTTCCTGTTGTGTTTCCTTTCGGTTCGTCTTATCTACCAATGCAATACGTCCACTTCCTGTATTGGCTGCACCCAGCCCTGAATTCCCCGGAGACGTAATCAGCATCAAACCTTTTCTTCCGGGCATAGAATCCATCAGCATATTACCCACCTGCTGTACGTAACGGTCCGTAAACTCAAACGATGAACCTTCAGGAGCCGTCATATTGATCCTGAACCAATTTCTGTCATCCAGCGGTGCAAGTTCTGACTGTAGACCTTTGCCAAAAAAGTAAATCATTCCAAGAGTGAGACCTACCAACGGAATAGCGACCCATCTCATTTGCAGGAACTTAGCCAGCGCATTTCCATAATTTTCAGTAATACGCTCGAAAAATGGCTCGGTCTTTTCATAGAACCAGCTTTTCTTGTGATCCTTACGAACCAGATAAGCGTTCAGCATCGGTGTCAATGTGAGCGATACGAAAGCAGAAATCAATACAGCTGCTGAGATCACGATACCGAATTCTCGGAACAGCTTCCCCACAAAGCCCTGCATAAATATCACCGGAAGAAATACCGACGCCAGTGTAATAGAAGTTGAAATCACCGCGAAAATAATTTCGTTCGCACCTTTGATCGCCGCTTCTACCGGCTTCATTCCTTCTTCGATTTTCTTGAAGATATTTTCCGTCACCACAATACCATCATCTACCACCAACCCCGTTGCAAGAACAATGGCCAGCAGCGTAAGTACATTGATGGAAAAACCCATGATGTACATGACGAAGAATGTCCCGATCAGCGAAACGGGAATATCAATAAGGGGACGGAAAGCAATGAGCCAGTCTCTGAAAAACAGATAAATAATCAATACAACCAGTACGATCGCAATCAACAGCGTCTCTCCTACCTCTTCAATAGATCGTTCTACAAAAATGGTGTTGTCAATCAGCGTGTCCAGTTCATAATCCTTTGGCAGTTCCTTTTTGATATCCGCCATCCGTTTATTTACCTCTTCCGCAATATTGATATAATTAGCCCCCGGCATTGGCGATATCGCCAGACCGATCATCGGAATATTGTTCAATCTCAAAATGGTCTCCTCATTTTCCGGACCAAGTTGGGCAAAACCGATATCACGTAGGTGGATGGTTTGGGTAGAGGAATTTTTAACGATCATATCATTAAAATCCTCAACAGTACGGAAGCGCCCGATTGTTTTTACCGTAAGTTCGGTATTGTCACCAGCCAACTTCCCGCTCGGCAGTTCCACATTTTCTTTATCCAGGGCAGATTTCACATCCTGTGTCGTAATACCCAGGGAAGCCATTTTGATAGGATCCATCCATATCCGCATGGAATATTTCTTCTGACCAAAAATGCGGATTTCGCTCACTCCTTCAATCGTCTGCAGGCGTTGGGCAATGACATTTTCGGCATAATCACTCACTTCCAGGTGCGACCGCGTGTCACTCTTGAAAGTCAATACAATAATAGGTTCCGAATTGGCATCTGCCTTCGCCACCACAGGCGGACCGTCTATATCCAATGGCAATGTTCTGGAAGCTGAACCCACTTTGTCACGCACATCATTGGCAGCGCGTTCCATATCCACACCTATATCGAATTCTACGGTGATCTGGCTCGTTCCCTGACTGCTCGTAGAACTGATCGACTTGATCCCTTCGATACTATTCAGCTGTTTTTCGAGTGGTTCAGTAATTTGCGATTCAATAATATCGGCATTCGCTCCCGTATAGCTTGTACGGATAGAAACTACCGGCGGGTCAATAGAAGGGAACTCCCTCATCCCGAGATAGGTATACCCTAAAAAGCCAAACAGAATGATGAGCAGGTTCATCACAATGGCTAAAACAGGGCGTTTGATAGAAATAGTTGAAATACTCATTTTTGAGAAGTTAGAGTAGTTAAGGAGTTATAGAAGTTAGGGGGCAGCAACTGGCGCATTGACCCGAACTGCCGCATCCGGCTTCAGTGCAATAATCCCTGATACAATCAGGGAATCGCCGGGCTGAAGGCCTTCTACCACCTGAATTTTCTTATCCGTACGTACTCCTGTTTTTACCATCGCCTCCACCGCTTTTCCATTTTTAACTACAAATACCTTTTTTCCTTTCAAAACCGGCACAATTGCTTCCGTCGGAATCATCATCGCTGTATTGTTCGCATCCAGATTCGCCATGACCTTTACAAACATACCCGGCACAAATCTTCCCTGGGGATTAGGAGCAGTCGCTCTGATTTTCAGCGTTCTCAGGTTTTCGTCTACCTTCGGGTCAATCGCAATCACTTTGGCATTGTAAGTAGAAGGATCGTTGTCCAGATAAAACCGCACCACATTGCCATTTCTGATGTTGGGAGAATACTTTTCAGGAACCGCAAAATCGATTTTCACAGGATTGCTCTGAATGATACTCGCGATAGGTGTTCCCGGTGCCACGTAGGCTCCGACACTGATATTCTTCAGACCTATACGCCCGCTGAAAGGTGCTCTGATCTCAGTCTTTTCCAATTGTGAAGCCACTATTTCTTTGTCGGCATCAAGCACCCTGATATTGTTATTGGTAATATCATATTCTTCCAGATTAATCGCCTCTACTTTCAACAGTTTCTTTTGTCGCTCTTCCACCTTTCTGGCCAGATCCTGATTGTAATCTATTCGCTGCAATTGCGCTTTCAGTTCTCTGTCATTAATTTTAGCAATGAGTTGCCCCTTCTGTACATAAGCCCCCTCCTGAATTTCGAGCTTTACCAACCGGCCTGCAATTTCAGCCATCAGGTTCACTTCTTCATTGGGAAGCACTGTGCCGGAAGCAAACACCTGATTTTCCAGCGCTTCTCGTCCTATCACATATACATCCACAGGTATTCCTGCCTTTCCACTACCACCTCCCGACTTTACCGGAGCTCCATCAGCTTTGCCATTTTCCTCCTTCGGAAATACATAAAGCTTACCAATCACCAATGCGATGATAATCGCCCCGATCAATAATATTGTACGCATAAAGAGTGTAAACTAAATTCTGTTCAATTAGTATTTGTATAAATTATATTTCCAAAAAGTGCTATTTAAAGATAGACCTTATCAGTCAAAGCGGCAATGGGTTCCTTTTTTACTTTTAGTAATTATTAATTTCTGTTTAAGAATCACTTACCTGGGCATTGCCTTACTCTCAAAACCAGGAATAGGATGTATTTATTTTTACTATATTTCAACCATTTCCCTTCCGGATTACTCATACAGACTAACACATACCTGATCATCTGCAACACATGAAACAAAGACCGCCTTATACCAGCCTTTTGATTTTCTTTCTGCTTTACATTTTATCTAACCATATAAATGCCCAAAACTTGGCTACTACATATCATTCACAATGGAAGCAGGTTGAAGATCATTTGAGCAAAGGTCTTCCCGGCTCGGCTCTGGAAGAAGTGAAAAAGATATATCAGGCGGCAAAAAAGGAAAATGACCAGGTGCAGATGATCAAAGCAACTGTGTATATGGCCAACCTGCAAAATGAAAACCGCGAGAATAATGCGGTGTTATCCATTGCTGAGCTGGAAAAAGAAATAAAGGAAAGTAAGGAACCGGCGAAATCCATCCTGAACAGCCTGCTGGCCACTTCCTATTACCAATATTTTCAAAACAACCGTTGGCAACTTTACCAGCGCACCCAGACAATTGATTTTAAGAAAGACGACATCACGACATGGGGAATAGATGATTTTCATACTAAAATCAGCAAGTTATATATTCAATCCCTTAGAGATGAGAAGCTTTTGCAGCAGACCAAATTGGAAAATTATGATGCAATAATCACAAAGGGGAATGTCAGGAAACTACGACCAACACTTTTTGACCTGCTCGCCTTCAAAGCACTGGAGTACTTTTCTTCCAACGAAAGGGACATTAAAAAGCCGGCCTATTCTTATGAAATCAACACTGCATCAGCATTTGATCCTGCTGCCGACTTTATCCATCGTCAATTTGAAACGAGGGATACTGCATCTCTGGAATACAAAGCCCTGCTCATTTACCAAAAATTACTCGCTTTTCATGCCAATGACAAGGAGCCGGATGCATTGATTGATGCTGATATCGAAAGATTACAATTTGTGAAGAGAAAGTCTGTTCATCCGGACACCGATCAGTTGTACTATATATCCGTGAATCATCTGGCAGAACAGTATGCCTCAACGCCAGCTGCGGCACAAGCCTGGTATCTGACAGGCCTGTGGCATGAAGAAAAAGGAAGAAAATACGATGCACATACGGATACGACCAATCGCCTTGAAAGAATTAAAGCGAGCGCGATATTTGAAAAAATTTTAAAACAAAATCCGGATACGGAAGGAGGCACCAAAGCATTCAATATGCTGAACATCATCCGTGCGAAGAGCTTTCAGTTTCAGGTTGAAAATGTAAATGTACCGGACGCTCCCTTTCGTGCCCTGGTAAATTACACCAATGTCGATCAGCTTTATTTCAGGTTAGTTAAAGCCACCGATAAATTAAAAACAGAACTACAGAACGATCGGAATAATACTTTCCGCTCTTCGTTGGCTGGTGCTCCTTCTGTCCGCAGCTGGAAACAGGCGTTACCGGATACCAAAGACCATCAGAAACATGAGGTAGAAGTAAAAGTAGATGCCTTGCCTGTTGGCGAATACTTTCTGGTGGCGTCCACATCAGAAAACTTCAGCGACAGCAAATCGGCAATGGGTTCCATGCTGTTCAATGTATCCAACATCAGCTATATGAGCCGGGGCAATGATTTCTTTGTACTGGACCGTACCAGCGGGCAGCCTTTGACGGGAGCTCAGGTACAGGTTTGGAATCAGATTTACAATAACAAAACTTACAGATATACCTATCAGAAAGGAGATGCCTTTACGACGGATAAAAATGGTTTTTTCAAAAGAGAAGATGCACCAAACAAAAAGGGAAATCAAAATTTCCGTCTTGAAATCAGTTATAAAAAAGACAGGCTTTTCGACGACAACCTGATTCATCAATATTATGGTTACGGTCCTGTCGAACAACCTGATGAGGCGCGTTTTTTTGTTTTTACAGACAGAAGTATTTACCGTCCCGGGCAAACCGTTCACTACAAAGGCATTGCAGCCGGAAAAGATCAGGTAATTGCCAATGAAGAATTCAGCGTTGTTCTTCAGAATGCCAACAGAGAAGAAGTTTCAGAAGTATCGGCGACAACCAATGAGTATGGTACATTTTCTGGTAAATTTCAGTTACCGCAGGGCGTTCTAAATGGTGAATTTACTATCGTTGTAGATGACGATCAGGAGTTCCGTTTCCGGGTAGAAGAATACAAACGCCCCAAATTTTATGTTGATTATGAACCTGTAAAGACGACCTATCAGGTCAATGACAGCGTAAGGATCAATGGAAATGCAAACGCTTATGCAGGAAATACGATCAGTGGAGCAACTGTCAGCTACCGTGTAGTCCGCACTCCGCGCTTTATGTATCCCTGGTTTATGAAGCGGGGCTATTTCCCCCGGCAAACTCCGATGGAAATCAGCCACGGAAAAACGGTTACTGATGTTAATGGAAAATTCAGTATTACATTCCCTGCCATTCCTGATTTGACGATTGATAAAAAACTGGATCCGATTTTTAATTACACTGTTTACGCAGATGTAACAGACTCCAACGGGGAAACCCGAAGTGCGGAGAAATCGGTTTCTGTCAGCTACAAATCTATTTTACTGCAAATGAATTTGCCGTCGACACTTCCGGCCGACAGTCTGAAAACGCTTGATATCAAACCTGAAAATACCAATGGCGAATTCGTTCCTGCGTATGTGTCGGTCAAAATTAACAAACTCAAAGCGGAGCAGCGTTTGATCCGCCGTCGTTACTGGAGTCGTCCGGATCAGTTTGTGATGACCAAAGCGGAGTATATCAAAAACTTTCCATTTGATGAATATGATAATGAAACCGATGCAACTACATGGTTGAAAGAAAAAATTGCTTTCGAAAAAAGTGACTCCATTACCGCCGGAAAGAAGTTCAGCATCAATAACAAACTGACTCCTGGTTTCTATCAGATTGAGATACAGACTAAGGATAAAGACGGGGAAGAAGTAAAACTCTTAACCAACATCGAACTCACCGATCCGGGCAGTAAACAACTCTCCGACACCAAATACCTGTGGACAGAAGGAAGTAAGCCAATTGAACCCGGACAAAAAACTACTGTGAAACTGGGTACATCGGCAGACAATCTTTTTATTGTACACGGCCTAACCAAAATCTCAACTGAGCAAAACACTGATTATTCATTTTTGAAGCTTAATAAAGAAAAACGCAGCTTTGACTTTACAGCAACAGAAGAGGACCGCGGCGGCTACGGATTAACATACATGTTTGTAAAGCACAATCGATTTTACGAATTCAATGATAAAATTAATGTCCCGTGGACGAATAAAGATCTTAAAATTGAATACACTACTTTCCGGGACAAGACGCTTCCGGGCAGCGATGAGAAATGGAAGGTTAAAATAAGCGGATATAAAAAGGATAAGGTCGCTGCTGAGATGCTAGCGAGTATGTACGACGCTTCCCTGGATCAGTTTTACGCGCATAATTGGGTAAAACCAAACGTATGGTCCATATATAACAACCACCAGTTCTGGAGCTCAAATGAAAATTTTGGGTTTGGAAATGCAAATGTGTTTAGCGCGCAGGGCACAAAATATAAAACTTATGACAAAATATATGACCAGCTTATAGAGCCTGCCAATACAGGTACCAATATCCGGCTTAGTGGTGTGAACAGAATGGCAAAAGGTTCGGTACTGCAAGCAGCGCCAGCGCCAGCCGGATTCGCAAGAGATGAGTCAGTTGTAAATACAGTATTGTGGGTTGAACCAGAAGCACAGAGCAAGATTGCTGAAATAGCAATAAAGGATGAAGAAGCTCCGGAAACAGATCAGCCGGATGCATCCGTTTCTATCAAAACACCACAGATTCGAAAGAACTTTAATGAAACGGCATTTTGGTTACCAGATTTGCATACCAACGAAGCGGGAGAAATAGAGTTTTCGTTCACTCTTCCGGAAGCACTAACGCGCTGGAAGTTTCAGGCTCTGACACACACCAAAGACCTCGCATTCGGGTATAGCAGTAAAGAGATTGTTACACAAAAAGACCTGATGGTGCAACCCAATGCACCGAGGTTTTTACGCGAAGGGGATCAAATAGAATTCAGCTCTAAAATTGCCAACCTGACGGACAAAGCTTTGACCGGAACAGTTACCTTCCAGTTGTTTGACACGGAAACCGATTCACCGATTGACGATTTATTTGGCAACACGGTAAAAAGTTTACCATTTACGGCGCAGCCTAAGCAGAGTACCGCGGTACAATTTCCTGTCTCAGTTCCAAAGAATTTCACTCAAACAGTAACCTGGCGAATTACTGCAAAAGCAGGTTCTGTATCGGATGGCGAAGAAAATGTACTACCTGTTTTGCCCAACAGAATGCTGGTTACAGAAAGTTTGCCACTTACTGTGCGCGGTACAGAAAGTAAATCATTCAAATTTGAAAAGCTTATCAATTCCGGCAAATCGGCTACTTTGACCCAACATGCTCTGACCATAGAATATACCAGCAATCCCGTATGGTATGCGGTACAGGCATTGCCTTATCTGATGGAATATCCATATGACTGTTCGGAACAAACCTGGAACCGCTATTATGCCAACGCGCTTGCAGCTCATATTGCCAATAGCTCACCAAAGATTGCGAAAGTGTTTGAAAACTGGCGAACTGCTGACACCACGGCACTATTGAGCAATCTGCAGAAGAATGAGGAGTTGAAATCCGTATTACTGGAGGAAACGCCCTGGGTTTTGGAAGGGAAATCAGAATCGGAACAAAAACGAAATATTGCCTTACTTTTTGACCTGATCAGAATGGGGAAAGAAATGAGCCTGAATCTTGAAAAAGTAAAGCAAATGCAAAGTGCAAATGGTGGTTTTGTGTGGTTCAAAGGCGGACCGGATGATCGTTATATGACACAGTATATCGTGTCAGGAATAGGTCATTTACATAAACTGAAGGCCATAAACAAGGATCAGTCAGCTGTTTTGAAACAGCTATTGGACAAAGCTATACCCTATCTGGATCTAAAAATCAAGAATGATTATGATGAGCTGATTCGGACTAAAGCGAATACAAAGGATTATATGCCGGGCGCCGTTGCAGTTCAATATCTGTACATGCGTAGCTTCTTCCCAGATTACAAAATTGCTGAAACATCGCGGAAAGCGGTCGATTTTTTTACCGAACGTTCACGAACAACCTGGACCAAGCAGAATAAATACATGCAGGGAATGATTGCGCTTGCCTCACACCGCGCGAAGGACAATGCTACGCCAAAGGCAATTTTAAAATCACTTGGTGAAACAGCAGTTCGTAATGAGGAGTTGGGTATGTACTGGAAAAGTACGCAAAGCTGGTGGTGGCATGAAAATCCGGTTGAACGTCAGGCGCTGTTGATCGAAGCCTTTCAGGAAGCAGGTAATGATACAAAAACGGTGGATGATTTAAGAACGTGGCTTTTGAAAAACAAGCAGACCAATCGTTGGGAGAGTACAAAAGCAACTGCCGAAGCTTGTTATGCCTTGTTGTTACAAGGTACGGTGTGGCTTTCCGTTAGCCCGGAAGTTACCATACAGCTTGGAGAAACAACTATCAAATCGTCTGACGAAAAACAGCAGGCGGGAACCGGCTATTTCAAAAAAACAATACAGCAGGAAGATGTAAAGCCTGACATGGGGAATATTAAAGTAAACCTTTCAAAGGCTGACAATGGGAAAGTAACCACCAGCTGGGGCGCGGTTTATTGGCAGTATTTTGAAGATCTGGATAAAATCACCTTTGCTGAAACACCGCTTAAAATTGAGAAAAAGTTATTTATTGAGAAAAATTCAGATACAGGCCCGGTATTGACCCCGATTGAAAATAACACCGTCTTACGCGTAGGAGACAAAATCAAGGTGAGGATTGTACTTCGGGTGGACAGAGAAATGGAATATGTTCATATGAAAGACATGCGGGCATCATCATTAGAGCCTGTAAATGTACTTAGTGGATATAAATGGCAGGGCGGACTTGGCTATTATGAAAGCACCAAAGATGCAGCCACAAATTTCTTTTTCAACTCATTACAGAAGGGAACTTATGTATTCGAATATCCACTATTTATAACTCATGAAGGAAATTTCAGCAACGGTATCACAACCATCCAGTGTATGTACGCACCTGAATTCACAGCGCACAGCGAGGGAGTGAGGATTGAGGTGAAGTAATTCATCCTCATTCTTTATGCAAAATTTGCATCTTTGTAACGATGATTATAAAAATGAAGTACATTCTTGGATTTCTTGCTACACTGGTTATTTTCTCTTCTTCTGCTCAGGAAATGAGTTATAAAGAATGGAATCGTGAAGCCAAAAGAAATATCAGGTTATTACCTAAATATGGTAATCAACCCAAATCCGACAAGCAAAAACAAGCAGATCAGGAATTGATTGATAGTTATATTGCTCAGGAAGGCAGCAGGCGCAAGGCATCTTAATTTTTAATCAACACCGGTTTTAACTATTTGTATGCAGGAGATGTTAAAACTGCTATGTATAGGTTTAACCAGGCATGGCTACTAGACCCTGACAATGAAGATGTCTTTTGGGGATGGGGCTCTGTTTACTTTCATTTCAGTGACAAACAAAAAGCGTTAGAACAATATAATGAAGGTCTTACTTTAAATCCAAGAAATCCACGGCTGTTGACGGACAAAGCGACAATTTTCATGGGCGACTATTATGAAAATTCAGATGTGAACGCTGCCAATATGGCTATTGCGCTATTTTCTGAATCCTATTCAATAGACAGTACTGACCAGAACACAACTTACAAGCTTTCTGTGGCCTACTTCACTCAGAAAGACTGTGAGAACGCATTAAAATATTATAATCTATGTAAGCAGCTCGGAGGGAAACCGATTAGAGCTGCTTATACGGATGCATTAAAAGAGACCTGTAAATGAAATTTTTGAACAATATTCTTTATTTTCTTTTGCTAACACTTATTCTTTTAGGTCAATTCTCCTGCATCAACAAACATGGAATCAATTTACCACTGAATGTCAGAAAGCTTAAAAATAAAGTTCGGCCTCCTCACGAATTCGGACAGATGGTTATGGATTATCGTTACGAAAAGGGTTTCTGGCCGAAATCAGAGCTTGATCTTATATCTGCAGACAGACATACTGTAAATGCATTATACGGACATGGCTTCACCGACTGGCATTTAGGCGACTCCACCTCTGATTCTCTTTATGTTCATTTTACACACGAGCCTGTTTTTGAAGATGCGCACGTTGGTATCATGCCCATTACCGGCAAAAATGTAAAAATTACAACGCTGTATATTTATTCCAGTGGTATTATCAAAACCCAGCTGGTTAAAAGAAGGTAGAAGCGATACCAGAAATTCTGTTGTCTCATATACCACCTTATTTTGTCGTCAATAGCACCTGTAGATCTGCTGTATTACCTTCATATTTGCATATCACAAAACTAACCCATAACATGAACGAGGAAGTATCACAGTACATTCAGAAATTGCCCACATGGCAAGTCGAAATTTGCGAATCACTTCGTAAAGTGGTTTTTGAAACCATCCCGGATGCACAGGAACGGATGCAATATGGCAAACCACATTATCTCAAAAATGGTCATTATGCTGCGGTTATTTCTGTGGCAAAAGACAAAGTCTCTTTTATAATCTTCAATGCCACAGAACTGGAAGATATCAAGGGCTTTTTCAAGTCCACAAGCAGTCCTGACAGAAAAACAGCCACAATTACACAAGGGACCGAAGTAGATTACGCTATACTCGCTTCAAGACTCCAACAGGCTAGCGAAACTTTGTAACCAGGAGTTGATCAGGGTACATGTAGTCCGGCCAATGGCCAGATAATTCCTGTAATAAATGGTTTATGGAACAGCAATGGCAGAGGTATCACCAGCCAGCTGAATAGCCATATCTTATCAATGACAGTATTCCCTGCGCGGATAATATTCTTCGTTATCAGAAATTTTTCCATCGCAACCGCCAATCCCTGAATCACAAAGTAGGCCATCGGTAATCCGTATCCCTTATTTACAGAAACGCTGATGGCCATTTCATGCAATACTCCGGAAAACATAAAAGCCAAAAGTAATGCAGGTATGGCTCCAATTTTTTGCTTCAACAGGCGAAACACTGCAATGGATGTCATCTCACTGAACGCTATGTTCCAGCGCCGGCTCCAGAATTCATTCAGTGTTCCGGATTTCAACGGTTCATTAAAAAGCAGATAGGTATCCACTCCAAAGTAACGCCATACACCCGCACTGATGGCCAATATCCCGAAATGGAGCTTCAGGCTGAATGCAATCATTAGTGCAGATGTAATCAGGAAATATTGAAGAGAGGCATTCATTTCGACAGACGCCAGGTAATGCGCAACCACAACCAATGAAACTCCGGCCATCACTTTAAGGATTCCGTGTACGATCATCCTCTTTGCCCCCGGCAGCGATTCCAAACCAGCAGTTTTAAAAATTTCAGCCCTCATTCCTGCCCATGTGAGGCAGAAAGCCAGCCATTGAGGGAACGTCAAAGTAAAGGGCTTATTTCGGATCTCTACCGCGGCAGTAATAACTTTCATTCCCATAAAAACGGTAGTGATCAGCGCAAACATCCGAATAGTTGCAGATGCTGACAGAAAAACGAAATGGATCAAAAAGCCGCAAAAAAGACACAAAAACCAACTTACCGAAATCAGTTTTTTATGGGCAAACCAGTATCCCAAGCAAATGATCGCGATGTTAATAGCAGTCAGATAAAGCAGGTTCTGAACCATCATAAAACATTCAGATTAAAGTAAAACACCAGACTATAAATGACTGCCAACGCTATAAACAGACAAGTCAGCACCACTTCAGCCAGTTGATTTAAAACGCCTGCAGGGAAGCTCGAACGATCAAAATAGAAGAATTGCACCAGCACCCTTGAAATCCAGTAGACAGCTATAAAACCAGTGATGACCTGTGCCAGAAAAGATTTATTCATCAACTCGTCTACCGCCACTACGGACAATGACCCGAAGTAAAAGTTTATCACCAGAATATAGGCTGCATAAGTCCAGAACATTTGTCTGATCAGAGGCTGTACCCTGGCCAGTTCCTTATTCCAGCCAAGTACTTTAGGGATAGCGACGCTGCCTGCTACAAGCACGAGTTGAGCCAGGCCAGCCAGAAACAAACTGGCGGGCAGGTAGGTAAATAAATTATGCATAGGAAATGATGATTGCTGATAGCACATTGTATAAAACCCACGTAAGAGTCATAACCCAGCCCAAGCCCAAAAGCTTACACCTCCGGATATGTTCCAACAACATCAGTCCGGCCACTACAAGAAACCAACCTACACCTATCACCGGACTTACCACCACTAATTTTGAAATCCAGATCAACGGTAAGAGCAGCAATGCCCCGGCAAATGAAACGGTCATCATATTTCCCAGGTAACTCCAGATTTCATCTTTCTTAACCAGGATGATTACAATAGCCTGAAAAAGTATTTGTCCACCACAAATGATATACTCCCGGTAATTTTCTCCCTGTGTAATGATCGGATTTAACAACGGAGCATAAGCAGACAGAATAGAACCAACGATCAGCAGCATTATAACGATATACAGTATACGACACCCTAAACGAAAGGTTGGCTGCAGCTGAAAACGGTCAGAATTGACGGGAGCTGGGATAATTACTCTTCGATTGTAAGAAATAAATGCATATGCTTTCGTCATCAGCCAAACAAACGGTTTAAACGAAAATAAAGCCCGCATACCTGGCATCACTGCTGCCATCACCTTAAACAAGCTCTGAACTCCATATGTGACTTCACCTGTGCGGTGGTTAATCAGTGCAATTTCATTCACTGCGCGCTGTCTGTCTACCATAGGACAGGATTCTTCCGTCACTTCCTGATAGGCAACCCGTCCTTCATCGTCCAAAATTCCTGCATTCACAATCGCTTTTGTATACAGCTTGCACATAGGACATTCTGCATCAAAAAGTATCTGATGATCTTTTAAAATTTCCATTTTATGAGTTATTGAACTTTCAGAAAATAATGAAACTTTTAATCAAAAAAATAGTTACTACTTAAACATTTTGAAAATAGAGCCCCAAAACCAGCTTTCTTCAGCCTTCAGCATGGTGTCCAACGTTTTATCTACATTCCTGGCAAGCTTATTGATATCTCCTACAGATTTCGTGAACGTGGCAAACTCAGGATCTTTAGGATCTCCTTCTACCTTGCTTATCTCATCCAGAACCTTCAAAACAGGATCCAGTTCACGCTTACGTCTTTCCTTTGCAACCTGCCTGGCAATATTCCAGGTGTCTTTATCAGCATAAAAATATTCTTTCCGCTCCCCTGCTTTATGTTGTTTTTCGATCAACCCCCAGCCAATCAGGTCGCGCAGCGTCATGTTAGCGTTTCCTCTTGAAATACTCAGCGTTTCCATAATTTCTTCCGTCGTGAGTGCATCCGGTGAAATTAAAAGCAAAGCATGGATCTGAGCCATTGTGCGGTTGATCCCCCACTCCGAACCCAATTTGCCCCAGGCTTCTATGAATTTTTGCTTTGCTTCAGTCAATTCCATGAACAAATGTAATTAAGTTTTTAAACTTTCAATAATTATTGAAAGTTTATTTTTAGACCACTTTTCTTTCTTCTGTCTGTTCAACCCCTACCGGGGTTGCCATAATAAAGATTGTTTCCTCTTCCCCGGGCATCGGCCCGGGGGTTATTCATGTTGAAGCCCGAGAGAGCTTGCTTAGCTTAGCAATTTGTATTCAGATAAAAAATTCAAAATCAATTCTAAATGAACGTGTTGGAACAATATATAATCCTGAGGAAATAAATATTTCACTACATTTAGCACCTGATCATTCCCGCTTTTATCAACATAAAATCAAACTCAATTATGGCACTGGCCAACATCTTCACCAAACCTGTTTCTGACGGAGTAATCAACCGGATCAACAAACTTACTGCTCAAACGCAGCCTTTGTGGGGCAAAATGGAAGTAGCGCAAATGCTGGCTCATTGCTGTGTGACCTATGAGATGGTTTATGAAACTAAACATCCGAAACCCAATTTTCTGATGCGGCTGATGTTGAAGTCATTTGTAAAAAAGATGGTTGTTAATGAAGCGCCATATCCGCGTAATTCCCGCACCGCCCCTGCATTCCTGATCTCTGATTCCCGGGATTTTGAAAAAGAAAAAAACAGACTAATTACCTACATTTCCAAAACGCAGGAACTTGGAGAAGCCCATTTCGATGGCAAAGAATCCCATTCCTTCGGCCCGCTGAATGTTACCGAATGGAACAATATGTTCTACAAACATCTGGATCATCATTTGAATCAGTTTGGAGTGTAAAATCGATTTATAAATCTGCTTTCATCGCACTCTGAATCTTCCTGACAGCTTCAGCAAAAGCAATCATATCTTCACGTTCGCCGAGCATTGCATGCTGCAAAATCCAGACGGCTTCTGTAGCACATGCCAGTTCCGCGACCGGACAATGGATGGTCATGTAATCAACATCATCAGGAATAGCATAACACATAAAGTTTTTATTCTGAAAAAGAGGCTGCTTATAAAGCGGATGCGGATATCCTTTGAAGCAGGGTACACCTTCAGCCGCCAGCATGTCAGCAAATTTTTCTTTACTTAAACCTCCGAATTCGGAAGCATCGTATTTAAAAATGTAAATGTGATAGCTGTGTTTGGTAATGGTTGCATCGCGTCTCAAAGGAGTTATCCCTTTTATATCGCTGAGCAGTTGATCTAAAAACAATCCGTTTTCATTCCTGCGGCTTGTCTGCTCTGCCAGACGTTTCAGCTGGCAAGAAAGCAATACAGCCTGCATTTGGGTAATCCTGTAGTTACAACCCGGATTGTAATGGTCGTACCACTGACCGCCCTCTACCCTGCCTACGTTCCTGAGCGATCGCATCATGGCGTACAACTCATCATTGTTTGTAATCACGATACCTCCTTCACCCGCTGTCAGGTTTTTGGAAGACTGAAAACTGAAACTTCCTACATCTCCGATTGATCCCAATTTTTGCCCCTTGTACTCTGCACTATGCGCATGGGCTGCATCTTCGATAACCCGCAGGTTGTACCTCCGGGCAATATCCATAATAGCATCCATATCACAGGCCAAACCTCCAAAATGAACAACAATAATCGCTTTGGTTCGTTCCGTGATGGCCGATTCAATGGCTTTGGGATGAATATTGTAAGTTTCCGGATCAATATCCACGAATACGGGAACACAGTTACACTCAATAACCGATGAAGCCGTCGTAATAAATGTGTACGGAGGAACAATCACTTCGTCACCAGGTTTCACACCACATGCGATCAGAGCCAGGCGCAGCGATACGGAGCCATTCACACACGTAATTGCATATTTTGAACCACAGTAAACTGCAAATTCTTTTTCGAACTTCTCTACAGCATCCCCACAATCAGGATTACCCCATTTCCCACTCCTGACAATCCCGGCCACAGCTGCTACTTCATGCTCGTCATAGATCGGCCAGGGAAACTGCTTTTGTACAGTTTTATGTCCTCCGTTAATCGCCAGTTGCTGTTTCATATCGCTATCAAAATCAATATTAACCTTGATATACTACTGAATAAAAACGATTTAAGACTATGTAATCACCTCGGACATAGTCCAATTGGTATCAGCGCTAGTAATACTCAAAATAGCTTAGCATGAGAAACAAACAATTGCTCTACTCCCTGGCTATCGCTGGTATATCTCTCGGTACGGCTTGGGCGATACGTGGTCATTTCGGTCATACGTATGGTGCTGCATGGGCAGGTAGCATCATCGCCATTGTGATAGTATTGCTTGCCCGAAGGGCTGATTGGTATGCAAAAGTTTTTCCCCTTGCACTGGCCTCTGCCGCTGGCTGGGGAATTGGTGGAATCATCAGTTATGGCATTGTAGTGGGCTATGGGAGATCGACTGATTTTACCAATGCATATTACGGATTTCTGATGTTGTTCGTAATCGGAAGTCTGTTCGGCTTACTTGGAGGTGGCTTATTCGGACTTACTTTGGCCGATCAGCCATCCAAACCTGTAAAATGGCACAGATTACTGACAGAAATAACGGCTGGTTCGGTCGTATTTTACTATCTGTTTACCGAAGAATTAGGCTGGCTCATGACGCCCCCACGATCCGAGGCATGGGCAGCATGTGTGGGTATGGTGGCTGCTATGTTCTGGTATATGTTTCGTCATCAGCAATTTGGCGCCATTCGGGTGACCATTTTTTCGGGATTAGGAGCCGGTTTCGGTTTTTCGTTTGGAAACTTCCTACAGGTAATGGGATCGGTATCAGGGATTCATTTCAATTTCTGGAATGTGATGGAATATTCCATCGGTTTCTTCGGAGGAGCGGGGATGGCTTACGGCACATTCACTGCGCAATGGCCCGAAGGCAGGCAGGACGTACACAAACACAAACTGATCGTTCCACTTGGGATACTTCTCTTAGTAGTTCCATTATGGGTTTGGGAACAGAGTTTTTCAACAAAGCGTATTGGTAATATACTGACGTCGATTGAAGGATTGTTCGATATTCACACGCTCACATCCTTCTCGCAATGGGGTTCATTCCTCTTACTTATTGCAGCTGCCGGCTACTGGTTTTATTATTTTTTCAAAAAACAAAAATCAGATTTAATTTCTATCTCCTATCATGACATTTTCAGGTTTCTTGTCAGCCATCTCACACTTTATGCTGTTTTCAGTATACTCATCACCGGTGCGTATCTGAGTTTCTACAGAATCGAGCAGTATTTGTATCTGGTCAATATTGTGGCTCTCTCTGTTCTTATCAGCAAGCTTCATCCTGATTTTTCTCCTAAACGAATTGATATCAAAAGGTGGATTACCAATTTCATCTTTATCCTGATTGTAATTGCACTATTTACGGCCGTTGCTATCAGTTCGCACGAAGACCTCGCATATAGTCAGACAAGATTCTAAAAAAAATCGCCCCGGTAAACAACCGGGACGATTTAACAAAATACAAGTATGAGGTATTATAAAATCAGGGATTCACGGTAATCCGGTAGAAAAATGGCGACTTGTAATATGCTCCTCCTTTTATCTCCGAACCCGAGTTCGTGTCGGTAAAACTACGGCCATCAGCAAGCTTCATTACTGCATGCACCTCAAAAACATCACCAGCAGCAACATCCGCTGCGGTTAGCCCCAGTTTAGACATCAATTCACTTGCTGTCAATGTCATTTCCCTGCGTGGATATCCCGTAACAACATCCTTTGTGAAACTGGATGCAGGGTAAGAGTCCAGTGCAGCGTACGGTTTTGATGAATTACCGTTGGCGGTCGTGTTGTCTACAAATCTTACAGTCAGGTCGTAGGCGCTAAAAAGCGATCCCTTCTGTGGATCCACAGCTTCCAGAGTCATTTTTACACTTCCTGCTGCCAGCGCAGCCTTCGAATACACAACGCCATTTGCCACATTCAGGGGCCACGGAGCCACTGTGCGCATATATGCACCTGTTTCCAAAGAGAAAACGTCTATTTTATCAATCAATTCAGTTTTGCAGGACATTATCCCCAACAACATGAATGCTATAAGTATCTTTTTCATATAGATCAAGGTTAAAAAGTCAGTGTTGCAGGATTGCTATCCCAGAATACCGGCTGAGCAATACTGCTCTTTTGCGTAATCGCATTGTTTCTGTTTACAACAGCTGCAGGATAGTACAGAGAGCGTACAAACGCACCAGGGCTTGCCTCCAGAGCAGGCTGCATTTTGGATGGTTTTCCGGTACGGCGATACATGTTGTAAGCTTCTATACCGTTTCCATAAAGTGCCAGCCAGTATTCACGCGCAATCACATCCAGTTTTGCATCATTGGTAGCCGCAGCATCGTAGAGCGACAAAACCCTTGTTACATACTGATTTACTTCCTGTGCCCACACGATTGATTTGCTTGTTTCAAAAGCGGTGATTGATGCATTCTCAATCGTAGAAGTAGCAAAACTTCTTACATCGGACATGGATTTGCGTATCGCAGATTCGAGCAAAGTCTTCGGATTACCCGTCGTGCTGATCGCCAAAGCCGACTCAGCAAGCATAAAGTCTACAAAAGATGACATCATGATCGGGTGAATACCGCCACCACCTGCACCTACACCCTGTCCTACCGGACGACCGGCATCATTGTCATACAAACCTCCCGCAGGATACAATCCCCATGCCGTACGCTTCAATCCATCTGGTGGTATACCTTCGTTACTCAAATGATCGCGTCCCCAGTAACCCACCGATGTAGGCACACAGAATACCATATCATTAGCGTAATGCGCCGGCTTCTGGTTGTTGATACAGCTCAACTCATTGGTAGTCGTTGTGTTGGTGAGCACCTGGCGGTACATGTAGAAACGAATGCGTGGGTCAGGGAAACCTTTGCCGGCATACAGGTGCCACATGTAAAAATTCGCCTGATAATCTCCGCCACCTGTTGGTGAGTATTGGCTTCCATAACGTGGGTGACGGCTATCGGGATTGGATAGGGAAGTACCGAATTTGAATGTAAAATTCTGTGTTCCGTCTTTGATCAGTTTGTCTTCTGCAATCAAAGTATTGATAGAAGCTGCAACCGTATTATCTGTAAGTCGCTTTGTAAAGAGCAGTTTCAACTTGATTGTTTTAGCTGCCCGTGTCCAGCTGTCAGCATTTCCACCATAGAAAAAATCGTTAGGTGTTGCAGCAGAAGTAGTGCCAAAGTTCACAATTGCATCATCAATATCTTTCATCGCCGCAGAGTATACCGTAACGGCACCATCCAGACCAGGATTAAAGTTTGAAGAATTGAGCGCTTCCGACAACGGAACATCTCCGTAGTAATCTACAAGTGTTGCCAGTGTATATCCGCGGATCACACGTGCAATTCCTGCGTGCATATTCAGGTTCGAGGATTCAGCCAGCGGGAGCAAAGTCTGTATGTCGATCAAAATGTTAGCATACGAATTAGTCCATAAGCCATCACCTCCACCCGGTGCGTAGGCATTTTCGTACAAAGCAGATCCCTGATTGAGCATCCTCGTAAGGCGCATTCCGATATCCGAAGTACTGTTGAAGAACGTTGCGTAGTTCAATTGAATACGGTTCAGCAAAAAGTTGACATCCGTATTGCTTGTGGTTACCTCATTGGGATTATCCAGCAAGTCGAGCTTACAGGACGTGACGCACAATGCAAACATTGCGAGACACATGAATTTAAATTTCCTTATCATAATGATTCAGTAAGTTGCTGTTAAAATGATACTCTCAGCGTTCCACCCAGTCTTCTTGAACTCGGACCAGTCAGGAACTCGAAGCCAAGACCATTACCTACTCCAAGACCCAGGTTATCCGTATCGAAGTTCAGGTGTTTTTCAAAGTATAGCGCTTTGTACCACAGGTTGTTTCCTGAGAAAGAAAGCGATACTGATTTGAAAGGAGTTTTAGCCAACAAGGATTTTGGAATAGAATACGAAAGTGAAGCTTCGCGCAAACGGATCGTCGAACCATCGTACATACGCCCTTCATCTCCGAAGAAATAATAGTTATCGAAGTACACGTTTGAAGAAGTGATCTGCGTAGTATTAGGATTTCCCTCCTGCGTTACACCAGGGAAGATGTAACCCTGAGAACGGTCAATATCCAGATCCTTCGTAAGACCACGACCCAATAGCGAACCCGCCGTTGTGGAATACATGGCACCTCCGTGGCGGTACTCCATCATCACTGACAAGCTGAATCCTCTATAGTTGAAAGTATTGATCAATGCAGAAGTAAAGGCAGGATTAGGATCTCCCAAAATACGCGGAGAAGCTTCCTGTAGCAAATATCCATTACTTGCTATGATCGGATTACCATTCTCGTCACGGCGAATAGCAGTTCCTTTGATAATATTGAAGGGTTCACCCGGAATGGCATAATTACCCAAACCTCCACCAAAACCAGTTACCTGTACCTCATCCAAACCCTGACCTAATTCTTTCACCAAAGGTTTATTGCGGGTGTAGTTCAGGTTCATATCCCAGCTGAAACGTTCGCCGGAGATCGGAGTAGCAGTAAGACCTAGTTCTATACCATCGTTACGCAGCTTCCCAACGTTAATGGTTGTGGATGTGTATCCCGTAGAAGGATCCAATGGCGTGTTGGTAATCAGGTTACGTGTATCGCGGCGATAGATTGTAAAATCTGCCCCGATTTTATTGTTGAACAACTTCGCTTCCACACCAAACTCATATTCCGTAAGCAGTTCAGGTTTCAGATTTGGGTTACCCAAAATATCGCTCACAGAGTGTGTGGATGATACCGTTCCCGATCTGTCTACGAATCCTCTTGCTACCTGATTCAGGATATTTCTGGTACGGTATGGACTTGGAAAACCAGCAGAAGTACCTACACCGGCTCTGAGTTTAAGGAAATTCAGCACACTGGATTCCAATGCAGGAATTGCAGAAGTCGGTACAAAAGAAACACTACCAGATGGATAGAAAATGGTACGGTTTTCTTTCTCTACAGTAGACGTCCAATCATGACGACCCGCTACGTTAAGGAACAAATAGTTACTCACATCTGCAGTAATTTCTCCGTAGACTCCCATTCTGGTTTCTTCTATTTCATTATTAGACGCAGTACTTGTAATGAAGTTAGAATGACGCATCAGACCAAAAGCCAGCTGGTTTTCACTGGTCGTAGCTACATTGCGGAATCTGTCGTTACGAAGGTTACCTCCTATTTTTCCTGAGAAACTGAGTTTTTCACTTACATTCTTATTGTATGACAGGATCACACTATTGTCCCAGATGGTATTGCTGATATCATTGGTGCTATACCAGCCATTCACAAAATCCACACCGCCTTTGTTGTACTTGTATTCCTGATTTTCAGAATAAGTGTCCAATCCGACACGGTACAACAAAGTCAGATCTTTGGTCAGCTCGGCACGAAGCGAAGTTGAATTGAACAAACGATTCACTTTACCAGTATTGCTGTAGTATTTCAGCATCCAGCGTGGGTTAGGAATGTCATTGCCACTACGGAAGTAAACACTTCTGTTATCTATCGGACTTTCAAACGGCATTCCCCACAGATCCACACTCAAAGGAGTATACATCACGTTGGCCATAATAGAAGGAAAGCCCCCCAAAGTATTGTTTCCCTGCCCGGCGTTCAGAGGAGGTGAAACCTGATCCGTATTGGCAAAGCTGAAAGAGGTAATCAAACTGATTTTTTTGGTGAGCTGAGCATTGATACCCATACCGATATTCAGCTTTTTCAGGTTGTTACCTGGTATATATCCCTGCTCATTATTGTAGCCCACAGAAGCATTGTAACTCACCTTTTCACCACCACCTGATATATTCAGGGATGAATTAGAAATTAAACCTTTACGGAAAAATTTCTCAACGTTGTCTGAGTAAGGACGAAAATCATATACAGTTCCCACCAATTCAGGAAAAGCATTTTTCAAAGACGTATTCGTCAGGTAGGTAAACGGGTGTAATTGTGAACCGGCAGGAACCTCATCAAAACGCGGTCCCCAGTTGCTAAAGAAATAACCCACTGCCTGGTTGAATCCACCTGCATATACATCCGTATAGCTGGGTAGGTGCGCCTGATTTGTAAAAACAGACTGTGCAATAGAAACCTCTGTAGGCCGGTTCTTTTGCGAACCATTTTTAGTGGTCACCAATATCACACCGTTTCTTCCCTGGTCACCATAAAGCACAGTAGCAGCCAAACCTTTCAGTACGCTGATGTTTTCAATACTGTTTGGATCAAGATCAAGAAAACGGCTGGATGCCGATTGACCGCCACCCGTAAATCCGCCACGAGAGTTGGTATTAGAGTTAAAAGGAACACCGTCAACCACAAACAGTGGCTGATTAGAACCCGTAATAGAAGAATATCCACGAATTACAATATTGGTTCCGGTTCCCGATACCCCTGAAGTAGAAGTAATATTTACACCCGGGATTTTGCCCTGTAGCGTACGACCGATATCAGACTGAGGTCTGTCTTCAATCAATTTCTTGTCTACATTGGCAATGGCATAACCCAGCGCACGCTTTTCTCTCGCGATACCCTGTGCCGTTACTACCACCTCCTGCAAACTTTTGGTGTCGTTTACCAGCTTCACATCAATCACTGACCGCGATCCGATGTTCACCTCCTGGGTTGCACTTCCCACGAAACTGAAAATTAAAGTAGTTGATCCTGAAGGTACATCAACAGAATAGCTTCCGTCGGCACCCGTGTTGGTTCCCACACTGGTACCCTTCACGATAATAGACACTCCGGGCAGATCGCTCCCGTCGTCTGCGGAGGTGACTTTCCCTGTCACCTTCTTTTGCTGGGCAAACACCGTCAGCCAGCAAGAGCACACCATGAGGAGGCTTAGCAGTAGATTTTTTCGCATGAAATTGATAGTTAGGTTCCTGGCTTTAAATAACCGTTATGCAATAATAGGAACCTTAATCTGCCTGAAGCCTTCAAAAATTAGCCAATTATAAATCAGAATTATCAACTCAAAATTTTATATTGACTTTAACTTTAGTAAATATAATTTATTCTACATTAATCAATTTATCAAGAATAATATTCTACTAAAATTGACATTTATGTATAATAGTAACTGTATGTTTACTGATTAAAAAAATACAATAAGTAACTGTTATTGTGATGTTTACATTTTATTGCGATACACTTTTAAAATCCCAAAAAAAGAAGAAGGGTAAGCAATCCTACATGACTGCTTACCCTTCAATTGAATTACAAAATTCGCCGCCTTTACTTTTCGATGATCAGTTCATCTTTAACTTTACCATCCGGGTCGAGTGACCGATAGAAAAGTTTATTATCTCTGATTACAATGTGCTGGTAGAGCGGTCCGTCCGGATAACGAACTATGGCATAATCTTCATCCGGCCATTCGTCCTGCTTGCCCGGAATACTGATGGACATGGTATAAATGGTACCTTTCGACGCTTTGTCAACAGCCTTACCTGCAAACATAGGTTTGGTTCGAAGGTAATAATGCATGTGCCCGCTCATTACCATATCAACGTGGTATTTATCGAACAGTGAGCACCATTCACTCATAATCTCCTCGTAAGGCTCCACGAAATTGTAAGGTGGAAAATGGAACATCGCGAACTTCCATTTCGACTTGCTGTTCTTCAGCTGATTTTCAATCCAGGCTGTTTGCGCTTTTACTGGTAATGTACCGTCGATCATCAAAAACTGTGCATCTCCGTATACAAAACTATAAGTCATTTCTTTCGGCAACTTGTCGGGACCATTTTCAGGGAGACTGAACATTTCCTGATACATCCAGGCACCTAATCCATCCTGACTGTCGTGATTACCCGGCACAGGCATCAAAGGACGTTTACTGAACACACCACCGGAATGATTCCAGAGTTCGTCCCATTCATTGCGATGCAAACCAGTTGAAACCAAATCTCCTGCTATTGAATAAAAGGCTGCGTCGGGATGTCTGTTAAATGCCTTTTGAGCCATATCACCCCATATTTTGGAATAATGCGTATCACCAAACCAGATGAATGAGAAATCCTTTTGTTTGTCGGACTCTGTACGAAAACGCTCAACTTCTGACCAGCTTCCGCCCTTTGCCCCAACGTTATACCCGTATTCGGCACCCGGTGTCAGTCCTGTTAATCTGGCCGTGAACCTTTTGACATACCGGTCATTCTGAAGCAGTCTGTCTTCCATTTCAAATACATCAGCAACAGTGGTGAGTGTATCACTTCCACCTACTTTCCAATATTTAGCGATGCCTTCTTTCACATCCATACCTGTTCTCCACTGTACATTCACAGTAGTTTTTGGATCGGCACTCCAGGTTAGCAATAACTGATCGGGCTTGTCGGACGATGGTGTATTCGTTTTTCTGAAAGCACCTGTGAGATGTGCTTCACGTGCGCGTCCACGAACGGTTGTGAACAAAACTTGTCCTGTAAGTTCAGCAGGCACAACGGTTAATACCAATCCATCCCAATCATGATAGGTGAAAGCCCCTTTCTGCATAACAGACAGGTTATATTCTGCCGGATATACATTTGAAACCTGAAGACTATCCTCCTTCTTTTGTGGCGCTACACTGATAAAATAAACAGGACGATGTTTATCAAAACCATTAATACCCAAGCCAACTATTCCTTTATCAAAACTGCGTTGCCATACCTCGTAGGTATATTCTTCATTTTTGACAAACATATCTGTCTTTTTGAATCCGCTCTCTTCTATCCAGAAAGGCACTATTTTCTGAGCGGTATCGCGCATCAGCGAAACAGTCACCGGCACATTCACATCAAATGTCCAGAATTTAGTAGCAAGGACCTGCTTCTCCTCCGGACTCAGAAATCCGCGAATATATGCATCCGAAATCGTATCAAGTTCAGCTGCTGACAATTGCTTGTAAAGCCGCGTAACAGCATTATCAATCACATCCTTTACGGTTCCTTCTACTGGTGAGGTCTTCTTGTTGCAGGAAAGGCAAACTAAAAAAACGAGGCTGTATTTAAAAAGCAGGGTTATATGTTTCATGCTTTGAATACTTCTTTATGGAATAAAGGGACTACTGAAAGCAAAATCACAAAACCTCATTTTCATTAGCCAGAAAAACCCTGGTACTCTCTGTATAAGTCGCCCCAGCCTTATTTTTATATTTTAAATCGACATACATCGCCTTAAAACCTGACTTCGGAAAAGGCTCAACCACCTTAATGTTCGATTTATTTTTGATACCCAGACTACGGCTTGTCCACTGGTCATTTCTCAGATCCTGGTCAGGAGAAGTAGCCGACCATAAAATCACATCCACCAGTGCATCTGACGTCGCTTTAATATCCAGCCGTATATTTTTTTTCTCTACAGATTGCTTCCAATCGCAAACAGTAAATGGTGTTTTATTAATGGTTGATCCGTAAAAAGCACTCAAAGCCTCCATGGCCTGTTGTCCGCCGCCAAGGTCATGCCCCGCATTAGGTACATAATGTAAACTGTTTTCTCCCGGAATATTTTTCAGATAATTTTTGACATTGTCCACTACCCAATATTCATCGTTCGTTCCCATGAAAATCAGTTTCGGCATCGTCAGTTTTGATCTGTATGAATAAGGATCAATCATGGCGGTTATTGCCTCTCCATCCGCAGAACCCGTAGATTGTGGAATACCCAACTTCACATAATCCTCAATCTGAATGCTGTAATCGCCCCAGGATTTGATCTGATAATCGAGACTGACCGGCATGTTCAGTATATCAATCACCATGGGAGCTATTGCGGATACCCGCTTATCGCTGGCACCAGTCAACCAGGTCGTCCAACCTCTCTTGGATGCACCTGAAACAACAAATTCTTTTACCTCGTGGTTAAGCTTCTCTTTCGAGAATGCCTGTACAACATCCATGGCGCGAACAGCACTTTTCACCATCGGAAACAATAGTGGCCAGCTGTAATCCTTGTCCTTTTTCCAATGATGAAGCGTGTAAGAAATAAGTGCATCTTCCGTAAGATCTCCGAAGAAAGGCTGATTAGGAGTTTGCCTGAGCTGAACAACAATAGCCTCATTGGCAGCGGCGATACCTGCGAGTGAGGCAATAAGCTTATCGTCCTTTTTGCTGTTCCATTTTGGCATTTCATCCTGATTAGAACCTCCGGTGATAAAAAGCAATGCGGCATTATGCTTGTTTTCCTTTGGAACTATAACAGTCAACTGGTGCGTCCAGGTAAACTCACGCCACTTCTGAGAAGTAAGCAGGATGTTGTAAATCGTCTGATTGTCTTTGACGTATTCATCCTTCAACTCCCATTTCATGCTCTTGTCGCCATTATTCAGATAGCTTTCCAAAGCATTTTGTGGCGTGATTATCTGCGCTTGCAGATTGAAACAGTGTGTCGCTACAGATAGCAACAAGATCATTGCGAGGTTTTTAGTTTTTGTTATCATGGGCTGAAATCCGGTCTGCATCGCTGCGCGAGGCTGAACGATTAGAGGTTGTTATTAAATTAAAAAAGATTGAAGGCTGAACGGTTAAGCGAGAAGTCGTCCCAACCGTTCAGCCCGACTGCGTCGTGCAGACCGGGTCGCGCAGACCCGGTTTGCGCAGACCGGATCACCTACCAGGGCTTGGTAGTCCCCTGCAATAACCAGGGTTTAGACCAGGCACTGTTCTTACCATCCGCTTCAGAATACCTGGTCACTTCCAGTTTACCGATGGCTGCGTCTGCATTGGCTTTGTTCAGATTACGCTCATCAAGCATATAGTAAAAACGCAGCGGCAATGCAGCTCTTTTGCTTTGTGGACCTGTTTTCATTTCCGGGAAACCTGTTCTGCGGTAGTCAAACCAGGCTTCGGAAGCGGAAGTCCAGCTGGCAATCCATTTTTGTTCAATGATCTGCTTCAAAGTTCCGTTGTAGGCTACAAGCGGCTGAGCCATATAGGCTGCCAAAGCTGTAGTTGTACCCCAGGTTGTAAAAGATGCCTGAATGGCGGCTTTATAGTTTGTTTCAGCATTACCCGCAGCCCATCCTTTTTGTGCAGCCTCAGCCAGTATGAAATTCACTTCCGAAGCTGACATAATTCTTGCTCTCAGCATAGCTCCTGTAGGCTGCATGTACATACTGTTTACCCACGACACGTGTGGGTTGCGCGCGCCTTGCGCTGCGGTAGGACTCATGTTATACGAAGCCCCTCCCAACAATGCCACAGGTAATCCTACATATTCAGGATCAGTATTAATTGTACCCGCAACCTTGTCCGGAGACAGATAACGTTTCCCACCTGTGATCCGGTCAGTTCCGGCTGGCAAGGTAGCATCCACCACCAATGGAATCTGCACTTTGTTTGCAAATACACCCAAACGCGGATCCTTTACAGCCTGCAGGTATTTCACGAAAGTGTCACACATTTTTATCCTGCGGTAGTTGCTGGAATCCGGATCGAAACGAACTGCTCCAGGCCACGAGTCCGAAGCACTATTTCCTGCATAAGCCATGGAAGCATCGTCCGCAGCTGCGGTGATAATCGGGTATTGGGTAGGATTGGCGACAATAGCCTCTATGCCCGCTTTGGCAAAATCAGGTTTTTTGGCAGACAAACGCATGTAATAGCGAAGCTTCAATGAATTCGCCAGCTTTCTCCATTTAGCAGGATTGCCCTGGTAGTAGACATCAGCACTTCCAACTGCAGCATATTCCGAAGCATTTTTAGAAAGAAGCACATTGGCTTTTTCCAGATCATTCAAAATTCCTGTATAGATATTCTCCTGAGCATCAAAAGCGGGGAAGGTATTCTCTGCTCCTCCTTCGGCGGCCTTTAAAGCATTTGTGTACGGTGCATCGCCCCACAAATCTGTGATCAATCCGAAAATCATCGATTTCATCACCAGTGCTATTCCCTGATGCATTTCGTAATTAAGCTCCACAGACCGGTCGTACACGTACTGGTTATTACGAAGGATATCATAATAGCCCGACCAGCTGTTTTCCTGATTCCACTCATAGTCATTATGACCACCACTCCAGCCGTCCTTTTGTGTATGCTGTACAATACCTGCAGCATCCTGATAACCCAGATTCACAATTGCACGACCGGTTTCGGTCAGTACTGTCGAAAGCACCAGACTCGGATTAGCTGTGAGCGGATTCACTCCATTCGGGTTATCATTCAGGTCGGTGATGTCGTTGCACGAGGAAGCCACGAAAATTCCGACAATCGCGATAACAATAGATTTTATATGTAAACGATTCATAAACAATCAATTTTAATGTGCTTTTGTATTAGAATGTAAGACCAACTTTAAACCCTACAGGCATTACCCAGGGCGTTACATTGTACCTTTCAATTCCTTGCTTAAACTGCATCCCGTTGCCCTGCACACCCGACTCAACCTGGAAAGCCGTCTCAGGATCAATCCCAATCCTGGCTGCGGTCCAGAGCATGATATTGCGGCTGTACACCGACACATTTGCATTTTGTAAACCAATTCTCTTCACCCATCTCGTCGGCAGTTCATAGCCAACCGCCACTTCACGCAGTTTGATAAAAGAAGCATCGTAAGTAAATGGTTTCGTAAATGACCAGGTCGTCAAACCTGCGATTGGTTGGTATACTGTCCCTGAGCCACCCAGATTTTTGGTATAGCCCGTCAGATTTCCGGCAGCATCGTAATTGGCAATTACGCCCGGCACAAAGGCACCACCGTGAGGAAGCGGTATCCCGCTGTATTTTACAGGAAAACTTCCGTAGTCGGGTGTAGGCCCGCCCACTACAGGGAAATTGCCCCCGTTTACTTTGATCATTGTTTCCTGATTTGCAATCAGATAGTTTTCAAGTTCATCTCCGCTCATGCCATTCGGGTTGATGAGCTTATCCAGGAAAAGCTGTGACCGCATATGTTCCTCACCATAGCGGTAGGTTTGAGACACAAAATCACCACCATTTCGCCAATCGAACGACAGGCTCAGGCTTACTCCCTTGTAAGTGAGCGAGGTCTGCATACCCATGATAAACTTCGGGTTGAAATTCCCGATCTTATTTTTGGATTGAATAGCATCAACAGACTGCCATTTTCCATTTCTGTCGAGCAAAGGATATCCGTAATAGGGAGACGACTGATCCGTAACAGTCACAAGCTTCGCATCATATATATCACCAATTTCTTCACCTACGTAAGTCCATGCACCACCTTTAGCATCCGACCACAATGTGAAATACGGAATATCATCAGCCAGTTCCATAATGCGGGTACGGTTTCTGGAAATGTTCGTATTGATGTCCCATCTCAGGTTTTCAGTCTGAATGGGCGTTCCTCCAAGTGAAAACTCTACACCTTTACTTACCAATAATCCGGCATTGATATTCTTACCAATATACCCTGACGAAGGCGGCAATTTGGTACTTAAAATCTGATTCCTGTTTTCCACCACATAGTAAGTTCCCGACATTCTCAATCTGTTCTGAAAAAGATTCAGATCAACGCCTGCTTCATAAGAAGTAGCAATCTCAGGTTTCAAATTATTGATCAGCAAGTTATTCGGAACCGATAAACGTGGAATAGAACCCCAAGTTCCTGCGTTGGCTAATGTTGTTTCAAGCTGATACGGAGAAGCGTCATTACCTACCTGTGCTACACCTCCCCTGAATTTGAAAAGACTCAGCGCATTGATATCCGGCAACATTTCGCTCACCAGTACACTCAACGAAGCAGAAGGATAGAAATAGGAATTATTCCCTTTGGGTAAAGTACTCGACCAATCGTTTCTGGCAGTTACATCCAGAAACACCATGTCCTTAAATCCAATGTTGGCGAGACCATATACGCTGTATATTCCTCTTTTGGATAAGCTACTTGAATAATTCAGATTATCAGGCAGGATATTCTGAAGTGTGTAAACACCCGGAACGATTAGCCCTGTACCACCTTTGGTAGTATTCGTAACACTTGATCCCGTCTGGTAACGATAGTTACCACCTGCGGAAATGGAAAAGCTAAAATCTTTAATATCTTCCTTCAGCGTAGCCAGGAAATCCGTATTGGTTTCAAGTCCTTTAATTCCGATCAGACCATAAGCACCTCTGGGATCGCTCACATAGCTGGTTGCAATTTTAGATTCACGCTGTTCATTATAAGTATCCAGCGCTACTCTACCCATCAGACTAAGTTTTGGAGTGATCTGATAGTCAGCCTTAATATTCCCGAAAACGCGGTCTCTTACAAAGCTGTTTTTGATTTCTTTTGAGAGAAAATAAGGGTTATTGAAAACACCATTATAAGGCGTACGCTGTTGCAGACCTTCCTGCCCCGGCATCCAGTATTGCTGCAAGTCACGCACATCTATATGCGGAGAAAGCTCATATACGGCTTCCAGCGGATTGCTTCCTGTATTTCCTGACGGCCGGTTATTCGAGTTATTTCTGCTGAGATCAAGGTTTGTACTTAATCTCACTTTCTCATGCACTTTGGTTGAAACGTTCAGGTTTAATGTATTGCGGAACAGGTCAGTATTGGGGATAATTCCCTTGTTACGCATGTTGTTATACGAGATTCTATACGTTATCAAATCCGTATTATTGGCGATAGCTACATTACTCGTAGTAGTAACACCTGTTTGCAGAAAGTTTTCGGCATTATTGGGATGCGACACCAGCTCTAAAGGTATTTTCTTACCGTCGGCACCAACCGGACTGTTCCATTGGATTTCCTTATAACCTTTATCCAGTGCACCTCCACCTGTTGCTCCCACGCTCTCATCAACAATTTTACCAAATGGATTGCTGTACGGATTGCCTGAAATGTCAGCAGGAATACCTGAAAACTGCCCTGATCCAAACTGCGTCTGCCATTTCAGAAAACGATAGGGTTTGTCAAAAACAGTACTTGAATTAACTGAAACGGTCATTTTTTTATTTTTGGCACCGCTTTTAGTAGTGATCAACACGACCCCGTTTCCTGCACGGGAACCGTACAATGCCGCTGCACTGGGTCCTTTGAGCACAGAAATATTCTCAATATCCTCAGGATTTAAACCAGATATCGCATTCCCATAATCCACACGGTTGTTATTACCGATCTGGCTCACGTTGTTCAGGGTGTTGGCAATAGGCACACCATCTATTACAAAAAGTGGCTGATTGTCGCTGTTCAGGGAAGTAGCACCGCGAATCACCATACTCACGGAAGAACCTGTTCCGCCTGTTGCATTAACAGTTACACCAGCAATTCTACCTGAAATTGAGTTCAGCACATTTTCCTGAACTACCTTTGTCATCTCCTTACCCTCAACCTTCCCCACGTTATAACCCAGCGAGCGTTCTTCTCTTTTGATCCCCAAAGCCGTTACCACAACCTCATTCAGGTTTTCACTGCTGACGGCAAGTGAAGCATCCACTACACTGCGGTTACCAACAGCAGCCTCAGATGCCTGGTAGCCCACGAATGAGAAAATAAGCGTTGCATTCCCGTCTGGTACGTCTATACTATATCTGCCTTCTGCGTCGGTGGTGGTTCCTCTTTGTGTCCCTTTCAGAATAACATTTACACCGGGCATACCGATGTTATCCGATTTAGAGGTTACAGTTCCGGTAACCGTTCTGTCGAGCACGTTTTTTTGTAAGCCAATTTTCGTTGTGTTCAGAGGTAAAGCGGAAACAGGAGCAACGAGCAGCGCAGAAACCAGAACAATGCCGGGAATCTGCCTGATAAAGTTTGTAGCGGGTGATCTCATATAGTGAAGTTAAAAGTGAGCGATTATTGTAGTTGGTAAATTGATTGATGATGTATTTCAATACCAGTTTTACTCTCTGAAGTTCTATTGAGCCTACTTCCTTATATTATGCTTTTGTTATGTATGCATACTATTATGCGACTGTAAAAAAACCGGATTGAATCCGGTGAGAATTCAAACTTGCAAGCACTTTACTTATTACTATTATTTCACGATAATGTACTACTGCTTACATAAAAAAACTGGCACGCCGTGATTCGGCGTGCCAGTTAAAAAAACATACTAACTATTTGAATTACCAGGGTTTACCCGTTCCCTGTACCAACCACGGCTTGGACCATTGGCTGTTTTTTCCTCTCAGTCCCGAATGAGATGTCACTTCCAGCTTATTTATTGCCGCATCAGCATTTGACCCATTGAAATTGAGCTCATTGTCGCCGTAATTAAAACGAACAGGGAGCACATTTTCAGTAGAAGCATTACCTGCTACGAGCGCAGGTAATCCCGTACGACGAAAATCAAACCAAGCTTCTGTACCAACAGTCCAGCTTGCAATCCATTTCTGATCAATAATTTGCGCCAGTGAATTATTGAATGCTACATTTTTTTCAGCGATGTAAGCAGCATACTTACTTTCAATTCCCCATGTAGTTAATGAGTTTTTGATACCATTTTCGTAATGCTCTTTCGCAGTTCCTGCAGTCCAGCCCTTTTGAGCCGCTTCCGCCAAAATAAACGATGTTTCAGAAGCTGACATTAATCTTGCTTTCAGTATACCTCCTGTGCTTCCCCGGTATACGTCTGCCAATTGAGATACGTGCTGATTTTGTACAACCTGACCTGTAGTTGGGTTACGGTTATAGAAATCCGGCTGTCTCATACCGGCAGGAATACCTACGTAAAGTCCTGTATTAATAGCGTCAGTACCTGTTCCTGTATATAATTTAGGATTATAATGACGGGTAAATTTCGCTCCGGCTTTAATCTGAGTCTGGTATTGAATGTCTGTCAAGCTTACAATCCCTGTCTGTATTACTCCGTCTTTACGAATAAATTCATCTAATGGAACTGTCAGCGATTCATCTGCTACCCATTGACAATGGACAGGTGCTATCCATACGGTGAGCCGTGGATCATTGTTTGAAAGCAGTTTACTTACAAGTGTTTGAGCTGGCTTTATTCTCCGGAAGTTAGTCTGCTGAGCATCCCATTGTATAGCTCCAGGCCAGGATAAGTCTGCCGTAGTTCCCAAATAGTTCATAACAGCGTCTTCCGAAGGCAACTTAATATAAATTCCAGAACTGTATATACTTTCGATTCCTGCTTTTGCTACATCAGGCAGCTTGGCTGAAATACGCATATAGTATCTCAGCAACAAACTGTTAGCAAATTTTTGCCATTTGGAAGCATCCCCAGCATAGTATACATCGTAATTCGTAAGATATGCCGAATTATCCTTTGTTGCAAAGTGAGCTGAAGCCTGTTTTAAATCTTCAATAATGCCTCTGTAGATAACTTCCTGACTATCATAAACAGGCGTAACTGTACCATCCACCTTAGCTCCTGTAATTGCCGCCGTATATGGCGCATCACCCCACAAGTCGGTTATTGTACCGAAAACAAAAGCTTTCATGGTTAAAGCAACACCCATGTGAAATTTAGAATCAATTGTGGTGGCTCTTTCCAGCATAAGCTGGTTATTTCTCAGCATATTATACCAGGCAGTCCAGTCCTGCGGTCCCCAGCCATACGAATTTACTCCTTCGTGCCAACCATCATGTTGTATATGCTGAGCAACGCCTCCTACATCTCCGTAACCAAGCTTAAGGTATTCCATTGCCGCGCTGGTCATCACTGTCGGCATCAGCAAATTTGGATTTGCTTTCGAAAGGTCCAGTCCATTAGGGTTGATGTTCACCTCATCGAGCCGATCGTTACATGACGACATCATCGCCAGGCCGATCACTAATGTATATTTGGGTATTAATTTTAGAATATTCATCTCTTAAAAGTTTGGCTATTATAGATTGAAGCTTACCTTAAATCCTACTGGCATCGTCCACGGCAATACGTTCTGCAACTCTATACCTTGTCTGAACTTACCATTATCTGCCTGAAACGCTCTTTCAGGATCAATTCCGATCTTAGCTGCCGTCCACAACATAATGTTACGGCTAAATACTGAAACTGTAGCATTACGGAATGGTCCGATATTCGGGATGCTGTATCCCAAAGATATTTCTCTCAGTTTAATAAATGATGCATCAAAAGTATACTGTTTTGCAAAGCTCCAGGGATATCCATCTGTTATCGGAGCTATTACAGTACCGGGTCCGCCAAGATGTTCAGTATAGCCTATGATATTTTTGTCAGCATCATAAATAGGTAACACACCCGGTACAAAACCTCCATCATTAGCTCCATCGAAAGGCATACCACCCGTTTCCTTGGTATGGCCACCCACACGTGGGAAGTTTCCATTCTTTGGAATGATATACTTTTCCGGATCTGACTTCAACAATGCAACCAGTTCGTCTGTGGAGTAATTTCCTCCCGGAATAAGGTTGTCCAACTGACGCTGGCTTCTCCAATCCGATTCCATATAACGGTAGGTGGCAGATTGGAACTGACCACCCGCACGCCAATCAAAGCTTGCAGCAAGATTAAATCGTTTGTAGGAAAGATTCAGTTGCATCCCCATCATAAAATTGGGATTAAAATTCCCTACCTTTTCACGATCCTTTCTGTCATTCGATTCTGTCCACTGGCCATCACTCGGATCTAGGATTGGCCATTTATAGTATGGAGAATTAGGATCATCTACTTTTTTATATCCACGGCTATACAGGTTTCCGATATCTTCACCAACCCATGTAAATGCTCCTCCACCATTATCATCCCATAATGTATAAAAATCCGTCTGAGGTGTTAGAGCTTTGATCTTTGTACGGTTTCTTGTAAAATTGAAAGTCGCATCAAGATTCCATCCATTTCTTTCTCTGATCGGACTCACACCGAGCATTATTTCAAACCCACGACTGGCTAGTAAGCCGGCATTTGTTTTTTGACTTGTATACCCAGAAGACGCCGCGGTTGTTATGTCAAGAAGCTGATTTTTATTTTCAGTATAGTAGTAAGTACCTTCAAATCTCAATCTGTTATCAAACAAGCCAAAATCTATTCCATATTCCTGAGATGTCGCAATTTCAGGTTTTAGATTCGGACTCAGCAGATTGGCAGGAATATTTCCTACTACCAGGTTTCCGTAAGATCCTGTACCTAAAGTTTGTACCCTTTGATAAGGACTTGCGTCATTACCTACCTGTGCCCAACCTGCTCTCAGTTTGAGTAAAGAGATTTCTTCAGGAAGACTGAACGTATAATTTGCCAACCAGCTTAAAGATGCCGACGGATAAAAGTAAGATCTGTTTTCTCTTGAAAATGTACTCGACCAGTCGTTACGCGCTGTTACATCCAGATAAAGCATATTTTTGTAACCTACAGATCCTGTTCCATATATACTGTAGACCTCTTTCTTATCAGTATAATTAGTATAGACAAGACTACCTGACGGAATGTTACTTACTCTATAAACACCTGGCTCAGTAAGAACGCTTCCTCCATTATAAAAATCTCTTCCCGACTGCCTTAGGATGTTTCCACCACCCGATACACTGAAATCAACATCCTGAACTTTTTTCTTATATGTTATCAAAAAGTCTGTATTCGTTTCCTGCCGTGAAAAATTCTGATTGTAATATCCTCCGTTTCTGACACGGCTATAGCTCTTAGGAATTTTAGTTTCACGATTTTCTGTAAATATGTCATGTGAGACTCTTGCAAAAGCAGTGAGTTCCGGTAAAATTTCCCAGTCCAGTTTCACATTACCAAAAGCACGATCGCGCGTAAATCCATTGTTGATACCATAAGCCAGAAAGTATGGGTTATCCTCTGCAGTCGGAGACCTTTGTGCTACATCTTCGGCACCCGGCTTCCAGTAATCTCTTAGCTCACGAATATCAATATGTGACCATAGATAAGCTGCCTGCAGAGGGTTCGCACCTCTGTTTGCCGTAGAGGGGCGATTATTCGAATTAGAACGAATGAAGTTAAGGTTTGTACTAAGTTTTAACTTCTTGTGTGCTTCATAAGTTGCACTGGCCGCCAATGAGTTTCTTTTCAGGTCCGAATTAGGAATCAATCCTTTATTGTTCATTAAATTGTAAGAGACACGATAAGTTGCTCTATCTGTAGAACCTGAGATTGCTACGTTATTGGTAGAAGTAATCCCTGTTTGCAGAAAGTTCTTCATATTGTCCTTATAGGAGCGTAGTTCTGTTGCTATTTTATTTCCGTTTGCATCTACAGGACTATTCCATTGTACTGCTGTATTACCCACATCCAGCTGAGGTCCACCCCAATAGCTGGATGCTTCACTTAATGCATTGTTACGATCTCCGTTCGCATATTTATAATGCAGATCAAGATATTCGTAAGGCTTCTCGAACACATTACTTGTTGAGAAAGATACGCCTAAGCCTTTCCCTTTTTTACCACTTTTTGTTGTGATCAGGATGACCCCATTACCAGCACGTGAACCATATAGGGCTGCTGCACTTGGCCCTTTCAGAACTGACATACTTTCCACATCGTCCGGATTAATATCGGATATTACGTTTCCATAATCTACGTTATTCCGATCTCCCATCTGGCGCAAATTATTGAGTGCGTTGGAAACCGGAACCCCATCAATTACAAACAGAGGCTGATTGTCGTTACTCAAGGATTTTGCACCACGGATCACAATACTTACCGACGATCCCGCGCCACTGGTTTGGTTAATAGCAACCCCTGCCACGCGACCAGCAAGTGCATTCACTACGTTTTCCTGCGGTACATTCACAATATCTTTTCCATTCACAGTCCCTACAGAATAACCCAGCGATTTTTTCTCACGGCTGATGCCTAGTGCAGTAACCACCGCTTCGTTCAAAGTGGCAACATCTTCCTGCATGGTTACATCAATCTCCGCTTTGCTTCCTGCTTTTACTTCTATACTATTAAAACCAATATAGGAAAACACAAGTGTTACATCTGTACCCGAAACATCAAGTGTATAATTACCGTTTGCATCGGTTGTCGTCCCTGTCTGCGTTCCTTTTACGAGTACGTTCACGCCCGGCATCGACGAGCCGTCAACTGCCGAAGTAACTTTCCCCGTGATACGCGCTACTGCCCTGGCATGATTACCAACGTTTCCTGCAATAGCGGGCACTACCATTCCGGCAGGTGCTACCATTACAAGAAAACATCGCATGGCGATTTTTCTGAGTAAGATTGAGTTCATAGTTCTTCTGAATAATTGATAAATACTAATTGAGGGATATTAGATAGAATATTCATAGCTGCCTTTGTGGTAATAAGGCGATTGTAGTAGTGTTTAGATCCATAGTTTTTCATGATTAGTGGGAATTTATAAGTAACCTTTCTGAGATTTTCTAATACTGCTTATTTGACTTTCTTCGCTTCATCCTCTTGTAATAATCGGTTAAAATATTTTTCAAGAACATCAGATATCTTTCGCTGCTCTTCCTCGTTGCTCACACCGTTCAGCAACTCCTGCAATTCGTCAGCAGAAAGGTTATTGCTGATCAGCCTGTCAATCAGATATTCGGCCCGGGTAACTGACATATCGTTAGGTGTTTAGTTGTGTATGATACTCTGTGTGATTTGCAAAAGACTATTGCCTGGCTTCGATTTTTAAAAAGTTAACATTTCGTTCATATTCGAAAAATAGTCTTCCGATTCATCGTGAATCATGTCTATATTTTATTAATACTGCCAAATCAAACCCGAATATGCCTTACTTTTGCTATAATTCAGTAGAACTCATTGAATCAGAACCAAGGAAAGATCAGGTGTAAAACATGTGTAGATCGGTAAAATCTTTATTTCATTATATATTTTTTGCCATACTGATATTCGCAGGACTGCCGGGAACTGTCAGCGCACAAACCGATTCCCTCACCTCGCCTATTGTGATCGGAGATATTATTATCGAAGGAAATCATAAAACACGCTCGCCGATCATCCTCAGAGAAATGGCTGTAAAAACGGGGGATACCATCTCACCGGCAAGCTTACCTGAACTACTGGAAATAGATCGCAGAAAAATAATCAATACGAATCTTTTTGTAACGGTAGACATGCTACCTCAGCTCAATGCGGATTCTGTAAGGACGGATGTAAAAGTATTGATCAAGGAGCGCTGGTATCTGATCGCACTTCCTGTTTTCCAGCTTGCCGATAGAAATTTTAATGAGTGGTGGTATGACAGAAACCGCGACCTCAGCCGTACCATCTACGGTGCCTATGTGAGTTACGGTAATGTAACCGGTCGCGGCGACCGTCTCCGTTTAATCACAGAATTTGGTTTTATTCCTAAATTCGAAATAGCCTATTCGCTTCCTTATCTGGATAAAGCTCAAAAAACAGGTATTACCGTAGGCGCGTCCTATTCCATGAATAAAACCATGGCGCATAGGACCTGGATGGATAAGCTAGACTACCTCAGTAGCGAGAATAAGAACAAAGAAAGATTCTACACCTATATCGCCCTCACGCGACGAAATAAGTATTATACGTTCCACAGTGTGGATTTACGATGGAGCACGTCTAACATTTCAGATACAATTGCCAGGCTGAATCCTGCTTACATGCTGGATGGCCGCACATCACAGAAATATTTCCAGCTTACCTATTCATTCTCTTACGACAAGCGCGACAACACCCAGTATCCGTTATTAGGACAAAGCGCCGGTATTCAGCTGTCCAAAATCGGACTACTTCCAACCGACGACGTCAATATGGGATATCTTTACGGATCCTACAGAAAATATTTCTCCCTGGGTAAAAACTGGTATGCCAACACGGGCGTCAGAGCAAGACTCTCTGTCCCACGGCGGCAACCTTATCTGCAAACGATAGGACTGGGTTACCGGAATGATCTGGTTCGGGGATATGAACTTTATGTAGTAGACGGGCGGAGTTATGGACTCCTTAAAAGTGAGATCAAGTACAGACTCTTCTCTATCCGAAAGCATTTCCCCTGGATACCCATCAAACAATTCAATACACTCCCACTGGCCGTTTATATCAACACCTTTGCTGACGCAGGATATGTCCGCAACAACTATCCCGAGCTCAGCCGGACACGACTTGGTAACACGATGCTCTACGGAGCAGGAACCGGTCTTGATATCGTCACATTCTATAACATTGTGGCACGTTTCAATGTCAATATTAATGCAGAAGGCGACCGCAGATTCTTTTTTAACCTGGCCCGTGAATTTTAATTTCTCTGTTTGAAATCTTACAACATGGTGAAACCTGTGTACATTTTGCCCGTCTGAGATAGGTAAAAACTATTCAATCTGTATAAATTTGCATTATATTGTTGTTTTGGCAATCACCAGCGCAGGCATACATTTTAACCTCTTATATCAAATCACTAAAATGAACACACCTTCTACGGAAATGAAACACACTTCTTTATTTAAAAAATTGCTGTTTACCTGCCTCGTTTCGGTATGCATTATTGCCTGTAATTCCAAAACACAGGAAGAAACCGACACACCCGCGACAGACTCTTCAGCTATTGCGGATACTGCCCAATCTGAGCTGAATAGTAATCAGTCTGCATTATTGGAAACCATGCTGGGTACTGCTCCTGCCGAAGGAACCATATTAAGAGGTGTGTCATTCGGAGATCCTGTAAGCAAAGTGAAAGCAACTGAAACTTTTGAAATGTTTGAAGAAGTAGCCGATCACCTGGGCTACACGATGGAAACGCCTCAGCTGGAAACCATCGATGTTCAGTATTTCATCAATAAAGACAAAAAAGTAGAAAGCATCAGAGTGGATGTTTATCTGAACAGTGCCGATGCAACCAAACAACTCTGGAACGCGGGGAAAGCACACTTTACAGAACAATATGCTGCTCCGAAAGAGGAAGGAAAAGTTGTGACCTGGAATAAAAATGCAGTACGTGTGAACATGGAAGACGTCTCTTCAGGCAAAGATTATGGATTAAAATTTGAATTTTCCCCGGCCGGAGCTGCTGTTCTTGCCAAAAAATAAAATGTATCTTCCCGGCGTTGAAGTTAGCTCCTGCCAATAGAATACATCGTTTTACCATTAATTAACAATATGAAAAACCACAAGTTAGCTTTATTAGGACTGATATGCCTTTTTTCAATAGAGGCTATAGCTCAGAAAAAATCGAAGAAAGACGAACTGATCACTATAAAAACAGAGCAGGGAACCATGCAGGTGATCCTGTTTGATGAAACCCCTAAGCACAAAGCCAACTTCATTAAACTGGCAAAAGACAAATTCTATGACGGTCTGCTTTTCCACCGTGTTATCGAAGGCTTCATGATCCAGGGCGGTGACCCTGAATCCAAAAATGCAGAAGCCGGAAAAATGCTTGGCAAGGGAGATAATGGCTATAAAATTCCTGCCGAATTTAACCAGAATCTCTTCCATCAGAAAGGCGCATTGGCCGCGGCACGCGACAACAATCCTGCGAAAGAATCAAGCGGATGCCAGTTTTATATAGTGCAGGGTAAAAAATGGAGCAAAGCTGATCTCGCCAAACAGGCAGTAAGAGCTGCACGTAAGATTTCTGATGAACAGAAAAACGTATATGAGACGATTGGCGGAGCACCTCATTTGGATGGAGCTTATACTGTATTCGGACAAGTAATTGACGGTATAGATGTGATCGATAAAATCACCTCCTATCCACGTGACGAGCGCGACAGACCGGAGAAAAATATTGCGATGAAGGTATCAGTGAAGAAGATGAAAAAGAAGAAAATCACAAGAAAATATGGTTGGAAATACGCCGCCTGAAATCCTTTTCCTTCCAAACAAGCTTCATTTTGACTAAGAAAAAAATCCTCATCACAGGATCCAATGGATTACTGGGCCAGAAACTGGTGAGTCTGTTGATTACCAGGCCTGATGTAACTGTCATTGCCACAGCAGCAGGAAAAAACCGGCTGCCTTATGATACCGGTTACAAGTACCTCGAAATGGATATCACTGACCCCGCAGGGATTGACCGGGTAATTGCTCAAATACGCCCTGATGTGCTGATCCATACAGCAGCCATGACCAACGTGGATCAGTGTGAAGCAGAAAAAGAGACTTGCTGGAAACTCAATGTTACAGCTGTTGAATATTTGATTGAAGCGTGCCGGAAGTACGATGTTTTTCTTGAACACCTTTCAACTGACTTTGTATTCGACGGCTTAAACGGACCATATCAGGAAGATGACGCCCCCAATCCGGTAAGTTTCTACGGGTGGAGTAAATATGCTGCAGAAAAGGCTGTCATCAATTCAGGATTGCGCTGGAGTATTGCCCGAACTGTGCTTGTTTATGGCATTGCACACGACATGAGCCGGAGCAATATTATCCTTTGGGTAAAAAAATCATTGGAAGAAGGTAAGGCCATCAAGGTGGTAACAGACCAGTTCAGGACTCCTACCCTGGCTGAAGATTTGGCCATGGGCTGCTATCTTATTGCAGACAAAGAAGCAGAAGGCATTTTCCATATTTCCGGAAAGGATTTTCTTACACCTTACCAAATGGCCATTATGGCGGCTGAATATTTCGGTCTGGACAAATCACTGATTTTTCCGACTGATTCATCCGCTTTCTCTCAGCCCGCCCGCCGTCCGCCCCGCACAGGCTTTGACCTGACGAAATCAAGAGAAGTGCTGGGTTATGAACCGCATTCATTTACGGAGGGAATTGGGATTTTAGAGGGGCAGCTATAAAAGGTGCTTCGGTTTATTGCCTTTTATCAAAATTTACTATTGCACTTCATTCTGACCTGTAGCACGCTCTTCTGGTACTATTTACCATTTGGGGCAATGCTGGATCGGAATCTCTAAAAACTATTTGCCCGTTTTTTTTGCGAAAGTCGCTATCTTCATACGTTTCGCAACACAGTGACCTTACTGACATCTGCACAGTCTTAGTATGGCTTACATCCAGGTTAGGGAAATCTCAATAGAACATTTACCTAATCGGAAGAGCCAATTCAATGGATAAATGACCATAGAAGAGCATTGCTCAATACACTAAACTGATTAGTAAATGAAATTTTTTACCATCCTCTTCTGTCTGGTATCTAACATTTTATTTGCTCAGAATTTTGTTCTACCCCAAGGCGAATACATGGATACGACAAGCGTTTTTCATTCCGATTGTGCTCCTCCTTATGCTATTTATTATTATCAGGTACAGGCCAAATATCCGGTCAGTTCTCCGGCACTGCTTACTGAAGCCAGAGCATTTCTGAAACAAAATAGCAACTCAATAGAAAGTTCAGGTTATATCACTTTCCGGTTTTTTATAGACTGCAAAGGTTCCATGAGCCGGGTTCAGGTATTGCAAACTGACGAAAATTACAAAACCACGCATTTCCCCAAAGAGTATGTAAATAGCCTTTATCTTTTTGTCAAAACCTTGGATAAATGGCCGACTCAGCTCCAGATACAGAATATTAAAAACATCAATTATATCGCTTTTATCTCATTCAAAATCAAAAATGGGCAGGTTGACAATATTATTCCTTAGCTTTTTACTGTTGAAAGTGAATGGCTACTCACAGTCGGTGGCCGATTGCAAGTCCAAAGTTTTTCAGGATAGTCTCGTTCAGGTGTATTCAGAAAAAGCATGGAAATTCGGATACAATCACCCACAATGGCAGGCAAGCTGGGACAGCCTATTGGCTATTTGCCCCGATATAGCCATGGCGTATAGGGAGAAAGCTATTCCCTATTTAAAAAACGGAGATTATGCCAAAGCTTTCCAGTTGGAAGACAAAGCAGTAGAGCTTGATCCGGAAAGTTGGATTGCCTACCGGGCATTTCTGCATTGTATTTTCACCAAAAACTACGAAAGGGCATTAGTCGATTTTGAGCGTGCCGAAAAGCTGGTTCCCAAAGCCTACATTATGGACCATACCTATTCTTTTTATAAGGGATTATCCTGCCTTGGGTTAGAGGAATACGACAAGGCTGAGCAAGCTTTGTTACTGGATATAGCTCAACAGCATGAGAAAAGTGCAAACAATGACACTCATTTTAATTCATTCCTTTATCTCGGAATTGTCTACTATGAAATGAAGGAATATGTCAAAGCAGAAAAAGTTTTAAAAGATTGCCTCCGGCTTTACGAACAACTGCCAGAGGCAAATTACTATCTGGCTCTCACCTTCAAAAAAACAGGTAATGCGATGGCTACTCAATATTTGGAGAAAGCAAAGGAATACTTACAGCTGGGGTATAAAATAAATGAAGACAACGAATTTTATGCCAACTACCCCAAGCAGATTTCGCTGTCAGATATTAACAACAAATAATACCTCAATGCTTCTTCGGTAAGTTCAATACAACTTCTCATAATATTCCCTCGCCATTCTGTCGGAATTGAATTCCTGGCTGACGTCGTTCATACTATTCAATACCATTTCTCCCCATTTCTCCTGATTTTTATAGTACGTTGGAATCACGGTTTTTTCCAGTATCGTGAGCAGATTTTGTGAATCCTGCTTATTGATGTCGTCGCCTTTGGCAACCGGTAAGATGAAGGAGTTTTCTCCGTCACGGGCAAATTCACAAATCCAGCCATCGAATGTGGACAGGTTGAGAGATGCATTCATGGCGGCCGTCATACCACTGGTTCCCGATGCTTCACGCGTTACCACAGGAGTGTTGAGCCATATATCGGAGCCATCTTTCAACAACTTTGATAAAGCCAGTTCATAACCTGTAAGTACCGCCACATTTGAGAAGTGATGGCTCAGATAGTACAGGTGGTTAAAAGTATTAATGGCTCCTTCGTCTTTGGGATAAGGTTTCCCCGCCCAGATTATCTGCACGGGACGAGAAGTATTTTTCAAAATTTTGGTAAAAAGCTCCATATCCCACACCAGCATGTCCGGTCGTTTATAAGCTGCAAAACGTCTGGCCCAAACGATGGTTAATACCTCCGGATCGAATAGTTTACCACATTGATCAGCCACAGTTTGGAACAAAACCTTTTTCAACTCTTTCTTCCGCACCGAGATCTTACTGATATCCTTGTTCAACCGGGCTTCTTCCAATGTTTTATCTACCCAATAGGTCTTGTTCTGGGCGTTGGTAATATGACCTATTTCCGCTATTCCGGAAAACGACTTCCACATATTCCTGGACACTTCTCCATGCAGCTTTGAAACTCCGTTTGCCTTCCTGCTCATAGAAAGCGCTGCAAGTGAATGGTTGAAAACATCGCCTGCATTTCCGCTTATCTTACGAACCTCATCCAGAGAAAGTCCCGAGAAAAAGCCTAAACCCTCCAGAAACTGGATATTGTGTTTTTCATTACCAGCTTCCTCAGGCGTATGCGTTGTAAACACAACCTTCTTTTTCAAACTCTCTACAGCTCCAAACTTTTTATAAAGCTGAAAAAGTGCTGAAACTGCATGTGCTTCGTTCAGATGGTACACCTCCGGCTCATACTGCAACTCTTCCAGCAAACGAGCCCCTCCTATCCCCAAAACCATACATTGAGCCACTTTCATGGTAGCATCTGCATCGTAGAGCGAATGACTGATCGCTCTTGCTTGCGGATCATTGCCATCCGTGTCGGTAGTAAGTAAAAACAACGGTGCAGACTGAAATACATCGGGAGGCAAATAATAAGCAGCTACCCACACCTGCTTTCCCAGTATCGGGATCTGAAAACGAATACCTGTATCCTGTAAAAAATGATATATTTTCTCTCTGAACTGAGGTTCCATACTCCCGTCCATTCTGCGATCCTGATCATAATAGCCATATTTCCATAACATGCCTATACCGATCAGATTCTGTTTCAGTGCATACACACTTCTCATATGTGATCCTGCCAGAAAACCCAATCCGCCGGAATAGATTTTCAGCGACTGATCAATGGCAAACTCCATGGAAAAATAAGCAACAGACTTTTTGTATTTCTTATCCGCTTTCAACGGATGCTTATAGGGTAAAGCAAAGCTCGATTGTGGCATAAGTGATCAGTTTGAAAATGAATGTGATGATGCCGTTGAAATTAATAAAACTGTACCATGTAACCTTTCAGCCTCAAAATAAAAAGCACCTGAATGAAGATTTCAAACAGGTGCTTATCAGCTCATTGAATTTTCTACTTTCCGAAAAGTCTTGCCCAGAAACCTTTGGCCTTTGTTTTAGTCTCTTCGTATTTCTCACTTGCAGCCTCTTTCAGCTCCGCAATTTCGACTTCTGCTTTTGCTTTCAGCTCAGCAGCTTTTACCTGTGCCTCTGCAAGTTTTTCAGCCGCCAGCTCTTTAGCATCTTCCAATGCTTCCTCTGCATCTTCCCGGAAATCGGCCAGCTTTTCAGAAGCTTCGGCTCTCAACTCTTGTGCCTTTTCTTTTGCTTCATCAAATTTCTCGCTTGCGGCAACCTTAAGATCATCTGCCTTATCCGACAAGTCTGCAGCTATTTCCTGCGCTTTTACCTTACCTGCAGCTATGTTCAGCTCAACTTCATTCTGAAGCTGACTGACTTTACCCGAGATTCCGGAAGTTACTTCATCCACTTTTTCGGAAGTTTCAGCTTTTACTTCTTCAATCTTCGTCGCTGTTTCTTCAACCTTGTTTTCAACAGCAGCTACTACTTCCTCTTTTTTGTCAATCGCTGCTTCTTTCGCTTCTTCAACTTTTTCTGTCGCGTCTGCTTTTACCTCAGCTGCTTTTTCTTCAACAACAGTCGTTGCCTCATCAGCCTTATCCGCAATTTGCGCTTTCACCTCTGCAACTGATTCCTTTGCTTCTTCCACTTTGTCAGCAACACCCGCTTTCATCTCTTCTGTGGTTTCAGCAACATTGTCTTTTACAAGCTCTATCTTCTCGTCCACCGCATTTTCAACCGCAGCAATTTCAGTCTCAGCAACTGCTACAGCTTCGTCCTTTACTTCAGCTGCTTTGTCAAGAACATCTTCTTTAGCATCCGAAACAGTTTCTTTCAGTTCTTCTGTTTTCTTTTTAAGCGATTCATTCTCGTCGTCGGGTATCAGGTCGGTTGGTGTAGCCATCGGGAACAATGTTTAGGTATTTAGATAAGAAAGGATGAAAATGTAAGCTACAAAGGAGTTGCGAACGTTGCAAACATTGTTATTGCTTTTTACCTAAGCTAACCTTCTTATGATCAATTTTTTAACAAATTCATAAAACGGATCAGGCTGTAAGGTACGCCAGTTATTGAGTTGCAGCGTTCCGCCAAAGTTGATATAGTAATCCAGTCTGAATTTTTTCCACTGCTGCTCTACATGTTCCCTGAAATTGACAGCTGCAATCCATCCATCCTCTACATCGTCAAACCATTCAGCATAATAGTCGTCCTCGGCTCCATGAAAATCCAGCACATTTTCCCCCATAAGAATAAATTGGTTGATCCCTTCGTCTATCAAAGGATCAATCACCTGCCTTTTGAGAAACATGATATCGTTGTGAAGAGTATCGTTCCATTCGCCAAACAGCTCGATTATCACATACTTTTTTACATAGTCAGCAAAGAGAATTTTGACATACAAAGTCTCTGAGCCTATATGGTCCCAAAGCGGGTGGATGTAGTAACCATAAATCGCATTTTCAAAATAATCAAGATTATAGGTTCTTCCATAAAACGGAGAGCGCTCATCATGACTTGCTACATAATGTTTTTCCCAGTTGTAATAGGGCTCAATCTCTTGCATACATAAGTCGGTTTACAAACAGCTACAGTCCAAAAATAAAAAAGACTTAAACGATGTTGTGCATCATTTAAGTCTTTTAAATACTCTGCCTGATTACAAATCAGGTTTATATGCTTTTACAACTCACGGATCCAGATATTTCTGAAGCTGGTTGTGTTGTTGTGATCCTGCAACTTGATCGGGCCACGTCCGTGGGGCTCTATAGTTGGCTGACCGATATATGGAGTCGTTCCCTGAATGGCAGTATGGTTTTGTACCAAAACGCCATTGTGCAATACAGTAATGTATGGAGGAATCGTCATCTGTCCATCCTTATTGAAATGCGGAGCCGTGTAAACGACATCATAAGTTTGCCATTCTCCGGGAGCAACGGTTGCATTCACAAGCGGCATAGTTTGCTTATATATCGAACCTGCCTGGCCGTTGGAGTAAGTCGGGTTATTATAACTATCCAATACCTGTAACTCATAAATGCCCTGCATGAAAATACCGCTATTTCCGCGTCCCTGACCATTACCATCTACTTTTGCAGGTGTTCTCCATTCGATATGAAGCTGGTAATCACCAAATGTCTGTTTGGTTTGAATATCACCTGACTTAGGACTCACAGTCATAGCACCATCCCCTACCGTCCATGGCGCTGCAGGATTACCTTGCTTACTTGAAACCCAGTTATCCAGGTTTCTTCCGTCAAACAAAACGATTGCATCCGAAGGGGCGGTAAAGCCTGATACAGCAGGGTTAGCCTTCCCGGGAACAATTACACGTGGTACCGGATTCCAAAGTTCGCTCGACTCAGGTGTTTGCTTGGATGGTTGTAGCTGGGCATGTGCAACTGCTGCTGTCAAAAGACCAGCCGCAATCATTGTAACTTTTTTCATAGATTATCAATCAACTTTTAATTGTAGATTATAAAGGTATTTGGGAATATGGATTTACTTGTTTTGAAATACAAATCATGCTGCTCAACAGAATGATGCAACAAGATCATTGCCAAATTTACATTTCTTAAATTGTATTATACACGTATAATCTAAAAATATATATTGTCAAATCAACACTTTTTAATATTCTGCTTCCGGAACCTTATGCTTAAATAACTATGGCGCATATCTTTAAACATAGGAATGTGTATATTGCCGCCCGTTTTATTCAGTGACTTACAACAGGTTGGACTCACCTTAATACAGCTCCTGATGACTTTTAAATTATACCATCGCTAAGCATAGCATGCAACCGGGTAAGAAAAACAAGAAAGTTTCGATAAGGGATATCGGAAGAGAACTGGGCATATCTATCACTACTGTGTCCTTTATCCTTAACGGGAAAGCCAAAGAGAAAAGGATCAGCGATGCGCTGACGGAAAGAGTTCTTGAATTTGTTGAGCGGATCAACTTCAAGCCCAACATGATGGCACAAGGGTTGAGGACGGGGAAGTCCAAAATCATTTGCCTGATGGTGGAAGACATTTCCAATAACCTGCTTTTTGCAAAAGTGGCAAGATATATTGAAGAAGAAGCACACAGCAGAGGCTACAGGATCATCTATTGCAGTACGGAAAATAAGAAGGAAAAAGCAACCGAACTGATTCGCCTTTTTCAGGACCGGTCGATAGATGGATATATTATTACACCTCCTGAAGGCATTGAAGAAGAGATACAATCATTGATTAATGATGGAATCCCTATCGTATTAATCGACAGAGGGCTGCCCGGACTCAGCTGCAACCAGGTAGTTATAGAAAACCTGAACAGTACATACGAAGCCATCACACATCTCATTTCAAACGGGTACAAAAATATCGGCTTCGTCACTTTGGATTCCAACCAGACTCAGATGACCGATCGCCTGGCAGGTTACCAAAAGGCTCTTGATCAACACCATCTGAGTTCTTTTGTCAAAAAACTTGGGTTTCATCAGACTACCGAGCAAAATGTGCATGAGATTACCTCATTTCTCAATACACATCCGGAACTCGATGCCTTGTTCTTCTCTACCAATTACATCGGAGGCTGGGGACTTCAGGCTATTAAAAATTTAAATCTCCGCATTCCCACCGACCTGGCAGTTGTCTCGTTTGACGATCAGGACTTGTTTCGCTTTTACTCTCCTACGATCACTGCTGTGGAACAGCCTGTTCAGGCGATTTCAAAGGAAATTATCAGGCTCATGCTGAATGCTCTTGAAGATAACGACACTAACATTCATCAGATTACCCTACCAGCCAAGCTTATTATTCGTGAATCATCTTTGCCGGCAACCGTAAATGATGAACATGTATTTTTCAAATAATATTTGCATAATACTACGAATCCCTTTACCTTGGCATCGGAATTCCTCTAATCTCTTTCTAAGACTGTATACACTTGTTATACTTCAATCAGGAATACTAAATTTCCCAAAAAATACAGGAAAAGTTACAAATTTTTAATAAATTATTTAACAATAAGCTAATAGCTAAATCGTTTTAGTTTATATAGATAAAATTAGAACTTTATCAAGATAACATTTCACCTATGAACTTAACTATTCCTAACCCAACCTTTTATATCAGCCATTAATCATAGTGTATTTCAGCGCATTGTGCTTAATGGCTAAATCGATTTAGCCCAATACCTAATAATTAACCTATAATCACTTTTATGAAACAAAAAGTACCTTCCAGCCGTCGCAGGGCAAGCGGCGGTAAGCTGAGGATGCTGTGCCTGGGTTCAATAATCCTGGCTCTTCATCTTTCGCCGAACTTAATTCATGCCGAAACAAGTAAAGTCCTCGTTTCCAATTTCACTGCACAGCGCACTTCTGCTGAAGACATCGTGATAAAAGGTCGCGTTGTAAGTGCAAAGGACAAATCAACACTACCGGGTGTATCTGTTATCGTGAAAGGAACTTCTAAAGGAGTTACTACCGATGTGGATGGTGGCTATACCATTACGGTAAGCAGCCCTCAGGACGTACTTATTTTCTCTTTTGTAGGAAGCATTACACAGGAAGTTACAGTTGGAAACCGGTCAGTTATTGACGTGGATCTTGCTGAAAACGCGAAGCTTCTGGACGAAGTGGTCGTTGTAGGTTATGGTTCTCAGACGAGAGAAAGAACCACTTCTGCGATTTCCAACATTACATCTGCCAACTTCAACAACTCAGGTGCAAGAAATGCAATGGACCTGATCCAGGGTAAAGTGGCAGGTTTGAGCATCAACAGAAGCGGATCAAACCCTAACTCAGGTGTTTCTATGCAGCTTCGTGGGGTTACTTCACTTACGGGCGGTCTCTCCCCTCTTGTGGTAATCGACGGTATTCCTGGTGGAAATCTTGATCTGTTGCAACAGGATGACGTAGAATCGATCAGTGTATTGAAAGACGGTTCTGCAGCCGCTATCTACGGAACCCGCGCAAACGGTGGTGTAATCCTTGTTACAACCAAAAAAGGACAAGCTGGCAGCGCGAAATTCGATTACAATACTTATTTCAGAAAGGAATACGTTCGTAATCGTCCTGATTTCATGAACGCAGATCAGTTCCGTGCCAAAATCGCTGAAGGAATCTATCCCGCAAGCGCTGATTATGGCAGTACAACTGATGCTTATGATGCCTTGATCAACCATGGTAACCTTACCCAAAACCATAACCTGGCTATGTCGGGCGGAGCAAAAGGTACAACTTATCGCGCCAGTCTTTACTATCAGGATCTGCAGGGTATTGCTAAAGAAAACGGTCGTAAGCAATATGGCGGACGTCTGACGGTAATGCAGACAGGTCTTAAGGATCGTCTTACTGCTCAGCTGAACCTTGCTACCAACTTCAACAAAGCTAACCTTTTGGGTGGCGGAGGATGGGAAGGATCGCTGATCAGAAACCCGACTTTGTCTTTCTACAATCCTGATGGTTCTTACTATTTCGAGCAAACCAGTACCAACGAGGTGGCTCGCTTGAAGCAGGAAACCAACCGTCGTCAGCAACAGACTACCTCAGCCGATGCAAAATTCAGTCTTGAAATTCTTCCGGGCTTACAGGCTTCTGTATTCGGAGCGGTACAGCGCAATAGCTATATCGACGGTGCTTATCGCTCGCTGGCATCTGAATTCTCAAAAGAGAATGACGTATATCCAAACGGTGGTTATGCAAGAAGATATACTTACCTGAGCAACAACTATACGCTGGAACCTACTGTGTCTTTTGATAAGACAATCGGTGCTAACCATACCATTAATGCAGTGGGAGGTTACAGTTACCAGTATGCTGTACAGGAAAACTTTGAGGCTACTAACTACGGATTTGTAAATGACATTTTCGAAGAGAACAACCTTGAAGCCGGTAGCCAGCTGGTAACCGGAAAAGCAAACATGAAAAGTGGAAAAGGTGACAACACGTTGATCGCGTTCTTCGGTCGTGCGAACTACTCTTTCATGGACAAATACATGGTGTCGTTGATTCTGCGTCATGAAGGTTCTTCACGCTTCGGCGCCAACAACAAATGGGGGAACTTCCCGGCAGCTTCTGTGGGATGGAACATCAGCAAAGAGAAATTCATGGAAGGTGTTACTTTCGTAAACAGCCTGAAATTAAGAGCCGGATATGGTGTAACGGGTAACCAGGACATCGCCAACTATTCATCTCTGGTAACATTGGGAACAGGTGGTGTGTATGTGAATCCGGATGGAGAATGGAGACAAACTTACGGCCCTAACCGTAACCCGAACCCGAACCTGAAGTGGGAACGTAAAAGCGAATTCAACGTTGGTGCAGACTTTACTGTACTTAACAAAAGGTTAAGCGGATCTTTGGACGTATTCAAACGTGTAACCCGTGACCTGCTTTATAACTACACTTCTCAGCTGCCTCCTTTTGTTCGTGAAACAATTTATACCAACGTAGGTGCAATATCTAACCGTGGTGTGGAATTGACATTGAATGCTGTACCGGTACAAACTAAGGATTTCAGCTGGACAGTGGATGCAACGGGAAGTTATGTAAAAAACATTGCTGACGACCTTTCAAACGACGTTTACAAAGTTGAAGCTATTACAACAAGTAGCATCGGTGGTTACGGAGCATTGGGCGAAGCCATTCGTATCGAACAAGGCGGCCAGTTGGGTAACTTCTACGGAAAACGTTTCGCAGGTTTTACAGATGACGGAAAATGGTTGTTCTATAACCGCAACGGAGAAAAAGTAAGATTCGATCAGATCAACAATTCAGCTGATCCTAATGTATCTGACCTTTCTATTATCGGTAATGCCATTCCTAAATTCAACGCGTCTTTGACCAACAATTTCACATATAAAAACCTGAGTCTGCGTGTGTTCATGAGAGGCCGTTTTGACTACGATATCCTTAACACGATGGATCTTTCCTACGGTAACAAGGTGTCTATTCCAAACAACCTGCTGAACAGTGCTTTCGGAAAACATGCGAGACTGAACGATACTTATCAGTACTCAGACTACTACCTGGAATCAGGAAGCTTCCTTAAACTGGATGAGATTACTTTGAGCTACAATTTCAAGTTGAAATCTGATATCATCCGTAACCTTAGAGTGTATGCTACCGGTGCTAACCTGGCAACATTTACCAAATACACGGGTAACGATCCTGACTTCGTGAATGACACAGGTTTGGGAAGAGAAGATGACGGACAGCGTCGTCTGGGTATCGATGGCCGCAGCGCTTATCCAAACACCCGCTCATTCCTGGTAGGACTTAGTTTTGGCTTCTAATTTTAGTAAAAATGATAAATTTTAAGAAAGCATTTAAAATTGCAGCCGTGGCATTGCCTCTGTTTGCAACTACTGCCTGTACTGACCTGAACGAGAACATTTACGACCAGTTAGTTACAGACAACTTTTATAACAATAAAAACGAAGTGCTATCCGCAGTACTTCGCCCCTATACACATGCTAATGCCTGGGCTACTCCGGGACAAGATGGCTGGTGGCGCCTTAACGAACTTTCGGCTGACCAGCTTGCATGGCCTGTAAAAGGTCGTCACGGGCAGGATGGTGGAAAATGGTTCCGCTTGCATTACCACACCTGGACTGCAGATGACGATGCAGTTTGGGGCGCATGGAGACTGATGTGGTGGGGACTCGGGCTTTGTACCGACCCTATCGAAGCACTTGAAGCACGTACTCCGGCTGCTATGGGAATTACAGAAACTGAAAAGGCAGAATACATCGCTGAATTGAAATTGCTTCGCGCTTTCCATTACATCAAGTTGATGAGCCTTTATGGTAACATTCCTACAGTAAGTAAAGTAGGAGATCCTGTGAGCCCTCCTACCCAGCCACGTGCAGAGGTTTTCAAATTTATCGAGAAGGAAATTCTGGATAACGTCAATGCAGCTCCTAAGCTTTCTCAGGCAATGATCGGCCGTATGACCCAGGCAGGAGGATATGCAATGCTTGTTGAATTATACCTGAATGCTGAAACATGGACAGGAACTGCTCGCTGGGATGATTGTATTGCTGCTGCAAACAAGCTGATCAACGGAGAAGCAGGTGGATTGAACGGTGCTCCTGCACTGGATGTAAACCTGACTGATACCTACAAACCGGCAAACTTCCAGTCAAAGGAGATATTGTTCCAATTGGCTTACGAGTTCAAGAAAGCGAACTTCCAGCCTCAATGGCCTGGTGATTTCTTCCACTTCCAGCAGCGCTTTATCTATGGCGGAGCTCGTAACGGAAACGATGGTGTTGTGGTGATTCCTGGTGTTTACACTACTTTCAAAAACACTGACAAGCGCAAGAAAGAGTGGATTCTGGAAGGAACTCAGTATCAATATGCGGATCCTACAAAACCAGTATTGGCAACAGGTGGTAACGAATACGATCAGCAACCATTGGTATTTGTTGATAACATCCGTAAAAACAAAACGCTTCAGCCAGGTCAGGATCCTGCATCCTTGCCATCTGATATGACACAGGGTGAAGAAAACAGCGGTGTTCGTTTCAACAAGTACAAATTGGGTGCATTGGAAGATGCGAACTACAATGGATGCGACTGGGCAATCTATCGTCTTTCATGGGTAATGTTTGCAAAAGCAGAGGCTATGATGCGTAAAAATGGCAAGGTTGCTACTGCTGAAGCTGTTGATATTGTAAATCAGGTGAAACAACGCGCATTTGCTACAGATGCCTGGACTGCCGAAAAATATACAGCTACTACGCTTACCATGGATGAATTCCTTGCTGAGCGCGGACGTGAGTTTATCTTCGAAGGTTTCCGTCGTGATGATATGATCCGTTTCGACAAGTTCACTACCGGAACATGGTGGGATCACAAACCAACAGAAGCTTACAAAAAACTTTTCCCTATACCACGTCGTCAGATCACGCTTAATGCGAATCTGAAACAGAACGAGGGATACAACTAAGACCTTATTATTCCTTACACTTAACTTTTCTTGACTCATCCAGCGGCGGCTTCTTATCAATTCCGTCGTTGGATTTTGTTAATTCCTACGCCACTCAGACAGAACCCTTTAAAAATTACATTACTCAACGATATTATCATTTGCCAGAATGTAATTTTCCGAAATCTTATATCGTAATTTGTTCCGCTTTAATTTATAACCAATAAGCTTACCTACTGTATGTTTAAACTAAGTAAACATTTTTTATCCTTGCTGACGATGGGATTGACTGTACTGACCGTACCGTCGGCCTATGCGCAGCAACCTATTCCTCTTGATGACCTGAAAGCATTCACCACAAAATCCGACAACTGGAAGATCGTGGGCGACGCAAAAGTTGACATTACCAAAGAGAATGTATTGACCACTACGGCTGGTAAAGGCGTTTTGGCATGTATCCATGAAAAAGGCAAATACGGCGCACAGTATGAACTGATCTCTAACCTGAAACACGGAGATCTGGACATCGAACTTGATTTCATGCTGGCCAAAGGATCTAACTCAGGTATCTATTTGCAAGGCAATTATGAAGTTCAGCTTTTTGATAGCTGGGGTAAAAAAACAGCGAAGTATAACGACTGCGGTGGTATATACGAACGTTGGAATGATGCTAAACCAGAAGGAGAAAAAGGATATGAAGGCTACGCTCCACGTTTCAACGTAGCAAAAGCACCAGGACTATGGCAAAATATCAAAATTTCGTATCAGGCGCCCCGCTTTGATGCAAACGGCAAGAAAGTTTCTAATGCAGTATTCCTTTCTGTTGTATTGAATGGCGTCACAATTCATGAAAATGTAGAAGTAAGCGGACCAACACGCGGATCACTTACTGCTGAAGATGTAGCAATGGGACCTCTTCGTTTCCAGGGAGACCACGGTTCATTGGCTATCAAAAATATTAAGATCAATAATTTTGATCAGAAACCGGGAACGTTATCAGACCTGAATTACAAAATTTACTACGGTGGATTATTGGAAACGGATGACCTTTCAAAACAGAAACCAGCTGAAACCGGCACAGCTCCTGCATTGAGCTGGGAAATCCTGAAAGAGAACAATAACTACACGTATGTATATTCAGGAAAATACAATGCACCAACCGCTGGTGACTATACTTTCCGTTTGCAAGCTGCAGGTAACTCCCGCGTGAAAATCGACGGAAAAGACCTGATGCCAATGGAATGGAAAAACGTTACAGAATTCCGTAATGCAACGATCAACCTGAAAGCGGGAGATCACACAATCGAGATTTACAATAACAAAAGAGACGGATGGTTGAAGCCGGCATTGGGACTATGGGTATCAGGACCTGGTTTCAGAGAGGTTTCTTATGCTTCCAAAAGCTCTGCTACAAGTGCAAAAGGAACGGATCCAATTCTTGTATCTGCCGAAACCAACACTGTATTGCGCAGCTTCATGGATTTCGTTAAAGATCCTAAATCAAAACGTACACGTGTCGTACATGCTGTGAACGTAGGAAGCCCTTCAAACCTTCACTATACTTATGATCTTGACAAAGGAGCGGTTCTTCAGGTATGGCGTGGAGATTTCCTTGATGCAACACCTATGTGGCATAACCGTGGTGATGGTTCTTCAAGACCACGCGGAAGTGTAACACTATTTGGCAACGATATGACACTTGGCAAAATCAATGGTCAGTCTAAATGGGTGACAGATACTACCGGTAGTGGCTACCGTCCAAAAGGATATATTCTTGACGAAGCGGATGTTCCTACTTTCCAGTACACAGCATTTGGCTCACCGGTTACTGACTACATCTCTGTAGTTAACAACCAATATTTCGAAAGAATTATCAAAGTAAGCAACCCTGCAAGCGGATTAGTTGCGCGTGTAGCAAACGGAACGTCTATTGAAAAAATTTCAGACGGACTTTACGCTGTAAATGGCAGATCTTACTACATACAGCTTGCTGATAAAAAAGCGAAAAGTGAAGTAAGAACAGCTGACGGCCAGCAGGAACTATTGATTCCTGTAAGCAACGGAGAAGTGAAGTATTCCATCCTGTTCTGATAAAAATTATTCAAAACTGATAGTCGCAGGCTAACAGATATATAAGCATATAGAAAATGAAAAAAATTGCTCAAATAGCATTCTTTCTCCTTTCCACTCTGAGCATAGTACACGCTCAGGAGTCGCCGAAAGAAGAAGACTTTTATAAAATCGTGACGCCGTCTATTCCGGAAGGGATTATACTTGAAGTAGGTGGATTAACCACCTTACCAAACGGCTCACTTGCTATCTCTACACGTCGTGGAGAAGTATGGATCGTGGAAAACCCAACCAGCAGCAGACCTCACTTCAGAAAGTTCGCAACTGGTCTTCATGAGATTCTTGGACTTGCCTACAAAGAAGGTGCTCTTTATTGCGCACAGCGTGGGGAGCTTACCAAGCTTGTTGACAAAAACGGCGATGGTAAAGCTGATGTTTACGAAACTGTATATGCATGGCCTCTTTCGGGTCACTACCACGAGTATTCTTTCGGTCCTAAACTGGCACCGGACGGAAGCTTTTTCGTGAGTGGAAACGTAGCATTTGGAGATGAAGAATGGTGGAGAGGTGAAAGCCGTGTACCTGGTCGTGGATGGATTTTCCACATCACAAACGATGGCAAATATGAGCCATACGCAACAGGTGTACGCTCTCCTGCCGGTATCAGCATGGTGAATGGTGAATTGTTCTATACCGACAACCAGGGTGACTGGATGGGTACAGGTGGTATATTCCAGGTAAAGAAAGGTGATTTCATGGGTCACCCGGCAGGTCTTAAGTGGGCTGAACTTCCTAACTCACCTGTAAAACTGACAGAAAAGCAATTCTTCGCTGAACGCGACAACCGTCAGCACCGCAATGCTCAGAACCGCGCGATCAAACCGGAGAATATCGTAGACGAAAAACCGGAATTCCTTTATCAGTTGAAAGAGAAACATGACATGGTAAGATTGCCCGCAGTATGGCTTCCTTATGGTGTGCACGGTGTATCTACAGCTGAACTTATTGCTGACAACACCGGTGGAGATTTCGGTCCTTTCACAGGCCAAATCTTCGTAGGTGACCAGGGACAGAGTAACATCATGCGTGTGGTCCTTGAAAAAGTAAAAGGTGAATACCAGGGAGCTTCAATCGGTTTCCGCAGCGGCTTCCAGTCAGGGGTATTGCGTATGGCATTTGACAAAGACGGAAGTATGTATGTAGGAGAAACCAACCGTGGATGGGGATCAGCTGGTGATGCAAACCAGGGTCTGCAACGTCTGGTTTGGAATGGCAAAATGCCTTTCGAAATGTATACTGTCAAGGCAATGCCTGATGGTTTTGAAATCGAATTCACCATGCCTGTTGACCGCAAATCTGCTGAAGATCTTGACTCATACAATGTAAGCAGCTACCTGTACAAACACTTCCCTGTATACGGAAGTCCTCCTGTAAACACGGAAGAGCTTAAAATCAAAGGTGTAAAAGTATCTGCGGACAACAAAAAAGTTCGTCTGGTAGTAGATGGTCTGCGTCAGTATTATGTTCACAAAATCCAGCTGGAAGGTGTACGTGCTGAAACCAATTCATGGTCTCTTGTTCACCCTGATGCATACTACACTTTGAACAACATTCCTGACGGTGAGAAACTGAAAGAGTCTGATTTGAAAACAACACGTTCGGGTAAAGCAAAAGCAGCTGTGGAAGCTCCGGTAAAAGAGCACGTTTCTCCGGACGGAAAAGGAAAGACGCCTGAAAAAGCAACTGCTGCAGCGGCTGCTAAAGCTCCGACATGGGAACAAATCAAACCGATACTTTCTAAAAACACGTGTCTGGCTTGCCACACTGTGGACAAAAAGGTAGTTGGACCATCTTATATGGATGTTGCCAAACGTAAATATTCAAATGAGAAGATTGTTGATCTGATCTATAATCCTAAGCCTGAAAACTGGCCTGATTATGCGACACCAATGGCGCCTATGCCACAAGTGCCGAAAGCAGATGCAGCTAAAATCGCTGCCTGGATTAACTCTCTTGCGAAATAATAGCATTAGCTGACAGAATACCGGAAACCGTCCTCATTACAGGGCGGTTTCTTTTTTTGTACGGGATAAACACCACATCTTCGTAACTTCGTAGAAACGCAATTTTATTCCTAAATTTCGTTTCTAATGCCATAACAAAACAAGCATGTCCCCCATTCGTCACACTTCTTTTACCGGCTCTGTCAAAGGCAAAGTACTGCTCGGTTTTCTTGTTGCAGCTATTGCTTTGGGTACTTCCTGGGTCATTACGAAGCTGGCGTTTGAAAACATGCTTACCAAACTGGAGGTACTTTCAACACCCAATGATCAGCTACGGCTTGTTAATAAGGTATTTAAAAACATCCTACAGCTAGATCACCTTCAGAATGAACGCTCATTATCTCCTGACGAGAAAAAGGAGCAATTTATCGTCAAGTCGCGGGAACTGATGTCCACACTCGACACACTTAGTCTGCTCAGCATCGACGACCCCATGCAGATTATCCGCATTGATTCTATGAAGCGGATTCTGGCCGAACGGGAGCAAATATTTGGTAATTATGTCAAAGTAAAATCAAAGCTTGTAAGCAATCAGGACCTTGCTGATGAAGTAAAAAGTATATCAGGACTGATCACAACGAACAAACGAAAGCCGGATAGCACCGTTGTCAAAACTGAAAAACGGACTACCACTACTACCACTTACACAGAAGTTCCTGACCCGTTCAAAAAACAGGGTGAGGAAGATAAAAAAGGCTTTTTCGGAAGGGTATTCAGCTCAAAGAAAAACAAAAAAGAGCCCGCCAACGTACCTGCTAAAATTGTCCAGAAACAAGAGGTGAATGTGGAAGTGGACACACTTAAAGTAGCTCCGAAGGATAGCGTGATTGAGATGGTGAGCGAAGCAGTCCATGCCATCGAAAAATCGCAGAAAAAACGTACAAGCAGTTTTATAGATCGGGAGCAGGAATTATCAACAGCCGGAAACTCACTGGTAACCCAGCTGATTAATGTGATGCAGGAGGTCGAAAATGAAGTAGTCCGCCAGGCTGACCGGGAAGGCAATCAGTCTCAAAAAATGGCCGCCGCCAGTATTGACAGACTGGAATGGGTCATGCTTGGATTTTTTTGCCTCACTGCCCTGCTCGCCTACCTGATCTTCACAGACATCACAAAGAGTAATAAATACAGAAATGAGCTGGAAGAGGCAAAGGAAGAGGCAGAATACCACAGCATGGCCAAGCAGCGCTTTTTATCCAATATGAGCCATGAAATCCGTACACCTCTGCAATCAATCATAGGCTATACCGAAGCACTTAAAAAAGATCAGAAACCCAAAGAACAAGACCTTAATAACCTCCATACTGCCTCGGAGCATTTGTTGTATCTGGTGAATGAAGTCCTCGACTACAGCCGTATTATTTCAGATCAGTTTACATTTGAGCAACGCACGTTCGCTATCACTCCTCTTCTGAATGAAGTCATACAGATGCTACTTCCGATGGCTCAGGAAAAAGATTTGGCACTGACACTGGAAAACACAATCCCTGATGAAACATTTCTGAAAGGCGACCCTTTCCGATTACGCCAGATACTCTACAATCTGCTTACAAATGCCATCAAGTTTACACATAAAGGAAAAGTAAGTCTGAAAGCTTCTTCGAAAGAAACCAGCGATGGAATTGCTGTCTCCCTGAAAATAAGTGATACAGGCATTGGTATGTCTGAGGAACAGGCTGCCCGTGTTTTTAACCAGTTTGAGCAGGCGGATCCTTCTATCTCACGCCGGTATGGCGGTACAGGTCTGGGACTTAGTATAGTAAAATCCCTCGTGGAAGGTATGGACGGAACGATAGTTGCAGAAAGTAAACCAGGAAAAGGCACAGTCTTTTCTTCCGCAATTGTTTTCCCAAAGGCCGAAAGTATGATTACGACAGAAGATCAGATAGCGAAAAAAGTATACAACATACAAGGCAAGGTATGGTTGGTGGACGACGACGCATTTATACTGAAATGGTGTTCTTCCGTGTTGGAAATGCACAATGTGCAACATGTGTGCTTCTCATCGGGTGAGCAGGTACTGGCGCAACCATGGGATGATGAAGTGAAATTTGTACTTACAGATATGCGCATGCCGGGTATGAACGGAGCTGAAATGTGCGCACAACTTCGTTTGAAGGTTCCCGGAGATGTCAAATTTTATGTACTTACAGCGCAGGCGTTGCCCGAGGAACGCAGCAAGATTCTGAATATGGGTTTTGATGGGATACTGATGAAACCCTTTCATTCGAACCAGCTACTCGAACTGTTAGAAAAATCAAGTGCAAAGGCGCCCTCTTCCACCCGCGTAAAAAGGAGTATCAGTCCCGGGACTGAATTTGATCTGACTATTCTATCCGAAATGACATTCGGTGATGAAAGTCTGATGCGCGAGATTCTGGATCAGTTTGTAAGTGATTCCAAAAAGGATATTGCCAGTCTGCAACATATGGTAGACATGAAGCAGACAAGCGAGCTACATGAGCTGATGCACCGAATGGCTGGCCGCACAGGTCAGATCGGTGCCAGTGAGGTATCGGGCATTTTCCGTCAGTACGAAATCGCTTTGCGGGAAGATGAAAAAGCAATAGCTGCCCGTGACATCAGTAATCTGATTGCAAGAGCAGCTAATCTTGTTGAGCAGGTGGAGCAGAAAGCCTCGTCCTACTCTATGTGATACTTTTCGATTTTATAATAAAGCGTCTTTCTGTCTATATTGAGCAGTTTCGCAGCTTTACTCTTGTTATAGCGTACTTCCTGCAACACTTTTTCAATCATCTCTTTCTCGTGTGTTTCCTGAAGTGCTTTCAGGTCAGATCCGGCAGATTTCGGCGCTTCTTCCAGGGAGGATATCATTTCAGCCGGAAGGGCGCTTAGCGGAGCTATATTATCTTTGGTGAGCAATACCAGCCTTTTGATCACATTATTAAGTTCACGCAGGTTTCCCGGCCAGTCGTATTTTTCAAATACATCCATAACCTCCTTGGACAACGACTGTACATTCCGATCCAGTTCTTCGTTGGCCTTATCTACAAAATGCTGTACGAACATGCCCAGATCTTCGCCGCGCCTTCTCAATGGAGGTACATCTATTTTAAACTCGTTGAGTCTGTGGTACAAGTCCTCACGAAAATCTCCGTTGGCCGAACTCGTAATCAAATCTTCATTGGTTGCAGCAATAAGCCTCACGTCAACTTTTACAGGCTGTGTACTCCCGATAGGAACAATAATACGCTCCTGTAATGCCCGGAGCAGTTTGATCTGAACATCATAACCCAAATTCCCGATTTCATCAAGGAAGAGCGTACCCCCATCCGCAGCTTCAAACTGTCCGATCTTGTCCATCAACGCGCCTGTGAATGCCCCCTTCTTATGTCCAAACAATTCACTTGCTGCCAGATCTTTGGATAAAGAGCCGCAGTCAATAGCCACAAAAGGTCCTTTACTGCGCTTACTGAGTTTGTGAATCGATTTAGCAACATGCTCTTTACCTGTTCCACTTTCTCCGAGAATGATCACCGACATATCCGTCGGAGCAACCAATCTTACATATTCATATAGCTGTTTGGAAATCTTGCTTCTGCCCTCAATAAAATCATTGCTGAGCTGCTCCGCCTTTTTGGAAGCCTTCGCTGAAACCGGCGCCTGAGCCACCGAAGGTTTTGCAGATTTCTGCAGCGCTTCTCCCAATACCATCAACAGTTCTTCGGGATGCACTGGCTTGGTTATGTAATCAAATGCACCGTTTTGCATTGCATTCACTGCCGTTCTCACATCATGAAAACTAGTCATAATGAAAGCAGGAGTACGAACTCCTTCACTTCTCAGTTGTTTCAGAAAATCGACTGAATTACCATCAGGCAAGCGGTAATCCAACATAAGTACATCGAACGGCTCGTGATCATCAATGCTTTTCCTGAAAGCGACTTTCGCATCCTTTAATGTCGAACAAACATTTACCTGATGGCCATGTTTACCGAGGAAGGAATTGAGCAATTTAGAAAAAGTTGTATCGTCTTCAAGAAGGAGCAAATGAGCCATGTTCTGTAATTATCTAAAAATTATATGTCTTAACGATCCGGAAAAATGTAAAATTATAAAATCTAACAGCAAAAAGCCGGAGAAATAATCTCCGGCTTTCTTTCCGTCACATTTTAGGATAAATTTTATCCCCTTACTCCACTTTTTTGCCGTCTTTGTCAAGATTCACGGTTGCGGTTTCATCACCTTTTTTCACCGCGATTTCGAAGTGTTGTGAATTATCCTCCTTGGTTACCAGAAACGCTCCGGTAACTTCCCAACCTGAATAAGCGTCCCCTGCCAGAGCTGTTTTAACAGGCTCAGGCAAATCTTCCGGCTTAACGGCTACCTTTTCCTGTGTAACGGTAATGATTGTATTTTGAGTTACCAGGTCATTGGCCTGAACTGATGCAAAAGATATGAGCGATACAGCAAATGCTGATATGATTAACTTTTTCATAACAATTAAATTTAGTCAAATTATGTATGTGTAAAACCTTTATTGATTAGGACTATAACAATATAATACCAGAAATATACGACCAACTCAATCGTCTCAATTTCAGAACTTTAAATAAATTAACTATCTGATAATCAATAACTAATTGAAGATTCTACTCAACAGGTTGCGGAATTATACATCATTTTAACAGCTGGCACTCTGTATCAGCATCAGGAAGATTTTTTTTAATCACTTTTAAATGTTGCGAAAGAACAAGGATTTATTATATTTGTAGAATTACTTTGCATATCATTTATAAATAAATGCCACAAATTTAATTTATGGTCTATTTTACCTCATGCGAAATCGGCGATGTCCGAAAAATTTTACTCAACGTTATTGACTGATTTAAAACAAAAGGCTCTCCATAAGAGCCTTTTTTCATTTATCAGGCCGACATTCTTCACCATTACAGGGAATATCGCTACACTTTTCAAGCTAATTCCACAACTGTATGCTATATTTTCTTAAAATTTTTACAAAAAATACAATTCAATCAACCATCTCAATATCAGTTAATTACACTAGAAAAGAAATATAAACGTCAACGAAATAGGTATATAGGTTACATATTTCGTCTGTTCCTGAATTCAATCCATAAAAAATAAATGACCGTATGTTTTCGCAGATTGTCTTTCGATGGGCGAAGGAAAACATAAACCTTTTTATTGTTATGGAAAGAATAGCTGGTACAAACACAAATTCAGATAACGAAGGACAAAAACTATCATCAAAAGTAGATAGACGTTCCTTCCTTATGTCTGCAGGTATCGCCGCATCGGTAGGAGCAGCGATGGTTGCCTGTACAAAAGATCATGAACCAACTCCTGGTGCAGGTGGCTCAGTTGATCTGGGATCAGGTGACGTTGGCGTTCTTAATTACGCGTATGCATTGGAACAGCTTGAAGCTGCATTCTACACACAGGTGATTGCAACACCATATGATTCCATCTCGGAAGCGGAAAGGACAATCCTGACAGATATCCGCGATCACGAGATCATCCACAGAGATTTCTTTAAAGCTGCTCTGACCGCCGCTGCTCCAACTGCTATCATTCCGGCACTGGAAGTGGATTTCTCTTCCATCAATTTTAAAAACAGAGATTCGGTACTTGGAGCCGCGAAATTGTTTGAAGATACCGGCGTTGCTGCTTACAACGGTGCTGGTAACCTGATCAAAACTGCTGATTACCTTGTACTAGCTGGTAAAATTGTTTCTGTTGAAGCACGCCATGCATCAGTAATACGTGATTTGCTGAAGCAGAATACTGCTGACTTCGCTGGTGATGACGTAGTTGATAACGATGGCTTGGATAAAGCAATTGACCCTGCGGTGATCCTGGCAGCAGTAAAGCCTTTCCTTAAAACAAACGTGACTGGCGCAAACGTAGGTAAATAATTAAGACATAACTTCAATTTCAGAAACAATGGATATTTTCAAAATAATTGACGATCTGCAAAAAATAGATGGTGATGCTGTAGGTCGCCTTGAACACGCTTCCCGCCGTTACTTTATGAACCGGGTGGGTAGCACGCTCGCTGCTGCAGCTGCACCTATGGCATTTGCAACTATTGTGAACAAAGCTTACGGACAAACAGCCGCAGCTGTAGACGTACTTAAATTCGCACTAACTCTGGAATATCTTGAAGATGCATTTTACAAAGAAGGATTGAAAGCTTCCGGGCTTATTCCTGACAAATACAAAGCTTCTATCGCTCAGATAGGAAAGCATGAAAGCCAGCACGTAGCTTACCTTGTGAAAGCGGTGGGTGCAATGAATCTTCAGTTCGACTGGACCTATGGCGGAAAGCTGTCGGATACATTCAGCAATTTCAAAACTTTTATTACTGTGGCTACTGCACTGGAAGATACAGGTGTACGTGCTTACAAAGGACAGGCGGGAGCGCTAATGAAAGATCCGGGAATACTTAAAGTTGCATTGCAGGTACACTCTGTTGAGGCGCGTCACGCAGCTCAGGTAAGACGTATTTTTGCTGTCGAAAACTCATCTCCTGGTACAAAAGGCTGGATTACAGGAAATGCATCTCCTATTGCTCTGGTACAAGCTGTATATAATGGCGAAGAAAACCTGACGCAAGGTGGTGTGAACCTGAAAGGATTGGCAGGAAAATCGGACAACGCTGTTTCAGAAGCTTTTGACGAAATTCTTACAAAAGAACAAGTTCTTGCAATTGCAGGGCCGTTCATTAAGGCGTAACCATTACCACCAACCTTCCTTTAAAACACTTATATACACCTGGCAACTTCCGGAAATCCTGAACCACTGCCACGTTATTACATTTGCAAGGACTACTCCAACGAGTAGTCCTTGTACGTTTCAGGATGAATCCATTTAAAATTTGCATATCAACAGGTAATCCTATTACTTGTACCGGCTATTCAATATGAACTACCTGAATCCTTAAATATGAAATTGTCTTTCGACAGACGAGGCTTTCTCAAAAAATCCAGTCTCGCTGCAATCGCAACCGCCCTTGGTACTGAAATCGTATTCGCTGACAAACTTCCGAAAAGATATATTCCTGTCCTTTTAGATGAAAAAGATGCGCTTAAAGGCAAAGCAACTGAAATGATTGTGCAGGGAGATCGCCCCTGGAATGTGGAAGCACCACTGGATTTGCTGGACGACCGTATCACTCCTGTCGAAAAGATGTTTATCAGGAATAACGGTCTTGTACCGGAGAAGATAGATATCAAAAACTGGACGCTCACCATCGACGGGGAATCTGTAAAAAACCCTAAAACCTATACGCTCGCCGATCTGAAGAAACGGTTTAAGCAACATACGTATCAACTGGTGTTGGAATGTGGAGGAAACGGGCGATCAGGATTTCAACCTCAAACCTCCGGTAATGCCTGGGGACAGGGCGCCGTGCATTGCGCAGAATGGACTGGTGTTCGTTTGAAAGATATATTAAATGATGTAGGGGTTAAATCTGATGCGGTCTATATTGGTTACCACGGCAGCGATTTACACCTGAGTAAAGACCCGAAAAAAGAAGCCATATCCAGAGGAGTTCCGATAAAGAAAGCGCTGGAAGAAGAAACACTGATCGCCTGGCAACTCAACGGAAAGGATATCCCGGAATTTCATGGTTATCCATTGCGACTGGTGATCGGCGGCTGGCCGGCTTCTGTATCCGGTAAGTGGCTCAACCGGATTTCTGTCCGGAACAAAGTACATGACGGAGCCAAAATGGAAGGTCATAGCTATAAACTTCCCAAATCTCCGGTACAACCCGGAACTGATGTTCCCACGACTGACGAATATTTCCGGATCATCGAATCTATGCCGGTAAAGTCTGTAATTACCTATCCCAAAACAGGCGCTATCATTCCCACAGGTACCGAAATTGCATTGCGAGGACATGCATGGGCTGGTGATTTCTCCGTAAAACAGGTAGATGTTTCTGTTGATTTCGGAGCAACATGGCAAAACTGTACACTGGAAGCACCCGCTAACCGACTGGCCTGGCAACACTGGAATACAAAGCTCAAACTTCCTGTTAAAGGTTATTACGAAGTATGGGTGCGGGCAACCGATGAAAAGGGTGTTGCTCAACCGATGGTGATACCTGCCTGGAACCCGGGTGGTTACCTCAACAATGCCTGTGAAAGAATTGCATTGATGGCGGAGTAGTAGAAATCTCTTTTGACATAAGTAATAATGAAAATAATCATAATATTTCTGACCGGACTTTTTGCTGTTACCGGAAGCTGGTTTGCAGATAAATCGTCAGATACGGAAAGCTATAAAGATCCTGTTATCTTTTCTGACACATTGAAAAAAGACTCTGAAACGGGCCTGATCATCGATAAGGATCTTTATATGGTGAAGGCTCAGTGTACCAGTTGCCATTCTTCCAAACTGATTATTGCGAATCATTTCACCCGTGACGGATGGAAACAGAAAATACGCTGGATGCAAGCCAACCACAATCTGTGGGAATTGGGTGAAACAGAGAAGCAGGTACTGGATTATCTTGAAAAGTATTACGCTCCTACGCAAACATTTGCACGAAGACAACCGCTAAAAGATATTAAATGGTATAAACTGGATGTAAAATAAAAGACCGTTTCCTAACCCCGCGACGACTGGATATCCTATCTTCGCATCTCAATTGTTATGAAACAGTACGCGTGAAATTTTCTTTTAATACAACAATCAGGTTATCAGTTTATAACCTTCTATTGCTTTCTTCTTTTCTAACTCTGGGTTCGTTTAAGCAGACGACCCGCCAGCAACCAATTCAGAAAAGTGATGTCCTTCCGGCGGATTTAAAGGCTGAGGTTATTGGAATACAGGATGGGGATACTATAGAACTCAAATTCATTTATACCAATAAAAAAGCTGGCAGAAGAAGCGGACTGCCCCTCAGAATACGATTTCTGCATGTGAACTCACCTGAACGTGGAAGACCTTATTACAAAATCGCTAAACAGTTCACTTCTGATAAATGCTTCCGAAAAACTGTTCGTATTCGTCATGCAGGTAATTTTGACAAATACGGCAGACTCCTGGGAGAAGTAGTGCTCCCTGATGGCAAAGTCCTGAACAAGGAACTCGTAAGACAAGGGCTGGCTGTACATTTTAAAAAGTATAGCAGCAGCGCGGAGTACGCTAATCTTGAAATTCAGGCGCAAAGGAAAAAAATTGGGATATGGAGTCTCGACGGAGTAAATTTGGGGAAACTTTGATCGGTTAAACTTAACATGAGTTCACAGGCAGCACTTTATCAGATTCTTTTTCAAAACGACATACTGTTTCAGCTGGAAACTATCCAGCCGGTTGGCGTGGCGGAAAGAGCAGTTCCTGTCGCTGAAAAAACGCCTGTTACGCAACCTGCTCCGGCAGTAAAAAATACACCGACCGTACAAGCGCCATCTGCTCCCGCCCTTCAAGAACTTCCTGCGCTAAAGCATCAGATTTTGATTCTTACCGAACAGCCCGGCCATCAGGAACTGGCGCAGGCAGAATCTGTTTTTCTGGATAATATATTGAAGGCTGTCAAATATTCTATTGACCAGGCAGATCTGATCAACATCAGCTTTTTGCCCCCAACTGACGCAAGCAAGGTGATCTCTGAAAGAAAAACCGCACGTCTGATCACTTTCGGTGTACCTACCGCGAGACTCAATCTTGATTTATTACTGACTCCCTATACCCCAAAACAAATCAATGGTGTGTGGTGCCTGCTCGCCGATCCGCTTGGAATGATCGAAGCTGATCGCGAGTTAAAAAAGAAGCTTTGGCAGGCACTCCAGGCCATGTTCTGAAAGTACCGGTCAAATATCATTATACCTTCATAAATAGCACTATACTCATTCTCGCAGAGCAGGTTACGTATTTTTCTAACCGATCATCACAATAATGTTGGCAAGTTCTGTGTTTTGATGGATAATCGCAGGCTAATCCATGAAAACATATGGCCAACTTCAGAGAATACATTTCAAATTTGTTCCGTTCATCGCGATCTGATGAAGAACATTATTACGACGACGAGCCTGTCGCCAACCAGGAAATAACGCAATCAGAAACCACTAATCAGCCAGTTCCTATACAACAACCTGTTTTCACCAGCGAGATTCAGGAACCTGAATTTTCACCTCAGCCAGTCAACGCAGTGGTTATCCCCTATTGGCTCGAAGATGAAGATACGCTTCGTGATGAAGGGGTATTATTCGGACTTTCAGAATCGGATCCTACGGAAAAGACAGATATCATTCACAAGTACTTTGTACATCTTGCAGCTGGCCCGCTGAGTGACATCGAACAACACAATGAGCGCATTCAGGAACTGAATCTTTTTATCGGACAAAAGACCGATAGAATTGAAACCCTTAAGGCCAAAGCTGATACTGTGGCTATAGCAGACAATGCGCGTGAGCATCATTTACCTCGTACACTGATCGGACTTACGCTGAGTGCAGCAATGTGTATAGGTAACTTTTTCCTGATCCGTGAATCGCTTCGCCCGGCCTTCGCAGAAAGCTCGTGGATTGCCATGGGTATCTTCCTGGCTGGGATGTTCAGTCTTTTCGGACGCATTTCCATTTTCCATGATAAAGACTCAAAAGTGACCTGGCGTTCTCTTCTGGAAGAAATCGGTCTTCCATTCGCAGCTTCATTATTTGTGTTTGCACAGGTATATCAATCTCAGGGATGGCTACAGGCTTTGTCTTTGTTCGTATTTATTTTCTTTCTTTTTCTTTTTGCAGGAAAACTTTTCCTCAGCAACATCACTGTACTTCGTTCAGATCTTAAAGCATGGCTTGATCCTATCAAAGAGAAAAAGCAGCAGGAAGATGAAAATTATAAATCTGAAAGTGAAGTACTCGCATTGGAAGAAGAACGTGATGCATTACGTGTAAAAAAATGGCAGGCGGTGAGAGATTTGAGTGCTTCCGAAACCGAGCGTGACCGCATTTACGCAAGAAGGGATATGCTGATCAAATTGTTTGAAAGTGAATTCTTCCTGGCACGCCGTATGAAAGGGCAGTTATCCGGCAGACAATTGAATTACATCAGAAAAGGGGATCAATAATTCTCACTTTTCTTCTCACTCAGACTTTATAACATTCAAAAATATGGACGAGCAAAATCCCAACCAAAGCGGAGACTACCAACATGGTTACTCTAGTGGTATCGAAGGTCTTGAACGTGAAAGCTACGAAAACTACCTGGCAAGCAATGTGACGCATGCGTGGACGTCGGAGCAAATCAGCCAGAAGCAACAGCAGCTTACTACATTGCGTGGACGGCAACAGGAAACTTTGCAGAAACAAAAATCTTCTTTTGACAAGCTTCAATTGGAAACAATGGGGCTGAATGGCAGTGCCAGAAAGATGAAGGATCTGGAAGATTCCATTGCCCGGATTGACGCTGAAACGGAAGAGCTAAAAGAGAAGCGTACTTCGAAAGCACCCTCCTACTCCCTGATTGCAGGTTTGATATTCCTGGCAGCCGGTATTTCTTTTGTGGCAGGTGACCTGATCATCTCCCATGAAATCGTCGCTTATGCCCTCAACATCCGGAATTCCAATGAAGCCTGGGCATTTGCCATAGGCTTGGCTATGCTTTCAGTATTGCTGAAACCGGCCTATGACCGCCTCATTGAAGAACCATTTCATGCCGGAGAAAACCCTAAAGCAAAATCGCGATATGCTACTTTCAAACTTATATTGTCGATTTTTGCCATCGTCACGCTGATCGTCTTGGGTTGGTTCCGTTACGAAGCATACCGTACCGATAAGCTGAAAGAAGCTATTAACAAATCTGTCAAAAACCTTCAGCTGAATGCTGTTGATCCTATGACAGGAGCCCCTATTAACAGTCCGGAACTTACCAATAAAATAGAGCAGGCACTCAGAAATTCTGATCAGCTCAATCTGGATCTGGTCAATAGCCCATGGGCGCTTTTATCGTTCGTTTTAAGTGGTGTTCTTTTCGCTATTGCAGGTGCAGTTTCTTTGGGAATGGCCTTGCCGGTTCTGCAGGGATTCTGGTACCGTTGGCTTCAGATCGACCCTAAATTGTGGCGGTTGCGACGAAGACGGAAAAAAATTCTGAAACAAATAGAGCCTCTGCAACAGATTCTGACTGAACGTATGGCACAAAAAAATATTCTTGAAAATGATCTGGCGGTGCTCTCTTCTCTGGATGAATTAAAACAGGAAGAAAAAGCTTTAATGGATGAAATTGCAATTCTTGAAAATGACCGTCGTCAGTCGCTTACCGACAGCCGCAGGAACTCGTTTGCTGATGGTTACAGTCGCGGACAGGTAACCCGCGATGTAATGAACCAGGAAGAATATGATTCATGGCGCAACAGACATATGACAGTCTCAGACCTGGCAATGAAAGCCCGGTCCAATGCAGCATCCGACAGAGCTGTTACCAGAACAAAAAGTACAGGGATGAGGCCGCATCAGGCCATTCGCAAAGCGATAACAGATCGCTTTGATGAAAACAACTCACAATGATTTTACCTAACTTGGGGGTCAGGATTATAATACCAAAGCAATATCCATGATTTTGACCCCCAAGTTAAGAATAGTCGTTTGCGACGATACACTGTTCGATGCCATCAAAATGGGCAACGGCACCCTCGCCAAAGTAATGGGTGTGAATGTTCCTAAAAAATGGACTGAATTCAGAGATACATTCACGCCATCCTATCACCGCTGGAAAGCCCATCCCCCCTTGCGCGACTGGTGGGTTTACCTCATTATACACGTCCCTGACAACCTTCTGATCGGCTCCTGTGGTTACAAAGGTGAGCCCGACTCAACAGGAACCGTGGAAATCGGATATGAGATCATTCCTTCACACCGACAAAAAGGATTGGGCACAGAAACCGCCCGTGGACTCGTACAACATGCTTTTTCGAAAAGCGGGGTTCATAAAGTAATTGCGCATACATTGGCAGAGGAGAACGCCTCTTGTCAAATTCTGCAAAAAGTAGGATTTCATCAAACTGAGGATGTAGATGATCCTGAAGAGGGACCATTATGGCGTTGGGAAATTAAAAAATCAGACGTGACTTTCTAAAAAATTCAAATCAACTGGCTCAATATTTTTCAAAATATAATTGTATTGGTTTGATAATTTTTTATATTAATTTATTGTTTGATTGTTTTAGTTCCTAAAAGATTACCCTTACCGCATTATGACTTCCATATCAAAAGATACATATCCCTGGCTTACACATTATCCGGATGGCGTACCGTATGATATCAATCCGGATGCCTATACATCTTTGCTGGATTTAATTGAAAACAGCTTCAGCAGTTTCCCGGACAATCAAGCCTATACCAATATGGGCAAAACGATTACTTTCGGGGAGCTGGATGAGTTATCAGGCAATTTTGCTGCCTACCTGCAGAGTATTGGTATGAAAAAGGGGGATCGCATTGCTATTCAGATGCCGAATGTGTTGCAATATCCGGTGGTGATGTTCGGGGCACTTCGTGCAGGACTTGTGATCGTCAATACCAATCCGTTGTACACATCGCGGGAAATGCTGCATCAGTTTAATGATTCAGGAGCGAAGGCAATTGTCATCATGGCCAACTTTGCCTCGAACCTGCAGAAGATTGTAGCGAGTACCAATCTCGAACATATTATTGTAACAGAAATCGGCGATTTCCTGGGATTTCCTAAGCGGCTTATTGTAAATGCTGTTGTGAAGTACGTCAAAAAGATGGTTCCGCCTTACCAGCTTCCAAAGGTAACATCACTGAATACAGCTTTGAGTCAGGGGAAGGGAGTGACTTATCAGCGTCCAAATGTATCGGGTATTGATATTGCCTTTATACAATATACGGGTGGAACAACAGGTGTTTCCAAAGGCGCTATGCTAACCCACCGTAACCTTATCGCGAATGTAGAAGCAGTGAACGAATGGCTGATGTCTAAAATGAAGGACTCAGATCATGAGGGGCCTATGAGCATGGTAGCAGCCTTGCCATTGTACCATGTGTTTGCAATGACAATCAATGCGCTTTGCGGCATCAAATGGGGAGCACTGAATGTATTAATTACCAATCCGCGTGATATTCCCGGTTTTGTAAAGGAGCTTAAAAAATACAAGGTCAATATTTTTCCCGGACTCAATACCCTTTTCAATGGTCTGCTCAACAACCCTGATTTTAAGGATATTGATTTCAGTGGTCTCAAAATAACTATTGCCGGAGGAATGGCACTGCAAAAAGTAGTTGCAACAAAATGGGAAGAAGTGACTGGTTGTGTGCTTGTAGAAGGGTACGGACTATCTGAAACTTCACCGGTACTGTCGGTAAGTCCTCTGAACGGAAAACACCGTAACGGAACAATTGGTATACCTATTCCGAGCACCGTAATGCGAATCCTGGGGGATGATGACAAATGGGTGGAATTGGGAGAAAAAGGAGAAATATGTGCTAAGGGGCCACAGATTATGCTCGGATATTATAATCGTCCTGATGAGACTGCCAAAGTAATTTTTGAAGATGAAAGTGGCAGATGGTTCAGAACCGGAGATATTGGAATTGAAGATACAGACGGTTTTTTCAAGATCGTCGACAGGAAAAAAGATATGATTCTTGTTTCAGGATTCAATGTTTATCCTAATGAAATTGAAGGTGTGATTGCCCAGTGTCCGGGCGTACTCGAAGTGGCGTGCGTAGGTATCCCTGATGATAAAACCGGAGAAATGGTGAAGGTTTTTATTGTCAAAAAAGATCCCGCACTTACTGAGCAACAGGTAAAAACTTTCTGCAAGGAAAACCTGACTGCCTACAAATGTCCGAAACAAATTGAGTTCCGGGATGAGCTTCCTAAAACCAATGTAGGCAAGATTTTAAGACGTGCTCTGAGAGACGAAGAGCTGGCAAAAACGGCTAAATAATTGTAACCTTTCGTGACTTTCAAATGCCTGCCGGAATACGCCGCCAGGCATTTTTCATTGGAAGGCTTTGCTACTTTTCTCTGTCTGAACAGTGACCGTTTCAGGTAAAACCCCTATTTTAGAATAAGGATTGAACAAATTTAGTAAAACAAGTACTCAACCTTGAAAGATAAAAATTATGAATTTATACAAAAAAACCCTGGTTCTGCTGCATGGGCATGGCATGGATGATACCATTTGGGATTATCTGGATGCAACGCTCAACGATTATTTTACGATCGTCAGACCTAATCTTTCTCTCTACACTTCATCTCAGACAGTTGAAGAATATGCCGAAGAACTTCATCGCTTTCTGACGAGTGCCGGCATCACCAAACTGACTTTGATCGGACATTCTATGGGTGGTTATATTGCATTGGCCTTTGCTGAAAAGTATCCGGATATGCTTGAAGGTTTTGGTCTGGTTCATTCCACAGCCTATGAAGACGATGAAGCTAAAAAACAACAACGCCTGCAAAGCATAGAATTACTTAAAAATTACGGAACTGAGGCCTATATCAGAAACACTACGCCAAACATGTTTGGAGACAGGTTTAAGGAATTGTTCCCTGAAAAAGTACAGGCACATAGCGAACGTTATGGCAAATTGCCGGCTCAGGCACTCATTGCTGGTATGACTGCCATGATACATCGTCCCGACCGCACAGCAGTATTGGCTCAAATGCCTTTCCCTGTATTGTTTATTATGGGTATGCAGGATAAACTCATCGCTTTTGAGAGTTGCATTGCGTTGTCCGAATACCCGAAACAAAGCTATCCTTTTATCCTGGCAGAAGCGGGACATATGGGGATGGTAGAACGTCCTGATGCAACATCGAGAATGATCAGCTGGTATATGAATAAAATTTCCTCTTTATAAGCCTTCTTATTGACCTAAAATGAGTTGGTATTCGTTAGTAATGAGTGAATACCAACTCATTCTATTTTAAACGCTATGCTAAAACATATCCCTACTCTCAAATTGCCTAAAATTCACATTTTCTTTATTGCCTTTTTGTTTTTTCTGGCATCCTGTGAAAAAGATCCTTCAACAACTCCCAAGGAAGATCAGTATCTGGTAAGCTCTTCACTGATTACGACTATTTCAAAAGAAACCGTTGTTCAGAATGCCGGGGGGAGTACTAACGATGCCCAACTGAAAGCCTTCGCAGCACTGTACGTCAAAAATGGAGTGAAAGTTTATAAACTCAACTACAAAACAAAAAACACTGACGGACAGGAAATCACAGCATCCGGCGCCTTGATCATGCCCGAGACCGATCAGTCGGTATCCATGATCAGTATTCAGCATGGCACCATCACTACTGATGCTGAAGCGCCTTCCAATTTTGGAACCGGAACGGAAAGTGCTACCATGGGAACACTGTTTGGTGCCGTTGGTTACATTATTTCATATCCCGACTATATCGGTTATGGTGCATCCAACAATGTCCCCCATCCCTACGAGCATCGTGCAAGTCTGGCCTCAGCATCACTGGATATGCTGAGAGCAGCTAAAGAATTCATTTCTCATCAGAATGAGGTCAAATGGAATGATAAGCTCTATATCGGTGGCTATTCCGAAGGAGGTTATGCGACAATGTCTCTGCAAAAGAAAATTGAAGAAGAGGCTTCTTCTGAATTTAATCTGATCGCATCGAGCTGTGGGGCAGGTGCATACGATAAAACCGCTTTCATGAAAGAAATCGTCAATAATACAACCATTGGCGTTGCCGCCTACAACAGATTATATCTTTGGGTTTTACTTACCTACGACCGCATTTATAAACTGAATAAGCCTGCGACCTATTATTTTAAGGAGCCATGGGCAACCCAGATTGCGGCGGCAAATGGAGATCCTTCCAAACTGGCGATTGGTGTAAGCTTCAACACAATTCTGACAGACACCTTTAGAAAAGCCCTCAATGATGGAACGGATGCTGCGTTTATCAATGCTATTGCAGACAACAATGTATACAATTGGAAACCGAAAACGCCTACGAAACTGTATCATGGTAATGAAGATCCGCTTGTTTTCTATTTCAATTCTGTGAATGCTGTAAATGCTATGAAAGGTTTGGGAGCAACTAACGTCGAGCTCATCACTATAGACAAGGGAACACACTCGTCGTCTATCACTCCTTTCCTTTTAGGAACATTTACCTTCTTTGTTTCTACCAACTAAATACTATCCTTATATTTGTTCCCCAGTAAACAAATAGAGTAAATATGTTTTTGCAAATATCAGGTGATTTCATTTTTGTTGGAGTATCAGGAAAACAGTATAACCTGCTGCGATGTTAATTGAAATCCGGATTGGCCATTAGCCAGTCTGCTTCATATATGCAGTTAATGAAATCTATTTACTTTTCTCCGATAACAAAATGTCATCACTTCTTGAACTGGTAGGCAATACGCCACTTGTTGAATTAAAAAATATAAATCCGAATCCCAATGTAAAACTATACGGCAAACTGGAAGGTAACAATCCCGGAGGGAGTGTGAAGGACAGGGCCGCTTATAGCATGATCAAAGGGGCGCTGGATCGCGGCGAAATAAAAGCAGGAACAAAATTGATAGAGGCAACCAGTGGTAATACCGGTATTGCTCTGGCCATGATTGCCCGACTCTTTGATGTGGAGATTGAGCTGATTATGCCACAAAACTCTACCCGCGAGCGTGTATTGACCATGGAAGCATTTGGCGCAAAAGTGACGTTAACGGAAACCATGGAAGGAGCGCGTGACTACGCAGAGGAAAAAGCTTCCAAAAATGGATATCTGATGCTGAATCAATTTGCAAATCCTGATAACTGGAAAGCACATTACAACACAACAGGACCTGAAATCTGGAAGGACACAAACCACCAGATCACCCATTTCGTATCCTCCATGGGTACAACCGGGACAATCATGGGTGTTTCTCATTATCTGAAAGAACAGAATCCGGATATTCAGATTGTAGGTTGCCAACCAACTGACGGAGCCAGCATACCGGGTATCAGAAAATGGCCGGAAGAATACCTCCCTAAAATTTTTGATCGCCAGCGTGTGGACAGAGTTATTGAGGTTACAGAAGCTGACGCTGTCGCCACAACACGTTTACTAGCTAAAAATGAAGCAGTTTTCGCAGGAATGAGCAGTGGTGGAGCTGCATGGGCGGCAGTGCAACTGGCTAAAGAAATCGAATCCGGTGTGATTGTATTTATAGTCTGCGACCGGGGAGACCGCTATCTTTCAAGTGACTTGTTTGGCTAACTTACTGTTAGCTAAGTCCTGGTATTTACGGATTTGAATTTCCCGATTTTTTTAGCGGTTAGCTGCAAGCTCATGGCTCACAGCTAACCGCTAATGGCTACTCAAAACCAGCCAGATCCCAGATTACGGAATGGCCAGGGAATCGCTGCCAATATAATGATAAGTGCAAGCGCATAGAAATAAAGTACGGTTCTGTGCTTATCTGCACCTTCCACTTTTTTAGAGCGAACTCTTCCAACCGTGATCAAAACGATAGCAATGAGCATCATGAAGACGTGCTCAATGGAATAGAATCTGAAAACCTTTTCACTGATCAGACTAAAATTCACTTTCGGGCTCATGAAGTACAATACAAGACCTATAAGCAATTGTGTATGCGTAGCAATCAATGCAAAAAGATAAATTTTGTTATCGCCTTGCTTGTTACTTTTCCAGCTGGAATAGGCAGTAAAAATCGCAGCCAGAAGTAATGCCAACACAACATAACGCAGTCCCGAGTGGGCACGTAGTAGAATATTCATAGAAAAAACAAGTTACGGTGAATTTGTAATAGCAGCAAAGGTAATGCTGAAACGAGCTTCTCCCAAATATTTCCGGCCTCCTCATCGCAGTAAAAACAGATTCCCGAGTTGTCAGGATTTAATTACGATATTTGTAAAAAAGTAAAGACAAAACGCGTCACCAATGATTATTTTCAATATTACCGTTAACATCAGCTATGCAGCTGAAAAAGATTGGCTTTCTTACATGAAGGAAACGCATATTCCTGAAATTAAAGCCACCGGCTTGCCTGTGGAAGTGAAGCTTCTTCGACTGCTTACCGAGATAGAAAATGAAGGATCTACCTATACTTCTCAGTTTTCGTTCAGAACAATGGAAGATTTTCTCGCCTATCAGACCAATCATCAGGCCGATTTACAGAATAAACACCACGAGCTTTTTAATGGACAATATGTGTCTTTCCGTACCCTGCTCGAAGAAGCATAAGTGATTCTGAACCTCTTATAAAGTCTCTGAAATAAATTCGAATAAACCTTGTTTTTGGCTTGACATTAAAGGATTAATTGCCTTTATTTAGTTTACCATTCGTTATCAGAATTACCTCAGAAAATGGCGCATTTGTACTTTTTCCTGAGTCATACATATCTGATGATCGTTATAGTTAGTACGATATGACGTTTGGTACAAAGTAATGTTTTACCTTAAACCTAAGTGCTTATGAGACTGCAGATGCAAGCAATTCACTTTGACGCTGATCCTAAATTGTTGTCCTTTATACAGCAGAAGCTCGATAAACTGGATACGTTTTACGATAAGATCACAAGTGGTGAGGTATTTTTAAAACTGGATAAAAGCGAAAGCGCCAAAACTCATACAAAACTCCTCGAAGTAAAATTATATGTTCCCGGTGGGACTATGTTTGTAACCGAAAAGGGGACTACATTCGAAGAAGCTACCGACCTGGCAGTTGATACTCTCAAAATGCAGGTTAAAAAATTCAAGAATAAGCGTAGTAATGGTCGTGTGAATAAGCCTGTCGACGGAGCTGTGGAAGATGACGGCGAACTGGCGCTGATTGCTGAAGATATAGAAGAATAATTTTTTTTAAACATACTTAGGAGAAGCTGTCATCATTGGCAGCTTCTTTTTTATTGAGCTACTGGTTGTGTAGTTTTCCGATTTAACCGAATTTTGACAGATCTTAAGTAACCTACTATATTTTAAATGGATATCGAGCCAGTTATCAATGCGTCATTTGACCATTTTTTCAGCTTCACTCAGGAGCAGGTAATACAATTTGCTGCACTTACAGGAGACAACAATCCTATTCACCTCGACGCAGACTACGCCGCCACGACCAATTTCAAACGTCCCATTATTCATGGTATGCTGGGAACTACTGTATTTACTAAAGTTTTGGGAACACAGTTTCCTGGCTTCGGATCGATCTATCTGAAACAAACAGTAGAGTATCTTCGTCCTATGTATGTGGATACAGAATACAAGGCAGTATTTACGATCAAATCAATTCAGCCTGAAAAACATATTGCTGAAATTGCTACTGATATCTACGATGTCAATACAAAGAAGATAGTGACACGTGGAGTGGCTACGATGATCAACGATCAAAAATTCTAAGGCAATAAAAAACCCGGCTCAGTTGAACCGGGTTCTTAATTTCTTTCGTGTGCCTTTCAATTACTCAGCTGCGTTCTTTTTGTTCTGAACTTCTGAACGAATTTCCTGAGCCAAAGTCTTCAAATCCTGCATACCTTTACGAACACGCGTTCCAGCTGCCTGATTGTCTTTGTTGTAAAACTTATCGAAGTCTCCTTCTAAAGAAAGAATCAGATCTTTTACTTCATCGAATCGTGCCATGTCTTATCTGTTTTTTTAGTTTAAAAATGCCCTAAACAAGCTAAAAACGCATGTTTAGACCGAAATTTAATAATTAAAAGTTTTAGTCCAACCCAAAAAACAAAAAAAAAGAACTTTAAAATCCAATTTATTCGTAACCATATAGATAAATATCTCATTTATAGACATTTATGAATAATAAATATTTTATTGAGCATAATAAAAAAAGAGGGCATTTGATTAAAAAATGCCCTCTGGAACCTATACAATGCGTTTTTATTATTCTACGACTTCCTGATTTACTTCGTCGGACTGGTACACACGATTCTTAAGCTTTTCAGCCAAAGTTGTAAATGCATTCAATGTATATTCAACGTCGTCCAGCGTGTGAGCTGCTGTAGGGATAATTCTTAACATGATCTGTCCCTTAGGCACTACAGGATAAACCACAATAGAGCAAAATACCCCCATGTTTTCCCGAAGATCACGAACCATACGGGTTACCTCAGGTACTCCTCCTTCACTGTGAAGGAAAACTGGTGTTACCGGGGACTCAGTAGTTCCGATATTAAAACCTCTGCTTCTCAATCCATTCTGCATAGCATTCACATTCTCCCAAAGTTTAGCTCTCAGATCCGGATTTGCTTTCAGTAATTCAAGTCTTTTGCGGCCTGCTTCAACGTAAGGCATTGGCAATGCCTTCGCATAAGTCTGCGAACGCATATTATATTTCAGATACATGATGATTTGTGGATCATCAGCAGCGATAAACGCACCAATTGCAGCCATAGACTTCGCAAAAGTGGAGAAATACAAATCAATCTCCTTTTGCACGCCAAGAAGCTCACCTACTCCTGCACCTGTTTCACCCATCGTTCCGAACCCGTGCGCATCATCCACCATCAGACGGAAGTCATATTTCTGCTTCAGCTCAGCAATCGCTTTAAGATCACCTACTTTACCAGACATCCCGAACACACCTTCTGTAATGACCAATACACCACCACCTTTTTCATTGGCAAGTTTGGTAGCGCGTTTAAGGTTCTTTTCAAGGCTGTCCATATCATTATGGTTAAACTTGTAGTATTCCCCAAGTTTAGCTTTGTGCAACCTTATACCATCTATAATACAGGCATGAGATTCTGCATCATAAACGATTACATCGCGGTGATCACAGATACACTCAATCGCGGACATAATCCCCTGATATCCATAATTTAAAAGAAATGCATCCTTCTTTCCCACAAACTCTGCCAACTCTTTCTCAAACTCCTCATGTTGAGTAGAATTCCCTGACATCATTCTCGCACCCATCGGATAAGCCAGTCCCCACTTCGCAGCAGCATCAGCATCAGCCTTTCTCACTTCCGGATGATTAGCCAGTCCAAGATAGTTGTTCAGGCTCCAGTTCAATACTTCCCGCCCCATAAAACGCATCCTTGGTCCCAATTCCCCTTCCAACATCGGGAATGAAAAATAATGATGGCTTTTCAGCTCTTTAGCCGGATTACCGATTGGTCCAGAGTTGTTATGCAGTTTCTCAAAAATATCCACTCGCTTCTAATTTATATGAGTACCTTATTATTATATATGTTAGATAAATGCAAAAATAAAAAAAATTACATTACCTTAATAATCCCTTCGTCTTCAAGCACTTTGTAAATTGAGAAAATAACAGAAAACATCCGTTATCTGATCAGTATTTAAACAGCAATATAAGCGCAAACCGGACCTGTATATGCCCACCATAAAAAAAATCCTGATTGCAAATCGTGGTGAAATTGCATTAAGAATCATGCGTTCTGTACGCGAAATGGGCATTTCTACTGTAGCTATCTATAGTGAAGCTGATCGTCAGTCACCTCATGTGCGCTACGCGGACGAGGCCGTTTGTATAGGTCCGGCACCTTCTTCGGAATCGTACCTATGCGGAGACAAAATCATCTCGGTTTGTAAAAAGTTACAGGTTGATGCAATCCACCCGGGCTATGGATTTCTTTCGGAGAATGCCGATTTCGCAAGAGCAGTAATTCAGGCAGGAATTATATTTATTGGTCCCTCTCCGGAATCAATTGAGGTAATGGGAAACAAATTGGCTGCCAAGCAAGCTGCCGCCACGTATCATGTCCCCATGGTGCCCGGAAGTTCGGGAGCTATTACGGACATTCAAGCCTCCAAAGAGCTGGCAGCATCTATCGGTTATCCTGTACTGATCAAAGCGAGTGCCGGCGGAGGAGGTAAAGGTATGCGGATTGTTACCAGTGAAGATGAGTTCGACGAACAAATGAAACGGGCTGTAAGCGAAGCTTCTGCTTCATTCGGTGATGGCTCTGTTTTCGTAGAAAAATACATTACTTCTCCGAAACACATTGAAATACAAATCCTGGGCGATCAGCATGGTCACATTATTCATTTGTTCGAACGGGAATGCTCTATACAGAGGCGTCATCAAAAAGTGATTGAGGAAGCTCCTTCGATTTCTATAACGCAGGAAGTCAGGGAAGCTATTGGAAAATGTGCCATTGACGTCGCCACAGCTTGTAATTATTACGGAGCCGGTACGGTAGAATTCATTTTGGACGAACAGCAGAATTACTATTTTCTGGAAATGAATACACGTCTACAGGTTGAACATCCCGTTACTGAGCAGATAACAGGCATTGACCTTGTTAAACAGATGATTCATATAGCCGAGGGAAAACATCTTGGCATTAAGCAGGAAGAACTTACTATCAGAGGACACGCCATTGAAGCAAGAATTTATGCAGAGGATCCTGAAAACAACTTTTTGCCAGATGTAGGAAAGCTTAAAACATATCGTTTACCACAAGGTAACGGTGTGAGAGTTGATGATGGCTTCGAGGAAGGTATGGACATTCCTATTTTTTATGACCCGATGATCGCAAAGCTGATCACTTTTGGCGTCGACAGGCATGAGGCCATTAATAAAATGACCCGAGCCATTGATGAGTACCAAATTTCCGGTGTGCAGACCACTTTGGAATTTTGCAAATTTGTAATGCTGCATGAATCATTTCAAAATGGCTCATTTGACACTAATTTTGTAACCAATTACTTCAAGCCCGAATTTATTTCCGGGAATCAGAATTCCGACCACGACTCCCTGGCGGCTTTGTTTGCAGCGCTGTTACAGGAAACTTCATTTGTTACTGACACGCAAAAAGTTGCAAATGAAACTTCGCGAAATCAATCCTGGAAAAATCGTCGTCAGTACAATACCTAAAAAGGCGATAATTCCTTAGGATTCCTAGGGAAACTTCCCTAATTTCGCAATCTTAATTTTTTGCAAATTCCGGTAGCTATGCCCTTTTATGAAAGGCGCTATCATTGGCAAGTATTCTTAATTGCTTTTGTTCTTTGTTATATCAGCATTGTGAGGCAATCCGGGCACGATTTTCAGAAAAAAAATTAAAAATTTAACCAATACACTGTCTCATTGCGAATAACTCAATGTCGCAACAATAACCGACTTTCACTGACTAAGCATCTATGAAGCTATCCGAATTTAAATTTGATTTACCTCAAAGCCTTGTTGCACTTCATCCTTCAGACCGTGGCGAATCCCGCCTAATGGTTGTACATCGTAAAACAGGAGAAATCGAACATAAAATGTTTGCTGACCTGATCAATTATTTTGATGACGGTGATGTAATGGCCATCAATGATACCAAAGTATTCCCTGCTCGTTTGTACGGACAAAAAGAAAAGACTGGTGCCAAGATCGAAGTGTTTTTGCTTCGCGAACTGAATCGCGAAATGCGTCTATGGGATGTTTTGGTAGATCCTGCCCGTAAGATTCGTGTTGGAAACAAGCTTTATTTCGGAGATAGCGACCTCGTAGCCGAAGTTATAGATAACACAACTTCCCGTGGAAGAACGATCCGTTTTTTGTATGATGGTAACAACGATGAATTTATGAAGCTGGTGGATGAACTTGGCGAAACGCCACTTCCTCCGGAAATCATATCACGTCGTAAGGTTGAAAGTGCTGACAGAGATCGTTTTCAAACAATTTTTGCTGAAAATGTAGGTGCTGTTGCAGCTCCTACAGCCGGACTTCACTTTACAAAAGCTATGATGAAAAGGCTGGAGATTAAAGGAATTAACTTTGCTCCGGTGACCCTTCACGTGGGACTTGGTACATTTCGTACTGTGGATGTAGAAGATCTTACGAAACATAAGACGGATTCGGAGAACTATAAAATAACCCAAGCCAGTGCAGACATCGTGAATGCATCTATTGATGCGAAGAAACGCGTTTGTGCAGTGGGGACGACTTCTTTGAAGGCAATTGAATCCTCCGTTTCAGCAAGTGGGCATTTAAAAGCGGTTGAAGGATGGACTGACAAGTTCGTGTTCCCTCCCTACGATTTCAAAATTGCCAATGCTATGCTTTCGAATTTCCAGTTGCCTGAATCCATATTGCTGATGTCGGCATGTGCATTTGGTGGATTTGATCTTGTCATGAAGGCTTACGAACTTGCAATTAAAGAGAAGTATAAATTTTTCACTTATGGTGATGCTATGCTGATCATCTGATTCATTCAGAAATAATATACTTTTGTCGCTTATCGAAGCCAGTCTGACCGTTCCCGGATTAGATTGTATACGATAAGCGATTTTTTTATTCCCGTACTTATATGAAAGAGTTTGTCATTATTGTTGCCGGAGGTAGCGGCAGCCGTATGAAAAGCGAGATACCGAAACAGTTCATCGCTGTAAATGGGATGCCTATTTTGATGCATACGCTAAGGGCATTTAGAAATTACTCTGCTGATATCCACATTATCCTTGTTTTGCCTGAGACGCAAATTAATGTATGGGAAGAACTGTGCGGGAAATATGGATTTGGAATAGCGCACCAAATCGTTAAAGGTGGTGAAACAAGATTTCATTCTGTACGAAATGGACTTTTATCCATTTCTGATGAAGAAGCATTGATTTCTGTCCACGATGGAGTCCGACCTGTAATTGCCCGGGAAATTATCTCACAGGGCTTTAAAACAGCTTCAATACACGGTACTGCTATTACTTCGGTGCTTGTTAAAGATTCTGTCAGAATAATTAACACCGAGACGGGACTTAATAAAGCCCTGGATCGATCTTCCCTTCGCCTGATACAAACTCCTCAGACCTTCCGCTCGGACTGGATGAGAAATGCATTTTCACAACCTTATAATCCTCAGTTTACAGATTGTGCCAGTGTACTGGAATCAGCAGGATATACCGTGGAGCTAATAGACGGATCCTATGAAAACATCAAAATCACCACACCGGAGGATTTACAATGGGCAGCCATGTATTTGCCTGA
>NZ_QNUL01000018.1 GCF_003383615.1 Dyadobacter luteus
ACAGAATCTCAAATCAATCAAAATGTCAATGAACAATGGGACTTATTTAATTAAAAAAACTTAACGCATCAGTACTAATCCTAAATCGTAAACTGACTGTGCATCTCTTCCCCACACAATACTCCATGTTTTCAACGGAAGCACTCAGATCTTATCTGATAAAGACTTACGGTCTGCCGGATATGAGATGCAGGCTTTTAGTGCATAATGTCAGTGATACTTATCTTTTGGAAAATGATCGTGAAAAATACATTTTCAAACTGTACCGCGATTCACATCGTAAACTTGAAGAGATAAACGGGGAAATAGAATTGCTGAATGCGCTGAAAGAAGCTGGTACCCGTATTTCTTTACCGATAGCTGATCTTACAGGCAGTCAGATACAGTCGTTCCAGGGTGCTGAAGGTATACGGAATGGTGTCTTATTCAGCTTTGCGAACGGGAAACCGACACATGATTTTTACGACAGCCGGTTGGAAGCCATTGGCAGGGAAATGGCACTGATTCATCAGATAACTACTCAGATTGAGCTTAAAAATCCGAGGAGGACTTACGATATCGATTCCACCTTGCTTGGGCCTTTGGCATATATCAAAAGCGAATTCACGGAATTGCCCCACGAGTACGCCTGGCTGGAAGAAATAACGGCAAAGACTGCGGAAAAGATCAGCCAGTTTGATCTTACAAAGTTCAGCTATGGATATTGTCACTATGACTTCCTGCCTCACAATTTTCACTTCGACGAGCACGACCAGATCACTTTCTTCGATTTTGACTTCGCCGGTAAGGGGCTTATTGCCAATGATCTGATGACCTTTTTCATTCACTTCTTCTTTGATGTACAATTCAAAAAAATGACGCAGGAAGAAGCCAATCTCAAATTTGATATTTTCTTAAAAGCGTATCGGGCCGTACGTCCGGTTTCCGGGGAAGAAATTGCTGCAATTCCATACCTTGGATTTGCATTCTGGTTGTTTTTCCTTGAATTCTATCAGCTTCACTTTGAGGACTGGTCCAATACCTTCTATACGCTCCGCTTCAAAAAGGAACGCCTCGGTTGGATCAGGAACTGGGTAGAGTGGTATTGTAAATTCTGACATGGTAATAAATGAGAAAAAGGTGGGCGCAATCTGCACCCACCTTTTTATTGAAACCCTCCTCTATTAATTTATCTCATGTTCTGATTTGTTAGACGTAGATCAACCGATCCGTCACATGAAAATTTATAAAAAAGGATAATTTCTCTAATCTTTTAAATATATCAGCTACCCTGATCTGTAATTATTATAGAATATACTGGCTCAGATCTCTGTTTTTAATCAGATGGGCCAATTTTTCCTTCACCAGATCTGCTGTAACCACGATGGTAGAATCCGGACCGATTTCATCTGGAATATCAAACATAAAGTCGTTCAGCAAAAGGCTCATTACGGTTTGTAATCTTCTTGCGCCGATATTTTCCACTTCGCTGTTTACCTCAAAAGCGATACGAGCCATTTCTTTCAGCGCACCATCTTCAAACTGCAATTCCACACCTTCTGCATCCATCATGGCTACATATTGTTTGGTGAGTGCATTTTTAGGTGTCTTAAGAATCTGGTAAAAATCAGCCTCTGTCAGACTGTTCAGTTCCACACGAATCGGGAAACGTCCCTGTAATTCCGGAATCAGATCTGAAGGTTTGGAAACATGAAATGCTCCGGCTGCCACAAAAAGAATATGATCCGTATTAATCACACCATGTTTGGTGTTTACCGCACTTCCTTCTACAATAGGAAGCAAATCCCGTTGCACACCTTCGCGGCTCACATCAGGTCCGCCACTTCCGCCGGAACGGCTCGAAGCTACCTTATCAATCTCATCAATAAAGATAATACCCAGATTTTCAGCTTTTTTAATCGCTTCAATCTTCACTTCATCCATATCAATCAGTTTGGATGCCTCTTCATCCAGCAATAGCTTTTTGGCCTCTCCAACAGACACCTTGCGTTTTTTTCCACGACGCGGCATCATGTTCCCGATCATTTCCTGGATATTCATCATTGAAACATCGTCCATCGCTCCACCGATCATACCCACGTTAGGCGTCTGATTCTGCTGTACTTCAATTTCAATCTTGCGCTCGTCCAATTCTCCGTTTCTTATCTTTTCACGGAAACGTTCGCGGGTGCGCTGGTTCAGCTCACCATCGTCATCCGGAATATTATTGTTATCAGGATTACTATCTAATCTCGGTTTTGAAGCAGATGCACCGTGTACAGGAGGAATCAGAACATCCAGAATAATATCCTCTACCGCCTGTTCCGCCTTTATTTTTACATCTTCCTTCTTTTGCGTCCGGACCATATTTACAGCTTGCTCCACCAGGTCCCGTACCATGCTTTCTACATCACGGCCAACATACCCCACTTCGGTAAATTTGGAAGCTTCCACTTTCACGAAAGGCGCGTCTGCTATTTTGGCAAGTCTGCGGGCAATTTCTGTTTTACCGACACCCGTAGCACCTATCATTAATATATTATTGGGAATGATCTCCTTCTGAATGTCCTCAGGGCTGTTCATTCTCCTCCACCTGTTTCTCAATGCAATGGCTACATTTCGTTTTGCGTCATTTTGTCCGATAATGTATTGATCAAGCTCAAACACAATCTGACGTGGCGTTAACCGGTTTAAGTGTTCAGTCATTGTAAGTTATAAAAAATGCTTTACTGATTATTTGATTTCAAAGGTATAAAACGCAGGAAGAGTCTGTTAACTAGTAAGACAAATCTGCTGCTCAGGATGTATAACATTCTATTCTGAGTAACCCTACTTTACAGGTTAAAGAACTATGCCCGTACAAATTGTCAGGTTCCGGTCTGCGAAGTGAATCTTTTACTAACTTGCGCGCCTGATGGAAATTCTACTTTTCTTTCCATCCTATTCCTAACCGTTTACCTAGTCTACTTCAATGAAAAAAATTCTCTTCAGCCTTTTCTGTCTGATTAGTTTCACTCCCGTTTTCGCTCAGAACTCCGCCAATCTTGTTGATTACGTGAACCCTCTGATGGGTACCCAATCCAAGTTTAGCCTGTCAGCGGGAAATACTTATCCTGCCATAGCACTCCCATGGGGAATGAATTTCTGGATGCCCCAAACCGGCAAAATGGGTGACGGATGGAGCTATATGTACGATGCTGAAAAAATCCGCGGCTTCAAACAAACCCACCAGCCCAGTCCATGGATTAACGATTACGGTCAGTTTTCCATTATGCCAATGACCGGCAAACTTAAAATCGATGAGGACTCACGGGCCAGCTGGTTTTCGCATAAAGCCGAAGTTGCAAAGCCTCATCATTACAAAGTATATTTAGCTGACTACGACGTAACAACAGAAATTGCTCCAACCGAAAGAGCGGCGCAATTCCGTTTTACATTCCCTAAAGCTGACAGCTCCTTCGTTTTGGTAGATGCTTTTGACAAGGGTTCTTACGTTAAAATTATTCCTTCTGAGAGAAAGATCATTGGCTATACCACTAAAAATAGTGGCGGTGTTCCAGCCAATTTCAAGAATTATTTTGTCCTGATTTTCGACAAAGCATTTACTTTCTCATCTGCATTTCACGGCAAAACCCTTGCTAAGGATACATTGGAACTGAAAGCCGGACATGTTGGCGCCGTGGTTGGTTTTGCAACCAAAAGAGGTGAACAAGTCGGCCTGAAAGTCGCTTCTTCCTTCATTAGCCCCGAACAGGCAGAATTGAACCTGAAAAGAGAACTCGGTTCTGACTCGTTTGATGTGACGATGCAAAAAGGCTACAAGGCATGGAATGACGAACTGTCAAAAATCAAAGTAGAAGGAGACAATATTGACCAGATCCGCACTTTTTATTCTTGCTTGTACCGTGTGCTGTTATTCCCTCGTAAGTTTTACGAATATGATGCCAAAAATCAGATCGTACATTACAGCCCATATAATGGCGAAGTTCGCCCGGGTTATATGTTCACGGATAATGGTTTCTGGGATACTTTCCGCGCTGTATTCCCATTCTTTACCCTGATGTACCCTACTCTGAACTCCCAGATTATGCAGGGGCTGGCCAATGCGTATGACGAAAGCGGATTCCTGCCTGAATGGGCAAGTCCGGGTCACCGCGATTGTATGATCGGCTCCAACTCTGCCTCTCTGATTGCCGACTCTTATGTTAAAGGGATTCGTGGATATGATATTAACAAGCTATACGAAGCAGTACTAAAAAATACAGAACATGCAGGTCCTGTAAGTTCAGTAGGCCGTTTTGGGCATGAGTATTATAATAAGCTTGGATATGTTCCCTACGATGTAAAAGTGAATGAAAATGCAGCCAGAACTCTGGAGTATGCTTATGCAGATTTCTGTATCTCACAGCTTGCAAAGGAGCTTAAGAAGCCACAATCTGAAGTGGATTTGTATCTGAAACGCAGCCAGAATTACCGCAATCTCTTCGATCCTGAAACCAAATGGATGCGTGGAAAGAATCAGAATGGCCAGTTTCAGACACCGTTCAACCCGTTTAAATGGGGCGATGCATTTACAGAAGGAAACAGTATTCACTACACCTGGTCGGTGTTCCAGGATGTAAAAGGTTTGATCGGATTGATAGGCGGGCGTGAAGCATTTGTACAAAAACTGGATACCGTATTTACCCTGCCTCCTATTTTCGACGATAGCTACTATGGATTCCCAATTCATGAAATCCGTGAAATGCAGATCATGAACATGGGAAATTATGCACATGGAAACCAGCCGATCCAGCACATGATATACCTGTACAATTATGCAGGAGCTCCGTCAAAAGCGCAATACTGGAGTCGTGAAGTGATGCGTAAGCTTTACCAGGCTGCACCGGATGGTTATTGCGGAGATGAAGACAACGGGCAAACTTCGGCTTGGTATGTATTCTCGGCATTAGGATTCTATCCTGTAACTCCTGGTACTACACAATATGTAATTGGTTCTCCTCTTTTCAAAAAAGCAACTATCACGCTCGAAAACGGAAAGAAATTTGAGATTAATGCACCGGCTACAAGTGATAAAAATATGTATATCCAGGGCGCTACGCTCAATGGCAAACCTTATGCAAATACGTTCCTGGAACATGGCGATATTCTGAAGGGCGGTAACCTGCAGTTTAACCTCACGAGCCAACCATCAAAGACATGGGGTGTAAAACCTGAAAACGCTCCGTTCTCGTTGACGAAGTAGGTTTGACATAGCAACACACACTAAATGCTAAACGATATATATAGGCTTGATATGGCTCCGGATTTTCAAACATTTGAATTTGAAAGTTTGGGGCCAAAAGGTCGGTTCTTGAAGGTAGTTCAGTATACAGAGCTGGAGCAAAAAGGCTTTTATAATCTGGGATTTGGAGATAAAGACCCAAATACTGGTCTGATAAGCGATGTAACTGTTACAGACAATGGAGATAGCAAAAAGATGTTGTCCACCGTCGCTGCAACCTTATACACTTTTATGATTGAATTTCCTGACGCCATCGTTGTAGCTACTGGAAGTACTCCTGCCAGAACCCGACTTTATCAAATGGGAATCGCAAATAACATTGAAACTATTAAGCAAGATTTCACTGTTTGGGGATTAAAGAAAGAAAGAAAGAAAGCTGGGAAATTTTTCGAAAGGATGTCAGCTATGATGCATTTCTTGTTCAAAAACTATAAATTTATATCTATGAAAACGAAGAAATCACACATACAAGACTCACCCAAAGGTTTTGATACTGATCATTCCCTAAGCAACAATTATGCAAATGATCCATTTTTCAAGGATAAAATTGAAAAAGCAAATCATATTTTGAATACTGTAAAGCTACCTGCTATCCTTAAAGCCAAAAAATAAGGTTACCAAGTCACTCCTTTCTCCCCAATCTATTCCTTCTGCCTAAAAAATCCAGCGTGATATGTATCTCGCAAATGGCACAGTTATTGATTCTTCCATCTAAAACAACTACGCTAAGGCACGAAGCTCTCAGCGAATAGCTTTCAAATATATGATTTACAGAAAAGTTGCAAATTCAGAAGATGCTGAACACAAAGACCTCGAATTATCCGTAATCACCTTTGGAGCCTGGGCAACCGGTGGATGGATGTGGGGAGGTACTGAGCGAAATGAATCAGTCAAAGCCATACAGGCATCCTATGATGCAGGAGTAACATCCATTGACACAGCACCTATTTACGGCATGGGGCTTAGCGAGGAGATTGTAGGTGAGGCGATTAAGGACATCCCCCGGGATAAAATACAGATACTGACCAAATTTGGTATGCGGTGGGACGGTACCGACGGAGACCTCGCCATGCATAGTAAGGACAACGACGGGAATGATATAGACATTTATAAATTCGCTTCTAAGGAAAGCATTATCAAGGAATGTGAAGATAGTCTGCGGCGCTTGGGAACGGATTATATCGACCTGTATCAGATCCACTGGCCTGACATAACTACGCCCGTTGAAGAAACTATGGAAGCGGTTTCTCAATTGATCAAACAGGGTAAGGTTCGATTTGCAGGAGTATGCAATTACGACGCAGATCTGATGAGAGAAGCATCCAAACATATCAATCTGGTTTCTGATCAGGTGCCGTATAGTATGGTTCGCAGGGATATTGAAACCGAACTGGTTCCCTATTGTCTTGAACATGAAAAAGCAATTCTGGCATACAGCCCTTTGCAGCGTGGATTGCTTACTGGAAAAATGAATCCCGGACATCAGTTTGGTAAAGATGATAACCGCAGTTCACTTCATTATTTTTCAGATGAAAATCTAAACAGAGTGAACGCGTTCCTTAGCAAAATCAAGCTCTTGGCAGATGAGAAGAATGCTTCAATTTCGCAACTCGTATTACGCTGGACTGTAGAACAGCCTGGTATTACGATTGCATTGGTGGGGGCACGAGACGCCAAACAGGCTCTTCAGAACGCTGCCGCTATGGATTTCGATCTCAAACCTGACGAAATTAATTTCATTAACGGGCATTTAAATGAACTCGAATTAGTTAAGTAAGATAAGGTAGCCAAGGCTACCTTTCTTTTTTTAATTTTGAAGTCACATTAACCTTAAACCAAACTTTTTCACTCATTCCGAATCCATGAACAAAAAAATTACTTTTCTAAGAAAGAGCCTTCCTCTGGCACTTGGAGGTATGTTGTTAACGTCGTCCATCGCATTAATGAGTAATAGCGGTATCGCTGATGACCGCAACGCACCAAAGCAACTAACCGAAGCAAATCTGAAACTTGATACCGTTGTAACAGGACTGAAAATGCCGTGGGCAACTGCTTTCCTGCCCAATGGAGATTTGTTGGTGACAGAACGGGGCGGGAAACTACGTTTGGTTAAAAACGGGAAACTTGATCCTCAGGAAATAACCGGCGTACCAGAGGTATGGTATAAGGGGCAGGGCGGATTACTGGATGTGGTTCTTCATCCTGACTACGCAAAAAATGGCTGGATATACATCAGCTATTCTTCACCGAAGGCCGAGGGCGAAGAGGGAGATGATGGTGGTGCCAACACCGCGCTGATACGTGCTAAGTTGAAAGATCACGCATTGGTAGATGTACAAAAAATATTTAAGGCGATTCCTAATGTAAAGGGAAATGTACACTTCGGAGGTCGGATTATATTTGATAAAAAAGGATATGTATTCCTTTCACTTGGCGAACGCGGACAAAAAGAAAATGCACAAAATCTGGGAAAAGACCAGGGGAAAGTAGTTCGGTTACATGAAGATGGAAAAATTCCTACTGATAACCCGTTTGTAAAAACAGCAGGAGCCAGACCAGAAATATGGTCATACGGCCACAGAAACCCACAAGGGTTGGTAATCCATCCTACTACCGGTACAATCTGGGAACATGAGCATGGTCCCCAGGGTGGCGATGAACTTAATATTGTAGAGAAAGGGAAAAACTACGGCTGGCCGCTGATTACTTTCGGAATCGATTACGATAACAGCATCATTTCTAACGACACTGCAAAGGTGGGTCTGGAGCAACCTGTCACCTACTGGAAGCCTTCTATTGCCCCATGCGGAATGACGTTTGTAAACAGCCCGAAATTCAAAGAATGGAACGGTGATCTGATCGTTGGTTCTCTGAAATTTATGCAACTGCAACACCTTGTTGTAAAAGGAAATAAAGTAACCAAACGTGAAGTTCTGTTCCAGGGAATAGGCCGTGTAAGAGACGTACGCCAGGGACCAGACGGGAATTTATACGTGGTATTGGAAAGCTCCGGACAGATTGTGAGAATAAGTAGAAAAGGATAAGGCAGAAAGAAGTTAGAGGAAGTTATAGAGGTTAAAGAAGTTATGTTATCCTGAAACAACGAAGTCTTAACTCCTCTGACTTCTTAACTCCTATTTGAACTCATGAAGCAAGAAGTTACAGTAATGAAGAAGTTAAGACTTCACTACCCATGTCAGCTAACTACTTTAAATCCTATAACTTCTTAACTACTACCCTACTTAACCACCTTAACTTAAAAAATGAAATTCCTCATCCTCCTACTTTCTCTCGCTATCTTCAGCTTCACAGTCTTTTCCGGTCCGGAAGAGGAGTTGGCAGAGAGTATTGACCGGGGAAAAGTTATCTATGTTGAAAACTGTATAACCTGTCACATGGGTAATGGAGACGGTGCTCCTGGCACCTTTCCTCCGCTTGCAAAATCCGACTATTTAACTAAAAATCCTGAAAAGGCGATCTATGCCGTGAAGTTCGGTCTTACAGGCAAAATTCAGGTTAATGGTACCGAATACAACAGCATGATGCCCCCTCCGGGTTTAGACAACAACGAAATAGCCGATGTGATGAATTACATTCGAAATTCATGGGGCAATTCATCTGATAAAAAAATAGTGACCGAAAAGATGGTTGAAGAAATAGAAGAGTAACCGAAAGGTACACCTTGAATCAGGCAGAGCTTTGCAAAAGGCTCTGCCTTTTTTAGTATTATATTTTATGTAAATATTAAATAAATTCTATTTACAATACAAACTCAAAACACAACCTACTAAAAATCATCCATTTAAAAATTATTCTCAACAGTAATAATCCAACTTACTTATTATTTAAAATAAATCCAGATAAACTTGTTTGATCCGAAACAGTGTATGATATTTGCAGCCAATTTTTACTCTATTTAGACCAGTTATAATTTAATATGCAAAGATTATACGCTATTATAGCCTTGTTTCTTGCCGCGACTTCTGTTGCATTAGCGCAAACAGGCAACTTAAAAGGTATTGTGAATACTGCCGACGGACATCCTGCTGTACATGTATCGGTATCCGTGAAAGGCACTCGCCACGGTGCAGTGAGTAACACGGAAGGAAGCTATCAGATTGACAAAATAATTCCCGGTGCCTACACCATCAGAGTTACGCTTGTTGGGTTACAGCCAGTTGAAAAGGAAGTTGTAATTACTGACGGACAAACAACCAACTCCGATTTCATCCTTGATGAATCTTCTCAACAACTACAGGAAGTAGTCGTTACAGGCGGAAACAGCTTCAAAACAGACCAGACATCTCCCAGTTTAAGACTTGCTACTCCAATTCTTGAAGCGCCGCAGAATATTCAGGTTATTGGAAGACGTGTGATCGCAGATCAGCAGATTTTTGATATGCTGGAAGGGGTTACCCGTAACGTAAGCGGTGCAACCAAAGTGGAACACTGGGATAATTATGCACGTATCAACATGCGTGGAAGTCAGGTAGGTGCATTTCGTAATGGTATGAATGTGCAGATGCCATGGGGACCACTTGCTGAAGACATGAGTATGGTTGACCGTATAGAATTCGTAAAAGGTCCGGCCGGATTTATGCTTGCAAACGGTAATCCAAGCGGATTTTACAATGTTGTAACCAAGAAACCTACAGGACAAACCAGAGGGGAAGTAGGCTTCACACTGGGAAGCTTCGATACGTACCGTACGACGCTTGATCTGGATGGTAAACTTTCCAAAGACGGTAAATTATTGTACCGCCTTAATCTGATGGGTCAGTTGAAAGGCTCCCACAGAGACTTTGACTATAACAACAGGTATTCCATCGTACCTGTCCTGAAATATCTGATTGATGATAAGAGTTCTATAACCCTTGAATACACGCATCAGTTTTCTCAGATGAATGCAATCGGATCGAATTATGTATATTCCAAAACGGGCGGATACGGCGTATTGCCTCGTAGCTTCTCGACATCCGAAGCCAACCTTGCCCCTACCAATAACCACGACCAGAGCATACTGGCCATTTTCGAACATCAGTTGAACAACAACTGGCGTCTGACCGCTCAGGCTTCCTATTTCAACTATACGCAGGAAGGTTCATCCCTTTGGCCATCGGGATTTGTTACGGGAAGAACTGACTCTCTGCAACGTGCTATTAACAACTGGGATATTCTGGGACTAAGTAAAACAGGACAAATTTTCCTGAACGGACAAGTACAAACAGGAGCTGTAAATCACAGAATCCTTGGTGGATTGGATATGAGCAGCAAAGAATACTACCACGACTGGAGCCAGTGGAAGCTATATGGAGCTCCGATCGATATTTACAATCCTGTTCATGGCGTTACACCTGCACCGGTATTTGACAGAAGTAAAGATATCAGAGAAAGAGCTGTACAATATAAAAACGGATACAGTGCGCTGTATGTACAGGATGAACTTGGATTCTGGGAAAACCGACTGAGATTGACGCTTGCTGCACGTTACACTGAGCTGAAAGTATCCAACCCGTATGACGGCAGTTATTCGAAAGGTAAGTTTACTCCACGCGCTGGTTTGAGCGTAACTATCAATCCAAGTACCACAGCCTATGCGCTTTACGACCAATCCTTCAATGAAAATTTCGGTACCGACTGGCAGGGAAAAAGCTTTGATCCTCAAACCGGTAACAACATGGAAGTTGGTTTGAAAAGGGGCTGGCTAAACGATAGCTGGAGCTCAACACTGACTTTCTACAAGATCACGAAGGACAATATCCTTGTAACCGACCTGGAACACCCTTCTTCGGGTGGAAACTTCTTCAGCAAGCAGGGAGGCCAACACAAAATTCAGGGTATCGAATGGGATATACGCGGGCAGATTGTAAAGAACCTTGATGTAATGATCAACTATGCCTATACCGATGCGAAAATCTCAAAACATTCCGATGAAGCTGCAATAGGTAAACAAGTGGAAGGATCAAGCAAACACGTGCAAAATACGTGGTTGAGCTATACAATCGGTAGCGGCTCGGCACAAGGTTTCGGACTTTCGGTAGGCTATCAGTACCAGGTAGGACGTTCCCCATGGTTCGTATCTGAAACTGCTCAGGATAACCTTCCTGACTATTTCCGACTGGATGGCGGAGTTACTTACAAGAAAGACAAATTTGCTGTGAATCTGTTAGTTAATAACATTTTAAACAAGTATCTGTATTCAGGTGGTATTTACACTTATAGCGGGTTCACGTACTGGCAGACAGAGCCTGGCACCAATTTCCGTTTATCTGTCGGATACAAGTTTTAATTACATTCAACAATAATAACAAAGAGGCCATTTCAGTTCTAAAAACGGAATGGCCTTTTTCTATTAACTATGGCTCAACGCTTCATGTACTCCTTCGTTCGCGCCCTGTCTATAACGCTCCTCATCACATGTTTGTCGGTAGGCTATACCCCTTCAGCCATTGCTCAAAACATTATTACCAAAGAGATATATCTGAAAAAAAGTAAGGAAGCTGAACGTAAAATACTTTTCGGTCAATCCATCCTACAAGCAATCCCTGTACTTGGAAAGCCAGACAAGATTGAAGACTATTATTTTGAAGCCGATGAAAAAACCGGAAAACTTTATCATTATGGAAAAAGTCATGTGTTTTTCATGGACGATAAACTCAGTGGCTTCACAATTGTGGATTCTTCTTTGGTTGTTGGCTTGGATAACGGATTGGAAGTTCGGGTTGGAGATGGTTTAAAATCTGATAACTTCAAAAATTATAAGGCCAGATACAGCCCGGGTACATCATTCAACATATATGCCACATGTTCTATTGAATTGAATATAGGAACATCTGATGATTCCATTTTCCTGTTGTTCGACGAAAAGGATAGGCTAAATGGCATAGCCCACTGGTCTCCTATCTAAATGTTAGCGGACACAATGTGCCCAAAAGCTACATAAAGATCACCATCAGGCACAGGCAACGGATTGCTCTGTAAATCAGCACCCATCAAAATAATCCAAAATACTTTACAGTATAATGATCATACTCAGCACTCCAACTCTCTCAAAGTCAGCAATAATATATTATTTAAAAAAAGTCTAAATAAAATTTGACAAATAAAATCCTGTTTCTACATTTGCGAAACCATAATGAATTGCAAACAATGCAGTTACATCCACTTTTCTTCCGACCGTTTTTTATTTTTAAGCATGACAGTTTTAAATAAGCTTACCCGTACCATCTACAACACTTTTTCTGTAGATTTTTCGATGCTCATTCTTCGCCTTACTTTCGGTATTCTGATGGTACCTCATGGTTATGCCAAGTTCCAGGGCTTTGAAGAACGTCAGCATAAATTCATGGAGTTCATGGGACTTAGTGGTCCTGTTTCTCTGGCTCTGACAATTTTTGCTGAACTGGTATGTGCGGCACTTTTGGCTGCGGGCTTATTCACCCGACTGGTTTGCATTCCGCTTATTATAACAGCACTGGTCATCGTTTTCGCTGCACACGATGGCGATATTTTTGGTGATGCTTCATCTGGTTTTTTCTACCTGATAGGCTATCTGGTTATTTTCCTGGTAGGTCCGGGCCGCTATAGTCTGGATGCTGTTCTTTCCCGCAAATTCAATTAGTTTACTTTTACTTCAATCCAATTTCAATGAAAAAATCTCTGTTAGCAATTGCCTTCGTTCTGGTTTCAATCGGAAACCTTTTCGCGCATGCACTTTGGATCCAGACCGGTACTACCGGTAAGATCGGGCAAAAGCAATCTGTAAAAATCGTATACTCAGAACCTGACGATAAGCCTGAAAAACTGGCAGACTGGTACTCCGACGTGAAGGATTTTGAGCTTTGGTTGATCACTCCTGATAAACAAAAAGTAAAACTGGCTACTGTAGCCGGCGAAGATCACTTCACTTCTGAGTTCACTCCTGAAAAAGATGGCGTATATACATTATCCGTTAGCAAGGCCGCTAAAGATCTGGGGGGTACTACCATTTACGAGTTCAATGCCAGCGCCATTGTGAAAGTAGGTAAATCGTTAACCGGCAACGACGCATCGTTTAATTCCAATGCCATCAGCGTTTTCACTGATGCTTCAAAGAACTTCAAGGTAAATCAGCCATTTACCCTTACCACCCTGCTAAAAGGAAAACCAACTGAAAATCTGCACGTTGGTGTAGCGTCACCAAGCGGATGGAACAAAAATATTTCCTCAGAAGCGAATGGTATAGCTACTTTCACGCCGGTATGGCCAGGTACTTACAAGCTGGAAGTTTCTACAAGCGAAGAAACGAACGGCGATCATTTCGGAAAACCGTATAAAGCAATCTGGAGATGCGCGACCTTACTTGTTGATGTAGCTAAATAAGCCATCTACTTTTCAATACCCTGCAACCACTACCTGACTGCCAGGCACTTCAAACTGGCAGTCATCCTCTTCTCTGTTGATAAACCAACATACCCCTTTTACTTCAACCAGACATGAAATACATTTTTACAGTGCTATGCATGATAGTCACACTGCTGGCTCATGCCCAACAGACCGGAAAATCCCATGTGAAAGGACATATCCAAACCAGTGACGGAAAACCAGGTTCTTTTGTTACCGTTCAAATTAAAAACGGAAAGTCAGCTACCGTAACTGACGAAAACGGTAATTACCAGTTACGCAATGTTCCGGCGGGAAAGCATATATTGGTGATCAGCATAGTAGGTTTCCAATCTACTGAATATGACATTGAAACAACAGAGGAAAGCACTTTGAACGTGGCGGATATCAGTCTGCGTGAAGATGCCAAAACATTACAGGAGATTACCGTAAAAGGTAATGTCAACAAATTCTCTCAAAAAGAGACTCCATACGTTTCACGCCTGCCATTGAAAAACCTTGAAAATCCACAGGTATACAATGTCATTTCCAAAGACCTGATGGAAGAACAGTTGATCACAGATTACAAACAATCACTTCGTAATGTACCTGGAGCTGCTGTCGCCCACGGCGGTTACAGCAACGGTTTCACCTATTCGATCATCCGGGGATTCTGGACAGGCGCACGTATGAGAAACGGACTTGCTACCCAGCAATTCAATGGTATAGATCCTGTCACCGTAGAACGGACAGAAGCGATCAAAGGTCCATCGGGAACACTATTCGGATCAAGCCTGATTTCATTCGGAGGACTTACGAACCTGGTTACAAAAAAACCATTGGATACTTTTCAGGGGAATGTGACATTCACCACCGGGAGCTACAATCTGGTTCGCCTTGCGGCCGATGTAAATACACCTCTCAACGCAGATAAAACGCTATTATTGAGAGTGAACACGGCACTTCATTCTGAAGGAAGCTTTATGGATTGGGGTTTTCAAAAACGTTTTGTGCTGGCTCCTTCCCTTTCTTATAAAGTAGACGACAGACTTACCCTGAACTTTGAAGCCGAGATTCTGAGGTCGAAAATGACACTTTTACCCATACAGGATTTCTCGGGTGTATCGGTCAAAAATATTTCTAAACTTCCGATTCGCTACAACCAATCTATCAACTCCGACGATCCGGTTAATGCTGGCGGAAGTGATTTATTTTATGCGCAGGCGACTTACAAGTTTCCCGGAAACTGGACTTCCAATACCCTGTTTTCCTATGCAGCCGGGCATGACGATGAATTTGTTGCACTGTGGACAAGCTGGAAAAACGACTCAACCATTAACCGCAGCGTAGAAACGTCAGCCGGAGGAACCACCGATCTGCAATTCCAGCAGAACTTTAACGGTGATTTCAAAATTGCCGGAATGCGTAACCGTCTCGTGGCAGGAGTTGATTATTATTACAGCAAAAACCTAAGTACGGGTTATGTAAATGCCGAATTTGCGACACAGGCGCCCTACGACGTAATCAATATCAACCGCCTTTACAGCCCAGTTTCGCTTGATAAGATCCGTGCTATACGCTCCAACCTGATACACGCCCGTGAATCTTCAAAGACAGAAACTTACAGCGCCTACGCATCCAACGTATTGAATATCAGCGATCGATTACTGGCTATGCTCAGTTTGCGTGTAGACCGCTACGAATATAAAGGAGCGGCAGTTATGTTCTCAGATTACACAGGAGGTTACGGACAAACTGCTTTGTCTCCCAAATTTGGACTGGTATACCAGCCGGTCAAAGATCAGGTAAGCATTTTTGCAAACTATATGAATGGTTTCCAGAACAATGGCTCAGCCCGCCAGCCGGACGGAAGCATTACCGTACTGAAACCTGCGAATGGCTACCAGTGGGAAACGGGTGTAAAACTGGATGTTTTCAATCATAAACTGAGCGCAACAGTGAGCTATTACAACATTGACCTGACCAATGCGATCAGGCAAGATGCGGGTGGTTTTTCACGACAAGATGGTAAACAACGCAGTAAAGGAATCGAGGCCGACATCATCGCCAATCCGTTGCCGGGATTATCTATCATTGCAGGTTTTGGGATGAACGACTACAAATACCTGATCGCCGATGAAGGCCAGGTGGGTATTACTACAGGTTTGCCTAACGACTTTGTCAATTTCTGGATGAGCTATAAAGCACCAGCAGGAGCGTTACGCGGCGTGGGTGTAGGTTTCGGTGGAAACTATGTAAGCGAAGCTTATTCCGACAATCAATATGGCTCACTAACAATACCAGCCTATACACTATTCGATGCGACAGTATTTTATGATAAACCCAAATGGAGACTGGCACTGAAAGTCAATAACCTTTCGAATACTAAAATGTGGGGACTCAACAACAACCCAATGAATCCAAGAAATTTTGCTACTTCTCTGTCATTCAAGTTTTAGTAGATAAAAAATGAAATCGGATCGCAGGAGTAAAGTTTCCGCATGATAAAACTCCTGCGTCCGGATTTCGACCGCCGGCAGAGGCCTACCCGCTTAATTGACTAACATCAACAAAATATTTACTCCATTTTTCTTACACAAACTTTAACTGATGCTGTAAAGCATCACAATCAACTGATCAAAAGGGTTTCATCAATCAACTAAGCCATACACAACTGAGTCTGTAACTGTGCAATACGTTTGACGCATTAGTTTTCACAATTTCAACGCAACCTTACTAAACATGAAACTTCTTTACATCACTTTATTTTTGATCTCTACCCACTTTGTCTATGGACAAATGGGAACAATACAGGGAACAATCACCAGCCAGGAAGGCAAACCAGCGCCTTATATCACCTTGTTGGTAAAAGGAACAAATCTTGGTATGATCACAGATTCTACCGGAAGCTTTAAGATTGATCGTGTAAAACCGGGTAATCATTTCGTACAGGCAAGTCTTGTCGGATATGATACCCAGACAAAGAAAATTGCAGTAGCAGCCGGAGAAGTAACGGTTGTAGATTTTGTAATGACGGAAAATGTCAATAGTCTGCAGGAAGTGGTAGTGAATGGAACAGCAGGAAATTATGTAGCCGAAAAAGCTTCCTCATCATTGCGCGTCAATGCCGACCTGATTGAAATTCCGCAGAACATCATGGTCAGTACCCGCCAGACGATTGTCGACATGGGAGCATTGACCAAAAATGATATGATCCGTTCGGTAAGCGGAATTACCAAAACTTATGGCAACGATCTGGATGCAAGTTTACTCATCCGTGGTACAAATGCCACTTATGGTACTTACCGTAATGGTGTAGGCGGCCCGATCTGGTGGAATGCACAGGAAGATGCTGCCATGATCGAACGGATCGAATTTGTGAAGGGACCGGCTGGTTTTATGCTCGCCAACTCTGAACCCGGCGGACTCGTCAATACCGTCACCAAGCAGCCGACACATCAGAGAATTAACGAAATCAGTTTTGGGATGGGCAGCTTCAACCTGATTCGCGGATCGCTGGATCTCGGAGGCGAAATGTCGCGTGACGGCAAACTTACCTATCGCCTCAACGTAGGAACCCAGCACAGTGCACAGTTTTACAAGATGGGGAATTTCAATCGTTTCTTCGTTTGCCCTGCCCTAACCTACGATTTCAGTAAAAACACAAGCTTCACTATTGAGCACAATTATGTGAAAGCTACCACAGCACACAACAGTTTTCAGCAAATTACGATCAATCAAAAGTACTTCGCACTGCCGATTGATATGGCCATGAATGATCCGAATATTGGCAATTATATGGGTGCCGATGTATACACCAGAGCCAATCTCAAACACAAAATTGCCAATGACTGGAACCTGAATGTACAGGCCGCCTACATGAGCACAGACTGGGATGGAATGTCGCTTTATGTACAGGGACTAACACCTGCCAAAGACAGCATTATCAGATCGAGCAGTAAAAGTGACTGGACTGGCAACCTTTACAACATGCAGGTATTTGTAGATGGAAAATTCAATACCGGACACGCTTTTGAACATAAAGTGCTGGCTGGTATCGACTATGGCGACGGTAGTGAAGGCAGTACCTATGGTGGCGATTACAGTGAACCGGACAGACTCAAACTTGCAATCAAAAACCCATCCTACTATTTACCAAAAGACAGCCTTCGCAAGATCCCTGTAGAAAACATTGGTTCGTGGATTTCGACAAACAAATGGCAGGCTATTTACCTCCAGGACCATATCAAAATTGCCAATAAGCTTATCGTAACGCTTGCCGGACGTTTTACACATCTCATTACCGGTCAGGATTACAACAGTGTGGACGACCCGGCTTACGAAATCAAGGATAATGCATTCACTCCACGACTCGGCCTTACTTATCTTTTCTCCGACAAACTGTCCGTATTCGCCCTTTATGACGAAAGTTTTGTAGCTCAACGAGGTGCTATCTGGGGCAAAGGCCGGTTACGCCCTCTGCGTGGAAGTAATACGGAGTTTGGTATTAAAGGACTGTTTTTCAATAAACAGCTGGCTATGAATGCTTCATTCTACAATATCAGGAAGAATAATGTCGGTACGTCCGATCCGGTCCATGAAGGCTTTATGCTCGAAACAGGACAAATTACCAGTACAGGTATCGACTTCGACCTTGTTGGGAAAATCGGTTCAAACCTGTCTGTAAACGCCAATTACTCATACACGAACGCAAGGATCACAAAAGACAAAGATGCCTCACTGATCGGTATCAAAAACAACGGAACGCCTGACCATACACTGAATGCATTCCTGAAATACAGAATTACTTCCGGGGCATTGAGCGGACTGGCTATAGGTGCCGGATCTCAATACATGGGCAAGAGAAGTGCTGTGTATTCGGGTTGGGGAAGCGAATTCGGGAACAAAAGCTTACCTACCTACAACATCTTCGATGCCTCGGTTTCTTACAGTGTGCAAAGGCTGACTTTCAATCTGAATGTATACAACCTGACCAACAAGAAATACATCAGCAACGGTTATTACAATCCGACTCCTGACGAATTTATTTACGCACCAGGTACTCCGCTCAATTTCAGATTGCAAACCAGCCTCCGATTATAATCTCATCCCGACTAATTAAAGCCCTCCTCCACATTTTTGAAAAAAAAACTGAAAACATCAATCCAACACAAATGCAAAAATTATCACTCACCCTATTACTATTACTTTCTTTAACGTTCAACGTTTTTGCTCAGAATTCTGGGATTAAAGGACAAATACTGACCTCCGACGGCCAGCCGGCAGAATTCGTTACTGTAGGCATTAAGGAACTTCAGCTGGGCACAGTTACGGACAGCAAAGGTCATTTTCGCCTCAAAAAAGTACCGAACGGCACGCATAAGTTGTACGTGCAACTGCTTGGTTACGGAGCTATTGAGAAAACGATCGAAGTAAAGGGAGAAACTACGATTCCCCCTATTTCACTTAATGAAGACACACAAGCTTTACAGGAAGTTTTAGTTAAAGGTAATATCAACCGTTTTGCACAAAAAGAATCGGAACACATCGCCCGGCTCCCTTTGAAAAACATCGAAAATCCTCAGGTGTATAATGTTGTGTCCAAAGAAATTATGCAGGAGCAAATTGTGACGGATTATAAAAGTGCTTTCAAAAATATTCCGGGAGCCAACGCCGGTGTGGCACATTCGAGCAATGGACGTTACATGAATGTCACACGAGGTTTTAACCTGGGAAATGCAGCGCGCAACGGTCTGGGCACATCTTCCGTTTCAGAAATTGACCCCGCTAATCTTGAACGTATTGAAGCGATTAAAGGTCCGTCGGGAACGCTGTACGGAGCAAGCCTTTCTACCTTTGGTGGCTTGTACAACCGCGTTACTAAAAAGCCCTTTGAAACTTTTGGGGGTAACGTTTCTTTCACTACCGGGCAATGGGATCTGAATAGATTTACAGCCGATATCAATACACCTCTGAATGGAGACAAAACAGTTTTGCTGCGCGTGAACACGGCCTTACATGGAGAAAAAAGTTTTCAGGATGCAGGTTTTTCAAAAACGTATCTGGTCGCTCCTTCTCTGCTGCTTAAACTTTCTGATAAACTGACTGTACTTGTTGACGCCGAACTTTACGGACGCAAAGGCACCAACATTTACGGGAATACAATCGCATCCACCCGCGTTACAGCAAACAGTATTGATCAGCTTGGAATAGGATACAAACAATCTTTTACCAATAATTCCATCATCGCTTCTACCCGTACCCAAAACCTGTATTCTCAGATCAATTACAGAATCAACAGTGCGTGGACGTCACAAACCAACATTGGTACAAGCCTTGTCGAATTCGAATTTCCCGCCCTTACCTTGAATACCATTACTGATTCGACTGTAACACGGAACATCTGGGATCAGTATACACGCCAGGTTGCAACTCAGATCCAGCAGAATTTTATCGGAGATTTCAAAATTGCCGGCAAGCGCAACAGAGTAGTTGCAGGACTGGATTACAGTTCCATGAATTTCGACTTCCCTAATACACGTGGTGCCCTTTATGACACGGTCAATTTCCTGAATCCCGGCAAAAGATATGCAGCCATCAGTATCAATGACATCAAAAACAAAGTAGCCGGTGTAACCGTCAACAGCGGAAGTACAGGAAAGTACAACTACATGGGTGCATATGTTTCGGATGTATTCAACCTGGCTGAAAACCTGATGGTGATGCTCAGCTTACGTGTAGATCGTTTTGACAACCGTGGTTCTTACAACTACAATTCTAATGCTACAACGGGAGTTTACAAGCAAACTGCATTATCTCCGAAATTCGGGGTGGTATATCAGCCAATTAAAGACAAAGTCTCTCTGTTTGCCAACTACATGAACGGTTATCAGTTTATAGCTCCTGTCAATCAGCCTGATGCAACAGTTTCTAATTTCAAACCTCAGTTTGCCAATCAAACCGAAGGCGGTATCAAGTTTGACATTCTGGAAAACAAGATCAACGCTACAATCAGCTATTACAGCATCAACGTGATCAATCTCGTCCGTACTGATATGGAACGTGACCCGGTGAATGGAACCAGGTTCCAGATTCAGGACGGTAACCAAACCAGTAAAGGGCTGGATTTTGAACTGATTATGAATCCTGTAAACGGACTGAATATACTGGCGGGCTATGCCTACAATGCAAGCAAGCTGGAAAAAGCAAACGAAAATGTGAATGGCCGCAGACCAACCAACTCAGGAGCCAAAAACACTGCCAATCTCTGGATCAGTTACCGCGCCACTGCAGGCACATTTAAAGGATTAGGCGCCGGAACAGGGGTCAACCACAGTGGTGAACAATTCGTGATCAACAACACAACGCGCGAGTTTACAATTCCGGCCTACACAGTTTGGGACGCCACGGTATTCTACGATCAGCCTAAATACCGTCTGGGTCTGAAACTGGATAATATCAAAAATGAAAGATACTGGAACACTTCGTTACAACCACAGACCCCGAGGCGCTTCTCAGCAAGTATTACCTACAAGTTTTAATCTATGACATTCAAAAAGCTTATCGGCCTTTTGCACCTCTGGCTCGGACTTGCGTCCGGGCTTGTTGTGTTTATACTCGGAATCACGGGGTGCATCTACGCTTTTGAGGAGGAAATAAGAGATGTTGTATATCAAAATCACCTTTATGTACAGCCGCTGAAACAACCCAAACTTCCCGTAAGCAAGCAGTTCAATATCGCTCAAAAAACACTTGGCAGGGCATTCGATTTTACCAATTTTGAAATCAGCAATACGCCCAACGGTTCCAGCCGTTTCTTTGCCTACAAGGCTGATGAAGAGGCAATCACCTATTTTGGTTCGCGGGAATATGCTTACAATATTTATCTCAACCCCTACACAGGTTCCGTACTGAAAGTAGAAAACAACAAATATGAATTTTTTACAATTGTCCTTTATCTCCACTATGACCTGCTTCTCGGCAAAATCGGTAAGCAGATTGTGGGGTGGAGTACAATCATTTTTATTGTTCTCCTTCTGTCAGGTCTGGTATTGTGGTGGCCCAAAAACAAAGCTGCTGCCAAACAGCGCGTTTGGTTTCAATGGAAAGCCGGCACAAAATGGAAAAGAAAAAACTATGATCTACACAATGTAGTCGGATTCTATTTCCTTGGAATTTGTCTTATCATTGCCCTTACAGGCCTTGTCTGGGCATTTTCCTGGTTCAACGAATCAGTTCAATATCTGGTAAATGGAGGAAGTCCATTAGCATCTACCACCATTGTATATTCAGATACAACAGCTTACACAAGCAAACTGGCAGTTGACGAAATTGATCAGGATATTACCAAAAGAATTCCTGACGCAACATCTTATTCTTATATCATACCGAAAAAAAAGAAAGATGCTCTCACCGTCAACGCATTGTTCACCGGAACAAAAAGATTTAAATTCGTTACTCATCAGTATGATCAGCATTCAGGAGAGTTCTTACAAAACCGTCGGTACGAATCAAAACCAGCAGCCGAAAAACTCAGGAACATGAATTACGATATTCATGTAGGAAGCATCCTTGGGCTGCCTGGCAAAATTCTGGCCTTTTTAGCAAGCTTTGTCGCAGCAAGTTTGCCTGTCACTGGCTTTGCCATATGGTGGGGCCGCAGGAAAAAATCTAAAAGAGACACCGGATCTAAAGCAAATTCTGCTCATCCGGCAAAACCATTTAATCCAAAACGAAAACCTGTTACTTCTTCGTAATTATGTTAGCTTTTTGTTTAATCCTTTGGGGGGCATTTCTGTTTTACACTGAATCAAAATATTTCCCTCATTTTCTGAAAAACATTTCTTATCCTGTTCCAAAATGGGTAGGAACGCTTTTACTGATCGCAGGCCCGGGTCTGTACATCAGTCACGAAGGCTGGGCTTCAGGCCTCCTGCTTTCTGTGGTAGCGTATTCACTGGCATTAGGACTACTACAGCTTTTTGCCGTTTCAGGCCGTGTTTATTTCTACAGTTTACTGGCTGTAATTCACCTTCTTTTACTGATTGATCTTTTCTCTTATGCCAGCTAAAAAAGAATACCTGACCACCAAAGGGCAACGGGCTCTGAAGATCACAGCCGGACTCATAGGAGGCTATTTTCTTGCCATCACGTTTCAGATGATGATCGCCACCATGCTACCTTACCAGACAGCTGTAATCCTGACAGGCGCATTTTCAGTTTTTATAATGTGGGTGGCACTGATGGTACTGGCTTTCCTGGCCCGAAACGGCTGGGTGATCTGGGGGATATACCTCGCGGGAATTGCAATTTGCGGATTTGTCATTTATTTACTCAAATAGCCCATGAAACTAAAAGGACTATCTAACCGACTGTACAATATCACCTTTCACACGCACACCGTGTCAGGTATTGTAATCAGCTTTGCCCTGTATGTCATTTTTTTCGCAGGGGCTCTTACCCTTTTCAAGGATGAGTTTTATCAATGGGAAAATCCGAAGGCACGGCAACCTGTTGCTCATTCTATCGACTATGATCAAATGCTGGCCGACCTGAAAAAAGAAGTGCCACAATTCGATTTTTCGGAGGATATCACCATCAGAACTGAAACCAGGGAAAGACCACTTGTCAAAATTTATGGCCACGTGATTGTACCGAAAGGAAAACCTGAGGAACATTACTATACTACCTATTCCCCTGCAACGGGAGAATTTGACAAAGAAGAAAGAACAACCATAGGTGAGACCTTGTACCGCCTACATTTCTTTGACCAGATCCCCTTTATTGGCCGATATCTATCTGGCTTTGTTGCGTTATTTTTTGCATTCGCCGTTGTCACTGGTGTCATGATCCACTGGCAAAATATTCTGACCAAATACAACGGATTTTCACTGAAAGGCTCACTAAAGAACATTTGGACCAACTCACATACGGTTTTCGGTTTGCTGGGATTGCCCTTTCAGTTTATGTATGCGATTACGGGCGCTTATTACATGCTATCCTTACTTGTCCTGGCACCGGTAGTTATGGTGTTTTTTGGCGGAGACCAAAACAAAGCGTTCGAAGTTTTATTACCGGAAAGATTTATGGTTACAAGCGGGGATTCTCCTGTTTCCTCTCAAAATCAGAAAATAACATCTCTGCTGGATCATGTCCGCAAACAGCATCCCGAGCTCGAAACCAGTTACATGCAGATCAAAAATTATCCGAAGGAAGACGGCGTGATTGCCATTTCAATGGATAATCCTAAAACGTTTGCGGGGGATGGCAGCATTGCACTCTCCCTTAAAACCGGGAAGGTAATTTCCAATGATTTACCGGGAAACAGAAGTTATGCCCAATCCATACTACCAGGCATTGCACGTTTACACTTTGCTACATTTGGAGGGCTTGTACTCAAAACTATTTACTTTTTCATGGCACTGTTCACCTGCTTCGTGATCATCAGCGGGGTGCTGTTATGGAAAGAGGCAAGAAATAAAAAGAGCTATACCGATAAGCAGAAACGTTTTCATCACAGAGTTACGATGTCTTATCTGGCGATTTGTTTCGGATTGTTCCCGGCAGTGGCCATTTTGTTCAGTGCGGAGCTGGCGATTCCGGACACAATAGACCACGTTTTCTATACCAGAACAGCATTTTTCGTTTCCTGGTTATTGTTCACCATCATCGGATTGTTTGCCAAAAACGAGATTAGAATTACACAACTCTACTTATTTCTCGGAGGAATACTCTCAATGCTGGTTCCGGTAGTCAATGGCGTCATGACGGGAGACTGGATATGGATTGCCATGCAAAAAGGATATCACTTTGTAGCCGTTACAGATTTCTGCTGGTTTGTTACCGGAGCCACATCACTTTTCTTTGCAAATCTCACCCGGAGACGTACCAACCAAACGGAGAAAGAAGCGGTTGTTCATTCTAAAAGCAAATCCTACCAGCCTCAGTAAACCACAAAGGCCGGTAACCTGGCACTCGCCCAGGTAACCGGCCCATAAATTCTGCGTCCTCAGCGCAAACCTTTCTCTACTTTGCGGTTAGAATTGGCCCACTACACCGCGTGACTCAGCATCAGCTTTGAACCTTTGATAAATTTCTCCGTAAGTACCTGATATACCTTGTTGTTTTGGGAACTTGCTTCAAACTTCTGCCCTACCAATGTAAAAGCCTCCATTTCCGAATAGTTTTGATAAACGCCTAAGGCCTTCAACCCCATCATGGCTGCGCCGGCGGCACCAGTTTCTACCGTTTCATTTAAAACTACTTTTTTACCAAAAATATCAGACAACATCTGCACCCATATCGGGCTTCTCGCAAAACCACCATTGGCATAAATCGTATCAATTTCCTGCATTTCAAGCAGCACTTTGCCAATGGTATTCAAATTGAGCAAAATACCTTCCATCACTGCACGGGCAAAATGAGGTTTTGTATGTTGTATATCCAATCCTGAAAATCCACCCCGAACTTCGGAATTCCACAAAGGCGCACGTTCACCCAGCATATAGGGATAGAACAGCAGGCCATCTGAACCGGCAGCCACTTTATCAGCGGATTTGAAAACAGTATCGTATTCTTCGTTCACAAAAAATGTATTCATCAGCCATTCAAAAATGACTGCACCATTGTTGGAAGGACCACCCAATATATAAGTCTGTTCATCCAATATATAGCAGAAAGTCTGCATCATCGGATCTGAATACGCTTTTTCAGAACAAATACGAACGGCAGCACTGGTTCCTATCGTCACTGCCATAGAACCGGTTCTGATTGCTCCGCTACCCAGGTTTGCCAGACAGCCATCACTCGCTCCCATGATCAGAGCGGTGCCTTCTGGTAGTCCTGCCTCATTATCAGCTGTCAGCTTTTCAGTATGATAAGGAGAAACCGCATCCGACAGTTTCGATGTTTTAAGACCTACTTTTTTTAAAGTAAACTCATCCCACTTCATTTCCCGGATATTGAACATGCCCGTTGCCGAAGCGATGGAGTAGTCTACCAGAAATTTACCCGTAAGACGGTAAACTATATACTCTTTGACGCCAATAAACTTATCTGCTTTCCTGAAAAGCTCAGGATCGTTTTTCTTAATCCACAACAACTTACAAACCGGCGCCATGGCGTGAATAGGTGTACCGTTGTGCTGATATATTTTCTTACCAATAGGAGACGATCTTAACTTCAGCGCGATTTCTGAACTGCGGTTATCAGCCCAAATGATGAGGTTGCTTAACTTTTTCCCATTTTTATCCAGTGCTAAAACACCGTGCATGGCTGCACTGAAACTAATCCCCAGTACTTCTCCTTTTTTTGCACAGGTATCAAAAACAGTCTTAATTGTCTTACAGGCGGCATTAAAAATCTCCTCAGGGTCCTGTTCACTCCAATCCGGTTTCGGATGATTCATGTCGTAGGTCTCACTATGCATGGTCAGGATTTCACCCGATTCCGCATCAAAAGCGACAGATTTTACATTCGTAGTACCAATATCACAACCAATAATGTAGGGCATTGCAACTGCTTTTATAAGATAAACCGGTGAATAAACCGGAAGATTTTGTCAGAAACAAATGTAAGGATTGATCCGCTTACCAAAACCGAAAAATTGAATTCCATACACTTACAACGACAAATTATTAAACTGTCTACTGAAAAATGGCCTTTATTTATTATTTTCGCAGCAGTATCATTTAAAGATTCAAATTTTACAAAGAACCATGTCTGATTCAACTCATACAGCACCAAGCCACTCGGAAGAAGCGCCTAAAAGGCTTTCAGCTGGAGCATACGTATTTACATTTATAGCACTTTTTCTTATACTCGCTGTTTTCGCAGATTTGTTCGTTTTCATTTTGGGAACTTTGGGTCTGATCGTAACTTTTGCAGCTCTTTACAGAGAGACCGTTTCTCACGACGATCATCACTAATCTCCGCTACTTGCGGGTTATATATACCGGGCGGTCAATTCACAATGAATCAGGCAGTTTACTGTCTATATTCCAAATGAGTTGACCGTTTGTCGTATCCACTTCCCACTGCTCTTCAATCACACAGGAGTCTTCCAAATCACGGTATTCAGCCGTTAGTTTCGCTCCTTCCAGATTCAATTTTACAAATCCGTTATAGCCAAGCTGATGTCTTCGGATCGTTTTACGAACGCGCCTGTCATACAGCATAATCTTTAGAACATCCTCTTCAGAATCCGGCATTTTAATCTCTACCGGTAAACCTCCGTGCCCGATACACCGACCATAAGCGCCGGGGCCTTTGCCGTACTGAGCCTTCTTGTAAACGACCAGGCGATGATCATGCCCCCAGAACCAGATAATCTCCCGCGAAGCATCACCCAATAATTCCTGTAGTTGCTCTGCAGGCTTGTGATATTGCTCTCTGAATGCAGATACATAAGGATGGTGGCTCAGAATAACTATGCCCCGCTTATCGTCAGGGTCACCTATTTTCACTATATCACGCAGCCAGGCTATCTGCTCCTGCCTCAAATGGCAATCAGGCGGAGATAATACTTCCAGAAATGGACGACCTACCGATGTGTAACCTGTATCAATACCGATAATTCGCCAATGTTCATTCTCCAGACAGAAGAAACCGGCTTGCTGGGTTTTTCTGACTTCGCCCTGTTGCACATACATGGCGGGCAACAAATGTTGAAAATAGGCATCGCCGTTTGAATACATTTCATGATTACCCGACAACGCCAGACTACCCGAAGCGCCATAATACCAGCTGGCATGAGGAGCAGTGAAATTTACTTCGATTTCCTTCGGCGTACCCACAAAATAGATATCCCCCATGTGAATGGTGTAGTCAGGCGCGTACCTGGCTACCAGATGCGCCACCGCATCCGATTCAGCCGTGTCGCTGGCCCAATCCGAAAGTAATGCAATAGAAATTCCTTCCCTGGCCGGAATGGAAGATTGAAGTCGATACACGCCGTTGTCTCCGTTCCGGGGATAAGCCTGGTACGCATGTCTTGGCCCAAAACGACTTTTGATATAATGCCAGGCAAACCCGAACAAATTGGTCTTAAAGAACCCGGATATCTTATTGGTTACTTCTGAGGTATTTTTAACATGTTCTTCATAAAGCTCCAGCTGCGTTTTTGCATGATTCTCCGCTTCGCTGTGCCCCAGGTCAAGATACTTTTCACTCCTTTTATCGGGAGACTCGTTACTACCCATAGATTATTTTTTTCTCGAACTACTAAATGATATCGAACTGTATTTCACAAGAGTTAAAAATCACGCCAGATCGGAAATTAACGGATTTATGCTCCACCGTGAAATCAATAAATGCCTTCAATATTGGTAATAATATAAGATCGAATTACCTTTCGTCCTATTTTAATTCAAAACCACCAAACAATAACCAATATGAAAAAGATAATCCTAAGCTGTATGTTAGGGCTTATTGCTCAAACTTTGTTTGCCCAAACTCCAAAGGAAAAGCAGATTGCTGAATGGGAACGTGCAAAAGTTTATACACTTGAATACCTGGATGCAATGCCGGAAGACGGATATGCCTTCAAACCTGTAGCCGATATCCGTTCTTTCGCTGAACAAATGGATCATATCGCCGACGCTAATTTTGCATTTGCTGCCGCTGCCTCAGGCAAAAAAAGTCCGATGGAAGGCTCTGCGGAAAAGATGACTGATCAGTCGAAGAGTGCTGTAAAAAAAGTAGTAATGAACAGTTACGACTTTACGATTGATGCACTTAAAGCAATGAGTGATGAGGATTTTAATAAAGATGTAGCGCTGTTCGGAATGACGATGAAATCTGGCACTGCTTTCGAAAAATCCTTTGAGCACCAGACTCACCACCGCGGACAAACTACCGTTTACATCCGCCTGAAAGGAGTTACGCCCCCGAAAGAAAAATTATTCTGATAACAAAAATGCCCTTTTCGAAGGGCATTTTTGTTTCGGTATCAGCTCAGGATTTTGTCTTCAGGTTATACAGAGATAGCGCCAGAAAACTGTAAATTTTCATCGCAAAAGGAGGCAACACAAAGTCTCTGATGATTTCTCTTTTCTTTTGCTGAGAAGGCTGCGCAAGGGAAATATATTTCAGCGCATACCTTGCACGCGGCCAGTAGCTGTCGCCATACTCTTTCGAAAACAGCAACTTATAATAGTAAGTAGCTATATTCTTTTGCAGAACCGCATCATACTTGTAGTTGAACTCTTTATTGATGTTCGAATACATTTGAATTCTGTTAAAAAGAAAGTCAGCTCCATAATGATTATCTGCAAAGCTGGCTCCTCCTCTGTTCTTCCTGTATACTGACATGACCTCATCTATATAACCGATAGGGCCGCGGCTTGCCAGCATAATATTACGTGGGATATCTCCGCTGGTGGATAAATTGGTCCATTCCGGATCAGGATTTTTAGCAAAATCTTCCCTACGGAACATCAGACTGGACGTGGCAATGAAGCACAGCTCGTCCTCCCCGATCAGATCATCTACAGTAACTTCAGGCTTAGTCAACGTATTGACCAGATGCGAAGGTGCAGAATTGTCATCGTAAATGGCCATAGCATTATGATAACTGGCAGAATAATGCGGATTTGCATCCAGCATCTCCACCTGTTTCTGAAGCTTGTGCGGCGAGGTCAGATAATCGTCACCATCGAACTGGGCGATATACTCTCCTTTGGCATTCGCAAATGTATTCAGCGCATTGTATTTCCCGTTCAACCCGAGATTTTTAGATTGAAGCAACAATCTTATCTTATCAGGGTAACGGCTCTGATAATCTTTCAGAATAGCTACCGTATTATCCCTGGAACAGTCATCGCCTACAACAATCTCGTATTCAAATGTGGTCTCCTGCATAAGCAAAGAATCCAGCATTTTAGGTACGAACTTTTCATGATTATAGGTTACAACGCAAACACTAACTTTTATCATAAATCTGGTTTTTAGACGGCCAGGCAAACCAATCCATATGTCTACGAAACACTTTACGATGATATTTGAATTGCGCTGACGCCACAAAGTTACTTTAATTGTTAGCAATAAAACCAACCGGCTACATAATACTCCATGCAAACCACCCGTTTAAAACCTTAACTTTGGCACCCCGTTAAAACTATATTATTTTGACACAAACAGATAAACCTCTTTTCAGAAAGCCTGCAATTTTCGCTGAGTTGAAAAATATCATAGCAGCTGAAAGTACCCGTAATGGCGGAGTAAGCACTGCTCCGTTCGACTCACTCAATCTGGGAGGTTCTACTACTGACAAGCCCGACAATGTGATCAAAAACAATCATCTCTTCTTCAACGCATTGGGAATTGACTTTGAACAGGTTGCCAAATCTCACCAGGTACATGGAGCAGAAATTTTGACAGCTGACAAAGCCGGACGGTACGAAGGTTATGACGCGCTCATCACCAATATTCCCGGCGTGCAGCTCGCTGTGACTATAGCGGATTGTACACCTATTCTCATTTTTGACCCTGCCCGAAAAGCAGTTGCAGCCATTCATGCAGGCTGGAGAGGAACCGTTCAGCAAATCGTAGCTAAAACACTTGCCAAAATGCAGGATAGCTTCGGTACTGCTCCGGAAGATTGCTTGGCTTATGTAGGAACATGTATTGATGAATGTTCATTTGAAGTAGGAGAAGAAGTTGCAGAACACTTTCAGTCTGAACATAAACGATGGGACAACGACCGGAATAAATTTTTCATTGACCTCAAAAAAGCGAATGCGGATCAGCTGCTTTCAGCCGGATTAAAAAAGGAAAACATAGAAATTTCCATGTTCTCTACTGTACTTCATAACGACGACTATTTTTCTTACCGGGCTGAAAATGGCACTACGGGAAGAATGTTGGCAACAATAGGTTTAGTACCCTGATGGTCTCATCGTTCTCTGGTAGCAACCACCACCTTGCATCGAAAACGCTTTATATTTCCGTCTGTAGTAAACATGTCCGCAACAATAAAATAGTAGCCTGTTTCCACCACCACACCCCGGTCATCAGTTCCGTCCCATTCTATAAAACCACTGGTACCCATCAGTTGATTATTGGCAAGGAACCGGACCATCCTTCCGTTAACATTAAAAATACGGATGGCAGCCATTCTACCAGCTACATTTTGCCGGTAAGTAAGCTGCATGCTATCATCTATTCCATCTCCGTTCGGTGTAAATATTTCAGGAACAGCGGAAAACGTCTCGTCCGCGATTTCTTCGTTAAATTGAGAATTGGCAAAGCCTGGAGTTGCATATCCAGAGGTCGATGAAGCGGAATGCCAGTTGGACGCATCATCCGAAGATTTACAAGGATTCATTTTTTCAAGAGATACACCTTTATAGTTGGAAAGAAGAGCATGGTGCATTTTTTCCGAATAGGAAAACCGGTCAAATATCAATTGATTTTGATTCCGCAGAAGCACTTCACCTGAAGCATTTGCGTAGGCAGGGAAAGAAGGCATTTCCAACATAGAACGCGATTTATCGGAAGGATACTGCGCTTTTACAACAGCTACATCAGAAGTAAGCACGAGATATCCATGAGCTGGCAGCACGACATTCTGATCGGTTATAGTCACATATGAAATAGAATTATCAGATCTCCTCGATCCTAATGACCAGTTTTTAAGCGTAACATGTCGGGACGAGGTATTGTAAAATTCAACAAAATCTACCCCACCTTCGAATGGGTTAAAAAGAATCTCATTAATGACCACGTCAGCAGAATCTGCGTCCACCGGCAAGGCTATCATTCGTTCCTCGTCCCGCAAGATATTTCCGGCACAATCTGCAAGATTCCTGATAGTCAGCCTGTATTCCTGATCAGCCAGTATAGGCTCATCCAGTACAAAAGTCAGTGTCTTGAAATCTGGTAAATGAACTTCTCTGCGGATAATTTTTCTACCGGCAAATTCAATAATCGCAGCCGAGACAGCATTGAGACTATCCAGCTTTTTATTAAAAAACAGTGAAAATTCTTTATTCCCCGAAATATCGACTCTTTCCAATACAGGAGGCGAAATATCAATCAGCTGCTTTTGTATACTATTGGGCTTACCAGGCGTGCCACCGGTTTCATTGACAGATGTTTGCCAGAGTTCCTGTCCCCCACAGGGATGGCCAACGTCCACTATTTCAAGCGCGTACCCACCATTTCTTTTGCCTGCCTCCCACCACCTGGCCTGATACGTTACTGAATAAACGAGCTGGTTTTTCACGTTAAATAAAGACAATAACATCCCATCATTGGTGAGTGAAAATGTGTTCAGCCCTACCACAGCACCATACGGTAGCAGAACTGGACTGTTATTTCTATGACAAACGATGACGTATGAGCTGGCAGGAATAATTGAATCCGGTAGCTTCACTGATCTGCTTCCCATCTCCAGCTTCCAGTCTTTAAGGGAAATGGAATTATCAGAGTTGTTGTAGATTTCAATATATTCCACTTCGGGCAGTCCGATAACAGGTGTCGGATCCGCCATAATTTCCGTAATAATGACCGATTGATAGGCCTGCCCCGAACTAAACAACGGGCACAGAACGAGGGCGATTACTAATCGCAGAATGATTGCTGCCATACCGAAACCCATTTAACGTAGATACGTAAAGGACAGTTGTCGGTAACAAACACAAGTATATATAAAAAAAGGTCAACCCACCTAAGCAGATTGACCCATCATATCGTCAGAAAATGATTATTTCGCTTCTTCCTGCTTCTCAGCGGCAGCTATGGGAGCTTTCGCTGCAGGCTTAGCAGGAGTAGCCTTGGCAGGAGCCTTCGGAGCTGCTTTCGGAGCAGCGGCTGGTTTTGCAGGAGCAGCAACAGGCGCTTTGCTGGTTGCAGCAGCTACGAGAGCAGCCAATTTTTCAGACTTTACCGATTTCTTGCCCTTCTTGGTTTCCTTTTTATCTTTCGTTTTTTTCTCAGTTTTTTTCGCAGCTTTTGCCTTGGCTTTTTCTGTCTCTTTCTCAAACTTCGCTACCTTCTTTGCCAATTTAGCCGCAGCTTTCTCAATCGATTTCTTTATCTTTTTGGAACCAGATGCTACAGAATCGATTTTTACAGATAATGTTTCAGCAAGCTCAGAAGTTAACTTTTTTGTCGCGGATTTCATGATTTCAAATTTAAATTCCAGTAAATGAATAATAAGGCTGGCGAAAAATTGCTGATACTGAAACGATTAGCATTCTGTTCGAAACCGTTTAATTCAACATGCAATTACACCTCAATGTAACATTAATTCCAAATTTTCTGTGTTATATTTATGTTATATTTTTTTTCACAAATTCCCACAATACGATGCCTGCCGACACGGAAACGTTGAAAGAATGTTTGGTACCGAACTGAGGTATTTCAATACACCCATCTACGATTGCCATTACCTGATCAGAAACCCCTTCCACCTCATTTCCAAAAACGAAAGCGTAAGATCCACCGACAATAAAGTCATACTTTTCCAGTAAAGTACTACCCTCGGCCTGTTCTACTGCCAGCACCTTATAACCTTTTTTCTGCAAACCAGCTATTGCCACTGTAACGTCTTCCGCTTTTTCCCATGCAACAGACAACTCAGCTCCCAGTGCACTTCTCGTAATCTCTCTGTGAGGTGGCTGCTGTGTGTAGCCACCCAAAATGATCTTTTCAGCTTTTAGCGCGTCTGCTGTTCTGAAAAAGGACCCTATATTATTGAGACTTCGTATATTATCCAATATAACTGTATAGGGAAATTTGTCAGCTTCCCTGAATTCCTCTACCGACAACCGGTCCATCTCATCAACCTCTAACTTTCTCATGTAACCTTATTTTCAAATTATACGGGTATAAAAAAATAACCCTATACTAAGACAGGGTTATCGATATTCATTGCAGAATGTATTGTTCTACTTTATTTTCGTGATCAGCTCAACGATATTTTTAACACCGAGCTTTTCGAATATACGGGCTTTATAGGTGCTGACAGTTGATAACTGGAGGTTCAGTTTTTCAGCAATTTTAGCAGTGCCTAATCCTTCCTTAAGCAAATTCATTACATCCGTTTCCCTTGGTGATAAACTCACAATAGGATCCGGCAGGAATTCCTTCGGATTGATAAGTCTGTTAATGTTCATTTGCTGCATTTCTTCACTCATGTACTTTTTGTTATTCAGTACACTCAATACAGCTGCTTTAAATTCTTCCTCAGGAGCATCCTTGGATAGGTACCCGTCTGCACCAGCCTGCAGATACAACAACCCATAGAGTTGCTCATCATAGCTGGAGAACATAAGAATTCGTGTTAATGGGGATTTCGTACGAATCGCTTCCACCATCTTGGTATTATTACCACCAGGGATATTGATATCAAGTATCAGCAAATCGTATTGTTTCACACCAAGTTCATTGATCAGTGCATCAAAATCCTCAACATCCGCAATTTCGGAATCCGGTATAAGGGACTGTAACAAATGTTTGGTACCAATTCTTACAACAGCATGATCTTCGGCAATAAGTATGTGTTTCATGTAACGGGTTAGATGCAAATAAATAAAGGGACTTCTTTCTATTTTATTAATTCAGCGTAAGCTGTCCATCTGATAGATCTTAAAAAGGAAAATTACGAAGCCGTCAAAAGTGTGCTCCAACGCCTGTTTCGCTCTCATTTTACACAAAAATAACAATAGACACCATAATTAACAGAATTATTTTAAATTTAGTATCTGTGCTATACCTGTGACGAACAAATTCAACTTACGTAAATTTAATAACGACAACCAGGCCAATCCGTACATCGTTCCATTCAACGGACCTGATTTTTCGCAAATAACAGGATGACTACACGCACACTCACACACATATGCCTGAATATAAGAACCTTAAAAATAATTACTATAAAATTATTTCCAATGGGAATATAGAAAAAAATAAAGTTGAGTTCGATATTTTTCTCTATTTAACTACTACCCACCTTACTGCTCAGACTAGAAAGCCGGTTATTTATTTTCAGTTTTATCGAAATACTTATCCTACCCCAATTGCTATTTTCCAGTGTACTGCTCCTCTCGACGGGCTCTGCCATTCTGCTCCATCCGCTCCGTTTGGTAGTATTCAATGCCAGGATGATTGCTCGAAAGAGGAAATAGATTATTTTATCAAATCAATCATTGAGCAATTGAATTTCAGAAGAGTTAAAAACCTACAGATCAACCACTATGCATATTGTTACTCCGAACCTCATGCAGAAGTAATAGCCAGCCTGTACGCAACTAACGGTTTCAGATGTAGCAAAGAGAAAATCAATCATCACATTCCCGTATCAGCACAACATTTTCGTGAGCTTATTGTGCCTGCTGAGCATCGCAGGTTAAAAAAGTGCGAACGGTCTGCACTCATAGCACAAATGGACACCGATTCAGATCCTGGAAAAATCTATCAGTTTTTGAGTTATTGCCGGCAGGTAAAAGGCTATGTGTTACCCCTGAGTCAATCTCAGCTGACGACTTTAATAGTTCATTTCCCAAACCATGTCCGGACTTTTTCTGTGCAACTCGCCGGAAAAATAATTGCAATGGTTGTTACTATACGTGTCAATAGCCGGATACTCTATAATTTTCTTATCGATAGCCTTCCTGAGTTCAACAAGTATAGCCCTACCGTTATGCTGGTGAATTGTGTGTATCAATACTGTCAGCAACAAAAAATAGAAATCCTTGATCTTGGCACCTCATTGGATCAATCCGGCAGAGAGAAAGCAAGCCTGATTCGATTTAAAGAGAATATTGGTGGCGTGCGGAGTGTGAAGAAAAGTTTTTGTATCCGGCTGAATTAGATTCCCAAGCAATTGCCCTCTCTGTAAAACACCGTAGAACACGTTTCATGACCGACGATAGGAGCCATTCCATAAAAATCTATTTTTCTGAACCCTTTCTTCTCCATCAGATCCTTGGCTTCCTGATACCAGCTACGCTCTGAATTATCAAGAATAAGCACGCCATCAGGAGTAAGATAATCCACTGCGAAAGCAGTACATTTTACCCGTTTTCTGCCATCGACTACGATAATATTATAAAGCTTTTTCTCCTGACCTACTGCCTGAACATACTCGTCACCTAATTCTGCCGGTATCACTTTCGCATTAGACGGAATAAGTGTGCTCACAATTTTGATCCATTCTTTATCATGCTCCACCGCCGAGATGCGATCTACCCTGGAAGCATACCAGCGGGTAGAATTTCCTGATCCATATTCAAAAACCTGAAAGCTTTTTCTAATTCGTGGCTCTAAAAACAAAATGAAAGAATAGGTATACCACGGTAGAGGATTACCACCAGCATCTTCCGAGCGTCCTGAATGGTAGCTTCTGAACCAACCATACTTTGTAAGGGCACTGTCTATCCCCAATTGAAAACTTCCTCCCAGACCAATAGCTCTGAGCCCACTCCAAACTACATTTTTGATAGACCGAATCATTTCCTTCTTTTACCTGACAAAATTTAAAACTGAACACTCTATTCTTTAAGAACCGGCAAAGATAAATGCCTTAAGCAAGGTATTTACTGCCGCTAAATACTATATGTAAAAAAATCAATAAAAACACGTAAATAAACTATTCTCCACTCATATCACCACTTCCAAGGCACATGCCAACTCAGCAAAAACGACCTAAGTATATAAGAGAATACCAATGCAACCAATGTGAGGATTTTCAGTAACTTTGCCCGCTTTAAAATCAAAGCTCAACGCCAACGATCGCCTTATTATAACAGCCATGAAGATCAAAACCATAAAGACCGTACTTGGTCATCCTTTGAACCAGAAAAGAAAAGTACAGGCACTACTTACGTTGTTCAAAAGGGGGCTCATGATTCGGCTCCATAGACATCCGATGGTATACCCATTTGTATCGGGTACTTCACTCGTGGTTGAAAAGGGAATGTCAAGTGCAGAGCTACAGATATACACTGGTTTGTATGATCATATAGAAATGCTCTTTTTAATGCATTATCTACGCTCCGAAGATACTTTCGTTGATATCGGAGCCAATATTGGGGTATATTCTGTCCTGGCATCAGGAGTTAGCGGAGCACAATCCCTCGCGTTTGAACCCATCCCTTCTACATTTGATCGTTTACGTAGAAACATCGTTTATAATAACCTGACTGAGAAAGCAAAGCTTTTCAACATGGGTGTGGGCGACAAAGAAGAAACGTTAACGTTTTCCAATTCTCTTGATGCTATCAATCATGTTATTACTGACAGCAAAAATTTCTCAGGCTCTGTCATGAAAGTGCCCGTCAACTCTCTTGACAATCTTATGAAAGGTTTGACCCCCAATTTTCTTAAAATTGATGTGGAGGGTTTTGAAGCCAATGTGATTAACGGAGCAACAGAAACATTACAAAACAAAGTCCTGAATGTAATTGTAATGGAAACAAATGGCTTGTCAGATCAATACCAGTTCGGACAGGATTATATCCATAACAAGCTACTCTCTGCAGGGTTTGTTCCGCATGATTATGACCCTTACCACAGAACAATTACAGCAATTTCTAAGCCGAACCCTGATAATACAATTTACATCAGAAACATAGAATTTGTAAGTCAAAGACTGAAGAGCGGCGCAAAAATCAAAATAGGAGATTTAACGATTTAAAGTTAAATCTCATTGCTACTTCAAAAACCGCTGCTGTAAACCTTTTACCAAACCATTAATCTCCTCAGAGACATTAAGTCCTATCACGGCCACAGCAAAAAGCAGGGATATTATACCCGAACGTACCACCAGTGCTACCATGGCCGAAACCATTGTTTTGTCGTAATGGGGTACGAGAAGCGTTAATCCATATAAAATAGCCAGAATAAGCGCTACTTTGAAACTTCCTGCAGTAAACGGCATTACATCAAACTTCATCCATACGAATGTCATCCTTGTAACGGAATAGACCAGTGTGGTAAAAACTGTAGCCAGCGCGGCACCAATGAAACCGTACAAAGGAATAAGCCATAAATTGAATGTTACACCCAGAATGGCAGTAGTGATAATGAACAATGTAGACCATCTGAAATAGCGGGAATACATAATAATCTCGGAATTCAGTCCGGTAGCAATATCAAAAACCTTCACAATTGCTAGCAGCAGCACTACATATTTTCCCTGGCTGTAGGTTTCTCCTTTGGGAATAAGATAAAAAATATCATCGATACTTGCCCAGATCAACAGGAAAAAGAAGCCACCTGCGATGAGTTGGTTTAACGCCGATTTCTGGTTCATGGTGCGGATATGATTATGATCTTCTCTGACCAGGGCACTTGCCAAAAGTGGGATAGAAATCTGTGCGATGGCTTTTCTGGGAATTTCAATGATAGAAGCAATACTGGCGGCAATAATAAAAATACCGGTACTTATCAGCCCTTCCTCCCCTGCCAGCATGGATTTATCAATAAACAAAACCAGATTAACTCCGATCCCTCCCAAAATTGTAAAACTACCGTAGCCCAGCATTTGCTTGAGAAGCTTACCATTCAGAAAATTGCGATCGGGCAACCGGAGATAAAGCTTTCCCAGTTTTTTGATATAGACCAGCAATAATACAACTGCCAGCGCATAAGTACCGATCATCAGTCCCCACATCACATTGAAGCTGATCCAGCCTAGTCCATAGATCAGAACCAGCAACATGTTGGAAAGTCTCAGGTATACCTCCCGGATAAAATTAGGAATGGCGATTCTCGCATTGTTTCTGCAATAGGATTCAAGAACGGTAATATATATCCAGAAAGCAGTGAGCGGTACCACAAGAAAATGGTACTGAAGGATCATTGGCGACTGCTCCGCAAAGTATCCTTTGATTTCAGGGGTAAAAAAAAGGTAGGTTGCAGTAAACAACAACACCCCTACAAAAGGCATAAAAAGCAGAAACGCAAGAATACCTCTGTGCTGCTCGTCATCACTTTTGAAAAGGGAGAAGAACTTATCAACTATAAACGGCGTTCCGAGATGTGCAAAAGCAGCAAAAAGTAAACTGTTTTCAAATAAAAGCCTGGAAAGCGCCAACTCTTCCACAGTCAGGAATTTGGTAGACACAAACATTTGATTTATGACTCCAATCCCTACTCCTATATACGAACCCAATCCTGCCTTTAGACTCTGACGAACAACTATTCCCACCTCAGGCTCTATTTAGCGTATTTCTGTAACAATATAGCCGCGATACGTTCCGCAGCGTGTCCGTCCCACAATGGAGGAGTTTCACCTTTTTTGGACTTCCCATCCAGCACTGCACCAACCAATTCTTTTACTGAAGCCGGATTAAGATCGCTTTGCAAATAGTTAGTTCCCATTTCAACAGTAACGGGGCGCTCCGTGCTCGCACGGAATGTGATACAAGGCACTTTCAAAAACGTGGTTTCTTCCTGAATTCCACCTGAGTCCGTTACAATAAGCTTTGCGTTGGCCATAAGGTGCAGGAATTCCAGATAACCTTGTGGCTCCATTAAAGTTACATTGTTGATAGATTCCAGCTCTGCCAACAGACCGTTCGTTTCTATATTTTTCAGCGTACGCGGATGAACCGGAAAAAGCACTTTAGTTCTCGCAGCCGTATCTTTCAGAATTGCCAGGATATTTTTCAAACCTTCAGCATCATCCACATTGCTTGGGCGGTGCATGGTTACCAGCACATATTCCCCCGACTCGATTCCCAGCTCCTGAAGCAGGTTCAATTGAGAAGCCTTTTCACGGTAATGTACCAGCGAATCGATCATTACATTTCCTACGAAATGCACTTTCTCGTCAGGTATACTTTCTCTTTTAAGGTTTACTATCCCTGCATTTTCCGTTACAAAAAGATCATCAGAAATAGCATCTGTCATGATTCTGTTGATTTCTTCAGGCATACGACGGTCACCACTTCGTAATCCAGCTTCCACATGTACAACCGGCACGTGTTCCTTCACAGCCACCATTGCACAGGCAATGGTTGAATTCACATCACCTACTACAAGTACGATATCCGGCTTTTCGGCAAGCATCACCTGCTCAAACTCCACCATAATTTTTGCCGTCTGCTGTGTATGTGAACCTCCTCCCACACCCAGGAAGTAATCCGGGCGAGGTAATTCAAGCTGATTGAAAAACACATCCGACATTTTGGAATCGTAGTGCTGCCCTGTATGAACAATCTTTGATTCGATCTGAGGATGTTTCAAAAAAGCTCTGTGGAGCGGAGCCACCTTCATGAAATTAGGGCGAGCGCCAACGATGCTGAGAATTTTCATTTTTTGATATCGTATAACCGGAAAAACTAATGTTTCATCACATATTGAAATGCAACATTGTATTCCCGTAGTACCGTGTGAATGTTTACTTCTTTTTTAATAATTTCCAGAGAACGCTCGCCGAAGATTCTGACCTTTTCGGCATCTTTCAACAGTTTCCTGATGGAATCGTCAAGACTTGCCTGGTCTCCGTTTTTAAAATAATAACCATTATAGCCTTCTCTCACCAACCGCTTCTCTGTTCCGTCTGCCACCGAGCATACCACAGGTTTGGCAAAGCACATGGCGTCGTTAATGGACAATCCACCCATTCCTCCCAACACATATGCAGACGAGGTATGCAGGTAACGCCCCAGGGTAAGCGATTCATATACCCCGCCAATAAACCGGACGCGATCAGCAACACCCAGTTCCGAAGCCAGTTTCTTCAAAGCTTCTTCCTCAGGACCAAAACCGATTACCACCAATTCAGACTCAGGTAAATCAGCAGACATATTTTTAATGCTCTCAATAAGCATATCTACCCTTTTCCATTTCACCAAACGCCCCACATGGATAATACGATGCGGATTGTAAGGAAGGATCTCTGGTTGTTTTAATACCTCTTCATAAGTAGCCAGCAACTCATCTGTATCAGGAGAATTGGCAGCAATGAATATTTTTTCGTCGGGCACACCATAGCTTCCGGTGATATTACGGGCTTCATCGAAATAATTGATATGCGCATCGGCCAGAGGCAGGTAAATTTTGCGCAGACAGGTGATCAAATAAAAGGCCAGATATCCTTTCCAGTTTTTGCCCTCAGTCTGGAGATCTTCGGTCAGGTTCTGTCCTGAATAGTAGTATTCTTTGCTTTTACCCCAATACGAAATGTTAAATGGAATATCGCGACATATCAGCTTTGCCCCTATCCCTCTGAGTCTGGAATAAAAAAAAGGATTAAGCACTAATTGCAGAAAGTAAGGCCATGCTGACATCACAATAATATCCGGCTTTACTTCCTCCAGAGTAGGAATAAGATCTTTAAAAAATGGCTTGCCATACCATGTGTTGTATTCGGGAAGTTCAATCAACCGGAACTTCGTGGCCGAATCCGCCTCTTTCACACCTGAACCCACTGCTTTGCTTTTCTGGCTGGGTTTGATCAGAATCAGATCGGTTCCGTATTCAGAAACCATTTTATTCAGAATCAAAGTGAAATAGTGCGGCAAACCCGCCATTACAAAACAAACACGCATGTGCCAGATCAAAATTGGATAGTGGGTGCAAAAGTACACAAACGAAAGTAATTTTAAGGACAGCTTCAATCTTTGCCCTATCTTCGCCCTGAAATTTAATGCCTAATCCAATTTCATGTACTGGCTGCGCTATTTACTAAAAGAACCTTTTCAGGCGTTACGTACCGCCCGCGACAGAGAATTTATCAAACTTCTCTTGAAATATGGCGATGCAAAAAGACACCAGCGAACCGTTGTAAAGTTCGACAAGCACACTTTTGAAGTACCTGATGTGATGTCGTTCCTGTGGCAGTACAAGGAAATTTATGCCGACGAGTTCTATTTTTTCAAAACTGATCATATATCTCCCGTTATTCTTGATTGCGGAGCCAATATCGGCATGAGTGTTCTGTATTTCAAAGAGTTGTTCCCGCAAGCACGCATTACGGCATTTGAAGCCGAACCTGAAATCGCTTCATTACTAAGCAAAAATCTCAAAACGAACGGCATTCTGGATGTCCGGATTGTGGACAAGGCCGTCTGGACCAATGAGGACGGAATCATGTTTGGCAGTGAATCTGCTGATTCTTCTTCTATTTATTCTACCGCTGCTAAGAAGAAAATTGCTTCAGTTCGTTTGAAAGATTTCCTGATGGCAGAAAAGCAGATCGATTTTCTGAAAATAGATATTGAAGGTGCCGAACAGGAAGTGCTAAAGGATTGCCGCGACCAACTGAGTCATGTCAAAAATCTTTTCGTTGAATTCCACTCTTATATAGGCAATCCGCAGGGACTGGCAGAGACCATTCAGATTTTTGAAGAAAACGGCTTCAGGTATTTTATCGACACCAATCAGCACCGAAACAAACCTTTTGTGAATCATCGTTACCGGGGAAATGATGTGATGGATTTGCAACTCAATATATTCGGATGGCGCGAGTAGTCTGCTTGCTCATCTGACAGATGGAAAAAAAATAATCATTATATCTGTTTAATTTTGCACCATTCGTACAGCAGATACATCCCTGTTTAGCCTGTTCATTTATGATTTTGCATTTAAGTACTTTTCACCTTGAAGGAGGGGCCGGCGTCGCTGCCACGCGCTTGCACCGCGCTTTACTTCGGAATGGTGAAGATTCTTATATGCTGATTCCGGGAGTTAAAAACCCTGAAGAACACGTCACAGATCTGAATACTTCCAAATGGGAATCGCGTAAGTCATTTATAAGGTTTGTTGAAGAACGGCTCTATTTTTATCCTCAGGAAAAAGACAGCAGCGTACGTTTCGCATTTTCTCCAGCCGCTGCGGGAACAGATATCAGCCAACATCCGCTTGTACAACAGGCAGATATTATTCATCTTCATTGGATCAATTTCGGATTTTTGTCCATGACTTCGCTGGACAAGCTTTTTGCTTTGGGCAAACCGGTTGTGTGGACGTTGCATGACATGTGGTCTTTCACCGGTGGGTGCCATTACAGCAGGGGCTGCGATAACTACCTGACGCATTGCCAATATTGTCCATATCTTGCCAAACCGGATATTTATGACATTTCCTTTTCTCAGTTTGAAGAAAAGGCGAAGCTATATAAAAATGTAAATCTGGCATTAGTATCACCCAGCAACTGGCTTACCAGTCTGACCAGACAGGCGGCATTAACCCAAAATCTGAAATCAGTTTGTATACCCAATTGTATTGATACTGATTTTTTTGCCCGTGGCGACAAGAATGAAATCAGAAAAAAACTGGGACTTCCAGTTGATAAAAAGCTGATTCTCTTCGCTGGTGCCAATACCCAGGATCCAAGAAAGGGTTTTGTTTATTTCAAAAAGGCGATGGAGCAGTATAATACCGAAAGACAGGATCTCGAAGTGCTCATCTTCGGAAAGTCGGGCAACAATAGTTTTGACACCTTTCCCGTACCGGTTCATTATCTGGGAAAAATTACGGAGCCGGCGCAAATGGTGAATGTTTACAATGCGGCTGATATGATTATAGTCCCTTCTTTGGAAGATAATCTTCCAAATACCATTATGGAAGCGATGGCATGCGGCACACCAGCTGTGGGATTTGCGACAGGCGGCATTCCCGAAATGATTGATCATCTCGACAACGGATATGTAGCAGATCTCAAATCTGCAGACTCTCTTGCAGCTGGAATTGATTGGATATTGAAAAAAAACGCAGACCTATCGGTTTCCATAGCAGCACGCCAAAAAGTGATACATACCTATAGTGAAGAAACTATTACCAGCCAATACAGCCAATTGTATGAAGTGATGTTGAACAACCAAACCGCTTCGCAATGCCACTCCTAACGATTGTCACGATCACCTTCAACGCGGAAAAATACCTGGATCGAACTTTAGAAAGCGTTCAGCGTGCGTTAGCTCACATTGATCCTGCATCACTGGAATACATGATCATAGATGGTGGCTCCAAAGACAACACGCTCGCCATTGCTCAGCAATATGATTTTATTACCCGCATCGTTTCTGAACGTGACAAAGGTTTATACGATGCGATGAACAAGGGCCTTCGGTTTGCTACGGGGCAGTATATCTGGTTCCTGAATGCAGGAGATGAAGTGTACGATGAGGAGGTATTACAGAAACTGAATAAACAACTCCATTCTGATCCTGACATATGTTACAGTGATGCGATGTTCGTTCGGGAGGATGGTAGCGAAGTGGGCCTTCGCAGTAAATTTACACCTCACGACTTACCAACAAATCTGCGTTGGCAAGATTTCAAGTTTGGTATGAAAGTCTGTCATCAGGCATTCATTGTCAAAAAATCGCTCGCTCCCGAATATGACATTAATAACCTCAGCGCCGATATCGACTGGGAAATTACTTGTCTGAAAAAGGCGGACACCATTGTTTCGCTCCACTTTGTACTCTGCAAGTACCTTCTGGGCGGCACATCTGTACAAAACCACAAACGTTCCCTCACCGATCGCTTCAAAGTACTCCGTAAACACTTCGGTCTCTTCCCTACCCTATTTAATCATTTTTTTATTTTCTGGCGGGGTTATCGCTTTGTACAGAAAAATGGGAAGTATTGGTAAAATACTATCCCTAAACATCATCCAGACAACGATTAGCTACCTTCCATACCCCCCGATTCGGGCAGGTGTATATACGCTTGTATGGATCAGTATTGTACTAATACAAGAATATTCCCTGAAAAGCTTGCACAAATATTATTTAACTGACAATTTTTATTCGTTACAATCTAAATAATAAAAGACAAATATTTCGCGAGTCTAACATTAACACTACATTTGTTCCGTAACAAATCCTAATTACCAAATTTAACAATTATGAGGAAAACCTTTATTATAACAGTTTTCTGTCTCCTGATCACGTGCCTCTATGGGTATGGACAATCATTTTCGGTGAGTGGAAAAATCGTCACATCGGAGGATGAAACTTCGCTGGCGGGTGTAACAATTCAGGAAAAAGGAACTACAAATGGTAGTCAGAGTGATGCTGAAGGACGTTATTCTCTTCAGGTAAGCTCGCCCAATGCAACGCTGATATTCAGCTTTGTAGGTATGGTTTCAAAAGAAGAGCTGGTAGGTAACCGCAGTGTAATCGATGTAAAACTAACCTCAGATTCCAGAAGTTTAGGCGAGGTTGTGGTTACCGGATTTGGTTCGCAAATCAAAAGAGATTTGACCGGGAATATCGCCAGTATTAAAGGTGCGGATATCCAGAATACTCCTGTTCCTAACTTCAATCAGGCACTGCAAGGCCGTGCAGCAGGTGTATTTGTAGAATCCAATAGCGGCAAGGTGGGTGAAGGCATCAAAGTACGTATCCGCGGTACTGGTTCGATCAGCGCATCTAATGATCCATTGTACGTAATTGACGGTATACCTGTAAACTCTTCCGCACTTGCAGGATCAGCCACATCAGGTAATTCTCCGGCACCTTCGGGAAACCCTCTGGCAGATATCAACTTCAACGATATTGAATCTTTTGAAATACTAAAAGATGCATCAGCAGCAGCTATTTACGGATCAAGAGCTGCGAATGGTGTAGTTTTGATTACTACGAAAAAGGGTAAATCAGGTAAAACAAGCCTTACAGCCAATGTTCAGTATGGTTTCAACAAACCAACGCATTTACGCGGATTCCTGAATGCGAAGCAATATGTGGAATTGCTCCGTGAAGCAGCCATTAACTCTGATGCACTGGAAGGTATTAACTCTACAGATCCTGCTCAATATGAAGACTCATGGCTTGAATCAGCTGAAGGACGTTTGGACAGATATTCAGGAGGAACGGACTGGAGAACGCAGCAAACAAATACCAACTGGGAGAAACTGGCATTTAACGACGCGTCCAGAACCAAGATATTTGACATCAATGCATCCGGCGGAAATGAAAAAACCAGATTTTACATCAGCGCGGGTTACAATGATCAGGACGGTATTCTGATCGGTAACGACTTCAAAAGACTTTCAGGACGTATCAATCTTGATCACGATATCAATTCGCGTCTGAAAATCGGATTCAACATGGGTCTGTCGAGAACCATTGCAAACCGTTTGGCGCAAGACAACCAGTTTGCATCCCCTATGCAGATCATCGCATTGGCACCGATTACACCTGTACGTAATGCTGCCGGTGAGATCAACGACCGCCCGGTAACAACCTATTACAACCCTTTGATGGAGTTGGGCAACAAGAAATTCCAGACAACCGGTTACAGAAATATCGGGAGCACTTATCTTGCCTACAACATTGTCAAAGGGCTTACGTTCAGAACTGAATTCGGTTTTGATATATTAAACCAGGATGAAGATATTTTTTCAGGTGTAAAAACTGAGGTAGGACAATCTGTTAACGGACAAGGTTCAAGCTATTTTTATCGTACAGTTAACTACAACACGAACAACTATTTCAACTATAATATCCTGAAAGACAAGCACAGCATCGACCTGACAGCTGGTATGTCTTTCCAGAACTATAAAGATGACCGTAACTCAGTAACAGGACAAGATTTCCCTGTTGATGACCTGAAGAAAATTGAAAGTGCCGGAAAAATTACAGCGGGGTATTCTACCTCAACAGAATCGTCCTTCCTTTCTTACTTCGGAAGAGCCAATTACAAATTCAACGATCGTTACCTGCTATCTGTAAGCGGGCGTGTTGATGGTTCATCCAAATTCGGAAAAGACAGCCAATACGGTTTCTTCCCTGCCGTATCGGGAGGCTGGGTGATTTCAGAAGAATCCTTCCTGGCTACAAACAATACAATCAGTTTCCTTAAACTGAGAGGTAGCTGGGGTATCACCGGGAATGCTGACGGATTCGGAGATTTCAAACAACTGGCACTTTGGGGAGGATCTAAATATGGCGGTTCATCAGGACTTGTTCCCACACAGTTGGCCAATCCTGATCTGAAATGGGAAAAATCAAACCAGATTGATTTCGGTCTTGACTTTGGTCTTTTCAAAAACCGTCTCTCAGGGGAAATCGATTACTACGTAAAAGACACCAAGGATCTGATCTACAATGTACCTGTTGCCGGAACTTCCGGATTTGCGACACAAACAGCCAACATCGGTTCTATGCAAAACAAAGGAGTTGAGTTTGTGTTGAACTCTACCAACCTTAGTGGCGGGCCAGTAACCTGGACAACCAGTTTGAATCTTTCCAGAAACATCAATAAGCTTACCAAACTGGATGGAGAAACTCAGCTGCTGCCAGGTAACGACGGAAGGTTCCTGAACTCCCTTATTGTGGGTGAATCGATCGGCGTATTCTACGGCCCGAAATATGCAGGTGTTGATCCTGCAAACGGAGATGCCTTGTATTATACAGAAAACGGAGAAACAACCAACGACTACAACGCTGCCGGTAATTTCGTAGTAGGGAATCCTAATCCGGATTGGATCGGCGGGATTACCAATACAGTGGGATACAAGGGCGTAGAGCTAAGCTTCCTGTTTCAGGGGGTATTCGGAAACCAGGTAACCAATGGTGCCGGCGGATTTATGACTTCCAGCTTTGACTGGTACGACAACCAGACTCTTGAAACGCTGGACAGATGGCAGAAACCAGGTGATATCACCAATGAGCCACAACTTCGTCTTGCAGGAGGAAATGGTACATCTGCTTCCAGCAGATACGTGTATGACGCTTCCTATGTTCGTCTTAAAAATATTACCCTGAGCTACAAATTACCTCAGGCAGTATTGCAGAAAATGAAACTTAGTTCACTTCGGTTATATGTTACGGGTGTAAACCTGCTCACTTTCACCAAATATCCGGGATGGGATCCTGAGGTAAACACCGACTACCGTGCAGGTAACCGTAACCAGGGTAGTGATTTTTACGCTGCTCCGCAAATCAAATCCCTGACATTTGGATTAAGCCTCGGACTTTAATCCTGAACAAAGTTAACAACCGAAAATATCAGACTATGAAAAGATATAATGCAATCATACTAGGTACCATGCTCCTTCTTTCATCCTGCGCCGGAAAGCTTGATCTGTTGCCGCAACAGGAGGTAGATAGTGAAACTGTACTCAATTCCGACACCAACATTAAAAGAGCCCTGGCCGGAGCTTACGACGCAATCAGCGACGCCTTTGTACTCGGCGGCGACATGGCGTTATTTTCTGAACTTCTTGCTTCCAATAGCGAGATAGCCTGGGAAGGTACCTACAACCAGCCACGAGATGTGTACCGGAAATCAATTTTGGTAAATAATAGCTTCGTACGTGATATTTGGCTGGAATCCTACAAAACCATCAATATTGCGAACAATGTTCTGAGCGCTATCGACAGAGTAAACGAAGCAGATCAGGATCGTGTAAAGGGAGAAGCTCTGCTCTTGCGTGCTATTACCTATTTCGAGCTTGTTCAACTATACGCTTTACCTTACAGTGCAGGCAACACAGGTTCCAATCCCGGACTCCCACTCGTGCTGGAACCAACTATTGCAGCAGAACCTGGAAAAATTGTAACAAGAGCTTCTGTAGAAGCAACTTATGCACAAATCATTCAGGATGCTGTAGAAGCTGAAAGCTTACTGCCTGAAACCAATGGGATCTATCTGAACCAGATTGCGGCCAATGCCTATTTGTCAAGAATTTACCTTCAAAAAGCGGACTATGCGAAGGCACTGGCTGCTGCTAACAAAGGGATTTCACTCGCTACTTCGAATGGAATGGCACTAACTACAACTTACGCAGCTGCTTTCAATAACGCTGCCAACTCTGTAGAAGACATTTTCGCTATTCAGGTGAGTGATCAGGACGGAGACAACGACATGCAGCTTTTCTGGTCAATTCCCCAGTATGGAGGACGCGACGGGGATGTGTCCGTGCAGACCAAACACCTTAACCTTTACGAAGCAGCAGATGCACGTCTGAAGTTGTTTTACGAGGGGTCAGGAGCTGTAAGAAGTGGTAAATGGATGTTACAATTCAAGAATATTCCAGCTTTCCGCTTAGCCGAGCTTTATCTCACCCGCGCTGAATCCAATCAAAGACTTTCATCACAGCTTGGTGCAACGCCTGCTGCAGATCTTAATCTGATTCGCAGACGTGTTGGTCTCACTGCCATTACTGCTCCTACATTAGATATTATACTGAAAGAACGTAAGCTTGAACTAGCCCACGAAGGACAAGGTATTCATGACCTGAAACGTTTGAAACAGAACTCTGACAATCTTGCTTATGACGCCAATTCTCTGGTGTTGCCGATACCTCAGCGCGAGGTAGATGCATCAGGAATCGTGCAGAATAAAGGATACTAAAAATTACTCTGAATGCAAAAAACACGCCTCGTTATGAAGCGTGTTTTTTTGTGCCCTATATATTCCAAATCTATATCCTGAACCAGTTGATCCAAACTGTAGCATCCTTGGCATTCACCATGTCATAGGTTTTTTCGGATGTCTGGATAAGGTAGTAGCCGGTGGATTCGTACAACTGAGCAGCCATTTGAGCTACAGGACCCGTTGTAGGGACATCTCCTAAGGTGCCACGTTCAGAGAAAACGATACGACCATCGGCAGGAAAACTTGGTGTTCTAACCGCATTGCCATAATGTAGAGATAAGCTTCCATCTTCAAAAAAAGCAGGGGCAAATAAATCGTAGTTAGAACCGTAAGCCGGGATGTAAAGATAGACGACGTAAGGAAATGAATCGGATGTAAGCGCTCTAAGGCCAAAGGCATCGTCAACACCATTCACATGGAATCCTGAAACAGAACGCCACTCTCCACCTGTGGAAACAGGGGCATTATACCATCTTCTCGCAGCATTCAGGTCAATTGCCAAAGGCCTTATAGCTGTGCCAATTACAGATGTTGCCCCATTTACCGAGACTGAAACCTGTGAACGAGATGTATCCCAGGTGACATTATTAAAACCACTGATCGTAGTAGAGCCATTCACCAACGAATTCTTAAACCTCAACCCTTCCGACGTAAAGTAGTAAGTTGTGTTAAAGTTTCTGACAGTGGTACCTTCCAGCCATGTCATTTTCAATGACCTCGTATCCTGACCTACTGTAATTTCATAAGTTACTCCGGCGATGGTTATTCTCTTAAAGTAAACTTTATACTTTGAGATATTATTGAATGCCATTGCGGATGCCTGAGCTCCATTGTTATAGGCTGTCTGTTGCGCCTGAGTAGCACGGGTAAGTACAAGTCTGCTTCCATTTTTACGACCAACAAAAACCATACGATCCGCCGAAATGGAATCCGGAAAGATGGCAAATTCGAAGTCCGAAGCCAATCCTACACCGTCAGAACCGCCATTGGCATCGCTGTCCGGATCTGCAAGGACGTGCAGGTAACCATACGTATCAAAAATCAATGTAGGTGTTTGCATCGCCTTAAGCCGATAGCTGCTTTCTTTCGAAGTTTTTGCAGATTCGTCTTTAAAGTCTGAATACATCGTAACCCTATTCTGGTCATTGAATTTCATGTAAAGACCATAACTACCTCCATTGCCAGGATATATAACCGCGTTCCAGCCATAAGTCGATCCTGCCAATTGCGTTTCGTACGTCCCCAAGGCTTCGTTGAGACGCTCATCAGCTGTTTTTTCAAATACGGACTCATCCTTATTTTCACAGGACCAAAATCCTATTGAAACCAGGAGTAGATATATGATAGAATTTTTCATTTACCAGATATTTTAAAACAAATTTATCTTAGAACATGCTGACCATTGCCGCACGCGTCTTCTTCTGTAATGCATAAAAATCGATGCTCCATGAGTTTTTGTAATAAGCAACGATCATCGCTTCCTTCTGGCGTAATGCAGCTTGTGCCTGCGCACGGGTAGTACCTTTAGCTGTAGTACCTTCGGGAATTGAGTTGATAATTTTATCAAACCCATCTTTTCCTTCCATGAGCATCACAGCGATCATTTCCACAAAATCATCGTCAAAATTTGAAGCGGAATAGGCTGATATAAAGCCGTCCCTTTGCGCATCTCTGTCATTATAGTTGATCCAGTTAGCACCATAATACTTACCTGCACTAATTGTCTTATACTCCTGAGGATAGTTTTTATTTTGATGCAGAATATGACCAAACTCGTGCTGAATGACGTGGAAAATAAAAAACTTAGCATACACTGAATCCGTCGCAGCAGAATACCCGGACATACCTTTAATTTTGAAACGGTTGATCCCCATCATCACAATCTTGCGTCCACCCTCAGCCTGACCACCCGTCACAGAACCATCCAGATTGTACTCCACACTTCCTGAAAGCACAAATAGTTTGGGCGAATATTTGTTAAAGAAGACTTTCCCGGCCTCCTCAACGTACGGCTTGGCCCAACCTTTATCTATACTCGTCAGCAATGGGATGACTTGTGCTTCATCAGCCGGAACGAGAGTTTTGATTACATTATCAAATTCGAACTGATCCCACTTATACTTGACCGCTATATTATACGGGGTTGTAATATTCGTAAATATCCAGTCATCTACAGGAGTTTTAGCCCAGTCGTCTCCACCTAGTCCCGGGATGTTGTCGACATTACCAATCTCTTCCTTCTTACAGGAAATCATGACAACACTGGCTATCAGTAATAAACAAGAAAAAAACAGCCCTGAAAGTCTTTTCATTTTCATAGTATTTCTCATCTGGCATTCAACTCTAAACCTGACAATGTGGCACTTTGTGGCAATTGGAATACTCGCCTCGGATCATTCGCAGTCACAGATGCGATAACATTTCCTACGTTGTCCGTATGCGTTACAGGGATAGCATATCGCTGTAAGTCGAACCATCGCATACCTTCTTGCAGGAACTCAACTCTTTTAAAATCCAGAATCGCATTCAACAAATTATTTGCAAGATTATTCGTTCCGTAATAGCTACTTAATTTCGCTGCCGTAACCGTATGCTCGGCAGCATTATATCCTGATATTCTTTTACTCAGAAACAAATTCAGATCAGCGAGTGCGGCAGCTGTCTGATTCTGGTACACGCTTGCTTCCGCATGATTAAACAAAACCTCTTCAGCCGTGAACAATGGTAGCATCACGTAGGGAATACCAGTTTCAGCATTTACTGTTTCTCTCACAAAATACTCATACCATTTCGGTACAAAATAATTGTTATCTCCCTGGTAGTATACGGGGTACGACCAGTTGGCTGTTGCACCTGCAATCGCATCCGAAGCAAATATTTCTCGCTGTTTTCCAAAGGAAAGTCCAAAACGATATCGTGGCATAAAACGACCTATCAGGGATGCCGTTTCGACCAAGAGGAGATTGGCTCGTTGAGTTGCCTGAGAATAAATAGTTTGTAATTCATCAGGTGACATACTCTCCATGGTAGTATTCCAGGGACGGAGATTATCTACCACCGAGCTTCCAGGAAATGCAGCATTGGTATATTGCAGAACCTTTGCATAATCCTTTTTAAACAAATAAAAACGAGCAGCAAATGCATTAGCAGCGGCCAGATTAAAATGATATTTCGGAACAGTATAGGATCCATCACTAATCAATGGCAGCCCCTCCAGTAAATCCTTTTCAATCATTTCGTAAACATAGGCTACTGTTTTGCGTTCATACTTCTTTATAACGACATTTTCCGGCTCAGTTACATAGGGGATTCCCGGATCACTGGAAGCTGTTTGTCCATTGTAGAATTTGCTAAAAAAACTGACCAACATGAAGTGAGCATATGCTCTCGCAACCAATGCTTCCCCTTTCTGAGCGCTGAATTGAGAGGGATCGGGCGAATTCCTGATAATCTGGAGTGCCTCATTGCTTACTGAAATAGCCCGGTAACATTCTGCCCAATAACTATCTGGTGCATCGGAGGTCCCCACTGTCGCATCTACCTCTTGAAAAAGAAATGAGAAGCGGTTCGTTTTGTCATCTTCGCCCACTCCTTTATCCACAATGTTGTCACTCATGGATTCAGCCATGACAACGTATCCGGAGTTAGGATATGCCGTTGTCAAAAGCTGGGAAACCTGCTTCGGAGTTGAGATTGATGCGCGTGTACTGTCAGGTTCTTTGGAGAGAAATTCTTCACAGCCCGTCAGCAGCGACACTAGCAGAAATACTCCGGCTACTTTCTGTATTTTATATAGGATAGACTTCTTCATTTTTCAAGCGGATTTGTACTCATGTCCAGTTTTTGTTACAACGTAAGCTTTAATGCGAGGGTAAATTGCTTCTGAAGCGGCTGAGCAACACCTCCGGCATTAAAGAACTCCGGATCCTGACCTTTCAACTTCTTATCAGAATAGAGTAATGCCAGATTGCTCGTAGAAAACTGAAGACTCGCTGCTGACAATCCTATTTTTTGTACAGTTGTCAATGGAACCCTATAGGCAAGAGAGACAGATTTCAATCTTACAAAATCACCTTTTGCCACGCGCTCCGGTGAATAGTTATAAATATTGTAGGGATAAGTTCCTGCCAGATACTGCTGATAAAGCTTATCGCTTATTGCGCCGACGTTGGTAACTTCTTCCTCACCCGACATCTCCCAACGGTCTGCAAATTCTTTTGGAGTGGCATCCAGATCGCTGAATGCTTTGGGGTAAAGCGCGTTCATTCTGATTTTATTCCCTGCCTGTCCTGTCAAAAGAACATTAAGAGTAAAATCCTTATAATTAAAAGTATTATTAAAACCTCCTGTAAATGGCGGATCAACAGGTCCTTCATACTTCAAAAACCTCACATTCTGATCCTGCAGATATACATCCGAACTCTGTTCTCCATTCTCATTTACAAATATTGGCACCCCCGACAAAGGATCAAGCGATTTGTAATCAATGGAAAATAAACTTCTTACAGGCCGCCCTTTCACGTTCGCACCTTCCGCTTTTACCAGGTCGAATATCCCCGGATCATTGCTGACATTGGTTATCAATGTTTGCGAATAACCAAAATTGATCGTTGTATTCCAGCTGAACCCTTTCTTTTTAACTACCACACCACCAAGTGAAAAATCGACGCCTGCTGATTCCATATCTGCATAATTGGCCACCTTTTGTATCTGGCCTCCTACTCCGGACGTCCGGATAAAATCTATCAGATCAAAGCTCTGACGGACGTATCCATCCATGGTAAGATTTATACGGTTGGCAAATAATCCTAAATCCAGACCGACATTCCCACTGTATAGCTTTTCCCATGTCAGCTCGGTATTTTCCAAGGCTTCAAGCTGTAAAGCTGATTCCTTTTCATTGGCAAACGGGCGATTGGTAATCAGGCTTTTAAACAATACAGCAGCATTGGCAGCCGGACCTGTATCTGCGGACAAACCATAGCTTGCGCGCAGGCGCCCCATACTAAGCCACTTAAATTTCTTTAGAAAATTCTCTCTGTCAAAATTCCATGAACCTGCCACCGTATAGGTTGGCAGCCATCGTGCTGCAGCAGATTTACCGAAACGGTTAGATCCATCGTAGCGCAGGTAGGCCGTAAAATTGTACTTATCGTCAAGGGTATAACCGGCGCTACCATAAAATGCAGCGAAACGCTCATAATCCTCCCTCAACCCATAGTAAGGAAAGTTAGCTTCTATTGTTTGTTTCAGAATACGGTAATCTACGAATGGAGTACCTCCCTGCTCATACTGAAATCCATAACCCGTTGAATTGAAGCTCTGGCGATTTGTAAACTTCACCTCCTGCCCTGCCAACAAACTGATATTGTGCCTCTCGGCGAATGTGCGGTTGTATCTCAGGTTGTTTCTTACATTGTAAAACTTCATCTGATCTTCGTTCCGATTGTAGAACCCACCGCTTGGCAGTACCACTACCGGAAAAGCATTAGGATCGTCAGGGTCTCTATATAAATATTTATTACGATCAGCAATAGTAGCATTATCTGCGGCGCGATATGCATTCGCCATATTCGCATTTTCAGAGATCCGATGTTCTCTTCCTGTCTGAATGTAACGCAGTGCACCGAGGAAATCGTAGGTCAAATGCTTCGTAATTTTGAAGGAAAAATCTCCTTGCAATCTGATGTCTGCAACATTAAGATGTATTTTATTATTTGCCAGTTCGTGGATAATATTAAAAGGCGCATAGTTACGTCTGAAAAATTCAAGGTTACCATTTTCGTCATAAGCCGTCAGCGTTCTGCTCGTATTGAGTGCATAACTGAAAGGATTAATGTCAAAATCTCTATCGAAACGCCCTTCTACCGGATTACTTACACGGTTGAGTGAACCAGGTACCTGCTGATTTCTGATAGACGCAAGTGTGGAGAAACCCAATGTAATACGATCTGACATCTTATAGGTATTTCGAAAGTTGAGCGTATACCGACTCACTTTATCTGCAATTGTCCAACCGTTATCATTCAAAAAACTGGTAGAGAAATAGGACTGCGACTTATCTGTTCCGAAAGAAACGCTCAGGGAGTGTTCCTGCACAAGATTTTGCTTGTAGAGAACATCGAACCAGTCCGTATTAGCCATTCCGTACCTCTGAAGAAATGCCTTCTTCGCTTCAGGAGTATTCTGAACCGGAAAATTTCCTTGATCGTCTCCTGAAACCAGACTGTAATACTTGCCATAAATCCCGTAATCCGACGCCGATAAAATATCTGTATTCAGGTATCCTTTCCTTTCCAATTCTCCAAGGACGGATAACTGATCACCAGAATTCATGATATTAAAATTCCTGTAAGATGGCTTTAGCTGTGTACTAAAATTTCCTGAATAGGAAATAACCGGACGCCCGCTTTTACCCTTTTTGGTTGTAATCACAATTACTCCGTTCATGGCTCTGGCACCATACAGAGCCGCTGCGGCAGCATCCTTCAAAATATCAAAGGTTTCAATATCATTAGGATTCAATCCAGCCACAGCAGAGCCCAAAAGCGTAGTAGGATCACCGCTGGAAAGCTGATCGTTGGAAATATTAACAATGTCTTCTAATACAACTCCATCCACCACCCATAATGGTTTATTAGCGCCATTCAGCGAAGTTGCACCGCGAATGCGTATTTTGGGGGCCGCTCCAAAGGTACCCGACACGTTTTGAATAGAAACTCCGGCAGCACGACCTTCAAGCATTCGACTTACGTCAGGTAAGCCATCAATAATCACGTCTTCTGATTTCAGAGTAACCGCCGAACCTGTAAATTTATCTTTATCAATTTGCTGAAACCCTGTAATGACCACATCCTGCAAACCTACGGCATCTTCGGCTAGTTCAATATTGACAACTCGCGCTGCCGGTACTTCTTTCGTTACGTACCCGATCATCGTGACAACAAGAGTGGCTCCTGTACCAACGTTTTCCAGCGTATATTGTCCTTCTGAGTTGGTGACTGTCCCATTTTGAGTTCCTTTCACTCTGATGGTTGACCCGATCAGTACTTCACCGGTTGTACTTTTAACAGTTCCCTTCACAGGAATAACCTGAGCCGTGCAAACTGAAAAACCGGAAAAAATAAAGGCAGATAGTAAAAGCGCATGCATCATGGCAAAACGCGACCAGTCCTGACTGCAAATCCGATAAAAAACTTTCATACGAGATGTATAGAGTATACGCTATAAGAATGGGCTGCTATAATTGATTGCAAAACTTACGTTAAAGCACTCAATTATACATATAAAACTACAAATAATGAGAGGGGTGGCGTACTTATGTTCCACAAAAGTGGTTACATATAAAAGTCAACCTATAAAATAGGCTGACTATAAGCTAAATATCCTAAAAAAGTTCTTCAGATTTACCTCAAACACCAATTATTATTTTGTACCACTAAACTCACACAGACCTTGGCAAAGTACGTAAGGCGAGGCCGATAAGCTCTGCTGTATTTTTGACGTTGGCTTTTTTCATAATACTGGCCCGCTGATTGGCGACAGTATTTGCGCTGATATCAAACCGCTCTCCGATTTCTTTGCTGCTCAACCCCTCGGTCAGACATTTAAGTATTTGCTGCTCACGGGGTGTGATCAGTTTCCATACAGATGTTTCTTTTGGTTCTCCGGCGGCGGCTTCTGTGGAAGGTGTAAATGAATTATGCTGTATCAGACTCTTAATAATAATCGATGATGCATGGGGAGGATAATAAAACTCTCCGCGGGCCACACTTCGTACTGCCCTGAGTATTTCATCCTGGCTGGTATCTTTTTCCAGATACCCGTATGCACCGTGATGCATGGCCGAAAGAATATAATCGGGATTGTTGTGCATGCTGAAAACCAGAATCCGAACTTTCGGATACACGGGAACAATATCTCTGATCGTTTCTATTCCGGATTTACGAGGCATGGTGAGATCAAGCAGAATGACGTCAGGATTAACCTGATCTATCATTTCGGCTACTTCATCACCATCTGAAGCTTCTCCTGCAATCACAATATCATCCTCATCTTCCAGAAGAGTTATAATTCCCTGTCTGACAACGGAATGATCATCAACAACTAAAATTCGAATGGACATGGGTTTAGTATATTCAATCGTTATTCAGGGCATACGGAAATTTTCAATAGCGTACCTTTCAGAGGATCAGAGGTAATCTCCAAGTCTCCGGACATCAGTTTTGCCCGTGTCCGCATGTTTTCAATTCCGTTCTGAGAAAGAGCAGAACCCTGTTTGCTTTTCAAATTACAAATTAAAAAACCTTTCCCATCATCCTGAATCTGCAAGATGACACAATTCAGGTTTTCTTCCAATATAATAGTGATATTGTCCGCAGCAGCATGCTTCACTGCATTGTTCAGCGCTTCCTGAGCAATACGATATAAGCCGATCTCAATTTGAGAATTCAATGGCAGACTACTCACTTTCGATTGATATCGAATTTGAAGACCTGTGGACTCTGCCGTTTGTTCACATAGAAGTTTTAAAGCAGAATTGAGCCCAAAATCCGCAAGTACGGATGGCATCAGATTATAAGAAATTTGTCTTGTGGTCTGAATTGTGTCCTGAATAAGACTAACAAGCTGGTCAAACCGCTTTCTTTGTTTTTCATCCTGAAACTGGACCTGCCTCAATTTCTCAGCATGGAGTTTAAGCCCTGTAAGCATTTGCCCTATACCATCGTGCAACTCCCTGGCGAATCTTTTACGCTCTTCCTCCTGGCCTTCAATAATAGCAGCTGTACGGATCCTGTCCTCCTGGAGCCTCAGATGATATTTCTCTTCTTTTATTTTCAAAATTGCTTCCTGCGCCTCAACGAGCTGTACGTTTTTTTCTTCCAGACTGTCGTTTGCTCTCATCAAAGCTTCCTGAGATTCATACATTTTTCGAACCGCTCTCCTCGTTTCATTCACGACTGGCCGGAATATCAGCAAACCTTCAGCCAGCAACACCAGAATAGTCATGATATCCATGATCCATTCTATCCTTTCCAGATTCTTCAGCCTTTCAAAACTCTCCTTATCATACTGAAATACAATTTCATTCATTTTTGAAAGAAAGAGCGGCTCCATCTTTAATACAGTCGCTAACTGCTCTTTCTTTTCCTCAATGACAACCTGAGGATTGTTGATCTTGTCAAACGCCTGATACATGGTTTCGAAAACAGGATCAAGCTTAGCAAACATCGCGTCCAGAGCGACGCTTTTCCACACCACGGTTTCCTCTCCTACCTCAAGTCTTTTTTCTGCAAGTTGTACATGACTCTTTTTCCAGACGTGTAAAAGTGAGTCGAAACTTACCGAATCGCTGTAAGGTATATCCTGTATTTTCACCAGAGAAAGCTTAGTGAGCCGCTGACTAATCATGCGTTGTCGTCCGGCAACATTCACCACGCGACCGTCATAATTGAGACTACTGATCGTTTTTCGTATCAGAAACAGTCCGCCCAATGTGAGGAATGCCACAACAAAAAGGGCTACAACGTAAAAACGCGTGAGACTTCCGGCCACGCGTTTATCCACTTTCTCCATGTAAATTTTTTACAATCCTATATACACCTGATTTTCCTTAACCATTACAGGAAAGGTATTAATACTGTATGCTTCGTCGTTCAGACACTGACCACTACGCAACGAAAACGTCTTTTTGTGGAATGGGCATGCCACCTTAGGTTCTCCTTCCTGGCTTCCGATCATTCCCCGGGCTACTGCCATCTGCTGGCGGTGCGGGCACATATTGTCCGTTGCATACCACTCTCCTCTTCTGGAAAAGTTAAAGATAGCGATTTGTTTTCCTTCTATCAGCGCGCAACCGCCGCCATCTGCAGGAATGTCTTCTACATGGCAAGCTTTGTGCCACGTGATTCTGTCTTTTGTGTTTTTTACAGGTTCCATGATTTTATTCTTATCTGGGATAATACATATGTCGAACTTCAGAGCGGGAGGCCTTTCAGGCCAGCTAACAATTAATAATTAACCATTAACAACTAACCATTACCATCACGCCCACTCCTTCACCCGTTTCTGATCCCGCATCGTTTCGAACTGAACCGTAGGATCTTTTACCGGTGCATTTACAAAGTGCGAGAAGCGTTTTCTGAGCTCAGGGTTTTCAACCACCTCTTTCCATTCGCATTTATAAACGTCTATTAATGCCTGCATTTCCACTTCAAGTTGGTCTGCTATACCCAATACATCGTCCACCACTACTGCTTTCAGATAGTTGATACCACCTTCCATTTTATTCAGCCATGTAGCAGTACGTGTGAGTGGATCAGCGGTTTTAATGTAAAACATCAGGAAACGATCAATCAACTTCAGGCAGGTCGCACTATCCACATCCGTAGCAATCAACTGCGCATGCTGAGGCTTTGAACCACCATTACCACACACGTACAAGTTCCAGCCTTTCTCTGTGGCAATAATCCCGAAGTCTTTGCTTTGTGCCTCTGCACATTCACGCACACAACCAGAAACAGCAGACTTCAATTTATGAGGCGAACGAAGCCCTTTGTATCTATCCTCAACTTCAATAGCAAAAGAAACCGAATCCTGGACACCAAAACGACACCATGTAGACCCCACGCAACTCTTAACAGTACGTAACGATTTTCCATAAGCATGACCACTTTCAAAACCGGCGTTGATCAATTCTTCCCAGATATCCGGCAGATCGTTCAGGTGAGCACCAAACAAATCGATACGTTGCCCTCCGGTTATTTTGGTATACATACCGTACTTCTGCGCAACCTGTCCGATCACAATCAGTTTTTCTGGTGTGATTTCTCCTCCCGGAATCCTTGGCACTACCGAGTAAGTTCCTCCTTTTTGGATGTTAGCCAAATACCGATCATTGGAATCCTGTATCGTAGCGCGGTCTTTTTCCAGAATATTCTCATTCCATAAACTCGCAAGTATTGATCCCACCAAAGGTTTGCAGGTTTCACAACCATCACCATGCCCGAAGTGATCAAGCACACCATTGTAGGTTCTGATCCCATTCATTTTCACAAGATCAAGTAACTCCTGGCGGGAATGATCGAAGTGCTCGCAGATCACGTTTCGAACGTAAACTCCTTTTTCCTTCAACACTCCCTGGATGATATCTTTCACCATCGGCAAACATCCACCGCAACCCGTTCCTGCTTTGCAGCATTTTTTAATCGCATCAATAGTGGTATGCCCGTTTTCACCCACCTCATGACACAACATTCCTTTGGTAACAGCTTCGCAAGAACAGATCAGTGCATCATCAGGAAAGCTCATCACTCCGGCTCCTGCTTCTTCTCCACCGCGCGAACCCAGGATCAGATCTTCCGAATCAGGGGGTAGAATTGTTTTACTTTTACAGGTTTGTAAAAGCATATTATATTGATCCGCATCACCAACCAGAATTCCACCCAAAAGCTGCTTCCCATCTTCAGAAACATTGATACGCTTGTATACACCTTTGGCCTTATTCTCATAGCGTATAGTTCTGCACGCTGGTTCTTCAATAAACGGATCCCCGAAACTGGCTACGTCTGTTCCAATCAGCTTCAGTTTGGTTGACATATCAAATGGAGAAAACGATTTTTCACCACCGATCAGATTGGTCACTACCACATCAGCCATTTCATAACCAGGTGCAATAAGACCATATATCATGTGGTGCGCGAGCGCGCATTCTCCGATCGCGAAAATATGAGGATCGGAAGTTCTTAGCTGATCATCTACAATTATACCTCCTCTTGGATGCGTTTCCAGCGAAGCTATTTTAGCGAGTTCATCCCGGGGACGAATCCCTGCTGATATTACAAGCATATCTACATCCAGAAATGAATTGTCAGCAAACTGCATCCCTTCGATACAATCGCCGCCTTTAATCTCCTGTGTACTTTTTCCCAAATGAATATTTAATCCCAGCGATTCCAACTGACTTTGCAGCATACGGGATCCAGCGTCGTCAATTTGCCTCGGCATGAGTCTTGGAGCAAATTCTACGACGTGAGCTTCCTGCAGACCAAGATCCAGTAATGCTTTTGCAGCCTCTAATCCTAATAAACCACCACCCAAAACAGCACCTTTCTTTGCCTTTTTAGCATAGGACAAAATCAGTTCAAGATCCTCTATTGTCCGGTAAACAAAAACTCCATCTTTTTCCACACCGGGAATAGAAGGCACAAATGCACCAGAGCCAGTAGCCATTACCAGATAGTCGTAATGCACTACATGTCCATGATGAGATCTTACCAACTTCTCTTCTCTGTCTATATCCACCACAGGATCCGACAAAAAAAGCCTGATACCATTTTCAGTATACCAATCCGCAGGAGCCAATGTCAGATCGTCAGCCGTTTTCCCGGCAAAAAAAGCACTTAAATGTACTCGGTCATAGGCTACACGTGGCTCTTCTCCGAACACAGTGATGGCAAAATCATGATTGTTTTTCTGCTTGGCCAACAGTTTCTCACAAAATTTGTAGCCCACCATACCATTGCCAACTACTACGATCTGGACAGTTTTTTGCGTTTCCATAGTGAATAATAACTATAATTTTTGAATAACAGTATTATTTTATTGCAATATTTTAATAATACACATTCTTGCACATCAAATATTACAGAACAAAACTAAATCGCATTTTTAGCAAATCCTAACTTTTTATTCTTTAAATGGTTAATTTTTAAACACAAATTTTGGTTAAATTATTGTTTTTAAAAATAATGACCTTAATTTTGGACCAACAATTACAAATAGTTATGTTTTACTATTCATAGTACATTTCTAATATTCACCATATATAATGTATAAAGCGATGGAGTCTAGACTAACACTTGTTGGAGCAGGACCGGGAAACGGAGAGCTGATTACACTGAAAGGTATAAAGGCATTACAATCCGCAGATGTGATCCTGTATGATGAACTGGCCAACGCCGAACTACTGGAGTACGCACCAGAACACACGCTTAAAATGTATGTGGGTAAAAAATCAGGTGATGCTGCATTCTCACAGGACGAGATCAACGGACTTATCGTACGTTTGGCAAGAAAACGAGGACATGTTGTAAGATTGAAAGGTGGTGACTCATTCGTATTCGGGAGGGGGCATGAAGAAATGGAATATGCTCGTGAACACGGGATTACGGTAGAAAATATTCCAGGCGTATCAAGCTGCATCTCCGTTCCCGCCTCTTTGGATATTCCGGTTACGCGCAGAGGAGTAAGTGAAAGCTTCTGGGTAATTACTGCAACTACCCGTTCGGGAGAACTATCCGATGACATCCGCCTCGCGGTACAATCCAAAGCAACCGTCGTAATTTTAATGGGCGTGAATAAACTTAAAGAAATCTGCGATCTGTATAAACACTTTGGAAGAGGTTACCTGCCCATGGCTGTTATTCAGAATGGCACCCGACCGGACGAAAAGAGTGTGATAGGCCAGGTTTGGGAAATGCCACATTTGGTAAAAGAAAATAACATAGGCGCACCTGCCATTATGATTTTAGGGGAAGTTGTTGCTCTTAACCCCTCCTACGCAAAGGAATATCTGAGAAATATTTATCAGGAACAATAGAAGATCATTATAAGAAGATTACCCCAGTACAATCAGCCGCGCCCGTTCAATTCTCCATTTTACAAAATTCATTTAAATGAGAAACGTCATTTACTTTTTTGCATTGAGCTTATGGGTTGCAGGAACACTTCGACCGGCTGAAGGATTCGCACAGCTGACCGTATCGGGACAGTTGAGAACCCGGACTGAATTCCTTCAGGGACAAGGAACACCACTGAACAAAGGTGAAGATCCTGCGTTCTTTACATCTCAAAGAACCAGGTTGAACGTCGGCTATAAGGCATATCGGATGAATTTCTTCGTAGCCGCGCAAGACGTACGCGTTTGGGGGCAGGACGCTTCCACCAACAACAGATTTACCAATACTGCTCTGAATGGACTGATGTTACACGAAGCCTGGGCTGAAATCAGCTTACTGGATACTAACATTACCAGGACTGGCAAAGAATTGGGATTAAAAATCGGACGACAGGAACTTGTTTACGACGACAGCCGTCTGCTGGGAAATCTGGATTGGCTGCAACAGGGAAGACGACACGACGCCATTGTACTGAAATATGCACATCATGGAATCACTGCTCATCTTGGCGCTGCGTATAACCAAAACCGTGAACTAAAAACAGGTGGTTTGTACGATGGCGTGCCAACAGGATATCCTGCAGGAACGAATGGAATCGGCACAATGTACAAATCGATGCAGTTTGCCTACGCAAGCAAAAAGCTGAATGCCGGAAATATTTCTCTATTGGTATTTAAAGACGATTTTCAAAAATACAACCTGAACGAAACCGGAGTTAAAGTATACCGCAAAGGAACCCGAAGCCGCGTTACTGCCGGAACTTACCTGAATAGCAAAATAGGAAAGAGCTGGAACCTGAACGCAAGCGCTTATCTACAGACGGGAAAGGATAAAGACGGCTCCCAATTAAGTGCATACATGTATTCCGTGAAAGGCCTCTACAAGGTAAGCAAGCATTTCACAGTTGGTCCCGGTTTTGATTATATGTCAGGTTCACAATCCGCTTCAAAAACCAACCATACTTTCGATCCTTTGTACGGAACCCCTCACAAGTTCTGGGGACAAATGGATTACTTTTATGTTGCAAATGGATTTGGAAAAGGCGGACTATCAGACTTTTACATACATTCCACATTCACCCCTACTCAAAAACTTTCGATACAAACAGACTTGCACCATTTTTCGAGTGCTGCTGAAGTTCGTAACAGTGAATCGCAAGCCCTATCGTCTAATTTTGGTAATGAACTCGATATCATCGCGACTTATAGCCTTACTAAATCCATCAGCTTTCAGGGAGGATACTGCACATTTCTGGCAACGAACAGTCTGGCTTATGTAAAAGGTGTAAAAGATCCGCAGAAGATGTCCAACTGGGCTTATCTGATGATCAATATCAAACCTGAATTTTTGAAATAGCCCAAAGCTATCCGCTAACAGCCGTCATCCTGAGCGGAGTCGAAGGATAGTAGCGAGTTGAACGCTTCGACTCCGCTCAGCGTGACAACCTATTAAGAACATTTATAAGAATTTCAAAACACCAAACGCATGGAAACTACAAATAAACCACTCGAAAAATTAAACATTTTCAGTTTCAAAGGCGTACAAATGCGCACTTTCCATCTTACCTGGATGGCCTTTTTCCTATGCTTTTTCGGGTGGTTCGGTCTTGCCCCACTCATGACTGTGATCAAAACGGACTTAGGCCTGAGCAAAGAGCAGATCGGAAATATCATTATCGCATCGGTGGCCGCTACTGTAGTGGCCCGCATTGCGATTGGTAAACTTTGCGATTCCTGGGGACCACGTAAAACGTATTCAGCACTCATGGGAATATGCTCTATACCAGTAATGACGGTCGGTCTTGTTCATTCCTATGAAGGCTTTCTTCTATTCAGACTCGCTATCGGTGTCATCGGAGCTTCGTTTGTGATTACACAGTACCACACTTCGGTCATGTTCGACAAGAAGATTGTTGGTACCGCCAATGCTGTTGCAGGTGGATGGGGAAATCTGGGTGGCGGAATTACCAATATGGTGATGCCCCTGATCTTTGCCGGATTCGTAGGAGCTGGTTACCTGCCTGAGTCTGCATGGAGATTAGCCATGATCATTCCCGGTGTGATGCTGCTCGTATTTGCAGTACTTTATTACCGTTTCACCAAAGATACACCAGCCGGTAATTTTGAAGAACTGAGTGTTATTAATCCCAAAGCAGCTAAAACGAAGGGGTCACTGGCTATCGCGGCTAAGGATCCCCGTACCTGGGCCCTGTTTCTTGCGTATGGTGCCTGCTTCGGAATAGAAATCACCTTCGACAATATAGCTGCTCTGTACTTCTTCGAAAATTTCAACACGACCCTTGCTCTGGCTGGGATTCTTGCCGGAACATTCGGATTCATGAACCTGTTCGCAAGAGCAGTTGGAGGAATCGTTGCTGATAAAGTAGGACGCAAATTCGGTATGATCGGGAAAGGAAGATTACTGGCAGCATTGCTCGCGATGGAAGGCATTGGTATTGCACTCTTCGCCCAAAGCGGCAGTATAGTGGTTGCGGTGATTACCATGCTTGCTTTTGCCATGTTCCTGAAGATGGCAAATGGAGTAACCTATGCTATTGTACCATTCATCAACCAGAAAGCGATCGGGTCTGTTAGCGGCATTGTAGGTGCAGGTGGAAATGTGGGTGCAGTACTTGCCGGCTTCCTGTTCAAGTCCAGTTCCATCACCTACTCTCAGGCGTTTGTTTATATCGGTGTAGCCATCGCTTGTGTCGCCGCTATAGTGGCTTTAATCAATTTTGATAAAACGACCGAGATCGTACCGGAAGTGGGCTCACTGGAAACAGCGGAGGCCTGACAAAAATTTAAGCATTAAATAAAAACAGTACATCCAAAATTCTTCATCATGAAACCAACCGCCAATTCATTTAAATCTACCTGCTGCTATTGTGGCGTGGGTTGTGGTGTCGTGGTTCATCAGGATACCAACGGACAACTAAGTCTGGAAGGCGATAAGAGTCACCCATCCAATCAGGGAAAACTTTGCTCAAAAGGTATGAACCTGCATTATACGGTTATGGATCAGTCAGACAGACTGCTGTACCCGCAAATGCGCATGAACAAGGCGATGCCGATGCAACGGGTGAATTGGGATGAGGCTTTGGAACGTACAGCTGCTGTTTTTAAAACATTCATCAAAAAATTCGGTCCTGATTCTGTCGCTTTCTACGTTTCCGGACAATGTCTGACGGAAGAGTATTATCTGGTCAATAAGCTGATAAAAGGTTTTATTGGCTCCAATAACATTGACACCAATTCCCGGCTTTGTATGAGTTCGGCTGTGGTGGGTTACAAACTTGCGTTGGGTGAAGATAGTGTGCCGGTATGTTACGATGATATTGAAGAAGCGGATGTGTTCTTTATCACCGGTGCCAACCCTGCCTGGTGCCACCCCATATTATGGAGAAGAATTGAAGCGCACAAAGCAGCGAATCCGCATGTAAAACTGATTTGTGTTGATCCGAGACGTACCGATTCTGCACGGTCATCCGACCTGCATCTGGCGATCAACCCGGGAACGGATATTGTCCTGAACAACGCAATCGGCAGACTACTTATTGAGGAAGGCTACATTGATAACGACTTTATCATTGATCATACCGATGGTTTCACGGCGTTCAGAGATAAGGTTTTTGAGAGAACTATTCAGGAAGCTGCTGAGATTTGCGGTGTTGGTACGGCTGACATTGCAACAGCAGCAACCTGGATAGGAAAAGCGAAAGGATTTTTGTCGCTATGGACCATGGGCCTCAACCAGTCGGTTATAGGGGTAAACAAAAACCTGTCGCTGATTAACCTGCATTTGATTACGGGAAAAATCGGAAAACCTGGCAATGGCCCGTTCTCGCTCACCGGCCAGCCCAACGCCATGGGAGGTCGTGAGACAGGTGGATTGGCTAACATTTTGCCCGCACATCGTGAGGTAGTAAATCCAGTTCACAGACAGGAAATGGAAGAGTTCTGGAACAGTCCGGTCAAAATTGCCGATAAACCCGGACTCACCGCGACAGAAATGTTCGAGGCTCTGGAAAATGGAAAGCTAAAAGCTATATGGATTATTAATACCAATCCGCTGGTAAGTATGCCGGATGTAAGTATTGCTGAAAAAGCGCTGAAGAATGCAAAATTCGTAGTCGTTCAGGATATTTCTAACCGTGCAGACACTGTTGTTTTTGCTGATGTCGTGCTCCCTGCCGCTGCCTGGCTGGAAAAAGAGGGAACGATGACCAACGCAGAAAGAAGGATTACACATTTACCCAAAGCCATTTCAGCTCCGGGAGAGGCACTTCCGGATGCAGAAATCATCTGGCGGTTCGCTGAGAAAATGGGATTCGGCGAGTCATTCAAGTATGAGAATGTTTCGCAGGTTTACGATGAATATGCTCAAATCACTGCCGGAACAACGATTGATGTAACGGGGGTTAATTATGATTTATTAAAAGCCAATCGTAGTGTTCAGTGGCCGTTTAGGGCAGAGGGCGAAAGGGCATGGGGAATGGGGCTTGGGGAAGAAAGGCGCGAAGGCGACCTGGCACGGGGAGCTGAGTCCGGAAAAAATGCCGGAGGCATTGAAATGAAGCGAAGCGAACATTCCGAAAATAGCCTGAAAGGCTTCCATTCCTCAACCAGAGACACCGTCCCTGGAGATTCCGGCAATTCGGCTCCCGGCAACACAGGTACAAAAAGATTATTCACTGATCATCAGTTCTATACTCCTAACAAAAAGGCACAAATATTCGCAGTAAACGACGAAAACACCTCGGAAGCTACAGATCAGGATTTCCCTTTGGTACTCACGACCGGGCGTATCAGAGATCAGTGGCATACCATGACTAAAACCGGACGCGTAGCGAAGCTGAACCAGCATATACCTCAGCCGTTTTTACAAATCCATCCGAAAGATGCTCAGACCCGTAATATCCGGGAAGGGCAACTTGTGACGGTTACGAGCAGACGAGGAGAAGTGAGAGTGAAAGCGCAGATCACAGAGGATGTAAAAGCCGGACTTTGTTTTTTACCCATGCATTGGGGAAAGATTCTGGGTAGTTCGTTGGGACGGGCAAATAACCTTACAAGTCCACTTGTCGACCCGAAATCCAAAGAACCGGACTTTAAATTTTCGGCGGTAGAAGTGTGTTTATACAAAAAACCCATTGAGAAAATCATCATTATCGGAGCCGGATCAGCCGGTTTAGGGTTCATTAATTCATACCGAAACCTGAATCAGGAAGACGAAATTCACGTTTTTTCAAAAGAAATTTATCCATTCTATAACCGGGTTTTACTACCCGACTATATCAGTGGCTCCCAATCCTGGGAGCAGCTTGTAAAACTGAGAGAAGACCAGTTCGAAGCCAATAACATTCACGTCCACAAGGGCGTCGGTGTGACCCATATAGATCGTCAGAACAAAACGATTACAGACGACAGAGGCAATCAGCATACTTATAACAAACTCATTCTGGGTATGGGAAGCCGCGCGTTCATGCCAAAAGGTGTACCCAAAATTCCCGGAATATTCAACATGCGCTCGCGCCTGGATGCCGACTCACTACTTCCGTTTTTGAAACAACCATCTCCCCACGCAGTGATTGTAGGGGGAGGTATACTGGGGCTGGAACTGGCAGCATCATTCCGGGAAATGAATGTTCGGGTTACCGTTATCCAAAGAAGTGGCAGACTGATGGAACGACAGCTTGATCCACTTGCTTCTGAACTTCTATACCAGGATCTCAAAGATCGGGGTGTGGAAATTTATTTCAACGATGAAGTATCCATTTTTTCCGGCTCCGACAAAGTGGATGGTATCCGGTTAAAATCAGGAAGAAAAATTGATTGTCAGGTGGTTGTGATGGCTATCGGAACAGTCCCGACCATTGAGCTGGCCACAGAAGCAGGTATTGCATCGAAACGCGGGATTATCGTAAATGACTATATGCAAACCTCCGATCCCGACATATTTGCAGCCGGTGAAATTGCAGAGTGGCGCGGACAAATGTGGGGAATTACACTCGGTGCTGAGCAACAGGCTGAAGTGGCGGCGAAATTTATCGCAGGTGATATTTCACAGCCCTACAAGGGTAGCACCTCCATGAATATCCTGAAAATGGAAGGACTGCATCTTTGCAGCGTTGGATTGACTGAGGCTCCCGCCAATGACAGCAGCTACGAAGAAATTACATTCATAGATAAGTCGAAACGTTATTATAAAAAATGCATTGTGCACCGCGACCGGCTGGTGGGATGTATACTGATCGGCGACAAAAACGAATTTCTGGAATTCAGGGATCTGATTGCAAATGGAATTGAACTATCAGAAAAACGTCTGCAATTACTCAGGGCAAGCCAAAAAGCTGAACCATTGGAAGGGAAACTGGTATGTTCCTGCAACAATGTAGGAAAGGGTAATTTGGAAAATGCGATCAAAGGTGGATGTACTGATTTTCAGCAACTGTGCCAAAAAACAGGCGCAGGAACCGGATGCGGCTCTTGCCGACCCGAAGTGAGGTCCATTTTGGAGAAAATGAATGAAGCTGTACTTGTTTAGAAAATTGCTATGAGAGATTATTATAACGTAAAAATCAACCTGCCAGGCGGAATTGCTTCCCCCGGGGTTCTCAAAGGAATTCTTTCTGCAGCCCGAAAAGCGGATGTTCAGGATGTCAGATTCGGAGCACGACAGCAGCTATTGATGACGGTTCATTACGAACAGATGAAATTTCTGGAGCGGGATCTCAAAGCAATTGGCATTCAATACAATATCAACCCAGAAAAGCATCCCAATATCATCAGCTCCTATTGCGGTGAGGACGTGTTCAGAACGGGACAATGGCTAGACTCAAACGAATACCATACCGTATTCGACAGCTTTGAACACATGCCGGAGCTAAAAGTTAATATCTCCGATTCCAACCAGAGCTTCACGCCATTTTTTACCGGAAATCTGAATTTTATATCCTCTCCGGAACCTCATTTCTGGTATCTGTACGTTCGGCCAAAGCAAAGTAACATCCTTTACAAATGGGAGGAACTCGTATATACAAATGAGATTGGTAAAGTAGCAAGAGAGATTGAAAACCAATTATTAAATAGGCCGGCAGCAGATTTACCGGAGCTATTTGCTATCGTAAAAGAGCAGTTAGCTTACATTGCCCTACCCATTACACAAGAGCTGGAGCTTCCTGCATTTTCACTGCCTTACTACGAAGGCTTTAACCGTTACGAATCCCGTACATGGCTTGGACTCTATCGTCGCGATGAGCAATTTTCGGTTGAATTTCTTCTTGATGTATGTAACCTCTGCATGAAAACACGCATTGGAGAAATATGCACTACGCCTTGGAAATCAATTATTATCAAAGGTATTGAGGACCAATACAGAAGTGAATGGAGTAATATTCTGGGTAAACATAATATCAATGTCCGGCATGCCGCCAATGAACTCGCCTGGCAAACAGAGGATAACACCAGCGAAGGAACTCAGCTTAAACAAGACCTCATCCGTTACATTGAAAAAAACGACACCCGTACCTTCGGATTATGTTTTGGTATACAAACCAAGCCCAAATCGGAAGTATTCGGTTCTGTACTAATCAGAAAAAGGCCTCTTTTGCAAATTGGTCAATTATCATTGTGGAGTGTTTATGATCTTTATTTTACCGAAAATTTCAATCCGAACAGCCGCAATCACATACTCTTTGAAAAGGGTCTGTATAAAATCCATCTGGCCGGACAGGTAGAGCGACTTTGCAGAAAATTCAGTAACAAACGTTTTCGCGATATTCCGGAAAACAACAGACATGAAACGGAAGAGGTATCCAAAGCCCCGGTTCAAATCCAGACAGCTCACCAATGCCCTCACTGCTTCACCATTTATGACGCCGCATTTGGTGATACTTTACAGAATATTCCTGCCGGAGTTTTGTTTCAGGACCTTTCAGATACCTATCTATGTCCAACCTGCGACACACCGAAAGCTGAATTCGAAAAAATTACCATATCTGAAATCGCTATATCATGACTATCCATCCTGTTGCTACTTTCTTTTTCGGCTTCGAAAGTGATTTTGTAAGTACGCTCAAATGTGTTCCAATGATTGTCCGCTATAAGCTCGACAGCTGTGGCGTGAAACTGAAATTGCATGAATGGGCAAAATTCAGTCTTGCGGATAAAGAACTGCTTGCCACCCTACCCTGCTTTCAGACAGATGAAATAAAGCAGTATGAAAACTTTGTCAGAAAATTGGTAAAAAGCTACTTTGGCTATGAAGCCAGCACACTTACATTTATCGATGATAACTGGAACAATATCAGTGAAGTGCCAATCGAAATTCATCAAAAGGCAAAAGAATGGGAATGCCCGGGAGTCTCGCTGAAAGAGTGGATTAACCTGAACACTTTACAAAGATTTGCCCTTGTAAAACTGAGCCGTTCAGGGCATGAAGGAAAGAATTTTCCGGTGGCGTTGCGGGAATTTGGAGTAGTTTGAGTTTTGGCTTTAAACGCTGAGTGATGAGAATTTACGCTGAGTTTCTTGAATGAACTGATTCTTTGCGCCTATTAAGGTTTAGTTCTTCTTATCAACCAGCACCGATGTAATCCTGTTCAGCTCATCCACTTTATGAGCGAAATCTCCTTTTAACATATCGCGCACCGCTTTGAGTTGTTCCATGGCTACTTCCAGATTTTCCGGCAAAGCTTCATTCAATACTTCTTTCAAGCGCTTTGCCATGGTTGGTGACATTCCGTTTGTTGAAATGGCTACTTTCAGATTGCCTTTTTGAACAACAGAGGACAAATAAAAATCACAATGGGCGGGTGTATCGGCAACATTACAGAGAAGGTGCCTACCGGCGGCAAGTGCTTTAATTCTTTCGTTTTCCACTCTATCGTTTGTGGCAACGATTACCAAATCCTTCGCTTCCAGATCGGTCTCTTCAAACTTCCTCTCAACCAAAGTAATCAGGGAATTAGATACCGCAATTTCTCTTATCTCAGTGCCAATTTCAGGAGCCACCAGGGTCACTTTGGCCTCAGGCGAATTATTTATGACAGCAGTAATTTTTTCCAAACCTACATAGCCTCCGCCAACAATTAATGTATGCAGATTTTCAAGTTTCAGGAATATTGGGAATAGATTATTCAAAAGAAAGAATTTAATTGTTCAAATCGATTCCAGCCTGCTTTAGGATACTAAGAAAGGTTCCTTTTTTCAGATCTTTACCACCATGAACAGGTACGATTGCTGTTTTATTAGATTCAGAATTATAAAAAACAAAATGGGATCCTTTTGCCCTTCTGAATACATAGCCATTTGATTCCAAGAGCTTGATCAGATACTTGGATGATAAATTCATGCCACCAAATTTAAAGAATATTCCAGTGTACTGCTATCATCTGGTATCGGCTCTCCTCTATCTGTTAAGTCTTCTACATAAAGCGATATTGCCTCCTTAGCCATTTCAATCGCTTCATCAATAGTTTCTCCATACGTTATACAACCTGGAAGGGCAGGTACAAAAACCGTATATCCGCCGTCAGATTCTGGAAGTAATCGCAGTTTATATGTATAGTTCATTTACTGATTTGTTTAACTGTCATAGTAAATATTGATAGAGAGATTATAACCATTTCAACTCTACTAACCAAAACAAATTTACAATAATAATGTTGCATTTCCGGCCAGCGTTTTCATTTTATAACTATTCCAACAACTACCTTTTTACTATCTCCTTCTTTCCCCGTACCTTTGCGGCATGATCGCGATTACTAATGTAAGTTACTTTTTAGGCGACCGTGCTTTGTACGACGGTGCGTCTCTTCATATTAAGCCAAAACAAAAGATCGGCCTTATCGGTTTGAACGGAACAGGTAAATCGACGTTGCTTCGTATGATCAACGGCGAGTTTCAGCCAGATGGTGGCCATATATCAAAATCCGGGGATTGCACTATCGGATTCCTGAATCAGGATTTGCTTTCTTACCAAAGCGACGACTCTATACTTTCTGTTGCCATGCAGGCCTTCGAGCGCCAGAATGAACTGCAGGTACAGATCGATAATATCCTGCATGAAATGGAGCATGACTACAAGGATGAATTGATAGATAAGCTGGCTCGCGTTCAGGACGAATTTGAAGCATTGGACGGTTACAGCGTTCAATCTAAAGCTGAAGCGATACTGGAAGGTCTGGGTTTTGTGACTGATGACCTTCAAAGACCATTGAGATTATTTTCCGGGGGATGGAGAATGCGTGTAATGCTGGCAAAATTGCTTTTGCAAAAACCGTCATTATTGATGCTCGATGAGCCTACCAACCACCTTGACTTACCATCTATTCAGTGGGTTGAAAAATATGTACAGAGTTACGAGGGAGCTGTAATTGTAGTAAGTCACGATCGCCAGTTCCTTGACAATACGATTGATACAACTGTAGAGGTGTCGGGCGGAAAGCTGGTTTATTACGCTGGGAACTACTCCTATTATCTGGAAGAAAAAGATGAGCGTAATGAAATTCAGCGCGGCGCATATGAAAATCAGCAGGCTAAAATCCGTCAGACTGAGCGCTTTATCGAGCGATTTAAAGCAAAAGCAACGAAGTCGCGCCAGGTACAAAGCCGTGTAAAAGCCCTGGATAGAATGGACGTTGTAGATGCCGTAGTAGACGAAAACGCGAAAGTTCACTTCCGTTTTCAATTCACTACGCAGCCAGGCCGTCATGTGTTCCAGCTGGAAGATGCCTCCAAAGCTTATGGTGAAAAAGTAATTTTGGACGCCACAAATATCAGTATGGAGCGTGGTGACAAAATTGCTTTGATCGGAGCTAACGGACGTGGAAAATCTACTGTCCTACGGGTTGTAGCGGGTGATGAACCTATTGAAGGGAAAAGAAGACTGGGACATAACGTGATGTTCACCTTCTACGCACAACACCAGCTCGAATCGTTGAATGTCAACCATAACCTGATAGAGGAGCTTAAATACGCTAATCCAAATAAGACTGAAACTGAGTTAAGAACAGTACTTGGTTGTTTCCTGTTTACGGGTGACGACGTATTCAAAAAAATCAAGGTACTTTCCGGAGGAGAAAAATCGCGTGTGGCGCTTGCCAAAGTATTGCTTTCTCAGGCAAACTTCCTACTGCTCGATGAGCCTACCAACCACCTTGACATGCAGTCGGTAAATATTCTGATCCAGGCGTTGCAACAGTACGAGGGAAGTTATATCGTTGTATCTCACGACAGGTACTTTGTTGAAAATATAGCCAACAAAATCTGGTATATCGAAGATCATCAGATTAAAGAATACCCTGGTACTTACGAAGAATACGAAATTTGGGTTGAAGAGCGTGGATTACAGTCTGCCGTGAGCGACAAAGCCGTAGTAAGCAGTGCGCCCCCGCAAAAAGCAAAAGCACAACCAGCACCTGCTGCGCCTAAGAACAAATCCTTATCTAATGAGGAAACTCAGAAACTAAAGAAGGCGAAAAAACTGATTGACGAACTGGAGAATACGATCAGTAAACTTGAAGACCAAAAAGCGGAGACCGAGGTAAAACTTGCTGAACCTTCCGTATATAACGATGCCAAAGCACTTGCAGACCTGAACCGGACTTATGCTGAAATCAGGCAAAAGCTTGAAAAAGCCAATGGTGACTGGGAAACAGCGATGCTTGAAGTGGAAGAACTGGCAGGATAGTATCAGAAGAAATTAATTCAGAAAAGGAGGTAGCGATGCTTCCTTTTTTTATTGATTTGCAGGGATAATATCCTCTGTTCCTGCATAAATATCCGTCAGTTTCAGAGAGACGTCAACGGTCTTTATTTCGATTAATCCATCAATATCATAAGCCTCCGAAGCAAGATACCAGATCCCTTCTTCATTTTTCCTCCAAACCTCTGCTCCAACAGATAAAGAATCAATAATTGCGTATTCCTTTAAGGAAGGGATACTCCTGTAAAAATGGAATTTCTCACCCCTATCGTAGCCGGATGTGCTGGCAGACAGCACTTCAACAATCACGGAAGGATTAAGTAGTACGTCCTTTTTCTCATCTTTAAACTCATTTTTGCCGCAAATGATAAGAAAATCAGGATAAGTGTAAAGACCGTTCTCAGGAATATGAATACGAAGGTCGCTGGAATAACCATTACATGGTTTCCCTTTCAACCGAATATAAAATTCTCCAGACAAATTCTCCGTAATGCGATTATGATTGAAACCTGCACCAGCCATCGCAAATATTTCTCCACGATAATATTCACTTTTGTAGTCAGCTTCGCGCTCCAATTCAAGGTATTCCTCTTCTGAGTAGGTTTTTTGAGGTTGTGCTGTCATTGGTTCATTGTTTTAAAACAAAAATAGTTATTTCTGTAAAAAAGGCATTAATTCGTTCTTTACACGATTATCGTACAAGATAACGTTATTTTATAAATTCTGTTTATGCGATACTTTTTATCCCTTATACTGATAATAGCTTGTTTATCAGCACGCAGCCAGCCTGCCGATATTAAATTCGAAGATTATATCTACAACGAGAACATAGCCACCGTTCTGCTTTATCCAAGTATTAATGAGCCTGAAAATCCGCGCCGGCTTATTGGGCCGCCCATATTACCTCTTCAAAGTGCCAATCCGCTTGTTCTTGAATTTGACGATCTGACAGCTTCCTTTGCAGGATACAGGGTCAAGATTTTCCATTGTAATGCAGATTGGACCAAATCGGTGCTGAACGAAATCGAGTACACTTTTGAATACAATGAATATCCGGTGATCCAATACGAACAATCTTTCAGCACCAAGGTTCCGTATTTCCACTACCGTTTTAATGTTCCGCGATTGAAGTTATCAGGCAATTATGTTCTGATAGTGTATAGCGATCATGATCGCAAAGCGGTTCTGTCCAGAAGATTTATGATTTATGATCCCAAAGTAAGTATCGCGGCTGAGGCCCGCTTCTCGCAGGGAATCAGCCAGCAATTTTCGGATCAGCAAATTGATTTTAAAATTGACTACAAGGGATATCCGCTCAATGCACCACAAACAGATCTTAAAGTGGTAATCCGAAAAAATTTCAGATGGGATCAGATACGCACTGGTTTCAAACCGACCAATGTCAGACCTTTCGATTATCTGCTGGAATACACATTTTTTGATCTCGAAAATACATTTCCCGGAGGAAACGAATTCCGGTATTTTGACAGCCGGACTTTACTGTCCAGAGGATTCGGAATCGAAGAACTAGAAAGAACAGGAGATTACACCAAACTGACATTATTTCCCGACAAATCCCGCTCCGACAACGGATATCTTCAGCTGGAAGATCTGAATGGCCAATTTATAGTAGACCAGCGTGAATCAGGCAGAGGAAGTGTGGAAGCGGATTATTCGCCCGTTGTTTTCACATTGAGAACCCAGGAAGATCCGTCCGCAACCTATTATGTCAATGGCGCATTTAATCTGTGGCAGCTCAATGACCGTAATAAAATGGCATACAACCCTGTTTTAAATGCCTATGAGGCAGAAATATTCCTAAAACAAGGGGTGATCAACTATGATTATACCAGAGTAGTTGGAAAAGAAAAACCTGATGAAGCCTATATAGAGGGAAACTACGGCGTTACAGAAAATGACTACGATATTCTGGTATACTACCGTCCGCAGGCAGGAAGATCCGATCTTTTAATTGGTTACAGAACTGTGGAGTGGAATCGGAGGCGGTAAAAAACATCAGCAAATAGCAACTTACTCAATAATCGGTATGATGATCACACTTCAGATATTATCATCCGTAGCTCTTACTTACGCTACCAGCTATCTCTTTAAAAATTATATGAATTGGGGGGACCTCGTAATCATAATCTATGGGATTCTAAGTCCTTTTATTTTCATGCTATTGGAATTAGCTACAACCTCGGTAAAAGGATGCATGACTTATGTAGTTGGTTTTATACCAGTTGGTTTTTTCTGTCTGCTACTCTCAATTGCTATTTACGAGGTGCTGCCACAAAAAAAGATCCCCGAAGCATAATCATACATCGGGGATCCTTTAAAAAAGTTTAGCTTAATTTTACACATTAAACCTAAAGTGCATGATATCACCATCCTGCACGACATATTCTTTTCCTTCCACGGCCATTTTACCAACTTCTTTTACGGCTGCTTCTGTTTTGTATTTCTCGTAATCAGCAACTTTAATTACCTCCGCACGTATAAATCCTTTTTCGAAATCACTGTGAATCACACCTGCTGCCTGAGGCGCTTTCCAGCCTTTCACGATCGTCCAGGCTCTCACTTCCTTCACACCAGCAGTGAAATATGTGATCAGGTTCAAAAGGGCGTAAGAAGCTTTAATCAATTTGCTTAATCCCGATTCTTTCAAACCATATTCACCAAGGAACATTTCATGCTCCTCAGGATCTTCGATTTCAGAGATCTGAGATTCGATGGCTGCACACAGTACTATCACTTCTGCACCTTCATGTTTTACTGCTTCACGCAGTTTCTCCGAGTACTCATTGCCCGTAAGCATCGACTCTTCATCTACGTTAGCAACATACAATACCGGCTTTACAGTAAGTAATTGCAAATCGCCAATAACTGATTCCTTTAATTCAGGATCAATTTCGAGGCTTCTGGCATTCTTGCCTGCTTCCAGAGTTTCCTTGTATTTTTTAAGCCACTCCAACTCCACTTTTGCTTTCGCATCACCGGCTCTGGCTCCTTTTTCAGTTTTCTGTATTTTTTTCTCAATCGATTCCAGATCTTTCAACTGAAGCTCGATATCAATGATTTCTTTATCAAAAACAGGATCAACACGACCTTCTACGTGTACCACATTCTCGTCCTGAAAACAACGTACTACGTGTACAATCGCATCTACCTCACGGATGTTAGCAAGGAATTTATTTCCCAAACCAGCTCCCTGGCTTGCTCCTTTCACCAAACCGGCGATATCCACAAATTCCATAATCGTTGGAATTGTTTTTTGAGGATTTACCAGTCCGATCAATATATCAATCCGCTCATCAGGAACGGTAACGACTCCTACATTAGGCTCAATTGTACAAAAAGGATAATTGGCTGCTTCGGCTTTACCGGTAGAAATAGCATTAAAAAGTGTGGATTTACCTACGTTAGGCAATCCAACAATCCCACATTGAAGACTCATTTTATAAAAGATATGCAGTTTAAGCGGACAGGGATTTGCACTATTTCAAAAATGCACTGCCCGACAGCCAAATAATAATTTGCACAAAATTACTATTTAGTGAAGAGAAAAACCAAAAGCCTTCGCAATAGATTCCGAAGGCTTCTTTCAGGAAAAGTAAATTTTTAATCCCACTTAAGATCCGACTCTCCGATTACGTCAGCTTCTTCAGCCTTCGCTTCGAATTGAGAAAAGTCAACTTCGGGCATCAACTCCGTTTTTACGTGATCAACTGCCTCTTTCAACGCTTCTGCAAACTTATCGAAATCTTCTTTGTACAAGAACATTTTGTGTTTCTCGTAAGTGAAACCATCACCCTGAGGATGACGACGACTCTCTGTGATCGTTAGATAATAATCATTGGATCGCGTAGAGCGAACATCAAAGAAATAAGTCCGTTTTCCCGCTCTGACCCTTTTGGAGTAGATTTGCTCTCTGTCTTCCACTATTTTAAGTTTTAAATAGGTTTTCAAACGCTAAAATAGAAAGTTTATTGCTGCGAACAAAACAACCGAAATATATTAGTACCGTTATCGGTTTTCACCTCTATTATTTGAAGCGATTCCGGGCAGTCGGATATGCTAAAATTATGATATTCTCCGTTTTATCTATTACATTTGAAAAATCTGTGATATTATTTCGATTTTTTAAGAGGAAATCAAAATAGAAAGTAGGGCCTCAAAAGCCTTATTGATGTTTCATCTAAACCCTCAAACATGAGTTGTCATCGGATCCTGATTATCATCCTTTTAGCCTTCGCCTGGCAGCCTGACGCATTCGCACAGGTAACTTTGGGAAAAACAGAAAAAGGAAGAGCTTCTTACTACTCCACCCGTTTCCACGGCAGAAAAACCTCATTTGGAGAAATTCACAAAAGCAACGAGTTGTCTGCTGCACACCGGACCTACCCCTTTAATACAATGCTGGAAGTGACCAATCTTGACAACGATAAAAAAGTGATAGTACGCGTGAACGACCGGGGACCTTACTCGCGAAACCGCCTTGTGGATATCAGCAAGGAAGCAGCAAAGCAACTGGAGATCGTAAGTCAGGGAATTGCTAATGTTTCGGTCAGGGTGGTTGGTATGGAAGGAATGGTTTTATTGGATCAACATGAAGAAATTGACCCCAAGTCAGGCAAGATCATTTCAATGAATAAGAAAGAATAAAACTCTTTTCATCTTAAAATATGATAAATCCCCGCGAACTTGACATCTCCAAAGTCAGGGAATTCGGAAACATTGAGTTTCTGGCCAAACAACTTGTTGAAGGATTTATCACCGGACTACACAAGTCTCCATTTCATGGGTTTTCTGTAGAGTTTGCTGAACATCAGCTTTATAACACAGGAGAATCTACCCGTCACATTGATTGGAAAGTATTTGCCAAATCAGATCGGTTATATACCAAACGGTACGAGGAGGAAACCAATCTTCGTTGCCATATCTTACTTGACACCTCATCGTCTATGTATTATCCTCAGCCGGATTTTGGCAAGATGACGTTTAGCGTGATGGCAGCAGCCAGCATTACTTATCTACTCCAAAAACAGAAAGATGCTGTAAGTCTTTGTACATTTTCAGACAAGATCGAAGTACAGACCCAGGTCAAATCGACTCCATCGCATGTTCACAAGATCATGCTTGAACTGAATAATGTTCTGCAGAGTAATAAGCCTTTACATAAAACTTCAGTTGCAGAAGTTTTGCATGAGATTGCAGAAAAAATACATAAACGCTCTCTGGTTGTGATTTTCAGTGATATGTTTGATAATCCTGATGAAGCAGAGCACATTTTCTCAGCACTCCAGCATCTGCGCCACAATCTCCATGAAGTTCTCCTGTTTCATGTTACAGATAAGAAAACAGAGGAGTCCTTCGATTTTGAAAACCGTCCATATGAATTCATCGACCTGGAATCGGGAGAAAAAGTGAAGGTACAACCGGAACAGGTACGCGAAACTTACCGTCAGTCGGTCAGTGAATTTTATAGAAAACTGAAACTGAAATGCGGACAATATAAAATTGATTTTATAGACGCCGACATTGCACAGGGATTCGATCCTATTCTAACCGCATATTTAGTCAAGCATTCAAAAATGAGGTGATTTTTTCTGACATTTGGTATCCGATTTTACCATAATGATGAAAAAACTCCTACCCCTATCAATTCTTTTTTTTGTCACATTACTACTTACAGGATGTGGATCTGCCAAGAAGTCGTTAAAAAAAGGTAACTACGACGATTCAGTATTTCGCAGTGTCGAAAAACTCAGCAGCAATCCTAAACATACTTCATCAGCAGATATTCTCAAAGTAGCCTACCCGGCCGCAATGGAACAATACCTCAGACAAATCAACCTGGCTCATACATCTACAAATCCTTTCAGGTTTGAAGATGAACTAAAATCTTATGAAAGCCTCAATGCTCTGTACCGCGCTGTAAGCAGTTGTTCGGCCTGTATCATTATAGTTACTCCGCGGGATTTCCAGAAGGATGAAGACAAGGTAAGAGAGACTGCCGCAACAACGAGATATAACGAAGCTGAGCTGTTGTTAGCGGAAGGAGACAGAATGAAAGCCAGAACAGCTTATCAGCATTTTGAAAAAGCAGATTTTCTGATTCCCGGTTTTCGGGATGTTAAAGAAAGACTAAAGCAGGCCTACCATATCGCATCATTTAAGGTAGTGGTAGAGCAAGTGCTTGTAACCTCCAGAACCTATAAGCTCAGTAACGAGTATTTCCAGAATGCGATTGATCAATTCCTGCAAACAAGTCCTCAGCTCAACAAGTTTGTACGATTCTATACTCCTGATGAAGCCACACAAATCGGTCTGCAACCAGATCACGTCATTACCTTACAATTTGATGACTTCGTAGTAGGACAAACCCTGATTGAAAAAAATACCGAAACCTTTACAGGCACGGACAGTGTCAAAGTTGCCGAGAAGACGGTGGGCAGAATCAAGATCCCGATATATGAAAAAGTTACTGCCAAATTCACCCACACTCAAAAGATGGTTCATTCTTCCGGTTTGCTGGATATGCAGATCCGTGAATTTAAATCCCACCGGATCGTAACTCAGGATAAATTCAATGGCGAGTACAACTGGATGTGTGAATGGGCAAGTTTCATCGGAGACGAGCGCGCACTCACTTACGGGCAACTACGTATGACCAAAAGCAAAGAATTAGCGCCGCCTCCGCCACAGGAGCTATTTATCGAGTTCAGCAAGCCTATTTATGACAGAGTAACGTCGAAGTTAAGAAACTTTTACGCGAAATATTAATGGAGGCAGTCAGCCGTCGGCTATCTGCAGTCAACTTTCAACCAAACCTGTCAGACTAAACTTTTTGGTTTCGGATAACCGCACTATTGTCCCAAAAACAAATCCATAAACAGCTGATCAAGATGTGCGACGGGCACCACTTTCATTTGTGGTCTGTCAAGCTCCAAACCTTTGCTGTTGTATTTCGATATATACATTTTCTTAAAACCCAGTTTTTCCGCTTCGGATATTCTGCTTTCTATCCGATTCACAGCCCTTACTTCTCCACCAAGCCCTACTTCTGCTGCGAAACAGACCGAGGCAGGAATAAATTTATCTTCATAAGACGATACCAGAGAAGCAATAACGGCCAAGTCAATGGCTGGGTCTTCTACACGTAACCCACCTGCTACATTCAGAAAAACATCCTGTACACCCAACCGGAAACCGCCGCGCTTTTCCAATACTGCAAGCAACATTTGCAAACGTTTGGCATCAAATCCTGTACTGCTCCTTTGCGGCGTTCCATAGGTTGCAACACTCACCAGAGACTGGATTTCTATCATCAGAGGTCTGTTGCCTTCCATCATGGAGCCAATCGCAATACCACTTACGGGTTCGTCACGCTGCGAAATAAGAATCTCCGAAGGATTACTTACTTCCCTCAAACCGGCTCCATGCATTTCATAGATTCCAAGCTCGGATGTGCTCCCGAAACGGTTCTTGATCGTACGCAAAATCCTGTAAGTCGTGTGCCGGTCACCTTCAAACTGAAGCACAGTATCCACCATATGCTCCAAAACCTTGGGGCCAGCCAGAGAACCATCCTTCGTAATATGTCCAATCAAAAACACCGGAACGCCTGTGTCTTTCGCATACTTCATGTACTCAGCCGTACACTCGCGTACCTGAGAAACACTGCCTGCTCCCGACTCTATATAAGTTGACTGCATCGTCTGGATGGAATCAATTACAAGCACTTCAGGCTTAAATTCTTCAATCTGTCTGAAAATGTTTTCAGTATGCGTTTCAGTTAAAATGTAACATTTATCGCTCTGATAAGCCATCCGCTCAGCCCTCATTTTAATCTGCTGCTCCGACTCCTCCCCGGAAACGTACAAAACACGCTTATCGGATAAGGTAAGTGCAATTTGCAGCATCAGAGTCGATTTACCGATTCCCGGCTCCCCTCCTATCAGCACGAGCGAACCTTGTACAATACCACCACCCAGCACCCTGTTCAGCTCACCATCCTTAGTGATAATACGGGGTTCATTTTCATATACAATTTCAGTAATTGCCTTCGGCCGGCTTGCCAGATTCACTGACTTCCAGGTTACACCAGGCTTTTTGTCTTCCTTTTCAATCACTTCCTGAACAAGCGTATTCCATTCTCCGCAGGAGGGACATCTTCCCACCCATTTGGGTGAATTATACCCACATTCCTGACAGAAATAGGCAGTTTTGGCTTTGGCCATAGGGGTTATCTAAAGTTTGTTTGTCTTAACTGAACAACAAAATAGTGCAAAAAATCTCCTAAAACGGTTATCCAAAATCCGTTTACTCAAAAAATAAAAATGACGGGTATAGTTTTTTGCATTCTGACGTTATTATCCGGTTTTAAATTAATTTCTGATCCATGAAGATCCCGACAAAATTAGCCTGCTCATGCTTTTTACTGATGCTCATCGGTACAACAGCGGCTCAGGCACAAAAAAAAGGTTTTGCATTTGGCATTAAGGGAGGGGTAAATCTTTCCAGGCTCACAATGGGAGATGTTTTCACCACACGTTACGACGACGCAGGAAATCCCTATCTGGGATATGATGGCAAGGAAGTAAGAGATAATCTTAAACAGAGCTTCAGCACACGTACAGGAGCTGTGGGCGGTATATATGCGCGATTTGGGCGTACGATATTTATCCAGCCTGAAGTACTGGTTTCTACGAAAGGAGGAACTTTTGACATTATTCGCAACGATCAGCAAACACCTGTTACCACCTCAGTAAATATAAAGTACAGCAATATTGATGTGCCTTTGCTGATTGGTTTAAAGGGCGGTCCTTTCAGGATTTTGGCGGGGCCGGTTACCTCATTCCGGATTGGTGATAACCAACGCCTTCGCGATGCATTCCGTCAGTACACTTCAAATCTTGGTGATGCGATGTCTGAAGCGGCATTTGGATACCAGTTAGGAGCTGGTCTGGATCTGGGCAGTTTCAGTCTGGACGTGAGAAAAGAGGGATCTTTCACTAATTTGGCAAGCTTCGAACTGGAAGGACAGCCTGTAGACGGAAAGAGTTCTGTGAAACAAAAAATTACCTCATGGCAGGTAACACTGGGTATTAAAATTTTCTGATACTGTCAATTACACTCAATAACATATTAAAAAAACAAGTAGCCTTCGATCCAAGCGAAGGCTACTGTATGTTATAAATAACCCACTAATTTAATTCACAGCTATGCTGTCGCACTGATATCAGCGTGATCAAGAATACCCGTGATTTCCTTCATTTTTCTGCGAGATATAGACACTTCCTTGCCACAAGACATTTTCAATGTTCTTTCTTCCTCAATACGCTCTACTACATATTTGGTATTCACAAGATAGGATTTATGTACTCTCACAAAATCTGAATCCAGATTCATGGCTAATGATTTCAAGGTTTTTGAAACCAGATATTTTTTGCCTGATGTCGTATATATATATGTATAATTACCTTCTCCTTCCATGAAAGTGATCATATCAGGAGACAGAAATATAGTCCTTCCCATGGACTGTACGGAAACGTAAGTAGCACCTGAATTACTGGCTGTAATGCCTGGAAGCGGAACCGATGTAAAAGTTTTCATATCGCTGGACAATTATATTGTTCTGTATTTCTGATTCAAATTTACGGCAATACAACCCCTCAGGTAAATACGTAATAATACGCGCGTATTCACAATCGATTGATTTTCAAATTTTTAATAAAATTTACTAAGCAAAAATGCGTAAGCTGCCGTATTAAAACACGTAATTTTACGCATATACGAAAATGAGCTATTAAAGCGCTTTTTTGTAAATATCAGGTCTATATGAAGTGTTCATCGTTTCAACCCGTTCAACATTATTTATATTTGTACCGCTTTGGGGAGACACTGCGCTGAACGTGTAGTCTTTCACCTGGAGCAATCGAAGCAAATACAACATTGGAATGAGCAGGAAATAAGCCTGTCATTTCCCTCATAAAAATTAAGAATATGATTACCGACCGGGTAAAGGAACTCATCTCAGAAATAGATCAGACAAGTATTGCTAATAAGGAGCAGCTTGAAGCATACCGCATGCGCTTTATCAGTAAAAAAGGCGCAGTTTCAGAACTGTTTGATGAACTTAAAAACGTGGCTCCGGAAAATCGCCGGGCTATGGGGCAGGAACTGAACACGCTGAAAAACCGTGCTCAGGAACGTTTTCAGGAGTTTACCGAACAACTTGAAAACAGTGCTGATGAAAAGCCGGAAATGCTGATCGACCTTACATTGCCTGTCGTTCCCAATCTGCAAGGAAGTCTGCACCCGCTTACGATCGTTCGCAGAAGAATCATTGAGATTTTCGAACGTATGGGATTCAATGTTTCCTACGGACCGGAAATCGAAACAGACTGGTATAATTTCAGCGCGCTCAACTTTGCAGACAACCACCCTGCACGTGAAATGCAGGATACCTTCTTCATTTCAAAAAGCAAAGGTGAAGTTAAGGACGATGTACTGCTCAGAACGCATACATCCAATGTGCAGGTAAGATTAATGGAGCGCCAGAAACCTCCGCTGCGTTCTATCATGCCGGGACGTGTTTTCCGTAATGAAGCCATTTCTGCGCGTGCACACTGCGTGTTTCATCAGGTGGAAGGTCTTTATATTGACAAAAATGTGAGCTTTAAAGATCTTAAGGATACCTTATACCATTTTGCAAAGGAGATGTTCGGTAAGGATTCCAAAATCAGATTGCGCCCGTCTTACTTCCCATTTACCGAGCCAAGTGCAGAAATAGATGTGACTTGTTTTATTTGTAAGGGGAAAGGATGTAATATTTGTAAACATACCGGCTGGGTAGAAATCGCGGGATCAGGTATGGTAGACCCGAACGTACTTGAAAACTGCGGTATCGATAGTCAGGAGTACACAGGATTTGCATTCGGAATGGGTATTGAGCGAATCACCATGCTTCGCTACGGCATTAATGACCTGCGCCTGTTCACAGAAAACGATGTGAGATTCTTACGTCAATTTGAAGGAGCGTAATAGAATATCGTCATATAGAAACAAAAAACGGACTGGTCGCCAGTCCGTTTTTTGTATATTAAAACCTTGTTTCAATGTAATAAGGAAGCATTTTCTTCCATACCCACCATTCATGTGGTATATCGCTCCCCCATATATCCAGTTCGTGCCGTACATTCTTCGCAGATAATATAGAAGATATCTGTTGAGCATAATCCGGGCGTTCGTAGGCTCCGGATCCTGTGACGAAATGAATATGCCTGCTCTCACGATAAAGCGAAAGATGCCACTCAGCTCTTAATTGAGCCAAATAATGAACGGGTGAATTGAAGTATACATTATCGTCGTAATAGCCATCCGTATATACACTAAGATCATAACAACCACTCATAGCAATGATACCATTGATCAGATCCGGATGTTTGAAAAACAGGTTTGCAGCATGAAACGCGCCGAAGGAGGCACCCGCTGCGATGATCATATTGTTACTACTTGTCGTGTCTTTGATAAATGGAATTACTTCCTTGATCACGTAATCATTATAATGCTGATGCCGAACCGCCTTGTCATAACCATGCATGAATGGATTCAGCCAGCTTTCACCATTGATGCTGTTGATGCAGTAAACCTTTACTTTGCCAGCATCAATGTAGGGTTGAATACTCTCAATCACTCCGTTCCGCTCATATTCCAAAAAATCTGAGGCGGCTGTAGGAATCAGTAAAAGGGCAAATCCATAGTGACCATATACAGCCACTTCCATCTCCTTATTCAGTGAAGGGCTATACCATTGCGTAATTTCACGATGCATTTCAGACTACAGGTTTTAGATGTTGATATGATATAACAGTTTCCGACAAAGCTAATCCGGTGAAGATGCCACAAAATATAGCAATCACCTATGATAATTAACAGCCTGTCAGCAACTGTTAATCATTATTTAATACAACACCCATGTATCCTTTCCTCCTCCTCCCTGTGACGAATTAACCACCAGCGAACCCTTTCTTAATGCCACACGTGTCAATCCGCCCGGTATTACGTTGATATCATCTCCATATAAAATATACGGTCTGAGATCGACATGACGCCCTTCAGAGTGACCATCTACCATACAAGGAACGCGCGACAAAGAAATCGTTGGCTGAGCAATATAGTTGCGGGGATTATTTCTGATTTTTTCCCTGAACAATTCATGCTCTTCACTGCTGGCTTTTGGCCCGATCAGCATACCGTAACCACCTGCTTCATTGGCTTCCTTCACAACAAGCTGATCAATGTGCTCCATCACATAATCAAAATCCTCTTTCTCTCCACAGATATAAGTTCGCACATTGGGTATAATCGCTTCCTCTCCCAGGTAATACTGGATAATACGGGGAACGTAAGCGTACACGACTTTATCATCAGCAACACCCGTGCCAGGCGCATTGGCAAGAGCAACGCGTCCTTTTTTATACACTTCAAAAATGCCCGGAATTCCCAACAGCGAGTCAGGATTGAAGGCCTCAGGATCCAGGAATACATCATCCATTCTTCTGTAAATCACATCCACAATCTGTAATCCGCTTGTGGTTCGCATTTTCACGTATCCGTCTGAAACCACCAGATCACGCGTATCCACAAGCTCCACGCCCATTTGCTGAGCGAGGTAGGAATGCTCGAAATAAGCAGAATTATAAATTCCGGGTGTTAAAACGGCAATCGTAGGATTAGGCCTGTCTGCCAGATTTTGAAGCATTTGCAATAGTCTGGTAGGATAGTCAGAAACCGGCCTGACTCCCGTGCGTGCCAGTACGTCAGGAAATATTTGCTTCGAAAGTTCACGATTTTCCAGCATATACGACACACCCGAAGGACAGCGTAAATTATCCTCCAGTACCATAAATGTACCATCATCACCTTTAATCAAGTCGGTACCCGTAATATGGCACCAGATCCCCTTAGGCGGTTTCAAACCGATACAGGGTTTCAGAAAACACTTACTTGACTCTATCAGGTCGCGGGGAACAACACCATCATTCAGAATATTCTGATCATTGTATACATCATCAATGAACATATTCAGCGCTTTGATACGCTGCTTTAATCCTTTTTCAAGCCATTCCCATTCAGCATTTGGCAATACACGCGGAATAATATCGATCGGCATAATCCGCTCAGTACCCTCTCCTTCTGAATACACATTGAAAGTAATTCCCATTGATAGCAGCGCACGTTCGGTGGCCAACTGCCGGTTAGTAAGATCTTCGTGTGTGAGATTTTCAAATTTAGCTTTCAAATGCTCATAGCCTGGCCGGATTCCTCCGTCCGGGGTAAACATCTCGTCAAAGAAATTTTCCGTTTGATAGCCGGAGAATGAGAAATTCATACAATACAAAATTTGAATAAGTATATATTAATATTTTACAGAACAATATATGGTCTAAGTTTTTATTTACAAAATATATATGAAATATAAATTCATATCACTATTGATAAGCAAAGGTTGGTTTTTTTACAATTTCATCAATTCTTCCTCCGAAACCAACATATGGTCCATCCTTAAATAATCATAAAACCATTTTAATAATATCATACCAAACCAGTGGGGTCAAAATTATATTCCGTTCATGATTCCGTACAGGTTGGAAGTCAGGTGTCCAGACCTTTTCTTTGCACCCGAAATACAGTAAATAAGGTATTCTCCGTTTTACTTCCACTATGCAAAAAAATCTGCTGCTGACTTTCGTTTTACTGACAGTTATTTCTTTCGGAAGTAAAGCGCAGCATCTTCCCGGTGTTTCCATGGGTAACTATTCGGGAACCAACGCACTTTACCATAATCCGGCCTTCGTTTCAGACAATCGTTACAGCGTATATGTCAATCTGGTCGGCGCCCAGTTTTACATGGGAAATAATGCTGTTAAATATGATGCTCCTTATTCTTTCATGGCGCTTATTACGAACAGCGTGCCCGATCAATACCGAAACGAAAGGGGTGTTACACAATTTCCAAGAACATATCTTAAGGAAAAACTGAATGGAAAGGATAAGTTTATGAATGTCGGCGGTGACGTTCGTTTGCCATCCATCATGTTTCCCATCATGAAAGGAAGGGCTGGAATTGCGTTAACCACCCGTACCCGGTTTATACTCAATATGGACGACATGACAGAGCCACTCGCCAGGCTGATCAGTAAAACCACACGACTGGAAGGTTTACAGGGACCACGCTTTGACAACCAATCCGGAAGGCTGCATTTTAATGCCATGGGGGAATTGGCTATGACATTAGGAGGGACAGTTATAGACAACGAAACTGATTTTTTGAAAGCAGGTATTACTGTAAAACGACTGATCGGTCTGTACAATGCTTATGCGATCATTGAGAATTCTTCGTTCAGTCTTTCGCCTGATCCTGCTTGGGACAACAAGCGACAGATCATCGAAGTAGATCAGATTAATGCAAAATATGGAATGACCCGAGACGAGGCATTTCAGAACATCCGCCCTACTCCCGCCTGGTTACTCGGCAACGCTGCTCCGGGTAGCGGATGGGGATTTGACATCGGTGCTGTTTACGAGTATCGCCCGGACATCAACAAATATACTTATACCGAAAAGGGCGTTCGCAAACGTGATGCTTCAAAGAACAAATACCTGTATCGCATTGCAGTATCGCTTACGGACATAGGTCGGGTTCGTTTCAATAACCCCAATTATCTGTTACAACAGGAAGTACAAACAGCAAACAGACAATTCACTTTCGACGATTTCCAGAAACTGGAAGGCTCAGAGGGAGTTTTTAATGCCATTAATTCGTCACTGGGCGTAAGCGGGTCACTCGCTCCAAACGTCACGTCTGTACTGCCGACTGCATTCCAGGCGAGTGTCGATTATAACATCAAACCCAATGTATACGTCAATGCGCTTTGGGTGCACAACCTCATTCCCCGTTCTGCATTTGGAATGAAAGCCGAATCAGTCGTTGGTGTAACGCCTCGCTACGAGCATAAATGGTACGAAATTTCCGTACCGCTTGTATTGATGAACCGTTACCGCACTCCCTCCATTGGTTTAGCAGGACGAATCGGACCTTTATGGATCGGAACCGACCATCTTCCGGGATTGATTAATATAGGAAAGCCAAAAGCATTTAATTTATATTTCGGGCTTTCGGCCGGACTATTCAGAAAACCGCCAGAATCTCAAAACAAATGCTGGCCACCAGAAGATTCATGGCTGAGACGGATATTCAGTAAACGATAAACTTTGCTTTGGTGTTATTTTTTTAGCACTGCTTTAAAACGCAATCATCATGAGAGAAATAGAAAAAACCAAAGAAGAATGGCAACAGGAGCTGACAGGACAACAGTGTTTTGTTTTGTTTGAAAAAGGTACAGAGCGTCCTTTTTCACATCCCTTTAATGATAATAAGGAAGAAGGTACTTACGCATGTGCTGCATGTGGAACACCATTATTCAGCTCAGAAACCAAGTATGATTCGGGCTCAGGCTGGCCAAGTTTTTTCCAACCCATTGCCAGCGAAAACGTGGAAGAAATTACAGACAAAAGCCATGGTATGATTCGTACCGAAGTGGTGTGCAGGAAATGTGGAGGGCATCTTGGACACGTATTCAACGATGGTCCACGTCCGACAGGACTTCGTTATTGCATGAATGGCGTTGCACTGAAATTTGATAAAGCTGAATAGAATACAGATAAGAAAAGCCGGACTTCATCAGATTTGTCCGGCTTTTCTTATCTTTGAAACCTTACGAACCTTTAACGTTTGATGGAAGTAATCAGATCGTTCTTTTACAAAATAAAAACCATGTTCCAGTTTATTGGAACACAGATCTCAACGTTTTTTAGCTTTATTTTCTACAAGATTTTTTCCCTCATAGCAGGTAAAACAAAAGCCGACGCGTTTCTGGATTCATATAACAGAAAGCGACAGGCCTTGTCTGACTGGTGGGATAGCAAATTCGATAAAGAGTCTGCATACTACCGCTCTATCAGCATCATTTGGAAAACGGTAGTTTATGGTTTTTTGGGTGCGTGTTTTTATATTTTTTGCGTAGAAACAAACTTCCTTTGGTTAATGGGAAGTATGCCCAGTGTAGAAGATTTACAGAATCCAAAGGTCAACCAATCCTCAGAAATATACACCGCAGATGGCGTGCTGATCGGCAAGTTCTACACTGAAAACCGCACACCGGTAACCGCGGAGATGATCTCTCCGAATCTGGTTAAGGCCTTGATAGCGACAGAGGATATCCGTTTTTACAAACATTCTGGTATTGATTACAAGGCCATGGCCAGCGTTGCCATCGGAATTGTATCAGGTGCAACAGATCGTGGAGGTGGTAGTACGATTACACAACAACTCGCAAAAAAGCTTTTCAAAACACGCAGAAGCGGGGCTAGAGGGCTTTTAGGCTCTGTTCCCGTGTTGAGTACTATTATTTATAAAACGAAGGAGTGGCTTACCGCCATCAAGCTTGAAAGAAACTTCACGAAGCAGGAAATCCTGACCATGTATTTCAATACAGTGGATTACGGAAGTAATACCTATGGAATTAACACTGCTGCCAAATCCTATTTCAGTAAATCGCCGGATAGTCTTAATATTCAGGAAGCTGCCGTATTGGTCGGACTTCAGAAGGCAACAACTACCTACAATCCGATACGCAATCCGAAACGTTCGCTTGAACGCCGGAATGTGGTAATCGGCCAGATGCAAAAATATGGCTACATCACTGCAAAACAGGCTGATTCTATCAGCGCATTGCCCATTGAGCTGAAAACCAAATTCGAAACGCCCTACGACGGCAACGCCAATTACTTCAAAAATGCAGTAGTTGACTTTGTTAAAAAATGGGGTGATGAAAATGGATATGACCTGTATACCGACGGTCTGAAAATATACACTACCATTGACTCTCACATGCAGGAACATGCGGAGGAAGCAATGACTGAAAAAATGAAGCAGCTTCAGCGTGTGTTTGAAGATCACTGGGGAAAACAGAATCCATGGGTAGATGAAAACGGCAAGGAAATTCCTGATTTTCTGACTAACGTAATCAAACGTACCAGCAGATACCGTACACTGGCTGCAAAGTTTCCATCCAACCCGGACAGCGTCCTTCATTACCTGAATAAAAAGGATACTATGATGGTGTATGACTGGAAGAATAGTAGCGAAATGAAGAAATACTGGAGCTCCATGGATTCGCTGGATTACTACAAGCGTATTCTGAGAGCAGGTATGATGGCCATGGATCCGCACACGGGACAGATCAGAGCATGGGTAGGCGGACTTGATTACAACTTCTTTAAATATGATGCGGTAAAACAAGGAAAACGCCAGCCAGGATCAACCTTTAAACCATTTGTCTACACCACTGCCATTGATGATTCTTCCTTCAATATGAGTCCCTGCGACCAGATTGTGGATAAGCCGTTTATGAAAAAGTATATCGAAGACGGTGAAGAAAAAGAATGGAAACCGAGAAACGCAACGGGTACTTTCAGTTATGCCAACATGACACTGAGACGTGCGCTGGCTCAGTCTATCAACTCTGTTACAGCTGAACTAACGGATCAGGTAGGCCCGGCGAATGTGGCCCGTTATGCGAAAAAAATGGGTATCACCACTCCGTTGAAAGGATTACCTTCCATTGGGCTTGGACCGTTTGATGTGTCTTTGTATGATATGGTGGCGGCATATAGTGTTTTTGTCAATAACGGCACCTACACCGAACCGATATTGGTAAATAAGATTGAAGACAGCAACGGTAAAGTGATAGAAGAATTCTTGCCTGAGCATCGTCAGGCCATCAGTCCTGAATCGGCTTTCCTGATGGTTCAGATGCTGAAAGGTGGTGTAGAAGAACCGGGAGGAACGTCGGGAAGTATCAGATGGCGTTATGACGTCACTAAAAATGGCAATGAAATCGGTGGAAAAACCGGGACTACATCTAACAACTCCGACGGCTGGTTTATGTGTGTAACACGCGACCTGGTGGTTGGTGCCTGGGTAGGTGGCGACGACCGGAGTATTCACTTCCGTACTACCAATCTGGGGGAAGGTGCCAAAACCGCCCTGCCTATTGTTGGTAGGTTCCTCGAAAAAATTTACAGAGACAAGGCAGTTGGCATAGAGCCTGGCCCTTTTCCGAAACCAAATTTTAAAGTCACGAAAGAATATAACTGTCCAACCCAATGGGCACCGGCAGAAAGCGATTCGCTGGATGTGGATAGTGACAGTACAGGTGTAAAAATTGATGAAGATGACCTGATTGGTCCACCACCTATACCGCTGGATACAGCGAGAAGGAGATAATAAAAAATGGCAGCTTTCGATTACGAAGGCTGCCATTTTTTATTGTTAAGGAATTTTATAAAGATTTATTCGGCCGTATTTACGATAGAAAAGCATGCATACTTCTCATCATCTATATGTTTTTTTCATAGCCTTGTAAAAATGAAATGAATTCAGACTGAATACGATCGACATCATTGAATTAAAAAACAAGGGGCTACTATAGAATTCGTCCCATGTCATCACAAAACCTTTCTGATAAAATCCATACGCAACCGAAAATAACATGATTAATGCCAGGATTGTGGTAACTATAAATCTGGTCTTGGGATTTTTCATATGTTTTAAAACTTTATACTTAACAATTCATTATTCTGACCATCCCGCCTCTGCTATCAACTCCCTGACTATCTCCGCAGAAGTTTTCAACTTAGCCAAATGCGCAGATTGACCCGCCCATAATGTGGTAAATTCTTTATTATTTAGCTTTTGAGAAGCCGTTCTGATTGGTACGGTAAGATCATTTAATAGTGGATAAGCAGGAAAATCAAGATTGAGTTTCTCCACTTCATTATGAAAAGTATTACGTATCCCCCTGGCCCAACGACCAGAAAATGCTCGCGTCAGGACGGTATCCGTGTCCACACTCTCATGCACCACTTGTTTGTAATTATCAATACTCAAACTTTCATTACTTCTTAAAAATGCAGAACCTACCTGTACTCCTGCAGCACCGAGTATCATCGCAGCTTTTATCGTTCTTCCATCCATGATGCCACCAGCTGCCAATACAGGTACAGATACTTCATCCACAACTTGCGGAATGAGTGACATAGCTCCTATTTGTGGCAAAGGCTCGTCAAAGAAAAACGTACCTCTATGTCCTCCTGCTTCAATTCCCTGTGCCGTGATTAAGTCAATACCCATACTTTCCAGTTGCTTCGCTTCCCGTACCGATGTAGCAGTACCGATCAGAACGATTCCGGCATCGTGCAAACGCTGAATACTTTCAGCATCAATTACTCCAAAGGTGAAACTAACCACCGGCACATGTTCGCTGATCAGTATTTCAACCTGTTCACGGTATGAGTAATGCTGAAGTTTTTCAATATCCACCAGGGGATGTTCCAAACCGTATCGATTCGTTATAACAACCAGTTTATCCTGAATAGCGCTGATTGCCGCAACATCAATAGCCGGCATATCATGTGCAAAAAGATTAACTGCAAACGGTTTATCAGTAAGTGCTTTTGTTTTACGGATCAGGTCAAGCGTTTTTTCGGGAGACTGCAAACCAACAGGAAGCGAACCCAGCCCTCCCTCATTAGACACCGCCGCCACCATTTCAGGAGTAGTAACACCAAGCATGGGTGCCTGAACAAGAGGGTATTTTACTTTAAGAAGATTTATTAGCTGATTGGTCCGGTTCATAAGGTCTTTATTTTATGTCCTTTTGTATTTCAACGCTACTCTTGCCGCAATCCATATCTGCGCAGCCAGCAAAGCTACAATATCAATCTTTTCTAAATCCTGATCCAGATACAACATCTTGTATAAAAGATGGCAACAGATAGCAAACATGATCGCGGATACTCCCGTGGTGATGAGTGATTTCATAGTGTGGGTTGATTAAGAGAGGATATTTACCACAGCTCATTCTTAGATTTCACTTGTGGATTACCTTCTCAAATAAAATTTGATATAAATTCCCAAGAGTAGTACAGACAGGATAGATGCTATACCCAGATAAAACCAATACATGTTGTCAAGCTTATCAGATTAGCTTTTATAAGCCCTTACTCTTCAACTCTTTAATTTCATTCCTGAGTTTATAAACTTCCTTTTTTATACGTAACAATGCATCAATCAGCCAAACAATTGTCAAATATAACCCGACGGTCATAATGGACATACCATCTTCCACGTTGCCATACATTCTAAAAAAGCAGCCGATGAAAAAAATCAGCAATCCGATAATAAGAAGCATAGTTTGACGATTCATAATATGAATTTTTAGGTATCCTGAATTAAAAATAAGTAACTCATTAAAATAAATCTATTATCACCGCATACTTATACAAGGCACCATATCCCTGCATTCCAAGCTTCTTACCAATACGATTCTTGTAATTATCAATGGATTTGGGCATCACATTCATGTGAACTGCGATGTCCTTAGAAGTTAAGCCATTTGTGAGGTAAACAAGAATTATCCACTCTGTATCAGATAACAGATAGATCTTGGGGTGCGGAAGCGAGAGATGATTAGATGTATGATGCATATTGCTCCATGTTAAGTGCAACTAAACTGACTTAATCATTTCACAACGTTGAATGGCTGACAATAATAATCAGTCAAATTGAAATGTCAAACTATTTCTAATAAAAAAAACTATTCAGCGGTTATCACGATTATGAAATTGCTGTGTATTTAAACGTAAAAGTTGATCAGCCATTTTCAGATATTTTACCCCGTACACCGGTATAAATATCTGATATTTTACCCCCTGCACCGGTACAATTATCCAAAACATCGTAAACCTTATCCAATCTTCAACACCTCTTTGTACTGCATTCGGTACAAATTGGCATAGAAACCTTCCTTTTCCAGAAGTTGTTCGTGGTTTCCTTCTTCCATAATTTCTCCTTTATCTACCACGATGATCTTATCAGCTTCCTGAATGGTCGATAGCCTGTGGGCAATGACGATGGCGGTCCTCCCTTTCATCAGTTTCTCAATGGCCTTTTGGATCAGTTCTTCGGTTTCTGTATCCACTGAAGAAGTTGCCTCATCCAGCACGATGATTTTCGGCTCGTGTACCATCGCACGTACAAATGAAATCAGCTGGCGCTGACCTACGGACAAGGTTGCCCCGCGTTCCATCACGTTGTATTGATATCCGCCGGGCAGTCTTTCAATAAAATCATGAACACCTACCAACCGTGCCGCTTCAATGATCTTTTCTTCTGTAATAGAAAAATCACCCAAACGAATGTTGTTTTCTATCGTATCAGAAAAAAGGAAAACATCCTGCAATACAATACCAACATGTTTTCTCAAGGCATTAAGCTCATACTTTTCCACTTCTACATCATCCACCAGAATGTTTCCTTTGTTGATATCATAAAAGCGCGTCAGCAAGTTGATAATAGACGATTTCCCCGCACCGGTTGCACCTACCAACGCTACAGTTTTACCTTCATCTACTTTGAAGCTGATGTCTTTCAAAACATATTCTTCCTCATTATAGGCAAACCATACATTTTTAAACTCTACTTTTCCTTTGATGATTTCAGGATCAAATGTGCCTTCATTGGCTGTGTACTCGTCACTATCCAGCAATTTCAAAATACGGTCGGTACTTACAATCCCCATTTGAAGGGTATTGAAGCGGTCGGCCAACTGACGGATTGGTCTGAAGAAAAGGTTGATAAACATCACAAAAGCGGTCACTGTCCCGAAAGTCACCTCGGCATCCAATATCTGTTTGGAACCATACCAAACCACCAGCCCGGTTCCGGCGGCCGCAATCACATCCGCAACAGGGAAGTAAATCGAATAATACAGAATGGACCGGATATTGGCATCCCTGTGCACCTTATTGATCTCCTGAAATTTCTTGTATTCGATATGTTCGCTACTGAAAATCTGCACAATGCTCATTCCGGTGATATGCTCCTGCACGAATGAGTTCAGGTTAGAAACAGCGGCACGTACTTCGTTAAAGGAATCTTTGATCTTTTCTTTAAAAACATAAGTACAAAAAAGCATCAGCGGAATCATCGATAAACTAATGATGGATAGTTTCCAGTCGGTGTAGAACATCACAGCAATGATCAGCGTCAGCTGCAGAATATCGCCGGCAATAGCCGCCATACCATCACTGAACACGTTGGAAAGCGTTTCAACATCTGAAATCGTTCTGGTCACCAGTCGACCGATGGGAGTCTGATCAAAAAATTTGAGTCGGAGACCAATGATTTTTTCATACAACTGTACCCTTATATCACGGATAATATACTGTCCCAGCCAGCCCGACATATAGGTATTCCAGAATTGCGCAATGCCTTGTACTAAAGTCACCACCACCATGATTACTAGCATGAGTGTGAGCTGAGAATAATTCCCGTTGGCAATAGGCGTATCTATAGTATATTTAATCAGAAGCGGGGTAAGCGGCGCCAGCAGCGCATTCAGCATAATAATACCTATAAGAAGATAAAACTGCTTTTGATAGGGCTTTACAAATACATACAAACGCCTTAGCGTGGGAAGGTCGAATATCTGGCCGCTTTTGGTTTCCTGATTCACTAATTGTTCTGCTATTTAACTGGTATGGAAGTCAACAACGAAAAAGCAAAATTAGTCACAGCCCGCTAAAAAAACGTATTTTTATATACCTTTCAACCAAATCTACACGCACACGATCACATGGAGCTTTTTCTTAGTATTTGTCTTGGTTTAGGACTCAGCGCCAGTTGTGGTTTCAGGGTATTTCTGCCCATGTTAGCGGCTAATATTGCTGCAATGAATGGCTGGATCAGCCCAGGAGTTAATTTCGAATGGCTCGCCACCTGGCCCGCTTTTCTGGTTCTGCTTACAGCTACTATTTTTGAAATCGGCGGTTATTACATTCCTTTCATCGACAACCTGCTTGATACCATTGCTACGCCCGCGGCCGTAATTGCAGGAACTTTACTTACCACATCTTTTGTCGCGATTGAGAATCCGGTATTACACTGGGGACTCGGGCTGATCATCGGAGGAGGAACGGCGGGGGTTGTTCAGGCTGGTACCGGTTTACTTCGCCTTTTATCCTCTAAAACCACAGCCGGAATCGGTAATCCGGTTGTTTCAACTGCCGAGAATGTAGCAGCATTCGGGTTCTCCGGTTTGGCAATTTTTTTACCGTTAATTGCATTCGTGCTGGTAGTTTTACTGATGTTATGGCTTTTGAAAAGGTTGTTCAGTATGAGGAAGTCGTAAACTATTGATTACATGTCGGATGCCATACCTATTCATTCTCTTCCCAAGTCTCCCGGTAAAATTCCCGATTTAAAAATCTATCGTTTCAAAAACAGTACTGTTCAAAATCAGGAAATACCTGTTTCTCTGCCCATCACGCCTTTGCCCACCGATGCTCCCCACAGGCATACGTATTACGAAATGCTCTTTATTGAGAAAGGACAAGGTTTCCATGAAATCGACTTTTACTCGTATCCTGTTCAGGGTGCCGGACTCCATTTTCTTACCCCCGGACAAGTACATCTGCTTCATTTCTCAACGCCTTGTCAAGGCTTTATCGTCGCGTTTTCGGAAGATTTTTATTCATTTTATAACCCTACAGCTGCTTCGCTGGCACAATTCCCGTTTTTTCAGCCGGGACGCCGTCAGCCCATTGTCGCACTGTCTGACACTGAATGCCATTATTTTCATAATCTTTTAGAGAATATGGTGTCCGATCACCTGCATGATGAAACCGATCAGGCGATCATTGGCAGGTATCTGGGACTTTTACTACAAAAATGTGGCGTTCTTGCAAAAAAAGAGGCTAAACTGCTCGACTCATCATCCCGTTCTGTACCAGAGCTGGTTGGCAGGTTTCAGGAGCTGGTTGAAAAAAACTTTCTTGAAAAACATGAAGTGCAGCAGTATGCTACCACGCTGTCCGTATCGCCCGACTATCTGAGTAAAATTGTAAAAAAGTGCCTTGGTACATCGTCACAGGAATATATCCTGGACAAATTACTGTTGGAAGCCAAACGTCTGCTCGTCTTCACCAATCTGAGTAGTAAAGAAATTGCCTACCATATCCATATAGACGACCCTTCTTATTTTGGCAGAATTTTTAAAAGGAAAACCGGACTTACGCCAAATGAGTACCGCGAAAGAGTTCGGAAAAGTGCCATTTAATATCAAAAATGTACCTTGATGTCCTAAGTTGAGAAAAATATCTTTGTATTATCCTAAAATAAAAAGGCTAAATAATACTATTTATTTCAACTCATGCAGATTCGTAACGACCTTACAGCCGCCTCGCTTCAATCAAAGATTGACAAGTTGTGGGAGCTTTCAGCCGAGAAAATCCGGTTGATCACCAAAGAATACGACAATTCCAAAGGAACACCCGTCTTTACGGTTAATGGTAAGTATACACTGCGCGGCTGGACAGAATGGACTCAGGGATTTCAGTATGGAGCGGAAGTATTGCAGTACGATGCAACTGGTGAAGAGGAATTCTTGAAAAGTGCCAGAGCCAATACAGTGAAATACATGGCATCCCATGTGAGCCATTTTGGTGTACACGATCACGGGTTCAATAATGTGAGTACTTACGGAAACCTGGTTCGCCTCATGAATGAAGGAAGGATTCCTGAGAATGAATGGGAAAGAAATTTTTACGAAGTGGCACTAAAGGTCTCAGGCTCCGTACAGGCTCACCGCTGGACCAATACCAGAGACGGGCAGGGCTTTATACATTCTTTCAACGGACCTCATTCACTTTTTGTAGATACAATCCGTTCGGTAAGAGCACTCATCGTTTCTCACAAGCTTGGACATAGCCTTATGGGCGAAAATGATGTTAAAACCAGCTTGTTGCAAAGAGGAACTTATCACTCTCTGGCGACTGCCAAGTATTCCGTTTTCTATGGTGAAGGCCGAGATAGCTACGATATATGGGGCAGAACTGCACACGAAAGCGTATTTAATACCAACGATGGTAATTTCCGCTGCCCTAACTCTCAACAAGGTTTCTCCGGATTCACTACCTGGACACGCGGCCTTGCCTGGGCAATGCTCGGATTCGCTGAACAACTGGAATCGCTATCAAGTTTTTCAGACGAGGAACTTGCTCCGTTAGGCGGCCGTGCAGAGCTTGAAAAAACATATCTCAAAGCAGCAAAAGCAACCTGTGATTTCTTTATCGACAATACGACTGCCGACGGAATTCCTTACTGGGACACTGGCGCTCCGCAAATCCACAAGCTGGGCGATTATACATCCCGCACTTCGGATCCATACAATGAGTTTGAACCGATCGACAGTTCTGCAGCTGCTATAGGTGCTCAGGGATTACTTCGACTTGGAAAATACCTCAACGATAAAAATAAAGACGGATCGCGCTACTGGCAAGCCGGGCTGACTTCCCTGGACAGTCTTTTTGCTGAGCCTTATATTTCAACTGATCCTACCCACCAGGGACTCATTCTGCATTCGATTTACCATCAGCCAAACGGGTGGGACAACGTACCCGCAGGACAAAAAATAGCAAGCGGGGAATCAAGCATGTGGGGCGACTACCACGCCCGCGAACTCGCGCTCTACCTGCACAGAATCAATAAGGACTTGCCTTACTATACGTATTTAGGAGCAGTTAAAAATGAAGAGTGAAGAATGAAAAGTTCTTATACTCGGATATCAAAGCCTAAGCCGATTTTTAATCGCGACAGCGGCATAATATTAGTCGCAGAGACGGCATAATCTTAATTCTTAACTGCAACGGCGGCCCGGTCTTAATTCTTAATTCTTAATTCTTAATTCTTAATTCTTAATTCTTAATTCTTAATTCTTAATTCTTAATTCAAAAATGTCTCTTTCTCTCGATCGTTGCTGTATTCACACCATTACAACAAAGCTGTGGTCGCTGCCGGAAGCGGTGGAGCATTATGCGGCTGCGGGTGTGAAGGGAATCAGCGTATGGCAAAATGCAACCGAAGGTATTGGGCCGCTCCGCTCCGGGGAGATTATCCGCCAGGCCGGACTCGAAATTGTATCGTATGTACGCGGTGGTTTTTTCCCTCATACCTCTGGTGCCGGACGCGCTCAGGCTATTGATAACAACAAAAAACTATTGGAAGAAGCCGCTGCACTGGGTGCTCCCATGATCGTACTCGTATGCGGTGCCTCACCGGATCAGTCCATGCAAAAGTCCCGCGAACAGATCAGGGAAGGTATTGAAGCCATATTGCCTTTGGCCGAAAAGCTGAATGTAAAACTGGCCATAGAACCCTTGCATCCGATGTATGCAGCAGATCGTTCGGCCATCAACACACTTGCACAAGCCAACGACATGGCAGAGTCTTTCAACTCTCCGTTTGTAGGCGTGGCTGTGGATGTATACCATTTGTGGTGGGACGGTGATCTGGAAAAAGAAATCGCACGATGCGGAGCGCACGGAAATCTATTTGCCTACCATATCTGCGACTGGAAAGTCAACACCATTGATCTGCTCAACGACCGCGGCTTGATGGGTGAAGGCTGTATTGATCTTAAAAAAATTCGTGGATGGGTGGAAGCAACCGGCTTCAATGGTTTTTGTGAAGTAGAGATATTCTCAAATATCCACTGGGCCAAAGACCAGCATCTTTTCCTTAATGAGATTACCACAGCATTTTTAGAGAGCTGATCGCTCAGAGCTTTGAGCTGTTAGTTTTTCTCGAACAGACTTTCAATTAATAAGTTCACATCGCTCTATATAAATTTAGTAACAAGATATTTCTAACCGCTGCATAGCGCTCAAAGCTAACTGCCAATCGCTAACAGCTAATAGCTAAACAAACATGACAACACATACCATTGGCATTATCATGAACGGCGTAACCGGCCGTATGGGTACCAACCAACATTTACTGCGCTCCATCAAGGCGATCATTGAACAGGGTGGCGTAAAAATCTCCGCCGACGAGGTGATTATGCCGGATCCTATTCTGGTAGGACGTAACGAAAGCAAACTGCAGGCACTTTGTAAGCAATCAGGAGTCCAGAAGTATACGACTGACCTTGATTCCGTATTAAACGACCCTCAGTATCAGGTTTATTTTGATGCACAGGTAACCGGCCGTCGTGCACCGGCTATCAAAAAAGCAATTCTTGCCGGTAAACATATTTACTGCGAAAAGCCTACCGGAACTACCACTGAAGAAGCACTGGAACTGTACGACTTGGCTACAAAGGCCGGCCTGAAGAACGGTGTAGTTCAGGATAAACTTTGGTTGCCGGGTATGCTGAAACTAAAGAGACTGATGGAAAATGGGTTCTTCGGAAAAATCCTTTCTGTACGTGGTGAGTTCGGATATTGGGTATTTGAAGGCCATAGCATTCCTGCCCAACGTCCATCCTGGAACTACCGTAAGGAAGACGATGGTGGTATTATCGTGGATATGCTTTGTCACTGGCGCTATGTGCTCGATAACCTGTTCGGGAATGTAAAGGCAGTGTCCTGTTTGGGAGCTACTCACATTCCTGAACGTATTGATGAAAATGGCAAACCGTACAACTGTACTGCCGACGACGCCTGCTACGCCACTTTCGAACTGGAAGGTGATGTAATCGCACAATTCAACTCTTCATGGACAGTACGTGTCCGTCGCGACGACCTTTTGACATTACAGGTAGACGGAACTCATGGTTCTGCCGTTGCCGGGCTGCGTGACTGCTATATCCAGCACTATGGCAATACGCCAAAGCCTGTCTGGAATCCTGATATTCCACAGCCTATTCCATTCTTCGAAGGTTGGTCTAAAGTACCGGAGCAGGAAAATTTCGACAACGCATTCAAAGCACAATGGGAGCTTTATCTGAAACATATCGTGAAAGACACACCATTCCCATGGGATTTGAAAGCAGGTGCAAGAGGTGTACAACTGGCTGAGAAAGGAATCGAAAGCTGGGAAAAACGCCAGTGGGTCAATATAGAAGAACTTTAAACAAAGATTGCCACGGATGCGCAATTGGGCAGCGAATTCAATACTCACTCGTGTTTTCGTGGCAAAAAAATCTTCAACCATGGAAGTAAAAAAAGTAGCACTAATCACAGGCGGCAGCCGTGGTATCGGTTTCGGGATTGCCAAAGCACTGGCAAAAGAAGGCTATAATCTGGCTATTAATGGTGTACGCGATGAAGCAGGATGTGCAGAGGCGCTGAATGAACTCCGTGAGCTAGGTGCAGAGGTTTTGTATTGCCAGGGAAGTATTGCCAGCGCAGCAGACCGTGAAACAATTATCGAAAAAGCATATTCAGGTTTCGGAAATATCAATATTCTGGTCAATAATGCAGGTATAGCACCACGCGAACGCCTTGACATATTGGAAACAACAGCCGCCAATTACGAAGAAGTAATGAGGACGAATCTGGAAGGCCCATTCTTCCTGACTCAGGCGATTGCCAAAAAAATGGCGCATACCAAACAGAATAACCATGCTTTTGAAGCGTCCATCGTTTTCGTCACTTCTATTTCTGCGACAGTTGCTTCTATTAACCGTGGGGAATATTGCATTTCCAAAGCCGGACTTGCTATGACCAATCTACTTTTCGCGGTACGACTGGCGGAATTCAATATTCCTGTTTACGAAGTGAGACCGGGAATTATTTCCACCGATATGACTTCCAAAGTGCAGGAAAAATACGACAACCTCTTCCAGAGCGGCATCGCCCTTCAGCCTCGCTGGGGAACTCCGGACGATGTAGGAAAAGCAGTCGCTTCACTCACAAGAGGAGACTTCCCCTATTCTACCGGACAAGTAATCGGTGTGGATGGAGGAATGTTGATCGACAGGCTATAAGCGGCAGTCAGCTGTCGGCCATCGGCGGTCGGCGGTCGAACTTTAACCTTCGTTAGCTAAGCTATATGCTAACAGCTGTTTGGAATTTGCTTAAAAATGTAATTCACAGATAAACGAGTCGAGTATGGTGGGCTCTAACGCCCGCCATTAAAACTCTCAGCTAAACCCCATGTCCATAAATTCAGAATCACGTCCGTCGTTGCTTTCGCAACTTTTACAGGTGCCTGTCATCGTAGCCGCACTGGGTTACCTGGTGGATATGTATGACCTTTTTCTTTTCAGTGTCGTGCGTGTTCCGAGTCTTAAAGCACTCAATGTTCCCGACGACCAGCTACTCACAGAAGGTATTTCACTCCTCAATTACCAAATGGCAGGTATGCTGATAGGCGGCGTGTTGTGGGGAGTTATCGCTGATAAAAAAGGACGACTTTCCGTTCTTTTCGGTTCTATTATTATGTATTCGCTGGCCAATATCGGCAACGGTTTCGTCACTTCGCTGGATCAGTATGCAGTACTGCGCTTTATCGCTGGTGTTGGTCTGGCGGGAGAACTTGGTGCAGGTATCACACTTGTTACGGAAGTACTTCCTAAGGAAATAAGAGGATACGGAACTACACTTGTCGCCACATTGGGTGTATTGGGAGCCATCCTTGCTTACTTTGTTGCTGATTTGTTTGCATGGCGGATCTCCTACTTTGTAGGTGGCGGAATGGGGCTATTGCTGCTGGTGCTTCGTTTCAACGTATTCGAATCAGGAATTTTTGACAAAGTGAAAGAGAAATCGATCGAGAAAGGAAATGTGATGATGATCCTGACCAACTGGGCTCGTTTGTCCAAATACCTGATGGCCATTCTGATTGGTTTGCCGATTTGGTTTGTGGTAGGTATTCTGATCACTTTCTCCCCCGAATTCGGTATTGCAAAAGGTATTGAAGGTATCAATGCAGGAAAGGCAGTCATGCTGGCATTCTCCGGACAGGTTTTTGGCGATATCGTCAGCGGACTACTCAGTCAGTATATGAAGAGTCGGAAAAAAGTCATTGGTATTTTTATTCTCCTCTCCCTCGCGATGGTCGTTAGTTACCTGTTAATCCCTATCAAAGATCTTTTCTCTTTCTATACGCTCTGCGCTTTACTTGGTTTTTGCAATGGATACTGGACTTTGTTCATCACCATCGCCGCAGAACTTTTCGGAACCAACCTGCGCGCTACAGTTGCTACTACCGTTCCCAATTTTGTACGTGGAGCGACGATCCCGCTGGCAGCATTGTTTGTGCAGTTCAAGCCTGACTTGGGCGTAATACAAAGTGGACTCGTTATAGGCGTGGCAACTAGTGCAGTGGCACTGCTGGCACTCTATTTCATTGAAGAAACCTTTACCAAGGATATGGATTACGTAGAAAAACACTGATCCTTGCCAAAACAGATCATTTTAAAAACAAGACTGCTGATTCAAACCGGCAGTCTTGTTGTGCTTTATCCCTTAGGCTTTCCACTCGTCACAGCGCTTTACCACTCGTGTACTTTGTTATGCATAGTACCTGTTATAGCACTTACATTTGTTATGTCATTAAGACAAACAAACAGCGGCAATGAAGCTGCTATCACTAAAAAAGCCATAGCCATGAAAAACTCAATCAAAACCTTCGCCAGCGTAATCGCATTAGTTTCTGTTCTTACTTTCTCTGCACATGCAGAAGACAAAGAAGCCAAAAAAGCAGCCGGATTCGGTACTGGAATGTTTGTCAATAAAAGTGGTAAAGTGAATGTGATGGTAGACAAAGTGAATGCCGATGCGCACACCACGTTACTGGTTACTAACGAAAAAGGTGAGGTAGTTTATCAGGAAACGGTTGGTAAAAAAATTCAAAAATTCGGTCGTGTACTGAATGTGGACCAACTTAACTCCGGAACTTATCAGGTAGAAGTGGTGAGCAAAGGTGAAAAGCAAAGCCGCAAGTTTGAGATATCTGAAAAGACTTCAACAAAAACCATCGCGATTAACTAAAGACCAAAATATATGCAGCAAATGGCTCCTGGAAACGGGAGCCATTTTTGTTTTAAGATGATGTATACATAAAATGTCTTTATCTCGTTAGTTACGGTGCGCTGCACCTTCCCTTTAATTTTACATCATTTATTATCTACCAATATTTCGTCGCGCTGCGACTTGGCCAACCCACATTATCCAGAACAAAAGCTCATAGCACCATGATGCATGCAAAAAGAGAATTAGCAGGAGAAAAGTAGTGCTGGAATAAAATACCAAATGTGGCTCACCTCGCCTTTTCTAGTTCCTGCATTTTTCAGCAGAAATCATTAAATTTGTTTTAAAGCCTGTCATTATGAACAAACAAGCTATTATCGAGCGTACTATCAAGGCCATTCAGGGACTCCCCGTTGAAAAGGCTGAAGAAATCTCTGACTTTGCTGATTTCCTCATAAAAAGGCATGAGGAACAATCGTTGATTCAAGGTATCCAAAAACTCACGTCCGCTGCAGCATCCTTCCAGTTTTTGCACGAAGAGGAAGAAGTCTATTCGAGTGATGATTTAAAGGAAGTATATAATGGCTAAGGGCGATATTGTCCTCCTGTCATTTCCATTCACAGATTTGAGTGGCAGCAAGCTTCGTCCGGCTATTATTCTAACGGAAACTGCATTAGACATAACTGCTTGTTTTATAACCTCACAAACAGGCTGGCAGGAGGCTACAGATATTTTGCTATCTCCCAATACCACAAATGGCTTAAAGAAAGTTTCACTAGTCAGGACTAATAAAATAGCTACACTTGACAGAAGTCTTGTAAGAGGGTTACTTGGTAAACTTTCTTATATCGAATTAGCTGAATTAAACCTGAAACTTAAGGCCCTGTTTTAACTACCCTGATTCTCCAAACCACTATCCCGCCATCCATCCCAGCAACCCTACCATTCATGTACTTTGTATTACATAGTACCTTATATAGCCGCTATATTTGTACTGTTCAATTAGCACAAACAATCAGAAAATATTAAATATACAAAGCCATGAAAACTACATTCAAAACCTTCGCTGTTGCCCTTGCTCTTATTGCTACTGCCTTCACTGCCAACGCAGAAGACAAAGAAACCAAAAAAGCTACCGGATTCGCTACAGGCATTTATGCGACCAAAGGTGGGAAAATTAATGTACTGGTAGAAAAAGCCAATGTGGATGCCAACACTACGCTTCTGCTCAAAAATGAAAAAGGCGACGTAGTTTATCAGGAAACCGTAGGTAAGAAAAACCTGAAATTTGGACGTACTTTGAATGTGGATGAGCTGAAATCCGGCACCTACCAGATCGAAGTAACAAGCCAGGGCGAAACAACAAGTAAATCTTTCGAAGTATCTTCTCAGGAAACTGAAAGAACGCTTTCGGTCAAATAAGCAATCCGAAAAGTATAGAATAGAAAAGCTCTTCTGAAAGGAGGAGCTTTTTTATTTCGGTGCTCTGCACCTAAGAAGTCTCACCTCAAAAAAGGCAGTTGTGTGACCTTCCGGAATTTCACTTCGTAACCGACCTTAAAGAAAAGGCGCAGAGCGCCGCAATATTTGTAGAAAAGCAATATACGTTATAAATAATAGGTGCAGCGCACCGAAATACATATGAGAATCAATCTTCATTGACCAATCCTTCACTTTACGAACTCTTCCCTGGCTCCGATAGAGCCTCCTTAATTTTCCCCTGGTATGTTATTTTAACCTGCAATTTTGTAGCCACAAAGGAGATTTCACTTCAATTCCCCTTTATGGTGTAAAATCAATCAGACTTCCATTTCATCTAACCATCATACTATGCATTCCCGTCGCGATTTTCTTCAGAAAGTATCCTTAGGTTTGGGTGCCGCAGCGCTCTCTGCTTTTCCCGCTATTGCTAACGAGCTTACTTCCAACAGGCAGGACAAACAGCTTCGCGTGGCCATCATGGGTCTGGGTGGATACGCCAACATCGTCGCAAAAGGAATGCAGGAATGTAAAATGGCTAAAATCGTAGGCGTGATTTCCGGTACCCCATCCAAAATCGAAACATGGAAAAAGCAATACGACATACCGGACAAAAACACCTACAATTACGAGACGGTATCACAGATTAAAAACAACCCGGACATTGATCTGGTATATGTGATCACCCCTAACTCACTCCATCACAAACATGTATTGCAAATCGCCGCGGCAGGCAAACATGTGATATGCGAAAAACCTGTTGCCGACAATGCCAAACAAGCCCGCGAGATGATCGCTGCCTGCGAAAAAGCAAATGTCAAATTTTATATCGGCTACCGACTGCATTTTGAACCACATACCCTGGAACTCATCCGTATGCGTGAAGCCGGGGAATTCGGCAAGATCATGCATGTAAATAATTACGCTGGCTTTAAAATTGGCGATCCTACGCAATGGCGACTCAAAAAATCGCTGGCGGGTGGAGGCGCTATGATGGACGTGGGCGTATATTCCCTGAACGGAGCACGCTATTGCACGGGCGAGGAGCCGATTTGGGTGACGGCGCAGGAAAGTAAAACCGACCCGGTTAAATTTAAAGAGGTGGACGAAACCATCACATTCCAGCTGGGTTTTCCTAGTGGCATCATTGCCAACTGTGGCTGTACCTACAACTTCAACCATGTTGAGGGCCTTAAATTGATGGGTGAAAAAGGTTGGGCGGAAGTAAATCCTGCTTTTGGTTACGGACCTATACGCGGTACTACGCATAAGGGAAAACTCGAAGCGCCGGACGTAAACCACCAGGCCAATCAGATGGATGGAATTGCGGATTGTATTCTCAATAACAAGCCAGATCCCAACGTTACAGGTCATGAGGGGCTGAAAGATATGGTCGTGATTGACGCCGTATATGAGTCAATTCGTAAAAACGGTGCTAAAATTTTTATCAATAAATAACACCTTCTATCTGCTTATGAGATTTGCTGCGCTACTGTGCGTTGGCCTGCTGGTCAGTGTTTATTCTTCCGGACAAAATATCAATGTCTCTTTGCAAAAGGAGCTCGACAGTATCTATGTAATGGATCAAAAGTTTCGTGAACTGATGCATCTCGCTCAGAAACCTCAGAAAGCAGACTCTTTGGCAAAACATTACCAGGTCGACCGTGAAAACCTGACCAGCCATTTGTGGGATTTGCAAAATGAAGTGAACGAATCGAACCTGCAACGGGTGGAAGAAATTATAAAGCAATATGGCTATCCCGGCACTTCAATGGTAGGCTCCCCTACCGACGAAGCGGTTTTTTATGTCATCCAGCATTCAGAAAAAATTGACCAGTATATCCCGATTGTAGAAAAAGCAGCGAAGGAAAAGCAACTTCCATTTCGCCAATATGCCATGATGCTCGACCGCTGGCTGGTGCAATCCGAAAAGGAGCAGGTATATGGCACGCAAGCCATTAGCTTCAGCACGAAAAATAAGCAGACCGGCAAGGCAGAGCAGGCATTTATCATCTGGCCTGTTTCGGATCCTGCCAATGTGAACCAGCGCAGAAAAGAAGCCGGTTTTGAGCTCACGGTGGAAGAAAATGCCAAGCGCCTGCAGGTGGATTACAGAGTGCTGACGTTGGAAGAGGTCCTGAAAATGAAGTCCAGATAGTATGTGGCATCATTGGTTACGAACAACACTCCCGGTTTTGCTGCTTATAGTATGTTTAAATTCGGTTTTCGCCCAAATCGTAACGATTGATATATCCGCACCAACTTCACTCAGAGGGCGAAAAGCGATATTACTCACAAGAGAAAAGGGCTTCGCGGCGACCGTCCATTCCGTAAAACTAACCAGCGGCCAAGTGAATCTGCAACTAGCCGGCGACCTCGTTCCTGACCTATACCAGCTGAATGTATCCCAAATGAAAGGAGCACTGTTTTTCTTTCTGGAACCCGGCACGCACATTTATCTGGATACGCTGGATGTATCGAGGTCCATCGTTACCCAATTCAGAAGTAATCCCGATTGGCAGCTTTTCCAGGAAACCGTACAGAAGCCCTACGACCAGCTATTCAAAACCTACACCTCAGCAGAAAACAAAGCCCGCAAAACCGGCAAAACGGATAGTCTAAATTACTGGATTGAACAGAAAACAGTAGAATACAACGTACTCCTGGAAAAAACCAAAACCTTTATCCTCACCCACCCCGCATCCTTCGTAAGCCTGTACCTGCTCAAAAACAACTGGTACGCTTTCAAAAATGATGGTCTGCTCGAAAAACTGGATGTTGCGTTGGCGGGGCACCGTTCTTACCAGTTTTTGAAAGGGAAGAGGTGAGCCACCGGTTACGTGACAAAACATGATTTACGAAATATTACGGTTACCAGCCAAAACCATTGCTTTGAAATGAAAATTCAGGTTTTGATCTTTACAGACTGCATGGCGGTAAAGAAAATATTAACCATTCTTATTTGTCTCTGCTTGCTATGGACATTGACAAGATGTAAGAGCATGCAAAGAACAAGGTCTTTGAAAGCCGATTACAAATCCACATACATTACCCAATTTAAACTGACATACCTCCGGGAGCTACTAAAAAAAGGTTATAATAACTCTCCGGCAATACAGGAAATTCTTGAGTCTGATCACAGTGGATTTACAGAACAAATCCTGAATGAGAATGACTATTTACTGATTGACAGTCTGACTACGGCTGATAACCATGCAATGAAACTTGACTCTGCACAGGGAGAACAAAGAGCAGAAGGTGCACAAGGGAAAAGACCGCTAGGTTATCTTTTGGAGCTATTTAATAGTAAGCAGCTTGACAGTCTTGCCCGTCAGAGGTTAAAATTATCTGTAACTAAAAGCTGGACTTATTAGGACCATATACTCAAATCACACTTATCAGTATTTTATCTCATTTCCAGCTACTAACATCTCTTGGCACAACTATTTCTCTCCTAAATCAACCAACAACAAAAACACATGAAACCAAAAATTTCAGTATTAACATTGGGAGTAACAGATCTGGAAAAGTCGGTGGAATTTTACAGGGATGGGCTAGGTTTTTCCACGGAAGGTATCATTGGAACAGAATTCGAATACGGTGCAGTTGCCTTTTTTGATCTTCACAATGGTCTGAAATTAGCACTTTGGCCCAAGGATAGTATCGCACATGATACCGGTCTTGCTCCTCAAAATCCTTCTACTCTGGAATTCACTTTGGGACATAATGTGGATAGCAAAGAGGAAGTTGATACTGTGATGGAGTTGGCGCAAAGAGCGGGTGCGAGGCTTATCAAACCTGCTGCCGATACTTTCTATGGTGGGTATGCAGGCTATTTTCAGGATCCTGACGGACATCTTTGGGAAGCTGTCTTTAATCCGGCGTTTTTGAGTGAAGGCGAATAAGAATGGAATTATTGGAAAGCCGGACTTACAATAAGAATTTGGATACTAAAATCTTATTGTGACACCCGAACCTTACCGAAACCTATTTTCAACATCATTCAGCCCATATCCCTATTCCCCATGCCCTAAGCCTCTACCCCTATGCCCTACAACCACGAACTAGCCGACCGCGTACGCGACTATCTGAGCCAAAGAGAGGAATATCTGATAGAAGAAAAGAAAATGTTTGGCGGATTGGCGTTTATGGTCAATCACAAAATGTGTATCAACGTGGGCGACGACCAGTTGATGTGCCGTTTCGATCCTGAACTAACCGAACAGCTTGCTGAAAAGCCCGGATATGTACCGATGATCATGAAGGGGAAAGAACTACCCGGCTATTGTTATGTCGATCCGATTGGTTACCGCACCCATACTGATTTTGCATTCTGGTTGAATCTTTGTCTGGATTACAATGCTATGGCAGTAGTAGCGAAGAAGAAAGTGAAAAAATAAAATTGGATATAATCTTTCAGTTACAAGAAAACATTCATTTCTGATTACCAGTTTGAATCCTTCTCAAAAAACAGTAGATTGTAGAGTGATCACTGGATATCAGCGTCTCTGAAATTACTAACTGCTCGCTTTTCAAATTTCTGTTTAATTGCCGGGGCAGGCCACTTAGATACCAATCAAATCTAATGAAAATGAAAAAATATAAGTCTGCCAGAAGAGGATTTATCAACTACTTATTATTGGTGGCGATCGCCCTTCCCATCATTATTTTCTTACTAGATCCGCAAACATTCTTTGAACGTCCGGCCATTCTACTACCTCTTTTGGGTATTTTAATTCAAATTTTATGGATCTATTTTGATACCTCTTATAAAATCACCGAGGACGAATTATACTATTACTCAGGATTTATAAAAGGAAAGATCAAAATATCGAATATCAGGGAAATCACAAAGGGGAAGACTATGTGGAGCGGATTAAAACCGGCACTTTCACCAAATGGACTAACAATCAGATATAACCGGTTCGACAAAATTTACATCTCACCGGAAAATAATGATGAGGTCATCACAAACTTGTTGAGGATTAATCCTGAAATACAAATTGTGAAGCCCGGCTGATTTTTCCTACCACCATACACCAACCCTACTACTACAAGACACATTTATTACATATGACAAGAAGCCAGAAAAACACAGCTATTTTCTTCGGTGTATTTATGGGGCTGTTCTCATTTATCGAGAGTATGATCCAAGCAGGTATTATAGATGAAGATTCACTCTTATCATCTTTGAGGCGTATGCTAATCTCAGGAATCATTTCCTGGCTCTTCTATTTTCTGACTGCTCGTTTTATCAAAACCAAAAGCCCGCAGGAGCAAGGTCCAAAAATTGAATTGGACAATAATGAGTTAATGGTATTACAATCCTTTGGCACCCATCTGAAAGGTATTGAAGCTGTTGGTGGCAAATTGGTACTCACCGACAAAAGGCTTGTCTTCAAATCTCACAGACTCAACATTCAGCCTCATGAACTATCCATCCCTCTGACAGATATCGAGAGTGTGTTCAGTTATAAGAAACTGGGTCTACTAAATAATGGCCTGGCGGTTACGACTTCTAATGGACTGGTTGAAAAATTTACCGTAGACGAACCCTCGGTCTGGACTGAGAAATTGGCATCCGTAACTCCATTACGGGTTTGATGCATCGAATACACCATCTATTCGCCGCAAATTTGCGGCAAATAATGTCCAAGATTTACCTAATCTTCACCTGCTACACATATATAGATCGGTAAGCATCAAAATTGATATCCATCAACATGAGCCACAACCTTCTTCTGCTTGAAAACTTCAACCGCACTATTGACACATGGCTCATTGCTCTTCGTAAGTATTCAGAAAGTGACCTGACTTTCAAACCCGAACAAGGCTGGTCAATAGGACAATTGTATATCCATCTTATCACAGATGCCGGCTTTTACTTAGAACAGATTAGCGAGTGTTTACATACGTATGAAAACGCAGAACTGGAACCCACGGAATTTGGCAAACAACTTTTTGCGAACAATGACTTTCCTGACCAAATAATAGTCGGCGCTTCCTCCAATCATTTGCTTCCTCAACCGACAAACAAAGCCCGGATACAACATGCGATGCAAAATCTGAAAGAGCAATACAATAATTTTTATCCCCGGATAATAGCCCATGCTCCGCATTCAAAAACAAAACATCCCGGTTTAGGATACTTCAATTCTTTACAATGGTTTCAATTTGCAGAAATGCATTTCCGGCACCACTTCAGACAAAAAGCGCGCATTGATCAAATGATAAACCTGTCCAAAGTAAAAGATTAGTATCACATTTTGTACATTCAGGGTTTAAAGCGATGAATATGAATATCAAACACCTGATCGACCAAGCCGACCTGGCAGGCATTGGAGCAGCACTCAAAGCAAATCCGGGCCTGGCAAATGAAGGTCTTCCTTTCGACAACCAAAATACCACTAAAGCACATCCGCTGCACCGCATTTGTGACGGTGTCTTTTCCGGAACCTATACCGATGAAGAAGCTGTCCACATTGCTCAATTGTTTCTTTCTCATGGTGCCGACGTAAATGGCTTTGGTGTATCCGCGGGACAAGACTCGCCGCTCGTTGCAGCATCCAGTCTCCATGCTGATGAAGTTGCGATGCTGTATATCCGAAACGGGGCAGTGATTAACCATCAGGGTACACATGGTGGCACCGCTTTGCATTGGGCTTCCTGGTGCGGTCGTCCTGTTGTTGTAAAAACTTTACTTTCAGCCGGTTCGGAAGTCAATCAATTATGTATCGATTTCAAAGCCACTCCCCTGTTCTGGGCTGTACGCGGCTCAAAATTCGGCGATCCGGCTCGACTATCCGACTATGGAGCGTGCATCAAACTTCTGCTCGCCCATGGTGCTGATAAAACGATACCGAACAAAGACGGAGAAACAGTTTCAGACATGCTTACGGAACATGATACCCTGGTGCGCGAACTTTTGCAATGATAGGTTGTTTGTAATTTAACTAAACCACAAACACATGCAAATTCAATCACACGCTGTAAATGGAATGCGGATCGCTGAGGTAGTAGCAGATGAAATTGTTATATCTGATGCCGAAACCGGTCTGGACTTAATGGGAAACCTCTACTATCAGAACTTCGACGCAATCATTCTGCATGAGAAGAATATCACCCCCATCTTCTTTGATCTGAAAACAGGTATTGCCGGAGAAATTCTCCAGAAATTTTCCAACTATCGGATGCGCCTGGCGATTGTTGGGGATTTCGCGCCCTATCAGAGTAAAAGCATCCGCGATTTTATTTTTGAAAGCAATAAACAGGGACACATCAATTTTGTTGATTCCATTGAAGCAGCTTTGCAAAAACTAACTGCCTGATTCACGGTGCGCATACACTAATCAGACACACAGTCATCTTCACATAAAAGGATAAGCCATTTCATTTATAGAATACAACCCATGTGATGAACGTTCACATTGAACACCATTTGCTTTCGACATACAAATTCGCAGTGCCTTGGTCACCAGTTGGAGCAGGTTAGGCCGATCACAAAATTTTTTAAAAGATATAACGACACACCATGATTATTAAGCTTGCAGAAGGATCACTAAAAACACTTTACGGGGAATTTAAAGAGGTGATGTATTACGATGGCCAGACAGAAAGTTTTGCCCTTGTAATGGGTAATGTAGAAGGAGAAGAAGATGTCCTTTGCAGGGTACACTCGTCTTGTATTTTCGGGCATCATTTCAACAGCATAGAATGCGATTGCCGGGAACAGATGGCTATTTCTCAGCAACTTATACAGGAACAGGGAAAAGGTATCGTGATTTGGCTGGATCAGGAGGGAAAAGCCAACGGCCACTTTGCTTTACTAAAAAGTAAGGAGTTCAAAAAAGCAGGTATGACACAGGACGATGCCTATGAAGCGGCAGGTTTCGTGAAGGATGCGCGTGACTATACCAAGGCAGCTGAAATTCTGAATGATCTTGGGGTTGCCTCAATCCGCATGCTCACCAATAACATCAAAAAAACTGCTACGCTAACCCAATACGGTATTAAGGTAACGGGCGTAAAAGCCATTATCATTGATGCCGGAGACAACGAAGAGCTGCGCAAATCCCTGGAAGAAAAGAAGGGTGACGGATATGGTATTTCCTGACCTACGTTACCTCTACTATATCCGGCAGACAAGTAAAAGTATACCTTTGGCAAGCTTTTTACCACGAACACAACTCAGTTTAAACAAATGAAAAAAATCGGAAGAACTTTTTCAATACTTACAGCAACACTGCTTTTACCTGTATTACTGTCTGCACAAATTATGGATTCAAAATCAATTGTAGCGCCGGGAGCCGAAGTTGAAAAACTGGGTGACGGGTATAAATTTACAGAAGGTCCTGTAGCCGATAAAAACGGCAATGTATTTTTTACAGATCAGCCTAACAACAAGATCATCCGCTGGGACGCCGAGACCGGCAAATTCAGCACTTTTTCCGATCAGGCGGGGAGATCCAACGGTATGTATTTTGATAAAAAAGGAAATCTGGTTACCTGTGCCGATGAGGAAAATCAGGTATGGTCATTTGATAAAAAAGGAAAACCAACGGTGCTTGTTACCAAATTCGGCAATAAGCTACTGAACGGCCCGAACGACCTCTGGATTGATCCGAAAGGCGGTATCTACCTGACTGATCCATTATATAAACGTGATTACTGGAAGCGCGATCCGGCCATGCAGCAGGACGGCGAACATGTCTACTACCTGCAACCCGACGGCAAAACGCTGATCAGGGTTGATGATACCTTCAAAAAGCCCAACGGAATTATCGGCACGAAAGACGGAAAGAAACTTTTTGTGGCGGATATTGGCGGAAACAAAACCTATGTATTTGACATCGAAAAAGACGGCACACTGACAAACAAAAAGCTTTTTGTTGAAAAAGGATCGGATGGAATGATACTGGATGAAGAAGGCAACCTGTACCTTACCGGAGACGGTGTGACAGTTTTTGATAAAACCGGAGAGAAAATCGCGCACTTCCCGATACATAAAGGCTGGACAGCCAATCTGTGTTTCGGTGGAAAAAACAATGATCTGCTTTTTATCACTGCTGAAACAGCGGTGTATGGCCTAAAAATGAAGGTAAAGGGAGTGAAGTAGTTAAAAGCTCTATTTTCCAAAAACTTTATATAGCCTGTTCAATTCCTCCGGAGTTGGGAAATCTTTGTCGCCAATAGCCCCGGACTTCATCCGGGGCTATTCATATTTGATCTCTCCGAGATCCTTCCGCGAGAAACCCATACGCTTCGCACAACTGCCCAACGACAAAATTCCAGCTAATTTTCAAGCTTCATGGCGCCGGACAAAACCCAGTGAAGTGACGAAGATTTCATTCAAGACAAACATTCCTGCCAATAACAGAATCCCGGCGGGATTCAACTTGCATAACGCCGGGTGAAACCCGGGGAGTCACAAACTCATAGTGCAACTGCAACCCAGTAAGGGTTGAACAATACTTCGCCTGCAAACTTTCGGATTGCAACTGACCTTTCAATCATTAAATTGCGTTCTTAAAATCCTCATCTGTTTGATGAGCAGTAAAGAATCAATTACTATATATCAGCATGACATCACCTGATAACAACACTAAAAACCCGCTTCTTAGTCCATTCGCTGAAACACCCTTTCAGGTTCCTCCATTTGATAAAATCCGGACGGAACATTTTATGCCGGCATTTGAAAAAGGCATGAAAGAACAAAGTGATCGCATTGCTGCGATTTATCTGCAACGCTCCGCCCCGGTTTTCGAAAACACAATTATTCCTCTGGAAAATGCCGGAGCATTGCTAAACAGAATTTGCAGTGTTTTTTTCAATCTTAATTCCGCCAATACATCACCTGATATCGAGCAAATCGCTCAGGAAATAGCCCCTCGTCTTTCCCAACACGGCGACGATATTTACATGAATCAGGATTTGTTTCATCGTGTCAAAACAGTGTTCGACCAACAGGATCAGCACGCATTGACCGGTGAACAAAAACGCTTGCTTGACGATACCTACAAATCATTTATCAGAAGTGGTGCCAATCTTGATGAAGAGCAACAACTTCGGATGCGGGAAATCAACCAGCAACTTTCTATAGCTACTGTAAAATTCGGCCAAAATCTGCTTGCTGAAACGAACCGCTATGAACTGATTATTGACAATAAAGCGGATTTGACCGGGCTTCCTGCTTCATTAATTTCATCTGCAAGCCAGTCGGCGAAAGACAATGGACACGAGGGTAAATGGCGTTTTACTTTACACAATCCAAGTGTCATGCCGTTTCTTGAATTTGCAGAAAATCGCACACTTCGCGAACAGATTTACAAGGCATATATAAACCGAGCCAATCAGGGCGATGAGTCGGACAACAACAGTATTGTACAAAAAATTGTAACGCTTCGTGCGGAAAGAGCAGCACTTCTGGGTTACACATCTCATGCTGATTATGTATTGGAAAACAGTATGGCTAAAAATCCGCAACGGGTATATGAGCTGTTGGATCAACTATGGGAAGCTGCCCTGCCTATTGCCAAACGCGAGCAATCTGAAATGGAAGTATTGATGAATAGTGAGGGAGGAAACAGCACTTTGCAAGCATGGGACTGGTTTTACTATGCCGACAAAGTACGTAAAGCCAAATACAACTATGATTCAGAAGCACTGAAGCCTTACTTCAAATTGGAGAATGTCCGAGATGGTATTTTCGCAGTAGCTCAAAAACTGTATGGCATTACTTTCTCTGCGATTACCGATATTCCGGCTTATCACGAGGATGTTGTCGGTTATGAAGTAAAAGAAGGGGACGGTTCGCATACCGGTGTTTTGTACCTTGATTATTTCACCAGAAAATCAAAAAGAGGAGGAGCCTGGATGACCTCCTACCGCAGACAATCCAGCCAGGATGGTCAAAGAATATCACCTGTCATTTCCATTGTATGTAACTTCCCGAAACCAGTAGATTCGCAACCGGTGCTACTCACTCCGGACGAGGTGGAAACCTTCTTCCACGAGTTTGGGCATGCATTACACGGATTACTTTCAAACGTCACCTATGAATCTCAGGCGGGTACGGCTGTACCTCGCGATTTTGTGGAGTTACCATCGCAAATTATGGAGCACTGGGCGTTTGAGCCTGATGCCTTAAAGTTATATGCCAAACATTTCCAATCCGGAGAGATTATTCCAGCAGAACTCGTAACGAAAATGAAGGAAGCCTCGAAATTCAATCAGGGATTCGGTACAGTAGAATACCTAGCAGCTTCTCTGCTGGATATGAGTTACCATACACTTAAGTCAGGCGAGACTGTGCAACCGGATGTGTTCGAGAAAGAGCAAATGGAAAAAATAGGACTGATCAGCCAGATCGCCCCACGTTACAGGAGCACCTATTTCCAGCATATTTTTTCAGGAGGCTATTCAGCAGGTTATTACAGCTACATATGGTCCGAAGTGCTGGACAGCGACGGCTTTGCCGCTTTTCTGGAAAAAGGAAATATTTTCGATCAGGAAACTGCCACCTCATTCCGTAAAAATATCCTGGAAAAGGGTGATACAGAGGATCCCATGACTTTGTACAAAGCTTTCAGAGGAAGAGAGCCGGAAGTTAGTTACCTGCTTAAAAACCGGGGGCTCGACGAATAAAAGAGAGCATCTGAGTGGCATGAAATGTGCCGCTCAGATTGTTTTTATAAAAACTGATCATTTTCTCACTACGACTCGTATATTTAGTCCATACTTACCCCCTCCCTCTATCGTTAGTGAACTATAAGTAACAAGCTTCGTATGCATCTGGTTTTTACCTTGTTTCTTCTGTTGTTGTCACTTTGCGTTTCCGGGCAGGATCGTGTTACCATCAGCGGCTATGTGAAAGAAGCAGGTAGTGAAGAACAATTGCCAGGTGTGAATGTTTTCATTCCCGACACTCCGTTCGGAGCTGTTACCAATACCTACGGATTTTACTCACTTACGATCCCCAAATCAGATTCTGTCACCATTTCCTTTTCCTTTGTCGGATATGATCGGGTGGAAAAGCGTATCATACTGGATAAAAATAAACAGATTGATGTCTTTCTGCCAGCGGTTACCCAGCTTGACGAAGTTACAGTTTCTGCACGTAGGGAGGAGGACTATGTAAGCAGGAGTGCTCAGATGAGCCAGATTGAAATACCGATATCCCAGATCAAAAAAGTACCGGCATTTTTTGGTGAAAAGGACGTATTGAAAGTACTGCAACTCATGCCAGGTGTACAAAAAGGAACCGAAGGACAAACTGGTCTCTACGTACGAGGCGGTGGTCCGGATCAAAACCTCATTATCCTCGACGATGCTGTTGTTTACAATGCCAATCACCTTTTTGGCTTTTTCTCCATTTTCAATAGTGATGCACTCAAAAGTGTGGAATTGACCAAAGGTGGCTTTCCTGCCCGATTCGGAGGAAGATTGTCTTCTGTGCTGGAGATGAATATGAAAGAAGGTGCGAAGGATAAGCTTCATGGCGAAGGGGGAATCGGACTCATTTCTTCCCGACTTACACTGGAAGGGCCTGTTTCCAAAAAATCTTCTTTCCTGATTTCAGGCAGACGGACCTATATTGACTTACTCGCAAAACCACTCATTGCACAACAACAGCGTGGAGACGACAGTCAGGTACGGCCAGGTTACTATTTTTATGATCTGAATGCCAAGATGAACTATGATCTCAGCTATAAAGACAAGCTTTACATCAGTGGCTACTTTGGGAGAGATAAGTTTTATGCCGATGAAACCAGCTCCACATCAAAATCCAAAGCGGGGCTGGACTGGGGAAATGCGACTGCTACGCTCAGATGGAATCACCTGCTCAATCAAAAGCTCTTTGTCAATACATCGTTTATTTTCAGCAATTTCAATTTCGGAGTAAACAGCTATTCAAACGAAGACGGCGGAAATGATGAGTTCAGTCTTCAGTATACTTCCCGAATCCGTGACCTGGGCATTAAAACAGACTTTGATTATTTCCCTTCTCCGAAACATACCGTCAAATTCGGTGCACAAGCCACATTTCACAGATTTATACCTTCTGCTCTGGCCGTTGAAGGATCTTTTATTGGCAACCCCATAGAGACTTCTGTGGAAGCTGTAAACACAATCGAAAGCGGGGTTTACATTGAAGACACCTGGCAGGCACTTGATGCACTGAAAATGAATGCCGGCTTCAGGCTCAGCTCATTTCAAACCAAAACTAAAAACTATGTACTGCCCGAACCACGTTTTTCGGCAGCCTTACGTCTTGCGCGCGATTTCTCCTTCAAAGCTTCGTATGCACAAATGAACCAGTATGTACATTTACTTTCCAATACAGGACTGGGCTTACCTACCGACCTGTGGGTACCAACCACGGATAAAGTGAAACCGCAGCACTCACGACAAATTGCTGCTGGATTTGCAAAAGATATTACAAAACCAGCCCTTACACTCACACTGGAAGGTTATTATAAAGTGATGGATAACATCATCAATTACAAAGAAGGCTCTTCGTTTTTGAGTATTACCGGAGAAAATGCCAATGAACTCAGCTGGGAGGATAATATTACTGCCGGGCGCGGATGGTCGTACGGGACAGAGTTATTACTGCAAAAAAAGGCCGGCAAACTGTCGGGTTGGATTGGTTACACCCTGTCGTGGACTAAATGGCAGTTTCCCGAGCTGAACTTCGGAAAAACTTTCTATCCCCGCTATGATCGTCGGCACGATCTCTCTGTGGTTGGAATTTACGAACTAACCAAACGCATTACCTTGTCTGCAACCTGGGTATACGGAACTGGAAATGCGCTTACGCTACCGGTTGCCCGGTTTACAGGAGTAAGTGACAATTTCTATTCAGTGGCCAACAATGGGAAGGTTTACACTTCCTGGTATGGCGCCAGAGTGAGTGAATATGGCGAAAAAAACAGTTTCCGAGCTGAGCCATTTCATCGTATGGATATAGCTATACAGCTGCGCAAGAAGAAAAGAAGGCATGAACGCACCTGGGAATTTGGTATCTACAATGTGTATAACAGGCGTAATCCTTTTTTTTACGATATATCAGAGGAGACAAAAACGAACAGTAATAACAATACCACAGTAAGCAACACGCTTAAGCGCTATTCGTTATTTCCGTTCCTTCCTTCTTTCAGCTATAATTTCAAATTCTGAAGCTTTGGCTTATGAAAAATCATCACCTATTCATACTGCTTTTTGTACTACTGCTCTCTGCGTGCGAGTCGCTGGTGACAGACGTAAGCCCCGACAAACTACCTGATATCGAGTCAAAGCTGGTTGTGCAGTCATTTATTTCCCCGCAAAACAATAGAATTACCGTTGTCGTAACTGAGTCGATTCCACTGTTTGGGGAGTCGAGCGTGAACATGAACATCATTAAAAATGCATCGGTAAAAATTTCTGATGGAACGAAGGAGGTAAGCATGACGTACGATTCCACAGGCTCATCCTACAGTATTGATCGCTCACGGATGACTATCTCAGCAGGTAAAACATATCAGTTACTGGTGAGCGACGGAACAAGAAGTGTGAAGTCGAGCTGTACAGTACCAATTGGAAATGTTGTGATCAAAACCCACGATATTGACACCGTGTTCTCTTCCAATTCCTATCATCCTGATACAGCCATCACCGTAAAAATGACATGGGAAGATATCAAGGGAGCGACCAATTTTTATCGGGCAAGAGCATTTCTCGAACTGGAGTATACAATTCTTGAAGGAACAAATCCTGAAAATTATAAGGAACGTCGTGTCAGAAATCGCTTCAATGTAGACTGGGACCGGGACGCTGTCAGGAACGATTTCCAGAACGACGTCAATCGCGATGGTGAAATTTTTAATTCTCCAATCGGCAGATTCAACCTACCTGCCCCGTTTGTTTACTCGCTTCCGGATGGTACTCTCCACACTTTGTATCCCCGTAGCAGAATTATTTCATTGACATTTCAGGTGGATCATACGGATGAGGACTATTTCAAATATCACCGATCCCTACAGCTACGCAATACCGACAACCCTTTTTCAGAGCCCGCGCTGATCTACTCTAACATTACCGGGGGACTGGGATGCTATGCAGCCTATAACTCAACCTTCTTTGTATATCGTCCCAACAGATAGAATTACTTTGACCTCCTCATTTTTTGACATTTTGAGGTTAAATCACCTCATATGTGCTTACTAAATCATACTGTTCAGATCTAAAAAAAGTGGAAGAAATCGGGCGGACACATGTGTATTTACCCCTCAGAATCAGCCTTTCTAAAGCCGGAAATCCCGGGAAAAAGTAACATATTGAGATTTACACTCCTATTTGACCGGACAGATCATCTGTATGATTTAAGCATACCGAAACTACTTTTTGCAACGGCATAGTTTTTTAAAACATGAGAGGCAAAGAGCAAAGTAATTATGTATTGCTCTTACCCGAAACCTTTAAAATATACGGCTATGAACTTACATGAAAATGATATGTCGCAGGAAAAAAATAGTAATCCCGAACACCAGGATACTAATGAGCCGGATACACTGATCGAGAGACTGGAAGACCTGAAAGAAAGAGGATATACCTATGATTTTAATTTAACGGCTCACGCACTGGAGTTGCATAAGGATGATGGGATACGATTGACCTTGTCACCGGAAGATTTTAATATAGTGGAGTTTTTCAGATTTGAAGGCATGTCCAATCCATCGGATACTTCTATTTTATACGCTATTGAATCAGGTGATGGGCTAAAAGGCACATTGGTGAGCAGCTACGGCGTTTATGCAGATGCCATGTCCAACGAGATGATCAAAAAACTGGATACACGGAGCTCATTGATTGTCCACTCTGATGATGATCAGGCACACTAATTGATGACTTATAAAACTTAATACAAAACACTTCGCATAGACTAAATACCTCGAAAATGTTACCCCACTTACCAAAGCCGGGTAACATTTTTTTTTAAGAATTACGGGCTTTTATGTACCAGTGCCATGCACGACATTTTTGAATGGGAAAGACTACTTTTTAACAAGCTTCCGGCGGTCTTCGTTTTTGAAGTTGCATTCCGGTCTGCGGTGATGTTTACGATCGTTCTGATTGCCCTTAGAGCAACCGGCAAACGTGGGGTGAAGCAGCTTTCAATTTTCGAAACTGTAATTATTATTGCTTTAGGATCCGCCGCAGGAGATCCCATGTTTTATGAAGACGTTGGACTAATACCTGCATTGGTTGTTTTTACAACGGTAATCCTGCTATACAGGCTGGTAACTTGGCTCACGGGAAAAAGCAAGTGGTTTGAAAAACTAATTGAAGGAGACACAGTTTGTCTGATCAAAAATGGCAAATTTTCCCTATCTGAGTTTAAAAAAGAGAGTCTGGCACAGGATGAGTTTTTTTCTGAATTAAGACTGAAAAGCGTCGAACATCTCGGACAAATCAGAAATGCATACCTCGAACCAAGTGGTGAGCTCTCTGTATTCTTTTGTGATCATAGCGAGGTGGTTCCGGGTTTGCCTATTCTGCCACATTTATACAATAAAAAAACAAAATTCATTAACAGTAAGGGGCTCTACGCATGTACTTTTTGTGGTCATACAGAATCGCTGGAGGAAGGAACTTCGCACTGTACCGAGTGTGGAAAAGATACCTGGGTATTGGCGATTAAAACCCTGAGAAACTCATGAATCAGTTTTCAGAATGATATAATTCAGCAATTGTATCCACGTACGATCCTATATTTGATTAAACAGGCTCCCAACACAATAAACATATAACACCATGGAGAATATCACTTTGTCAGAAGAAATTATAGAAACAGCTAAAAAAAGAGCAGCAGGACAACCTTATCCACATCTTATTAAGAGTCTTAAAGCAATTGGTGTGGACAACTATTTTGTGAAAGTGAGCAATCACAAAAGGACATATACGTCCCTCAATGGAGAAAAACTAATTCTGCCTCCCGACATGCCTGAATTCGAACCTGCGGAGACATTTGAGCTGGAAGCGGTCAAAGCAGCCATTAAGAAAATTCAGGATGGCTCTATCGATTATCACACTTTTCTGCGTGAGATTGGCGACGCAGGTATACATACCTATGTTGCTGATATTACGGGCATGAAGGTTATTTATCAAGGTCCCAATTCGGAGTATGAATACGAAGAAATTATCCCTGAAGTATAAATCTTTACTCAACCCGCCTGCGCTTTCTTATGCAGGTGGGTTAACTTAGAATCGTCTGCATTTCAGATAAGTGATCGTCTGTAAAATCCAGATGCGTTACAAAACGTACAAGTCCCTTTCCAAAAGTAACGGCAAATATTCCTTTTTCGGCAAGATGCTGCACGTACTCTTTTTCTGACAAATTCTCGTCGAGACGAATGATCACAATATTTGTATCCACCTGAAATATCTCCTCTACTTCCGGCCTGCTGCGAAATATACTTGCAATAGCTCTTGCGCGCAAATGGTCTTCTTCGAGTCGGGCTACATGGTGATCCAACGCATAAATGCCAGCCGCAGCCAGAATACCGGCCTGCCTCCAGCCACCACCCATTACTTTACGAAACCGCTTCGCTCTTGTAATGAGCTGATCTGAACCGATTAACAATGACCCGACCGGGCATCCCAATCCTTTGGAAAGACAAATACTGACCGTATCAAATAACTGACCATATTGTTCAGGACTTTCACCTGTTTCGGCTAAAGCATTGAACAAACGCGCTCCATCCAGATGAAGCGGTATCTTACGGTCCCAGCAAAGCTGCCTGATATTTTTGATTTCATTAATATCATAGTAAGCTCCCCCCCCTTTGTTCATGGTATTTTCCAGGGAGATCAACCCTGTACATGTTGTATGGATATCGTCGTCGGGGCTGATTGCTTCTGCTACCTGAGCTGCTGTAACTCTTCCCCGGTCACCATCCAATAGTTTCACCGATGCAAAAGAATTCAGCATTATACCTCCTCCTTCGTAGAGATAAATGTGTGAATTTTTATCGCAAATGACATCGTTGCCTGGTTTAGTGTGTACTCTGATCGCCAACTGGTTGGTCATCGTTCCGGACGGACAAAACAGAGCAGCATCCATACCAAACATTCTCGCCGCCTTCTCCTGCAGAGCATTTACTGTCGGATCATCTCCAAAAACATCGTCACCCAAATCCGCCTCAAACATGGCTTCTTTCATGGCTTTGGTAGGTTTGGTAACTGTATCGCTGCGCAGGTCAATGGTCATTGTACGAATCAATCAGATGTTTTCCGGAAAGTCTTATACCAAACTTAAAATTTGGCGGGGTGTGAAGATAGGGAGGAATGTCCAAAACGGCGTAGTGATTATCAACTACTTTTCTTTAAAACTGATATATTGCGAAAAAAACGTTTTCATGGAGTTTGAGGAATATCTGAAACAGAAAAAAATAAATGCGGATCATTTCAAAAAAAATGATCCGGCGCGATTTGAAGAATGGCAGGCCTTGTTTACTACCATGCATCCTGAAAGCTTCACTGCTCAAAAGAAATTCCTGATCAACGATATAAGGAGAAGATATTTGCTATCGGAATAACCCTCGGTCTGCACGCCCAAAGGCGAGCTGAACGGAAATAGCCAATCAATAATGCCGTCCAGACTTACTGAATCGTTCAGACCGGAGATTTACCCGGTCTGAACGCCCAAAGGCGGGCTGAACGGAAATAATAGCCAATCAATAATGCCGTCCAGACTTACTGAATCATTCAGACCGGAGATTTACCCGGTCTGAACGCCCAGAGGCGGGCTGAACGGAAATAGCCAATCACTAACGCCGTGCAGACTGAGTGCGTAATTCAGACCGGAGAGGATTAATTCATTCCCTCCCAAGCCGGCGGCTCTACCCCCAGCAGATGTTTCACAAAGAAGTCCCGGCGTTTATGTTCGCCATAATCTCCTCCCATAGAGTGTCCCATTCCGGGAACCATCAGAAAGTCAAATGGTTTGTTGGCCTTAATGAGCGCATCCATAAATTGCATCGTTGATGCGGGATCTACATTGTCATCCATTTCTCCCAGTATCAGCAACAATTTCCCTTTAAGTTTCGCCGCATGTGTCGAGTTAGAAGATGCTGCATAATGCTCCCCGATAGGATACCCCATCCACTGCTCATTCCACCAGATTTTATCCATACGGTTATCATGACATCCGGACGAAGACACTGCCACTTTGTAGAAATCCGGGTGCAAAAGCAGAGCAGCCGCAGAATTTTGTCCGCCAGCAGAGTTTCCGAAAATGCCCACACGAGATGCATCTATATAAGGATATTTAGCCGCAGCCGCTTTAATCCATTTAATTCGGTCAGGGAACCCTGCATCTTTAATATTTTGCCAGCATACATCATGAAATGCCTTTGAACGGTTCGAAGTGCCCATTCCATCCAATTGTACCACCACGAAACCCAGCTCAGCGAGTTCATGTAAAAAACGATACCGAAAATCTGAATTGAATACTTTGGGCGCATGTGAACTATGAGGTCCTGCGTAAATCAATTCTATAACCGGATATTTCTTTTTGGGGTTATAATTGATCGGTCGTACGATAATTCCATAAATATCAGTTTCGTTGTCTCTCGCTTTTGACACAAATACTTCGGGTGCTTTCCAGCCGATCTTCGTCAATGCGCTGATATCCGCTTTTTCTATTTCCTGAATGATCTTCCCGTCAACGGCACTTTTCAGATTGGTCACAGGCGGAAGATCTATTCTTGAATAGGTATCTACAAAATATTGGTAGTCAGACGAAAACGTAGCTGAATGAGTGCCATTTTCAGTGGTAAGCGCTGTTAGCCCATTTCCATCAAACCCAACCCTGTAATACTGAATCAAATATGGATCCTGCCCTTTCTCTTTGCCACTGCCTTCAAAAATGATCGTACGGGCTTTTTCATCCACTTTCACCACTTTACGGATCACCCATTTACCTTTTGTAATCTGGTTTTTAACCTTGCCCGTTAACCCGTCATACAAATACAAATGGTTCCAACCGTCGCGTTCCGAAGCCCAGATAATCTCTTTCCCATCATTCACATCGTAGCGATATTTTTTACCACTGTAATCGATAAATGTTTTGCTCGATTCCGCGATCAGATCTCTTGCCTCACCATTTTCACCATTCACCTCGATCACTTTGTAAGCCTGATGTCCCCTTTCGTTGTATTCAAAAGAAAAACCACGACTGTCGTTCCACCATTTCGGATTGGTGGTAGCATATTGGTGTCCCATTGATGTTTTCACAGCTACGTGCTTACGTGAATCAATCACAAACAAATGTGCTTCCTTTTGTGGCAGAGCGTCACCAGGTTTGAGATAATTACGTGAATGAAGTTTCGGCTGAAACTGATCTGCCGGAGTCGATTCAACGAAATAAATCAAATGCGGTTTATTAGGGCGGATCTTAAATGTGGCAAGTTTCTTTGAATCAGGAGACCATATCAATGCAGCTGAATAATTTTCACCCTCTGAGCCATCAAAGCTCAGCGCGGATTCCGGCTCCGATTTATCGGCTTTCTGCACATACACATTGTAACTTTTTACAAAAGCAATCCATTTCCCATCAGGAGATGTCACGGGCGTACGATTTTCCTCACCTGTGCCGTCCCCCCAGTAACGTCCTCTTCGAAAATCGGGCCGTTTGGCTGTTTTTTCAACTTTGTAAGAAGCCAGGTTACATTTCCAGTTTTCATCCAGATATTCAAACTCAATCACCTGCCCTTTATCTGTGAAACGAATAGCCGTAAATGGCAAACTATCCGGCTTCACTTTACTTTTGCTCGCTTCGGCCAATGCTACTGCAAGTTTTTCATGATCAAAGGCAGTGGACTTGCTTTTGCCGACAACATCTACCAACATGAATTTTTTCCCTGACGGAGTAGGATTGGCATACCAGAATTTATGTTCCTGATCAATCCACTGAACAGTCGAAGGAGCATTGTAGACTTTATTGTCCATCGTTTGCTTCACAATCTCAGCTCGTTGATAATCTTCTTTTTTACCCTGAGCCATCAGCGTAGTGCTGAAACCCAAAATGCAGGCTGAGATCACAGATAAAAATGGGGAATGTATCTTCGAAGAAACGATACGCCGACCAGATAAAAATAACATAAGGATTAAGGATTAGAACAGGTAACTAAAGATATGGTGAATGCTTTGTGTATATACCAGAACTGTATGAAAAACAAGATCATTCTTAACACAATGATAACAAAACCAGCTGGGCGTTAATCAATTAAAATTAACGTTTAATCATACGATTTTAACCCTGAAAAAATAACCATTCGCAAATCCCGGAAATCACATGAAAAAAATTACCACTATCCTATTTTTACTGATCAGTCTTGTGACATTCGGTCAGGGCACGATAAAAGAAAGCCTCCTCGTGAAGAGTAAAGCCATGGGAAAAGATATCAAATACAGCATTTATCTTCCCTCCGACTATGATAAAACCAACAGAAATTACCCGGTATTGTACTTACTACACGGTTATACAGATGATGAAACGGGCTGGACACAGTTCGGCGAAGCAGGACGCATTGCCGACGAAACCATTAAAAGTAGTGCCGCTCCGGCTATGATCATCGTAATGCCCGACGCCGGTGTAACTTTCTACATCAACAATGCAGATGGCAAGCAGAAATACGAAGATTTTTTCATCAATGAGCTGATTCCTCACGTTGAAGCGACCTATCGTGCAAGACCTAAAAAAGAATTCAGGGCTGTCGCAGGCTTGTCAATGGGAGGATATGGCACCATGATTATGGCACTGAAACATACTGAACTTTTTGCGGCAGCAGCGCCACTAAGCGGAGCATTCTGGACGGATGACGATATCACCGCTATGCCTGCCGAACGTTGGGAAGGGCTTTTCGCAGGACTTTTTGGTAAAGGAGCAGGTAAGGAACGTCTTTCAGAAAACTGGTACAGGAATTCCATTTTCAGAATTATTGAAACCACTCCTTTGGAAAAGCTTAAATCTGTGAAATACTATATCGATTGTGGCGACGATGATTTCCTGATTAAAGGAAATATGGCACTTCATTCGGCATTGATTGACAAGACCGTACCTCATGAATTTCGGGTACGCGACGGTGGGCATACCTGGACGTACTGGCGAACCGCTCTGCCGGAGGTTATGAAATTTGCGGGACAGAGTTTTACCAGATAAACCTTTGTTTTTCAATACTTTTGAATCGACCCCACTGATTTTTAGTGGGGTCGGTTTTGATTTATAAACGGTCACAAACACAATTCACCTACTTCAAAACACGTCGCTATTTTCTGTGAATAGGGCAATGATTACAATCACTCCATAACCTAAACGTGCTTCGGTATCAGGTAAGCTACAGGCAATACTTTTGGTCAGAATTAAAACTAATACAATATGAACAGAGTATTTATTGTAGCCTTCTTCGTGCTTGGCTCCACATTATCAGTTTTTTCACAGGACAAAGGCGAATGGCGTGCCCGTTTGCGCGCAACTGCAGTTATTCCAGACGAAAGCGCATCCATCAGCGCAATAGGCGGAACGGCAGACATCTCCACTTCGGTAATTCCGGAACTGGATTTCACCTACTTTTTCGCTAAAAACATTTCTGCAAACTTAATTTTAGGTACCACAGAACACAACGTAAAGGCAGTAGGAACAGCGCTGGGTGATGTAGACCTGGGTAAAGTCTGGCTCCTTCCTCCTACCCTGACTTTCCTCTATCATATTCCTGTTGCGAAGGGTATTTTGCCTTACGCAGGTGCGGGTGCCAACTATACCATTTTCTATGGTGTTAAAAACGGGCCGGCAATAGCGAAAACCGAATATAAAAACCGATTCGGTCTGGCTGCCCAGATTGGCACAGATATCGACATTACCAATAAGCTGTTTGTGAATGTGGATGTAAAAAAAATCTGGCTTAAAACAGACGCCACCGCAACCACCATACCAAGCGTTGCTGATGGCGCAACGGTTACTGCAAAAACCAAAATCAATCCATGGTTATTAAGCGTGGGTATAGGACTCAAATTTTGACGAATCGGACGTTTTCTTCATGAAACAATGCCTGATGGGTTTCCTGTCAGGCATTGTTGTTTTGATCAGGTTAAAAGAATAGTTCCTATCTTCATCACACATTCTGACCGGAAAGACATATGAAATTTTCTATTTATTACACAAGAAAACTCATTCCAAGCATCCTTTGCCTGCATGTTCTGGTAGGGTTTGTTTCCTGTAGTACCTCTGTAAAAGTTTCCAACCCGAAGCTCATCGGTCTCAAAAACAGTTACTGTACTCCCAACGTATCCTATCAGCTAGCGGCGGACTTATGGAATGATTCCTATTCTGTCGATTTATCAGAAACAAAGCTTAATTCGCACGACCAATTAATGTGCAAAATATTGGGAATCAGTGAACCAGTAAAAAAGTTAATAAACAGATCAGACAGAAAAGCAGATTCCCTCTCACTGGAGAGACTTGCCCTGTTACAAAGCATCACAGGAAGAATACGGATAGCGCAAACGGAACTACAGGCAATTGCAGCTGAGCTGGATTGTGAAGGTGAACGGGCAGATATGGCAGGAGCTTATCTCGAAAATCTGGATGATAAGAGAAACCGCAACTATACAGTTGCTTCCGTGATCGTAGCGTCGCTCACAACAGTTGCCACTGTAATTGTTTCGGGAGATGCTGCCCAAACAGCAATTGGTGTAGGCGGTGGTTTGGTCAGTGCCGGTTTAGGCGCGGTCACGATTAAGCCTAAAGGCCATCAGCTTGAATTCTTCCATGAAAGAAATCTGTTACGCTCAATATGGATGGGAACGGAAAATAATACTGATTATCCGGGCTTCGTCTGGAAAATGCTCCACGAAAAACAGTTTAGTAACAAAGGAGATATTACCCTCTCTCAAAGTATAAAAAACAGATGGACAGAATTTGAGTTCGACGGAGAACCTACCGGTAAAAAACAAGATCTTATTTTCGGGAATGGTGGTATCTATCGCGCGGAGGACTTCCAGACTCGCTCGTCTCTGATCAATCAGATGCAATCTACCATCCGCTCTATTAATCAGGATCTTATGAGTCTCGTGGTGTATATTGAAAGTTTATAAAAAAGAACCTGCACACATGCACAGGTCCTCTGATATTGATTACTTGAAGGTAATGATTACAAAGTTTCTTTCAGCCAACTGAAAAATTCACGTTGCCAGACAATCGCATTTTGTGCATTCAGTACCCAATGGTTTTCGTCAGGAAGGTACAGCAGCTTGCTTTTGATTCCCTTCAACTGCACCGCCTGAAAAGCTTGCAAGCCTTGTTCGATAGGGACACGATAGTCTTTTCCACCCTGAATGATAAAAATCGGCGTATTCCATTTATCCACAAAGTTGCTCGGAGACTGACTGAATGAGCGTTGTGCCACTGTATTGGATTTATCCCAATAGTTACCACCCTTCTCCCAGTTTTCAAAAAACATCTCATCAGTAGTTCCGTACATACTTCTGAAATCGAAAACACCGTCGTGGGAGATAAATGTTTTGAAACGACCATTGTGCTGCGCTTCCAAAGCAAATACGGAAAAACCGCCGAAACTCGCGCCCACACAACCCAATCTTGACTTGTCTACATAAGGCTGTTTTGCCTCAGCATCAATAGCACTCAGGTAGTCTTTAATGACCTGTCCACCCCAATCCTTACTAACCTGCTCGTTCCACTTGGTACCGTGTCCTGGCATTCCGCGACGGTTTGGTGCCACCACAATATAACCCTGTGATGCCATCAACTGGAAATTCCAGCGATAGGAATAAAATTGCGTCAAAGCGGATTGTGGTCCTCCCTGGCAATACAAAAGCGTAGGATATTTTTTAGACGGATCGAAGCCCGGAGGGTAAATTACCCATACCAACATTTTCTTACCATCCGTAGTGGCAACCCATTTTCTTTCCGTTTTGCATACACCCAAACCAGCATTTACCTCGTCGTTTACATGCGTCAGCTGCTTCATAGCACCACTTTCAATATCAACCGTATACAGCTCAGCAGCATGATTCATATCCGTCCGCGACACGATTAAAGAATTACCTGCTTGTCCGTAAACTCCGCCAATATCAAAATCACCTTTCGTAATCTGAGTGATCACAACGGCCATTTTAGTAAGGCCCGGATAATTTACTTTAAACAATTGAACAGTTCCGTCAGTAGCTGCCCAAAAGAACAATGAGCGGCCATCTTCCGCCCATTTGAATCCCTCTACGTGAATATCATCGCGCTGCTGTGTCAGATTCAGTTTTGTTCTCCCATCGCTTACTATCAAATCCTGCTTATCGGCCTCATAGCCATCGCGCTTCATTTGCAGCCATGCCAATTGTCCTTTTTCGTTATAAGCAGGCGCTACATCATAGCCTTTGTTTTCCTCAGTCAGATTTTTAGTGCTACCATTTTCAACATCATATTCGAAAAGATCTGTATTGGTACTTACGGCATAATCTGTCCCGAATTTCTTTTTGGTAACATACAATACCTTTTTGCTATCCGGACTCCAGATGAAATCTTCATCGCCGCCAAAAGGTTTTTGGGGACAATCAAATTTCTCACCCTTCATGATATCCTTCCCTTCTCCGGCTTTGCCATTTACCAAAGGAGCGACAAAAACGTGGTCGAATTTACCATCCTCCCATGTATCCCAATGCCTGTAATTCAGCGAAGTGAACACATAAGCATCCGATTTTGGAAGATCCTTGTATTTGTCCGCACCTGTGATATTCACTTCATGTACGGGAGCACTGCTGATAATATATTTACCATCCGGCGAAATACGGTCATTTACCAAAAGCTCATCTGCATTTTTAATTTCCTCAGCAGCTCCGCCTCCCACTGGTACACGATAGGTTTTACGGTTGGTTTTGTTGGTTTCCAGATCCGGTGTTCCAACAGAATAGATCACGTATTTCTTATCTTTTGAAATACCTGATGCCGATACTCTTCCCAATTTCCACAGTTGTTCCGGGGAAAGGTTTGTTTGTGCATTTGCAACCAGCGACATCATTGCCAGCCCGGCGCAAAACCATAATTTTTTCATACAAATATTGATGATAGTTAATCCCGGCGAACCGGAAGCATTACAATGTGTGAAATTATGAGATCGACGGGAGGAATCAAAAAATTAGATTATCCTGGAAATTTAAACGCGGAGTTTCAGGGAGTTTGGCGCGGAGTTACGCGGAGTTTTTTGTTACACAGAGGTGCACAGAGAGCCACAGAGATGATTTATATTATTGAGATATGGAGTAGCTTACGCCCGGTCGCGATGAAAAAACAAGAGGTTCACAGAGCATAATAAAATCTCTGTGAACCTCTTCTTAACTGTATGGTTCTCTGTGTAACCTAAAATCATTTAGACAGCGAAGCAGGTGCGTCTTTCGGATCGGCTCCCCATTTCTTGTTTGGCTCTGAGCCCATTTCCAATACCAGTTTTCCGCCTTGTGTCAGCTCCTGATGCGACAGGTAAGTTCTAGTAAAAGGTTTGCCATTCAGTGTAGCTGACTGTACATAAGGCGCTTTGTCTGAAACATTTTTAGCTTCAATCACAAACTGTTTTCCTTTTCCGGTTTGCAGTTTTATTTCTTTAAATACCGGACTGCCCAGCACGTATTCAGGCGTACCCGGCGCTACCGGATACATACCCATCATACTGAAAGCCAGCCACGCCGACATTTGTCCTCCATCCTCATTTCCACTCAACCCGCCCATTCCGGTGTCGTATTCTTCATAAATGATTTTGCGTACCCATTTCTGCGTTTTCCATGGCTCGCCGGCATAGGCGTACAGATAAGCGATCTGATGATTCGGTTCATTTCCATGCCAGTAGTGTCCCTGTTCGAAAAGCGTATCCAGCTTATTGATGAATGCTTTATTTCCACCCATAATCCTGGATAAACCAGCTACATCCTGAGGTACAAACCAGGTATACTGCGCCGGCGAACCTTCCGTTATAAACGGAGAACGTTTGGCGAATGGGTCAAAAGATTTGATCCAGCTGCCGTCTGCATATCTTCCACGGGCGTAACCCGTAACAGGATCAATAACATTCTTGTAATTCATGGCATGCTGCTGCAAAATCCGCGCATCTTCTGTATGTCCTAAACCTTTGGCCAAAACAGACAAAGCAAAATCGTCGTAAGCATATTCCAAAGTACGGCTCACCTGCTCACGCTTGTGAAATGCCTGCCAAACACTGTCTTCCAGCGGCACATAACCATACTTAAGATACGATTCCATGCCGCGCCTGCCTTTACCTTCCTCGTAACTTTTAGGATTGGAATTGGCTTCAAATGCATTTTTACGCAAATAAGTATAGGCCGAATTCAGATCAAAATTACGAATACCTTTGGCATAGGCATCTGCAATAACAGAAGCAGAATGATCGCCTACCATAGCGGCAGTATACTGGTTCCAACAAGGGAAAATAGGCATCCATCCCCCCTGTTCTGCTTTTTTCACCAAAGACTGCATCATATCTCCCGAATGTTTCGGTTCCAGCAAATGGTGCAAAGGCATAGCGGCGCGGAATGTGTCCCACATACTGTAATCGCAGTAATAGTCAAATCCGTCTGCCTTTTGCAGTGGTGTGCCACCAGCAAATGAAGGATACTTTCCATCGAAATCAGAGAACAAACGCGGAGATAACTTTGTACGATACAATGCACTGTAAAACAAAACTTTATCTTTATCCGCTCCCGTAACCTGTACAGCGCCCAGTGCTTCATTCCAGCTCTTCCTGGTATCCTTCTGAACTGTCTCAAAAGACTTCGTTCCTAATTCCTTTTCAAGGTTCAGTCTCGCTCCTTCAATACTTGTGAACGATGTTCCTATTCTTACCTGAACCACTTGTCCGGCGACTCCAAAACCGATATATGCGCCTAACTTTTCACGGTTACCTTTTCCGGTAATTTCTCTGGCAAACGGAACAATAGTATCCGCATTCCATACACCAAACTGTGTAATTTTTTTATCAAACTTAAGTACAAAATAACCGCTGAAACCTGCATGCTGTCCTGATCCCTGATAGATCCGGTGCACAGGATTGTAGCCTACCACCTCACCTCTCTCCGGAAACACTTCCACATAGCCTTCTCCTTCATCGCTATTGGGTTCAATCACAATGAAATTGTCCTCTCCGCCTTCAAAACGAAAGCGCATCATGGCTGTTCTGGAAAGGGCAGTGACTTCCGCATTGATCTTATAATCTTCCAGATATACCCCGTAATAATCAGGAGATGTTTTTTCTTTCTCGTGTGAAAATGTAGATGCTCGCAGCTCCGGATTGACCTTCAGCTCACCGGACAACGGCATTACCGTAAGTGTTCCATAATCCTGTACACACGATCCGTTCAGCCAGTGTGTTCCTCTGAAACCCTGGAATTTTGAATCGTTAAAATAATAGGGAGCAATACATTTGGTTTCGGTGGATCGGGTCTGCGGTGTCCATTGTGTCATCGCATGGGGCGCACCTACCGCAGGGATAGTCTGCCCTTTCAACTCACTTCCTGCTTCACTGTGTTGCTTAGCACTTTCGGTAGTAGATGGGGCAGTACCAATTCTTGTTTCGACGTATTCAACCGGCGTTTTCTGCGCAGCTGCTACGCCCGACAGCAGCATGAATGTAAAAGATAAAAGTCTGAAAACAGACTTGTCAATAATAGAAGTACACATAATACTTGGGCAAATACCGCCCGAAAAAGAGTCGTAAATTGGGAAAATTATGATATGTTAGCGCATGCTGGTTTACAAACCTATGAAAGAAGGACGATTTTATTTAATAAAAACCCTATGAAAATTCATATCATCGATACCGGTTTTTTCAAATTGGACGGAGGAGCCATGTTTGGCGTGGTTCCTAAAACATTATGGAACAAACATAATCCCGCCAACGATAAAAATCTTTGCAGCTGGGCCATGCGCTGTCTGCTCATTGAAGACGGTAAAAGACTGATTTTGATAGATACAGGATTGGGTGATAAGCAGGATGAAAAATTCTTTGGCTTTTATGATCTGCATGGCGATGCTACCTTACTTGGTTCGATCAGAGAGAAAGGTTTTTCCCCTGAACAAATCACGGACGTAATCCTGACTCATATGCATTTCGACCATGTGGGAGGAGCCGTGAAATACAATCAGGATCGTACGCAGTTACAAACTGTATTTCCCAATGCAAAATACTGGTCCACTGAAGAACACTGGGACTGGGCCACAAACCCTAATCCAAGAGAAAAAGCTTCGTTCCTGAAAGAGAATATTCTGCCTATTAAAGAGTCGGGGCAGTTGAATTTTATATACGAAGGCGCCTCCCCTTTTGATCTTATCAGCTTTATTCACGTAGATGGACATACGGAACAGATGATACTGCCCGTCATTCAGTATGGAGATCAAAAAATTATCTATGCTGCTGACTTGCTTCCGTCTTCATTTCACCTGCCTTTACCCTGGATCATGAGCTACGATGTACGTCCGTTACTTACGATGGAAGAAAAAGAACGTGTACTCCAGGCCGCGGCTGATGAAAATCATATACTTCTTTTCGAACACGATCCGTTATACGAAGCGGCAGTTGTGGAGCACACTGATAAGGGAATCCGGATACGGGAAAGAGGAAAACTCAGTAACTTTCTGTGACGGATAAGTTGGTTACACAAAGGACCAATGAGAGGAAAAGAGGGACACGGAGAATTTAAATAGCCTCAGTGTATCTCTTCTTAAACTCTGTGTCCAAAACTCAGCGAAACTCTGCGTTTAAACATCAAAAAAACTCAAATGACAACAATTGGCCTTGTTCTATCAGGTGGAGGCGCCAGAGGTATTTCCCATATAGGTGTGATCAAAGCCCTGATGGAGAATGGAATCACATTTGATAAAATCAGCGGTACCAGTGCCGGATCCTTTATAGGGTCTCTACTTGCTTATGGCTATTCGCCTGATGAAATTCTTGATATTTTTATTGAAACCAAATTCTCCCGCTATCTGCGTTTTGGTTTCAGCACCGGTGGCATGTTAAGTATTGAAAATGCGGAGAAAATCCTTTTGAAATACATACCTGAAAACACATTTGAAGCCCTTAAAATACCCATGGCAGTGACTGCTACCGATATTCAGGTGGGAGAAGAAATATGTTTCAAAAAGGGAGAATTGGCTAAACCTGTACTGGCTTCCTGCTGCCTGCCGGGAATATTCCGTCCCATCGTGTTTCAGGGAAAAGAGCTGGTAGACGGTGCAATTTTCAACAATCTTCCCGTAAATGCTATTCAGAATGAAGTGGACTACATTATCGGAGTACATTGTAATCCTCTGAATCAACTTAAGAATTCTTCACATATTCATCAAATCACCTACAGAAGTTTCAGACTGGCTATGAGAGGAAAAGCAAAAGCAAGTCTGGACCGCTGTGATATGTTGATAGAAGCACCCGAACTCTATAATTACAACACTTTTGACTTCAGAAAAACGAAGGTTCTCTTCGACATAGGCTACAATTATACCAAGGAATTTCTGACCAGCCATTCCCAAAATCCTTTTTTCAAAAACGTGTTGAAAATCAATTAACCTGGTAAATCCAAAGTTAAACTTTGGATTTACCAGGTTGACGATTTCAGAAACATGCTACAAAAAACAGGGGTATACCAATCAAGCGATCAGCATACCCCTGTTACAAATGGTTAATTATTAATTGTTAATGGTTAATTCATAACTCATAATTCTTAACCCTTAACTCATAATTCTCAACTCTTAACTCATACTTAGTACCCCGGATTCTGAATAAGCTTATTATTCTTATTCATTTCATCCAGTTTAATAGGCAGGAAGTAGTTTCTGTCTACCCATTTGCGTTCCTGTACTTCTATGATCTTATAAGTTGCTTTCGCAGCGGTAGTACGATCAGGATTTAACTTGTAAGTCGGCTCAACACCACGTGCATTAGAGTAAACCGTTGGAGCAATCATCCAGCGACGCACATCGAAAAAGCGTTGCTCTTCATAAGCCATTTCAATACGACGCTCATTCTGATAACGTTTTACAAGAGCTGCGCCTGTTTCGGTAATATCCGGCATCGCAGCGCGCTTACGTATCATATTGAGATACTTTTTAGCCTCAGCCTCTTCACCCAGATTAATACATGCCTCTGCATAGTTCAGCAAAATTTCTGTATATCTGATGAATCTCCACGGCACCTCAGATCTGAAGAACTGTGCATCGACATTAGGATCCATGAATTTTTTCAGATAGTAACCTGAATACGTTCCGTTCCAGTCTTCGATAGGTCCTTTTCTGGTATCAAGTCCTGCTACAACTTCCACTTTAGAAGTGGTAGCGTTCCATTTCTCCCAGTAACCGGTTTGAATTATACCTTTAGGATCTTTGTCAATCACATCAGCAGGACGTTGTCTCCACTGGGCACCTTCAAATAAAATATCTGAGTACAAACGAGAATCACGACCTGCATAAGGATCTGCAGCATGCGCTGGATTCGTCCAGGAGAACTTAGTACCATCCTTCATCTCATAGTCATCCACCAATTGCCCAAGCGGCGTATTGCCACCCCAGTTGTGGTAACCGTTAGGTCCGTTGGAACGCCCCGGCCATGCTCCGTCATTGTCCAGTTTCGCAAGGAAGTAACGTACATGAATATCTTCCGGTGACGCTTTCGACACAAACATATCTGCTCTGTTTTTAGACGCATCAGCCAATGTTGCAGGGTTAGGTGCATTCAGGCTGTAGATGTTCATGTCAATTACCGCCTTGGCAGCAGCTTTCGCAGCTCTCCACCTTGCAGCACGGTCACCACCTTTATATCCGATCAATTCGGTATTGGCATATCCTGCTGCCCAGGTTGGGTTGGCATACAAATCACTCGCCGCATACAGAAGCGTACGCGCTTTCAGCGCCAAAGCAGCTCCCTTAGTAGCACGACCTGCGTTAGCAGCAGATTGTGTTTCGGGAAGCAGTGCAGCAGCTTTATCACACTCATCGGCAATAAACTTGATACACTCTTCATACGTATTACGAGGCATTGAATACTCCTCACCAAGGCCGTAAGCCTGCGTGATCAGCGGTACACCACCATAAACGGAAACCAGATTGTGATACAGATAGGCACGAACAAAGTGTTCCTCGCCAATGTACATATTCTTCGTAGCAGCATCCAGTGTGGTTGCACTTTCGATTTTACTAAAAAACAGGTTGGTAGCCCGTATGTTCTTATAAACATTGTCCCACACATAATAAGCAGCACGATCGTATTGCCAGTCGTTGATATCACTGGCATTGATCAGCCCCTTGGTTACGTTCACAACCGGTCCCCACACAGCCATAGATTCATCGCTGTAGGTAGAGAACATGACGTTGTTGAAACCATGCCCAAGTCCGCGATAGGTATTATTGATAAACGTCTGGATCAGTGCTGCATCATTCCATACTGCATCATCTGAAAACTGATCCTGCGGCTGCTTGTCAAGGAAATCCTGATTACAGGAAGTCAAATTGCCAATGCTCAGCGCAATTGTTAAAAAAGCTACAATCTTTTTCATATGTAATCAATTAAAAAGTCAATGATAAACCGCCATTTATAACTCTGGCAAGCGGATAGTTGATACCACCTGTGTTGTTATCTTCAGGATCGAATCCTTTCAGACCAGGGCAATAAGTAGCCAGGTTATTCCCGTTCACATAGAAACGAACGTTCTGCAATCCAAGACGGTTAGTAAGTCCCATCGGCACTGTGTAACCAAATTCAAGGTTTTTCAGCCTCACATAGTTAGTGTTGTAAAGCAGATGCGTATTTCTCTGTGATCTCCAGTACTCATCACTTCTGTTACTTGCACGTGGCTTGGTAGCATTGATGTTGTCAGGAGTCCAGCGACCATCGAAATCTTCTTTCCAGTAGTTACCGAAATCTCCACTTTCCAGAGACAGATAACGAAGTGCACCGGTAGCAGCCTGGAACAGAATCGAAAGATCGAAACCTTTATAGCTCAGGTTAGCACCAATACCACCCTGGAAACGAGGCACGTCAGTTTTGTAGTTACGAACACGGTCGTTTGCATCTATTTTACCATCGTTGTTCACATCTTTGAAAATTACGTCACCGGGACGCGCACCTCCCCAGTGTGGATAGGCATCAACAGCAGCCTGATCCTTGAAGATACCAATGGCCTGATAGTACAAGTCGCGATCCGGATCGAAAGGAGCGTTAGGATCACTAGGCTTGGTTGGCAGCGGATGTCCTGTAACTTGCTGATACTCCGGACGACCAGGTGTTTCATCAATAAAGTTCACCTTGTTGATCGCATAACCTCCGTTCACAAAGAAAGTATATTTCAAATCTTTCACATCACCGCGGTACGACACATTAAAGTCAAATCCTTTGTTTGATGTTTTACCGATGTTTTCACTTGGAAGAGTCAAACCAGTAGAAGTAGGAACAGAAGCATTTCTTCTCCAAAGCAATTGTGAGCGACGGTAATCAAATACGTCGAAAGTAACGTTGATACGGTCGTTCATCAGACTTGCATCAAAACCGATATCACCCTGGCTGGCCACTTCCCATGTTACGTTAGGATTAGGGATACGGGTTTCACCGAGTGTTTTGCTCTCAATGTTTGTACCGAATACCATGTTTTGAGTCTGGAAGCCGTAAGTTCCGAGGTATTGCCATTCTTCGATACGGTCATTACCGGTTTGTCCCCATGAAGCACGAAGTTTGAACTGATTAACAAATTTGATATTGTCTTTCCAGAAACCCTCTTCCGATACGCGCCATCCCGCAGATACACCGGGGAAAAATCCGAAGCGTTTTGCTTGCGGGAAAATGTAGGAACCATCTACCCGCCATACAAACTCCATCAAATATTTTTCCTTGAAGCTATAGTTAACACGTCCGAAGTAGTTAAGTCTGGCGCTTTGGTAAGCCGTTCCTGAATTGTCTTTCTCGGCATCACCACCGGCATTCAGCTGATCCAACGCATTGGATACGAAATAGCGGCGGAATGCATTGAATTTATCACCGTTACCTGTTCTTCTTTCGCTACCAACCAAGAATTTAATAAGGTGATTAGTACCGATTGATCTGTCGTAGTTAATATAACCATTCAACAAAATATCTTGCTTGTCCTCCATGTACTGCGTCAGGTTAGGATCTCCTACCCCTTTTTTACCACGAACCAATATAGGCTGTCCGTTGGCATCACGGCTTGTTCCATCCCATGAGTTCAGGTACCATGGAGTCTGGAAACGCTTTCTGAAGTTAAAGCCTTTATCAATACCTGCGTTACCAGTGAACGAAAGTCCTTCAACCCAGGGAATTTTAACGTTCAGTTGTAAGGTACTGTTCAAAACATACCACTTATCACGGTCGTAACCAGTCTGATTCGTACTCACCACAACCGGGTTATTTCCGTACTCAATATCCGGACCGGTAGCGCCGTTTGGCCAGTAAGCAGGCATATTCGGCTTACCTCTCATCACCATCCACAAAATATCTCCTGCAGAACGTGTCGGATAGTTTTTATCTTCCAAACGACCCGATACATCAAAACGAAGGCTGATATTTTTGGTAATTGTTGCATCAAGGTTGGTTCTGAAATCATGCTGTGTATACTTGGTCGCACTGTTTTTATAGTAACCATCCTGTGTTTTGGTACCTAAAGAAACAAAATAGCGTACAGCCTCTCCACCACCAGATACCGTAGCGTTATAAAAATGCTGCCCTGACCAGTTTTTGTAGATTTCCTTGAACCAATCCGTATTAGGATACTTCCACAAATCCGAACCATCGGCAAATTTGGCAATATCCTCAGCTGAATAACGTGCCGGGCGATTTCTGTATAAATCGACCTCGTTCAATGCCTGTGCGTACTCGGATGAGTTCGTCATTTTAGGTAGGATTGTAGGCTGACTGAAACCCTGATTGGCATTAAAAGTAATGGTAGGTTTTCCTGTTTTACCACGTTTGGTAGTGATCAGGATTACCCCGTTGGCTGCCTGCGCTCCGTAAATCGCAGCAGAAGCATCTTTCAAAACGGAAATTGTTTCGATACTGTTAGGGTCGATACGATCCAGTGAACGTCCGGGAATACCATCCACTACCACAAGAGCATCGTTATTTCCCAATGTGTTCATACCGCGGATACGGATTGTGGATCCATCCTGCCCCGGCTCTCCGCTACGGGCAACCAGTGTTACTCCTGGTAAGCGTCCTGCAAGACTGTTACTTACGTTCACCGCAGGTGATTTCACAATGTCAGTTCCCTTAACAGTAGTAACTGCTCCGGTTAATGTTTCTTTCTTTTGCTCACCATATCCTACTACAATAACCTCGCTCAATGCCTGAGAGTCACCTGCAAGTGTTACATTAATTGAATTTCTTGCACCAACAGTGATCTCCTGCTTGATGAACCCAACGTAGCTATATACGAGAACAGCCTCAGCATTGGGAACTGTGATACTATATTCCCCGGACGCATCCGTAGTAGTACCTGAGTTGGTACCCTTTACCAGGATACTTACACCTGGCAATGGGGTTCCGTTTTCTTCAGCCACTTTTCCTTTCACAACAATATCTGCTTGCAAAAGAGATGTTTTAGGGCTTGGAACACCAGATGCCAAAAGCGGCAGCGGTTGACTCACAGCAAGTGCCATCATGGCCAGACACACGCCTGCTGGTGGACACAGCCTTTTTAGGTAAATAATTTTGGTCATAAATTATAGTTTAAAATAGTTTAGTAAAACCGTCAGTTTCGAAGGATGGGCACAACAAAGCGTTCCCACCAAAAAAATATCGGTCGTTGCCTCGCAAGGAGTTTAGGGGGTAATGGAAAGAATTGTTTTTATTTTATCATAGGCATAGGTTAAGTATACAGAAATCAATTAAACACACGGGAATACACATCATAGAGGTAATTCCGATGATTTTTCTGATAAAGAGGAATGTGATTAATAAAGCCCTGTACTCTTGATAGCAGGTAAAAAAGCAGGCTTTTAGTTAGATGTAGCTCATTGAAATACGATGCGTCAAACCACCGATTCCATTTCCATAAAACGCAAGTGAAGATGATGAAGAACGTAAAATGCGCGTTGTCGAACAGTCATGTCAGGAGTAAAAATTGTTTTCATATTGTCAGGTGTAAATTGGAACAGATGCCAGATTGCCGCTAATTCTAATGCAGAGTTAATCAGAAATTTTAAAATTACAAACACCCATTAATACAAATTTTTATTAAAATTTAACAAAAGTGTCTTTGTGACATAATAGGGCACTTTGTAGTCAAAATATATACTATTGGTTACAAATATATTTTTATGTTTTGTGTTTAATTTCAAGCCTTCGGAGCAAGTAAACGGGCGAATATAAGAGCCTGAAAAAATTTCAGGTAACTAACGGTTACCCACATCCGCAACGCAAGCAGCCCAACCTCGAATGAGGTGAAGATTACTTCCGACTGCAACAAAAAAAGAGGCTGTCTCAAAAGGGCAGCCTCTTTTTGCTTTTATTGGGTTGTTTATTTTTTCGAAATTGATTATCTTTAGAT
>NZ_QNUL01000019.1 GCF_003383615.1 Dyadobacter luteus
GAGTTATAAAGGAAAGTAATCGATGGGGATGTGTCACACAGATATTAAAGCAGGCTGCGTAGTTTTGAAATGCACCCTCTTTAAAAGAGAAAGTAACAATCTTAAAAAGAAGTTACCTATTTTGCCTTGGCGCAGGGGTCTTAATTGGTCTTGTGATCATGGCTGTAGAGAGTTTTTTGCAGTCAAAGTATGGTATTTCTGTCTACGAAAATCTAAGACGAAATGGCAATGAGTTTAGAACGAACCGCTCCCGAGCAGGTACATTTTTTTTAACTTGTCTGATTGCCCCCTTTATTGAAGAATGTACTTTTCGTTTGCCTCTTTTAACAAAGTCTCATCTTTTAAAATGGATTATATTTGTTGTCTTTATTCAATATTTCGTTTATGACATCTTTCAAATTGATGCATATTTGTGGTGGTATCGTGCCGTCTTAATAATTCTTTTTGGGGGTATAATTATTTTTAACAGCAATAGTACCAAGCCAATTTTGATACGGAGAAAATATAACCATTTATGCTGGATGTTGACTATCTCGTTTGCGTTGCTGCATGTAGTTAACTTTTATCCTTTAAACGGTGCCATTTTTTATTTGTATCCTCTTTATGTTCTTCCGCAATTTGTTCATGGCGCGGTGCAAAGCTATTTGGCAATTAAATATAATTCCATACTGTGGCCGCTTTTATTACATGTTGGCATTAACTCAACGGCTGAACTAAGCAGGTTGATAACAGATTCCATTAAATCGATCGGATAATACGAACAGTTATTTTGACCACACACACACTTATCAAACAACATGACATCACAGACTGCGGCGCAGCCTGTCTTACTTCTATTGCGGCCCACTATAAACTCCGCCTTCCGATAGCCCGTATTCGCCAGTATGCAGGCACGGACCAGAAGGGAACCAATATGCTGGGTCTTATTGAGGCTGCGCAAAAGCTTGGTTTTCAGGCTAAGGGGGTGAAAGGCATGATAGAAAATCTGTCAAAAATTCCGTTGCCTGCCATTGCCCATATCGTTGTAAAAAAGAGCACCGAGTCTTCTGATGGAAGCCCTGGTGCCGGTCTTCACCATTACGTTGTTCTTTATCAAATAACTGATAAGAAAATAACCTACATGGATCCGGGAGATGGCAAGCTTCATTCAAAAACCAAAGATGAGTTTAAACAACTGTGGACCGGCGTATTGATGATCCTGCTTCCAACCGAGGAATTTAAAGCAGGTGATCAGCGGATATCCGCTATGCGCCGTTTTTGGGCTTTGGTCAATCCGCATAAAAGCGTCATGATCCAGGCATTATTCGGGGCAGCCATTGCTACATTACTTGGTCTGTCTACGTCCATTTACATTCAAAAAATAACGGATCATGTACTGCCCTCTGGGAACCTGAATCTGCTGCGTTTGCTAAGCATCGGTATGTTGTTTATTCTGCTACTGCAAACCGTTGTCGGTACGATTAAGACCGTGTTTGTTTTCAGGACTGGTCAGCAGATAGATGCGCAATTAATTCTGGGATATTACAAACATCTGCTCACACTTCCCCAGCAGTTTTTCGATACGATGCGGGTCGGGGAAATCATTTCCAGGGTCAATGATGCCGTCAAGATCCGGTCCTTTATCAATGAAACAGTTCTGGATTTGGTCGTGAATGTGTTTATTGTAGTGTTCTCTTTCCTGATTATGTTTACCTATTACTGGAAAATGGCTCTGATCATGCTGGCTATTATTCCGTTTTATGTGTTTTTCTATTGGTTGTCAAACAGGATAAATAAACGTTTGCAAAGGGAATTGATGGAAAACTCGGCCGAACTGGAAGCCCAGCTGGTAGAATCGTTAAATGCGGCAGCAACTATCAAGCGCTTCGGTATGGAAAGTTATGCCAACTATAAAACAGAAACCCGGTTTATCAGGTTGATTCGGACAGTTTCGGGCTCTTTTATGGCTTCCTTGTCTGTAGGCACAGCAAGCGGCGTGGTATCGCAGCTTTTTACGATTATCTTACTTTGGGTTGGTACTTCCTTTGTGGTCAGCAATGAGCTTACTGCCGGAGAACTTTTCTCTTTTTATGCTCTGATGGGCTATTTTACGGGGCCGGCGGGAAGACTCATCAGTGCAAACAGGACAATACAAGATGCACTCATTGCTGCGGACAGGCTCTTTGAGATTATGGATCTTGAACGGGAAAAAACAGAAAACAAGATTATGCTTACGCCCGACATGATCGGCGATATTCATCTGGAAGATGTAACATTCAGGTATGGAAGCCGGGCAGTTATTTTTGAAAACTTAAACCTTGCTATTAAGAGGGGCAAGATCACGGCGATTGTGGGAGAGAGTGGGTCGGGAAAGTCGACGCTTATTTCCTTGCTGCAGAATCTGTATCCGCTTAAAAACGGACGGGTACGGATTGGAGATTATGATATTCAGCATCTGAGCAATGAGAGTTTACGAAGATTGGTCAGCGTAGTTCCACAGCAGATACACTTATTTGCTGCAACTGTGTTGGAGAATGTTGCGCTTGGTGAATTTGAACCGGATGTAAAAAAAATACTTCATTATGCCAGAAAGCTGGGTATTCATGAATTCATTGAGGAACTGCCCAATGGATATGCTACCGAGCTGACTGAAAACGGGAATAATCTTTCGGGCGGCCAGAGACAGAGACTTGCTATATTAAGAGCTTTATATCGTGAACCCGAAATAATTATTTTTGATGAAGCCACTTCCTCCTTGGATACTATTTCTGAACAGTATGTCCAGGAGACAATAAGATCTTTGTGTGCTATGGGGAGAACTGTTGTACTCATTGCTCATCGTTTATCCACCATCAAGGATGCGGACGAAATCGTTGTTGTGCATAAAGGGAAGGTTATTGAAAAAGGAACACATGAAGAATTGCTCGCGCAAAACGGGCAGTATAAGACTTTATGGAAGCAGCAAGGGATAATCATGCCGGAACCTTCAGTTATTTAATTTGACTTTTTGATTCATGCAGCAGCAACTTTTCCCCGCCGATGTTTTGGAAAATAGTGTAGAAGGATATTTGCCACGCGTGGCAGTCAGGAGCCAGTGGATTTATGCAGTCACTACCCTGGCAGTGATATTAGCCTTGCTGTCTCTACCATTTCTTTATATTGATATTTCCATTCCCGGCAACGGTATTTTACGCACAAAAAATGAAAAAACTGAGCTTCGCTCTCTTGTCAACGGTGTTATCCAAAATGTAGCGGTAAGTGAAAATCAGTCTGTGAAAAAAGGTGAGGTATTGTATGAAATAAATTCACAGGAGCTATCTGCCAAATTTCAATTGAATAAAGACCAGCAAGGGGCAAGGACTTCTTTCATGAATGATCTTGGAAAGCTTGTCAGTCTGAATAAACAGAGCTTGTATGATCACCACACTTTTAGTACATCACTCTACGCCCAGCAATTTTTTTCATTTCAGTCTAAAATGCAGGAAAACCTGTTTCATCAGCAAAAGATAAAAAAAGAACTGGAGGCAGATCGAAAGCTTTTTACTGAGAAGGTAATTGCCATGCGTGAATTTGACGCAAAGGAATTTGAGTACACACAATTGGCTGCACAATACGAATCTACTTTCAGACAGCAACTGGGTCAATGGCAATCTGACTTAACCAGCCAACATACAGCATTGCAGCAGTTGTTGGCGGAAGGTAAACAATTGGAGGAGCAAAGAAAAAGTTACATCATTAAAGCTCCGGTTACGGGAACAATTCAACAGATTTCAGGCAAATATATCGGAAGCTTTATTCAGGTAGGAGAGACACTTGGTACAATTTCTCCCGATGATTCATTACTTATAGCCGAATGTTATCTTTCCCCGAGAGATATCGGATTAATTAAAAGAAAGCAATCCGTTCTGTTTAGAATGGATGCATTTAACTATATTGAGTGGGGAATGATAAAGGGTACTGTTATTGATATATCAAGAGATTTTACTATTGTAAATGATATGCCGGTATTTAAAGTGAAATGTGCTTTAAGTTATAACGGACTGAAGTTGAAAAATGGCTATTCCGTCACTCTTACAAAAGGCTTGACATTGCAAGCAGAATTTATCGTCGCAAGACGCAGTCTTTATCAGCTGATTTATGACAAAGCAGATGATTGGTTAAACCCCAAAATTCAAAGAGGCCATTAGTTTAAAGGAAAGGTACTTACCTTCAAACCACGCTCCCTCCCCGATCAAACAGATTATTAGATAAATAGCCAACATAATAAGTGGCGTTCTGCTCAAAATTGAGCCCGTCCAGTAGGAGTTCAATTTCTTCTTTGGTTACTTTTCTGTATTTGGGGTTCATTGTTCCGCCGTATTCTCCTGCTTTGGCGAGTGGGTTCCATTGGTATTGGGGATCGACCAGGCTACCTCTTGCCGCCATGATCGGCGGAGGAGAGGATGAACCGCGAAAATCCGCATTGGCCGGATGATCGAGTCCCAGGCAATGGCCAAATTCATGTGCGGCTGTGGTGGAAGTGCCGAGCTGGTCGGAAGTAAGCCATTGGCCGGAATTGTCGCCAAGCCCGAAACCCATGAAGGACCTTGTAATATGGTTTTCTGATTCGATCCTGATAAAATTATAGCGATAATCGTCATTCATTGAGGCTATACGAGCTGCTTCGGAAGTGCTGATTAACTTATAACTTATATCAAAAACTACCTGCATTTCCTGGTTAAGGATTGTTGTCTTCGCTGCCGGGGCATTGTACATGCTGTTGATTTCCTCAATAATCTGCGCTCCTATATCATGGTTGGCCTCTGACCCGTATAGAAGCAGGCATGCTGAGATTTGTATCTGTCTGTCAGGAATTAACAGCTCTATGATTGCAGCCATAAGGTAAAGAATTTGAGATGAAGAAACTTGTAGTCAGTTTGTTATGTATTATAAGAGTAGTAACTCAAAATAACAGGGCAACGGAAGAATAGCAAACCGATAGTATTGAATCTTCTCAATTGCTTTTAATTTGAGGGATTCAGTGAATTATTTCTTAAAATTAATACATTTTTGTAGCTTACTTATCTGATCCGTATACAGTAACAGATACTGACAGATGGGTTTCTATAGTAAAGGCGAAAATAAAGTACATTGAATCAACAATGATATCAAAAAAAGCAAAATACGCACTGAAGGCGCTGAAGGTATTGGCGGAGCAATATGGTAAAGGTCCCGTGCTGATTTCTTATATAGCTGAGAAAGAGAAAATTCCGAAGAAATTTTTGGAGGCAATTCTATTAGATCTTCGTAATAATGGAGTATTACAAAGCCAGAAGGGCAAGGGTGGAGGTTATATGCTACGCGTACCACCTGCCGAGGTAAGTTTCTCGAAAGTATTGAGGATTATTGACGGACCGATAGCTCCTGCATTGTGCGTTTCCATGTTCTTTTACGGTAAGTGTGATGACTGTAAAAGCGAAGAAACATGCAGTCTGCGTACTGTGCTCGAAAAATGGCGTGATGCCAACCTTGCGGTTTTGGATGGAACTACGCTTAGCGATCTGCTTCAGGCAGAGGGAGTACCAGCCATAGAAGACCTATAGTTTGTCATTCCGGACATACAGACGGGTATCGTCAAATGTTCCTTTGTAGGTATAATTGGCATGTATGAAATCAGCGAGGGAAGGAAAATTCTCGAATCCCTGAGTCTTTCTGTCCTGAACCCAAAAGCTGTTTTTACCTACTGCATCCACAAATATAGCCGGTGTTGTTCTTTGAATATCAGAGAGATACCGGCTTCTGTATTTCTCCTGGAGATCGTGTACAAAGATTGAGCGTTCAGAATGATTTTCTGAAGTGGCCTCTGCAAGTTGTGCCTCCACGTAATAGCGGCATTGCCAACCCCAAACTGCCATGAAATCTCGATTGTTGGTGTATTTTTTCAGTTCTGTCACTACCGGACTTTGCGCAAGTTCTGTGGCATTATCGGAAACGAATGCATTCAGTACATGGCTTCTTTTATAACTAAGCGCATCACTAGAAAGGAAGTACAAAAGAAGAATAGCAGGCAGTATAACTCCCTTTGTTCCGAACTTGTGTATACCTGCTGCTGTAACCAGAGTCCAGGAAGCAATACAAAAATTGAGGTAATGGATAAAGTCATTTCCTGATTTCGTAACGGCATAAACGCTGGACAAAGCGAGTACAGCGGTCAATCCATGTATAATAGATTTTGGATTGCTTTTTTCCGTTTTTTGGAAAAATGTATACCATATTACTCCAATTAACGACAGCATAGTGATGCAGGTAAAAGCAAGGAAATCTTCCGACAGACCCGCAATTTTGAAGAATTGTCCGATCATCGAAGGAGTGGTGTTTCCGCCCGCATAAATGACGTTACCCAGAATATAGAAGTCGATTAAGTCATCAAGAACATCAAAGCTGACCGTGAGTCCCAACACGAGTAGTGGAAATGAGAGGCCACCAATGATGAGAATAATGAAAGGATGGAGGCTTCTGTTTTTTTTGTAATACCGGATATTTGAAAGGAATGCAAAGAGTACAATGACAATAGCAAGTGGAACTGCCTGAAGTTTTGCAAAAGGAACCATGCCTGCCAGCAGCCCCAGGAGAAGATTATTTCTAAGTGTGAGCCCTTTATTCAGAATCAGTTGAGAAAGCAGCCATAAAGATGCGGAAAGGAGAAAAACAGGCACCTGCTCGCTGGAGTAATGAACGAAGTCCACTTCCTGTGTAAAAGCTAATAACAGAACCGGCGCAAGAATAGTAATACGTGCGGTCTTTTCGCTATAAAAGTTTGCCAGTGCACGGAACAGGAAGTAAACCGATAAACCAGTACAAAGCAATCCCATTACTCTGGCGGCAGTGTAGTCGAGCTGAAATCCGAATAATTTAGGAATAACAAGAAGGTAAATATCAAGAGGGCCGATGGTGGTTCCGTCTGCAGAACGCCAGTATACAGGATCCTGCCATAAAGTAATTGCGTGGCTGAGCATCTGGCTTTCGTCCGGATTAAGTTCCCGGTTCAATACCACAGCTGGCAACCTCATGAAAATCAGGAGTGCTATACAGCCGAGGATGTATAGCGTTGCCGGAATTTTTTTCCCGGTGCTACTCAGTATAACAAGTCCGGCAAGCAGATATCCGAGAAGCCAGTAAACCGTAGGCGTGTTGTCAAAGTGGATCATCTTTCTAGCTGAATGTATCTACTTTTTCAACAAAGTCGCGATAATGTACCGCAGGAATAAAATGCTGTTGTGAGCGATACTGCAATACCATAAAGACAAGAAACAACGAAATCAGGAACGATTGCAACATCAGGATCATCAGCGTACTTCCTAACGTAGAGGCCCAGCCAGGAGTAGCGTTACCAATAATTTTCAGGAAAATGATGAACACTATAAATCCGATAGCTACGCCAGACATGCAAATAGAAAATATCAGAATACGTACCGCCGTGGTATCAACCATGACCGATATGGCGCTCAAACCGTGAAGTACCAGCGAAACAAAGTTCATTTTACTTTCTCCGGCCAGTCGTGTTGCCCTGTCGGTCAGCACAGAATCGTACGGAATTCTTGATTTAATAATTCCACCCGGGTAATTATTCCAGATTTCTGAAACACGTACGAGATTCTGCAGACGCTCTTTGGGAACAAGACTAAAATTTCCGAATGTGATAATTTTGCCCGTCAAAAGCTTAAAAACCATTTTATAAATCACATAAAAGAAACGAAATACGAAGTTTTCCCGACGCTTGTTTCTTTCTGCAAAAATGATTTTTCCGGGAGTTTGTAAAGATTTTGCTGCCAGCTTGTTGATATCTGCAGGGTCGTCTTCTCCGTCAGCATCCATCACGATTACTTTATCAGCCGTCAGATTTTCTGCAGCATATGAAAGACCGATAGCAATTGCTTTCTGATGACCCAGATTGCGGTAAAGACGAAGTACCTTGATTTCCTTGCCGCCGAAAGCAGAAAAAGGTTGTGTACGTTCTTTGAATGAGCAATCGTCAATGATCAGCAGTGTAGTATTTTGTAAAATTGAGGGCTCTAAATCCGTGTCTATTTTGGATATGAGCAAATTAAGAGCTTCCCAGTCGTTGAACTGAGGGATGATTATTACAAAACTTTCTGGCATATGTATAGAAACGAAATTGCTTCGGAACGTATATGCTCCGAAGCAATTTCAATTTTTTAAACCGTTTTGATACCCAATCTGGAAGAGATACCGTCGTGAATCTGAGTCAGAGTCTCCACAAGGCCGTATTCCCAATTCCAGTCAGGATAGTGCGCTTTAAATTTAGAAAGGTCACTTACGTACCAGATATGGTCACCGATGCGGTTGGTTTCTGAGTAAGAGTAAGAAAGTTTGTTTCCTGTGATAGTTTCGCAAAGTGCGATAGCTTCCAGCATAGAGCAGTTTGCAAAACGGCCACCTCCGGCGTTGTATACTTCTCCCGGACGAGGATTCTGGTAATAATGCCAGAACATATTCACCAGGTCATGGCTGTGAATGTTGTCACGCACCTGCTTTCCTTTGTATCCGAAAATGGTGTAATGATTGCCTGTGATGGCGCATTTCATCAGGTAAGCAAGGAATCCGTGAAGCTGGGCACCAGAGTGGTTTGGTCCTGTGAGGCAACCTCCACGGAAAACAGCAGTTTTCATTCCGAAATATTTACCATACTCCTGAACCATGATATCCGCTGCTACTTTCGAAGCTCCGAAAATAGAGTGTTTTGTATGGTCTATGCTATGGCTTTCGTCAATTCCATTTTCAAAGTAAGGGTGATTTTCATCGATTTCCCAACGGTTTTCTAATTCTACCAATGGCAGGTAATTAGGATTGTCGCCATATACTTTGTTAGTTGAAGTGAAGATGAAAACAGCTTCAGGAGCATGTAGTCTCGTCATTTCGAGCATGTTTAATGTTCCTACTGCGTTCACTCCAAAATCCGTAAACGGTTCACGTGCAGCCCAGTCGTGACTTGGCTGTGCAGCTGCATGGATAATCAGTTTAATGTCCGTTCCGTATTCTTTGAATATAGGTTCAAGCTGACTTACCTCGCGAATATCCGCTGAGTAATGCTTGTAGTTGTTATATGCGTCTTCTATTCTGTTACGGTTCCATTCGGTATTACCATCTGCACCAAAAAAATATTGGCGGAGGTTATTATCAACTCCAATGATCAGGTCAAATTTGTCAGCAAGGAATGCTACTGACTCGCTTCCTATCAGGCCGGCAGAACCGGTCACCAGTGCTATATTCATGTTGTGTAATAATGCGGTTTTAAAGTTGATATTAAAATAATGCTATGTTTTGCTCGTGTGTGCAATAGAGATGTAAAGTAAATTAAAAACGTACAATTATCCCAACCGATTGCTCATGTGTCGGGAAAACTGCTTTGAGACTGTCTGTATCAAAATTTAACATAAAAAAAGGATACCCTGCATGAGGATATCCCTTGTTATATTTTTATCTGAGTAAGATTATTGTTTTGCAACAGCACTGGTTGCTCCGCTATATAGCTTCTCACGAATTGCATTTACACGAGTTTCAAGTTCGGGCTTTGCAGTATATTGTTGCTTCATTTGCGCTGGCAAAGAGTCGCGGCTCACACCGTACACATATGTGCTTGTTTCATTCACATCTTTCTGACCGATGTGGTTATATTTCTGATACTCACATGAAGTCAAAAGTGCAACAGAGGCAACAAATGCGATTACTTTACTAATTTTCATCTTGTTACTGGTTCATAGTAATATGCGCAAAAATAGGTGCCTTTTCACTAAACACCAAATCGAACGCGCCTATTTGTTAAATTTTTAATCGTTCCAGTTCTTCTTTTACAAAGCTGATCAGATTGGTGATATGGTTTTCCGAAAAGTTGAAAGGAATGTTGGCGGCTTCGTAAATCTCTGTGATTGGTGCCGTATAGCCCAGTCTCAGCGCATCCATGTATCCTTTCAGACCAGCTTCCGGATTTTCGCGATAGTTTTTCCAGACTCCGATTGCACCTAACTGAGCAATACCATACTCAATGTAATAGAATGGCACTTCATAGATATGTAACTGCCGCTGCCACAAGGAAGCCCGGAATTGCTCATAGCCCGACCAATCCATCACTGTATCGGTGAATTCAGTATAAATATTTACCCAGGCATTGGCTCGCTGTTCGGCTGTATGGTCGGGGTTTTCGTACATCCAATGCTGGAACTTATCCACGGTCGCTACCCAGGGCAATGTTTCTATAATCGATTCGAGGTGTTGTATCTTCGCACGTTTCAGATCAGACTCATTCTCAAAAAACTCATCCCAGAAATCCATCGTAATCAGCTCCATAGACATGGACGCCAGTTCGGCAACTTCTGAAGGGGTATGTTTGAAAGAATTCAAAGCAAGATCGCGGGTTACAAGGGAGTGAACCGCATGGCCTCCCTCGTGCAAAAGCGTAACCATATCGCGCAGATTGGAAGTCGCGTTCATAAAGATAAACGGCACTCCGATCTCATCAAGCGGATAGTTGTATCCTCCTGGTGCTTTGCCTTTCCGCGATTCAAGATCCAGATGTTTCATGGTTTTCATCGTACGCAGACAGTCTCCCAGGAACGGATCAAGCCGGCTGAAACATCTGATGGTTTTTTCCAGCAATTCTTCACCCGTACTGAATGGTTTCAAAGGAGGAAGATTTTGCGGGTCTACCTTGGTATCCCACGGACGAAGGCTGTCTACAGAAAGTGCGTTTTTGCGTTCAGCAGCCATTTCGCTCAGCAGAGGTACGATCGCTTCTTTCACCGAATGATGGAAATTAAAGCAGTCTTCCGGTGTATAATCGAAACGTCCCATGGCCGCAAACATATAGTCGCGGTAATTTTCAAAGCCGGCATTTTGCCCTACTTTATGGCGCAGGCTGATCAGGGAATTCAGCAATTCATCAAGTTGCTCATGATCCTGATAGCGGCGGTTTGCAATAGCTTCCCATGCCTCCTGTCTCATTGCACGGTCTGTGGATTGCAGGCGGTCGGCCGCTTTTTGCAGGGTCATTTCTTCGCCGTCGAGTGTTACAGTCATGGCACCCGCAATGGCTCCATACTTGCGCTCTTCGGTCTGCATTTCTGTAATCACCGGAATGTTCTCTTCCCTGAATAACGCAATCGCCTGTTTCATACTGCGAAGCGTGATGTCGAAACCTTTATCGGTAAGGTCGTTCAGAAAAGGGTTGCTGATTATCTTTTTATCCAGTTCGTTTCCGTATTCAGAAAGCTTAGGCTGGATTTCTGTGATAAAAAACTGAAGTGCATTGATCAATCCGGTATTTGCTGTATCACACGTCTGACGGATATAGCGCCATGCAAAGTTTTCTGACAAATACGATTCCAGTTCGCTACGGTTCAGAAACCATTGTTTTAATTCACCGGCAGAATTGATTTCCCGTGCTTTAAGATCCTCATAAAAAGGGAGAAGGTCGTCCCAGCTTTTTAAATCAAAGTCTTCACCAATGAATGTTCTTGGTGCGCGGGTAGGTATGGTAATATCTTGTTTAGTCATTTTTAATTCAAAAATTTGATCTTCAAATGTAAGGTGAACAAAGGAATGTCACAAAATTGTCGTTTTGAGCGTAGTCCTGAGATTAATAGTTTATTTGTTCTCCTGGGTTACATCAGTCAGGTTATCAGTGATAATATTTTCTGTTTGATGCACATTGGCAAATGCAAACTCCATTTTGCTACGGTCAAACTCCTTTTCATTATTCGCAAGCCAAATGGTAGCCACGCCGTTTCCGATAATATTGGTGATAGCGCGTGCTTCTGACATAAACCGATCAACACCCAGCAAGAGCGCCAGGCCTTCAAGAGGAATAACCTTGATGGCGGTAAGGGTGGATGCCAATACTACGAATCCGCTGCCGGTGACGCCTGCAGCACCTTTTGAGGTTACCATGAGGATGCCAATGACGGATAAAATTTGTCCCAATGTAAGATGTACATCAAAAACCTGAGCCAGGAAAATAGTAGCCATAGAAAGGTAAATTGTTGTACCATCAAGATTAAACGAATAGCCTGCCGGTACAACCAATCCTACTACAGGCTTAGAGCAACCCATGCGTTCCAGTTTTTCCATGATTGAAGGTAGGGCCGCTTCCGATGACGAAGTACCTAATACAATAAGCAGCTCTTCACGAATGTATTTGAGGAAATCCCATATTTTGATTTTATAGGTTTTCAGAATCAGGCCCAATATGACAAATATAAAGATCGCCATCGTAGCGTAGACGGTAATCATCAGTTTGCCAAGTGGAAGCAGCGTAGCAATTCCGTATTTGCCAATCGTGAACGCCATTCCGCCGAACGCTCCGACAGGTGCAAAGAGCATCACCCAGTGCAGCGCTTTGAAGACATATTTAGAAGCAAAGCTCAGCCATCCGATGATTTTATCCTTACCAGAGTACTTGCTTAATACAGTTCCCAGGATCAGCGATACAAGCAGTACCTGCAGCGTTACATTGTCCAGAAAAAACTGCCACCAGCTGAAATCCTGGACTTTATTGGCATACACAGCAATATCTCCTTTTTGTAAATTCCCTTTCACCACGCCTGCTCCGGGACGAATGATATTGGCTACAATGATGCCTACAATCAGGGCCAGTGTAGTAACTACCTCAAAGTAAATCAGTGCTTTGGCGCCCACTTTCCCCACTTTTTTGAGGTCGCCCATGCCGATAATTCCAAGGGTGATCGTCAGGAATATAATCGGGTTGATAAACAGCTTTACGATCTGGATAAAACCTTTGCCCAGAAAATCCATCTGAACAGCCTGTTCAGGGTAGTAATGTCCCAGCAATGCACCACCGGTAATGGCAGTAAGTACCCAGAAAGTGAGGTTGGTAAATAACTTTTTCAAGTTCTTTTTAAGTTTAGGAATATGTTAAATGCAACTGATGCTACGGAGGCGGAGCCGGTTTTGAATATACAACAATTACCGGCGCCTGATGGCAAAAGATGAAACAAAAGTATTTTTCATATCTGTTTATACTTGGTCTAAATAAATAACTTATATTTGCGAATACAGAAGTAGTGGCGAAATAAAATTCCGGTTATTGAAATTGTCTTAATGTTATCTTATTGAAAGATTATTATGCAGGATTCTTCGCATTCATATAGCAAATTACGTATTCTAAGCCAGTCTCCTAATGGTTACATTGGCCAGTGCAACTGCTGTGATCACTACAACTTCGTGTTTGGAAACTTTCTCTTCATCTTCACCGAGGATGGGTTGAATGGCTTCCATGCTGTACTCTACGACCAGCAACATATCCATGCACTGGATGCTCCTTTGCCTAACGGAAAGAGCATTTTGTTCCCTTCACCCATTCCTAATTTCATGTTGTCATTCAGTGAGGATGAGCTGGAAGAGGTGAGAGGTTTATTTCAGGAAACGTTATTGGTCATGGAGGTCGACAAAATTTTTGCTCATAATAAGTAAGCAGTAAATATTTCGTACCCTATGTTTCAGAAGAATTCGTTTAAAGTATTAGCTGTCCTTTTTGCATTCTTTTTGTGTCTGTCAGAAAGCGTTGTTGCCGGGAAGACGCTGAGAATTGTATCGGCGAACGGCACACTGAGTGAGATCATTGCGGGGCTTGGGCTCGAAAAACAGCTCGTTGGTGTGGATGTAACAAGTACCTATCCCGAATCGCTTTCAAAAATTCCTAAAATCGGGCACAACCGTACAATTGCTGCTGAAGGTATTATTGCGCTGAATCCTGATGTGATTATTTATACGGATCAGAGTATGCTTTCTCCTTCGTTGTTAAAACAGTTAAACAGCAGCGGGAAAAAAGTGGTGGAATTCAAACATGAATATTCCAGAGAAGGCGCAATCAAGCTGATTCGCGAAGTGGGTGCTTATTTCAACGCCAAATCTCAGGCTGAGAAAATGGTGAAATCACTGGAGGCGGATTTGAATAAAATAGCCAAACCTGCTGCGCCTAAAAAGCTGCTGTTTATATATGCCAGGGGTACAGGTACATTGATGGTTTCCGGGACCGGAACCTCGCTTGATAAAATGTTTGCTCTGACAGGAAATAAAAATGCTGTTCAGGGTTTTTCTGATTTCAAACCGTTGACTGCTGAATCTCTTTTGGCTGCCAATCCCGATGTATTGGTTTTATTTTCGAGTGGTCTGGAAAGTCTGGAAGGTACAGATGGACTTCTTAAGGTACCGGGTATCGCCAATACCAATGCGGGCAGGAACAGAAAGATTGTGACGATGGACGGGCAGTTTCTAACAGGCTTCGGACCCAGACTTGGGAGGGCAGCGATAGAATTGGCACAAAAAATTAAGTGACATGCAGGCGCAGGTTGTAAATAAGCCGGACACGGCATGTGTTATTCCATCGGCTCCGGTCAAAAGGAAAACAAAGATATTCTGGGTAACACTTATTTTGGGGGGCACACTTTTGGTTAGTGCGGTGTTTTCTGCTTCTGTGGGTGCCCTGAGCATTACTCCCGGAGAGCTTGGTGAGATTATTGCTTTCAAATTGGGGCTTATCGATACGCCAACTTATGACGAACAAAAATCACTCGTATTCTGGATAATCAGACTGCCACGGGTGTGCCTGGCTATATTAGTAGGCGCAGGCCTCGGTATTGCGGGCGCTTCTCTGCAGGGTCTTTTCCGAAATCCCATCGCAGATTCAGCTTTGATTGGTGTTACTTCGGGAGCATCGCTGTTTGCTGTTTTTGTAATTATGCTCAATGTAAAATTCCTTGGTATTATCAGTGAAGTGGGAGGGGCTTATACACTTTCCATTGCTTCATTCGTAGGAGCAGCACTTACCACTTTGCTTGTTTATCAATTGTCGAGATTGACCGGAGAAGGCGGGATGACTACCATGTTATTGTGCGGAATTGCCATCAATGCTTTTGTGGGTGCACTAACAGGCCTGATGACCTACATGGCCACCGACCAACAGTTAAGATCGATCACATTCTGGAGTTTGGGAAGCCTTGGAGGTGCCAACTGGACATCCGTAATGGCAGTTGCTCCTTTCGTTTTTTGCTCGGTAGTGTTTATGCCTTATTTGTCAAAAGCGTTGAATTTACTCGTGCTGGGTGAAAGTCAGGCGGCGGCACTGGGAGTGAATATGACTGTTTTGAAAAGAAAAGTAGTGGTGCTGGCGACTTTGGGTGTAGGTGCATCAGTAGCAGTTGCCGGTACTATTGGTTTTGTAGGACTGGTTGTTCCCCATATCATCCGCAGCGCTTTCGGGCCTGATCATAAAACATTACTGATCGGATCGGCATTGGGAGGTGCGATTGTATTGACATTGGCTGATACCATTTCGCGCACAATTGTAGCGCCATCCGAACTACCGATCGGAATACTCACAGCTCTTCTCGGAACGCCGTTCTTCTTATATATTCTCTGGGATCAAAAACGACGGAAGGTATGATAGAGGTAAACAATGTCAATTTCGGCGTAAAAGGAAGGCAGTTGATCCATAACGTAAGCTTTCGTGCGAATGCAGGAGAGTTTTGGGCAATTGTTGGAGCGAACGGAGCGGGGAAATCAACCATGATGAAACTGCTTTCCAGGGAACATAAGCCTACTTCTGGTTCTATCGAATTGCACGGAAAAAATCTTGACAGATATAAACTTTCTGAGTTAGCGCGTAAGCGGGCAGTACTGGCTCAGCAGAATTCCATTACGCTGGCTTTTTCAGTAGAAGAGATCGTGCTGATGGGGCGTTATCCATTTTACGATTCGCAACCAACCGACCGCGATCTGGCTATTGTAGACCACTGTCTTCAGAAAGTAGGTATAGCACATTTCAAAAACAGATCGTTTCCTACGCTTTCCGGAGGAGAACAGCAGCGGGTGCAATTGGCCCGTACGCTTGCACAAATCTGGGAAATTGATGGCGGTCTGATACTTCTTGATGAACCTACTACCGGTATGGATCTTCTGCACCAGTATGAAACCTTCAGGCTGGCCAGAGAAATGACGGCAAAAGGATATGGCGTGATCGCTGTTGTTCACGACCTTAATCTGGCGTTGCAGTATGCAGACCAGGTTCTGATTATGAAAGATGGAAAAGCTTTCGCCTCGGGGATTCCAGAAGAAGTATTAATTCCTGAAAACATAAAAGACAGTTTCGGGCTGTCGGTGAAGCTGATCCAGCCGGATCATACCCATTTCCCGATCATTGTTCCTGATATCGGTAACTCCGATTTACCGGGATATAACCATCACAAAAAAGAACACATAACATCAGAAAACAACAATTCACTATGAAAACAATCCTCGAAACAGATCAGGGCGGACTGAAACAAATTTGGGCAAACTTTAAGGAACAAAACCCGAAAACGAGAATCAGGGACGCTGCCCGCGAATTAAGTACAACTGAAGCAGAATTGGTTGCTACCGGACTGGGAGAAAATGTGGTCTTGTTGCACGGCGATTTCAGGGAATTGTTAAAAGAAGTGGGAACTCTCGGCCACGTAATGGCGCTTACGCGTAATGATCATGTTGTTCATGAGCGCAAGGGTGTTTATGAAAATGTATCTTTCAATAACCACGTTGGTTTGGCATTGGGACCAGATATAGATCTCCGATTGTTCGTTGGAGACTGGAAATTTGGTTTTGCAGTGAATGAAAATGAGCGTCAGAGCCTGCAGTTTTTTAACAGTGCCGGTGAAGCCGCCCATAAAATTTACCTTACTGAAAAAAGTGATAAGGCTGCGTATGAAGCTTTGGTAGAAAAATACAAATCTGAAGATCAGGGCGTTTCATTGGTTATTACTCCGAAAGCAGAGAAAGCTCCTGAGCCTGAGACGGCACCTGACATTGATGTAGCAGCATTCCAGAAAGAATGGCTTGAACTGAAGGATACCCACGATTTTTTCACATTGTTGAGAAAATACAAACTGACTCGCAAGCAGGCTTTGAGAAATGCGCCGGAAGGGCATGCATACCGGATTTCCCCTGAAAGTATGAAAGCGGTGTTCGACAATGCTTCGGAAACACAGGTACCTATTATGGTTTTTGTTTCTAATCCTAACTGTATTCAGATTCACACCGGACCGATCAATAAGATATTTGTAATGGGACCATGGTTAAATATCATGGATCCGGAGTTCAATCTGCACCTGCGCCAGGATGCGATTGATGAGGCATGGGTAGTGAAAAAACCAAGTGAAGCAGGATTGGTAACAGGTATTGAGCTGATCGACAAAGACGGAGTGATGTTTAATCAGTTCTTTGGAAAACGTAAGCCAGGTATTCCTGAACTGCCGGAATGGACTAAGCTGGTTGATGATTCGGTAACCAGGCTTTAATAGAAAAGATATAATCGGAATTCCGGTATGCTTTGAAAGCCGGAAACATAAAAAATAATTTCGCCATAGTAATTAGAAAGGGCCTGTCCGACGTGGATGGGTCCTTTTTCATTTTCTCATAATGTTACATTGTTGTTGACTGTGAGTCGAATAGCCATATCAATGTTTTCGACATATGAAACTGCGGCTATTTCAGATGATCCGGAATATGGGTTTGCGTTACGTGCTGTTCCAAATAGGATATGCGTTGCAACGCTATTCAGGGTGGTTGATTCTGAAGTTCCCGCGTCATCAAAATGAGAGAAACTATATATCTCTGGATGACTGGAGGAAGTTGCCGGTTCAGTATGTTTTCAATAATGAATTAGAAAAGAGAGCATATGCATATTGCCCCGATAATCTGAAAGCACGTGTTGAATATATCAAAGGTGGTCAAATGCGCTATTTTTCCGCCGAATGGATTCCTTTCTCAGACTGGCATACGAATCCCAAAACAGGGTATCGATATAGCGCAACAGATCATTGGAGCAGGATCAAAACAATGGATCCGAAGTCGGGAGACATCAAATATGTATGGGAAATTTCGCGCTTTACCTTCGTGTATGATTTGATCCGATATGATTTTTACTCCGGTATGGATCAGTCGGAATGGGTTTTTGATAAAATAGGAAACTGGATTGACTACAATCCGGTTAACTGCGGTCCGAACTGGGTATGCAGTCAGGAAATCAGTTTGAGAGTCATGAACTGGACTTTTGCACTTCAGTATTACAAACATTCCGATCAGCTGACGGAATCCCGTTTTGATAAAATCATGCATAGTATCCGGCAACAAATACAACACGTGGCTGATAATATCAGTTTTTCTGCCATTACTGTCCGGAATAATCACATACTAACGGAGAGTCTGGGACTTTATCTTACCGGATTATTATATCCATTTTTCCCTGAGCGTGACGAATGGAAGAAAAAAGGAAGAGCAGTTTTCGAAAGGGAAATAGCGCATCAGATTGATAAAAACGGAGCCTATATTCAGTTTTCGTTCAACTACCATCGCGTGGCAGTACAATTACTGACACTTGCAATACGATTGGCACAGCTGAATCAGGAGTCTTGGTCCGATACAGTATATCAAAAGGCAAAAACCTCGGTATTGTTTCTAAAGGCGTTTCAAGATCAGAATACCGGTTGGCTTTCCAATTTCGGAAACAACGACGGAGCATTATTTTTCCCATTAACAGAATGCCACTTCCGTGACTATCGCCCTCAACTTGAAGCTTTGGCAGGTTTACTGGAAATAGAATCGGGATACGGAGTCGGTGCATGGAATGAAGAAAGCTTCTGGATTGGTAATCCGGATCTGCCAAAAGTCAGATCAATTCCGGTTGCTGCAACCGGGCCACTTTCGCTGAGTGGATATCACATTTTAAGAGATGCCACTACTCGCACATTTATCCGTTCAGCTACTTACAGGCACAGGCCGTTTCAATGCGACAATTTGCATCTGGATATTTGGGTCGACGGAGAAAATATCCTGCGTGATGCCGGTACGTATTCCTACAATTCAAATGACACGGACAATCAATTTTTTGCAGGAACAAAATCTCACAACACTGTAATGCCAGGAAATTATGATCAAATGCTGAAAGGTCCCGGATTTATCTGGTACAACTGGATTGGTAAAGGTGAGGGAAGATGGAAAGAAGGACATGAGGATTTTGAATTTGAAGGCTGGTTTGAAGGATTTTGGAAGTTGGGAAAACACATCAGACATCAAAGAAGGGTGCTAAAGAAGAAAGGTGAATTTTGTTGGCTGGTTGAGGATAGAATGGAAAATGTTCCCGGCGAATTATATATGAACCAGATATGGAATCCGTCGCAGGCATTTTTCGAGAAATTCAAAATTACCGCCTGTGATGCTGATCAGGTATCCCTTATGCCAGAAATAGTGTCGGGCTGGTATGCGGAGAGTTATGGGAAAAAGGAAGAGACAAAACAGATTATTTTCCGTACAAAGGGCAGGCTCATCAGAACAATCATTGAGCCCAAATTATCAACATAAGCCAGAGTAGTTATGCGGATTTTACTTATTCATCAGTTTTTTCTGGAAGACGATAGGGGTGGAGGTGCCCGCTGGAATGAAATGAGCCGGATGTGGGTAGCTTCAGGTCACGAAGTCACTGTTCTGGCTGGGATGGCGCATTATATGGGCGGGCAGAGTAGAGTGCGAAAAGATAGATGGTTTTACAGGGAAACGAATAAAGATGGAGTCGAAGTTATCCGGTGTTTCGATGTTAGTAACGCGAAGAGAGGGTTTTTGTATAAGCTTGCCGGTTTTATTTCATTTACTATATCGTCCATTTTAGCAGGCGTTTTTCTGGCAAAAAAGCATTATGAAGTCATTGTTGTGACATCGCCGCCTTTGTTTGTAGGTATATCAGGTTTGATGTTGTCGTGGTGGAAGGGCATTCCGTTTGTGTTTGAAGTGCGGGACTTATGGCCTGAGTCGGCGATTGAAACAGGGGTTTTGAAAAACACACTGGCTATTCGTTTGGCCTATTGGCTTGAAAACCTGCTTTACAAAAAAGCCAGGTTGATTAATGTGCTGACACCCGCATTTCGCACACATCTGACTGAGAAGAAAAAGGTGCATTCTTCTAAAATTATTTACATTCCAAATGGTGCCGACTTTCAACTGGCAAACGGCATCAGTCGGGAAATGAATATACCTGAATTCAGAAACAAGTATGGCATGGATGACATGTTCACCATTGTGTATGTCGGGGCGCACGGAATCGCCAATGATCTCACCCAGATTTTGGACGCAGCCGAAAGATTAGCAGATCAGTCCATACAATTTCTTCTGATAGGTGATGGTGAAAAAAAAGAGGACCTCATGGCTGATGCGGCAAATAGAAAATTGAGAAATATCCACTTTATAGATGAAATTCCGAGAAGTGAAGCCTTTCGGTATATATTGTCCGCTGATATGGGAATTTCAGTTCTGCAAAAAAATGAGGTTTTCAAAACCATTTATTCCAATAAGACCTTTGATTATTTGTCTTGCAGAAAACCTGTACTGATGGTGATCGACGGCATATCAAGAAAATTGATCGAAGAGGCCGATGCGGGAGCTTTTGTAAACCCGGGAAATCCTGCTGAACTAGTAGATAAAATTCTCTATTACAGCGAGAATCGGAATCAGCTCAGGATTCAGGGAGAAAATGGATTTTCATTTGTGAAAGAACATTTTGATCGTACCGGACTGGCCAAAGAATATTTGAATTATCTTGTCGGAATCTGAAAGCGGGTTTTCGCTTTTTATATCAATTATAGACTTTATGATAAACTTCAGAAATATACATCCCAGAAAACGGGTTGCCCTTGTTGCTCATGATAATCGCAAAGCGGAGCTTATGGAATGGGCCTATGCAAATCGCGAGATGCTGGCGAAAAATGAGCTGTATGGAACAGGCACCACAGGGAAATTACTCGAAGAAACGCTAGATCAGCCGGTGATCAGGTTGCTGAGCGGCCCACTCGGGGGCGACCAGCAGGTAGGTTCTATGATCGCAGAGGAGAAAATTGATCTGTTGATTTTTTTCTGGGACCCGATGTCAGCGCAACCGCATGATCCTGATGTGAAAGCATTGCTGAGACTATGTGTGGTTTGGAATATCCCTGTAGCTTCTAACCGCGCCACTGCCGACTTCATGTTCACTTCACCTTTGATGGACGAAGAATATGTTGCCAGTCAGATTGATTACAGCACGTATTTGAACCGTAAAGTATGAACTGAATTGCTGCCTGGCGGGTTTTCTTTGAAAGCAATTACCCAATGAAAAACGTAGCAGAATTATTCACTTTACCGGTTACAGAATCGGCTTACTCCTATGCCGATTATATGTTGTTGATGGAAAAAGTTGTTGCTGAAAACAGAACAACAGGTCCGAACCAGTCTGACGATCTGAGTTATTATACAAAGCTCAACCTGGCACGGATGCAGAGGTTGAATAAAAAAGTGACTATTAGTGAAGAACTGAAAGAGATGGTAGGCCAGATCAGCGTTCCGCAAACTTGGTATATCCTGACCGAAGCCTGGTGTGGTGATGCTGCACAGAATATTCCTGTGCTGGCAGCTGCGGCACTTTCGAATCCTTCGATTACAGTGAAGTTGTTGTTGAGAGATGAAAATCCTGAACTGATGGATGCGTACCTCACCAATGGTGGTCGTTCGATTCCAAAACTGATTGCGGTTGATCATGAATTTAATGAGCTTTTTACTTGGGGACCAAGGCCTGCGGGGGCTCAGGAATTGATGCTGCAACAGAAAGCAAATCCTGCTAAAAGCCTGAAAGAGTTTGTTGAAGATATCCAGCGCTGGTATATCGCCGACAAAACGGAATCTGTCCAGAAAGAAATGGTAGAGATTCTGGAAGGAGTATTTGCAGAAAAGTAAGTTTTTAACCGGATTAGTCTATCTTTGTAATAGGCTGTTTTTGTCATTATTTTCTTTTAAAAGAGAGCAGACAGATGGTCCGGAGGAACAATTGTGCACCGATTACGAGAGCGTACCAACATTGTCTACATACTTCAAAAATATATCAGAAGGGATTAGTACCACGGTTAAAGGCATGCAACTGACTTTACGTCACTTGCTGAAAGCTACCCGGAGGCGTACTAAAACAGATATCCGATCGGACAACTTTTTTGATCTACAGGAAGGGCTTGTCACGATGCAATATCCGAAGGAGCCTATAGCGATCCCTGACAACGGGCGTTACAGGCTTCACAATGAGATGGATGACTGCATTGTATGCGACAAGTGTGTGAAGGTTTGTCCTGTTGATTGTATTGAAATTGAACCCATTAAGGCAATTGAAGAGGTAGGCAGAGCTTCCGACGGATCGCCGATTCGTCTGTATGCTGCGCGATTCGATATAGATATGGCTAAATGCTGCTATTGCGGATTGTGTACGACTGTTTGTCCTACAGAATGTCTTACAATGACCAAAACCTTCGACTACAGCGAGCTGGATGTGAGGGATATGGTTTATAATTATGCAAATCTGACAGCTGAGCAAGCCGACGAAAAGCGGATGTTGCTCGAACAATTCCAGAAAGAGAAGGAAGCGTTAAAAGCAGCACAGAAAGCTGGTGCTACTGCTGCACCTGCGGAAGCTCCAAAAGCAAGGCCTGCATTTAAGCCAACTATTAAGCCTAAAACCGAGGAAGTTGAAGCGAAGGAAGAAACGCCTGTTGCTCCTGCTAAACCTGTGTTCCAGCCAAGGAAACCGGTTATACCTGTTACAACGAAAGCAGAAGATACTGAACTCCCAATCGAATCAGAAAAGAAACTTGCTCCAAAACTTCCGTTTAAGCCTTCGATGAAGCCGAAAGCTGAAGCTGCGCCTAGAACAGAGGAAGAATCAACAGCAGAAACAGCTGAGCAACCAATAGCAGCGAAACCAGCTTTCCGTCCTTCAATGAAGCCCAAGGTAGACGCAGCTCCGAAAGTTGAGGAAGGACTAGCATCGGAAGTACCAACAGAGCCAGTTGCCGCGAAGCCAGCTTTCCGTCCGACAATGAAACCGAAGGCTGAAGCTGCTCCTAAAATTGAGGAGGAATCAGCACCGGAAGTACCTGTAGAGCCAGTTGCCGCGAAACCAGCTTTTCGTCCGACGATGAAACCGAAGGCTGATGCTGCTCCGAAAGTTGAGGAAAAATCAGCACCAGAAGTACCAACAGAGCCAGTTGCCGCGAAGCCAGCTTTCCGTCCGACAATGAAACCGAAGGCTGAAGCTGCTCCTAAAATTGAGGAGGAATCAGCACCGGAAGTACCTGTAGAGCCAGTTGCCGCGAAACCAGCTTTTCGTCCGACGATGAAACCGAAGGCTGATGCTGCTCCGAAAGTTGAGGAAAAATCAGCACCAGAAGTACCAACAGAGCCAGTTGCCGCGAAGCCAGCTTTCCGTCCGACAATGAAACCGAAGGCTGAAGCTGCTCCTAAAATTGAGGAGGGATCAGCACCGGAAGTACCTGTAGAGCCAGTTGCCGCGAAACCAGCTTTCCGTCCAACGATGAAACCAAAGGCTGATGTTGCTCCGAAAGTTGAGGAAGAATCAGCACCAGAAGTGCCAACTGAGCCAGTTGCCGCTAAACCAGCTTTCCGTCCTTCGATGAAGCCGAAGGATGATGTTGCTCCTAAAATTGAGGAGGAGCCAGCAGCGGAAGTGCCTGCGGAACCAGTTGCCGCGAAACCAGCTTTCCGTCCGACGATGAAACCGAAGGCTGATGTTGCACCGAAAGTGGAGGAACCAACAGCGGAAGTGCCTGCGGAACCAGTTGCCGCTAAACCAGTTTTCCGTCCGACGATGAAGCCAAAGGCTGATGCAGCTCCTAAAATTGAGGAGGAACCAACAGCGGAAGTGCCTGCGGAACCAGTTGCCGCTAAACCAGCTTTCCGTCCGACGATGAAGCCAAAGGTTGATGCGGCTCCTAAAATTGAGGAGGAACCAACAGCAGAAGTACGTGTAGAGCCAGTTGCCGCTAAACCAGCTTTCCGTCCGACGATGAAACCAAAGGCTGAAGCTGCTCCTGAAGTTGAGGAGGAAACAACTTCAGAAGTACCTGTAGAGCCAGTCGCTGCGAAACCAGCTTTCCGTCCGACAATGAAGCCGAAGGCTGAAGCTGCTCCTAAAATTGAGGAGGAATCAGCAGCAGAGGTACGTGTAGAGCCAGTAGCTGCGAAACCGGCTTTCCGCCCGACGATGAAGCCGAAAGTAGCTCCTACCGAAGAAGTAAAAGCGGAAGCAACGGATTCGGAGGAAAAAGCAAATGAAAGTAGTATTGAAAATCCTGATGAGCAGGTGAAAGCCAAGCCAGCTTTTCGTCCAACGATGAAGCCCAAACCTAAGCAGGATTAACCAGATTCATATTGATGGAAGCAGTTGCATTTTATAGCTTTTCAGTCCTTGCCATAGTGTCGGCACTTTTTATATTATTTTCAAAAAACCTCATTTATGGGGCTTTTGCGCTATTTCTTGCATTTCTTGGTGTAGCCGCCCTGTATGTTTTGGCGGGTGCAGATTTCCTAGCCGTGACGCAGATCATGGTTTACGTAGGCGGGATATTGGTGCTTTTGATCTTTGGTATTATGCTTACCCAAAAGGTTGTAAGGCAATCTGAGCAGGAAATTCATAACAAAGTGGAGGTACTCACTTCCCGGGGGGTGGCCGGATTTCTCATAGGTTCCGGTATGTTTTTGTTTTTGGGTTATATCATTATTGATGCCCGCTTTAAAATGCAGGGCGAGGTGATCAATACTAACTCTACGATCCGTACGATTGGGGTCGAACTGATGACAAGCCATTTATTGCCTTTCGAAATTGCTGCCATATTGTTGTTAGTCGCATTAGTGGGTGCTGCCTATCTTGCTCTAAACCGAAATCCTGCCTGATGAATACCATACCTCTCGAACATTATCTATTTGTTGCTGCAGCATTGTTCTGTATAGGTCTGGCTATATCTATCACCAAAAGGCATTTTATAGGGATTCTGCTAGGTATTGAGCTAATGCTGAATTCAGTTAATATCAACCTGATTGCTTTTAGCCGGCACGATCCTGAGCGATTGAGCGGACAACTGTTTGCACTTTTTGTAATTGTAGTAGCAGCAGCGGAAGTGACTGTGGCGTTGGCGATCATTTTACGTGTATATGGGCATTATAAAAGCGTGGATCCGGATGAGGTGAAGGAACTGAAAAATTAGCAATACATTTGCTGCTTCATTACCTATAACCCCATCTTTATGAACTGGATATTTCTTGTTCTTGCTTTCCTGATCGGTATTTCTAATGCAGTTCAATCGGGTGTGAACGCGCAACTCCGGGAATCTATCAACAATCCCATATTGGCAGGCGTCTCTTCTTTTTTTGTGGGACTTGTTATATTGCTGATCGTATTTGCCTGCTTCAATCAGGATCCGGTTCCTAAAATCAGTGACTTCAAACAGATACCCCCAACACGCTTTCTCGGTGGTGCACTCGGCGCATTTTATGTAATCACCGTTATTTTTATCGTCCGTAAAATAGGTTCGTCCAATATGATGTGCCTGGTAATTGCCGGACAAATGGCAACCGTGATGACGATTGATCACTTTGGTTTACAGGGTTTTGCAGAGCATCAAATTACACTTCCCCGTTTGGCAGGTGCTGTTTTACTGGTGGCAGGTGTGGTGTTGATTTTGAAGAATTGATCAGAATGTTAAACCAAAGCCAACCTTGAATGACCCCATTCTCTTTGTACCAGGCTGATTTCTTATCAAATTCCAACTCTGGGTTCCGGAGATGTCGATAAATGCGTTGCGGAATAGCGTTTGCTGATATCCATATGTAAAACCTGTACCCAAATGTCGTTTGCTTATATAATTACTATCATGGAAGTAGACGTAGTCAGCGGCAGGACCTGCATAAAAACCAGATAAATTATTTCCACCACGTCCTTTGCGGATGCTGCGTTTTTGCAAAAAGTAATATCTGGCTTGTACCGACGACCGAAATTGAGAAAAGTTAGATTTATAAACTTCTGAGTTAAACAAGGATGTAAAAGCCATACGGAGATAATCACCCGATATCTGTGTGTTGATTGAAACCGGGGAATTACCAAGTTTTCTCTCGTAAGCGAGCCCAAGTGACACGCTTGTGATATGGCTTATTTTTATAGTTGGCCAAAAGACTTTCCATTGACTGTGCACCACATCGTCGCAGCGGAATACATCGCATACCGGCATGGTTCCTGCTCTTTTCCAGTCGCCAAAAGCAAAGCCCAATGTCGTTCTTGTAGAAATTTCAAAATTGTTTATTTTTCGGTAGCCAGTGGTGTAACTGTGTGGATTATCGTGGTAATATACCCCCGCTGCGAAATCAAGTATCCCATTGTTAAGAAACCTTCTTTGCAGTCCAAATTCGACACCTATTTTCATTCGGTTGGCGTAATAGTTATCCCAGTTATTTGCTGCGATAACTGCCAGATAATTACCGCTAAAATTGTTGGCACTTCTGCCTTCGGCGATCCTGCGGTTCATATCGAAATACCAGCGTCCCTGAAAACTTGCTGCCAGGTTTCCCCGCCAGCCCGAGCTGGATATCCAACCACCAGTAGTTTTAATGTTTGCTCCCAGCGAAACAGAAGGAGTTAACTTAAATTCATAACCAGCAGTGAGCCAACCGGCTTGCATTCCGGATCCGCCAAATTCAAATCGACCAAGCGGATAGAATTCAAGCCCAACTTTAAACATATGCCGTGTCGGCACTTTGGTCATAAATACATTTTCATATCTGTCAATAAAACGCTGTTTTACCAATGAATCTTCAGTCATCGAATACGTGACCGGAGCTGTATCCTGAGCCATGGACTGAAGACATAACATGCTGGTCATAACCAGTAATACTATTTTCATTGTAGCTATACTTAAATCTTAACGGGCTGCAGGCATACCGATTTCTTTTGCAGATGATGAAGCATCCCGTCCATCTGGTCGCTTATCCATTTGATCTCCAGTATGACCTGTCTGTTGCTTTTGGTGAAGTGCAGGTTTTGGGGTTCGTTGGATAGTAGGCTGTCAAGCTTGTGAAGTTTTTGGGAAGAAAAGTGATTTCTTCTGATCAGCCGGTTCTCAAAGCTTTCAGCCAAATCATCCTGATACAGCCATTCCTGCCTGATGTATTGAAATGTGTTCTGCACAAAAGACATATTGCCCAGCCGGTAATTTCTTAACAGGACAGACAAATGTTGATTAATACTGATCCATCTGTGGTAGTAATTTTGTTCGTTTTCCATGCGTATTGTGTGGCTGTTAATTGTATTGTTGAGATTATTTTAATCAAATAGATAGACCGAAACCTACCCTAAATGTAGAAAGTCGGCCATCGCCTTTTTGGTTTGGTAATACATCGAAACTTTGAGCACCTGAAATATCTATATAGCCATTTTTAAATAATGCTTTCTGGTATCCGTAGGTAAATCCGACTCCGAAGTGCTTCGTATTTCTATTGGAATAGTAACCGGTAGTTGTATATAGCACATAATCTGCATGTGGGCCTATGAAAAGGCCGGATAGATTGTTCCCTCCTCGCCCTCTACGGATTCGTTTCTTTTGTAAAAAAAAATATCTCATTTGTGCAAAGGTTTGTAATTGTGCACTTTCTGAGCGGGAAAGGGAGAAGTCGTAAAAGTTTCTGTAAATAAAGCTATTGTAGTCAGCAAAGATTTGAGCATTCACTGAAAAAGGACTTTTACCCAGCTTTTTTTCATAGCCTGCACCCAAACTTATATTGCTGATGTTGCTGCTAATTCTGATTACCGGCCATAAAAATTTCCACTGGCTGGAGACGAATTCATCACAACGAAATACATCACAGGCCGGACTGGTGCTTTTTCTTTTCCAGTCTCCAAATGCGAACGAAAGCATTGTTCTGGTAGAAATTTCAAAATCATTTATTTTATTATTTCCGCTAACGTATTCCCAACTCGTGTGGATTTCGGCATATCTCATGTAATAGACACCTGCTGCAAAGTCGATGGCACCATTATTAAAAAATCTCCTTTGCATACCAAATTCTATACCTGTTTTTAATTTAGGATACGTAGAGAGATAGCTTTGCCAATACCGCTCTCCTACGACTGCCAGATAATTACCGCTAAAGTTGTTTGCGCTTTTTCCTTTTGCTATTCTTTGATTCATGTCGAAGTACCAGCGTCCCTGCATGTTGGCAACGAGAACTCCTTCCCATCCGAGCGCGGAAGAATATCCACCATTGGCCTTGAAATTCAGTCCTAGTGAAAAGGAGGGGAGTAATTTGACTTCATATCCTACATTTAACAATAAGCTTTGTCGTCCATATGCCGGATCCAGATAACCTGAAGCAGCGAACTCAGCACCTATTTTTACCATATGCCTGGTTGGCACTTTTGTCATAAAAACGTTTTCATATCTGTCGATAAAGCGTTGTTTGACAAGCATATCCGTAACTTCAGAATAGGAAAAGTGTGTGCTGTCTTGCGCCGACAGACTTTGGCAACATAGCATCAGGGAAATAATGAACCCGGCTATTCTCATGTTTAACAGATTTGTGTAGGGTAAGTTACTTAATAGTCAGATCACCGAACTCGGCATTAATCTGAATTTGTGCCAGCCGGTTTTTGGAAAAAATAGCTTCTTTAAATTCATTGGTATTCTTTTTCCATTTGAAACCATTAGGCAATTTTACGCTCGAATAAGCGCTCTGTATCGCATAGTCGTATTGCTGCCAGTTTTTAGTAATAAATGAAACCACCGATTTTTTAGATTGAATCGCTAGTCCGGAAAGGTTTGTTGAAGAGAAAATTTCGATATTCCCGTAAGAGGTGTCCAGCTTAAAGGCTCCGCCTATTGCCTCCAAACGTATGTTGGTGTGATCGCTGGTAAGTGTAAAATTTCCTGCAACGTCAATCCCTGAAAGCTCTCCGAAAGTGGTAATTATGCTTCCTTTTCCATGTACATTGGACAACGATGTATTGCAAAAATCAGCTTTCATGCGGATGTTGCCACCCAGTCCTTTCATCGTAATCGTGCCAAAAGTATTCTTAAGATCTACAGTGAAAGAGGAGGGAAGATGTATGGTGTATTTAGCTTTCAAGTTAGAAACAGGCTTTCCTTCTCCTTCTCTCAGCTGTACATAATTCCGCAGGAAGTAATCCCTTCCGCTGCGGTCTGCCAGGTACTGCGTTTTATTAAGGTCTGCCGTCGCGACAGATTTGTCAGGATGTTTGGAAGATAATTCCAGTACAACCGAAATTTCCTGCTTGTTCCAGGCGATCAGTTCAATATCAGCTTTTTCTGCATTGATGTGTAACGTACGTATTCCAGACGTACGAACCGTTTTCTCTATGGTTTTGGTGGCTACCTGTAAAACACCCTGTGCGTTTACATAGCAGGTTTGCATGAGGCAAAATAATAGCCCTGGCATCACCCACAGTATTTTATTTATAATCTTTTTCATGACAATTTTTCTAAATCAATTTGGCCATTTTGTTCAGTATGACCGTTTTTTCCTGTTCCACTGCTGTCAACTGTCGCACTAATTCCGGTTCAGCATTATAACTCCCCATGGCCTGCATCAACTGATCCGTTGCGTTCCTGAGCGTCTCATATTCCTTTGTTAATTCCTTAAAATCAGGTCTGTTACACACTACTGATTCGGTTTCGCACCACACTTTCAGATTTTCATATTGCGTGTCAATAGGTTGCGTATCTGAGATATGCAGGCGCTGATCAACAATTTCTTCTGAGTAGGAAATTTGTTTTCCCGGAGTGCGTTCCATCAACCAGATTACAAGTGAACTGGCAATGATCACTACGGCTGCCGCAAGGGCTTTCCTGAAACTGTTTCCTTTTGGTTGCGAAATTTCCTGCTCTATTTGTTCCCAAAGGTCATCTGCCGGCTGGTGCTGAGGCAGGTTATTCAGAGCCTGATGTAGCGTATGTTCTCCAAGCTTTTGTTCAATATCATTCCAGGCTTTGTCCGGCGGCTGATATTGAGCAAGCTGTGCGAGTGCCTGATCTAAAGTTTCTTTGTTCTTCTCCATGCTGTTATTGTTTAGAAGTAAGCATGATCCTTAGTTTCCTTTTTGCATGAAATAGCTGGGATTTGGAAGTGCCCTCCGAAATTCCAAGCATAGTGGCGATCTCCCGATGCGTGTATCCCTCGATTTCAGCCAAAACGAAAATAGTTCTGAAGCCGTCTGCCAGCGCCAGTATAGCCGTTTCGAGATGATTGACATTGATTTCATTTTGCCCCCAGTCTATGATTTCGACCGGACTGTCATCCAGGTTTTGCCAGGCAATAATTTTCTTCTTTTTAGTTGCTTTCCGAATCACAATTTGCCGGATCCAGGCACCTAGTGAAGCCTCACCCCGAAATTGACTGAGGTATTTGAACACTTCAAGAAAAGCGTCTTGCAGTACGTCATTGGCGTCATCAAAATCACCGGTAATCCGATAAGCCAGCGTATACATAGCCTTTTTGTAGAGATCATAGAGGAGCCGTTGAGCAACCCTGTCATGTAAAAGACAACCAGAAATCAATTCGGCCTCTGAGGTCATGGGCATTGTTTTAGTGTTTCCGTATTAAAGAGGTCCGGAAAAGGGGAAATGGTTGTATGGGGGGAGGGAAATATTTTGGTTGATTGGTTAAATTTGGGAAAAGAATTAAATATAAGTTAATGAGCTCACTCAACCTTCACCTTTCCTCCACCCGAATAGCTTCTGTATTCACCCTGATACATGGCATCTGCGGCAGCCGGACCAGCGGTGAAAGTCCCTTTTGAAATCACTCTTACCTGATAGTAAAATGACTTCTCTGATTTGCCGGCTGTGGTGAAAAAATGAATACGGTCATCTCGAATATCCAGATAATCCGGAAAGGCAGCCTGTTTGATCCAGGACATTTCGCGTGCTTCGGTAATGCGTGGATTTTCAATCTCGAAACCTGCAGGAAGCAGGTCGGTTACCACCACGTTCTCAATCGGCAGCCCGGTGGTACTTGTAAGCGATAATTTTACGATGACCAGATCATTTTGTTTGATCGTTGTTGCCGGTTTTCCATCTCTTGTGAGGTAGGTACGGCGAATACGTAAGCCCTGATCTTCCGGTACGAATGCACCTGTAGCCGACATTCCCTCGCTCTGTGCAAACCAGTAGAGGTTGCCTTTGCCGGTCGCTGTTATACCAACGGATTTATTGTTGATGTCCTTTTTCAACTTCAACTCCTTTCCGGTAAACTTCGCAATGCTTTTCCCGGCGGCAGTGATATCCGCTGTTACATTCGATCCCGCACTTTGTTTAGCCACTTTACCCAACGCCAGTACAGCAAACGAAGCCTCCTGTGTATTCAGATAAGAAGCAGATTGAATCGCTTTGGAAAGTTGCCTCGACAGTACAGGAATTTGCAAATTATCAGGGTCAGTTTCCTGCAACGTGTTTAGTGTCAATGCCAGATTGCGTAAAGGAGAGGCATAGCTGTCATTCTCCTTGGAAACTGAGTTGGTACTATAGCTTTTGGGCAACAGTGCCGCAAAACTTCTTGAATCACCTGCCAGTTGAAATGCGCCTGCAAGCAGATATTGCGAATCTGGCGTGAGCAATTGCTGATTTTGCTTGTAATAATTCATCGCAGCTCTGTTCGGCTGGCCGGAAAGTGACAGTACATACAGTGAATAAATTGCTTCTCTTTTTGCAACCGTTTTACGAACCTGACTGCCCGATGAAGGTTCGCCGCCATAAGCCAGCCCGTTTCCTGAACTTGCCAGTACCACTTCTTTGGTAGCCGTGACACCGGTTTGACGTGTAAGATATTCATAAGCTTTGGTCAGTGTTTTTGCATTTATTTCAAAACCGGCTCTACATGCTTCTTCTAAAAAGTGAGCTGTGTAAGCTGTAGTCCACCAGTCTTCCCTTGTAGTTCCCGGCCACATGGCCATGCCTCCGTTGAAGAGCTGAAGGGACTCTGCTTTTCGGATTGCCTGCTGCACATTCGTGACAGGGTTAAAGTCACTTTCTCCACTTTTAACCAGATAAACCGGCGCGGCCATTGCCTTGGCCAGATCAGCAAAGTAGAGTTGAGGGAATGCTTTGGATACCGTTTGTTCAAGACAACCAAAGGGATAACCCAGCAATGCAGACAATGCTTTTCCCCCACCTTGCACCAGGGGTGAACGACTGAAGACAATTTCACTGCTGCTGGTTGCAGGGATAAAACTATTCGCCAAGTTAATTGTTCCCTGACTTCCTCCTGCAATAACTCCTGACTGGCTTGTTTTGAGCAGTGGAGATGCAGGGCGCACGTTCAGCTCATTTTCCTGCGTGAAAGTTGTGCCGAATGCATTCACTTTTATAATTATTTTTCCTGTTCCTATTGCCTGTTCAGCTTTCAATGAAAAGAAAGTTTTGGTTTCTTTTCCTGGCGCAATGGTGATTTTTTGAACAGCTGCTGTACTTGAGTTGGTAAACGGACCTGTTAGCTGCATAGTTACAGTGGCATTGGCTATTTTATTTTCGGTATTACTGATGTTTACGGGCAGAGCAAGTTCATCACCCGGACTTAAAAACCGTGGTACGCCCGAGCTGATTACCACAGGATCTGCGACTTTGATATTTTTGGATGCAGAGCCAAATGCATTGTCTTTGTACGCTACTGCCATCACACGTAAGTCGCCGCTGAATTGCGGGATGTTGATGTCAAATGTTACTTCGCCGCTTCCGTTGGTATTGAGTACACCACTCCAGAATGAAACCAGTTCCGTTCTGCCATTGCTTAGCGGATTCACTCTTTTTCCCAGATCATACCCATCTCCACCGGAACTCGAAACACCTTTACTATTCAATTCCGGAAAAAGCATGGCGTATAAATCATGGCTTGAAACCTGTAAAGCCCGCTTTTGATAGAAATAACCGTGAATATCGGGTGTGTGGGTATTCTTGATTTGAAGAATACCTTCATCCACAATAGCTAATGTTACCTGTGTATTGGGTTGCGTTTTTACTTTGATCTGTTGTTTTGTCTTTGATCTCGATTTTTCAATAGCGGTGATTGTTACCGGCAAGCTGCGTTTAGCATCCTGAACCAGAATCGGAGCGAAGCCATGTGCTACTGTGAGCGGCATGTCGGAAGCATCAAGCGGACGGATGAGTGTAGCTGTTACAAAAACGTTTGGTAAATAGGCTTCTTTCAAACTCAGTTTAAGTTCTGCAGCTTTCTTCTCAGTTTGTAGTATATGTTGTTCCAAAACTTTATCCCGTTCAATAGTTACCAAGAGGCGGCCATCAAATGGTGTTTTAAATAAAATTTTGGCATTATCTCCGAGACCATATTTTGGTTTATCGGTTTCAATCAGAATACGCCCTTCGTTGCTTACTTCAAAAGATGAATATTGTGTGTAACCTGAGCCATACGCGTAGAATGATGTGGCTGTATAATGTTCAGCTCCCGGTCGGCGCACCCGGATTTCATATTCTCCGGAGACTACAGGAACATACTTGAAAGAACCCTGACCTTTGGCAAGATTGAGTACATTGGAATAAACGATTTTTTCATTTTTACGGGAAGTGTAGCGAAGCTGTTCGTTTTTCTTCTCAACAACAGTCTGGTATTCCAGGCGTACCACATCAATTTTAGCTGAGGTATTGGCCTGCAAATTCCCTTTACTATTCAACCCGATAAGGTTTACAGGTAATGGCGCATTGACACCCACATAAGTAGCAGGGATATTTATTCCGAATAGAACTGGCTGGGTAAATACTTCGAATTGATGTAGTCTGTTAACGGGACGTCCATTTTCGTCAAAAACTGTCACATATATTTTTCCTTCCAGAACACCTATGTCCTTAATGCTGGCTGCCAGTTGAAATTTTTCTGTAGCTTGTCCCTGAGCGTTGGTCGTTCCCTGTCTTCGTTCTCTTTCGAAAGAAGTGGTAGCCGGAATATCAAAAGTATATTGTGGAAAAGCTGTGGAAAAGAATGCCTTTCGTTTCAATTGCGATTCCATTTCATAGGTTCGTCCGGCGGCAGGAGGACCAAACAGATTTACAGCGGTGGTGGTAAGTGCTACAGTATTACCGGACAGATAAGTTTTTGCCGCTCCGCTCAAATCAACCTTAATTCGATCCGGAATAAATTCCTCTACACTTACGGGATGAGAGGCAAGCAAAACATCGTTGGCATTATATACTTCCAGCGTGTAGGTGCCGGTCATCACTGAATTATCCAGACTCACCTCTATCGGCACGGCTCCGTGTGAATTAGTGCTTTTACGGAAAGTTTGGAATTCTCTGCCATTGGGAGTCAGCAGGCGCAATTTCAGAGGAATATCTTTGGCTGTTTTCCAGGTATCCGTTCTTAGTACCGTATTGAAATGCATGGTTTCCCCGGGTCTGTATATCTCCCGCTGACCATAAATAAATGCCTGGAATCCGGATGTATTATCCCTTACACCCTCTACTTCGAATCGTGAAGTTTCGACTCTGGTATCATCCAGTAACAGAAAATTAAAATCATCCTTATTACCGGCCGTAACCATAGCGACGCGAAAACCAGGCGCTTTTTCACTGAGTTTATCAACATGTGCTATCCCGTCAGAATTTGTCATCAGCGTTTGTATAGTCTGATTATTGGAGCTGATGAGCGTTATTTCAAGATTGGACAGCGGTTCATTCGTTTTAATCGAATTGGCAAAAATCCATACTTCGTCGCGTCCCTGTTTGGCAATCAATCCTATGTTTGAAATGGATACCAATTTTGTAGCTCCAAGATAGGCTTCCTCTTTTGAATTGACAGAAACAAGGTAGATACCCTTTCGCTGATTGTCGTCCGGCAAGGCAATGTTCAGCGCTGAAATCCCTTTATTCACCGGAAGGTTCTCTGTGTCGACGGTTTTGTCCACAATCACATCACTGAAATTGCTTCCTGCATCATCGCCATATTGAAATCCGCCGCTTGGCGTCCACTCGTCGCCCACATAGGCATAATCTTCCCAACGGTTGTTTTTGATATAGCTGAGAATATTGTTGGCATATAGCTTGGAGATACGAACCTGTACTTTTGGAATATTTACGATCTGCACACCCATGTTTCTGGAACCTTTGGGCGTCATATACAAGGCTTTTTTGTTGGTAAAGGATATACCCGCCGGCATTTTTCCAAAAAACAAATCACGGGAAGCTTCACTCTCAAGGCTTGAACCCAAAACCCCTTTTAATGTCCTGTTTAACTGTAGAATGTAAGTGTCCGTTTCGTTAAAATCTCCCCGAAGTACAAGTCCGTTTTCGGTAATTTCAGTTTGTGCAGAAAGGGTAGGCGTAAGACTGAAACCTTTTTCCACGCTTTCAGGATCTAATTCCTGGGTTGTAATTATACGGGCAAAAGCGATATTGTTTTCAAACCCTGTTTTGATGTCAGTGATTTCAAGACGTAACGGAGATGGAAGACTTACCGTTGCGGAAATGTCATCTTGTGTAACGAAACTGGTGTTCTGCGCTTTTAGTCCCTTCGCCAGCTGAATTGTTACGGGTACAGGATTATTGTCGAAACTTCCTAAAGAGTTAAGTGATAAAATAAGCGTTTTCTCGCTGGTCGACGGCAGAGTTTTAAAGTCCGCAGGTTTGTCGGCGATTAAGAGTTTAAGTCTTTCTGAGACGTTTTGTGCATTGACCGGATAATTGAAAATAAGTTTGATACGGGCTTCCCGTCTGCCGGTTTCTTTGGACAAAGTCCACCAGCTTTCAGTTTCCGTCAGGTTGAGATAGGGGGTATGAAATTGTACAAGTTCAGCAGAGAGATCGTATTTTTTGTCTTTTGTAATACCTTTTAGCAGAAGAGGCGTTTGTTTTGCCTTATAGGCAGTTGCAGGCGCGAATCCTGCAATGGGAGAGAATACTACCTCATTAGGTGCGGTCCATTTGAACTTCCCTTTTACTGCTGGTTCAAACTGGATGTATTGTGTAGAGTCCCAGGTATTGAGCTGCGCATCGGAAACAAGATCCTTATTGAATGTGAAAACCAGGTTCTGCGACTGGCTGATCTCTTCATTGAAATTGGTACCTGCGATCTTCAGTTCGTTTAAAGAAGAGCAGTTGTGAAAGAATAACGAAATGATTAGGAAATAGAGAAAAGAAACTGCAGAAGTTTTCATATTCGAAGCAAATTTTCAATTATACGTCGAATGTAATCTTTTATTATTTGCTGTAGCAGGATGAATTGGAATTAATGATTTATAGGAAATTCAGTTTCCGATAAATCATTAAAAACCTTCCATTGCTTCTTCAACTGTTTTGGCGCCATCATAGAATGAAAGTAATCTGAGCAAAATTGCCTCTACAACGGCATCAGGACAGGAAGCGCCACAGGTCAGCATTATTTTTGCAGATTGTCCTGCCGGCAAATAGTTTTCAGTTACTACTTCTTCTTTACTATGCAGGTTGAAATGCCTGATGAGTTGTTTGTCCAGAATTTTGTTTACAGACTCGATGAAATACGTGGGTAATTTGGCTTCGCACAACTCTACCAGATGCGAAGTATTGGAACTGTTATAGCCCCCTGCAACCACTACCAGGTCGGCCTCATGTCCCAATAAAGCATAAGTTGCATCCTGATTATCATTGGTGGCGTAGCAGAGGGTATCTCTCGTATTTGCAAAATGGTCTTCCACCTGCTCCGGTTGCAAACTGTAGTGTTTGGTCATCACACTTTTGAGAAAGTCTGCAATGCCTTGTGTATCAGAAGCCAGCATGGTAGTCTGGTTCACAACTCCGATACGTTTCAGATCTTTTTCAGGGTCGAAGTTTTCGGAATGTTGCCCGGCAAATTCAGTAAAAAACTGCGCTGCAGGTGCTTCTCCGGTGATGTATTTGGCCAGCCGTTTGGCCTCGTCCATATTTTCAACGACTACGGTTGGTGCATTTTCTTTGCTATGAGAGAAAGTGGCCCTTGTTTCCTCGTGTAATGGCTTTCCGTGAACAATGATGGTGTAATCCTTTTCACCTATTTGTGCTGCCCGGTTCCAGACTTTTTCCACGAAAGGGCAAGTCGTGTCATATACATACGAATTGATACCCAGTTCAGTCAGCTTGTTCTGGTTTTCAATGGTTGTTCCGAAAGCAGGGACAATTACAATATCTTCCGGCGTCAGTTCATCCCAAGCAATTAACTGCTTTCCTTTGGTATCCATCAGGAATCGTACACCTCTGTCGGTGAGGTCTCGGTTTACATCAGGGTTATGTATCATCTCACTCAGGAGAAAAATACGTTTGTCGGGATTTTCAGAAATAGCGCGATAGGCAATATCAATGGCATTTTCAACACCATAGCAAAAACCGAAATGGCGGGCAATCAGAAACTGAACAGGACCGAAGTCCAGAACAGTAGGACTGAAATCCCTTTTAAGTTTGTCGCTCTTCCTTCTCGCTTCTTTAATGGGCGTGATAATGCGACTTCTGTAAAAATCCGGTATATTGAATGTCTTCATGATGAAAAGCCACTGGCTTGCAGCGATCAACTAATATCGCTCCTGATTGTACATGGAAATAATGTGCTCAAAGATACACATGCTGTTTTCAAAGAACAATCCCGGTACCTGCTTTGTTCAGAAGATGCCTTGTGTAATATATTTTTGTGAAATTTTTTAAAAATCATGCAACATCTTTATGATGAGGTATGTCTTTGCTACAGAACGTTCAAATCTAAACCTTCTGCTTGAAAACAAATTTGTACATCGACCGGCATGTAGAACTGGTGGAACGCTGTAAACTCGGCGAGCGCAAAGCTCAGTACGAGCTTTATAAAAGCTATTCCAAAGCCATGTTTAATATCTGCATGCGGATCATCAATCACATGGGTGAAGCAGAGGACGCTTTGCAGGAAGCCTTTGTGGATGCATTTTCCAACTTGCACCAGTTCAGGCAACAGTCGACGTTTGGCGCGTGGTTAAAGCAGATCGTAGTCAATAAGGCGATTAATCAGTTGCGCAGCCGGAAAGTGCAATGGGTTGATATTGATGAATGGCAGCGTTCCGGAGAAGAATCAGAAGTTTTTTCGGAAGAGATATGCATCTGGAGTGAAGATGAAACTTCGCTGGAAGTAGAGCGGATACGTAACGCTGTACTAAAGTTGCCGGATGGATATCGGGTTGTGTTAAGCCTTTATTTATTTGAAGGTTATGATCACGAAGAAATTGGTGAAGTGCTGGGCATTTCAGAGTCAACGTCACGGACGCAATACATGCGTGCCAAGAAAAAGTTGGCCGAAATGATGACGCATTAAAGCAATTTCAAGCGTATCAGTAAGTAAATGTGGAGTGATTTTTTAAGACAATATCAAAACCCAAGCCCCTATTGAGACAGAAATTTTACACATTACAAGTTAGTTACAAATGAAAAAGAATTCTGATAAAAAAGATCGTCTGGAACGGTTTGTGCGGGATAATAGAGACGGATTTGACAGCTTCTTACCACAGGACAATCTGTGGGATCTCATTGAAAGTAAAATTCCGGGGCAACCTCAATCCATAGCCCCGCCCCAATCCGGTAAAATTTCCAGGCTCTGGTCGGGTATGAACGCCTTTAATTGGCGTGTGGCTGCCGGGATATTGCTTGCACTCGGTATAGGTCTTACTGTATACCTCAACAGGCAATATGGCGTGACCCGTGATCCTGCAGTGGCGCTTAAGGTTCCTGCTTATGCAAAGGAATTTAATGCCTACACGGTAGCCATTGAGGAAAAGAGGAATGAGATCGTCAAACTTACACGTGACAACCCTGAGCTTTACAAAGACTTTTCGGCTGATTTTAAAAGCCTCGAAAAAAGCTACGGGAATCTAAGGGCTAATTTATCTGATGCTCCTAACCAGGAAGCATTACTGAAAGCCATGGTGCAAAATCTGCAGTGGCAGGTTGATCTGCTCAACCAACAAATCGAAATTTTAGAACGTATTAATCAGGTTAAAGATGGCTACGATAAAGAAAATAATAACGCACCTCTTATATAGTGTTGCAGTAATGCTTCCGCTGGCGGTGCATGCCATTGATCCTGAACCTTCGGGGTTGATAGAGAAACGCAGAAACATCGTCAAGATATTTGACGTAAAAGAACAGGATGTACTGATGGTTGATAATCAGTTTGGACAGGTGAAAATTAATCTTTGGAATAAAAAGGAGATCAGAGTTGAGATTGTGATTACCGCAAATGCCCCTTCCGACAGCAGAGCTGCACAATACCTGGGCGCTGTGGATGTAGAGGAAAAGCGTGAAAAGAATCGTATCAATATCACAACTTTCATCAACAAAGGGCAAATATCTTCGAGTAACTGGAACAACAGAAGTGGGGAGAAGAATTTCCTGCAGATTGACTACACTGTTTTCATGCCGAAGGAAAACGCGCTTATTGTAAATAATAAATTTGGCAATACGAGTATTCCAGCCTTTACAGCTCCGCTAACCGTGAATTCCAGAAACGGTAGTTTTTCAGCTGAATCGCTTTCCGGTGCTAACAACGTCATTGACGTTCGCTACGGAACAGCAATAATCGGGAAAATGGATGAAGGTAAATTGGAAAGTCATTATTCCAATGTGAAACTGGAGCAGGTAACCAAGTTGCTACTGAACAACAAGTTTGGCGATCTGACGATAGGTGACGTGAAGGACTTGCAGGCCGATATAGATTATTCAGGAGTGAAGATTGGAACGATACGAGGTGAAAGTAACATCAAACTGAATTACTCCGGTAATTTCAAGATTGATGAGCTTACCAAATCGGCAGAAAATGTCAATATCAAAGCTGCTTATTCTTCCGTTACACTACCCGCCGATGCGAGTAGGTTTAATGTAACTGTTACTTACGGTAACTTCAGCTACCCTTCGGGTAATGTCAATTTTACGCAACAACCTTCCAAAGAAGATAAGAATTATAAGGTAAGACAATACCAGGGAAAAATAGGTTCTGGCAGTGGTACCAAGATAACGGTCGTATCGACTTTCGGAGATGTTAAGTTGAAAGACTGATACTACGAATCGGTAGTACCGTTCTCTGAAAGAATAAAATATTTAAATTCCAATGGCTCAAAAGCAGCAAACAGCTTGCTGATAAATGTGGAGTCGTTGATATAAAAGCTAAGCAGATTGTCATAACGTTCCTGAGCACTTCCGCCCGGGAACAATTTTTCCTGCACATTCAGAAGCTGCGTAATTTCAGATTCATGATTCCGCTCTTCCGCCTTACGAATTCTTTTTTCAAGATTTTCAAGTGCGCTGAACAAACGGGCTCTTTCCGCTTTTACAGCACCTTCCATGGTGCGCTCCACCGCAGTAGCCTTTTCAATAATCTCATCAAACAGGTTCAGGAAAGCTGATTTTTGGCTCTGCAGAGAAAGCTCGTTTTCTGTATTTTTCTGAACATATGTTTTGCGAAGCATCACCTGATCCATAAAGAGGTCTTCCGGATTTATACCCAGCTTTTCAAGCTTATTGCTGATCGTTGCATTGATATACATCCCGAAATTTCTCGGAATCAGCATAGGAAACGGAGTTTGATAGTGATCAAAAACACCTTTCAGTTGCATCCAGTAAGGGAGCTCGGATGGACCGCCGATGTAGGCGAGGTTGGGAAGAATGATTTCTTCATAAAGCGGGCGGAGAACTACATTGGGACTGAAATATTCAGGATGTTCTTCAGCTTCCGTCAGAAGTTCCTTTTCAGTGAAAGTAAGATCTGTATTAAGTACTTTAAACTGATCACCTTCTTTCACAATGCGTTCCCTCAGGTTATCCCGAAGATAAAATAAATTGATTTCTCTTGCCGTAAGAGGTGTGTGGTAGCCCAGCTCAGCGAGTTTGGAAGTGGTCTCGGTAACCAGTTTTTCGGAAACTGATTGGGTTAATTCTTCCCTGATAACAGGAAGGAAATGTTTCTTTAATTCAGCCTCATCAGCATCCAGACAAATAAGACCTTCGGAGCCGAACAATTCGTGCATGTAACATCGTACGGCATCGGCAAGGGTGTTGTTTTCCAGATATGCTTTGGCGAATAAGAGAGGCTTTGTTGGTAATACCTTCAGAATACTTTCCAGTTCTTTAGGATTAAGCCTTCCCACTGCTCCCTGATGCTCCCCTTCCCATTTGAAAGTCTGTCCGAACAAGTGGAAAGAAGCAATTTCAGCAAAATCGTGATCTTCAGTTGCCATCCAGTACACCGGCACAAAATTACAATCCGGATAAGCAGTTTTCAGCTCCCTGGCCAGCTTAATCGTGGTCACGATCTTGTATATAATATATAACGGACCAGTGAATATATTAAGCTGATGCCCGGTGGTTACCGTGAATGTATTGGTATCCAGTAGGGTTGAGAAATCAGGTTTGTTGGGTAAACCTTTGTATTGCTTTTCAAGAACGTTTACTAATGTCTGACGCTTTTCGGAATCAAATTCAGATTTACTGTCGATAGCCTGCCTGGCATTCTCTACAGTAGGGTATACGCTGTAAAACTCCTCTGTAACCGGCTTCTGGTCAAGATAGTCAAGGAGTAATGCCGGGAACTGCCCCGTTTTACGCAGATCCACTTTATTTAACGTCACGAAAGGTGGTTTTTCAGTAGTAAGTAGAGAGTCCAACACAGTTCTTTTTTGAATATAAAGGAAACCTTGCAAATATCGTTAAAGTTCAGGATTCGTCAATATGTAACGAAGTGAAGGATGAATCACATATACTTAAAAAGCCGAAACTGAAACAGTATCGGCTTTAATAATCATTTGGTTTTTAGTTGCGCCGGTTTTTTATACCGGAGTATTTTTTACCTTAAAAGGTGTAGTCATTTTTTGATATAAGTTCATCGGCAATTCTGCGTCGTGCAGCTTTGAGATTGAGAGGTTCTATTTTCGTAAATCTTTTAAGACCCATCAGCATCACACGAAGCTCATCACTCTCTGCGAAACTCGTAATCGCTGCACGTCCCGCATTATTGGTTTTTTCAACAGCTCTGTGAAGATATACCAGTGCAAGATCTCTATGTAATTGATTTGCGCTTTCACCGGTTAGTTCAATACGTTTTTCAACTCGTAGGAGGACGGATTCCGCCACATACGTTTCAATTACCATATCCGCCAGACTCATGATAATCTCCTGTTCTTCGGATAGTTTAGCCATGAATTTTTGTACTGCTGAACCTGCAACCATCAAAACTGCTTTTTTCAGGTTTTTGATAACCTTTTTCTCAGCCGCGAATGTAGACTCATCTTCGTCTGCATTGAAATCGGGAATAGACATGATCTCTTTACCGACAGCCATAGCAGGCGACATCAGATCAAGCTGACCTTTCATCGCTCTTTTAAGAAGCATATCGACTACCAGTAAGCGGTTTATCTCGTTAGTGCCTTCAAATATGCGGTTGATCCGGCTATCGCGGTAGGCACGGTCCATGGGCGCATCGGCAGAGAAGCCCATACCTCCGTAAATCTGTACGCCTTCGTCAACAACATAATCCAATACCTCGGATGCGTGTACTTTCATGATAGCACATTCGATAGCAAGCTCTTCCAGGGATTTGAGCTTAGCTTCTGATTCCGCCATTCCTTTTTCCAGAAATGCTGCAGTGAGGTCGTCTATACTTTGTCCTACGCGGTAAGAGGCAGACTCAGTAGCGAACATGCCTGCTGCCATTTCCGCGATTTTGTGCTTAATGGCACCGAAATTAGCAATGGAAGTGCCGAATTGCTTTCTTTCATTGGCATAATTGATCGCCTGCTGTGCTACTCTCTTCGATCCTCCAAGTGCAGCGGCAGCTAGTTTGATTCGCCCGATGTTCAGGATATTTACAGCAATTTTAAAGCCATTCCCTCTGTCGGAAAGCATGTTTTCAACCGGAACAATGCAATCGTTGAAGAAAATTTGTCTTGTATCGGAGCCTTTGATACCCATCTTGTGCTCCGGTTCATTCATGGTGATGCCGTCTATACTTTTATCAAGAATGAAGGCTGTGAGATTTTTATCGGTCTGGCCGTTTTCTTCAATTTTTGCGAATACAATAAATACATCAGCAAAACCACCATTGGTGATCCACATTTTTTGCCCGTTTATCGTATAGCTTTTTCCATCTGCTGTAAGAATAGCCTTCGTTTTTCCGGAGTTCGCGTCCGAACCAGAATCCGGTTCTGTAAGGCAATACGCCGCTTTCCATTCCCCGGAAGCCAGTTTAGGAAGATATTTTTGTTTTTGCTCTTCGTTTCCGTAGTAGAGGATCGGGAGTGTACCAATGCCTGTATGTGCAGAGAGCGCCACGGAGAAAGAATTACCAGCTCCTGTTGCTTCTGCAACCAGCATGGAAGTGTTGAAATCCATTCCAAATCCACCGTATGATTCAGGTACCACAGTTCCCAATAGTCCCAGCTCACCTGCTTTATCCATCAGCGACGTGATCAATGCAGGACTTTTTGCCTGATCAATTTCATCAAGACGTGGCCAAACCTCAGTTCGTAAAAAATCACGGCAGGTATCAGCGATCATTTTTTGTTCCTCGGTGAATTCCTCCGGAATAAAAATTTGTGATGCAGGTGTTTCCCTGATCAGGAACTCACCTCCCTTAGTTGAAACTTTCTTATTTTCTGCAGTGGCCATGGTAAAGGAAATTAAGTTTAAAACAAGTGGTATGCGTGCATACTAATTGTGGTTATGCAAATATATTACTAAATTATTATGCAAGCATACTATATTGAGAAAAATTTAAAACCTGCGATCTAAGACCGCAGGCCTCTATTTTTTAAATATCCGGAACTGCTTTAAAAATTCTCCGTTGTTTTCAATCTGAATGAAATAGATGCCCGAACTGATCTGCATACCACGGAGGTCAATATTGGCCAGGTGATCGGTATGGTTAATAAATCCGGCAGGAATTTCCGTTTTTTGCCCCAACGTATTAATGATATGATAGCGAAGATCTGTCTCTGTCAGTTGTTCAGGAAGTTTTATATTGATGACGGTTTCGACAGGATTAGGATAGAAATTCCACTCCAATATATCTTTAGTTATGTTCAGGGAATCACCGTAAGATATTCCGAATTGCATGGTATTAGATACCACAGACGCATCTTTGTTTGTTGCTGTGACGGTCAGTGTGTACCTGCCGGGAAATGGTGTGAATCCGCCTTCATTCTCATAGAGCGCATAGGGGAATTTCATCGTTTTAGAAGAAATATGAACAGGGCCTTTCAGATCGAAAACTACCTGATCGTAGTCGAAATTTCCGTACGCAAAAATGTTAATCAATGGAGGCATGTTTTCAAGTGCCAGTACGTCGTCATGTTGTAATGGTCTTATAATTTGCTGATTGACCGCACTCCCGCCTTTTACCAATTCAAAACGGAGTCGTGGGATTTCAACCCTGATCACGAGTGGCGCTTCTGCATAAGCTCCGAAATTGTCATATGCTCTGATAATCAAGCGGTATTCGCCTTCTTCTGTAGGTGTTCCCGATAGGGTATTGAGAGAAACATCCAGCCAGGAGGGTCTGTTCTGAACAGACATAGATGCTATATAGCCGTCACTGTCTGTAAAAACGTCATTGGGAAGATTGTAAGTAAATGGCACATTCACAGAAGCATATCTTACCGGAAACGAGCCAATAGTGTAGGGGGGACTATTCAGGTTATGAGGCTCTACTACTTTCAATGTAAAGTAAGTCTCAACAAACGCATTGAGATCATCATAGGCTTTAAAAGACACCCGATACTCTCCCAGCGCAGTAGGTGTCCCTGAAAGAACTCCATTATTGAATTTAAGCCATGAAGGTATTTCAATAATTTCAACTTTGGTCACTGTCCCGTCCGGATCAATAAAGGCATCTTTGGAAAGTGTAAATGAAAATGGCTTGTCAATAGCAATGGACTGATTCGCAAAGTTGGTGTTTACAATCGGCGGTTTGTTGGCATTTTCCCGCGTGTCCACCCGAATTGTAAAATAAGCGTCTGTGCTGGCTCCTTCGTCATCAAAGCCTTTCACAAGTATCCGGTGATCTCCCAGAGCAATAGGTCTTCCTTTCAGTTGTCCGTTTTCATATCTTAGCCAGGATGGCAATAACGACACATCCATGCGTACAATGGTACCATCTACGTCTGAAAATGTATCAGTCGGAAGTGTATATACAAAATCCCTGTTTACAGCAATGATCTGCATGGGAATAGGACGGAATACATACGGAGGATAGTTGGAAGCATCATCCCAGTAGGAAGGAGAAAAAAGGTCTTCTTCGAGGCGGATCCGTACAGGTTTCGGATTGGAAGGGTCGGCATAAGCTTTTTTTGCCCATTCATTATAAACCACACTACCTGCTCCTGATTTTTCTACAGCGGCAGAGAGCCTGTAGCTTACTTCTTCTTTGTAGTCAATAGGATTAACCGGTTGCTTTAACCATGTAGCTGCAGCTTGCTGCAGAAACGGAGCAGCCTTTTGCATTGAAGCAACCGTCGAAATTACTGCTGCCACCACGTTCGCACCGTGGGCAAAATTTTCGTTGATTTGCTTAAGATGTGTTGCATTATCTACACTTGCATTCACAAACAACTCGTTAGCTGTAATGAAGTGAGCAGGAACATCACTTTTCAGAATATCTACAGACCATCGGTGATCGTGGCTGATCAGGTCATCATTTACTTTTATTCCGTCTGCTTTTTCACTCAGGCTTTTATATCCCAAAGTACCGCGGATGGCTGAAGAACCATCGAAAACAGACCCGTAATCTGCCAGAAATTTTATTTTAGGATCAATCGTTTTTACTGCCGAGATCATCTGATTGACAAACTGCTTCATCACATTGTGGCGGTATATATAAAGATCTTTACCAAAACGTTGCCGGAAAGTCTGGTAAGGTTCCCATCTGCTGGAAGGCATTGGAACTTCTTCAAACGACTTATAATTGGTTCCCCAGAGGTAATTGAGGCGTTGAATCTTTTTATAGTTAGGTTTCAGCCATGCCTGAAACCCTTTTGTCATGCTTTCGGAATAATCGTATACGGTAATTACATCTTTTCCATTTTCAATAATACCACCGGAATATTCCCCTTCCTGGGTAGGAGTATTGGTTACAGATACGAACAGAAGTTTATTCTCGGTCTGCAGATACTTGTAGCGATTAACAGCCTCTCTGACAAAGGCCAGCGCTTTGTTCGTAATGGGCTGATTGTCGAATCCGAAAAAAGTATCACCATATCCACCGATCATCGGTTGGCCGGCATTACTTATCTGTTTGTCTGAATTTTCCCAGAATCCGTTGATTCGCGTGTTGTGCCGTCCTATGTGGATTCGAAGAGCCACTTTCATCCCAAGGCTCGTCGCAAGATTGATCTGTTCATCAAATCTTGCCCAGCTAGGTGTCTCTGTCGGAGAGTTGAGGTAAATTTTATCCCAGGGAATGGCGAGGTATACCGCATTTAGCCCATTCTGGTGTGCTGCTCTGATGATATCAAGCTCAGGACCTTTTTCCGGAGTCAGGTTCAGGCACATCAGTGCCAGGTAACGCTGCGTATCTATTGTCGGAGTGGTGCCGTTATTTTGTCCGCTTGCCCGAAAACCGTGTAGCAGGCTCAACACAACACATACCTGAAAAAAACTCCTTTTTATTGTTTTTGAAAAAGTCCTGATCCTCATCCAGCTTAGATTTTGTCCATAATTTTAACCCAGTTTTCGTAACCGCTCTTCACATTAAATATCCCTGCTCTGAGCTTGCTGGTTTCAGCATTGGTCGCTATTGTACCATTCATGATTTCTTTCATGGCGACAACCATCTGTCTCACACTGATATCTTCCGTAACCTTTCCCATCCCTTCCTGAATAAATTCACTGGCTCCGCCGGATGGGAATGAAACGATAGGTTTGCCAAGTAGTGCGGCTTCAATCATTACCAGTGGGAATGGATCCTGACGGGATGTGAGTAAAAAGCCGTGCCCTAAGTTTAAATAATTATAGTAGTCTTCTTTTTGCTTACCTACCAGATGTATGGCGGTCTTTGATTTGCTGTTTTTACAACGTTGTTCAGTGTAATAAACAAGTCCGTCCTCAATCTGTTCTCCTATCCATATGATATGCACATTCGGAGTATTGAGCTCATTGGCTATATCCGGCAGCAAGTCAAACCCTTTCCTTTCGGAAGTCATACCGGATATTACCCATACGAAGTCAGTTTCCGGAATGCCTAGTTGCTTCCGTATTTCAGAAGTTCTTTTCTGGTCCGGTACTGCCTTGGTAGTATCAATGAATGAGTAGAGTAACTCAACTTGTTTTCCGCCTGCCCATTTGATCGCATCACAGGTTACCTCAGAGCAACCGATCAACACGTCAGAAGAGTTAATAATGTTACTCATATCTGTCCGACTCAGATAGGCATATGTCAATGGCAATTCATGAAAATGGGTAACCGTCTTGATAGAAAATTCCTTTGCGACCGCAACGGCTTCTGGTAGCATAGTAGTATTGATATACCACAGGTCAGCTTTGAATTCACCGGCAATCTTTCTCAGATAGCGTAGCGTGGGATTAACGCCAAGAAAGAACATGATCTTTTGTGCAATGTTATAACGCCTCGGAGCTATGAAAACAGGAACATCCGCAGGTAGTTCTTTCAGGAGTTCACCATTGGCAAAACTTACAACGCCCACATCATATCGGCTGCGGTCAATTTGTTGTATGATGTATAGTAACATCATTTCTGACCCTGTGCGTGTCGCAAACGGAGTGAAGAAGAGAAGGCGCTGTTTTGTTTTTTTCATAGATGTTGAGTTAAGACTGAGAGGAGGTAAGCAGGTCAATATTTTCTTTCTCCAAAATTTTATACATGCCTTTTTTAAGAAACAATGTTCTGGTGAAATACCTGAGCAGTACTTTGGTTTTCCTTAGATAAATATGTTGTGTATCAAGATCGTTAACAGGGCTACCCGTTTTTAGGTTGTGGATAATCTTCCATCCATAAACGACAGGAATCATTGATATATAATGCAATATCAAAGTCAGATAAGACCATACTCCATACTGCTTTCTGATCCACAGTAAGTTGGAAACCTGCATTTGAGTGCTGAATCTGTTAATCCATGAAATTTTTGTCCTCCTGAAAGGATTTTTATTTTCCAGGTGAATAAAGGTGCTGTCATCAAAAATACAGAGTTTACCCAATAAGCCCAGTCGCCACGACCATTCCACATCTTCGCCATACATAAAAAAATCTTCACTGAATCCTCCGGTTTTTTCATATCCTTCGCGTCTTGTAAATATAAAGGCACCCACCAGCCAATCGTACTGCTGAGGATCCTTGTGAGATGGATCGGGATAAAGGCGATGCATGATTTTATCCACCGTGTTTCCCGGAGGCAGAATGAAAAAAGTTCTGCGAAACTCATTGAAACTACGATAAAAGGGCATTGGGGTATTATCTGCATAATGCTGCAATGCTCCGAGCGCCATAATATCTGGCCGGGAATTCATGCGATCAAAACAACGATCAATAATGTTGTTTGTCAGGAGTGTATCTGCATTCAGAAGCAAAAAATATTTTCCGGTGGCAGCAGCCATTCCTTTATTATTGGCTCTTCCGAATCCGGCGTTGTAATCCATATTTATCCACTTCACTTCGGGATATGCCGTCCTTACGCTTTCTCCATCTCCGTTGACCGGATCGTTGTCAACAATAATTATTTCAAAACTGACTTTTTTAGTATGCGTATATATGGAATGTAAGCAATTGATAATGAGCTCCGAACAGCGAAAATTTATAATAATAATGGATACATCCATATAGTGATATGCAAAGTTAAGCGGCAAAAATAAAGAAACTCCCCGGAAGACTGTGACATCTTACGGGGAGAGACTTAAAAATGCAACGGAATATTTATCCAAAGGGCTAATTCAGTCTTTCGAAAATACCCGCCACACCCTGGCCGCCGCCTACGCAGGCCGTTACCATTCCATATTTTTGATTTCTTCTTTTCATTTCATTCAATAACTGTACAGAAAGCCTGGCCCCGGTTGATCCTAATGCATGACCCAAAGCAATTGCTCCGCCATTTGGATTGACTATATCCGGATTAATTTCCAGTTCCTGAATTACGGCAAGTGCCTGGGCTGCAAAAGCTTCATTCAATTCGATCTGTTCGATATCAGATAGCTTGAGTCCGGCCTGTTTCAATGCAAGAGGAATGGCTGCAACCGGTCCTATTCCCATGATACGGGGATCGACACCAGCAGTAGCATAAGAAAGCATACGCGCCACAGGTGTAAGTCCAAGGTCGTTGACCATTTTCTCAGACATCACCATTACGAATGCCGCTCCGTCGGAGGTTTGAGAAGAATTACCTGCTGTCACCGAACCGCCGGCAGCAAATACGGGCTTAAGTTTACCAAGTGCTGCCAGGGTTGTATCTGCCCGTGGACCTTCATCCTGTTTAATTATAGTCTCTTTTGTTTTCTTTTTACCGGCACCGGCGTCGAAATAAGTTTCTTTCACCGTGATAGGGACAATGCCATCGGCAAATAAATCTTCTTTTTGTGCATTGAGTGCTTTCTGATGAGAACGGAATGAAAATTCGTCCTGCTGCTCTCTGCTTATTTTGAAATCCCGAGCTACCTGTTCGGCAGTGAGTCCCATGCTCAGGTAATAGTCAGGATTGGAATGGGCGATTTCATAGTTCAATGCAGTTTTCCAACCCATGGTAGGAACCATCGACATAGACTCCGTCCCTCCTGCAATGATACAATCAGCCATTCCGGCATGTATTTTGGCGGCTGCCATGGCTATAGCTTCTACACCTGAACCGCAATACCGATTGATCGTGATGCCGGATACATTTTTGGGAAGAGCAAGCAAGGCTACATAGCGTCCCATCTGCATTCCCTGTTCCGCTTCCGGAACGGCATTGCCAACAATCACGTCATCTACCTGTGCAGGATCCAGATTAGGAATTTTATCTAAAAGATATTTGATCACTTCTGCGCCAAGATCATCCGGACGTGTAAAGCGAAAACCGCCACGTGATGCTTTTCCAACTGCACTCCGGTAACCGGCAACAATGTATGCGTTCATATGTTAGGTGGTTTAGTTCGGTATGGAATTCCTAAAAAATAAAGCCACGCCTTCGGAAATGGCTCTTGAATTGTGCGACATATATCAGACTTGATAATAGTATGCCTGCATACTATTTGTAAAGTTAGCAATTAAAAATAAAACAACAAACCACCGGAATCTGTTTTCCGGTGGTTTGCAATTACCTGTAAGTTCTGGTGGTGAATGTTATAAAATTGAGCGGTCTTTCACTTCCGGTCAGGGCATTGTTGGTCCTTGTTCCCAGGTTTGCTGTAGCGAACGTTTTGTTGGCATTACAATCCATAGTGCGATGTAAATCAGTACAATCGGGAATGGCTTTGGAATGAAAAATGCTAAGACAAGCAGTACTCTCACTACCGTAACATCAATACTGAGGTACTCAGCCAAACCGGATGCTACACCACCGATCATTTTGTTTTCTGTATTGCGGAATAATCTATTATTGTTCATGGCTATATTCATTTAGTTGTTATTGTTGATTCAAAGGTACTATGTAATGCATGGTAGTTTGAAATGAATTAGGATGAGTGGTTTTCGGACAGGAGAAATGGCGAATTGGTGTGAGGAAAAGTTAAGTCTCCATTAAAATTGAGATATTCTCATGTTATCTGACGGGTTGATTGTAGTTTTAAAACGCACTTATAAGCTTATTGTGTCAGTAAATAGGAATGGTATACGGTGATAATGTGGGTGATTAGACTTTCCTTAGGATTATTCTGAATCTTGCTAATAACTATTTGTAAAGGATTACTTTTGCAGTTGAAAATAGTAGCTTTGCTGACAATCTGGCACATAACCTGTATCAGGTGCAATATTTTTCAGGAAGAAATAACGATAAATAATACACATAAAAAGTCATGTTTAAAATATTTTCGAAGCTGTTCGGTACGAAGGCAGAACGGGATTTAAAAGAGTTGACCCCATATGTTGGGTTGATCAATGCGGAATACGCTTTGCTGGCTTCTTTGACCAATGATCAGCTTCGTGCAGAATCGGAGGCTTTGAAAGTTCGTATTGCAACAGAACTCAAATCAATCGATGAGCAGATTGCTTCATTAAGAACACAGGCAGCCGATGAGCCGAATGTAGATAATAAGGAAGCAATATTTAAAAAAATAGATGCACTGGAGCTGGATCGCAATAAAGAACTTGAAAGAGTATTGCTTGAAATTCTTCCAAAGGCATTCGCTATTGTAAAAGATACAGCCAGACGTTTTACCGAGAATGACAGGATTGAAGTAACCGCAAATTATTTTGACCGTGAAGTGGCTTCCAGAAAGGCCAGCGTTAAAATTGATGGAGACGTTGCATACTGGAATACAACCTGGGATGTAATAGGTCAGCCTATTAAATGGAATATGTTGCACTACGACGTGCAGCTTATAGGTGGTGTGGTGCTGCATCAGGGGAAAATCTCTGAGATGGCAACAGGGGAAGGAAAAACGCTTGTTGCGACGCTTCCCGCGTTTTTGAATGCACTGGCAGGCCAAGGGGTACACATCGTAACGGTGAACGACTACCTTGCAAAGCGTGATGCTGAATGGAATGCACCCTTGTTCGAATTCCATGGTATGAGTGTAGATTGTATAGATCGTCACCAGCCGAATACCGTTGCCAGAAGAAATGCTTACAAGGCGGATCTTACGTACGGAACAAATAACGAGTTTGGTTTTGATTATCTGCGTGACAATATGTCACGTACGCCGGAAGAGCTCGTTCAGCGCAAGCACCACTACGCGATGGTCGATGAGGTTGACTCCGTTTTGATTGATGATGCACGTACGCCATTGATCATTAGCGGACCTGTTCCGCGTGGAGATGAGCAAGAGTATATGGAGCTTAAGCCACGCGTGGGACGTATCGTTGAAGCGCAGAAAAAGCTTGCTATGGAGCTTTTGAATGATGCGAAGAAGAAAATCAGTGCCGGCGATAAAAAAGAAGGTGCTCTTGCTTTGTTCCGTGCACACCGCGGTATGCCGAAATACAAGCCTTTGATTAAATATTTGAGTGAAGGCGGAGTTCGTCAGTTAATGCAGGAGTCGGAATCTATCCACCTTGCGGAAAACCAGAAGTTGATGCCTGTGGCGGATGCACCTCTGTACTTCACGATTGATGAGCGCCACAATAGTATTGAGCTTACTGAAAAAGGAATTGACTTCCTTACAGGAGAATCAGAAGAAACGAATTTCTTCATCCTGCCTGATATTGCTATAGATCTTGATGCAATTGAAAAAGATAAGTCGTTAACAGAGCAGGAAAAAATTCTGAATAAGGAAGCCCTGATTCGTGATTATTCTGTAAAAACTGCCCGTATCCATACTGTTAACCAGCTTTTGAAAGCGTACACATTGTTTGAAAAGGATGTGGAATACGTGATCATGGACGGAAAGGTAAAAATCGTTGATGAGCAGACTGGTCGTATCATGGATGGTCGTCGTTATTCTGACGGTTTGCACCAGGCTATTGAAGCAAAAGAAAGTGTGCGTGTTGAAGATGCAACACAGACTTACGCTACTGTTACGCTTCAGAACTACTTCAGAATGTATCACAAGCTGGCCGGTATGACCGGTACTGCGGAAACTGAAGCAGGTGAATTCTGGGAAATCTATAAACTGGACGTGGTTTCTGTTCCTACAAACAGAGGTATCAGCCGTAAAGATCAGGAAGACAAGGTATACCGTTCGGTTCGTGAAAAATACAACGCTGTTGCCGATGAAATCGTTGAGCTGGTAGAAGCAGGTCGTCCGGTTCTTGTTGGTACTACATCTGTAGAAAATTCTGAGATTATCAGCCGCATGCTTACGCTTCGCAAAATACCTCATCAGGTATTGAACGCGAAACAACACCAGCGTGAGGCGGAGGTTGTTGCTGAGGCCGGAAAACCGGGTACAGTAACGATCGCTACCAACATGGCGGGTCGTGGTACGGATATAAAACTTACTCCTGAATCCAAAGCAGCAGGAGGTTTGGCGATCATTGGTACGGAGCGTCACGAAAGTCGCCGGGTTGACCGTCAGTTGAGAGGTCGTTCGGGGCGTCAGGGTGATCCGGGTTCTTCTCAATTCTTCGTTTCTCTGGAAGATAACCTGATGCGTTTATTCGGTTCCGACCGTATGGCGAAGGTAATGGACCGCATGGGACTTGAAGAAGGTGAAGTGATCCAGAGCGGAATGATTACCAAATCAATAGAGCGTGCGCAGAAAAAGGTAGAGGAGAACAACTTTGGAATGCGTAAGCGACTGCTCGAATATGATGATGTAATGAATTATCAGCGTGATGCAATCTATAAACGTCGCAAAAATGCATTGTTCGGAGAGCGTCTTGCTGTAGACATCGCCAATACATTGTATGATGTTTGCGAGGAAATAAGCTCATCAGCTAATTCTTATGCAGAACTGGAGCTTTCAGCTATTACAACTCTGGGAATGGAGCCTCCATTTACGGAAGCTCAATACGGATCGCTGAAACCGGCGGAGCGTTCACAGCAACTTTACGAAGCTGCAGAAAAGCAGTATCAGGAGAAAAATGATGCGATCAGTCAGAAAGCATTACCGGTATTGCAGTCCATTTATGCTGAGAGAGGTGGTACGATCACGGAGATCATGATTCCTTTCAGTGATGGGTTACGCCAGACAGGTGTTGTGGTAGGCTTGAAAAAGGCGATTGATAACGAAGGACGTGAAATTACCCACGAAATGGAAAAAGCCATCGTTCTATCTCTGATTGATCAGGAATGGAAAGAGCATTTGCGCGAAATGGATGACCTGAAGCAATCAGTACAAAATGCCGTGTTTGAACAGAAGGATCCATTATTGATTTATAAATTCGAATCGGTTGAACTTTTCAAACGCTTCCTGAGCAAGGTTAATTTTGATATGTTGTCCTTCCTGATGAAGGCTGATATACCGCAGGAAGAAGCAGCACCTGCTGTACAACAGCCGGTACGCCGTCCAGCAGCACCAGCGCCGGAATTGCACACCAATCGTGAAGAAGATTTCGGTAATGAATTTGACGGAGCCGATTTCGGTCAAACTGAATCCACTACGAAATCCCAGCCGGTAAGAGTAGAGAAAGTGGCGGACAGAAATGATAAAGTATCGGTTCAATACCGCGACGGGCGTGTTGTCCGTGATGTAAAATATAAGAAAGTAGAGCAGGAGATTAAAAACGGAGATTGCGTTGTAATTGAATAGTTTACCGCAAAACCAGCCTGCATATGAATTAAGCCCTGCCTCTCAAAAATTGTTTGGCAGGGCTTTTTTAGTAGAGACAAATCAGGATTTATACGATATTTGTACTTTTAGATACTATATATTAACGAAATATACCCTTAGATGAAACTTCACAGAGAAGGATATACCATTATGGCGGTTACAGCCATTATATTGGTTCTTATTAATTTAGGTATCCAATATTTGCTGCCCGAAGGATACTGGATTCCCCGGATCGTACTTGTTGCAAGCGTATTTGTGTTCCTGCTGGTAGTTCAGTTCTTCAGAGTTCCGGCTCGTACGGTGCATAAAAGCGATCGGCAGATAGTAGCTCCCTGTGACGGAAAAGTGGTGGTGATTGAAGAAGTAGTAGAAACGGAATATTTCAAAGGCCCGCGTCGTCAGGTGAGTATTTTTATGTCTCCTATAAACGTGCATGTCAACTGGAATCCCATCAGTGGTGTTATTCAGTATTTCAAATACCACCCGGGCTTGTACCTTGTGGCCTGGCATCCGAAATCGAGTACGGAAAATGAACGCACAACAGTAGTCATCAAAAATAAGCAGGGAATAGAAGTACTTTTCCGTCAGATTGCAGGAGCGGCCGCCAGACGTATCCGCTGGTATGTAAAAGAGGGAGATCAGGTAGAACAAAGCACGGAAATGGGCTTTATCAAATTCGGCTCGCGTGTGGATCTTTTCCTGCCGCTGGATGCTGAAATAAAGGTGAACCTTCAGGATAAAACAGTCGGAAGCGTAACTGTATTAGCTGAACTGAAATAGCTATTGATTAGAAATATAAAAATGCCATGTCGGTGACAGATTTTGTCCACGACATGGCATTTTGGTTTTATATACTCTAGAATAATCTCCAGCTCAGAATCTGTGAGAAGAAATTAGGAACGGCAGCCGGGTACACAACCGCCATAAACAGTAGCCCGAATATAGCTCCGTACATGTGCGCACTATGGTTCACATAACCACGGCCTTTCCGGCCTTCATAGAAGGAGTAACCAAGAAACAGGATCCCGAATATAAATCCAGGCATACATATAAAGAAGTAAAGGCAGATATCCATCAATGGAGACAAAAGCAACGCTGCAAACAGTACTGCGGAAACTCCTCCTGATGCGCCCAAGGAGTTGTAATTCGAGTTGTTTCTATGCTTCAGATAGGTAGGGATATCAGAGACAATAATTCCAACTATGTATAAAAACAGGTAGTAGAATGTTCCGCTTGCGCCGAATAACATAGCAAAGAGTCTTTCAATTCCTTCTCCTACAAACCATAAACTGAGCATGTTGAAAATCAGGTGACCGAAATCCGCATGCACAAAGCCGGAAGTAATGAACCTGTAGTATTCGTTTCTCTTGGTTACTTTATAGGGATTCAGGATCATTTTGTCCATCAGACTATAATTACTAAAAGCGTAATAGCTGATCCCGGAGGTGATGATGACGAGAATAAGGGTTATTGACATTTTAAATCGTTAATGTTAAAGTTTTGGTGAATTACTATTGCTCACGGTTTACAAGTTGATGAACAAACTGAAGTAACGGCTCTTTACGTTCCGGCGCAACGTTTAGTTTTTCCAGACTTTCAAAGCCCTGGTTGAAATAATCATTTATTTTCTGCTCTGTTATCCTTCTGATTTCAAGCTGATCATAAATGTGACGTACAGCCCCGACTTTTTCTGCCTTATCAAATGTTTCTCTGGCGATCCAATCGTTCAGTTCCGTTCTGATCTCGCCTGTTGCTTTGGATAAGGCCTCAATTAATAAGAATGTTTTTTTATTTGAGATGATATCGCCACCGACCTGTTTGCCAAACTTTTCCGGATCACCGTATACATCAAGCAGATCGTCTTTGAGCTGAAAGCCTATTCCCATGCTTTCTCCGGCCTCATACAACAGTTGGGCATCAGCAGGATTGGCCTCACCGATGATGGCACCGAGTTCCAGAGCAAAGCCAAGCAATACGGATGTTTTCAAACGTATCATCTCCAGATATTCGCCTTCAGTCACATCCCATCTGGTTTCAAAGTTCATATCCAGTTGCTGTCCTTCGCATACTTCAGCGGCTGTCTGGTTGAAGCGTGCCAATACATGTCGCAGTTGTGAAGGATTTATATCAAGCAGGTGGTCATAAGCCCGTATCAGCATCACATCGCCGGACAAAATCGCAGTATTGGCATTCCACTTCTCATGCACTGTTGGTTTGCCACGACGTAGCGGAGCATTGTCCATAATATCGTCGTGCATCAGTGTGAAGTTGTGAAATATCTCTACTGCCATGGCGGGTTTTACCGCTCTGCTAAGATCGTCTTTGTAAAGACCTGCACCCAACAAGGTCAGAAGAGGCCGGAACCGTTTCCCGTTCAGCGACATAATGTATCGGATCGGTTCATATAGTTCATCAGGATTTGAACCGTAGGCACTGTTATCAAATTCCTTACGCAGCGTATGAAGTAACTGTTCTGTTTGTATCATTTGTCTTAAATTCTCAGCCTTTGTGTATTCCAGGCTGGCGGATCATATACTGTAGCTCTGAATTACTTTCAGGCATTCTTGCAAAGTAGCTAAATAGTAGCGTAAATCTCAAAAAGCAGATAAACCTTACTATTATCTTAATGCAAATTGGCTCTTGCTGGTTCGTGGCAGGCCATTTTTAATATCTTTGCCATATCATCACAAAATGTTCAGTCATGTCCTTCTACCAATACTTTAACGGAGAAATCAGCCCGATAGATACTGCAGTTTTCAAAACGAACGACCTCGGAATTCTGAGAGGTTACGGGTTATTTGATTTTTTCAGAACCTATAATGGGGTTCCTTTTCGATGGGACGATTATTGGAGAAGGTTTGAGAATTCTGCCAGGTTTTTAAAGTTGACTATCCCGATCAGTAAAGGAGATGCAGAAAGAATACTGGCTGAGTTACATGCAAGAAGCGGGGAGCAGGAAGTTGCATTCCGGTTTGTGCTTACGGGTGGATATGCTCCGGATGGCGTGCACGTGGTAGAGCCCAATTTTCTGATACGTACAGAAGCATTACCACAAGATAATCCAGAAGGTAGACTTAAAGGTATTAAAGTGCTTCCCTATGAGTATGTACGCGATCTGCCTCAGGTAAAAAGCACCAATTATGTACACATGGTTTTGATGGCGGACCAGCTGAAAGAGCAACAAGCTGCAGATTTGCTTTTTCATAAAAACGGGGAAGTTAGCGAACTAACCAGGAGCAACCTTTTCGTCATTAAAGACAATGTATTAGTTACACCAGATAGTAATGTTTTGGAAGGCATTACCCGAAAGCTGACGATAGAATTGGCTCAACCTTTTTTCGACGTTCAGGTACGCACGTTGACTTTCGACGAACTGATGTCTGCTGATGAAGTCTTCACAACCAGTACTACTAAATTAATCATGCCGATAGTACAGATCGGTGAGCACACGGTAGGGGAAGGAGTTGCAGGCAAGCAAACGCTGTTCCTTCAGAATCTGATTCAGGATAAAGTGAAAGAATGGGGCAAGGCTTAGGGTTGTCATTAAGTGTACGTGATACAATTATAACTCACTGTTTACTAGCTATGTTCGTTTGTAACTGGTGGGTGCGTTAACTCTGATTTTTATATCGTCTCTAAGGGTATCTTGGTAAAGTTATATTTTATATTAAATGTAACTCTTTGGTGCTTACTGAGTACTTCGTGTTTTTAGCCCTAGTTTCATTTTAATACTTCTTTAATGTAGGTTTATGCAAACGTTCCCGACAACGGTTGCATAAATAAATATCGGAAATCATTTTATTATTTCTTGATAAATACATAAATCAAATCGGGTTTCAGGAATAGGACAATTTGATTATTTTTTGGAATTCCTGCTTTATCACAATTCTTTCTTTCATCAAATTTCTTAGTAGAACAGCATTTTATGCAATCGGTTGAAGTGTCCGTATAAAAATTTTCAGTTACAAATTTTATTATGATTATATCAATTTTATTTTGAATATTTTTACTTAAATAAATCACCTTTATCAGTTTTCAAAGTCAGCTTTTTAATTAAAAATCCATAACAAGTATGAAACAAAACTTTACCAGTATTAGTCGTTATCTGCTCGGTTTAGCTCTTACGGGAGTGCTGGGTATGAGTAACGTCGCTCACGCGAAATCCCTTCCATTGGTGATCAAGGAGCGAACAGTAGACAGAACTGTTTCAGGGACTATCGTGGCAGCAGAAGATAATCTTGCGGTGCCCGGAGTTTCGGTGGTGTTGAAAGGAACGCGTTCAGGTACAAACACGGATGCAGATGGAAATTTCAAAATTGACATTGTGGATGATAAATCAGTTCTGGTGTTTTCGGCGGTAGGGTTTGTGACACAAGAAGTGGTTGTGGGAAACAAATCAACTTTTGCTATAGCGCTGGTGAGTGATATGAAAGCGTTGAGTGAAGTGGTTGTGGTAGGATATGGAACGCAAAAGAAAAGTCAGACAACGGGCGCTATTTCATCGGTTTCGGCAAAAGAAATCACTGAAATGCCTATTACCAACCTTGGGCAGGCATTGCAGGGGCGTACAGCAGGTGTGGATGTGAGCCAGTCGGGGTCGAAGCCAGGTGCGGCACCTAAAATTCTGATTCGTGGTCGCCGTTCATTTAATGCGGGAAATGATCCTTTGTATGTTGTGGATGGTATTCCATTGTCGGCAGGATATGAAGATATCAACCCCAATGATATTCAGTCGATGGAAGTATTGAAGGATGCGACTGCAACTGCGATTTATGGAGCACGTGGTGCGAATGGTGTGGTGCTTGTAACTACCAAACGCGGTGGTGCAAAGGGGAAAACGACAGTTACTTATGATACCTACTTTGGTCAGTCGCAGGCGCTTAATAAATTGGAATTATTCAGCGGTCCTGAATTTGCTGAGTATGTCAGAGAAGCATATCGATCTACAAAAAATAGCCAGGGGCAAATCATCTATACGGATGCTAATGGTAACTACGTTCCTACAGGAAAATCTGATCCTGCGGCGGATGCGAAAATTGCGGTGTTAGGTGGTGATCCTAACGTGAAGGCGGGGATAGATGCAGGAAGAAGTACAGACTACCAGGATCTTATTCTAAGAAAAGGATTCCAGCAAAATCATACTCTTGGTGTTCAGGGAGGAAGCGACAGAACTCAGTTCTATATTTCTGCTGGTGTGTTTCAGGATAAGGGGATTACCAAAGGACTTGACTTTACCAGAACTTCAGTCAGAACGAATATTGATCATAGTATCAATAAAAGGCTGAAAGTGGGGATATCTTCGTATTTGATGTACAGCAACAGAAACGGAGAAACCCTGAATCCATACAGTTTCACGATCAATCAAAACCCGCTGGGAGCTCCGTATAAGGAAGATGGGAGTATCAACTTCGCTCCTACGAACGATGCCCTTCTGACCAATCCATTGGCAGAAATTGTTGACGGTGCTCAGGTAGATAATACTAAAAAATACCGGATCTTCAATAGTATTTATGCTGAAGTGCAAATTCTGGACGGTTTAAAATACCGTGTCAATTTCGGGCCGGATATTACCGTAACACGTTGGGGCAGATTTATCGGTGCGCAAACCAATGCCCGTAAAGGTGGAGATGCGCAGGCAAGTAATCTGAATCGTTTTGGTTTCAACTGGACGGTAGAAAATATCCTTAGTTACAATAAAACGTTCAACAACAAGCATAACCTTGGTGTAACTCTGGTTCAGTCTATCCAGCGCGACAGATTTGAAAATTTCGGTACCAATGTTCAGGGTGTCCCTGTTGAAAAACAGCAGTTTTACAACATGGGAAATGCCAGTTCAATCCTGCAAACAGTAAGTGGTTTAAGCGAATGGACAATCAATTCTTTTCTTGGACGTCTTAACTACGACTTTAATGACAAATATCTGATCACGTTAACATTACGTCGTGATGGTTCGAGCCGGTTTGGAGAAAATACCAAATGGGGTAACTTTCCTGGCGTAGCGGTGGGCTGGAACATTAGCAATGAACCTTTCCTGAAGAGCACGCCATGGCTGGATCTGTTAAAATTGAGAGCTGGTTGGGGTAAAGTGGGTAACCAGGGTGTGGCACCTTATCAGACTCAGGGATTGCTTGCCAGAACTGTTTATGCATGGGATAACACAGGTGCATTCGGTTACAGACCAGGTTCCATCGGAAATCCTGATCTGCGCTGGGAGAGTTCTGCTTCCACTAACGTAGGTGTCGATTTCAGCCTTTTAGCTGGTCGTGTACAGGGATCTCTTGAAGTGTATCAAACCAATACCACTGATCTTCTTTTGTCTGATCAGCTTCCGGGATCAATTGGATTCAGTGCTGTAACGCGTAACGTAGGTGAAACCAGAAACAGAGGTATTGAATTAGGTATCACTACGACCAACGTTAATTCAAAAGGTGGGTTTAAATGGAGCACCGATTTTCAGTTTACTAAAAACACTGAGGCAATTGTTTCTCTTTATAACGGAAAAGTGGATGATGTTGGTAACAGGTGGTTTATTGGTAAGCCATTAAATTCATTCTTTGACTACAAAAAAGCAGGGATCTGGCAGGTCAGTGAAGCTGAGCAGGCTAAAAAATTCTATCCTGGTGATCAGAACAATGCTTTGGGAGCTGGTGTAGGTCAGGTGAAAGTACAGGATACAAATGGTGACGGTGTCATCAATGCGCAGGACCGTGTTTTGCTTGGATCTGATGTGCCGGATTTCAGCATGGGACTAACGAACCGTTTCTCCTACAAAGGGTTTGACCTTTCTTTCTTCTTCTTCGGACGTTTCGGTCAGACGATCATAAGTGGGTTTCATCAGAATAACAACGCTTTGGCTGGTCGTTATCAGCAGATTAAAGTTGATTACTGGACGCCAGATAATCCGGATGCACAATTCCCGAGACCATTCAGCAGCCAGGAGTTTCCTCAGTATAACACAACGCTTATTTACTTTGATGGTTCTTTCATCAAACTTCGTAACATTAACGCCGGCTATACTTTCCCAAACCGCTTAACGAGCAAACTGGGGCTGGAATCTTTGAGGATATTTACCAGTATTCAGCAGCCTAAAATCTGGTCAAGCTTCATTTCAAAATACAATGGTGTTGATCCCGAAACTGACGGAACAGCTGTTAATAATGGTATTACACCGGCTACCAGAGTATGGACATTTGGGTTAAACGTTAAATTCTGAGACGTGTTTTCGAAAAGAAGCAAGTCATAACTACTAATTTTACAAGACATGAATTTCAAATATATAATAACAAAACCCGCCAAAATTATGGCCTTAGCTGCCTTGATGCTTTCCGGGCAGGCGTGTAATCATTTGTTGGATGAAGAAGTAATATCAGGAATTGATACCAACTACCTCAATACAGCCAAAGGATTTGAGGATGGCGTAAATTCGGCTTATTCTGCACTGCGTATTTATTATGCTACTCAGCTTGGACTGACGATGACCGAATTCGGGACTGATATTTATGCTACCGGAGCGGATGGGGGATACAAAGGGTTCCATTTTTATGATACACAAATGAACCCGACCGTAGATTATCTGGCTATTTTGTGGGATGAGTTTTATCGTGGCATCAATACTTGTAATGCTATTATCGACAGAGCACCCAATGTTTCTGGAGTCGCAGATGATATCAAAAAGTTACGTATTGCTGAGATGAAATTTCTGCGCGCGCATTATTATTTCATCCTGTTTCAGCAGTATGGTGGAGTGGATCTACGCCTGACTGAAACATTATTGGCAACGAAAGAAACCAAAAGGTTTACTGATGCAGAAATGTATGCTGCCATAATTAAGGATATGACGGAGGCAATTACTGATCTGCCGGCAACATCTGCTCAGTATGGTCGTATTATCAAGCCTGTTGCCGAGATGGGGTTGGCGAAAGTATATCTGGCTAAGGCGTATTCTGCGCAGAAAGCAGCAGATGATTTTACCAAAGCCGCAGACCTTTGTAATAATGTAATCACAAAATATAGTTTTAAGCTACAGGATGACTTTGCAAGCGTGTTTGATGAAGGAAATCAGAGAAATACAGAGATCGTATGGGCGGCGCAGTATACATCTGATCCACTTACGAACCTGACAAACAATACGGGAGCAACCAATGGAGGAAACAACCTGCACTTATTTTTTGGAATGCAGTATGATGTACAGGCAGGTATGCAGCGCGATATCCTGAACGGTCGACCATTCAAACGTCTTCGTCCGACGACTTACTGCACAGATGTTGTTTTTGGGGAAAGAGTGAACGATTCACGCTACAAGAAAACGTTCAAAGACACCTGGTTGTCTAACAAGCCAGGTACCTATAATACAGCTTTTGACGATTCAAAAACCAGTGTAACTTTCGCAGCAGGAGATACAACGATCTTTATTCCTGGTTTTGAAATGTCTAAAGCAGACAGAGCGAAAAAGAAATACCAGGTGCTGGTTCCAAGCAAATATTCCGAAGCATTGTTTCCGACTTTGCGCAAGTTTTTTGATACCAAACGTCCTGATATGACATATGAAGCAGGAAGTCGCGATTACTTTATTTTCCGTTTGGCAGAAACTTATCTGATGTTGTCAGAAGCCCAGTTAGGTGCAGGGAAAGCTAAGGAAGCGACAGATGCGATCAATATGGTACGTGCAAGAGCGGGCTGGGCAGGTAAAAAAGAAGCCATGGCAATTACGCAGGCGCAAATGACATTTGAATTTCTGATGGAAGAACGTGCGAGAGAATTGGCAGGCGAGCAGTCACGTTGGATGGATCTGAAACGCTGGGGAAATCTTGTAGATCGTGTGAAAAAATACAATCCACAGGCGGCAGCAAACGTAGGTCCACAACATTTACTGCGACCTATCCCTCAAACACAAATTGACCGTAGTGCTAAAAATACTGAAGGCGTTTCAGTATTTGCTCAAAATCCGGGTTATTAATTCCAGGATCTTGAAAAGATTAACTTAAGCAAACAGGGCTGAGGAATTTTCCTCAGCCCTGTTTGCTTAAGTCGTTATCATAAATGGAATTTAGCTCCATCCTTGCGCTGTAATCGGTACTCTGTTGTCTCCTTTTGTATGCAGCACAATTTCTTCTTTATTATCAGTCACATACCCTATAACTGTAATTTTTGGATTGTTTTTAACTAACTCGTAGGCATCCTGAGAAATTGTAAACAAAAGTTCATAATCCTCGCCGCCGTTCAACGCTGCGGTAATCGGGCTTATATTGAGCTCGGTGGCAGCAAGGAATGTATGGTCATCGATAGGTAATCTTTCTTCATATACGATGGCTCCTACCTGCGATTGGGCGCAAAGGTGAAGTAAATCTGAAGCAAGTCCGTCAGACAAGTCGATCATGGCAGTTGGAAGTACGCCTGCTTCTGCAAGTTCATATACCACATCCATTCTGGCCTCAGGACGAAGCTGGCGCTGGATTACGTAGTCGTTCCCCTCCAGTTCGGGCTGCATATTAGGGTTTGCAAGGAAAACTTGTTTCTCTCTTTCCAGTAGTTGTAAGCCAAGGTAAGCACCGCCTAAGTCGCCGGTAACGCATAGAATATCATTGGCTTTGGCTGTGTTACGGTACGTAATCAGATCTTTCTTCACTTGTCCGAACACACTCACAGAAATCAGCAGTCCTGATCTTGAAGAAGAAGTATCTCCTCCGACGAGGTCCACGTTGTAGTCTCTACACGCAGCATGAATACCTGCATAGAGCTCGTCTACTGCTTCTACAGAGAATCGGTTGCTCAATGCAAGACTTACAGTAACCTGCTTTGGAATACCATTCATGGCTGCGATATCAGAGATATTAACGGCAATTGCCTTATAGCCCAAATGTTTCAGCGGGAAAAATGTAAGATCAAAATGGACGCCCTCCAGGAGCATATCTGTAGTGAGCAATCCGTAATTTGTATCCAGATCTATAACTGCTGCATCATCGCCGATACCACATACGGTTTCAGGCAATGAGGTTTTAAATCCTTCGTTAATTTTCTTTATAAGGCCAAATTCGCCTAAACTGCTTATTTCTGTTCTTGCTTCCATACTGTAAAATTACACAAAAAAACGGAGCCGCTTCCCGTCTGGAAAAGGCTCCGTTTTTTAAGCTATTTCAAATGCTTTTAGTTCCTGATTAACGAATGAGTGATCAGGGATTGGTAAGCGTATATTCGTTGATTGTATCGCCCGTCTTTTTACTGGGATTTACATTTTTAATCACCAGTTTAGAGTCATCGATTGATATGATATTAAACTCTACGGTGCCACCTGTACCTGAGGGTTCAGGATTTAATCCTTTCAGAATCAATTTTGAATCTCCTTGTAATTCCCAGGTTCCTGCAAAGGTCTTATTGTCCCATTCTGTATAAACAGCACCATTAGAAGCTCCCGTAAGGTTAAGCCTGAAATTCGAATAGCCTGGAACAGAATTGCCGGATCCGCCACGTACATAAACGGATGTAGTGTTGTGTTTAACAGCTTCCGCAGTCCATGCTTTTGCGATTCGCTCAGAAAGAGGTTTTACTTTTTTCTTGCAACCTGCCGAGAAAAAGATGAGGCTCATTGCCAGGCAGCAGAGGAACGCATAGTTTCTTTTCATATTATAAATATCAGAATTTACCTTATTAAGGTGCCAAGTTCATACTTTTTGCTGTTATTTTCAAAATATTAGTCATTAGTAAAATAAAAATTAAGTCAAAAAGCCGAATGATTAAATTGCAGGCTAAAATTTATCTTTGATGAGAGAATATACCAAAGCGCAGCTGGCATTACGTAACGGGCAGGATCGTGAGGAAATCTGGTGTGCATATAAGGGCATTATTTATGACGTGACATCATCCCGGCTTTGGAGAAACGGACATCATTATGAGCATTGGGCAGGGCAGGATTTGACAAAGGAGCTTGGCGATGCGCCACATACAGACCGTGTTTTTGAGAAATTTACAGCCATAGGCAAGTTAACTACAAGCTGATAACTCACGAATTAATTCACACACCAAATATATTGTTTTATGAATTTGGAATTCAGTTTGCTCATTGCAGATAGTGGTTCTACTAAAACCGACTGGGTGTATCTTTTTGGAGATAGTAAGATCCATTTTCAGTCATCAGGATTAAATCCTTTCTATCAGTCCAAGGAGGAGGTTTTTAAGGTGCTGGAGCAGGAAGTAGCTCCACATATCTCCGGGAAGGTGGATTACATTTTCTTCTATGGGGCAGGCTGTGCAGATGCAGCTTCTTCCAAACCTATATCTGATGCGCTCTCTCAGTGCTTCACCGATACGATTGAAGTCGAAGTGGCATCTGATATGTTGGGTGCATCACGTGGGCTTTGTGGCCATGAACCAGGGGTGGTCTGTATACTGGGAACGGGCGCAAACAATGCGGTTTATGACGGGAAATATAATATCCGATCTGTAGGTTCGCTTGGTTTCTGGCTGGGAGATGAAGGGAGCGGCTCGTATCTGGGAAAAAAACTGGTCGTACATTTCCTTCAGAAAGAGTTACCGGAGGATTTGTCGTTGCGGTTTGCAGACAGTTTTCCGGAAATTAACCGTCTTTTCGTTTTGGATAAAGCTTATAAACAGCCGTTTCCTAATCGCTTTTTTGCAGCTTTTACACGATTCATAGGACAAAATGTTACACACCCGTTTTTGAATGAAATGATTGCGGCAAGCTTTGCGCTGTTTATTGAGAAATATGTACTGAAACACCCGGAATCAAAGACACTTAAAGTCCATTTTGCCGGGTCAGTGGCTTATTTTTTCAAAGAGATTCTTGAAAATTGTCTGAATAGTAAAGGCTTAATGATTGGGAATATAGTAAAAGCGCCTATGGAAGGGCTGATTCACTATCATACTGTGACACAGCAGAAATAAAAATGGATGAATCGAATTTTACAGTAGTAATCACCGTTACATAACGCATAGACAATAGAGCTGTAACTTTTATGTCAGCCGGGAAGATCAATCAGAATTAAGGATGTCGAGAAGAACTATTCAGCTGCTTACTCTATTTTCAGCGTTACTTATAATAGGTGTGGTTATCACACAGATCTATTGGGTTAAACAGGCTGTTGAATTGAGGCACCGCCAGTTCAACCAAAATGCGCATGTTGCACTGCAGGACGTGGCTTCAAAACTGGCGCAGGTGAATGGTGTAATGCAGACGACAAATCCTGTGGAGCAACTTTCCCCGGAGTATTTTTTGGTGAATACCAATGCGACTACACAACCTGACCTTCTCGAACTTTTTATCAAGGATAGTTTTCAAAAACATAAACTGATCACCGATTTTGAAGTAGGTATATATGATTGTACCACAAACCGGATGCGGTACGGGATGGCTCTCAGCACGAAAAATAACGAGAAGTCTCCCACAGCAACATCCGGCTGGTTCAAAACAGATAAGTATCCCTATTATTTTGGTGTCAGGTTTCCTGAGCAGGTGACCTATCTGGGCGGAAGTATCAATGGAGCCATCTGGTCGTCGATACTGGTACTTGTGGCGGTGTCATTTTTTGCCTACGCTCTGTTTGTCATTTTGCGGCAAAAACAGCTTTCGGAGGTGCAGCGTGACTTTGTCAATAACATGACGCATGAACTCCAAACGCCTATTTCGACTATACGCATCGCAGCAGATGTGTTGAATACTGAGACGATTGTGCAGCAACCGGAACGACACAACCGCTATGTGCGCATTGTACAGGAAGAAATCTCACGGTTGCAGGGGCAGGTGGAAATGGTTTTGTCGATGGCGAAAGCAGAGCGTAATGCACTGATACTAAAAGAAGAAATCATTAATGTCAATGATGTAATCGCATCAGTTTTGGTTCCCTTTGAAGGTAAAATAACTATTCTGCCGGAAGCGTCAGCCAGCATTGTAAAAGCAGACCCCTTTCATTTTCGCTGTATGCTGACTAATCTGATTGATAATGCTTTGAAATATTCTGATACGGACCCACAGGTAATTGTAAAAACTGTTAATAAAAATAATAATCTTGTGGTTTCTGTTCAGGACCAGGGAATGGGTATCGCCCCGGAATATCAGAAAAAAATCTTCAACCAGTTTTTTAGAATACCTTACGGAGACGTACACAATGTGAAAGGATTTGGGATTGGTCTGAGTTATGTGAAACAGATTGTGCGTGCCCATGGTTGGATTCTGAACCTCGACAGTGAACTGGGGAAGGGTAGTACTTTTACCATTACAATCCCCTCCGCCAGATTGAATGCGGATAATGTCTGATTATTGTTGAACTTTTAATACACTATAACGAATTGAAAAAGAAGATTCTATATGTAGAAGATGATCCCAATCTGGCGTTTGCCACGAAGGATAACCTGGAGCAGTTCGATTATGAGATTGTGCATGCCCAGGATGGGGTAGAGGCGCTGGATATATTTGGTAAGGAACATTTTGATATTTGTGTGCTGGACGTAATGCTTCCTAAAATGGACGGTTTTACGCTTGCAGAAAATATCAGAAAAGCGGACAGCCAGGTGCCGATTCTTTTTTTAACTGCCAGATCGCTGCTGGAAGATAAGATAAAAGGATTGCAGCTGGGTGGGGATGATTATGTTACCAAGCCTTTCAGTATTGAAGAGCTCCGGTTGCGTATTGATGTATTCCTGAGAAGAAGCAAGGCAGATCAGCCTGCTTCCGCGAAACCTGATTCTAACAAGGTAGGAAGGTATGTTTTCGACTTCCAGAAATTGACTTTATTGCTGGATGGGAGCGTGCAGACACTTACATTCCGGGAAGCGGAAGTACTCAAATATTTGGCAGACCGCCCCGACCAGGTAATCAAACGGGACGACTTACTGAAAGCCATTTGGGGTGACAACGACTATTTTATGGGAAGGAGTCTGGACGTTTTTATTTCCAGGTTACGTAAATACCTTTCGCTGGATTCTGACATCAAAATAGACAATATTCATGGTGTAGGCTTCCGTATGCGGTGGTAATCAGCTTTTTTTGCAAAATTTTTTAGGTAAAACTTGCGGTTCAAAAAAATAGTACGCATATTTGCACCCTCATTTGGAAAAATAGTAAGGTCATGGCTAAGGTTTGTCAAATATCAGGTAAAAGAACTCGTGTTGGAAATAACGTTTCCCACGCTAACAATAAAACTAAACGCAAATTCTTCCCGAATTTGCAGAAGAAGCGTTTCTTCCTTCCTTCAACTGGAGAATGGGTTACGCTTAAAGTAGCAGCATCTGCACTTCGAACCATCAACAAAAATGGTATAGAAGCTACTATTCAAAAATCTTACGAAAAAGGAACACTTACGTTCTAAGAAATTTACGAATTTATTGGAAAGGACTTCTCTCTATCGGGAAGTCCTTTTTTTCGTATTCTTTCATGAATCAATCAATGGAGCAATCAACTGGAAAGGTTTATTTACTTCTGGGTTCTAATCTGGGTGACAGGTCAAGAGTATTGCAACTTGCCATTGATCGCATCGGTGAGCGTGTTGGTAAAGTGGTTCGTGTTTCAGGAATATATGAAACAGCTCCGTGGGGTGTTGTTGATCAGCCTTCATTTCTGAATCAGGTAATTGCTGTAGAAACTCTGTATGCACCAGAAGAGGTGCTCAGGCTTGTTCTGGACATAGAGCATGAACTTGGGCGTGTCCGTTACGAACGATGGGGAGCCCGCGTAATTGATATTGATATCCTTTTTTATAACGACCTGATTCTGGATTCAGCCAGGTTAACAGTTCCTCATCCCCGCTTGCACGAGCGAAGATTCACCCTCATTCCTCTCGCTGAAATAGCTCCGGACTTTGTTCATCCCGTTTTTAACCAATCTCTTACAGAGCTTCTCGCTGCCTGTGCTGATGACAGTGAGGTAAATCCTTTTTGAGAAGAAATTTGATTTTTCTAATTGTACTGTAAAATTTCGGCTCTTCCGCTCATTCCACTTTTTCGGCACTTTATCATTTAATAATATCCTGCAAGGCTTTTTATGGCGTGTTTTACGTTGAGTTTTATATCCGATAAAATTATTTTTTTTTAGGGTATACGTCCTTTGGGTTGTCAAGGGATTGAAAAAGTCAATTTTACACCACCTAAAATGAGTCATGATTAACAAACTATTGAAGACCTGGCTGTGCGTTTGCCTCATATGCATCAGTCTCACATCATCCTTTGGGCAAGGAAAGCAAACAGTAAGTGGTTATGTGAAAGATGCGTCTAACGGAGAGGGCCTGATAGGTGTTTCTGTATATGTTCGCGAAGCCGAAACCGGAGTAGTAACCAATTCTTACGGATTTTACTCCATTACATTGCCGGCAGGAGATTACACACTGGTATACACCTACATGGGTTATCAGAAAACGAAGCAATCAGTTGCGCTTACTTCTGATAAGACTGTTAGCATTGAAATGAAAGATGAAAGCAATGAACTTGCTGAGGTGACTATTTCGACCAAAAAAGACGATGAAAATGTGAAAAGCATTGAGATGTCTGTCAATAAGGTGGAAATGAAAACCATCAAAAAAATGCCGGCGTTATTCGGAGAAGTTGATCTTGTACGTAGTATTCAGCTATTGCCGGGTGTAACTACTGTGGGTGAAGGTGCATCGGGTTTCAATGTTCGTGGAGGAGATGTATCTCAAAATCTGGTTTTGCTGGATGAAGCTCCGGTATATAATTCTTCTCACTTATTCGGTTTCTTTTCAGTTTTCAATCCTGATGCAGTTAAAGATGTGAAACTGATCAAAGGAGGAATTCCTGCGCAGTACGGTGGTCGTATTTCTTCCATTCTTGATGTAAGGATGAAGGAGGGTAATTCCAAAAAAAGAGAGATTAACGGAGGCTTAGGGACCATTTTCTCCCGCTTAACTTATGAGCAGCCATTTGCAGAAGGAAAAGGATCTTTCATTGTAGCGGGCCGCCGTTCCTACATCGATGTATTGGCAAAGCCATTCTTGAATAAAGACCTTAGGGATTCGAAATTCTACTTTTACGATCTTACCGGTAAGGTCAATTATCAGCTGGGCGACAAGGATACGTTTTATGCCTCGGGTTATTTTGGAAAAGATGTGTTTGGAGGTGGAGATTTTGCATTTGGCTGGGGGAATGCAACTGCAACTGCAAGATGGAACCACATTTTTTCGAGTAAGTTGTTTATGAACCTGACTGGTTTCTATAGCAACTACGACTATTCGCTCGGACAAAATGTAAATGATGATAGCGCAACTGATAAATTCGATTGGAAATCAAAAATTATCAGTACAAGTATCAAACCAGATTTTACATATTACCTGACTCCTAATAACCAGATTACCTTCGGTGGGCAATACATTCGCTACGACTCACGTCCCGGTACTGCCACAGCTATTTCAGAAGGAGAAGAGACTAACATCAGTCAGGAGCCTCGCTACGGTGATGAATGGGCATTGTACGCAGGAAATGAGCAAAAGTTAACAGACCGTATATCCTTGCAATATGGTATCAGATATTCCTATTTCAGAAGTCTGGGTCCCGGAACTGAATACGATTTTATACCTGGTAAAAAAGGAGAGCGGGAAACTCCGGTGATTCCGGGAAGAGAATATGGTAAAGGTGATGTGATTAAATCATATGGTAACTGGGAACCACGTTTTGCTGTAAACTTTGGCTTATCATCATCAACTTCGTTGAAAGCAAGCTATAACCGTACTTCTCAATATCTGCACTTGTTATCCAACACAGCTGCAAGTTCACCGCTGGATGTCTGGACATTGAGCTCTTCAAGAATAGCACCGGAAAAAGCGGATCAGGTTGCTTTAGGTTGGTTCAGCAACTTCAAAGAAAATACTTACGAAGCGTCTGTTGAGGTGTATTACAAAAAGCTATACAACCAGATAGACTATGTTCCGGGCTCGGAGTTGCTCCTGAATTCCTTCGTAGAAGGAGATTTGCTTTCCGGAAAAGGCCGTGCTTACGGAGCGGAGTTTTATGTAAAGAAAAACAAGGGAAAACTTACGGGTTGGATGAGCTATACGCTGTCACGTACCGAAAGACTTGTCGAGACGATCAACAACGATGAGTGGTTTCCTGCCCGTTTCGACAAACCTCATAATTTTACGGCAGTTGCAATCTATGAATTGAAAAAAAGACTTTCGTTGTCTGCCAACTTCACTTTTGCTACAGGTACACCGGCTACATTTCCAACGACGCGGTACTCTGTTGGGGATATTCCTGTAGGTGAGAATTACAGTGGCGCAAGAAACAACAGCCGCATTCCTGCTTACCACCGTCTGGATTTGGCGGCGACGCTTAAGTCAAAGAAAAAGCTGTTTGGTGTAGGAGAGGGCGAATGGGTATTCTCAGTGTATAACGCCTACAACAGGAGAAATGCCTTCTCAGTATACACCAGAGCTAATCCTGACACGCCACTTCGTACAGAAGCGATCCGTTATTCAGTAATAGGAAGTTTCATCCCGGCGATTACTTACAATTTCAAGTTCTAAATTTCAGCTATGAAAAAGCAAAATCATATATATATAATCAAGCATGCAGTATTGAGCGTTTTTTCATTATTCCTTCTTGCAGGTTTAACCAGTTGTGAGGATGTAATTGACCTCAATACGGCAACCGGTCCTACCCAACTTGTGGTTGACGGCTGGATTAATAATCAGCCCGGTAATCAAAAGATCAAGCTGACTTGGTCTGCCAATTACTTTGATAACTCGGCTCCGAAACCAGTACAGGGTGCGGAAGTGACTGTGACTGATAACCTTGGAAATGTATTCGTGTTTGAAGATCTGGCCAATGACGGCAATTACATCTGGAAAGGAACGGGTACTGATACGTTAGGTAAAGTCGGAAGGACGTATGCGCTCAGTATTAAAAATGGTGAAGATGTATACACCGCAAGCAGCGAAATCAAAAGGGTTCCTAAAGTTGACTCAGTAGTTTACCAAAAAGAAACGTTACCGTTCAATCCCGACAAAGGGCCGAAGGAAGGTTACATCGCCTCATTTTATGCACGTGACTTGCCGGGAGAGGGAGACAGATATTGGATTAAGCCTGTGGTGAGTGGAAAGATAGCGATTAGTAAAGCGTCGGATCTGACAGTCGCTTATGACGCAGGTCCGAGTGCAGGTGCTCCATCCGACGGACTGATATTTATTTTGCCACTGCGTCAGGCTATCACCCGGGATTCTCTTTATCTGGCAGGAGCATCCGTGGGAGTAGAGTTGCATAGCATTACACCGGAGGCATTTGAATTCATCAAACAAGTAGCAGAGCAAGGCTCTAACGGTGGATTATTTGCGACACCGGTTGCGAATGTAAAGTCGAATGTGACAAATACAAATCCTAACGGCATCAGACCATTGGGCTTTTTTGGAGCGACGGCAGTTAGCAGAATGGAAACAACCATTGATCCTGCCAAAGCACGGCCGGAAGATTGAACGAACTGAAAATATTAATAGAGCCACCTGTAACAATCTTGCAGGTGGTTTTTTCGTATATGAGCTAAAATGTTTTCCCTGATTCTATGAAAAGCCTTTCTGTGTTGATTTTCCTTGGTCTGGCAACCGTTGCACAGGCACAACAGCGTGCGCGCGAGTTGGGAATTAAAATGGGTGTTTTACCAACGGGTGCATTAAATGCAATTACCGATGTGGAAGGTGTCAAAGTAGGCCAAATTACTTTGCTGGAAGGGGAAAATGTACGAACCGGTGTTACTGCAATTTTACCGCATTCGGGGAATATCTTTCAGCAAAAAGTACCTGCAGCGATTTACATCGGAAATGGTTTTGGAAAACTGGCTGGTTATTCCCAAGTCGAAGAGCTGGGTTCTTTGGAAACACCGATCGTATTGACCAATACACTGAGTGTGCCTGTAGCCTCTGATGCATTGATTGACTGGACATTGGGGCAGGCAGGAAATGAAAATGTGCGGTCGGTGAATCCTGTGGTGGGCGAAACGAATGATGGTTATCTCAACGACATCAGAAGCAGGTATGTAAAAAAGGAACATGTATTGAATGCACTGGCTCAGGCCGTAGGAGGTGCTGTACAGGAGGGGAATGTAGGAGCTGGAACGGGTACTGTCAGTTTCGGATGGAAAGGTGGAATAGGGACGTCGTCGAGGAAATTACCTCAGAAGTTGGGCGGATATACAATAGGTGTTTTGGTTCAGACGAATTTCGGAGGCGTGTTGAAAATTGATGGTGTACCAGTTGGAGAAGAGCTGGGCCAATATGCCTTTAAGGAAGCATTGGATAAGTCCTCAGATGGATCCTGTATGATGGTCGTTGCTACTGATGCGCCTCTTGATGCTCGTAATCTGAAAAGGCTTGCGAAGAGAGTATTGCTCGGTTTGGCGCAGACGGGCGGTATCGCTGCCAATGGAAGCGGGGACTATGTGATCGCATTCTCAACTGCAAACCGGATTCTGCATGAAACGCCGCAAGCTACTTACGGAGCTACCTACCTTCACAACGATTATACTTCTCCACTTTTTATGGCCGCGATAGAGGCCACAGAAGAAGCGATTGTCAATTCATTGATGATGGCAAAAACCAGTTCAGGAACACAGGGACACAAAATAGAGGAACTTCCCAAGGACAAAGTACTTGAATTAATGGAGCGTTATGGGCGGCTGAAGAAATAGGCTCAGATTAAAATAAGTGCCTGATATTTGCGATTGTAATATTTTACATTAAAATTTGCGGTTTAGTAGAGAAACGACAAAACGTGCAGACCAGACGCTTTATAAATCAGGCAATTACTTTACTCATGGCAACCATGCTTCTGATGGTGGCCGGTGTGAGGTCGTGGGATGCAGAACAAACGTTTTTTAAGACCGGGAAAATCGCTCTTTCTGATATTGCCGGTGACGATGCAACCAAGGCTCCGGTGGGAGACCCGGTTGGCGATCAGGCGATGGTCAGTTCACTTTCTCTCAATGCAGTAATTACACCTGCAATTTCCTTCGATTTTTATCAATACTTTTATTTTCTCCCGTCTGCTATCTGGAGTTTCGAACCTAAAGAGGTCGTTTCTGAGGTAGCCTATGCTGAGACTACCTATCTGCTTTCCTGCTTCAACAGGATTTTTGGCCGGTATATAGTCACCAACGCTCCCTGATCATCGGGGTATCTCACTTTTGTTTATAGGTTTTATTTTGAATAGTAATTCGATAATACTATTCCTAGAATTATAGCAATTAGCATTTTGTGCTCTTCCAATCTTTGTAAATAACAATCAATTTATAATACCGATGACCAATAAAAATGGAGTAATTGGGTTAACCCTGGTGCTCGCCCTTATCAGTGTGTATTACCTTTCTTTTACGTTCGTTTCGCGTAATATTAAAGGTAAGGCAGAAACCTACGCCACCGGTGCCGATGGCAAAGTAGATGTTTCCAAAAAACAACATTACATCGATTCTCTGTGGAGAGAAGATGTATACCTTGGACAAACGCTTCAGGAAGTAATGGAACGCGAGCTTAGCCTCGGTCTTGACCTTCAGGGCGGTATGCACGTAGTGCTTGAAGTTTCTCCGGTAGACATTCTGAAAGGAATGGCGGGTGGAAATGCGCGTAGTGCAGCATTCCAGCAGGCGCTTAAAAAAGCAGGTGAAGATAAAAAAGCCAGCAACAGTACTTTTATTAACCTTTTTGTAAAGGCATTTAAAGAAGCTGCTCCTAACACAAGCCTTGCAAGTGTATTTGCCAACAGCGCTAACCGTGGAAAAATCAACAGTACTTCTTCGGACAGCGATGTAATCAAAATGCTGAATACGGAGGTTGATAGTTCAATCGAACGTGCTTTGCAGATTACTCAGGCTCGTATTGATAAATTTGGTGTAACCAACCCGAACATTCAGCGTCTGCCTGGTAAAAACCAGATTCTGGTAGAACTTCCTGGTGTTGATAACCCTGAGCGTGTTCGTCGTCTTTTGTCAGGTGCTGCAAAACTTGAATTCTCTGAAGTATACCTGACCAACGAACTGGCTTCAGGATTGGATCAATTGGGTAAATACCTTTCGAAGCAAGCAGAAATTGAAAAAGCATCCGCAAAAACTACCGCTACTACAACTGCAGCAGCTGCTACAGATACAACCAAGAAAACTGGATTGAGCGGATTGGCTGCTCAGCTTGAACAAAAAGGTGCCGATTCAACTCAGACTGATTCTTCTGCTTTGGCAGCTCAGAGTGCAGCGTTGACAAACCTGTTTGTACCAATGCCACAAGGTTTGGGCGTATACATGAAAGATACTGCACGTGCGAACGAAATCCTTGCTCGTCCTGAAGTTAGATCTTTCTTCCCTGCTGATCTTGTATTTATGTGGGATCGCAAAGGAATGGATGGAGCTAACAACCAATTGATCCTGCCTTTGTACTTCATTAAGAAAAGCAATGGCCAGGCTGCTATGGAAGGTGACGTGATCGTGGATGCAAATCATGACTACGATGACCGTGGCCGTCCGGAAGTAACGATGCGTATGAATGGTGAAGGCGCACGTAAATGGAAAACACTTACAGCAAGAAGCATTGGCCGTCCGGTTGCGATTATTATTGATAACCTTGTTTACACTGCTCCGACTGTACAGGGGGAAATTCCAAATGGTAACTCCAGTATCACTGGTAACTTCACAGTTGAAGAGACAAAAGATATGTCGAACGTGTTGAAAGCGGGTAAACTTCCTGCTCCGACGCATATTGTTGAAGAGGCTGTTGTAGGTTCTACATTGGGTGCTGAGGCTATCTCACAAGGTGTATGGTCTTCTCTGGTAGGTTTGGTGATCGTATTGGTATTCATGGTTGCATACTACAGCAAAGCAGGTTGGATCGCTGACCTTGCCCTGTTTATCAACCTTTTCTTCCTGTTGGGTATCATGGCTTCTTTGGGAGCGGTTCTGACTCTTTCAGGTATTGCGGGTATCGTGTTGACAATCGGTACCGCCGTGGATGCGAACGTACTGATTTATGAGGGTATTAAAATTGAGATTGAAGAAGGTAAGCCTTACAAACAGGCAGTAGTTGATGGTTTCAAAAATTCCCTTTCGGCGATCATTGACTCCAACGTTACAACCTTTCTGACAGGTATCATTCTTTACGTATTCGGTACAGGTTTGGTATTGGGTTTTGCTACAACGTTGCTGATCGGTTTGGTAACTTCGTTCTTCACAGCTGTATTTATCACAAGATTGATTCTTGAAAAACAAAGCGAAGCTGGTCACGTGTTTAAGTTCTATTCAGGACTGACTAAAAACTGGTTTAAGGATAACAATTTTGACTTCATCTCTCAGCGTCGTCGTTTTTATGTAATCTCTACCATCGTTATTATCATTGGTATTGGTTCGTTTATCTTCAAAGGATTCGGATTGGGTATTGATTTCAAAGGAGGTCGTTCTTATATCGTACGTTTCGAGCAGTCTGTAGAAACAGATGATCTTCGTGCTGCAATGGATGAAGTATTGGGTGCTCCAACCGAGATTAAAACTTACGGAGGTTTTGACCAGGTGAAAATCACAACTCCATATCTGATTGAAGATGTAACACCGGAAGCGGATAAACAAGCAGAAGCGAAAATCCTTGAAGGTGCTGCGAAATTGAAAGGAAATCCTGCTAAGATCGTGAGCTACTCGAAGGTTGGACCTACAATGGCTTTTGATACAATGATTTCAGCGGTATATGCCGTATTGCTTGCTCTGGCTGTAAACTTTGTGTACATCTTTATTCGATTCAGAAGACTTGCATTTAGTTACGGTGCTGTTGTGTCTCTGTTCCACGATGTAATTATCCTTCTGGCGGTTTACTCGCTGTTCAACGGATGGCTGCCTTTCTCATTGGATATCGACCAGGCGTTTATCGGTGGTATCCTGACGATGATTGGTTACTCAATGAACGATACCATCGTAATTTATGACCGTATCAGGGATTACATGAATGAAAACAAAAGCAAAGGTGAAAGTCTTTCAACGGTAATCAACAACGCATTGAACAGTACATTGAGCCGTACCGCCGTTACCGGTATTTCGGTAATTTTGGTACTTCTTGTACTGATGGTATTCGGTGGTGTTGTATTGAGAGGATTTACTTTCTGTATGTTGCTAGGGGTTATCGTAGGTACCTATTCTTCACTTTTCGTATCTGCACCTATCGTGGTTGACCTTCTGCAAAAAGACAATGCAAGGGAAGCACTTAAGATGGCGACTGACGAAGTTGCTCAGCCGGCAGCCAGTGGTAAAAAACTGAAAGCATAATAAATAAAGGATAATAGGGGGAAAGTACTTTACTTTCCCCCTTTTTTATTCTGCTATTGCGTATACTTAGCAAATTTTATTTTAGTTTTAAGGTACGATGGTCAAATAACTACGATAAATAACACTTTATGGCAAATCAACTTTGGCTGAAAAAGCCTATTGAGAAATTATTAAAAGAATCTACAGGAGAAGAAAATCAGTTAAAAAGGTCACTGGGCTCTGCAAGTCTTGTTGCATTAGGTATTGGTGCGATCATCGGAGCGGGTCTTTTTTCGCTGACAGGTATTGCTGCTGCGGAACATTCCGGACCTGCGGTTACTATTTCATTTATTCTGGCAGCAGTGGGATGCGGTTTTGCGGGTCTCTGCTATGCTGAGTTTGCTTCGATGATTCCTATTGCGGGTAGTGCGTATACGTACTCTTATGCAACCATGGGAGAGTTTGTAGCCTGGATTATCGGTTGGGATCTTGTGCTTGAATATGCACTGGGAGCCGCCACTGTATCTGTGAGCTGGTCACGTTACCTGCTCGAATTTTTAAGTAAATTTGATATTCACCTGCCAGCTCAGCTGGTATGCTCTCCTTTTGAAGTATTAAAGTTGAGCGATGGTACCATCATTGATAATGGTATCGTAAACCTTCCTGCAATCTTAATCGTATGTGCATTGTCCCTGCTCCTGATCAGAGGAACAGAAGGATCGGCTTTCCTAAACAACCTCTTAGTAGTATTAAAAGTGGCGGTAGTATTGGTTTTCATCGCTTTGGGATGGAGCCACATCGATCCACAAAATTATGTTCCTTACATTCCTGAGAACACCGGAAACTATGAAAACTTCGGATGGAGTGGAATCGCAACTGGTGCTGCCGTAGTATTCTTTGCATTCATCGGGTTTGATGCTGTATCAACTGCAGCTCAGGAAGCTAAAAATCCTCAGAAAGGAATGCCAATAGGTATTCTTGGTTCATTGATTATCTGTACAATTTTGTATATCCTTTTTGCTCACGTCATGACGGGGCTTGTAAATTATACAGAGTTTGCGAACGATGCTAAGCCTGCTGCCACAGCATTCGCTAAAACGGGTTATGACAGCCTTCAGACTGGCCTGATCATTGCTATTCTTGCCGGTTATACTTCTGTAATGCTTGTGATGCTTTTAGGACAAAGCCGTGTATTCTATTCTATGAGCAAAGATGGTTTGTTGCCTAAATTCTTCAGCCAGATTCATCCTAAATTCAGTACTCCTTACAAGACTAACCTGTTCTTTATGGCGTTCGTAAGCATATTTGCGGGACTTGTTCCTGTAAGTGATTTGGGACACATGGTAAGTATCGGAACATTGTTCGCATTTGCGCTCGTTTGCGTAGGCGTGTGGATGTTGCGCGTAAAGAGACCTGATCTTCCCCGCTCATTCCGCACTCCGCTGGTACCGTTCGTTCCAATCATGGGAATCGTGGTATGTGGCTATCTGATGTACTCATTGCCTATTGAAAGCTGGTACCGTCTGGCTATATGGCTGGGACTGGGATTAGCTATCTATTTCGGATACGGAAAGAAAAACAGTAAACTGGGAAAAGAGAGCGGTTTATAACTCATCGGAATTGACCATTGTGAAAATCGCCTCATTTGCATTGTGCAAATGAGGCGATTTTGTGTTGTAACAGGTCTGTTTCTAAACTCTTGCCAGCACTCTCTCGGAAATAGTTTGTCCGATTGACAGTGATGATGTAGCAGCAGGCGAAGGCGCATTACATACATTGATAGCACCTTTGTTCTCAATGATAGAAAAATCGTCCAGCAAACCTCCGTCATAGTCGCAGGCCTGGGCGCGAACGCCCGCTCCTCCGGGAATTAAGTCGTCTTCCTGAATATCGGGAATCAGCTCTTGAAGCGCTTTGGTAAATGCTGCTTTTGAGAAGGAACGGTAGTATTCTCCCATACCTGTCTTCCAGTATTTAGTAGCTACTTTACGGAATCCCGGCCATGCAAGAGATTCAAGCGTCTCAGATATATTGATGTCTGTCTTTTTATATCCTTCACGTTTGAAGGCGAAAACTGCATTAGGTCCCGCTTCAATACCTCCCTCGATCATACGGGTAAAGTGTACGCCGAGGAAAGGGAAATTTGGATCTGGTACAGGATAAATCAGGTTTTTAACGAGATGATGTTTTTCAGGCTTAATTTTATAATATTCTCCCCGGAAAGGAATAATTCGGACTTTGATTTTTTCTTCCTGGGTAAACTGAGCTACTTTGTCTGAGTACAAACCGGCGCAGTTGACGACCAAACGTCCCTGAAAAACCTTTCCTGATTCGGAAATAACTTCTGAGTGGGAACCCTGATTTTTGATAGCTGTAATTTTCTCTCCAAAGTGAATGTCTCCACCCGACTTCAAAAAGCATTCTGCATACTTTTCTGATACAGCTTTATAGTCAATAATACCTGTGTAGGGAACCCATATACCTTCTACCCCTTTTACATGTGGCTCTATTTCCTTGATTTCTCCGGCAGAGATCATTCTGTTTTTTACAAGCCCGTTTTGCATACCACGCTCGTACAGGTTGCGGAGTAAAGGCTTCTGTTCGTCGCTTGTAGCAACAACTATTTTTCCGCATAGGTCAAAAGGTACACCTTCCTTTTCACAGAAGTTGATCAACATTTCATATCCGCGGATGCAATTGGTGGCTTTGAGGCTTCCCGGTTTATAATATAGTCCGGAATGAATGACACCGCTATTGTGTCCTGTCTGGTGTTTTGCTACTTCGTTTTCCTTTTCTAAAACGAGTACCTTAAGGGAAGGTTTTTGCTCCTTGACACGTAACGCTGTGGCCAGGCCTACTATTCCTCCGCCGATTACAATAATGTCGTACATGAAATGTATAAAATCTGTTTAAAGTAAATGGTTAAACTAACCGGGAAATGATATTTTGCCCATAGTAACGAGAGGCACTCCGCTACTCGACTTGAAAGTATCACTTGTTCCCGCTACGGCTTCATTGGCGAGAACTGTAAACAGCACGGCTTCTTTGGCATCTCCTGATATGCCCAGGATATCAAGAGGTTGTAAAGTGAAATCAGGCAATTGTTCCTGAATTGCTTGCATCAGCACAGGGTTATGGGCTCCGCCTCCACTTGCAAAAATATGATATGCTTCGCGTTTGTTGACGATTTTTTTAATGGCATCTGTGATCGTGTCCGCACTGAAACGTGTAAGAGTCGCGATCAGGTCGGCTGATGGGATTTCTGAAAGTCCGGCTTGTGTTATTGCATTCTCCACATAGGTTATGCTGAATACTTCGGGACCCGTGGTCTTAGGAAATGGTGCTTCAAAGAAGGACAAATTTTTAAGAGCAATTAATAAGGCTTCATTTATATTTCCCTGCCTTGCAGTTTCTCCGTTATGATCATAAGGTTTGTCAAAATACTTTCTCATAAATGCATCAATGAGCGCATTTCCTGGGCCTGTGTCGGTGGTAAAAACCGGCTGATTACTTATTTCAGGATCCGGGAGAATGGTAAAGTTGGCAATTCCACCCATGTTGAGCAAAATGCGGCTTTCCCCTTTTTTTGAGAAAAGAAAATAATCTCCGTATACGGCTAACGGAGCGCCTTCACCACCAGCGGCAATATGCTTTTGCCGAAAATCACTCAAAGTAATTATGCCTGTTTGAACTGCAATGTGATCACCATCGCCGATCTGCAATGTGGCATTTGGAAAACCAGGTACTTGATGCTGATTACTCGGTGCATGATAAACCGTCTGCCCATGGCTGGCGATCAGATCAACATCCTCAGCAGCAACGTTCCAGGATTTCAGGCATTCCAGAATCATTCTGCCATGTTCAATGCCTACAAATGGATTGAGAACACACAGATGCTGAAAGTCAATTTCTTTCTTTGCGAATATTTTGCGTATCTGATCCCGAAAATTTTCAGTGTAAGCTACAGTTGAAAACTGCTCCACATGAACGCGGGTATTCGTGCCACTCTTTTCGATGTTACACAAAGCTACATCAAGTCCGTCAAGAGATGTGCCGGACATAAGCCCGATGATCTTTCTGGAGCTTTTATTGGCTATAGAATGCAGCTTTTCTACGTGCTGTTTCATAGGAAGAATTGGATAAATAAAAAGTCAGGGTTTGAAGAATACTTCTTTGCCTGACTTTTCTTTTTTAACCTGCCTTCGTTGGGGAAGGAGCTGCTTGTGGTTTGTTATTATTGCCGTTGCGGTTCCGCGGCTTATTCTTTTTCTTTTTCTTCTTTTTCTGTTCTTCGCTGTATTTACGATCCAGATTTTCAAGGTCGCTGTTCAGCTTTTGCGGCACTTTTTCTGCCGCAGGAGGTTCCGGCGTCAGAATTTCGAGCGACTCAGGAATAATATTGTTTTTGTTGAGTTCAACAATTTCCAATACTTTACTGATCGTTACCGGATACCAGTTTGTGTCCTTTTCGAAACCAAACCACATGATCTTCTTGAAAATATCTGTTTTCTGAAGCGTGGCAATTCCCTTTTTGGTCTTTAACGGAGCATCCACTGTGGGAATGTCCCTCAAAGCATCAATATAGGTTTCCAGCTCGTAATTGAGACAGCATTTCAATCTTCCGCATTGTCCTGAAAGTTTTGCAGGATTAAGCGACAGATTCTGATATCTGGCAGCTGAAGTCGAAATATTCTTGAAGTCGGTTAACCAGGTTGAACAGCACAGTTCTCTTCCACAGGATCCTAATCCACCTAAGCGGCTGGCCTCCTGTCTGAGGCTGATCTGCCGCATTTCGATACGTACCTTAAATTCCGACGCTAGAGATTTGATAAGTTCGCGGAAATCAACCCTTTCTTCCGAAGAATAGTAGAAGGTTGTTTTGGTATTGTCAGACTGAAATTCCACGTCAGAAAGCTTCATATTGAGCTTCATCTCCCGGATAATCTCACGCGTACGGTACAAAGTCGGCATTTCACGTGCCATTGCCTGTGTATGCTTGTCGAGATCCTTTTCGTTGGCAACTCTGTATATGACGTGCAGATCATCATTGATTACTACACCCTTACGTTTCATTTGCAGCCGGACAAGTTCACCCTGCAGAGATATCGTTCCGATGTGCTGGCCAGAAGCCATTTCGCACACAACATAATCTCCGGTAATGAACTCCAGCTGATTTATATTTCTGAAATACTCTTTTCTTCCTCCTTTGAACTTAACTTCTACAACATCAAAGCGCTGACTGGTCGGAACATCCATATTGCTCAACCAGTCAAATACGTTCATTTTATTACATCCACCTGTTCCACAGGTGCCGCTACTTCCACATCCGGATACTGCCGACCCACCGGTACTGCATCCTCCGGACGAACATGATCCACATCCCATAGTGTAATTCTCCTCATCTAATCGTTATAACGAATTAAATCCATACCAATGTCGTGCCTGAAATATTTGCCTTCATATTGAATCACCTGCGCAGCGCGCTGAGATTTATGAACTGCGTTTTCAAGAGAATTTGCCATGCCTGTCATAGCCATTACGCGTCCTCCATTCGTTACGACTTCGGTATTTCCATTGAAGGTAGTGCCGGCATGGAAAAGCTGAACATCTTCCACCTTTTCACTTCCGGTAATAACCTTCCCTTTTTCATAATCGCCTGGGTATCCACCTGATACCAGCACAGTGGTGACTGCCACCTGAGGCGAAATTTTTATATCAAAATCATTTAAAGTTCCCTTTGCAGTTGATGCCATCAGCATCGCAAAGTCAGATTGTATACGTGGTAATACCACTTCAGTCTCAGGATCACCCATGCGTACATTGTATTCAATTACATACGGCTCTCCTTTGATGTTCATTAAACCGATGAAGATGAATCCTACATACTTGATTCCTTCACTATTCAACCCGTGCAAGGTAGGCTTAACTACTTTTTCCTCTACTTTACGGAGGAAGTTGCTGTCGGCAAAGCTAACCGGAGAAACGGCACCCATTCCACCAGTGTTAAGGCCGGTATCGTTTTCGCCAATTCTCTTATAATCTTTGGCTTCAGGCAATATTTTATAATTTTCGCCATCTGTCAAAACAAAAACAGACAGCTCAATTCCTTTCAGGAATTGCTCTACAACCACCTTGTTTCCGGCTGCACCAAACTTACCGTCTACAAGCATCTCATTAAATGCTTCTACTGCTTCAGCATGTTTTTCAGCAATAATCACCCCTTTTCCTGCTGCCAGTCCATCTGCTTTCAAAACGATCGGGAGGGGCAACGTTTCAAGGTATTCCAGTCCGATTGCCAGTGAATCAGCTGTAAATGTTTTTGATGATGCAGTTGGAATTCCATACTTCTGCATGAAGTTTTTCGAAAAATCCTTGCTTCCTTCAAGCTGAGCTCCTGCTTTATTAGGACCTATCAGTTTGATTTTTGACAAGTCAGCCCTTGATTCAAAATAATCAACGATTCCATTAACGAGAGGTTCTTCAGGTCCAACGATGATCAGTTCAATATTATGCTCCAGAGCTGCTTTTGCAACGCCGTCAAAATCGTTGTATGAAACAGGGATATTGACGGCAACCAACGCTGTTCCGGCATTTCCGGGAGCTACAAACAAATTATCACAAAGGGTGCTTTGAGCAATTTTCCAGGCAAAAGCATGCTCTCTACCTCCTGAACCTAATATAAGTATATTCATAGTAAATTATAAATTTTGTCAAACCTTCGATACCACTGTTTCAGGTATAATTAGTTTGCCAATTCGGATAAAAACTTAATTCTCACCAATCTTAATTCCTCTTCAGGGATTTCATCATCTGAAAACTCATTGAGCGCCGCTGCAATATTATCAGTTTCTGCCGTCATAAAATAATCATAGATATCTTGCTGACGGTCGCGATCAATAACCTGATTGATGTAATAATCGAGATTTAACTTGGTGCCTGAGTAACAAATATGTTCTACCTCTTCGATGATTTCCGACAAAGCCAGATTTTTGACTTCGGCAATCTCATCAAGGCTAACTTTCCTGTCAACCTGCTGAATGATGTAGATTTTTATTTTTGATTTATTAACGGTCGATTTGATGACTACATCTTTCGCCGTCTCTATTTCATTCTCTTCAACGTACCGCGTGATCAGATCAATAAACTGGCGTCCGAATTTCTGTACCTTACCCATCCCGACTCCGTTGATCTGAGCCATTTCCTGCTGTGTGGTAGGATAGGTGGTAGCCATTTCTTCCAGCGACGGATCCTGGAAAATAACAAAAGGAGGAAGATTTTTCTCTTTCGCAACTTTCTTACGGAGTGCTTTAAGCATACCCAGTAAAGCTTCGTCGTAAGCGTGAGCGCTTCCGGTACCAGCTTCCTTTTCTTCGTCTTCAGCTTTTACCTCTTCTTCTTCGAAGTTGTGATCCTTTTGAAGTGTTACAGGATAAGGATCGTTGAGATACGCACGGCCCTTTTCGCTGATTTTGACAACACCGTAATTCTCAACATCTTTTTCCAGATAATTCAGAATGACAAGCTGACGGATGGCAGAAATCCAGAAGTCTTTCGACTCATTAAGTTCAAGTCCCTTGCCGTAAACATCCAGTTTATCATGCTCGTAACTCTTCACATATTGGTTATCCGTTGCCGTAATCAAATCTGCAATGTGCTCACCATCAAATCTTTGTTCTGTCTGGTAAACTGCATTGAGTATCAATACAACCTCATCCTGCACTTTTGACTTTTCAGTTGGTTTTACGCAGTTGTCGCAAAAGCCACAATCCTTGTCAAGATACTCTCCGAAATAGCTTAATAATTGTCTACGGCGGCAAACACCGAGTGTGGAATAGGCAACCATTTCATTCAGTAAATGGCGTGCATTATCGCGCTCTGTTACGGTTTTGTCCTTATTGAATTTCTCCAGCTTCTGAATGTCGTCATAGCTGTAGAACATCAGACAGTTTCCTTCCAGTCCATCGCGTCCGGCTCTTCCCGTTTCCTGATAGTATCCTTCCAGAGACTTGGGAACATCGTAGTGAATCACAAACCTTACATCCGGCTTGTCGATCCCCATACCGAAAGCGATTGTGGCAACGATTACGTCACATTCTTCATTCAGGAAAGCATCCTGATTAGCCATTCTTGTATTACTGTCAAGTCCGGCGTGGTACGGCAGCGCACGTACATCGTTCACTGAAAGTAACTCGGCTACTTCTTCAACTGTTTTCCGGCTCAGACAGTATACAATACCCGATTTTCCCTTGTTGTTACGAACGTAGCGTATCAGCTGTTTTTTGGTATCCTTTTTAGGACGGATTTCGTAGTAAAGATTTTTTCTATTGAATGAGGATTTAAAGGTTTCTGCTTCCTCCATCTGGAGGTTTTTACGAATATCCTGCTGCACTTTTGGGGTGGCAGTGGCAGTTAAAGCAATAATTGGCAGGTTACCAATATTCTCAATAATGCCATAAATTCTTCTGTACTCAGGACGGAAATCATGGCCCCATTCTGATATACAGTGAGCTTCGTCAATAGCAACGAAGGAGATTTTTGCTTTCTTTAGAAAATCCAGATTGTCCTCTTTGGTAAGAGACTCAGGAGCAATGTATAACAGTTTTAAAATTCCGTCCAACGCGTCATTTTTTACGCGTGTCATTTCACCCTTTGTAAGTGTGGAGTTAAGAAACTGAGCATTAATACCAAAAGCAGTTAACTGGTCTACCTGATTCTTCATCAGGGCAATAAGCGGAGAAATAACAATGGTTAACCCATCACTTACAAGAGCTGGTAGTTGATAACAGAGCGATTTGCCTGCTCCGGTTGGCATAATTACAAACGTATTCTTTCCCAGGAGAATGTTTTGAATGATTATCTCCTGCTCCCCTCTGAACTGACTATATCCGAAAATTTCTTTAAGTCTTTCTTTTAACGTGTCTAAAACGACAGTATCAACCTTTTTTACCATACTCTGTCAACAAAATGGTTATCCCAAACTTCTCTATCTTTGTTTTTTGAAATGAATAATTACAATTGGTCCCCAATAAAACTGTGTTTCAGATTTGAAATTACTAAAAAATATTCAGTCCATAGCAAAAGAAGTGATACTGAAAGAGGCTGTAGCAGTTCATAATCTGGTTGAAAGGATTGATGAGGAATTTGAAAAGTGTGTGAACCTCATTCTCAACTCAGGAGGACGGGTTGTGGTATCTGGAATCGGCAAGAGTGCAATTGTAGGACAGAAGATTGTCGCGACGTTGAATTCGACCGGAACTCCTGCTCTTTTTATGCATGCCGGAGATGCTATTCATGGTGATTTAGGAATGATACAACACAATGATGTTGTAGTCGTAATATCGCGTAGCGGGGATACACCTGAGATTAAAGTGCTTATTCCGCTGTTGAAAAGGACTGGTGTGAACATCATTGCTATGCTTAGTAACCGGGATTCTTATCTGGGAAGAAATGCGAATTTAGTTTTACACGCTTTTGCTCCTGAAGAGGCCGATCCGCTCAATCTCGCGCCTACAACCAGCACTACTGTCACCATGGCATTGGGTGATGCACTGGCGATTTGTTTGCTCGAAGCACGGGGTTTCACACAGGAGGATTTTGCCAAATATCATCCGGGCGGTTCGTTGGGTAAGCGTTTGTACCTGAAAGTTTGTGATATTTATCCCAACAACGCTCTCCCGGTTGTTTCAGAAAATGCCACACTCCACGAGGTTATTCTTGAAATTACATCTAAGAGGCTTGGGGCGACTTCTGTTGTAAGAGCAACGGACGGCTCGATGGCTGGCATTATCACTGACGGCGACCTTCGCAGAATGCTGAATGAACATTCAGGTGTAGTTTTACCCGGATTAACGGCTGCTGATATCATGACAGTGAATCCTATTTCAGTCGGGCCTGACGAGTATGCTGTGAACGCATTGGAAATTATGCAGTCCAAATGTATAACTCAGGTTGTAGTTGTTGAAAACAACCAACTGCTTGGTTTCGTGCACCTTCACGATCTTTTGAGAGAGGGCCTTGTATAGCAGCCCTCTCATCTTTCTTTCTCTTAACGGAATCTGTTGGATTGTTGTACTGCTTTTTCGTCTTTACGTATAAAGCGATTGGCAAAAACATTGGAGAGCATAGAAGCCATCAATCCGTAAAATCCGATTTCATAATTTCCGGGATTCCCTTCATCAAAAAGCTTTGCTGTGGTGTAATAGGTGTAGTAAATCACTAAGCCTATGATCACAGTCATCAGAATAGAATTAACCGCACAGAGTGCTGATTGCAAAACCCTGTTTTTAAAGCTTAAAATGGCATAGGCTGATACAATCGCCACCAGGATCGCAAGGATGATAAAAAAGTAAATAGGTTTTACTTCAGATTGTACCGGATTAAGCTGATGTATCAGTTTAAGCGCATTCAGTTCAGCATGTTGGTCGCCTGCTGCAGATACTTTTGTCCAGATCGGGAAGGAAAGAAAAAGGCCCATTCCGATAATTGTAATTGCTAAAAATATGGTTTGAATTCTTTGTAACATCTTGAAATAAATGAATTTGGCTATATTGGATTGGTTATTACGATTCAGTAATCAGGAGATTACATCTCCATAAAGATCGAACTCCTCTGCATTGTTGATTTTAACATTAGCGAAATCACCCAGACGAACATACTGAGTTGCCGGAACGAGCACTTCGTTGTCCACCTCAGGAGAATCCGACTCGGTACGGCCAATGAAATGTCCTCCTTCTTTTCTGTCAAACAATACTTTGAAAGTCTGTCCTATTTTCTGCTGATTCAGTTCATAAGAAATACCTTGCTGCAGTTCCATAATGGCGTCAGCGCGTTCCTGCTTGATTTCCGCAGGTATATCATCAGGCATGGTATAAGAATGCGTATTGTCTTCGTGCGAATATTGGAAAGCGCCGAGCCTGTCAAATCGCATTTTTTCAACAAAGTCATATGTTTCGTCGAACAATGCTTCAGTTTCACCCGGGTGACCGACGATGAGCGTTGTCCGCAAAGTAATTCCCGGAACCTTTTCGCGGATAGAATCGATCAGCGTTTCTGTTTTTTCTCTCGTAATCCCTCTTCTCATAGATTTCAGAATCTCTGTAGATCCTGTTTGAAGTGGCATATCAAGGTATTTACAAATGTTGCTGCGTTCGTTCATCACGTCCAGGATATCCATCGGGAATCCTGCCGGATAAGCATATTGTAATCTGATCCAGTCAATTCCTTCCACATCCGATAAATGTGCCAGCAATTCTGATAGATTACGCTTTTTGTAAATATCCAGACCATAATAAGTAAGATCCTGCGCAATCAGAATAAGCTCTTTAGTACCCCGTTTTGCAAGTGATTTGGCTTCTTTAACCAGATCTTCAATGGAGCGGGAAACGTGTCCGCCACGCATGAGTGGAATGGCACAGAAGCTGCAAGGTCTGTCGCAACCTTCAGCAATTTTCTGATAAGCATAATGCGTAGGAGTTGTAAGCAGACGTTCCCCAACTAGCTCATGCTTGTAATCGGCCTTTAGGGTTTTGAGCAGGCGAGGCAGTTCATTGGTTCCGAACCATGCATCTACAGTTGGAATCTCCACTGAAAGTTCATCCTTGTAACGATGAGACAAACAGCCGGTAACATAAACTTTATCCACCATTCCTGCGCTTTTTGCATCAGCATAGCGCAAGATGGTATTGATGGATTCTTCCTTCGCATTGTCAATAAACCCGCAGGTATTAATTACAACGATCTGAGAATTATCCTTTTTAGATTCGTGGTCCACATCGAAGCCGTTCCCCTTTAGTTGGGTATACAGGACTTCCGAGTCAACCAGGTTTTTGGAACAACCTAGTGTAACGATGTTGACTTTGTTTTTTACTATTCCTTTGGTTTTCATTATGTGATTGCTGATAGCCGTCAGCAATAGGCTATCAACATGTTATGTTTTTCAAATAAACCGGCAGGCTTTACTTACAAGTAATTGATATTGAGTAAGCAAAACGGGCAGCAAAGATCGGCAAATTGAACAGGAAATTCTATTTTATGTAAGGAAATAGTTTAATCGTCTGCTGAATGGGGATTTTCTTGAAATATTCATGTATGACCCAAAGACCAGGCATACGGTCTGTGAGGATGAATTTTTCTCCATTGTTGAGATGGTAGATAAAATGGGTGAAGCTATTTCTGGAATCATTAGTGACGATCGTTAAGCTCTCAATAGTGTCTTTTTTGAGAGTAACTTCTTTACCTGCTATGTCTAACTTAATCTCATGTTTGTCAGGTACAGAAGTGATCACCACATCTTTTGTAAACTTCCAATAGTTGTGTATGAGTAAAATGTTGTGTGCGGACAAAAACGTCAATGCCATGAACATAGTTAATAGGAGCATGAAACCAATCCACGCGGCACTTCCTGAAGAAGAAAAGTTCATGGTAAAAAGGAAGTATAGGAATATACCGGCCAGTGCCAAAAATGAGTAGGAAAACACATAATCAAATCCTAAAAAATAGCTTATTGCCGATTTTTTATAAACCCGTTCCACTTTAAGCGGAGAATTGTCTCCGTAAGTATCTCTGGCAGCGAGATAAAGTTTCCAGATACCCCAAGCTGCAAAACCAAATACAAAAAGAAAGATCAAAAGCACGTCCATATAGCTATCCGGATTTCGTGGATAGGTAATATACGTAATTTTGACCTGAGAGAAAAGTGAACGCTGGTTTATGAAAGAATGACTACCCGATCTTTTTGAAAAGTGAGTCTACGAATTCGCTTCTGTCAAACACCTGCAGGTCGTCCATCGCTTCCCCTACACCGATGTATTTAACCGGAATTTTAAATTCGTCGGAAATGCCTACCACAACTCCGCCTTTGGCAGTACCATCCAGCTTGGTCACAGCGAGAGCAGTTATTTCAGTTACTTTGGTGAATTCACGAGCCTGTATCACCGCATTCTGACCAGTACTTCCGTCCAGGACCAGCAGCACTTCGTGAGGGGAATCCGGAATGATTTTCTGCATCACGCGCTTGATTTTAGACAGCTCGTTCATCAGGTTCACTTTGGTATGTAACCTTCCGGCAGTGTCGATTATAATCACATCCGCACCGATTTCCATACCTTTTTTCAGTGCGTCATAAGCTACAGAGGATGGGTCGGTATTCATACCATGGTCAATAACAGGAACATCGACTCTCTTTCCCCACAATTTCAATTGCTCCACAGCTGCGGCACGGAAAGTATCAGCGGCCCCGAGCACAACTTTATGCCCTCTGGACTGAAACTGGTGCGCCAGTTTGCCAATGGTTGTTGTTTTACCTACGCCATTTACACCCACAACCATGATCACATAGGGTTTGGGGAGATGCGCTGTTTCAAAACTATCGGTGAAATCAACAGATTTATTTTCGGTAAGCAGGGCTGCTATTTCTTCACGTAGTATAACATCCAGCTCAGCCGTAGTCGCGTATTTGTCACGGGCTACACGCTCTTCAATTCGCTTGATGACTTTCACGGTCGTCTCTACGCCAACATCGGAGCTTACCAGAATATCTTCCAGTTCGTCAAGAACCTCTTCATCAATGGTTGTCTTACCCACGATAGCGCGCGAAAGCTTACCGAAGAAGCTGTCCTTGGTCTTTTCCAGACCTTTATCCAATGTTTCTTTTTTCTCCTTTGAAAAAAAATCAAATAAGCCCATATCAGCGTAGGTGAATGTCGGTGAATTAAGTGTGCCCGTGCTATTCTTTACACGGGTTTGCTATTATAAGCCAAAATTAAAACAAAAAAAGTCCCGATAGGGACTTTTTAAAATGCAATATTGTCAGCAATGACTGAAAAACGATTAGTTTCAGTTTTTCAATGCTCCTTGTACGCCGTCAAGAGGTACAATCTCTTCTTTGAAGGTATAAGCTCCTGTTTTAGGAGATTTTACGGCTTTAATGACTTTAGCAAAAGCCTTACCGCCTTCTTTTTTCAGGGTAGCAACTACTTTCTTTGCCATGTCTGTATATTTTAAGTGTTATCGGTTTATCAACAATATATATTCAAGACGAACTCTGATTAATTGTGATTAACCAGATACACCTTTCTAAATCTTAAGGCAGCCTTATTTAATCTCTTTATGCAGAGTATAACGTCTCAGGAAAGAATTGAATTTCTTCAACTCCATACGGCCAGGCGTATTCTTACGATTTTTTGTGGTCACGTACCGTGACATACCTGGTACACCGCTTTCTTTTTGCTCAGTGCACTCTAATATAACCTGTACTCTATTACCTTTCTTAGCCATTGCGTTAATCGTTTTTACAAATAGGACTGCAAAAGTAAGAACATTTCAGATTATTCACAATAATTTATTTCAAATAAAAAATAAAATTCTGAGAATAAAATTTTACAAGTTAGTTATATGTGTCTTTAAATGAGTTAATTATGAGTAATTAAAGATAGTTTTTATGATTGGGGAGGTAAAATTTATGAGGGAAATTTAACGCAAACTTAGTTTCTTCGTGGTATAGATTATCGGGAAACGCGATAACATGGCGGAAATTTTTTAAATTTTTAAAACAATGACACTTAAAAAAAGTACTTCGCTGGCAATTATTGCTCTGGCGGTTTCGGTATGGATGGGTTGTTCTTCAAAGGAAGATAAAGCAAAGTATGACGAATATTACGGATCAGCAAGCAAGGCTCGTGAGGAAGCGTCTCTTGTGAATATCCAGAATGACAAAAAGAATGCTAAGCCTGCTGAAGCACCTGCTGCGACTACCACAGCAACATCCGGTACTCCCGGAGATACAGCCAAAGCAGGTGAAGCTGCACCAGCTGCCGAAGCTAAGCCGCAACGTAAAGCTGTACCGGCTGAAGTGTCTGCATTGCTGAACAAACATGCATGTTTCGCTTGCCACCAGGCATACGATAAGGTGATCGGGCCGGCATATGCTGACGTAGCGAAGAAAAAATATTCTGTTGATGAGATTGTGGCGCTTGTTCATAGTCCTAAACCAGAGCACTGGCCAGGATTTCCTCCGATGGCTCCTATGACGCATGTTCCGAAAGGAGATATTGCTATCATTGCTAACTGGATCAACTCCCTATAGTAACAGATAGTTGACATCATGTCATTATAAAATACGGGTCGTTCATAACATGGACGACCCGTATTTGTATCTTTGTGAAAGCATTTGCAACATAATATGACTCAATCTGAAATTTCTCCCTCAACAATAAGTGAAGAAGTACTGGCCGGTTACGAAAGTGTGATTGGTTTGGAAGTTCACTGTCAGCTACAGACAGAATCCAAATTGTTTACTTCTGACCTGAATATGTTCGGGACGGAGCCAAATACCAATATTGGCCCCATTACGATTGCTCTTCCGGGAACGCTGCCTAAGGTGAATAAGAAGGCAATTGAATATGCTGTCAAAATGGGGCTGGCCTGCGATTGTTCTATCAGCCGCAGAACTATTTTTGATCGTAAAAATTACTTCTATCCTGATCTTCCAAAGGGATATCAGATTTCTCAGGATAAAAAACCGATCTGTGAAAATGGAGGGGTAACCATCACTACTAAGGGTGCTGATGGTAAAGACGTGGAGAAGAGAATACGATTTCATCATATTCACCTGGAAGAAGATGCAGGGAAATCAGTTCACGATGGGAGCGATACTGCCACGTTACTAGATTACAACCGGGCCGGAACTCCTTTGGTAGAAATGGTGTCTGAGCCGGATCTGCGTTCTGCAGATGAGACCGGCGCATTCGTTACCGAAATTCGCCGTATTGTACGCTACCTTGGTATCAGCGATGGGAATATGGAAGAGGGATCTTTGCGTTGCGATGTGAATGTTTCAGTGCGCAAAAAGGGTGATACAAAGCTTGGTGTGAAGGTGGAGGTGAAGAACATGAACTCCATACGGAATATGATGCGGGCGATTAATTTCGAGACAACCCGTCAGATTGGTTTGCTTGAAACCGGCGGACAAATTTACCAGGAAACGAGGATGTTCGATGTGGAGTCCGGCAATACGTACGGTATGCGTATGAAGGAAACCATGAATGATTACCGGTATTTTCCGGATCCGGATTTGAGTCCGGTTGTTATTTCGGATGAGTGGCTGGCATCAATACAGGCTTCTATGCCTGCCTTACCAAAGGAACTGCGTGAAAAATTTGTTGAGGTTTATGGTATTCCGGCTTACGATGCACTGGTACTGACTGATACAAAGGAAATTGCGGACTACTTTGAAGCAGTTTGCAGCAAAACGAATTTATATAAGCAGGCTTCTAACTGGCTGATGGGACCGGTTAAGTCGTACCTGAATGAGCATGAAGGAGATATCGCCAAATTCCCGGTAAGTCCTGATAGTCTGGCAGCATTGATTGAACTGAGTGAATCAGGCACAATTAGTCATTCTGTCGCATCTCAGAAGGTATTTCCGGTCATGCTTGCAGAGCCGCATCGCGCTCCGGCAGAGATTGCTGAAACAAATAACTGGCAACAGAACAGCAATACCAATGAACTGGAAACGTTGGTAAATGAAGTACTTGCAGCTATGCCCGATAAAGTGGATGCCTACAGAAAAGGTAAAAAAGGATTGCTTGGATTGTTCGTTGGAGAGATCATGAAAAAATCGAACGGAACAGCAGATCCTAAACTGGTAAACCAGCTTCTTGGCAAGCAGTTAAACTAATCGTTTCACTACTCTAATTTTAAAAGATGAAGAAGTCATATCAGAAGTTTTTTCTAACGGCTACTCTGCTATTGGGTACTCTGGTAACCTTTGCACAAATTTCACCATTAGAATTTACTGTGAATGGAAAAGTGCAGGGCGGTGCCAAAGGAGAAAAAGTGATTTTGTTACAGTCGGCTGCCAACGGGACAGGCGTTAAGGTAGATTCTGCGCAACTAGCTGCCGATGGAAGTTTTACTATTAAGGGTACAGAAAAAGACAGAGGTAGTTTTTTTACACTTAATATCGCTGATCGCCAAAGAGCGGTATTGCTTGTAGAAGGTGGTGAAACTTTTAATGTAAAAGCAGGAGGACAAGGCAAAGTGCTGGTGTCAGGTTCTAAAAATATGGAGTACTACTCCCAAATTGATGAGCTGATGCAAAATTTCGCAGCGAAGGTTACGAAATGGAACGAGGAATTCGCTGAAGCAGAAGAAAAGAAAAACACGAAGAAAGTACAGGAAATCCAGGCTGCCTATGCTGCGGAAGATAAGGTGAGACAGGATGTCATTAAAAAAATGTTACCGGAAATGGGTACGTCATTGGTTGCACTTTTTACAGCCAATAATTTCCTGAATCCGGATCAGGACATGGATATACTGAAAAGTTTGGCAGCTGATTTTGAAAAAGTAAATCCTGTTCCTACGCTGGCACAAGGCTTTATCGGACAAATTAAACGTGCCAAAGGAGTTGCTGTAGGAGAGATTGCTCCTGATTTTACGTTAAATGATCCGGAAGGTAAACCTGTTCAGTTAAGCTCGTTAAGAGGTAAACTGGTATTGATTGATTTCTGGGCTTCGTGGTGCGGGCCTTGCCGTCAGGAGAATCCTAATGTGGTAAGGATGTATGACAAATTCAAAGACAAAGGTTTTTCAATATATGGCGTTTCTCTGGATAAAGAAGCAAATGCATGGAAAGCAGCCATCAAAAAGGATAAGTTGACCTGGCATCATGGTTCTGATTTGAAATTCTGGAATTCGGTAGTAGCACAGACGTACGGTGTAAGCGCTATTCCGGCTACTTATCTTTTGGATAAAGAAGGAAAGGTTATTGCTAAAAACCTGCGTGGAGCTGCACTGGAAGCTAAATTGACAGAACTTCTTCCTTAATAAACAGAAGGTAATCAGATTCAATATGAATGTATGTCAAGTCCGCCGGATGTGTCTCCGGCGGACTTTTTTAGTTTATGGTTTCAATTCGTAATAGAACTCCAATGGATTGGGATACTTGAAATTGCTATCGTAGTGTTCATTTAGTTTGTCCCCTGAAATAATCTTGTAATCCGGAGCGGTTTCAGGTTCAAGATATGTGGGTGTTTCCCATCCGAATTGTTTGCAATTGCTGTCATATACCTCACGTCGGGTAGGATGAAGGGGAGCAACTACGTTAAATGTTTCATTCTGAATTTGTTGCTCAATCATCATTGCCATCACCGAAACTGCATCTTCGGGATGGATATAATTAACGGGTAGTGATCCCGTTGTCAGCCCTTTTTTACCCTTCACATATTTACCCGGTATTCTGTCTAAACCAATGAGACCCGCAAGACGGAGTATAGCTACTGTTCGTTCGGTTCGTAAGTTGGTAATCATGTTTTCGGCAGCAACCATTTCTGCCGACGCAGATTGTTCAGGTAAGTTGACGTCCGTTTCGTTTACAATACGATTGAGATCAGGATAAACACCGGTCGAACTCAGGAAAATAATTTCTTGTATTGAGGAGTCTTTAATTTTCTCAATTACATTTTTAACTTGCTGCAGATAATGTCCTGGCTCACTTTTGCTCAGGCGCGGAGGCAAAGAGATCACAAGTGTATCTGTATCGAAAAAGTGGGCTATCGTACTGTCCGGTGCTGTAAAGCTGGGGTTCAGGTTGAATAAAAATCCCTCAATTCCTTCGTTATTCAGGAGAGCTAACTTTTCCGGAGAAGTAGTACTGCCTTTTACCTGATATGAAATATCCTTTTGAAGCAGGCGTTTAGCTAATGGCAGCCCGAGCCAGCCACATCCCAGAATGCTTATTCGTTTTTTTTCTACTTTTGATTTTTCGTTTAACATTTCGTTTTCCTTTAAGCCAATGACCTTCTTTCGCAATCTGGCCATTTTAAGTTGTCTTTATTTTTTAGTCTCTGCCTGTAAAACTGATAACCGGGAAATAGCCGATGTGTCTTCGGTAGAAATGGATATTTCTTACGAAAATCTTGATCAGGAGCTTTTGAATAGTAAATCGGTTAAAGATGTACAAAGTTTCCTGAATCAGCATAATTACCTGAAGACGCAGTACTTCGCAGATGGACAAACAGATACATCCCGGTTGGCTGAACAGCTGTTTGGTATTATCCAAAATCCGGGATTTCAGGATTTCAGTACGCAGGTGGATTCCATTATCGGAGATAGAAAAAGTCAGATTATCGAGCCTTTGCAAGATGCGCTGAAGAGAGTTAAATTAATTTATCCTGATTTCAAAGCGCCTGAAATAAAGTTTATAAAAACCGGGTTTACCGGCAGCGATCTTTATGTATCGGACTCACTGATCATAGTCGGACTCGATTTCTTTGCAGGTCCCAAAGCCTATTTTCGCCCCAATGTATTTGATTATCAGTTGCGTAAATATCAGAAGGAGTACATTGTGCCATCAATTGTATTCTATTTGTCCAATCAATATAATCAGTTGGAAACCGATCCTACCTTACTTTCTGAAATGATTGGTTATGGAAAAGGGTATGCATTTGTTAAGCAAATAATGCCTCAGGAACCGGATAGCCTGGTCTTTGGATTGTCAGCTGAAAATTTGCAACGTACGTATAACAGTCAGCAGGATATATGGGCCTACTTTATGACTAATAAGCTTTTGTATGAAAAAAATGAGCTTAAAAAACAGAAGTATATAGGAGAACGACCTTATACAACGGAAATAGGAGATAAAGTACCCGGAGGAATTGCGAAGTGGCTGGGATGGCGGATTGTGGAGTTATATCTGAAAGAAAATCCTGATGTGACGTTGGCAGAGTTGATGAAGAATGGAAATTCTACGTTGATTTTACAGGAATCGGGGTATAAAGGGCAAAAGGACGAAGAGTAGTGAAGTTTGGATTACTTTTATGATTAATTTTACTTTGTCCAAATCACATTCCGTGACTCTATCTGATACATCGGAATGATATCAACGATTGATTTTCTGCAATGCCTGTAACATTACTTATTTTTCTTCTTGCTGTACCTGGTTTCGTAGTATTAGGTGTGTACCTTGAACGTAAGGTTTCTGCCTTTATACAAGACAGGATGGGGCCGATGGAAGTGGGAAAATGGGGTTTGCTTCAGCTTTTTGCCGATTTGCTCAAACTTTTGCAGAAAGAAGATATCGTACCCAAAGCTGCCGATAGAAAACTATTCCTGATTGCTCCAATTGTCATTTTTGTGTCTGTGTTTGCGGGCTTTGCAGTGGTTCCGCTGGCTCCTGGTTTGAGCGGATCGGGTGCTGCTGTAGGTGTATTCTTTCTGATGACTATTGTTTCTGTAGATGTAATCGGGCTGTTAATGGCAGGCTGGGGCTCCAATAACAAATTTGCTTTATATGGTGCGATGCGTGCAGTCGCGCAAATCATTTCCTATGAAGTACCGCTTGGTCTTACGATCCTTTGTGTGGTGATGCTTTCACAAACCCTGGATTTACAGGTAATCAGTTTCCAACAGGGTATATTCAGCGCTGAAAATATTTATTTGTTCGGGATTAAATCGCTTGGAATAGACGTGACGCAAATAGGAGGATTTTTAACATGGAATATTATTCGGAATCCATTTTTGCTGATTGCGTACATTGTATTCTTTATTGCTTCTCTTGCTGAATGTAATCGTGCTCCGTTCGATCTGCCAGAAGGGGAGTCCGAGCTTGTGGCAGGTTTTCATACAGAGTATTCCGGTATGCGCTGGGCCCTGTTTATGCTTTCAGAATATGGTATGATGCTACTTGTGTCTCTTCTTGGAGCGATATTGTTTCTGGGTAGCTGGAATACACCTTTCCCTAATATTGGCCCGCTCCGGTTGGCAGACTGGACCAGCGGTGAACCCGGCACCTGGTTCGGCTATATTTCGGGTGCTTTCTGGTTATTAAGCAAAGCTCTGGCAGGAGTTATCATCCAAATGTGGGTACGCTGGACATTCCCCCGTCTGCGGGTAGATCAGCTGATGTATCTGGGTTGGAAAGTACTTACGCCGGTTGGACTTGTGCTATTTTTTATATCAGGTATCTGGCGCCTGATCGGTATTTAAAACAATCTTTGGAGTCATTACTCTGTAATTTCTGCAGCGTCCAGAATGTAATTCATTTGATAAATATCATCAGCATTCAGCTTTAGAGTTCCTGTCAGAGTCAGACGTTCGTCTGTTTTGAACTTTCTTCCTTTTTTCTTGAAATTCAATGTCATTACAGTTTCAGGACCAGCTCCGCCGCAAAAAAAACAAGCGCTGAATGGAAATGCAGAAAGGACATAAAGATTTGCGTCAAGGTCTACTGGTAATATGTAACCAGTAATAGTAACCTGTTGATTTTTAAGCTTCTGAACGCCCGGTCCGAATGTCGGGTGAAGCATGTAAATAGATTCTTCGGCATACCATTTTTTCTTAAATGTCACATCGCGTAATTGTTCCCAGGTTACCTTGATAGGCGCTTTAGGATCAGAAGCAGGCGTGAAAGCAGATAGAGATGCGATAAGAGCGAATAGAATGATGAAGCGAAAATATCTCATGTTCAGGATGATTGATTTAAAAAGCATAGATTCAGGCACTATAACAAAGCTACAAAGAATATCATTCCTCAGCCAGCGTACGTGATATATTGAGTCGGTAGATCCCTATGGATGGCAATGCAGCAGCAAGCAGTCCTATCAATATAGCACCGCCCAGTAACATTAACTCTTCGGGAAGTATGCTAAAATCTTTGAGCGAGTAATGAAAATCTTTTTCTGCTGAATGATTAAAAGCATACAATCCAGCGCGGCTTAAAATAATACCGGCCGCATAACCCATTACAGCAAGCATCAATCCTTCCAGAAGTAGCATCAGAAACAGTTTGGTTCTTGTTGCACCCATAGAAAGCATGAGAGCCATTTCGTATTTTCTTTCCTTCAAAGAATTGTAAAGCGAGATAAAAACGCTTACTCCCGCAATGCTGATAATGATGATGGCCAGTGCACGTAGCGTCTCTATACCTATGCCTAACAGAGAAAATAAGCGGTTGATCTCTATACTGGGTAGGGCAGCCTGCATGGAAGTATTCTCATTGATCTGGCGGGGAAGTGCAATCAATCCCATCGGATTTCTGAAGCGAATCAGCGCGCTGGTAACTTGTTTTTCTTCCTCATGATGCTGTTCTTCATGCTCTTCGTGAGCACCCTCTTCTGCATGCTCGTGAATATCCCATACGCTTGAAAGACCTGTTAATATCACCTGGTCAATCACAGAACCTGTGGCTTCATATATACCAACAACCTTGTATTTTTTATCCCCATGTTCATCTCCTCCGGCGTCCAATCCGTGCGAACTGGCAAATGTGCTGCCAATTTTGAGCGCGCCGGAAGCGGCGACTTTGCTGCCGATTACCACCTCCATCGATTCATCAAAAGACTTTCCTTGCGAAATTTTGGCTTCAAAATGTTCCGGATAGGCTGCTGTGGTTCCCACAATCCGAAAGCCATTGAAGTTGTCACCCATGGAAAGTGGGATCACTGTTTTTACAAAGGGGTTTCGTTTTAAAGTATTTACTTCGTTGAGAGGAATGTTTCCTGTAGGAGCATCAATCTGATAAATACTGGATAAAATAATTTGTAGCGGACTTCCCTTTGCCCCGACAACCATATCAATGCCACGGATATTTCTTCTGAATTGTTCATCAAGCTGTTTATTCAGAAGCAGAAGCAGAGAGATTATGCCTATACCAAGCGTCAGGAGCAATACACTCAGGAAGCTATTGAGCTTTTTTTCTTTTAAATTGGCTATACTGATTTTGAAGAGATTCATATTGTATCATTGCCTGTATCCGGCGGGAACTCTGTTAGAAATGTAATTATAGAAAGACGCGGTTATGAAATTCGTCTTTCAGGCGCTGATCATGCGTCACGACTACAAGACTAGCTCCTATCTCAGCGGACTGTGTTTTGAGCAGACTGATTACTCTGGCACAATTGTCGTCATCCAGACTTGAGGTGGGCTCGTCGGCCAGAATCACGCTTGGATTATTCATCAGCGCTCTGGCAATGCTTACACGTTGCTGTTCGCCTTGGCTTAATTGATTCGTCTTTTTTGAGAGGTGGTCTGCAAATCCCAGTTCCTGTGCAAGGAATCGCGCTTTCTCCTTGTCCAGTTTTTGTCCTGCGAAATAATTAGGTAGTAAAATATTATCAATCACTGAAAGTGAGCTTGTAAAATGAGCACGCTGGTAGATAATGCCGATCTGGCTTGCTCTCACGCTAGTGATTTCAGCTATGGAGAGGTTACGGATCAGCTTATTGTTGATCGCTATTTCACCATGCTGAGGCTTCAATAACAAGGCGAGCAAATGAAGCAATGTGGTTTTTCCTTTTCCGGATTGGCCAAGTATAAGTAAAGTTTCTTTATCACCACAGGCGATATCCGGAAATGTGAAGTGTTTGTGATTGGAATAGGAAAATTGCAGATTCTTACTTGTAATCATTACAATGCAGGATTTTGGACTATACAATTATAAGCAAGTTTTCACCTTGTTCCTGCCCGTAACCATTATTTTATTATTACAATGAGGCTATTGATACAGAGAATAACCTGTATGTAACTGAAATTCGAAAATAGGATTATATAAATTTTGTTCACTCTCCAAATAAATGAATGGGAAATACGTTGAAAAGGAGATATAATCTGTGGAAAACCATCAACTATTATATTTTTGCACAAAAAAGATTTCAAATGCGTAGAAAATCTGAACTGAAAAAAGTATCCGGAGCATTGTCAATGATCCTGATCTTAAGTTTTCTAATGACGGATGCCCGTGTGATGGCACAAAGCCGGGGTATCTTTATGCCCTACTCATCTGTAGGTTTTGGGTTGGGGACTTCCAACTATTATGGAGATATGGCTCCTTACAGAAGGCCGATTGCCTCAACATTTACCATGATGCGTTGGAGTGTTGCAGGAAACTATACAAGACACTTTACACCACGATTAGCTGCCAGAGCTAGTTTTACTTATGCACGTATTGCAGGAGATGATTACGTGATGAACAGAGGTTCAAAACACCAGAGTAATATTTTCTTTGCCCGCAACCTTCATTTCCGTAATGATCTGAAAGAATTTTCAGTACAAGGTATTTTTAAATTGACTCCTGACAACAGAAGCTATGACAGACGTCCCCAGTTCGGAGCTTATCTGTTTGCCGGGATTGCACTTACTGCTCACAATCCGAAAGCATTGGATTCTCTGGATAATGGAACCTGGGTGAAATTGCAGCCCCTGGGTACGGAAGGGCAGGGGAATGCAGGATATAAGGATAAATATTCTTTAATAACTTTCGCAATACCTGTCGGTGTTGGTGTAAGATATAAAATCAATTCACGATTTGATATTTCAGCTGAGCTGGGTTTCAGAAAGACTTTTACTGACTATCTGGATGATGTAGCGGGTGCCTATGCGGATCCTGCATTGTTTGCTGATAGTCCTGTTGCCGCTCACTTCGCAAACAGAACGCAGGATAGAGTTGCCGTGAGAAAAGGCGCAGACAGAACTGAAGGTCTCCAAAAGTTTGTACAAGCCAATTATGTCGGAACTGCTCCTGACGCTGATCCTTATGCAGTAATGCTTCAAAATGGTTTCGGCAATCCCGGGACAGACAGAGGTAATAGTCCAAGTCTGAAAGACAATTATCTGATCGGTCAAATCCAGATACATTACATAATTCCGGCTCAAATCAAATGCCCTCCATTGAGATAAAATGTTGTTCCTTTGACTACTAATCATACATATACTAGAAATAGATACTTGTCGTTACTGGCAAGTATTTGTTGTTTTATAATTTTTTTAACGTCATCTGCTTCAGCTCAGAAAATTGAGTTGGGAGCAGGACTCGGGGGCTTTAATTATAAAGGAGATATCGCGCCTCACCTGAGGCTACGTTTTTTTAAACCCGGAGGAAGTCTGTTTTTTCGCTATAATCCCAATTCGGCTTTATCCTTACGTGCAGAAATTGCAGGCGGGTTAATAGGAGCCGATGACGCTGTAAGCAATGATCCGTTTCAGCAGGCAAGAAATATGTCTTTTCGTACGCGCATTATTGAAGGAAGCGCGGTTGCAGAATATAATTTCCTTGATTATAAAGACAGACGTTTTGCCGTAAACTGGACGCCTTATGTTTTCGGCGGAATAGGAATAAATAGTTTTAAACCCAATATCGTAACATCTGAATATAAAACCAGTGGGCTTGTATTGCCTTACGGTGTAGGCATTAAGTACCAGTTTAAGCGCCCTTGGAATTTAGGAATTGAGTACGGGGCAAGGAAGACTTTTACAGATTATTTGGATAATTTGGGTGGCGATCCGATATCGACGGACAAACTCGTACAGGGTGATCCTTCAACAAAAGACTCCTATTATTTTCTTAAACTTTCTGTTACCTACACCTTCTACCGTATTTTCTGTCCCTGATTGCCTGTGAAAAAAGCGCTCTCCTTATCTTTTCTTTTTGCTTTTATAGTTATGGCGGGATTTTTCGGTTATCGTCGCTATAGCCGATCTTTAAGTCCGGCAGCTTCGGTGGTGTGGGAAAAAGATAAGTTGAATGTGGAAGTCCTGTACGGTCGTCCGGCAAAAAAGGGTAGGTATATTTTCGGAAGAGAAAAGGATAAAGCATTGGTTCCTTATGGAAAAGTATGGCGTACCGGGGCCAACGAAGCAACAGAGGTAATTTTCAAAGAAGACGTCAACTTTAGAGGTGAAAAATTGAATGCAGGCAGTTACTCGTTGTGGACAATTCCAGGTCCTGGTAGCTGGATTGTGATTCTTAATTCGGAAACAGGCCAGTGGGGAACAGAATATAATGACGGAAAGAATCTCCTAAAAGTAGAAGTGCCGATCCGAATTCATCCGAAGGCGCAAGAGCTGTTTTCTATATATTTCGAAGAAATTCAAGGTGGAGTCAATATGGTTCTTAGTTGGGACCAGACAGAAGCTGTTATTCCTATACAACCCAGGTAAATATTTACCAGCCCTTTTTCTATGTTTGTTGAAGCCATTGAGTCAGTTGATCAGTTTACCCGCCCCATTCATTTTATTCTCCGTTATTACAATGGCAGTGATATAGTACCCGGAACAGCTACCTTATTTTTTGTTAATCAGGATGGTTTTGCAGTGACTTGCAGGCATGTGGCCAGGCAAATCTTATACGCGAATTCTATTTACGAAAACTATGTGAAATTTAGTGGCGAGCTCAGAAAGTTTGAGCGTGACCCGGGGTTACAACGGCAGCGAACAATTCTGGAATCTAAGTACCGTATCAATACTGAAACACCGATCAGGATATTATTTAATTTTATTAATTGTGTTTCTGCTTACAAAAGCCTGACTATTCACCTGCATCCTACACAGGATCTGGCAATTATTCAGTTTCGTGACTTTGAGAGTGTTCAATATTCTGGTCATGCCAGGTTTCTGAAAGATACGCGCTTCATCAAGCAAGGGCGTTATCTCTGCAGATTAGGATATCCCTTTCCTGAATTCACAAACTACCGTTACAATAAAGACATTAACGATATCGAATGGCTCAAAACAGGGAGGATTCATACTCCGGGTTTTCCTATAGATGGAATTGTAACGAGACATATTGGTGACCAAAATGAAGTAACAGGCATAGAAATGAGCACACCCGGACTGCGTGGACAGAGCGGAGGACCTCTTTTCGACCGTAGCGGGCTGGTTTATGGTCTTCAGAGTTCCACCCGTCATTTACATCTTGGGTTTGATCAGATAAATAAGGAGGTAATGACAGATGGACAACGTAAGAGAGTATCCAACTATCCTTTCTTAAATGTAGGTCAATGTGTGCATGCTGATGTAATCAAACAATTCCTCAGAGAGAAAAAGGTAACATTTTACGAAGAAGACTATCAGTTATAAAATGTTAATCAAAGGATTAGCATTAACTCTTCCAGCCGTCTGATATCGTAAGTTGGGTTTTGATCAAATTTCAGTCCGGCCGGATTGTAATAAACTGTATCGAGCCCGAATTCGCTGGCACCCATAATATCTGCAATCCAGTTGTCTCCGATCATGATGCATTCGTCATGAGTTGCGTTGGCCTTATCCAGTGCGTATGCAAATATGCCGGGATCGGGCTTTTTTGCGTTTGCATTTTCAAATGTTACAATGTTTTCGAAATAATGGCTTATTCCGGAGCTGGCAATTTTCCGTGCCTGGATTTCCGTGAAACCATTTGTAACGATATGCATTGAGTAGCCACTTTCCCGGGCGTAATCCAAAGTTTCCAGAGCACCTTGCAACAGGTGCTTTTTGGAAGGAAGCGTATGCAGGTATAGTTCACCTATTTCCAGATGATTGGGAGGACATGCAATCCCAAGCTCTTCAAACACCATCAAAAAACGTTTTTCACGAATGTAGGAGTGAGGTAATCTGCCTCTGTCGAAGTCATCCCAAAGTTTAGTGTTTATTCGAATAAAGCAGTCTACAAAATTTTCCATAGAGCTTACACCATGATCGGCTAGTGATAACTGGTGAAAGATATCCTGAAGTGATTCGGAGGAGTTTTTCTCAAAATCCCATAGCGTATGATCAAGGTCGAAAAAAAGATGTTTATATTTCATTTCTCGGAATAATGCAATTCTGTTTTTTGGGTTATATTGTGTGTTTAAGGTATTTTTTTTGGGTATAAAACAAACCTTCGATCCAAAGCATATTTGCTTGTCGTATATTATTTGATAAGTTCAATATTTTGGAGTAATATGAATAGGAAAACGATTTTTTGAGGAAATAGTTATAATCAGGCCTCTAGATTGTTAACATCTGTTAATTGAAAATAATTTGTTCAAAAAAGAAACATAAACATTTGCAAATCATTTCCCAAATCCATTTCTTTGATTAACAATATTAAAAATCATCTGATTTTTACTTCATTATATCACTAAAACAGAAAGGAGAAACAATATCGGCCAACTGCTCTACGTTAACTAAATCGAATAGTAAAAATGGAGAAAGTCCAAGTTAGCGACAGTGAGTTGGTAACATTGTATATCCGTGGTAATGAAAAAGCCTTTGAAAAGCTTGTTCAGCGCCATAAATCCAGAATCTACACCACTATTTATCTGATTGTCAAAGACCAGTATGTTGCAGAAGACCTATTGCAAGATACATTTATAAAGGCGGTGGATACAATAAAGGGTGGTAGATATAATGATGAAGGCAAGTTTTTGCCCTGGATTATACGAATCGCACACAACCTCGCCATTGATTATTTCAGACGTGATAAACGCTACCCCAATGTAGTGTTCGAAGATGGTAGCAGTGTATTTAATACATTGGATTTTTCGGAGGATTCCGTTGAGTCGATCCAGATTCGTCAGGAGACTCATGAGCAACTCAGGGAGATGATCCAGAGGTTGCCCGATGTGCAAAAGCAGGTACTGATCATGCGTCATTATGAGGACATGAGTTTTCAGGAAATTGCTGATGCTACAGGTGTGAGTATTAATACGGCATTGGGTAGAATGCGTTACGCGTTAATTAACCTGCGTAAGCAATTTAACCAGCGTGCCCCGCAATATGACAAAAACTTTTACCTACGATGATGTTGTCCGGTATATCTACTGTGAAACGACAGAAAATGAAAATGATTTAATCGTTGAAGCCTTGGCGCTTGACGACGATCTGATGAGTTTTTACATTGATTCTCTGGAGATAAAAGGCCAGATGAACAAAATTGTCCGAACGCCAACGGAAAGGACGATTGGAAAAATTCTCGGTTATTCCCAACAATTTTCCACAAAGAGACCTGCTGCTCTCTCTTTTTAGAATGAGTAACAGGTCATTATTATGCCAGTCATTGTGTAACAGTGGCTGGTTGTTTGGGTTTATACCTAATTAACACCTGAATTGTATGCTGAGAAAAGAGCGTTTCAAAATGCTTCTGGATTATTTTACCACTAATTTTCCGGAGCCTGAAACAGAACTTGTTTATGGAAATCCATTTGAATTACTGGTAGCTGTGATATTATCCGCACAGTGTACCGACAAACGGGTGAATATTGTTACGCCTCCTCTTTTTGAGCGTTTCCCGGACGCCGAATCATTGGCTCTGTCAAATGCTGAGGAAGTGTTTGGCTATATCAGATCCATTTCTTATCCCAACAATAAAGCCAAACACCTTGTGGGAATGGGACGGATGCTGGTGGAGCAGTTTGATTCCCAAATTCCGGCTTCTGTGGATGAGCTTCAGAAACTACCGGGCGTGGGGAGGAAAACTGCAAATGTAATTGCATCTGTAATTTTTAATCAACCGGCAATGGCTGTAGATACGCATGTGTTTCGGGTATCGCACAGGCTTGGTTTGGTTCCTTCAACTGCTACTACTCCTTTGGCTGTAGAAAAAGTATTGATGCGTTATATTCCTTCTGAAATGGTACCTAAGGCACATCACTGGCTTATTCTGCATGGAAGATATGTATGTATCGCCCGCAGTCCAAAATGCAAATCCTGTGAGCTAAAGTCATTCTGTGCCTACTATGCCAAAAATGTAGCTGCATAATTTTTTTAGTAGTCGTTGCAACTCTTTCTCATTAGACGGAGTCTGGTAAGAAATGGTGTTATTAAAGTATTTGTAAATCAAAAGTAAAATCGAAATGGGTGGTAAGTTTTTGAAAATCGGGATTTTGGTCGCAGCGGTGGTAGGGATGATATCCTGCAACAACATCGAGAATCAGGATGAGCAGAGAATTATTGAGAATGAACAGGCAATTGAGAAATACATTGCAGATAGTTCATTGAGTCTGACAAAAGATAGCAATGGGTTTTATTACAAAATTACCCAGACGGGTTCTGGAGTTAAACCTGAAGTTGGAGAAGAGGTAACTGTGAAGTACGATGTTTATCTTTTGAACGGACTAAAAGTTTGGACATCTGCAAAGGACACTGTGAAGACAGCTAAATTTCCGGCCTTTACAGGTTATATGTTCGTTGTTCCCGGTATGGAACTGGCGCTTAATTTAATGAAACCAGGAGACAAAGCTACAATTCTTGCACCTTTTTATCTGGGGTTTGGAAATTACACGTCTATACTGTCCGGATTTTCGACAAATGCGACTATTCCGCAGTACTCACCTGTTCGTGTAGATATGGAATTTGTGAGTAAGCGCACGGAAGTACAACAGATTGATAGTTATCTGACAGCGAATAAACTGACTCCGACATACAGAACCTCCGACAATCTTATTGTTGTTAAAACTGCTACCGTAACTGAAGGAGATACTATCGGACCAAATAAAGTAGTTAAGATCAAATATGTTGGAAAGTTACTGAATGGGACTGTATTTGATGAAGGTAAAGATGTGTTGCAGTTTACGACCGGAACCGGGAACAGTAATCTGATTACAGGTTTTGATCGTGCTATCCGCAAAATGAAAGTGAACGAAAAAGCAACAATTATCCTGCCATCTGCAACTGCATATGGAAAAACAGGTAGAGCTAATTCACAAGGAAGCAATTTCGTTATTAAGCCTTACGAACCAATTATGTTTAACGTTGAGGTTCAGCCATAAGTGTTGACTTACTGACCCAAAAATATCTTTCGCTCATTCGGGTGAAGGATATTTTTGTTTATGAGTGATACATAATATTATTTCCCTCATTATTAATTCTTTCTCTTCCAGAGAAAGAGATGATCCCGACGGCAAACAAAGTCCTTCGGCAAAAAGCTGTTCACTGATCGAGCCACCAAAATAGGGAGCATTCCTGAAAAGCAGCTGCATATGCATCGGTTTCCAAACGGGTCTTGATTCTATGTTACAGCTTTCTAAATGTTTACGGAGTATTTCGCTTGTAGTTCCTGTTAGGTTTGGATCAATTCTGATTGCGGTAAGCCAGCGGTTAGAAATGACCTCTGCTGCCTCGGGCTGAAAGGAAATCCCTGGAAAAGGAGATAACATTGCATGGTAAAACGTATAATTTGCACGCCGTTGTCTGACGCGTTCATCCAGGACTTCAAGTTGCCCCCGACCTATTCCAGCCGAAATATTACTCATTCTGTAATTGTATCCTATTTCTGAATGCTCATAGTGAACGGCTTCATCCCGTGCTTGTGTAGCCAAAAATCTTGCTTTCTTGATCAGTTCAGAATCATCGGAAACCAGTGCTCCTCCTCCGGAAGTGGTGACGATTTTATTTCCGTTGAATGAAAATATCCCCATTTTTCCAAAGCTACCGGCTTGTTGGTTATTATAGATACTACCGAGTGCCTCGGCAGCGTCTTCAAGAAAAGGGACATCATATTTGTCACAGAGATAAAGAATTTCATCCAGCTTACAGGGCATTCCATAGAGGTGTACACCGATGACAGCTTTAGGTTTTTTGCCAATCCGATGGTAATACTTTAAAGCTGTTTCCAGCGCATCAGGACAAATATTCCAGGTATCCGGTTCGCTGTCAATAAATACAGGGATGGCACCCTGATATAAAACAGGATTGGCAGTGGCAACGAAAGTCAGTGATTGGCATAAGACGATATCATCCTTTTCTACATTCGCAAGAACTAATGCCAGATGAATTGCAGAGGTACCTGAAGATAACGCCGCAACATGGCTCATTCCGGTATATTGTCCCAGCTCTTTTTCAAATAAGGTAATGTGAGGACCAACTGGAGCTACCCAGTTCTCTGCAAATGCTTCATTTACGTAAGCATATTCTTTGCCACTCATGTGAGGCGGAGAAAGCCATATCCGTTTATCCATCTTCAGAATAGTGATTTAATAATACGTCCGGGATTCCCGCGAACAACCGAACCGTCAGGAATGTTGCGGGTAATGATGCTTCCTGCGGCTATACGACAATGCATCCCGATTTTTATTCCTGGAATTACCACACTGCCCGCTCCGACAAGCGTAAATGCGCCAATCTCTACATGACCGCACAGGATGCTGCCGGGTGCTATATGGACGTAATCAGCAATGAAACAATCGTGATCTATTCTTGCTCCGGTATTGATAATAACCTGCTCACCGATTTTTGCTCCTGTTTGAATGATACTACCGTGGAGAATTACGCTACCTGCTCCAATCTTTACAGATTCATCCACCAGTGCAGAAGGATGTACTTGTATGCCAAATGGATGTTTGATCCTCTGAGCAATCTGATAGCGTAATTGATTACTACCTATAGCGATTAAAACAGGCGTACCCGGATATTTATCAGGTTGATAAACACCGTCCACCTTGTAATCCAGAATCTGATGTTTTGTTTCATCGTCATCAAAAATAGCGTCAACCGGGAGACGGTTGGCTTTGAGGCAACTGATTAATACACGTGCATGTCCACCGGCACCGTAGATAAGCATGAGATAATTCGGATGGTTGTAGTCGTAGTACGGGAAAAGTGAACAGAGGTAATGGTTTCAGGAATATTGATGCCATTATCCTTTAAACTTTTCCGGAATTTCAGTTTCCCTTAGGTCTCCGAAAGGACGTTTTAGCAGTTTCAAGGCCGTGATCAGAATAATACGTAGGTCAAGTATAAAAGAGACATTTTGTGCATACCATACATCCATATCCAGCTTCTGTTCCCAGGTAATTGCGTTTCTGCCATTGATTTGCGACCATCCTGTAATTCCTGGTTTTACTGTGTGTCTCAGTTTTTGCTCCCGATTATATAACTCCAAATATTCGACCAACAGAGGACGCGGCCCGACTATACTCATTTCTCCTTTCATCACATTCCACAATTGCGGAATCTCATCCAGCGAAGTTTGTCTCAAAATTTTCCCTAACCGTGTAATTCGTTTTTTGTCTTCCAAATCACCTCTAACAGAGGATTCATCAGTCATGGTCCTGAATTTGACTATGTTGAAAGTGTACCCATTCAACCCCGGACGGGATTGAAGAAATAATGGATTGGAACGATCTATCAGATAGATCAATAGAAAAATACAAACAAAAAGCGGGAACAGGATGATCAATCCTGCTCCCGCAACAATGAGGTCCAAACATCTTTTTCCCCAACGCTTATACATGCTTTTTTATCTAGTAAAGCTCAGGAAAAAGTTGTGGGTCGGATTCATGCATCATCTTGTACACTGTATCCATTATATCGTCGGTATTAGGTTTTGTGAAGTAATCTCCGTCTGATCCATACGGCGGACGATGGTCTTTCGCTGAAATAGTTACAGGCGCAGAATCAAGCCAGCGGTATGCATTTTGTTTTTCTACAACCTGCTGCATCATATAGGCTGATGCGCTTCCCGGCATATCTTCATCTGCAAAAATTACCCTGTTCGTTTTCTTAATGGAATCTACAATGCTGTTGTTGATGTCAAATGGCAACAACGTTTGTACATCAATGACTTCAGCATCAATCCCCATTTTAGAAAGCTGCGAAGCTGCCTCCATCACAATCCGGCACATAGAGCCATACGTAACGATAGTAATATCTTTTCCTTCTTTCAGGATTTCCGGAACACCCAGAGGCAGGCATATCTCTCCAATATTATCAGGTAGAGTTTCTTTTTGGCGATATGAATTCAATGGTTCCACTACCAGTGCAGGATCATCTCCTTTCAGAAGTGTGTTGTAAAATCCTGAAGCCTGTGTGAAGTTACGTGGTACGATTACATGCAACCCTCTTAAACTACTCAGAATTGTGCCCATGGGAGATCCCGAGTGCCAGATACCTTCCAGCCTGTGGCCTCTTGTTCTGATAATCAAAGGGGCTTTTTGTCCCCCTGCAGTACGATATCTTAGTGATGCAAGGTCATCAGTTAGTGTAGCCAGTGCATAGTAGATGTAATCAAAATATTGAATCTCAACAATAGGGCGAAGACCGCGCATGGCCATGCCTATACCTTGCCCGATAATAGTAGTTTCGCGTATGCCGGTATCTGTAATACGTAACGGTCCGAATTTTTCCTGTAAACCAGCCATTCCCTGATTCACATCTCCGATCATACCCACGTCTTCTCCTATGGCAACAACACTTGCGTTGTTTTCAAACAAAGCGTTGAAGTAAGACCTTATCACTTCGCGCCCATCCACAACCGGACTCGTGTCGCTGTAAACAGGGAATACGGGCTCAACAAAAAGTGGTGACTCTGGTGAATCGCTGTATAAATATGTGCTGAAACGATCGGAATTGTCTTTCAGGCTTTTTCTAAGAGAGGCTTGTAATTGTATTTTTACAGATGAGTTATCATTGCTCATCAGTCGCAGCGCTTTGCGAACGCTGGAAACCATATCTTTTCTGGTTGGCAGATATGTCTTTGACAATTCCAATACCAGCTGGCTAATCTCATTTCCTGCATTACTTTCTTTTGAAGCATTTTGCAGAAGTTCTATTGTTGCCAGATATTCTTTGTCAAGTTCTTTCCTGTAAGCCTGCCATGCCTTATTTCTTGACTGGTTTGCAGTTTCCTTCGCTTCAGCTTCAATCTGTTCAAGCTCTTCCTCTGTGCAATATCCATTCTGTAAAATCCATTCGCGAAAACGTTTATTACAATCATGATCTGCTTCCCAGTTGAGTCGCTGGCGGGATTTGTACCTCTCGTGAGATCCGGAGGTAGAATGCCCCTGAGGCTGCGTAAGCTCTGTAACATGTACCAGTACTGGTATTTGTTGCTCCCTGCATAGTTCTGCTGCGCGTTGATAAGTTTCAACAAGTGCAGGATAATCCCACCCGGAAACAGTAAATATTTCTAATCCTGGTTCATCTTCATTGCGTTGCAAACCGGCCAGCGCTTTGGAAATACTTCCTTTGGTGGTCTGGTATTCTATTGGAACGGATATGCCATAGCCATCGTCCCAAACAGATGTAAGCAAAGGGATTTGTAATACTCCGGCAGCATTCATGGCTTCAAGGAACATTCCCTGAGATGTAGAAGCATCGCCTATTGTGGCAAAGACGATTTCGTTGCCGTTTCTTGAAAAATTCGAAAGGTATTGAAGATCTTTATTTTCTCTGTAAAGTTTGGAAGCATAAGCCAGACCGACAGAACGTGGAATTTGTCCGGCAGTAGAAGAAATATCACAAACAGAATTATAAAGTTTTGTCTGATCCAACCATTGTCCGTTTTCATCCAGCCATCTCGTGGAGAAGTGCCCGTTCATTGACCGGCCTCCTGTACTTGGTTCATGCTGAATATCGGCATGCGCATACATCTGCGCGAAAAAGCTTTGCCAGGATATATTTCCAACAGCAGCTTCAATAGTCTGGTCGCGGTAGTAGCCCGAACGGAAATCTCCCTGTCTGTAAGCCCTTGCGAGAGCAATCTGCGCTACTTCCTTTCCATCCCCGAAGATCCCGAATTTAGAGCGGCCGCCCATCGTATCCTTTCTACCCAACAAACTTACCTGACGGCTTTCGCACGCAATCCGGTAGTCGTTGGTAACACTTTCCTTACTCAACACGCTGGAACCAGTCAAACTATCATTCTCAATCATAAGCAAACATTACGGGTTTGAATCCGTAGTTAAGTTACATTTTTTTGGAAGCACCCCAAAATTATACAGGAAAATAATATTCATAACAATTATCTCCTGTTCTTTGAAGCCTTTGTTAATATTGGTTAATGTTTATTAAATTTAAGCTTTATCAATTAATCTTGTTCTTGAATTATTTTTCACCACTTAATATACCTATACAATTATGAAAGTTTTCTTTTCAGCATTAGTTCTGATCCTGGGCTTAACAACAGTTAGCTTTGCACAAAAAGGTGTTTTGAAATTCAAAGAAGAGACACACAAATTTGGTAAAGTACCACAAGGTACTCCTGTTACTCATGAGTTCGTTTTTACAAACACAGGTACTGAACCGGTAGTAATCTCAAACGTAACTGTTTCATGTGGTTGTACTACTCCTGTGTGGTCTAAAAATCCTGTTGCTCCGGGAAAAACAGGTACTGTAAAAGCAACTTTCAATGCAGCTGCATCAGGTCCTTTCAATAAGCCTGTAACTGTTTTCAGTAACACTGAAGGTGGTGCTATCACACTTTACCTGAATGGTGAAGTGGTGCCAAAAGCAGCGGCAAAAACTTCTAAATAATATTTAGAGATATAATTTATATGAGTAGCCATCCGAAAGGGTGGCTACTTTTTTTGTATACATACTTGTTCCGGTAGCTGCTGAGGTAATCCGAGGAAATCTTAATATTCACCCAAATCTCTGAATGAACGGCGGCGGGTAACTTTCAAATCCTGTAGTACACTTGATTTTACTTTCAAGGTAAAGCTGTAGTTACTCGCACGCATGGCACTTCCGGCGAATGGCGTCCAGCTGAAACTCATATCCCAGCAGTGGAGGTCGCGGTAAAGCGTAAGGGAGGTAATCGTCGGCTGAAAAGCAGCAAAGTCAAAACCTGTATTCACACTGACTTTAAAGTTCTTAGATAAACTCAAATCCCCCGTAACCTGTACAGCCTGAATAATTTGCGCAGCGGAAAGTCCCGGCTTGGTAAGGCCAAAGTTGTAGTTCAAAGATACGTTCCAGGGAATATTGAAATCCACATACATATCAGGATTGTTCTGTACAAACTCACGTTGTTCCGGGGTAGCTGTGCTATTTCCACCGGGCGCAGGTTTATTTTTATCAGAGGAAGATGACTTCGGAGAGAAATTCGTACCTAGCGTAAAGCCCAGATTTTGCAGGTTTGCTAAACCTTGTCCCTGCGTGATTGCGTATTTATTAACCTTACGTCCGGATAAACTTCCGTTTGCCTCATAAGCATAAGGATCCAGGTTCATGTTAAAGTTCAGGTTGAGATTTTTCCCGATCCTTGCATTGGCATTAATGGCGATATTGGATAAATTCAATGAGTCGGCCATGAGGTTATAATTACCTCCTAAGCTGAAGTTATCTAACAGCGATACTTTTTCAAACTGCTGCGCTGCTGTATCACTCTTTGATTTCAGCTTCATTTCGAAAGAGTTGTTCAAGCTGAAATTAATCACACTGGAAGCGCGTCCGTTACTCGTTGTGTTACCTACACCCCGGAAGCGCGAAAGACGCTTTGTATCTCCCATGATGTTGTACTGCACATTTTGATAAAAACCAAAGTTGTCGCCAGTAAAATCCGGCGTATAACTAAAAGATAGAGAAGGGATTACTGTATGCCTGATAGCTTCCAATCTTCTCCCTTTTACAAAGAAAGTACCGTAGAACCGCGTGTTAAGCCCACCTCCGAAGGAATAAGAATACTCAGTTCCGGCCTTATTGATCGTATCAATTCTTACATTATTTCCACCGACATAGGTATAATGGTACTGCTTGGTGAAAACTTCACCATTCAGTGACATACTTGGTGTAAGGTTAATGAATTTTAAAAGTTTGAAGTTAGGCAGCGATATAGGAAGACTATAGCGACCTGTAAATTGAGCATCTTTGAAAATAGCGGGAAAATTTCCCGAGTTAAATGCAACGATGTCAGTTTTGCCTAATCTGGCAGTATCTGCAATAAGATTTGTAACTTTGAATCCCAGTCGCGAATAGGATGTGTCGATAGCAGAAAGCGTATTACTCAATGCATAAGCTCCGCTGAAATCCAGTCCTAAACGAAAGCTCTCATACCATTTCCCTCGCCCACCATTCATAGCAAAAGGAGCAATCTGATTTACACCCATACTGAAATCAGATGAGACGTTTGTAGTCCCGTTCTCTCTCCTGCCTGTAACACTGTTCAGTTGTCCGAAGTTCTGGTTTACCCTGAGACTTGCAGCACCACGGACGTATTGCCCCATGGTGCGGGTATACTGTACAGAGGAAGTAGCTACGTTGGAGGTATATTTTGCAGTGGAAAGTTCCTGGGTCTGGTTATAGCTATTGCTGGTTATATTGACATTTGCTGAGAACGTCGAGTTGCCCCTTGCCTTTGGAGCATGTGACCAGATGAGGCTAAAGTCGTTGGTAACACCTTCGCCTGTTCTTTGTCGTATTTCGTCGCTTGACCGGTTTCTTGCTATTCTGAATGCAAAGTTACCGTTGTATTGATAGCGCTTGGAATAGGTTGAGGCAAGCCCCACACCCCAGCTACCAGACGAATAGATCTGGCCGGTAATAGCAGCGTTAACATATTCGCTGATGGCAAAATAATAACCTCCGTCCCGCAGATAGAAACCGCGGCCATTGGGCTCTTCTCCATAAGTCGGGAAAAGAATACCTGATGTTCCAATCTCCTTTTTCTTAGGGAATGGGAAGAAACCGAAAGGCAGGGCAATAGGCAGAGGCACATCTCCGATCACCAGATTAAAAGGTCCTGAAATGACCTGTTTCTGGTTCACCATTTTAATCTTAGGGGCATTGATAAAGTAGTGCGGGTGAGTCAGGTTACAGGTCGTATACATCGAATGCTGAATATAGAAATTGCCCTCAGCATCTTTTTTTACTTTCTCCCCCCGAATATTTCCATCGCCTTCAGTTGTTACAATTCCTTGAATAATAGCGCGTTTAGACTTGAAGTTATACCGAATTTCTTTGGTGTTGTAAATCTGGGCACCGTCCTGAAAGATGGGCTCCCCAGCCATTTTTTTAGCTGTTGAATCGTATGTGCCCACGGCATACACCTCATTGGTAACCCAGTTCAACCGGATATAATTGGCTTTCAGGTTGATTGTCCCATAGGTAACAACTGCATTACCATATAAGTGAACTTGTTTTAAAACTACATCGGATATGGTGGAATCTTCGGAATCATATTTGACCATGAATTCCAGATCATCTTTTGCAAGAGAATCGGCTGCAGTGGAATCAGAAGCAATGGCAACACTGTCCCGTACAGATAAGGTATCTCCGGGAGTCTTTATGGCAGCTTTGACGGTATCGGGCAATGATTTGTTTGCAGTTGTCCCGGCCATGGAAAGCGTGTCACGTTTTGGTACTACCTGGCTGGTTCCTTTTTCTTTATTAAGGTTTTTACCGGATCGCCCCAAGCGCAACTGCACACATCCCATCGTGCCGATCAGAAGAAACGTCACAAATCCTAGCGATATAATAATCGCCTTTCTTTTCAGTTCTAACAAATAGAGTATTTTTGCATAAGGAATATCAAAATTAGTGGAGAAACCCCTAAAGAATAACGCCGTAACTAAAAAATAATGTTAAAAGTTCTTAAAACCCTGATTTTAGCCTGTTTTCTATTCACGAGTCTTGCTTTTGTATATCAGGAAGGACCAGTTTCAGCATCTAAAGTCGATAGTAAAGTTAAAGTAGTGGTTATTGATGCCGGGCATGGAGGTAAAGATCCCGGAACTAGAGGGAGAAATACTAAAGAAAAGGATGTTGCTCTCAGTGTTGCACTTAAACTGGGGCGAAAAATAAAAGAAGAAACTCCTGATGTAAAAGTCCTTTACACAAGATCCACCGACGTTTTTATCGAGCTTGGTGAACGTTCCGCTTTCGCAAACAGAAATAATGCCGACCTTTTTATTTCGATTCACTGTAATGCTACTCCACGTTCCAAAAGCGTGAGGGGAACTGAAACGTTCGTAATGGGTTTACACAAAACGGAAGGTAACCTTGAAGTTGCAAAACGAGAAAACTCGGTAATCTTACAGGAAACGAATTATAAGCAGAAGTACAAGGGGTTTGATCCTGAATCTCCGCTCGCGCACATCATGCTTGCCAATTACCAGAGTGCATTTATTTCCAGTAGTTTACGATTCGCGGATCAGGTTGAGAAGAAGTTTCAGTCCGTATCCGGGCGTGATAGCAGAGGTGTAAAACAGGCCGGATTTCTGGTTTTGTGGAGAGCAGCTATGCCAAGTGTCCTGATCGAGACAGGTTTTTTATCTACTCCGGATGAGGAGGAATATCTGAGGTCTGATGATGGCCAGGATGAGGTAGCCAACTCAATTTTGCAGGCATTTAAAGTTTATAAGAAAGAAATGGATCAGTAGATAAACTGATACAGTTTCTGAATTTTGCGTATTATTTTCAATACTTTGGCCTGTGTCAAAGCAAATTTTTTAGGCCATGAAAATTTCTAAAGAAGCAAAAGTTGGGGCTATGGCATTGGTAGCTATTATCATGCTGTACTTCGGTTTTCACATATTGAAAGGATCCGATGTTTTTTCAAGAACGTATAAATATCACGTCATTTACGATAATATTGACGGCTTAACGGCGTCGAACCCAGTTCTGCTGAATGGACTTAATATAGGTCGGGTTCAGGGAATCAAATTGTTACAGAATCGGCAGAATAAACTTCTTGTAACATTGGATATACAAAAATCCATTTCTTTACCGAAAGGCACTGCTGCAACGCTTGCGGATGGTGGACTGCTGGGAGGAAAAGTGATACACCTGGCCATGGGGAAATCGGATAAATTCCTGACAGATGGAGATACATTATCTGCAATGAAAGAAGCCGGGATCTCAGCGCTGCTTCAGGAGAAAGCACTTCCACTGGTTACGCATGCCGATTCGCTGGTGCGAAACCTTGACTTGGTAGCATCGGGCTTCAAAGAAACCGGCCTGATATTGAATCAGGTACTTAAAAACTATGATCAGGCAGGTAGTGATGTACAGGGATTGTTGAAAGATAACCGTAAAAACCTGCTTGCCATCACCACTAATCTGAATAAACTATCCACTTCTCTTGTGGAGACAGAAAAGGAATTGAAACCTTTGCTTGGCAAGGCGGGTACGCTGGCGGATTCGTTGAATGCGCTAAGACTTGGAGAAACGGTGCAAAGCGCCAATAAAACCATTGCGGAACTGCGTCAGATACTGGCAAGTATTGAGGCTGGAAATGGGACTGCAGGCAAGCTGGTGAAGGATGAGACATTGTACAGAAATCTAAATAGCACGATGGTGAGTCTGAATAAGCTGATGACCAACTTCCGTGAACATCCGAAGAGGTATGTACATTTGTCTGTTTTTGGTAAAAAAGATAAAGGTCCTGCTGAGTCTCAGCCTGATACTACTACGTTGATAAAGTAAAGTGATTCCACTTCAGAAAAATCTGAGAAAGTCGTTTGCAAGTCCGCAAACGACTTTCTTTTTTACCGGCAATGTTGCAAATCGTGGTATTTGTGTTTATACTGTATAAAATTGAATTATCGGATTATGGTAAAACAACAAACTATTCAGGAATTGCTGGAGGTACTTCATCAGAAATATGAGCTGGTAAAACAAGGCGGTGGTGCGAAGAAAATAGAAACACATCATAAAAAGGGAAAACTTACAGCACGTGAAAGGATTGATTATCTGATTGACCCGGATTCGTACTTTTTGGAAGTGGGAGCCTTCGTGGCGGATGGTATGTATCAGGAAGAAGGCGGGTGCCCGTCGGGTGGAGTGGTAACCGGCATCGGTTATGTAGCAGGGCGGCAATGTATGATCGTTGCCAATGATGCCACCGTGAAAGCGGGTGCCTGGTTTCCAATTGCGGCCAAGAAAAACCTGCGCGCTCAGGAAATCGCAATGGAAAACCGTTTGCCGGTGATTTACCTTGTAGATAGTGCCGGTGTATATCTTCCGATGCAATCAGACGTTTTTGCTGATAAGGAGCATTTTGGGAGAATTTTCAGAAACAATGCAAAAATGTCTTCTATGGGGATCGTACAAATCGCCGCCATTATGGGGAGCTGTGTGGCCGGAGGCGCGTATTTGCCAATCATGTCGGATGAAGCCTTTATTGTGGAAGGAACGGGATCTGTATATCTGGCGGGCCCATATCTCGTAAAATCGTCGATTGGTGAAGATGTGGATTCAGAAACATTGGGAGGAGCAGAGATGCATTGTGAGATTTCAGGTGTTACCGACAATAAATTTCCGGATGATAAATCTTGTCTTGATGCGATCAGAAAACATATTGATAGAATAGGGCAACCTGCCTCGGCGGGGTTTGATCGAAAAATTGCTGTTGATCCTGCCAAAGATGCCCGGGATATTTATGACCTGATTCCTGCAGATCGTCTCAAACCGTATGATATGCGATCCGTCCTGGAATGTATTGTAGACGCTTCTGAACTGGATGAGTACAAACCTGACTATGGCAAAACGCTGATTTGCGCCTATGCCCGCGTGGATGGCTGGGCGGTTGGAATTGTGGCAAATCAGCGAAAGATGGTAAAGTCCGGAAAAGGAGAAATGCAGATGGGAGGGGTTATCTATGGTGAATCTGCCGATAAAGCTGCTCGGTTTATCATGAATTGTAATCAGAAGAAAATTCCGCTGATTTTTTTTCACGATGTGACTGGCTTTATGGTTGGGAGCCGTGCAGAGCAAGGTGGAATTATTAAGGATGGTGCCAAAATGGTCAATGCCGTTGCTAACTCAATAGTGCCCAAATTCACTTTTATTGTCGGGAATTCTTATGGCGCAGGTAACTATGCCATGTGTGGAAAAGCGTATGATCCCCGCCTGATTTATGCCTGGCCGACTGCACAAATGGCCGTGATGAGCGGAGCTACTGCTGCCAAAACATTATTGCAAATCCAGACTGCTACTTTGAAAGCAAGAGGAGAAGTACTTTCGGCGGAAGCAGAAAAAACGATGCTTGATGAAATTACAGATCGCTATAACGAGGAATTGTCACCTTACTACGCTGCCTCCCGACTGTGGGTAGATGGAATTATTGATCCTGTTGAAACCAGGAAAATTATATCAACAGGAATTGGAGCGGCCAATCAGGCGCCTGTTAATGAACGTTTTAGTGTGGGGGTAATGCAGGTTTGAACAATATATTTAGTACCTTAATGCTCTTTGATATGTAGCTCAACCTCCCTTCACATTTATCTAAAACTTTTATGTTAAGATTTGTATGTTTTTTTCTGGTTCTCTTTGCTACTGCTTTACCTGATAATGCTGTTGCGCAGAGAAAGAAAGTAAAATTACACCGGCTTACTATCGTGCAATTTGACGATTCGAAAGTGAAAGGCATATTGTATGATATTACAGAGAAGGGAATTATATTGATTCAAAAAAAGGATTTGAGAGATCCGAGATATGAGCTATTATCAGGTGCCGTAAAAGACGGTCTGATTCAAACAACTGATGTACCTTACAATAGCGTAAAGACGATATACGTACGTCGAAAAGGATCGGTAGGACGGGCTTTTGGAATTGGTGCAGCTAGTGCATTTGCGATTACGGGTCTGATTACCATGGGAAATACGGTTTTTGGGGATGGATGTGGCTGCGCTGGTCCACCAGCAGTTTTGATTTTACCTCCAATCGCTGGTATTCTTGGCGGTATTGTCGGCTCAATAGTAGGACTCGCTCCTAAAAAAACAATCCAACTGGACACTCACCGGCTATATGACAGTGCTGAGTCGAGGTTACGCAAATATTCACTGGCAGGGCAGGTTATGCAGGGAAACTGAAAACGTTAACCTGGTTCCTTGTATACCTAAAAAGCTGCCCTTTGAGCAGCTTTTTAGGTTCTTATTTTATTCTTCACGTGCTAGTTAGATTCGCTGAATTCCAATAACATTTCGTCAGTGATTTTGTTTGCTGATTTGAACTCAGAAACGGTTTCCGTGAATGACGAATGCAATCCTTCAATATTTTCAAGGTTTTTGTACGCGCCGTCATATACTTCGGAAATAGATTTTTCCAATTGCTGATTGCTCAGATTCATGTTTTCAGTTTCAATCTGCCCGATCTTTTTGATTACCGCAGTTTCACTGTTCTTTAGATCCTCTATCTCCCTCAGAATCTTTTCCATTGTCTTGAATTTCTCAATCTTATCCATAAAATTTTCATTTAATGATACAAGTTGGAGTTAAAATACCATGCCAGTCGTTAGATTAAATTTCTGATCCTGTTCTAATAACTGGTAAATTTTGTGGCTTCTGATCTTTTAAATACATGAAACAAATGTATCGGACGAGCGCGTTGTCATTTCTATATCTTTTAATTGTTTTGGCCTCATATGGGCAATCTGTTCCCGAAGTTGTAGCCGGGGCGAACAGCAATTGGAAAGGGTTTGAAAAAGTGGAGTTTCGGTTCAATGGTCGGGATGCCTGGTACGTAAAACCGAAAAATGCTGTACACGGAAATCCGTGGGTTTGGCGGGCACATTTTCCTGACTGGCACACCGAAATGGATAGTATTTTACTGAGTCGAGGTTTCCACGTAGCTTATGTAAATACCAACGACATGTTTGGTCATCCCAAAGCAATGCAGGTTTGGGATGCTTTTTATGACTATCTGACTGAACAAAAACAGTTTGCTCCTAAGGTTGCTCTGGAAGGTGTAAGCAGGGGAGGTTTGTATGTATATGGTTGGGCAAAACGTAACCCGGATAAGGTGAGTTGCATCTATGCAGAAGCGCCTGTATGTGATCCCAAAAGCTGGCCTGGCGGAAAAGGCAAGGGGCCTGGTTCAGAAAAGGATTGGGCGGCGTGGTTGCAACAGTATAATCTTACCGAAAAAGAAGCAGAAAATTTTGAAGAGATACCGCTGAATGATTTGAAAGGATTGGCTGCTTTCAAAGTGCCTGTTCTGCATGTGATAGGGCAACAGGATAAGCTGGTACCTCCTTCGGAAAATTCGGATTTACTTATTGAGAATTATATAAAACTTGGAGGGCCGGCCAGCGTGTACCCTATGACGCGCGGTGAGCAAACGCTGGAAGGACACCATTTCCCCATTGAACATCCTGAAATTTTTGCAAGTTTCATTTATGAAAACAGCGTTCCGGTTTTAAAGCCGTTGCAACGTCAGCCCTATATTGAAATAAACGCCGGACTGAAAAATGCATATGACAAATTCCAAAATGAAAAGAAGGGTACGGTGGCTTTTTTAGGTGGGTCTATCACGCATAATCCGGGCTGGCGGGATAAAACATCGCAATATCTGAAAGAGCGCTTTCCTGATACAGAGTTTACTTTCATAGCTGCAGGAATTCCCTCGCTGGGAAGTACGCCGCATGCATTTCGTTTTTCCCGTGATGTGTTAGCCAAAGGAACCCCTGATTTGCTGTTTCTGGAAGCAGCCGTGAACGACAGAGGTAATGGCTTTAGTGAAAAGGCGCAGATACGTGCGCTGGATGGAATCATGAAGCAGCTGTATGCGCACAATCCGAAGGCTAATGTAATCCTAATGGCATTCGCAGAGCCCCATAAGAATACCGATTACGAAAATGGAAAAGAGCCTGTTGAGGTAGCGGTACATCAAAAAGTGGCTAAATATTACGGAGCTGTGTACATCAACCTTGCAAAAGAGGTTTATGACAGAATTAAGGCCGGAGAGTTCTCATGGAAATATGATTTTAAGGACCTCCATCCTTCACCTTACGGACAGGAGGTTTATTTTCAAACAATTAAAGAATTGCTGAAGATTTCACCTTCTGCTACTCCAGTAGTGGTAAAAAAATCAGGAATGGATGTGTACGCGTATGAAAAGGCAGCGTATCGGGACATCAAAGAAGCTAAGCGGTTATCAGGCTTTAAAACTGAAGCCAATTGGAAACCGGTTGACAAAACACCAACCAGAGCTGGTTTTGTAGATGTACCCATGTTGACAGGTGAAACGTCCGGCTCCTCGTTTGCATTTGACTTCAAAGGCAGAGCTGTAGGTATCGCTGTTATTTCGGGTCCGGATGCCGGCAAAATAGCTTATAGCGTAGACGGCAAAAATCCGAAGACGTTAGATTTGTTTACGCCATGGAGCAATCAGTTACATTTGCCATGGTACCTGATGCTTGCGGACGAACTGAAGTCGGGCAGGCATACTTTGAAAGTTACGCTCTTGCCGGAAAAAAATGAAAAGAGCGCAGGTTATGCGCTGAGACTTGTTCATTTTCTGGTAAACGAGTGAGGGTTCCAGACCACCGAGCAGGATGACTCTATTTTTTGTATTTTAGTAAAAACTTTATGAATTCATCCAAACCAGAACCAATGCCTGAGATATCACGTTTTTTCGGAATAATAGTTTATATGTATTTCAAAGATCATTTGCCACCGCATTTTCATGTTGAGTATAATGGTCAGGAAGCGCAATTTTCAATTGAGACAGGAAATATAATTGTTGGAGACTTACCAAGAAAACAAACCCGGTTGATTCAAGCTTGGGTAGAACTTTACAGGGAAGACTTGTATAATAATTATGAAGAATCCCAAAAAGACAATGGACATTTGAGAAAGATAAAGCCATTACAATAATGAATCCGAGAATCGAAAAAATCATCTCTATAGATCCTTTCATTATAAGGGCTTTATGGACAGATAAACAAGTCAGGACTATCGACTTCGGAAGGTTTTTATCAGAATATTTTGATAAAGAGGAAAGCATTTTTCATAGAATATTGAATAAAAATGCTTTCCTGGGTGCCAAGACTGATGGCCGTACAATTTATTGGGAAGGAATTACTGAAATGGAGGACTATAACGGAGAAGTCATTTCAGCCCCTTTAGACTTTTGCCCGGACGTGCTTTTTGAACAGTCTGTATTGGAAGAGTAATCACTTCGAGGTTTGTGTCGTATACGTGCTTTCAAAGATTTTATCTGCATTAGCAGCTTCAAATCCATCACGACGATGCTTCCTGGTAATCTGATCTTTATGTAGATCCTGAAACTCCGGTAAAATCTTCCGCTCTGCAAATTCTACATAAGAACCTGAAATCCGAAGTGTTTCTCCATCTGCAAATGAGGCATTAATCATTTCCGCCACAGTCGCACTTTGGATCAAGCCACCATCCGGACTCGTTTTGACCTTACCACCCGAGGTATTAAGTTTTATGCCTATTCCCTCCAGAAACTGATTGAAATCGGCCACGGTATTATATCCTTCAGGCAGGTTATGTACACTAATCGTAAAATGATTCAGATAATACCGATTGTAAATCACCCAGGCTGCATATTCACTTTCTTTGAGCAATGTCTGGTACTCAGCGACAGTCGGAGTTCTCCATAATGGTTTATGCAAAAAATGATCTACTTCTTCTCCGTTATCAAGATTGAGTGAATCAGCCGGATCAGTTTTTACTTCATCTGTATAGCTGCGGATAATACGCTGACTTTCTTCTGATAAATCACCCACGCGCAGTTCACTCACGAAAATGCGCGGGTCTGTTTCTCTGGGTGGACTATACCACCATGCATCCAGCTTTTTGCCCTCGAAATAATAATGATCACGTTTCTTGTAACCATAATGCAGGAATATTTTCTCAAAAGACTTAACTCCGAGATGGGGTAGACCCATGGTACGGAAGGCGATATGGTCATTTTCAATGTCATTGCTGGTCGTGATCATGCCCGAAGTTACCATTGCATCCATAATCGTTTTCACATCAGGTACCCTTTCTGTATAGCGGCGCATCAGTCCGTTCAATATTATATCCAGGGTTTTTAAGTTTTGTGATGAATTTTCCATAATTTAATATCTGGTTGATTATTAAATATTTATATCTGTTTTTGATCGTGAAAGGATATAAATGCAGGTAGGATTTCTTTTGTACTGATTTAACCTGTTTGGTATTATATCTTTTCCAATCTCAATTGCTTATGATAAGATTGGAAAATGTGAGCTAAAAGAAAAATCTCTGCCAATAAATTTTATTTTTATAAATATATTGTGAAAAAATTTAATATAAATTAAGTCGTCATCCAATGAAAAAGCAGATTTCCCTCCTGATAGCATTGTCGGCATTCTTCGGGATCATTGCTTTTTCATGCTTTCAAAAAACGGGTGTACTGAATAAGAAGTCAGGCGACGCGATCAGCTACAATTTTGATGTGCGACCCATTCTTTCTGACAAATGTTTTGCCTGTCATGGTCCTGATGCTAATAAGCGTGAAGCGGGTTTAAGATTGGATCTTGCGGAAAGTGCCTATGCAAAGCTCAAAGATGGAAAAGGTGTAGCCATTTTCCCGGGGAAGCCTGAGCAGTCAGAAGTATATAAACGTATTACATCCGTTGATCCGGACTATCAGATGCCCACCCCGGAATCACATCTGGGATTGCTCACAGTGAACGAAACAGGGATTATTAAAAACTGGATTGAGCAGGGTGCCAGGTATGAGAAACACTGGGCATTTATAGCGCCGGTCAGTCCGAAAGTGCCGGAAGTGGATGGAGATTGGGCAAAGAATGAAATAGATCATTTTGTGCTCACAAATATGGAAAGCGAGGGTTTGAAACCTAATGATCAGGCAGACCAGAGCCAGTTGCTCAAAAGGTTATCTCTGGATCTGACAGGGTTACCTCCTTCACTTGAACTTCAGAAGCAATTTGAAGGCAATAGAAGTGAAAAAGCGTATGAGCAAATAGTGGATCACTTGCTCAATCAAAAATCGTATGGAGAAAAAATGGCTGTTTACTGGCTGGATCTGGCCCGGTATGCAGACTCGTACGGTTATCAGGATGATGAGGTCAGAACGCAATGGCCATGGCGCGACTGGCTGATTCATGCTTTTAATAAAAATATGTCCTATGATCAGTTCCTGACCTGGCAGATTGCCGGCGATATGTTGCCGGGCGCAAGTAAAGAACAGATTCTGGCAACAGCTTTTTTTCGAAATCATAAGTATACCGAAGAGGGCGGTGTGATTCCCGAAGAATATCGGATTGAATACAATATTGATAAGACCAAAACTTACAGTACCGGAGTGCTAGGATTGACCGTGGAATGTGCACAGTGTCATGATCATAAGTATGATCCCGTTTCCCAGGAAGACTATTACAGGTTGTTTGCTTTCTTCAACAATTCAAAGGAAGTGGGGTATGAAGGCGATGTTTCTCAATCGAAGCCAGCTAAAAATCCGATGATGTCTATCACTGATAGGGAAGCAAAATCGCTGTTGTCATTCATCAACCGTCCTGATACCAGCCGTCTGATTGTTTCAGTGCTGGGCGACCTGGATACACTCCGTCCCACGCATATTCTGAACCGTGGTGTATATGATGCGCCAGGCAAAATTGTAACAGCCAGGGCGCTCCCGGCAGTAATGAAGTTTGATACTGCAAAATTACCGCAGAACCGGCTCGGACTAGCAAAATGGACTACCAGTAAAAGCAATCCACTTACGGCAAGGGTTTTTGTGAATCAGATATGGCAGGAGTTCTTTGGCCGGGGTCTCGTGAAAAGTACCGGCGACTTTGGTATGCAGGGAGATTTGCCCACACATCCCGAATTGCTGGACTGGTTGGCGGTAGACTTCATGAATCATGGTTGGAATATCAAAAGGCTGGTGAAACAGATCGTCACGTCTGCTACCTACAGGCAGTCTGCAAAGAGTACTCAGGAAAAACTGAATGCTGATCCCGAAAATATTTATCTTTCCCGTGGGCCTCGTTACCGTTTACCAGCAGAATTGGTGCGGGATATGGTGCTGTCGTCAAGCGGTTTGTTGATAAGCAAAATCGGGGGGGCAAGTGTAAAACCTTATCAACCCAAAGGATTATGGGAAGCGGCTACTTCCGGTAGGGGGTCGCTCCGAACGTATCAGCAGGATCGGGGAGAAGCTTTGTACCGGAGAGGTATGTATACATTCATCAAACTCACTGTGCCACCACCGTCCATGATCATTTTTGATGCAAGCAACAGGGATCATTGTGAGATAAAACGCTCTAAAACCAATACGCCGCTGCAAGCTTTAGTGATGCTGAATGATCCCACAGTACTGGAAGCATCACGTGTTTTAGCAGAAAAATTAACACTGAAAACAATCAGTACAGAAGATAAAATCAAGGAATCTTTCCAGCGGATTATTTGCAGAAAACCATCTGACAAAGAGTTGAAACTGTTGGTCGAATATTACAGGGAAGAGGAGAAGGGTTTTGTTAAAGATAAAAAACAAGCCTTTAAAGTGCTGAACGTAGGAGAATACCGGCACGAGAAAAAGGTAAAGGAAAACGAGGCTGCAGCCCTGATGAGGGTGATTAATACGCTGTACAATATGGAAGAGGCGATCACGAAATCTTAGTGAGCTCTTAGCTTTGAGCAGTTGGCTTTTAGCTTTTCAAAAAATACTAACAGGAGCTAAATTGAGATATTCATCAGAAAGCAAGATTAAAGCTAATGGCTGATAGCCAGCAGCTAAAAGCTAACAACATGGAAAAACAGGTTTTTGATTTTGGAATGAATACGACCAGGCGGCATTTTTTGTCCAGGCTAAGTCTTGGATTGGGAAGTGCTGCGCTGGGCTCTTTACTGATTCCAGATATTTTTAAAGGAAATGCTGAGAGCGATGTGAATGATCTGGTGGCAGGTTTACCCCATTTTGCTCCGAAGGCTAAACGTGTCATTTACCTGTTTCAGAATGGAGCACCATCTCAGCTGGATCTTTTCGATTATAAACCATTACTTAATAAAATGCATGGGCAGGATTTGCCGGAATCCATTCGTGGCGGGCAGCGACTTACCGGCATGACGGCCAGTCAGGCTACGTTTCCGCTTGCTGGTTCGATCTTCAATTTTAAGCAATATGGAAAATCCGGTGCCTGGATGAGTGAGCTGCTTCCTTATACCGCCAGTATCGTGGATGATCTTTGTATTATTAAAACACTCAATACAGAAGCGATCAATCATGATCCGGCACTAACTTTCTTTCAGACCGGCGCGCAGGTAGGAAACCGGCCGAGTATGGGAGCATGGCTGAGTTATGGTTTAGGAAGTGAAAATCAGAATCTGCCTGGATTTTGTGTTCTGTTATCGAGGGGAAAGGGTAATGGACAAGGAGTTTATTCCAAATTGTGGACAAATGGGTTTTTGGATTCGGTACACCAGGGGGTGCAATTTAGCAGTGGAGAAAATCCGGTTTTGTACCTCAATGATCCCGATGGTATGGATCGTACGCAAAGACGTAAAATGCTCGATAAGTTGTCAGAGCTGAATCAGGGTACTTATGAGAACTTCGGAGATCCTGAAATAACTGCAAAAATTCAGCAGTATGAGATGGCATATCGCATGCAGACTGCCGTACCGGAAATTACCGATATGTCCAAAGAACCTGAATCCATCATCAAAATGTATGGCCCGGAATGTCTTGTCCCCGGTACCTATGCGGCCAATTGCCTTTTAGCCAGAAAGCTTTCCGAACAGGGAGTGCGGTTTATTCAATTGTATCACCAGGGATGGGATAGTCATGGCGGGCTTCCCAATGAAATTAAAGGTCAGTGCATGGATGTGGACCAGGCATCTGCCGCATTGGTGACAGATTTGAAACAGCGTGGATTGCTGGATGAAACGCTGGTCATATGGGGAGGTGAATTTGGCAGAACGAACTATTGTCAGGGAACACTCACCAAAGATAATTATGGTAGGGACCATCACCCGAGAGCATTTACTGTCTGGATGGCGGGAGGAGGTATCAAGCCGGGGATTGTGTATGGCGAGACAGACGACTTTGGCTATAACATTGTCAAAGATCCTGTGCATGTACATGACTTCCACGCCACAATCCTGAACCAACTCGGTTTGGATCATGAGAAGCTTATTTTTAAAAATCAGGGGAGACGCTACCGGCTTACAGATGTTGCCGGAAAGCTGGTAAACGGTATTATAGCTTAAATGAACCCGAAAAATAACCCTGCTCAGCATCAGTTTCCGGAAGAGAATACGAGAGAGAAATCAACGTCCTGGTGGGATCGTTTGGCTTATCATATCGCTTTTTTTCTGAATGGCTTACTCATTTTTCTACTCATTTTTGAGAGCCGGTTTGTTGCGCCGCAATGGATGAAAGCTGTCGGGAGAATTCATCCTCTTGTACTTCATTTTCCATTGGTGGTGCTGATGTTGTATGGAGTTTGGGTGTTGATATCAGGGAAAAAGGAGTCAGGAAGATGGAATCAGAGATTGGCAGAAATCCTTCTTTTGATCGGAGTTTTTACTGCTTCTGTTGCTGCATTTTCAGGTTTTATATTGTCCAAAGAGGAGGGTTACGAGCTGGAAACGCTGGTCTGGCATAAATGGACGGGTGTGGCAGTTTCGTTGTTCAGTATTATCTGGTACAGTTACCGCCATTATTTTTTGCCATGGAAAATTACTTCCAAAATCGTTGCTGTCAGCTTCATTGCAGTTCTTACAATCGCAGGTCATTTAGGAGGGAATCTAACGCATGGGAATGATTTTCTGATCTCTCCGCTTCCCGCTCCGGAAAAGAAGAAAGTGGCGATCGAAGATGCATTGGTATATGATGATCTGGTTCAGCCTGTGCTGCAGCAAAAGTGTTATGCGTGCCACAACGGAGAAAAGTCGAAGGGGGATTTGCAAATGCATACACGCGAATTACTGGCGAAAGGAGGCAAAAGTGGCATGCTTTGGGATACTACAAAGGCCGACCTGGGATTGCTGTTACAAAGGATTCATTTGCCGGCCGAAGATAAAAAACATATGCCTCCGAGAGGGAAAGTACAGCTGACAGATGATGAAGTGATGTTATTGGCTGCATGGATCAAAAGTGGTTCGAGGTTTGATCAGAAAGTAAGCACTCTTTCGCCGCAGGATCCTGTTTATAGCTATGCGATCAATATACTGGGTGGTGGCAGGATTGAAGAATATGATTTTGTAGCTGCTGACCCGGCAGCGATTCAGAAATTAAATACGAACTATAGGTTGATAAGGCCGCTCTCTGCTGAATCCCCGGCTTTGTCTGTGAACTTTTATAACAGAGCAAGTTTCAAATCAGAAGATGTAGCCGGTTTGTCGGCATTGGCGAATCAGATTGTTTCAATGGATCTGAGCAAAATGCCTGTAAAAGATGAAGATTTGAAATCGCTGGCTCAATTTCCTGAACTACGCAAACTAATCCTGAATTTTACAGATATAGAAGGCAAAACGTTGGGTGAATTGCGCAAGCTAACCAGGTTGAGGGAATTATCTTTAAGTGGAACACAGGTAACTATAGCCGACGTTAAGGTACTCGCCGGCATGCCTTCTCTTCAGAAAGTATATGTCTGGAGTACTTCGGTGAAGCCGGAAGACATTTCAGCTTTTAAAGTGCAGACTAAAATACAGTTTGAAACAGGTTACCAAAGTGATACCGTGATTCTCGCTTTGAATCCTCCTATTATTGAAAATCAAAATCAGATACTTTCGGGCAATGCAACCATAAAGCTGAAACATCAGATTCCTGGTACGACAATTCGCTACACCATTGATGGTTCAGAACCTGATAGTCTGACCTCGCTTGTTTACAAAGAACCAATTCGTATTGCTAAAAATACCAAGGTCAAAGCCCGTGCATTCAAATCAGGTTGGTATGGAAGCAAGGGAGCAGAGAAGTTCTTTTTTCTTTCAGCTTTTCCTATTGATAGCGTGAGACTCATTACCCCTCCCGATCCAAAGTATCCTGCACAGAAAGACGCTACTTTGGCAGATGGTATCAAAAGTGATAATTCACAGTCGAGCGGTAAATGGCTTGGTTACAGAGATACCGACTTTCAGACTTACCTGTTTTTTAGGAAGCCTGTACATGCTCAAAATGTTACAATTAGTATGCTTCAGTCGATAAACGGATACATTTTCCCTCCCGTAAAAGTTGAAGTGTGGGGTGGGGCAAATGAAAACAACCTCAAATTACTCAAAACGATTACCCCGGACAGGCCTGTAAAAGAGAGTCAAAATGTGGATAATCTGGCGATTGAAGCTGATTTTCAGCCACAGGATATCAGTTGTATTAAAATTAAAGCTGTTCCGCTCAACAAGTTACCAGCCTGGCATCCCGGAAAAGGTGAAAAGGGATGGATATTCGTAGATGATGTTTTTGTGAATTGATTACATAGAAAACGAACGCAGGATAAACCCGGCAACCAGCGCTCCGGCAATGGGGCCGACTACCGGAATCCAGCCATAGCTCCAGTCTGAAGAGCCTTTTTCGGGTATAGGAAGAATAGAATAAGCTAATCTTGGGCCTAAATCCCGTACAGGGTTAATGGCATAACCAGTAGTGCCACCAAGCGACAGACCTATACTCCACACCAGCATACCTACCAGATAGGGGGCAACACCGGACGGAATACCTCCTTTATCCGGATCGGCAGTCCCGGAATAACCGATGGCCACTATTCCGACGATCAGTATCACTGTGGCAATAAATTCACTGAGAAAATTAGGAATGGTTGCACGTACTGCAGGGCCAGTCGAGAAGCAGGCAAGTTTGCTACCTGCATCTTTGGTGAGTTGCCAATGAGGATAGTACTGTACCCAAACCAATACAGCACCCAGAAATGCGCCGATTAATTGTGCCAGAATATAGGAGGGAACCATGCTGTAATCATTTTTCAGAGCCGCAAAACCGAAAGTAACTGCGGGATTGAGATGAGCAGCGGCACTCCCGAAAGCATTGGCTGTAAAAACGCCGATCATTACTGCAAATCCCCATCCGGCTGTAATGACGATCCAGCCACCGCTTTCTCCTTTTGTATTTTTGAGGACTACATTGGCTACGACGCCGTTACCCAATAATATCAGAACCATCGTTCCGATTAACTCGCCAAGAAAAGGAGATTGCTGCATTTTAATTAAGATGTTCAGATTTGGTCAGCGAATATGCGAATTGTTTTAAAATATCTTACATAGATACTAAAAAGAATATTTCATAGACCTGTTACCGGTTTTCGATACCTATTTCTACTAACTTTGTACGATAATCTATTTTTCTGTATTGAAAATCATGTCATTAAACCAACTCACGGCTATTTCACCGGTAGACGGCCGTTACTACAAACAAGTCTCGGAACTTTCGGCCTACTTTTCGGAATACGCATTGATTTACTATCGCGTATATGTTGAAGTTGAATACTTTATAGCATTGTGTGAAACATCGCTTCCGCAACTTGCCGACTTCGACAAAAGTAAATATGCCTCTCTGCGTAAAATTTATGAGGATTTTTCGGAGCAGGACGCCCAACATATCAAGGACATTGAAAAAACGACCAACCACGATGTGAAAGCGGTTGAGTATTTCATAAAAGAAAAATTTGTTGCTCTTGGAATTGAGACCTATCAGGAATTTATTCACTTCGGACTTACTTCGCAGGATATCAACAACACTGCCATTCCACTTTCATTGAAAGATGCTATGGAACGCCAGGTGAAGCCCCTGTTCCGTCAGGTACTTTTCGTTTTGAAAAGGATGTCTATAGAATGGAAAAATGTACCTATGCTCGCATTTACACACGGACAACCTGCTTCTCCTACACGCGTAGGGAAAGAATTTCTGGTTTTTGTTGAGCGTTTGGAAAGACAGCTGGAAATGCTGGATAAAATTCCAAATTCTGCGAAATTCGGGGGGGCAACAGGAAACTTCAATGCACATCACGTAGCTTATCCAAAGCAGGACTGGATGGCTTTCGGGAATCATTTTGTGGAAGGTCTTGGACTGAAAAGAAGCAAGCACACTACACAAATCGAGCATTACGACAACCTGGCTGCGACTTTCGATTGTCTTAAGCGTTTGAACACAATTCTTACCGATTTGAACAGAGATATGTGGACTTACATATCAATGGGTTATTTCAAGCAAAAAATCAAAGCGGGAGAAATAGGATCGTCGGCAATGCCTCACAAAGTGAATCCGATTGATTTTGAAAACTCGGAAGGTAACCTTGGTTTAGCTTCGGCGTTGTTCGAGCACTTTGCAGCAAAATTGCCTGTTTCCCGTTTACAACGCGATCTTACAGATTCCACTGTACTTCGTAACATTGGTGTTCCAATTGCACATCAGTGCATCGCGCTCAATTCTTTAATTAAGGGATTAGGTAAAGTGGAGTTGAACGGCGAAATACTGAAAGCAGAACTGGAAGATAACTGGGCTGTAGTATCAGAGGCTATCCAGACTATTCTGCGCCGTGAAGGTTATCCGAAACCCTATGAAGCCTTGAAAGAACTAACGCGTACAAACGAAAAAATCACACACGAGTCAATTTCAAGGTTCGTTGAAACGCTTGATGTGTCTGAAGAAATTCGTGAGGAATTGAGAGGAATCAGCCCTTATAATTACCTTGGGGTGGTTGAGGAGACGAAATAAATCTTGACAGAAACCATAAAATAAATCGGGTCAGAATTGTACAATTCTGACCCGATTTATTTTACCCACACTTCGAACTCCCGCAATCCTTACATGTCAGACAACCTTCCTGATACATCAGGTTAGTCGAATTACAATTCTGGCAGCTCTGCTTTTTCACTTCCGTTCCATCCGGTACATAACGTTTCAGGGCGCGTGCTACACCGTTTTTCCAGGTATTGATGGACTCGTCCAGTTGCAAACTGCTGATCAGATCCACCACTTTTTCAATTGGCATACCGTGGCGTAGTGTACTCGAAATCAGTTTGGCATAATTCCAGTATTCAGGATTGAACTTGTGCGACAGCCCTTCAATCGTCGTTTTATAACCTCTTGTGTTTTTATATTGAAAATCGTAACGGGAACTTCCGTCCGCCTCACGGTTTTTGATAATCAAACCTTCATCAACCCATCTTGGGATCAGAATACCGTCTTCATCATCTGCAAACCCGGTAAAAATTTCATAAGGCTGATCATCAATTAATCCGATGAATGCGATCCATTTGTCTTTTTTGTTTTGAAAACGAACTACTTCAGCTTCCAGAACCTGCGGTCTGATCGTCGGGAAAGGGGTATTGGCTACCACTTCAGGTTCCTTTTGCTTGTCATCTGTTGAGATCAATACACCCGAGCGTGAACCGTCGCGGTATACAGTCACACCTTTGCAACCTGCTTTCCACGCTTCCATGTAACATTCGCCCACCAATTCCTCTGTCACGTCATTCGGCATGTTAATGGTCACACTAATGGAGTGGTCTACCCATTTCTGAATAGCTCCCTGCATTTTCACCTTATTCAGGTAGTTTACGTCATTGGAAGTCGCTTTATAGTAAGGCGATTTTTTAACAATTTCTTCCAGTTCCTTTTCTGAATAATTGATGGTGATATCATAACCATTGATTTCCATCCACTGCTTGAAACGATGATGGAAAACAATATATTCTTCCCATGAATCACCTACTTCATCCACGAAATCCACACGAACGTCCTTGTCGTTCGGATTCACTTTCCTTCTTCTTTTATATACAGGAAGGAATACCGGTTCAATACCCGAGCTGGTTTGCGACATCAGGCTGGTTGTTCCTGTAGGAGCAATTGTCAGCAACGCAATGTTTCTGCGGCCGTACTCCAACATTTCATAATACAGCTGTGCATCGGCTTCCTTAAGTCGGAGAATGAACGGATTATTTTTTTCTCTGTCTGCATCGAATATTGTAAACGCTCCACGCTCTTTTGCAGTACGTACAGATGCCCTGTAAGCTTCGATGGCAACTGTTTTATGAATTTCAACAGAGAACGCTGTTCCTTCTTCGCTGCCATATCTGAGTCCTAGTGCGGCAAGCATATCACCTTCTGCTGTGATACCGATTCCCGTTCTGCGTCCTTCTTTCGCTTTGGTTTGGATATTCAACCAAAGATTACGTTCAGTACGTTTGATTTCTGCATCTTCCGGATCTTCATCAATTTTCTGCAGAATGGAATCAATCTTTTCAAGTTCCAGATCAATGATGTCGTCCATCATTCTCTGTGCTGCACCAATATGTTTTTTGAACAACTCCCAGTTGAACTTAGCCTCTTCGGTGAAAGGGTTTTCAACATAAGAAAACAAATTGATCGCCAGCAAACGGCACGAATCATACGGGCACAATGGAATTTCTCCGCAAGGATTTGTGGATACCGTTTCATACCCAAGATCAGCATAACAGTCAGGAACTGACTCGCGGATGATGGTATCCCAGAACAAAATTCCTGGCTCAGCCGAACGCCATGCGTTATGGACAATTTTCTTCCACAATGCGTTGGCATCTATATTTTTCTGGTATAAAGGACTTGTGCTGTTGATCGGATATTGCTGTTGATAGGAATTACCGGCCTCAACAGCTTTCATAAATTCATCGTCGATACGAACGGAAACGTTGGCTCCCGTCACTTTACCAGCTTCCATTTTGGCGTCAATAAAGTTCTCTGAATCCGGGTGTCTGATCGCGACAGAAAGCATCAGTGCACCCCGACGACCATCCTGCGCCACTTCACGTGTCGAATTCGAGTAGCGCTCCATAAACGGTACTATACCCGTTGAAGTAAGTGCGGAGTTTTTAACAGGAGAACCTTTCGGGCGTATGTGCGACAAATCATGCCCCACACCTCCGCGGCGTTTCATCAGCTGAACCTGCTCCTGGTCCACTTTCATAATGCCTCCGTAAGAGTCGGCAGCAGAACCATTGCCGATCACGAAACAATTGGACAACGAAGCAATCTGGAATGGGTTACCGATTCCGGTCATCGGACTTCCCTGCGGAATGATATATTTGAAATCTTTGATCAGATCGAAGATTTCGTCCTCATTCAGAGGATTCGGGTAACGTACTTCTATTCTCGCTATCTCTTTCGCAATGCGGCGGTGCATGTCGTTTGGAGTAGCCTCATAGATGGCGCCGTAAGAATCTTTAAGAGCATATTTGTTTACCCATACACGGGCAGCCAAATCATCTCCTTTAAAGTATTGAAGTGAAGCCTGAAACGCCTCTTCGCTAGTATAAGTTTGTGCTGTTTGCGGGGTCTTTTCGATTTCCATTTGGTGTGTAAAATGGTGTAGGATTTGTGAAGACTGTATATTTACAAATTTAAACATTTACTATTTCTGATGCTGTATACGTTAAATAAGTTTCCCGAAATAATTTTTAATTCATTGTATTATAATCGATTGTGTATTTCTGAGAGAAAAAAGTGTGCAAAAAATGATGAGTTGTTAAAGCGGTATAACGTAATGGGCTGATCTGACTAAGCACTAGGAGTTTACAAAAAAGAGATCGGCGTACACCGATCCCTCTGACTATTTTTTATCGAAATAATTTAATCCCTTCAGGAAGCTTAACCTGCCTTTTCAGTGGTCTTAGGTTTGAGGTATTTGTCCAGAAAATCGAGCGTCTTTTTTGAAGTGGTAATCTGATTTTCCTTTTTCACAAAGCCATGCCCTTCATCCGGATAAACCACATATTCCACAGGCACTCCGTTTTTCTTCACACCTGCCACAATCTCATCGCTTTCCACCTTCAAAACCCTTACATCATTAGCGCCTTGAAATACGATAAGTGGCTTTTTGATTTTTTCATAGTTGAACAACGGAGAGATACTTTTTAAGCGCACACTGTCTGCCGTTGAAGGGTCGCCCAATTCGTCATACAGCGCTTTTCTGGCCGCTTCCCAGTAGGGAGGAATACTTCTCAATGTTCTCAGCCAGTTAGCAACACCGAACAAATCGACGCCTACTTTAAATTCTTCCGGCTGAAAAGCAAGTGCTGCCAGTACCATGCAGCCTCCATAACTCCCACCGTAAATCCCGATCGCGCTGCTATCAATATAATCCTGACTGGCGAGCCACTTTTTACCCCACACGCAATCCTTCAAATCTCCGTTGCTATGGTCTTTGTTATCCATTTTATAGAACGTCTTTCCGTAGCCGCTGCTCCCGCGGTTGTTGACAGCCAGCACCGCATAGCCATGATTCACGAGATATTGTATGGAGTTGCTGAATCCCACACGACTCTGCCCGCCCGGACCGCCATGTACCCACACCAGTGCCGGTACCTTTGTATCTTTGCTTGCCTGTAAAGGTTTGTAGTAAATGGCTGGAATCTCTTTACCGTCGAAAGATTTGAATCTGACAACTTCAGCTTTGACCAGATCATTTTCATCAATGGCTTTGTTGAGTGTAGAGGTCAGCTGTTTCAGTTCTTTTTTCTCAATGTTATAGGTGTACAAATTGGCTGGACTGGTACTGCTCCCGACCGTCAATAGCAGGTTGTTTTCACTTGGTGAAATAATGACATTTAAGACATCTGCATCCTTGATATCAGGGAAACTGACCGCCTTGCCCGTGGCGTGGTCAAACAGTAATACTTTGTTTTTACCATCGTCATTGATGAAAATAGTGTGGTATTTTTCATTTTCGCTCAAACTCATATTGACCACATCCCATTTATCCTCAAAGTATTTTTCGGCTTTCCCGCTATTGATATTGTATTTGGTGATGTAGCTAAACTCACTGCCGTCGCTGGTGGCATAATACATAATGCTGTCGTTTTTCTCAAAAGCCAGCGGATACCAGGTTGCTTCATTGTCGTTGCTCAGGCGTTTGGTCGCTTTTGTATTGCGGTCGTACAGGTAAAGATCATTTTTATCTGCAGTGATTTCTTTTGTAAGTGCGATGTAACGTTCACTTTTACTGATACCCGACGGACTGTATCCTTCTTTATTTTCAAAAAGCAGTGTCGGTTTCCATGATGCCGTTTCCAGTTTCCAGATATCGAAATATTTTTGGTCGCGTTGGTTGCTGCTCACATACATCGCCTTTTTGTCGTCGCTCCATCCCGCAAAACTATTCGCACTTTTGGGCCAGGGCGTCAGGTCTTTAACTGTGGAATCGGTTTTACTTTTCAGATAAAGATGTGTGTTTTCATCACCTCCCTGATCTGCCGAATAAATGTATTGCTCGCTTTTAGGTAGATAATCCACCGCGAAAAATGATTCTTTTTTGGAAGCAGTAAGCGGTTTGGAAGTTGTATCCGCAATATTGAGCTCGTATACATTGAAAATCCCGGATGCATTATTGCTCACCAACACTTTGGATTCGTCGCTATTGAAACCAGCCGCAGAGATAGACAGATTACTCGCCAGATCTTCGATGGCATATTGTTTGGGCGTTCGGGGTTGGCCTTCGTCCTTTTTGGCGCAGCAGCCCAACAGCCCGGCCATCAGCACCGCAGCTAACACTGATTTTGATTGAAGCATTTTAGTTGAAGTTTTAGTAAGAGAATTTGATTGTATAAAGATATGAAATACAATTACTTACTAATGATGGAGGGGAAGTATTGAGTGAGCGGTTGGGTTTCATTTCAACCTTATAGAGAATTGGAATATATCTTTACCCATGTCTTCTGAGTACTCAGCCACTAATATGTATAAACAATAATGACATCATTGTGAGAATGCCGTCAGGCATATAATATTGGTAGTACATGTTTTGATGAGAATTACAGCAAAATGCCGTCAGGCATGTAATATCGGTAGAGCAATGGATATGTGATCTGGTATTTATGAGTTACATCCCTAACGGGATTTATGAGGTGGTTATGGTTATATATTTCTACCAAAATTGCATCGCTACGCGATTTTGATATAATAATACTAGTACTATTGTCGAATACTGTCTGGGATACTGTTAGGAGGACTATGTATGATTGCTTGTAGTGGCTACAAGCTATAATGTTGGCAGTGCCTCACTTTTTGAAAGGTAATCAACTGCGACAAAAGATTCCTTTTTTGGAATAGGAACCCTACAGCCCGGCCATCAGCACCGCAGCTAACACTGATTTTGATTGAAGCATTTTTGTTGAAGTTTTAGTAAGAGAATTTGATTACATAAAGATTTGAAATACAATTACTTACTAATGATGGAGGGGAAGTATTGAGTGAGCGGTTGGGTTTCATTTCAACCTTATAGAGAATTGGAATATATCTTTACCCATGTCTTCTGAGTACTCAGCCACTAATATGTATAAACAATAATGACATCATTGTGAGAATGCCGTCAGGCATATAATATTGGTAGTACATGTTTTGATGAGAATTACAGCAAAATGCCGTCAGGCATGTAATACTAAATCAGAATTATACTGACGTATTTTTAATGTAAGGAAAGCACGTCAAGGAAATTACATTGTCCGCTGACTCAGAAATCTTTTCGACGATCT